>NZ_BCQA01000001.1:5349382-6832823 GCF_001748145.1 Bosea sp. BIWAKO-01
TCGGCGCGCGCATGCTGGTTGCGCGCGGCGATCGCAGCCCCCTTCATGCGCGCAATCGCGGCCTCGGCGTCGGCGAGACATTCGTCGACCGGATGGGTCATGATCCAGCAATCCTTAGGGCAGGCAGGCGAGCGCATCGATCATGCGCTCGAACAGGCGGTCGGCATCGACCTCGTTGACGACGAAAGCGTTTGCCGGGCGCTTCGTCCGGCCGTTCCAGTCGATGGTCGATCGGCCCCGGACATTGCCGGCGAGCTCGATCTCGGCATGGCAATCACGGCCCTTGAACAGTTCGGGCCAGAGCAGCCAGGCGATGACGCAGGGGTCGTGCATGGGGTGGGCCGCCGTGCCCAGGCCCCCTGGGCGCGGACGCGTCAGCATTCCGTGGACCGCTCGCCCGGTGCGGGTGCCGAGCCCGTCCAACCGCGCCATGGCCGCCGACGAGGCGATGGCCTGATGCGTCGCATGCAGGCCAAACAGCGTGACAGGAACGCCCGCTCCGAGGACGACGGCCGCGGCATGCGGATCGACATAGAAATTGAACTCGGCTGCCGGCGTCATGTTGCCGAGGCCCATGGCTCCGCCCATCACCACGATCTCGCGCAGTCTGGGCGCAAGCTCCGGTGCGAGGCGCAAGGCCATCGCGACATTGGTCAGCGGGCCGAGCGCGCAGATCGTGACGCTGCCGTCTGCGGCTGCGCGCAGGATCTCGACGATCCCCTGGACGGCATGGCCGGGAGCCGCCAACGACGCGGCGGCCGGCAGCCCGGCGCCGCTCAGGCCGTCGGGGCCGGACACGAATTCCGCTGTCTCGAGCGGCTCCAGCATCGGCCGCGCCATGCCCGCTTGCACGGGTACATCGGGGCGCGCCGCCAGATCGCGGACGCGCAGCGCGTTGGCGGTGGTCAGGTCGATCCCGACATTGCCGGCGACCGTGCTGACCAGGCGAATGTCGAGTTCGTCCGGCTGCGCAAAGGCGAGCAGCAGGGCAACGGCGTCGTCCTGCCCGGGATCGGTGTCGATGATGATCGGCCGTGCCATCTCAGGCCGCCAGTGCCGGGGCGGACATGATGAGATGGCTGAGATCGTCGGGTGTGAGGCTGCCGATCGGCAGGTCATGCAGCTTGCGGCCGCTGCGCAGGATGACGACCCGGCTCGCCAGCGCGACCACGTCGCGCATGTTGTGGCTGATCAGCAGGACAGTGCGCCCCTCCGCCTTGAGATGGCGCACAAGATCAAGCACTTGCGCGGTTTCCTTGACGCCGAGCGCAGCTGTCGGCTCGTCCATGATGATGACCTCGGCGTTCCAGCGAAGCGCCCGCGAGATCGCCACGGCCTGTCGCTGCCCGCCGGAGAGCCGCTCCACCGGGCGCGTCATGTCCTCGATCTGCACCGATAGCCGGCGCAGATAGCCCCTCGCCTCGTCAGCCATCCGCGCCTTGTCGAGCACGCGCAGGAAAGGCAGCACGAGCGGGCGCGTCAGTTCGGCGCCCATGAAGACATTGGCGGCGATCGACAGGCGCGGCGCGAGTGCAAGCTCCTGGTAGATCGTCGCCACGCCCTGCTCGAGCGCGTCATGCGGCGAGCGGAAATGCACCTCGCGGCCACGCAGGCGAATGGTGCCGGCGGTCGGCGCCTCGGCGCCCGACATGATCTTGATCAGCGTCGATTTGCCGGCGCCGTTGTCGCCGCAGATCGCCAGGACCTCGCCGGCATGGACGTCGAGATCGATCCCGCTCAATGCCTGGACGGCGCCGTAATTCTTGCCGACCGAGCGCATCGCGAAGATGGGCTCCGAGGCCGCCTTGTCTGTCATCCGCATGCTCTCCGGAGGGCGCGCAAACGGGCCTGCCGCAAAGGCCGGCCCGGCCGAGGGCCGCCCTATTTCAGGAAGTCCTTGACGTTGTTCTTGTCGACGACGACCGCGTCCATGAAGAGATAGGGGCCGGTCGTGATGGCGCTCACCGGCTGCTTCTTCACGGCGATGGCCTCGACAGCCTCGACCGCCTTCACGCCCATTTCCTCGAAGGGGACGGTGACGGTCGCGAGGAAGGTGCTGTCCGGGTCGGCAATGCGACGATAGGTTTCGGCACCGCCATCGACGGAAACGAGCGGAATTTCGCCCTTCTTGACGCCCTGCGCCTTGAGCAAATCGTCGATGATATAGGCCTGACCGTCAAAGGAGGCCCAGATACCGTTGATCTTGCCCTGGTTGCGCAGGAGCAGCGCCTGCACGCCGCTGCGGACATCGTCGCGCCAGCTTTGAGTGCGCGCCATGCCGTGCTTGCCGACTTCCTTGACCGCGGTGTTCTCGGACAGGACAACGTCGAGCACCTTGCCGCGAATGCGCGAGGCGATATTGCCGTCGAAACGCACAGACATCAGGTTGCCGGTGTAGCTCATCTGCCCGAGCAGATAGAGGGCTGCGTCCGCACCGACCTTGTATTCATTGGTCTGGATGTCGAACAGCGAGTACGGCCCGGCGCCCGACTGGACCGTGATGACCGGGATGCCCTTGTCCTTCGCGGCCTTGAACTGGGCTTCCGCCTCGACCGGCTTGCCCATGGCGACGATGATGGCGTCGACCTTCTTGGCGATCAGCGCATCGAACTGCTCGGCGTGCTTCGGCAGCGCGCCTTCGGAATTCAGCAGGGTGACGTTCCAGCCCTTGGCCTTGGCCGCGGCCGCAGCCGCGTTTGCAACGCGCGCATGCGTCTCCGAGGTGAACTGGAAGCCGATGACGCCGAGCTCGAATGCGGAGGCACTGCCGACGCCCCAGGCCAGCGCCATACAGCTGGCCGCAACCATCTTCACGAACTTCATGACTATCCCCTCCGGACCGCGCGGATGGCTACGCGGCGTTGTTGCGTTCAAACCTTGAAGGCTGCCTTCCGCACCACGCTGGCCGAGAATGCGACCGAGCCGATGATGATGATGCCAAGCACGATATCCTGCACGTAGTAGGCTGCGCCCATCAGCACGAGCCCGTTGCCAAGAACCTTGAGCACGAGCGCGGCAAAGACCGTGCCGGCCACATTGGGTTTGCCGGGCTCGAACATCGTCATGCCGAGCAGCACGGCAGCAATGGCGTAGAGAAAATAGTCGCCGGCCATGTTCGGAGCGGCGGAGGACAGGCTCGCCGCGAGCAGCACGGCGGTGATCGAGGCGAAAACGCCGGCGAGCAGCAGGCCAAGCCGCTTCATCCGCATGGTCGCGATGCCCGCAAGCCGCGCCGCTTCATCCGCCTCGCCGGTTGCCGCCATATGGGCGCCGGTGCGGGTCCATTTCAGCAGCACATAGGAGATGCCGGTTGCTGCAAGCAGGAATCAGATCAGATTGGGCAGGCCGAGCGTCGTGCCGCGTGCCAGGCCGGTGAATCCGGCCGGCCAGCGCCCGACAAAGGCGACGCCCTGCGTGATCATGAAGGCGAGCCCCTTGGCGATGGCGGCCGTGCCGAGCGTCACGATCAGCGAAGGAACCTTCAGCACCGTGACGCCGAAACCGTTGAAGGCCCCGAGCCCGGCGCCCACCGCAAGAGCGGCCAGGACCGCGATCGCGGGGTCATAGCCCGCCTGGATGAACCAGCCGGCGGCGACTGCAGCCAGGCTCGCGACCTCGGCGATCGAGAGATCGAGCTCGGCGATGGTCAGGGCGAGCGCAAAGCCGAGTGCAAGAATGGCGAGGAAGCTCGTGTCCTTGGCGATGTTCAGGAGATTGCCCGGGCTTGCGAAGTTCGGCGCAAAGGCGACGAAGAACCCAATCAGGGCGAGCCCCGCCAATGCCGTGCCATGCCGCTCGACAAGCGTGCACATTCAGTGCGCTCCCCGCAGCGGACGCGCCATGCGGCCTCCGGGCGTCGCAAAAGGCTGATGGGGAGACGGGATCGAAGGTCGGGGCATCATGTCATGACAGCGGGCGAGCGGGCATTTCATCCGAACCGGCCGAAGCTGTACCGAATGGAACAACCCAACCCTAGTGCGGGGCCAGGGCGAATGCGAGCCGGCGCAACGGGTTGAGAGCGAATTCTCCACGTCCAATTGCGCAACGTCAGGCCTCTGCTGCACGCGCGGCCTCCCACTCGCGCCAGTTGGCGAGCTGACGACCGATTGGGGCCAGAGCCTGCTCTGCCTGCCGGAAGAGTGCAAACAGCCGGTCATAGGGTTCGCGTGAGGCCGGGTTCGGCTGGTAGACCCGCGCCAGCCTGACAAGCGCTTCTTGCGCCGAGGCGAGATCCGGAAAGCGTCCGAGAGCGGTCCAGGCGACGATGGCGGCACCGAGCAGACCATGCTCTTCGCCTTCGACGACGCCGACCGGGCGGCCGAGGATATCGGCCTTGATCTGGCACCAATGGGGATTGGCAGCCCCGCCACCGCCGAAGCGAAGTTCCGCGATCGGCCGGCCTGACGCTGCCTCGGCACGCTCCAGCACGACGCGATTGAGGAAGCCCACGCCCTCCATCACAGCCCAGGCCAGGTCGACCGCGCGGTGGCGGCGATTGAGCCCGACCAGAGCCCCGCGTAGCGACGGGTCCCAGTATGGTACGCGTTCGCCCTGGAGATAGGGCAGGAAGATCGCCGGGTCGGCATCGCGCTGTTCCGCAAGGACGCGGCCAAGCTCGCGACCGGCCTGGGCCGGCTCGCCCTGGAAGCGACCGAGCAGTTCGAGCAGCCAGATCAGCGTGTCGGCCCCGGTCTGGCTCGGGCCGCCGAGCTGGGTGAGGCCGGCTCCCCAGTCCACGGTCATCAGCCCCTCGGCCCACGCAGCCCGGGCATTGACGAGACCCAGCACCTCCGTCGTCCCGGACAGGTTGTAGCCGAAATCCGGACGCAGGGCGCCCAACCCGACCACGCTTGCCCAGGTGTCGTTCGCCATGGCGATCACCGGCCGGCCGGCAAGATGGCCAAGTGCGCCTTCCAGCCCCGTCTGGACATGGCCGATGATCGAAACCGGCTCGCGCAGCGGCGGAAGAAGCGTCGCCGGCAGGGCGGCAGCGTCGAACAGCGAACCGCCGGCGGGCGCGACTGCAGCGGCCGCCTCCAGCCGCGCGAGCGAAACGGTATCGCTCGCCACGACCCCGGTCAGGCGCAGATTCAGATAGTCCTTGGGATCGAGAACATGTGCCGTGGCCGCGAGGATGTCCGGCTCTGACTGTTTCAGCCACCAGAGCCGCGCGAGCGGGTGGAAGGCATTGAGGCTCGCTGTCTCCGGATGCTCCTTCGGGCACGTGGCCAGAAGCGAAGGCAGCGTCGTGCCGGCGCGCGTATCGCTCCAGAGCATGGCGGGACGGAGCACCTGGCCGTTGCGATCGACGAAGACCTGCGTGCGCGTCAGCGCCGAGATCGCCAAGGCCTCGATCTGGCCGAAAAGCGTGGGATGGGAAGTCTGGAGCACGGCTGCGCTCTCGCGGAGCGCGCTCCACCAGAGATCGGGATCGATCTCGGCGGCGCCGCCCTGCTCGATCGGTACCCGCATGACGATGCTATGGCGGGCCCGAAGCTGCCCCGCCTCGTCGACGAGAGCTGCGCGAAAACTGGTGCCGCCGAGATCGCAGGCGAGAACCATGCTCACGGGCGAATACTCCCGTCGCCGCTACGCCTGCCGGACATCACACTCACCTGCATCGCCTTGATCCGTCGCTCCCTGTCAGGGGCCTGCCTCATAGCAGGAGAGCGGGCGGGCGCGTAGCGCCCGCCGCCGGAAGCTGGGGATCAGGCGAGCGCGGCTTCGGTTTCGTCGACCAGCCGCCAGAACAGGCGCACACCGCCATCCGGCGCGGTTTCGAGGCCGGGCACGGCGGAGAGCAGCTTGCGGGTATAGGCGTGCTGCGGCCGGTCGAAGATCTCGTCGCGGGTCCCGTCCTCGACGATCCGGCCCTCGTTCATCACCACGACACGGTCGGCGACCTGCTCGACCACGCCGAGATCATGGCTGATGAACAGGCAGGAGAAGCCGTGCTTGCGCTGCAGCTCGGCGAAGAGTTCCAGCACCTGGGCCCGCACGGTGACGTCGAGGGCAGAGACCGGCTCGTCGGCGATCACGAATTTCGGACGGCGCACGACGGCGCGTGCGATCGCGATGCGCTGGCGCTGGCCGCCGGAGAGCTCGTGCGGATAGCGTGACGCGAAGCCGTCGGCGAGGCCGACCTCCGCCAGCACCTCCTGCAGCCGCGCCGCCTTCTGGGCCGCCGTCATGCCGGGCACCAGCCGGAGCGGCTCGGCCACGAGGTCGCCGATCGTCATGCGCGGATCGAGCGAGGAATACGGATCCTGGAAGACCATCTGGCAGTTCAGCCGGTAATCCCAATAGGCCGTCTCGCTCTTGTCGATCGGCTTGCCCTGGAAGCGGATCTCGCCGCTGGTCGGCTTGATCAGGCCGGCGATGGCATGGCCGAGCGTGGTCTTGCCGGAGCCAGAGCCGCCGACGACGGCGACGACCTGGCCCGGCGCGACATCCAGGCTGATGCCGTGCAGCGCGCGCTTCGGCGCCTCCTTGCGGAAGAAGCCCTGGCGTCCGCCATAGTCGATCACAAGATCACGCACCGAGACGATCGGCGTCCCGGCTTCCGGCAGTGCGCGCGCCGGGCCGCGATGCGGCATCGCGGCGAGCAGCTTGCGGGTATAGGGGTGTTTCGGCCGCGCCAGCAGTTCCTCGGTCCGGCCCTGCTCGACGACATCGCCCTGGCACATCACGATCGCTCGGTCGGAATAGCGCGCGATCATGCCGAGGTCGTGGCTGATCATCAGCACGGCGGTGTTGTTGGCCTTGGTCAGGTCGACCATCAGCTCCAGCACGTCGCGCTGCACGACGGCGTCGAGCGCCGTCGTCGGCTCGTCGGCGATCAGCAGCGCCGGCTTCAGCAGCATCACCGAGGCCAGCATGATGCGCTGGCGCATGCCGCCGGAGAACTGATGCGGGTAGGAGGTCAGCGCGCCCTCGGGATCGCGGATGCCGACACGCCTGAGCATGTCGAGGATCAGCTCCTTGCGCTCGCTCGCGCTGAGCTTGCGATGCAGCGCCAGCCCCTCGTCGAGCTGCCGCCCGATCAGCATCGACGGGTTCAGCGAGGTCATCGGCTCCTGGAAGACCATGCCGACACGCGAGCCGCGCATGGCGCGCAGCTGCTTCGGCTCCATGGTCGTGACCTCCTGGCCCTCGAACCTGATCGAGCCGGCGACACGCCTGACCGCTGGCGGGATGAAGCCCATCAGGGCGCGCGCAGCCAGGGTCTTGCCGGAGCCGGACTCGCCGACGATGCCGACGATCTCGCCTGGCGAGACGGAGAAGCTGACGCCGTTGACGACGCGCTTGCCGGTGCTGCCGATCTCGAGCGTGAGGTCGTCGACGCGCAGAAGTGTTTCGGACGAGGCCATCACATTCCCCTCATGCGCGGGTCGAGCTTGTCACGCACCGCATCGCCGAGAAGATTGATCCCGAGCAGCGTCAGCGAAATGCACAGGCCGGGGAAGATGCCGAGCCAGACGGCCTGGCCGATATAGGGCCGCGAACCGGCGAGCATGTTGCCCCAGGTCGGAGCCGGTGGCGGCACGCCGAGCCCGAGGAAGGAGAGCGCGCTTTCTGCCAGCAGCACATAGCCGAACATCGACGTTGCCAGCACGGTCAGCGGCGCGATGCAGTTCGGCAGGATGTGGCGGGCCATGGTGAAGCCCTCGGAATTGCCCATCACGCGCGAGGCGGCGATGTATTCGCGCTCGCGCAGCGAGAGCACTGTACCGCGCACGATGCGTGCGACCGAGGGGGCATAGGCGATGCCGAGCGCGACGATGATGCCGTATTTGTTGGCGCCCACCACCGCGAGCAGGCCGAGCGCCAGCAGGATGCCGGGAAAGGCGAGCAGCGCATCGTTGAAGGCCATGACGATGCGGTCGAACCAGCCGCGGAGATAACCGCTGAAGACGCCGATCACGGTGCCCAGCGTCACGGCGAGCGTCACGGTCAGCAGGCTGATCCAGACGCTGGTCGCGGCGCCCGCCATCAGGCGGGAGAGCACGTCGCGGCCGAACTCGTCGGTGCCGAGCCAGTGCATGGCGCTCGGTGCCGCGAGCTTGGCACGGAACGAGAGCTGCAGGGGATCGTAGGGTGTCCAGACCGCGCCGGTCAGGGCGACGACGAGCAGGACACCGATGAGCAGACCGCCCAGCAGGGCGTTGGGTGCGGGGAGCTTCATTCGGCTGTCACCCGCGGGTCGAAGATGGGATAGCACAGGTCGATCACCAGATTGACGAGGACATAGGTGAAGGCGACGAAGAGCAGGCAGCCCTGGATCACCGGGTAATCGCGCGCGAAGATCGAATCGACCAGCAGCCGGCCGAGGCCGGGAATGGTGAAGACGGTCTCGACCACGGCGATGCCGCCGAGCAGGTTGCCAAGCACGAGCCCGATCAGCGTCCAGGTCGGCCCGAAGGCGTTCTTGAAGGCGTGGCGCCAGAGCACGGCGCCTTCCGAGAGGCCCTTGGCGCGGGCATGGGTGATGTAGTCGAGCCGCAGCACCTCCAGCGTCGAGGCGCGCGCCATGCGCAGGATCACGCCGATCTCGTGCAGGAACAGCGTCAGGATCGGCATGACGAGGTAGAGGATGCCGCGTGTCGTGTCCTCCCCGATCGAGACATAGCCGACGACCGGCAGCCATTCGAGCTTCAGCCCGAAGAACAGCAGCAGGAGCAGGCCGAGCCAGAAGGTCGGGATCGAGAGCAGCAGCGTCGCCAGCCCGACCAGGGTGAGATCGAGCGAGCTGTTCTGGCGCCAGGCGGCGATCACGCCGGCCGGTACTGCGACCAGGCAGGCGAACAGCACCGCAACCAGCACCACCTGCGCGCTGATGAAGAAGCGCTGGGCGATGAGCGGCAGGACCGCCTGTTGCGAATTGATCGACTGGCCGAGATCGCCTTGCAGCAGATTGCCGAACCAGATCGCGAACTGCATCGGCAGGCTGCGATCGAGGCCCAGGCGTGCCCGGAGATCGGCCAGGCTCGCCGGATCGGCGAGGTCGCCCAGCATGAGCTGGGCCGGATCACCCGGGATCAACCGGATCAGGACGAAAACCGAGACTGCCACGATGAACAGTGTCGGCAACGCCATCAGGATGCGCGTGAGCGCGAAACGCAGCATTTGTGCTTCCCCTCCCCGTCAGACCTGCGCCTCAATTGGCGAGGTTGACGCCCCACATCCGCATCTTCGACTGCCACGGCTGGAAATCGCGCACGCGCTTGGAATGCGCGATCACGTCGAGGCCGTTGAAGTAGATGATCAGCGGCACCTCTTCGATCATGCGCTTGTGCAGGTCGTCGAAGAGCTTCTGGCGTTCGGCCTTGTCCGAAACGACCATCGACTTGTCGATCAGTGCCTGCGCCTCGGCATTGTCCCAGACCTTGCGCGGCTGCTTGTCCTTCGGCCCGGCGAATTGCTCGAACCCGAGCGCGGGGTCGAAGCGTGCCGAATAGGAGAAGGACTGCATCTGGTAATTGCCCTTGTTGTAGCGATCGAGCTGGGTTGCCCAGTCCAGAACCTCGATCTCGGCATTGATGCCGGCGGCCTGCATCATCGCCTGAGCCACGACGGCGGCCGGGAAACTCGGCACGGTCGGGCGCTTGTTGGCGATGATCGAGATCTTTTCGCCCTTGTAACCGGCCTCCTGGAGCAACTTCTTCACCTTGGCCGGGTCATAGCTGAAGCCCTGCTTCTCGACCGGTCCGAAATAGGCCGAGCTCGGATAGATCGCCGAATTGTTCGGCGTGCCGAGGTTGCTCGAGGCAGCTGCGACCAACTCGGTCATGTCGAGCGAGGCGGCTATGGCCTGGCGCAGCTTGACGTTCTTCATCAGCGCGTCGTTCGTCTGGAACAGGAAGGTGTGGCGCACGGCGTTCGGGGCGACCTTCACGTCGAGCTTGGGATTCTTGCGCAGTTCCTCGACATC
This sequence comes from Bosea sp. BIWAKO-01, assembly GCF_001748145.1. Classification (NCBI taxonomy): domain Bacteria; kingdom Pseudomonadati; phylum Pseudomonadota; class Alphaproteobacteria; order Hyphomicrobiales; family Alloboseaceae; genus Allobosea; species Allobosea sp. BIWAKO-01. The sequence continues at coordinate 5,359,314 of NZ_BCQA01000001.1, forward strand.
GCTCGGCAGGATTTCGGCCATGTCGATGGCGCCTGAGATCAGGCCGGCCTTCACCGTCGCGGGATCGCGCACGACAAGGAACTTCACGTCCTTGATGAGCGGCTTCTTCAGGCCGATATAGCCGTCGCGCTTGTCGCTCTTCGGCGACGCATAGCCGTCGAAGGCGGTCATTGTGAAATACTCGCCGCGCTTCCAATCGCCGATCTTGAACGGCCCGGTGCCGACCGGCTTGTCCCAGGAACCGTCGGCCTTCAGCGAGTCCTTGTGGATGACGGCGGCCATGGCGCAGTCGGTGCGCGCCAGCGCGTCGAGGAAGAGCGCGCTGGGCGAGTTGATGCGCATCACGACGGTGTTGGCGTCGGGAGCCTCGATGGTCTCGACCTTCAGGCCATTGCGACCGTCGAATTCGGACAGGCAACGCCACTCCGTCTTCGGATCCATGTAGCGGTTCCAGCTCCAGACGACGTCGGCCGAGGTCAACTCCGCACCATTGTGGAACTTCACGCCCTTGCGCAGGGTGAAGGTGTAGGCCTTGCCATCGGCAGACATCTCGACCTTCTCGGCGAGAAGCGGCCCAACCGTGCCATCCTCGGCATAGCCGACCAGGCCCTCCACGAGCTGCAGCACGAAATCATCCGTGTTGTCGTCGCGGTTCACGCCGGGATTGGAGCTGCGGATATCGGCAGCGACCGCGACCGTGACGGACTGGGCGGCGGCCGGGCCAGCCACGAGAGCTGAGGTCGCCAATGCGAAGGCCGAGGCGTAGATGCGGTTCATGTCGATGTCCCTGTTGTCGTCGTTCTTTTTGGTTTTGAGATGAGCTGGCCCGGGTCTGGCGCGGGCCAGGAGCAACGCCTCAATTGGCGAAGCTGACCTCCCAGAGCCGCGGCTTCCCAGCGACCCAGGGGGCAAAGCCGCGCAGCTTCCTGGAGACACCGGCCGTGTCGACCTGATTGTAGAGGAAGATCAGTGGCGCTTCGGCGAGCATCAGTTTGTGCAATTCGTCGAACAGCTTCTGGCGCTCGGCCGGATCGCCGACGAGCGTCGCCTTCTCGATCAGCTCGTCGGCACGCCGGCTGTCCCAGGCCTTGGACGGGAATGTGTCCTTGGGTCCGCTGAACTGGTTGTAGCTCTGGGCAGGATCGATGCGGGCGGAATAGCTGAAGGACATCATCTGGAAGTTGCCCTTGGCGTAGCGGTCGAGCTGGGTCGCCCATTCCAGCACCTCGATCTCGCTGTTGATGCCGGCGGCCTGCAGCATGGCCTGGGCCACGACCGCGGCCGGGAAGCTCGGCACCGTCGAGCGCTTGTTGGCGATCAGCTTGATCGGCTGGCCCTTGTAGCCGGCCTCGGCGAGCAACTTCTTCACCTTGGCGAGGTCCTGGGTATAACGCTGGCGCTGAACGTCGCTGTAATAGGGCGACGAGACATAGATCGCCGAGTTATTGGTCTTGCCGAGCTCGTTCGAGGTGTGAGCGACGATCTGGTCGAGATCGAGCGCTGCCGCGATCGCCTGGCGCATCCGGACATCGCCGAGCAAGGCATCGCGCGTCTGGAACAGGAAGGCGTGCTTCGTCGCGCTCGGGGCGCTCATCACCTCGATATTGGGGCTCTTCTTCATTTCCGGCATGTCTGAATCGGGAACGTCCGCGACATGCAATGCGCCCGACATCAAGCCGGCCTTGATCGTGGCGCCATCGGCGATGGAGAGGAACTTCACCTCCGGCACCAAAGCACGCTTGCGGCCGACATAGCCGTCGCGCTGCTCGCCAGAGGGCGAAACATAACCGTCGAAGCGCTTCAGCGAGACGAATTCGCCGCGTCGCCAATCGCCGAGCGTGAAGGGGCCGGTGCCGATCGGCCGGTCCCAGCTGCCGTCGGCCTTCACCGAGTCCTTGTGGATGATCGCGACCATGGCGCAATCGGTGCGCGCCATGGTGTCGAGGAACATCGCACTCGGCTTTTCCAGCTTCATGACGAAGGTCGACGGATCAGGTGCGTCGACACTCGTGACCTTCATGCCGGTCCGGCCGTCGAATTCCGCCCGGCAGCGCCAGTCGGTCTTCGCGTCCATGTAGCGGTTCCAGTTCCACAGCACGTCAGCCGAGGTCATGACCGCGCCATTGTGGAACTTCACGCCATTGCGCAGGGTGAAGGTGTAAGTGAGCCCGTCGGGCGAGACCGCGATCGACTCCGCCAGAAGCGGCGCGACCGCGCCGTTCTCGCGGTAACCGACCAGGCCCTCGACCATGTGCAGCACGACGGCATCGGTGTTGTCGTCCCGGTTGACGCCCGGGTTGGTCGAACGGATGTCCGCATTGAGCGCGACATTGATCGTCGATTGCTGCGCCAGAACCGGCGCAGCAACAAGGGTCAAAGCAATAGCCAGGGACGACGTCAGGTTCACTTCACTTCCCCTTCAGCACGGTGAGAGGCGCAGCGTCCGCACGCAGGCGGGTCAGCGTTTCCGCCAGGAATTCCTCGACGCGGGGCACAGCTTTGACGCCGTCATGCGGCATGTTCGGCACGAGATCGAAGCGCACCGTCACGCCTGCGGCTTCGAAGGAGCGCTGCAGGCTCGCGAGCCGCTCAGGGCGGGTCTTGCCGGCATGGTTGGCATCCGGCATCCAGTTGCGGCCGCCTTCCTTGTGGGTGATTTCCCAGGTTTCCAGATCGGCAGCCCCGACGATCATCTGGACCGGCACTTTGGCGAGGGCGGCCAAGTCGATCTCCTGCCCGAACAGCGCCGCGAAATTCCGCGTTCCGACCCACCAGTCGCGCGTCGGATCAAGCAGCGTGACCGAACCCGGTGCTCCGATGCAGGCAGCCCAGAGGCGGTCGGGATGCAGAAGCAGGAAGCGGTGTGCGAAGTGCCCGCCGCCGGAATAACCGAACAGGGCAAAGCGCTTGAAGTCGAGATTGTAGCGCTCGCCGACCTCGTCGACGATGGCAAGCAGTTCGTGATCGTAGCGGATGTCGGCTTCGCGCATGTACTTGAAGCCGTCACGATAGCCGTCGCCCCGCACCCCGACCGGGAAGAGCGGCGCGAGCACGATGCAGTTGTTCCAACGCGCGAACTCGGTGAAGGCATCGCGATAGGTGATGAAGCTGCGGCCGGTGCCATGCATGGCGACGACCAGCGCCGGCGGCTCGCCGCCCTGCCCCACTGACGGCGGCACGTAGAGGCAATAGGCAAAGCGGGGATCGTGCCGGCTGGCGAAGACCGTGGTCCGGTCCATGTCGTAGAGCGCGGCAGCCTTGTCGGTCTTCTTGGCTTCGGGCGCTTCACGCGTCGCAGTCATCGCAGCCATCGGATATCCTTTATTGGCTTTTAAATTGGCGCCAATTATGTTGCACGTTGCATTCGGGCTGGCAAGCTTGGATCGGTCGCTTCGCCCGGTAGCGAAATCGCGGCGAGATGAGCTAGGGGATGACGATGACGACCGTGAAGCGTAAGCCGAAATCGAAACACGCCCTGGCTGGAGAGATCGCCGAGGCGATCAAGCTCGGCCAGTTCCGCTCCGGCGAATGGCTCCGCCAGATCGACATCGAGCAAAAATTCGCCGCGACGCGCTTCGATGTTCGCACCGCGCTCGACGAACTCGTCGTGCGCAAGGCGATCGAACATGTCCCCAACCGGGGCTACCGCGTGGCCGAGATCGATCGAGAGACCCTGCGCCATATCCGGTCTGTCAGGATCGTGATCGAGACCTCCGTCGCGACCGCAATCGTCGGCCGGATGACGCCGGCAACCCTCTCGACGCTTCGTGGTCTCGCCGAGGAGTTCGGCGTGGCGGTGCGCGAGGGCACGCGCGCCGACCAGAGCCGGGTCAACGCCGAATTTCACGAAGTGATGTATCATCTCAGCGGCAACCCCGTGCTGGAGGAGCTGATCTGGAACCTGCGTGATCGCGGGCGCGGGTCGAACGTCACGGTATGGGCCTCCCACGAGTCGCTGCTGCGCAGCGACCGTGACCATCACGCCATGCTCGAAGCCATCGAGAAGCGCGACATTGCGCGCCTCTCGCAGTTGATTGCAGCTCATATTCTCAAGGATGCACCCGAGAGAGAGCCGGGGGACCTTTAGTCGGTGACGCTGACTTCCCAGAGCCTGGGCTTGGACAGGATCGAGGACTGGTAGCCCTTCACGCGCTTCGCATAGACGCCGGCATCGAGCCCATTATAGAGCATGACCATTGGCACCTGGGCGATGAAGCGCGTGTGCAGCTCGTCGAACAGCTTCTGGCGTTCGGCCTTGTCCGAAACCACCATCGACTTGTCGAGCAGCGCGAGGGAGTCCGCGTCGTCCCAGACCTTGCGCGGCTGGGTCGCCTTCGGACCGGCGATCGACTCGAAGCTCAGCGCGGGATCGAGGCGGGCCGAATAGGGGAAGGCCTGCATCTGGTAGTTGCCCTTGCTGTAGCGGTCGAGCTGCGTCGCCCATTCCAGCACTTCGATCGAGACATTGATGCCGGCGCCCTGCAGCATCTGCTGCGCGATCACCGCGGAATCGAAGCTCTGCGGATAGCGCTTGTTGGCGAGCATCACGATTGGCTCGCCCTTGTAGCCGGCTTCCTGAAGCAGCTTCTTGGCAGCCGCTACATCGTGCTTGTAGCCCTGCTTCTGCACCGGCCCGTAATAGGACGACATCGCAGGCACGATCGAATTGTTCGGCTTGCCGAGGCCGTCCGTGACGGCGGAGACGATCTCGTTGACGTCGAGCGCAGCGGCAATCGCCTGGCGCAGCTTCTGGTTCTGCAGCAACGGATCGCGGGTCTGCATGAGGAGGCCGACCAAGCCCATGTTCGAGACGAGCGAGACCTCGACCTTGGGGTTCTTGCGTAGCTCGCCGACTTCAGCGTTGGCGACGTCGGGGATGACGTCGATGTCGCCGCGCAGCAATGCTGCCTTGGCGGTCGAGCTGTCAGGCACGATAAGGAAGCGGACTTCGTCCACCAGCGGACGCTTGCCGCCGGTATAGCCGTCGATCTTGCCGGGAAGGCTGGCGTAGTCGGCATTGCGCACGAGCCGGATGTATTCGCCGCGGCGCCATTCGCCGAAGCTGAATGGCCCGGTGCCGATCGGCTTGTCGAAACTGCCATCCGCCTTCACCGAATCCTTGTGCAGAATCCCGGTCATGGCGCAATCGGTACGGGCGATGCTGGCAAGGAAGAGAGAGCTCGGCTTGTCGAGCTTGAACACCACCGTCGAAGCATCCGGCGCCGTTACGGATTCGACCTTGACCCGCCCTCGCCCGTCGAATTCCGAAAGGCAGCGCCATTCGGTCTTCGGGTCCATGTAGCGGTTCCAGCTCCAGACGACGTCGGCAGCCGTCAGCGGCGCGCCATTGTGGAACTTCACCCCCTTGCGCAGTGTGAAGGTGTAGCTCAGCCCGTCCTCGGACAGTGCGACCTTCTCGGCAAGGAGCGGCTTGACCTCGGCATCATCGCCATAGGCGACGAGGCCCTCGACCATATGCAGCACGACGGCGTCGGTATTGTCGTCCCGGTTCACGCCCGGATTGATGCTGCGGATATCGGCATTGAGATGCGTGCGAATGCTGGTCGGCGCCGCGAGCGACGGGCCGAGACCTGCCAGCAGCGAGGTCATTGCCGCGCTGGCAAGCGCTGCTGCCGCAATCGGTTTGAAAGCCATGTTCGATCCCCTCCTGATTTTTGTTAGCGAATGGCGTCGGGCCGCCCTCTACGGCTCCGACGCATGCAAAGAACTCACTCAGCGGCTTCGGCCAGCGTCACCGGATCGTCGGTCAGGCTGTAGCGCGTGAACTGCCGGTTCAGGGCCGGCAGCGGGGCCACTTCCATGATGCCCTTCGCCGGCTGCATGATCACCATCGACACCGTGGCCGAGAGGTTGCCGGTCTCGTTGGGACGCGGTGGGCGGCAGACGGCATAGGGCGACAGGAAGTCGTCGAAGAACGCATTCTTGAGATCGGCGACGCTGAGCTTGCGGCCGGCATCGTCGAGCAGCTTGCGGACGCGCCAGTCGCGATAGAAGCTCTCAGGCACACGCGGAATGCCGGTGTCCTTGATCTTGGTGAGCGCGATCGAGCCGACCCAATGGTTGGCATGAACGATCAGGCCATCACCCGGGTAGATCGGGAAGGCCTCGTCCGGAGCGCATTCGAAGTCGATGGCGAAGCCGGCGACCGTCGAGAGCATCATGTTGTTCGAGCAGGCCTTTGGCGTCGTCGCCACGGCCTTCATCGCCATGGCGAAATGCTCCTGCTCCAGCACCTTGCGCCGGATCAGCGCCAGCGGCACGCCAGCCTGGGTGAAGTCGCGCTCGGACTCCAGATAGTTGGCGGTGATCGAGACGCCGGCGGAGTTCATGCCGCAGCGAGCAAGACCGCCCGCCTCGACAAAGGTCAGGAAGTCCGGGCCGTCATCGCGGCGCACACGCAGCACGATGGCGGTCTCGGCGCATTCCGCCTTCCAGTCCCAATTCTGGCCGTGGATGAGTTCGCCCGTCGCGCTGCGCTCGGGCAGAATGACCGCGCCCGTGCAGCCATCGTCGAGCTCCTCCCCGGCCTCTACCGGCTTGGCCTTCTCGAGCCGCGCCTTCGCCATGACTTCGGTGCGGGCATTGACCATCACGATATCTTCGAGCGTGACGCCAGCACCGTCAGCGATGCCGCGCATCTCCTCGACATAATGGGCGCCGAAAGCCTCGATCTCGCGAGCGAATTCGGCGATCAGTCGCGACTTGGCAACGGCATCGTATCCGAGATCGGTGAGCTGGCCGCCATAGAGCTCGATGCTGCGCTTGACGCGCGTGGGGACCGCGGCGCCATGTTGCCGGCCGCGCTCATAGGGCGATCCCGAAACATCGATGAATGGAAAGGGCTCAACCATGGACCAAATCTCCGCGCCGGCTCTGGCGCCCGGCTAACAGTTAATGTATTTCATCACGCAGTAAGACAATCAAGAGGAAATTCATGGCCGAACCGACGCGGCTCCAGCAGGATCTGGCCGAGCGCATCATCCAACTGGCGCGCGAAGACGGTCTCGCAGCGGGTGCATGGCTCAACGAGAACAATCTGGCCAAGCGCCTGAACGTCTCTCGCACCCCGGTTCGGGCGGCGCTCAGCCATCTCGAAGGCCAGGGAATCGTGCTTCGTCACCCCAACAAGGGCGTCGAGCTGGTCAGCGCGCTTCCGCTCCCGGCAGACGGCGGCGGCTCGCCCGACGAGACCGACCTCGCACTGGTCAGGATCGCGCGCGACCGCGAGAGCGGCGCGCTTGGCGACGATGTTTCCGAGCTGGAGCTGATGCGCCGATACGAGATGGCGCGACCGGAAATCCAGCGCACCCTGAAACGCCTGGCCGAGCTGGAGATGGTGGAGCGCAAGCCGGGCTATGGCTGGCGCTTCCTGCACGAATACTCGGATTCGTCACTGCGGATGGAGCGCTATCGCTTCCGCATGCTGCTCGAGCCCATGGGCTTTCTCGAGCCTGGCTTTCGCCTCGACGAGCACTGGGCGGTGGAGATGCTGAGACGGCACCGCCACACCCTGACCCAGCCCTGGCGCGAGTCCTCCAGTGTCGCCTTCTACGAGATGAACGCGGCCTTTCACGAAGGCCTCGCGGCCGCATCGGGCAATCGCTTCATCCATTCCGCCATCCGCCGGGAAAACCAGATGCGACGGCTCTCCAACTATGATTGGGGCTCCGGCACCGAACGGGTCCAGGTCAGCTGCACCGAGCACATCGAGATCCTCGAACGGCTGCAGGCGGGAGACCGGGAAATCGCCTCCGTCCTGATGCGCCGGCATTTGCAGCGCGCCAGCGAGCTCAAGCGGAGAGTCCGGCAACCGCCGCCCATGGACGGGTAGCAGCGCATATGAAGTGATATTGTCTTTCATTCGGAATAAAGACAGTATCTGCTCTCGCTAATGGCGCGCCCGTGACGGGATCGCCCCCCGCCTGAGGATCGCTTCATGTCAGCCACTGCCCTTCACAGCGAAACCGACCGCAGCAACGCTCCGGACGCCTTCTGGATGCCGTTCACGCCGATGCGCGGCTTCAAGCAGGAGCCGATGCTGTTCGAGCGCGCCGAGGGCATGAACTACTTCACTCCCGAGGGGCGCCAGGTTCTCGACGCGATGGCAGGCCTCTGGTGCGTCAATGCCGGCCATGGCCAGCAGCGCATCGTCGAGGCGATCCGCGAGGCGGCGGGGCGCCTCGACTTCGTCTCTTCGTTCAAGATGAGCCATCCGTCCGCGCAGACCTATGCGGCACGGCTGTGCGATTTCGCGCCCGAGGGGCTCGATCACGTCTTCTTCGTCAATTCCGGCTCCGAGGCTGTCGATACCGCGCTCAAGATCGCACGCGCCTATCACCATGCGCGCGGCGATGCGCGCCGCACCAAGCTGATCGGTCGGGCCAAGGGCTATCACGGCATGGGCTTTGGCGGGCTGTCCGTGGCAGGCCTCGGCCGGCACAAGCGCGGCTTTGGCCCGCTGCTGCCCGAGGTCGCCCATTTCGCCCTGCCCTATGATGCCGGCATGGCATTCTCGCGCGGCCAGCCGGACGCCGGCGCGGCCTATGCCGAGGAACTTGAACGCGTGCTCGAGATGAACGACCCGGCCAGCGTCGCTGCCGTCATCGTCGAGCCGGTCACCGGCTCGGGCGGCGTCTATCCGCCGCCGAAGGGTTATCTCGAGCGCCTGCGCGCGATCTGCGACAAGCATGGTGTGCTCCTGATCTTCGACGAGGTCATCACGGGCTTTGGGCGCCTCGGCACCCCATTCGCGGCGCAGGCATTCGGCGTGACGCCCGACCTCATCACCTGCGCCAAGGGCATGACCAATGGCGCAGTACCGATGGGCGGCGTCATCGTCTCGAACGCGGTCTATGATGCCTTCATGGCCGGCCCGCCCGAGGTGATCGAGCTGTTCCACGGCTATACCTATTCGGCTCACCCGCTCGCTTGCGCCGCTGGGCTCGCCACGCTCGATGTCTTCGCCGAACAGGGCATCGTGGCGCGCGCGAAGGCGACCAGCACGCATTGGCAGGAGCGTGCGCTGGCGCTCAAGGGCTCCCCGCATGTTGCCGACATCCGCAGCATCGGCCTGCTCGGCGCCGTGGAGCTGACACCGCGGCCAGGGCAGCCCGGCGCGCGCGGGGCTGCCTGCGCCAAGGCCTGCTACGAGGCCGGCGTGCTGGTGCGCGGGTCGGGGGACACGATCGTGCTGTCGCCGCCGCTCATCGTCTCGGAAGGCGAGATCGACCTGGTCTTCGCGACCATCGCGACGGCCCTGCTCAGCATCGACTGAGCCATCGACCCGAAGGATGGATTGCGGTTTTCGGGAAAGCCGCCGCCGGGACAGAACGCTGGATCGCCGGGCCGGATACGAGATCCGGTCAGACGATCCAGTGCCGCGGCTCTTCAGGACTTGATCGCAACCTCCCAGGCCCGTGCGCGCGACTCCCACGGCACGAAGCCGGAGACGCGCGCCGTCGAGGCCCAGGCTTCGATCGAGTTGAACAGCATCACCAGCGGCACGTCGTCGATCATCCGCTTGTGCAGTTCGTCGAAGATCTTCTGACGCTCGGCCGGGCTCTCGATCTTCGAGGCCTTGTCGAGCAGCGCGATCACGGCGGGATCATCCCAGACCTTGCGCGGCTGGTCCGCCTTCGGCCCGGTGAAATGCTCGAAGCTCAGCGCCGGGTCGAGCCGCGCCGAGTAGGAATGCACCATCAGCTGGTAATTGCCCTTGAGGAAGCGATCCATATGGGTCGCCCACTCCACGACATCGATGTCCGAGTTGACGCCGACGGCCTGGAACATCGACTGCAGCACGACTGCGATGTTGAAGCTTGGCGCCGATTTACGGTTATTGGTGGTGATCTTCAGCCGCTCGCCCTTGTAGCCGGCCTCGGTGAGAAGCTTCTTCGCACGCGCTGGATCGTAGCCGTGCGAGAGGTTCTGCACGTCGCTGTGATAGGCCGACTTGGCGTGGATGGTGGAATTGTTCGGCTGCACGCCGTGATCGGAGACGATCGCGACGAGCTGGCTGAAATCGATGGCCGCTGCAAGCGCCTGGCGCATCGCTGGCGTCCTGAAGACCGGGTCATTGGTCTGGAAGAGCAGTGCATGGCGCGCTGCCGTGGTCGCGGTCTGGACCGTAATGCCGGGAGCCTTCTTCAGCTCGGCGACATCGGAGCCCAGCACTTCGGCAATGTCGATCTGGCCTGCGATCAGGCCGGCCTTCACCGAGGCTGCATCCGGGACGACCAGGAACCTGACCTCCGGAACGAGCGGCCGCTTGCTGCCGGCAAAGCCATCGAGGCCGCCGGGCAGCGACTGGTAGCCATCAAAGCGCGTCAGGCTGATCTGCTGACCGCGCCGCCACTCGCCGAACTTGAAGGGCCCGGTTCCCACCGGTGCCTTCCACGACCCGTCAGGATTCAGCGAATCCCTGTGAAGCACCGCGGCGCTGCCGCAATCGGTGCGCGCCAGCGAGAACAGGAAGAGCGCGTTGGGCTCGTTGATGCGCATACGCACGGTGGTTGGCGACACGGCTTCGACCGCTTCGACCTTGAGCCCGCTGCGGCCGTCGAAATCGGCAAGGCAACGCCACTCCGTCTTCGGGTCCATATAGCGCTGCCAACTCCAGACGACGTCCGCGGCGGTCAGCGGCGCACCGTTATGGAAGGTCAGTCCCTTGCGCAGTTCGAAGGTGTAGCTCAACCCATCCGGTGAGGTTTCCACCTTCTCCGCCAGCATGGGGCCGACGGTGCCGCCTTCGCGATAGGCGACCAGTCCTTCGACCATGTGGAGGGTCACCGCGTCGCTGTCGTCGTCGCGATTGACGCCTGGATTCGTGCCGCGAATATCGGCCCTGAGGGCGATGGTCAGGGTTTGCGCCGCCACCGGAGCACTCGACAGTGCCGCGAGCAGCGCCACCGTCGCAATGCGCGTTCGTGAAGCACGTCTCATGAGCAAGGACCTCCCAATCCCCGTGTCAGGCCGCAGCCGCGACGGCGACCGGATCGCCGGAAAGGCTGTAGCGGGTGAAGTGTCGGTTGAGCGCGGGCAGCGGCGCCACCTCCATGATGCCGAGCCCTGGCTCCATCACGATCATCGCGACGCTCGCCGTCAAATCACCGGTCGTTCCGGCCCGTGGCGGGCGACAGACGGAATAGGGCGACAGGAAATCGTCGAAGAGCGCGGCCTTCAGATCCTCCCGCGTCAGGAAGCGCTGCGGCTCGGTCAACAATCGCCTGACACGCCAGTCGCGGTAGTGACTGTCGGGTGAGCCGAAGCCGGTATCGCGCAGCTTGGCAAGCGCGACCGGACTGATCCAGTGATTCGCGTGCACGATGAGCCCGTCTTCCGGATAGACCGGAAACGCCTCGTCCGGGGCGCATTCGAGGTCGATGGCAAAGCCCCGGTCCTGGCTCAGCATCATATTGGTCGAGCAGGCCTTCGGCGTGGTCGCCACCACTTTCATCGCCAGTGCCAGGTGCTCCTGCTCCAGTGCCTTGCGGCGCACCAAGGCGAGCGGAACGCCTTCCTGGCGGTAGTCGCGATCACTGCGTAGATAGTTGCCGGTCACGCAGATGCCGGCTTCGTTCATGCCGTGACGACCGAGGCCGCCCGCCTCGACGAAAGTGAGCAGGTCGGGCCCATCCTGCCGGTGCACGCGCAACACGATCGCGGTTTCCGCGCATTCCGGCTGCCAGTCCCAGTTCTGGCCCTGGATAATGCCTCCGCTCCAGCTTCGCTCCGGCAGGATGATGGCGCCGGTGCAGCCATCAGCCATCTTCTCCTCGTCCTCATCATCCTCATCAATAGGGCGCGAAGCGAGCAGGCGCGCCTTGGCGACGATCTCGGTCCGTGCATTGATCATGATGATCGCGGAGAGGTCGAGGCCGGCCCCGTCGGCGATGCCGCGCATTTCCTCGAGATAGCCCTCGTCGAAGGCAGCAATTCCCCGGCTGAACTCGGCGATCAGCGCTTCACGTTCACCTGGCTTCGATCCGAGCCTGTCGAGTTGTCCGGCATAGAAGCGTGCGCTGCGATGCACGCGATCCGTCACCGCCAGACCATGCTGCCGCCCTCGTTCGTAAGGCGACCCAGATACCGAGACGAAGGGAAATGGTGCAATCATCCACAGGCTCTGTGTTTTTTATTGCAATTATATACACTGGACCATCGCCAAACCTTATTGTCAATGGCAAGAAAGGGAAGCTTCGGAGACGCCCACGTGTCGAGCGGACTGCATCGCGAAATCATTGGTGACATCCTGCGGCTCGGCCGGGACGAAGGATGGGCGGTCGATGCCCCGGTCGGGGAAAAGCCACTGGCCACTCGTCTCGGCGTTTCACGAACGCCGGTGCGCCGCGCCCTGATCGATCTCAGCGAACGCGGCATCCTGCGGCGGGAACTCGGCTCGGGCTTCAAGCTCAACCGCCCGATCGATGCCGCGGTCATTGCGGAATGCAGCAATGATGCTGCCGGCGGCAAGGAACTCTACCGGAAGATCCTGAACGACCGCGCCGCGGGTCTGATTCCGCCATCGGTGACGGAGAACGCCTTGCTCGCGCATTTCGGCGCATCGCGTGGCGATCTGCGGCGCGCCTTGCTGCGCCTCTCGGCGGAAGGAATCGTCCAGCGCCAGCGCGGTCATGGCTGGCAGTTCTCGGAAAGCCTCGATAACCCGCAGGCCATCCTCGAAAGCTATGCCTTCCGCGAGGCCGTCGAGACAGCGGCTCTCAGCCAGCCCGATTACCGCATCGATGCGACCGTGCTGGAGCGGATGCGCAATGCGCATGAGGCGCTGATGCGCAAGCCCGCCTCCGAGATCGCGCCGGACATGTGGTTCCAGGTGAATGCCGAATTCCATGAGACGCTCGCCTCATGGTCACGCAACCGCTTCTTCCTGCAGGCGGTCAAGCGCCAGAATGCGCTGCGGCGCATGCATCAATTCGTCGACTTCCCGCAATTGACGCCCGAGCAGATCAAACAGTCCTGCGAGGATCATCTCGCCATCCTCGACGCTCTGGCAGCGGGGGATCGCCCGCGTGCCGTCGCCCTGCTCTCGGCCCATCTGAGCCAGGCAGCACAGGACTGGCACAATCAGAACTAAAGACGCATGCGCGCCCTTGCCCCGGGGCTTGGCTTTTCCTCCGGTCTTCCCGATGGTTCGGGCGCCGCTCCCGAAAGGCGGCAAAGCCCATGCCTCTCCTTTGCCAGCAGGATGCCATGTCTGATCGCAGGAATATCGGCACCTTCGACTATGTCGTGATCGGTGCGGGGTCGGCGGGCTGCCTGCTCGCGAACCGGCTCTCGGCCGATCGGTCCAAGCGCGTGCTCGTGCTGGAAGCCGGCGGCATGGACGACTGGATCTGGTTCCACGTCCCGGTCGGCTATCTCTACGCGATCGGCAATCCACGTGCCGACTGGTTGTTCCAGACCGAACCGCAGGCGGGTTTGGGCGGCCGGGCGCTCGCCTATCCGCGTGGCAAGGTCGTCGGCGGCTGTTCGGCGATCAACGCGATGATCTATATGCGCGGTCAGGCCGCCGATTATGACGGCTGGCGGCAACTTGGTCTGCAGGGCTGGAGCTGGGACGACGTACTGCCCTATTTCCTGAAGCACGAAGACCATATCGCGCCGCCAGCCGGCGGATTGCATCGCTCCGGCGGGGAATGGCGCGTCGAGAACCCGCGCGTGCGCTGGGCCATTCTCGATGCCGTCCGTGACGCGGCACAGGCGGCAGGAATCGCCAAGATCGATGATTTCAACACCGGCGACAATGAAGGGTCGGCCTATTTCCAGGTCAACCAGAAGCGCGGTCGGCGGGTGAGCTCCTATCGCGCCTTCCTGGTTCCGGCTCTGGGCCGCGAGAATATCCGGCTGGAAACCCATGTGCTGGTCGAGCGCATCATCATCGAGGAGGGCCGTGCCCGCGCGGTCGAATTCATCCATCAGGGCGAAAAGCTGCGCGTGGAGTCGAGCGGCGAGGTCGTGCTGAGCGCCGGAGCGGTCGGCTCACCCGCCATTCTCGAGCGGTCTGGCATCGGCGACGGTGAACGGCTCCAGGCTCTGGGTATCGAGACGCGGCGTCATCTACCGGGCGTCGGCGAGAACCTTCAGGACCATTTGCAGATCAGGCCCGTCTACAAGGTGGAGGGTGTGCGCACGCTCAACAGCGACTATGCCAAACTCTGGCGCAGGCCGCTGATGGCGCTGGAATACGCGGCGCTGCGCACCGGGCCGCTGACCATGGCGCCGTCGCAGGTGGGGGCCTTCGCCAAATCTTCGGCTGACTACGCCACGGCCAATCTCGAATTCCATTTTCAGCCGCTTTCGCTCGACAAATGGGGCGACGGGCTGCACCCGTTCGGCGCCTTCACCGCCAGTGTCTGCAACTTGCGACCTTCGAGCCGTGGCAGCGTCCATCTGAAGAGCCCCGACGCGAGCGACGCTCCTGCGATCTCGCCGAACTATCTCGCAACGGATGAGGACAAGCAGGTCGCGGTCGATGCGCTGAAGCTCGCGCGCCGCATCGTCGCGCAGCAGCCGCTCGCACGGTTCAAGCCCCAGGAACACGTGCCTGGTCCTTCGGTGACGTCGGATGCGGAGTTGCTGGAGGCGGCAGGCCGGCTCGGAACCACGATCTTCCACCCGGCAGGCACGGCCCGAATGGGACGAGACGACGATGCCGGCGCCGTGCTCGACGAACGCCTGCGCCTGCGCGGTGTCGAGGGCCTGCGCGTCATCGACGCTTCGGCCATGCCGCGCATCACCTCGGGCAATACGGCCGCCCCGACGATGATGATCGCGGAAAAAGGCGCCCAGATGATCCGGGACGACGCGCGAGGGCGTTGACCTCCACGCCAAGCGGGAGCCTGCTGACCGCTTGGCCGCGTCTTATCCGCGGCCCGTCGCGGGGCCAGGTGCCGGCAGGTTCATCCCGTCGTGATCGAAGGCCGGGTCGCCGTCTCACCCGCCTCCAATGCACGCTCGCTCTCGTCCTTGAGTTCGACGCCTGTCAGCGAACGCCTGAGAGCTTCCCGCATAAACCAGGCGAGCTTGAAGGCCGCGTGTTCGAAGGAAAGCCCGCCCGGGCGGATGTTCGAGACGCAGTTGCGCGTGGCATCGCTGAGGCCGCGCCGCGGCGCGAAGGTGAGATAGGCGCCAAGCGAGTCCGGCGAAGACAGGCCGGGTCGCTCGCCGATCAGCACCGCGACGAGGCGCGCGCCCAGTGTCTCAGCCGCCTCGTCGCCCAGCGCGACGCGTGCCTGACTCGCAATCACGACCGGCGCGAGTGTCAGCCCCTGGCGCTGCAGCAACGGCAGCATCGCGGCGACGAGCGGCGCCGCATTCTGCTGGACTGCTGTCGAGGACAGGCCATCGGCGACGACGAAGGCGAGATCGAAGACACCGCGTCGGGCCTGCAGCACCGCCTGCGCCTCGGGAGAGAGACGCCGCCCGAGGTCGGGTCGCCGCAGATAGAGATCGCGCGAGGGGGCGGCGCTCTCAACCTGCACCGTCTCCAGCGAGAGCGCTGCGAGTTCGGCCGCGACCTCTTCGGGGCGGAACGGGATATGAACCGCGTCGCGTGCCTGCGCATGGGCGAGGCCGAAGCGCAGCACCTCGCGCGTCGGCAAGGAAGCACCCGCGCGGCCGAGCGCAATGCGGGCCGGCGTCAGCCGCGTCAGCGCGGCCCAGCGCTCGTCGGCCGGGAGCGTGTCGTCACCGCTCACGCTGCCTGCTCCTGCATGGCTGCCAGCAAAGCCTGCCCACCCCGCCCGCTGCTCAACCGCCCGGATTCATCCGTGATGTCCATGCGTCGCAGCCAGGCCTCGAACTCGGGCGCGCGCCGCAGCCCGAGCACGTCGCGGACATAGAGCTGGTCGTGGAAGGAGGTGGACTGGTAATTCAGCATGACGTCGTCGGCACCGGGCACACCCATGACGAAATTGACCCCGGCCGTGCCGAGCAGGGTCAAGAGCGTGTCCATGTCGTCCTGATCGGCCTCGGCATGGTTGGTGTAGCAGACGTCGCATCCGAGCGGCACGCCCATCAGCTTGCCGCAGAAATGATCCTCCAGCCCGGCACGGATGATCTGCTTCCCGTCATAGAGATATTCCGGGCCGATGAAGCCGACGACGGTGTTCACCAGCAGTGGCTCGAAGGGCCGGCAGACGGCATAGGCCCGCGCCTCCAACGTCTGCTGGTCGACGCCGTGATGGGCGTCGGCGGAGAGTGCCGACCCCTGCCCGGTCTCGAAATACATCACGTTGTCGCCGATTGTGCCGCGCCTCAGCGAACGCCCGGCCTCCAGACCTTCCTGGAGCACGGACAGCGAAATGCCGAAGGATTCATTGGCCTTCTGCGTGCCGGCGACGGATTGGAAGACGAGATCGACCGGCGCGCCCTGCCCGATCAGCGCGATCGCGCTGGTGACATGCGTCAGCACGCAGCTTTGCGTGGGAATGTCGAAGCGGTGGATCAACTCGTCGAGCAGGCGGACGAGATCACCGAGCACCGGCAGGGAATCGGACGCCGGGTTGATGCCGATCACGGCATCGCCGCAGCCATAGAGCAGCCCGTCGATCGTGGAGGCGAGGATGCCGGCGGCATCGTCGGTCGGATGGTTCGGCTGGAGGCGCACCGCCATTGTGCCGGGCAGGCCGATCGTGTCACGGAAGCTCGTGACGACCCGGCATTTGCGGGCAACGAGGATGAGGTCCTGGTTGCGCATCAGCTTGGAGACGGCCGCCGCCATTTCCGGTGTCACACCCGGCGCGATGGCGGCCAGGACCTCCGGCGTCGCCCTTTCCGAGCAGAGCCAGTCACGGAACTCGCCGACTGTCTGCGACGCGATCGGAGCGAAGGCGGCCGCATCATGCGTATCGAGGATCAGGCGGGTGACCTCGTCCTCCTCGTAGGGCACCAGCGCCTCGTTGAGGAAGGTCCGCAAGGGCAGGTCGGCGAGCGCGATCTTCGCCGCCATATTCTCTTCCATGCTGGCGGCGGCGATGCCGGCCAGCATGTCGCCGGAACGCAGCGGCGTCGCCTTCGCCATCAATTGCTTCAGATCGGCAAAGACATGGACATGCCCTCCGACCGTGACGCGGTATGTCATCAACCTGTCCCCCGGATCATGCCCGAACGAGTGTGGGAGCGGCCGCGTCGGAGCGCAAGCCGCGCCGCTCCCATGCAGGGCCTATGCCGGTCTGGCGTAGGCCTCGATCGTGTCGAAGAGCTTGCGCGAGATGGTGATGCCCCCGGTCGCCGTTCGGGCACGGGCGGCGGCCCGCCGCTCGCCCGGCAGGCGGGCGCCGGGCTGACCGGCCACCGCATCGAACAGGCGCTCGAGGCGGGACGAAGCGCCCTCGCCCGCCAGTTCGCCAGGGTCGATCGCGATGAAGAACTGGCCGGTGCGTGGGGAGCCGCCGAGATTATCGGCGAAGGAGGACGCATCAATCGAGAGACAGGCACCGGTCAGCCAGGCTGCGAAGACCTCGACGATCAGGGCGAGGCCCGCGCCCTTGTAGCCGCCGGACGGGACCATCGAACCGCCGGCGAGCGCTGCCTTGGGATCGGTCGTCGGGTTGCCGTCGCTGTCGAGGGCCCAGCCGAGGGGGATTGCCTCGCCGCGTTGCTGGTGGACCACGATCTCGCTCTTGGCGACGACGCTGGAGGATTGGTCGAGCACCAGCGGCTCGCGCCCCGCACGCGGCACCGCAAAGGCGATTGGATTGGTGCCGAACACCGGCCTCGCGCCGCCCGCTGGCGCGATCGAGGCCGGCGCATTGACGAAGGCCAGCGCCAGCAGCCCGTTCTGGGCGATACGCTCGACATGGTAGCCGACCACGCCGCAATTGTAGGAGTTGGTGACGGCGAGCGCGGCGATGCCCTGTGCCTTTGCCGCCTCGCACAAGGCCGGCAGGCCGAAATCGATCGCCGGATGGGCAAAGCCCGCCTTGGCATCGACGCGGACCAGGCCCGGCTTCGGACTATCGAGCACCGGGCGCGCCTTGCCGTCGATCTTGCTGACGCGGGCGTGCTCGCAATAGGTCGGCAGGCGCGCGAGGCCGTGGCTGTGCACGCCCTCTGCCTCCGCCGCGACGACGGAAGCCGTGATCGGCGCTTCGTTGCGCGGATCGACCCCGCAGGCGAGCAGCACGCGCCGTGTCAGCGCCTCGACCTGAGCAAGCGTCAGGTGAACGCCGTCGGCGGAACTCTGCGTGTTCATGCCGCCTCCTCCTTGTCCTGTTCAGCGCAGTAGACCCGGGATGCGGCGTGCGGCGTCACCAGCCCGTCGGCGAGGTCCTTGGCGAGGCGCTTCGGATCGCGCCGCGCCGGATCGCCGAAGCCACCGCCGCCGGAGGTCTCGATGGTGACGGTGTCGCCGGCCTTCAGCGGGACGCCCGAGACCTTCGATTGCAGCGGGATTTTCGAGCCGTCCGCGCGCGTCACGGTGGTGCGGCTGAGCGAACCGGGCTCGCCGCCGCCGATGCCATAGGGCGCATGCCGGAAGCGCTCGAAATTGGTCGAGAGCGAGCCCTCGGCTGCATCCAGCCGCCATTCCCGCACGAGGCCCAAGCCACCGCGGAACTCGCCGGCGCCTCCGGAATCGGGAATGAGCCCATATCGGGTGAAGGTCACCGGGTATTTGGCCTCGACCATCTCGATCGGGGCATTGGTGTTGTTGTGCAGGCCGCAGGAGAGCGCGCTCGCGCCGTCGCCCCTGGCATGTCCGCCCCAGCCGCCGACCTCGATGTCGAAATAGACCTGGCGCTTGCCATTCGGGTTGGTCGTCTGCAGGGCGTAGACATAGGAGATCGCGTAATAGGCAGCCGGGATGCGCTCCGGCATGATCTGCGCCAGCGCCCCGAAGACGGCGGTGGCGATGCGATGGTTGACGACCATGCGGCCGGCCACCGGCGCCGGGAAGACCGCATTGACCACGCTGCCTTCCGGCAGATTCACGGTGACGGCGCGATAGCAGCCGGAATTGGCCGGGATCTCGCCGCCAAGTGCTGCCAGCAGTGCGTAGTAGACGGCGGAGCAGGTCATGGCGGGGGTGTTGTTGACCGGCCCTTTCACCTGCGGGCTCGACCCCTCGAAATCGAGCGTGATGGTCTCGCCGCGCTTGATGATCTTCACCACAAGCCGGATCGGCTCTTCCGACTGGCCATCGTCATCGACCAGTTCGACGAAGGAGGATTCGCTGTCGGGAAGCGCCTTCAGCGCGGCGCGCACCATGCGCTCGGAGCCGTCGAGGATGGCCGACATCGCGGCCGCGAGCGAGGCGGAGCCGTATTTGCGCGCCATGCGCGCCACGGCCCGCTCGCCGATGCCGAGCGCGGCGATCTGCGCATTCAGGTCGCCGCGCGTTTCGTCGGGTTGGCGCACGTTGTGCAGCAGCATCTCGAAGACGCCGGTGTTGAGCACGCCTCTGTCGACGAGGCGCAGCGGCGGGATGCGGATGCCTTCCTGGAAGACTTCCGTCGCGTTGGCATAGTAACTGCCGGCCGCACCGCCGCCGACATCGACATGGTGGCAGAGCGTGCCGACGATGCCGACCCGCTCGCCATCGACGAAGACCGGCCGGAAGGTCTGGATATCAGGCAGATGCTGGCCGCCGGAATAGGGATCATTGGTGACGATGACATCGCCGTCGTTCCACTGGTCGAGTGGTATGAAGCGGTCGAGGATGGTGCGCAGGCAGTCGGACATCGAGTTCAGGTGCACCGGGATGCGCGCGGACTGGGCGATGTTGCTGCCTTGCGCATCGAAGACGGCGGTCGAGAAATCCAGGATTTCGCGAACCACGGTCGAGCGGCTGGTGCGCCAGATCGTGATGCTCATTTCTTCGGCCGCAGCGACCAGAGCATTGCGGATGACTTCGAGGCGGACGGGGTCGATGCCCTTGAAAGTATCGCTCATGGTGTCGGGCCTCACTGCGCGGTGATGCGGTCGGCGATCAGGGCGCCGGCGGAATGGGTGACGATGCTCCAGCCGGCCGGCAGGTAGATCGAGGTGTAGGGCTCTTCGACGACGGCCGGGCCGCTGACGGGATCGGTGGTGCCGATCGCATCGCGCTCCCAGACCGGGGTGTCGACCGCCGCTCCCCGGCCATGGACCGGGCGCGATTGTACGGCCGGTTTCGCGGAGCCGGCGGCCTGGCGCGCCGGCACGGGCTTGGCCAGCGCGCCGACGGCTTTCAGCCGTAGCGCGACGATCTCGACCGGCACTTCCGGCTCGTCATAGGAGAAGCGCTGCTTGTGCAGGGCGTGGAAGGCAGCGCTCGCCCTGGCGACGCCTGCTGCCGAGAAATCGGCCTCGTCCAGTGGTACGCGCAGGTCGAAGGCCTGCCCGGCATAACGCAGGTCGACGGCCCATTCGAAACGGCGCGCGGCGGGCGCGACACCGTCCTCGGCGAGCAGGGCTTCCGCCTCCGTGACCAGGCGGGAGGCGGTCGCTCCCAAGCCAGGCGCGAGATCGTCGAACAGGCCGATCTGCGTGGCGCTGAGGTCATGGGCGATATCGGACCAGAGGATGCCCCAGGCCGAGAGCGTCGAGGCATGGGCCGGAAAGATGACGCGGCGGATGCCGAGTTCCTCTGCCACCTCGCAGGCGTGGACACCACCGGCACCGCCGAAGGACAGCATGGCGAAATCCTCGGGGTCGAGCCCCTTCTCGAAGAGCGAGAGCCGGATCGCCATGGCCAGCGCGGAATTCGCGACGTCGATGACGCCGGCCGCGGTCCTGTCGACGGAGAGCCCGAGCGGCGCTGCGACGGTCTCGGCAGCGCGACGGGCGGCCTCGCGGTCGAGCGGCATCGCCCCGCCCATGAAGCTCTTGCCGTCGAGCCGGCCGAGCAGAAGATTGGCGTCGGTCACGGTCAGCGCAGTGCCGCCCTTGCCGTAGCAGGCCGGGCCGGGGTCGGCGCCGGCGCTGTGAGGGCCGATGCGCAGGCGATTGCCGTCATCGACCCAGGCGATCGAGCCGCCACCCGCGCCGATGGTGCGCATCTCGATCATCGGAAGCCGTACGGGCAGGCCATCGACCTCCCCTTCATTGACCATCGAGACCACGCCGTCATGGACCACGGAGACGTCGAAGGAGGTCCCACCCATGTCGACCGCGACGAGATTGGGCTCGCCGAGTTCTGCCGACAGGCGCCTGGCCGCTGCGGCACCACCGCTGGGGCCGGAGAGCAGCAGGCGGGCGGGCTCACGCCCGGCCTTGGCGAGGCCGGAGACGCCGCCATTGGACTGGACGAGATAGACCTGCGTCTGCGGCACCTCCTCGGCGAGGCGCCCGGCGAGACGGTCGGTATAGCTCTGGACGATCGGCACCAGCAGCGCGTTCAGCGCCGTGGTCGACATGCGCTCATATTCACGGATCTCGGGCGAGATATCGCTGGCGAGCGAGATGGCGACGCCCGGCAGCATGTGGGACAGGATCTCGCCAACACGCCGCTCATGGGTAGGGTTGGCATAGGCGTGCAGCAGGCAGACCGCGACCGACCTGACGCCGGCCTCGGCGAGTTCGGACGCGATCCGGCGAACCCCCTCCTCCTGGAGCGGCGCGATCACCCGCCCATCCGCACCGACACGCTCCTCGACACCGAAGCAGAAGCGGCGGGCAACCAGCGGCTCCGGCTGCTCCAAGGTGATCGCGTAGACGTCCTTGCGGCCGTGCCGGCCGATCTGCATCACGTCTTCGAAACCAGCCGTGGTGACCACTGCCCCGAGCGGCAGCTTGCGTTCCAGCACGGCGTTCGTCGCGATCGTGGTACCGTGCAGCAGGTATTGCACTGCCGCCAGCGGGAAACCGAAGCGATCCGACGCTTGGCGGATGCCGGTGAGGAGGCCGACGGACGGATCCTTCGGCGTACTCGGCGTCTTGATCTGGTGGATCGCGCCGGTACCGGCGTCGAGGATCTCGATATCGGTGAAGGTGCCGCCGATGTCGACGGCGATGCGGATATCCTGTTCCATCAGGCAAAGCTCCAGGGTTCCCGCTCGCGCCGCGAGCAGGCCAGGTTCGAAGAGTGGGCGTTGCGGCGTGGCGGCGGGCTTTGCCCGTCCGCCTTCAGTATCCGGCCGGGCTGGCGGCCTACTTCATGACAGTTCGAGACATGGTCATTTGACGAAGGTCTTGGCGAGGCCGGAGGTCCGGTCGACAACGAGAACGACGACGAGCGTGAGCACGACGAGCAGTACGGACAAGGCCGCGACCAGCGGATCGGCCTGCTGTTCGACGCGGTGATACATCGCAACCGGCAGCGTCGAGATGCGGGGGCCGGTCATGAAGAGCGAGAGCACGACCTCGTCGAAGGAGACGAGGAAGCAGAGCGCCGTGGTGCCGACAATGCCCGAGCGCATCATCGGCAGGGTGACGCGGCGAAACACCGTCAGTGGCGAGGCGCCGAGCGTGGCAGCCGCTTCCTCGACCGGGATCGGCAGGGTGGCGAGAGCGGTCGAGAGCACACGGATGGCATAGGGCAAGGTCACGACGAGATGCGCTGCGACGAGGCCCTGGAAGGTCGCGAGCAGGCCATATCCGGAAAACACGATCAGGATCGCGAGGCCGAGTACGATCGTCGGCAGCAGCAGCGGCGCGGTGAACAGGCTCGACAGGAATTCCGCTCCGCGTGGCTTGAGCCTGACCAGCGCATAGGCCGCCGGGAGGCCGATCAGAAGGCTGAGCACGGTCACCACGAAGGCAAGTGCCAGGCTCGTCCAGAAGGCGGAGACCATCTTCCCGTCCGCGAAGATCGCCGGGTACCATTTGGTGCTCCAGCTCGAAGGCGGGAACATCATGTAGCTGTCGCCGGAGAACGAGATCGGCACGACGACGATCAGCGGCGCCAGCAGGAAGATGAACATCGCACCGGCGAGGATCTTCAGGGCGGGAGAAATCGGGCGTTCGTCCATGATGTCCTCCCCCTCACATGATGGCGCGCAGGGCGCGGGTATAGAGCACCAGCGCACCGCCGAAGATGACGAGCACCAGGATCGAGAGCGTCGCGGCGAGCGGCCAGTTCAGCGTCACGATGGCCTGGTCGTAGATTTCGGTCGCAAGCAGGAAGACGCGGCCGCCACCAAGCAGCTTCGGTGTGATGAAGGACGAGACGGCCAGCACGAAGCAGAGCAGCGAGCCGAGCGCGATGCCGGGCAGTGTCAGCGGCACGACGATATGGCGAAACACCTTCCAGGGTGGCGCACCGAGCGTTGAGGCGGCCTCCTCGACACGCGGATCGAGCCGGCCGAAGCCGGCCAGCAGCGCCAGGATCATGTAGGGCATCAGGATCTCGGTCAGCCCGATCACCACGCCGGTCTTGTTGAACATCAATTTGAGCGGCGCGATGCCGATGGCACCGAGCGCATTGTTGACGAGCCCGTTCTCCGAGAGGATCGCGACCCAGCCATAGGTCCGCACCACCGCCGAGGTCAGCAGCGGCGAGATCACCAGCACGAGCAGGATCGTGCGCCATGTGCCGCTGGAGCGATGGAGATAGAGCGCGATCGGATAGGAGCAGACCAGCGTCATCAGCGTGATGCCGAGGCTGACCAGGATGCTGTTGAGAATGAGCTCGGCGTAGAAGCTGTCACGCAGCACCGAAAACCAGGTTGCGAGCGTATAGACCTCGACCATCGCGCCCGTCGCCTGCGACTCGTAGAAGGACATGCGCAGGAGGTTGAAGACGGGCGCGAGGAAGCCGAATGCGTTCACGAGCGCGATCGGCAGGAGCAGAAGAACGACCAGCGGCAGGCCGCTGCTCCGTTCCGCGGCCGGCATCGGGGCCGCCATCGCTGCGGCGGGCGCGACGGCGCTCATGCTGCCGCTCCGTAGACGAAGATGTCCTGCGGCCGCCAGGACAGGGTCACCGGGCGGCCCGGCTCGATCACGCTCTCGCCGCCGCGGGTCGCGAGCTCGACAGAGACGATCTGGCCGCCGACATCGACGTCATATTGCAGGATGTCGCCGGCAAAGATCGCGCGGGCGACGGTGCCCGAGACGTGCTGGCGCGCGGGATCCGCGGCTGCAGGAGAGGCCGGCGAAAGCCCGAGGCGATGCGGACGGATCATCACCTGCACCGGTCCTTCGAGGCCGGCGGGAGCGGCGATGCGCTGGCCGGCGAACTCGGCCGCGCCATTGCGGGCGACCGCCGTCAGGCGATTGCTGCGGCCGACGAAGCTCGCGACGAAGGCCGTCTTCGGCGTCTCATAGAGTTCGACCGGGGTGCCGAGTTGTTCGAGCCGGCCCTGGTTCATCACCACGACCTTGTCGCACATGGTCAGTGCCTCGACCTGGTCATGCGTCACGAAGATCGCGGTGATGCCGAGGCGTTTCTGGATGTCGCGGATCTCGTTGCGCATCTCGTCGCGGAGCTTGGCATCGAGATTGGAGAGCGGCTCGTCGAGGAGGAGGATCGAGGGACGGATGACGAGTGCACGCGCCAGCGCCACGCGCTGTTGCTGGCCGCCGGAGAGTTGGGCCGGCCTGTGCTCCTCCTTGCCGGTGAGATGGACGAGTGCGATCGCCTCCTTCACCCGCTTGGCGATCTCGCCCTTGTCGACCTTGCGCATCTCGAGGCCGAAGGCGACGTTTCGCGCCACGCTCATATGCGGGAACAGCGCGTAGCTCTGGAAAACCAGGCCCATGTCGCGGCGATGCGTCGCGACCTCGGTCAGGTCGCTGCCGCCGACGACGATCCGCCCGGAGGTCGCGGGCACGAGGCCCGCGATCATTCTCAGCGAAGTCGTCTTGCCGCAGCCCGAGGGGCCGAGGAAGGCGACGAGCTCGCCCTTCGGCACCTCGAGATCGAGATTGTCGACCGCGACGAAGTCGCCATAGCGCTTGGTCAGGCTCCGGATCGAAAGGAAGCCCTCTGGTGCATCGGTTCGGCTGGTCATGGTCGACATCCTCCTTTGGCTCAGCGGCTCAGCGGGATCACCTTGCGGCGCCACTGGTCCATGATCGGCTCGCGGACCTTGGCGAGCGCGATCCAGTCCACCGGAATGACCTTGTCCATCGACTTCACCGCGGTCCGCGCGATCGCGGCGTCCGAGATCTGCGCCTTGGCATTGGTGGGCGCATAGAACATCGCTTCCGTGAAAGCCTTCTGCGCCTCGGGGCTGAGCGCGTAGTTGATGAACTTCGCGCCGGCATCCTTGCCGGGGCCACCGGCGACCTGGTTGATGGTGTTGATCTGGAAGACGCTGCCTTCCTTCGGCAGGGTCGCACCGAGCTTGCCGTTCGAGGTGTCGATGTTCACCTGCGCACGGGCGTTCCAACCGGCGCCGACCGTCGCCTGGCCGGAGATGATCGTGACATAGACCTCGGGCTTCGGCTCCCAGGTCTGCACGTTGGGCGCAATCTCGCCGAGCGCGGCGATACCCTTGTCGACATTCTTGAGGTAGTCGGTGCCACCGCGCGCCTTGTCGGTGATCAGAACGAGCGAGAGGCCCTGGATGTCAGGCATGCCGGGGATCGCGACCTTGCCGGCGAACTTCTTGTCGGCGAGGTCCATCCAGGATTTCGGCGTCTCCTTCACCGTATCGGTGTTGTAGAGCAGCACGAGGTTGTCGAAGGTCACGGCGACGCCGTCGACATCGGCAATGCGCGCGCTGGGGTAGAGATCGGCGACGTTCGGGGTGTTCTTCTCGTCGATCTTGGTCAGCAGCTTCTCGTCGGTTGCAGCCTTCGAGACCGAGACGTCCATGATCACGACATCGGCCTGCGGCGCGGCCTTCTGGGCGCGCAGGTTGCCCAGCATCTGGGCCGAGTTCGGCATCGGGAAATATTCGACCTTGATGCCGGGATTGGCCTTCATGAAGGGCTCGACCACCGCCTTGGTGTAGCGCTCCTGGAAGAGACCGGAATAGGCCATCACCGTCACGGTCTGCTGGGCCATGGCGGTGCTTGACAGGAGTGCGGTTGCGAGCCCGGCTCCGATCGCGATCTTGGCATATGTCTTCATGCGACTTCCCCTCTGTTTATGGTTGTGCGAGCGGCTTTGTGCCGCCCGCTTCGACATGTCGGACATTCAGGGCCTGGACATCAGGCCCTGGCGAGCTTGCCCTCGACCATGGCGGTGGCGCCCGAGATATCGGGCAGCTTCTCGCCGTTGCGCAGGCGCTCGAGCAGCACGAGTTCCTGCTCCTGCATTTCGATGGCGCGACGGGCATAGGCCTCAGCCGTCGCGGCCTTGAGGACGACAATGCCGCTCTCGTCGCAGAGCACGGCATCGCCGGGCTCGATCGTCTGGCCGCCGACGCTGACCGGGACGTTGATCGCGCCCTCGGTGCCGAGGATCTTGGTCGTGATCGGCGATGGGCCGCGGCACCACATCGGCATGTCGGTCTTGACGATCTCGGAGAAATCGGTCGCCGGCCCGTCGATGACGCCGGCCGCCACTCCGGCATTCTTCATGGCGTGGGTGACGACGCCGCCCCAGCAGGCATGCTTGGTATCGCCGCAGCGGTCGATCACGACCACGTCACCCGGGCGGACGAGCTTGGTGAGGTAGTGCAACGCGGTCGAATCCGCGTGCGGGATGCGGATGGTGACCGCCGTTCCGGCGATGCGCTTGGTCGGCAGCACCGCGCGGATCTCGCGGTCGACGAAGCCTGAATGCAGGACATGGCCGATAGTCGCGACTTCGCATTGCTCAAGCAAGGCAACGAGGCTGGCCGGAATCTGCGCCGGCATGGGATTGACGATGAACATGCTGCGCTCCGGTCAGCCGATGACGTGATGATTGGCGACCGGGACCGCGGCGCGGACCTTGGCGGTGTAGTCGAAATCGAGCCTGGCGCTCGTGGTGCCGACACCATCCGAAGCCTGGGCGGCGATATGGCCCCAGGGGTTAATCACCATCGAATGCCCGTAGCAGGCGTTCTTGCCCTGCGCATGGGTGCCGGTCTGTCCGGTCGCCAGGAACCAGGTCTGCGTCTCGGCCGCACGGGCGCGGGCCAGCAGCTCCCAATGGTCCTTGCCGGTCATCAGGGTGAAGGCGGCGGGCAGGACGATCAGATCGGAACCGGCGTCGCGCAGCTTGCGGAAGAGCTCCGGGAACCGGATGTCGTAGCAGATGGCGCAGCCGACCGTGGCGTCCCCGACCTTGTAGGTCACGACCTCCTTGCCACGCGAGACCATGTTGGACTCACGGTAGCTCGAGCCGCCGGGAGCATCGACATCGAACAGGTGGATCTTGCGGTAATGCGCGATCTGCTTGCCATCGGGACCGAAGACGAGGGTCGCATTGAAATAGTCGTCGCCGTCGCGCTCGCAGACGCTGCCGGCATGGATGGTGACGCCGTGCTTCTCGGCGAGGCCCGACATCAGGCGATAGCTCTCGCCGTTCGGAAAGGTCTCGGCGCTCTCGCGCATCGCCGCCGGACTGCCGTCCAGGAAGGCGTAGTATTCCGGCAGCACGATGAGATCGGGATTATCCTCGGCGACGACCTTCTCGATCATGGCCCGGGCGGTCTTGAGGTTCGCGGACTTGTCGTCCTGCGAGTTCATCTGGATGAGCGAGACTTTCAACGGCGTTCTCCCTGCAGGCGTTGCTGCAGCAGAACAAACGCGAGCCGGCCCGGCAAACGCGAAATTCTTGTTCGCCTCGACAAGAATTGCTTATGAGAACGTCAGCGCCATGCCCTGCCGCTTCCTTGGGCAGGGACTGGCAGGGACTGGAATGTCAGTTGGAGGCCGCAATCTCCACGGCCATGTCCGCGATCAGGGCTGGCAGCGTGTTGCCAGGATCATCGGCGAAAACCGCGTGAAAATTCAGCGGCGGCAAGCGCGCATCGACATCGAGAACACGCAGATCGCCCGTCTCGAGGAACTCCTGCACGACGACGCGCGGCAGCACGGCGATGCCGACGCCGTCGCGGATCAGACGCGTGATGGTGGCGAGCGAGTTGGAGTTGAAAATGCGGATCGCGCTGGGGTCAACTCCCGCCGTTTCGATCACCCGCAGCACGGCCTGATGCGGCTGGGAGCCCTTTGAATAGGCAAAGATCGGATAGTCGACGAGATCGGCGATCGCGAGCCTGCCAGGCTTGAGAGTCAGCTTCGGCGAGGCGATCCAGAGGCATTCGAAGGTGCAGAGCTCGATATTGCGGATATGGGGAGCCACGACCGGCCCCATGACCAGGCCGAGATCGATCTGACCGTCCTGGATCTGGCGCGCCAGGTTCAGGCTGGTGTCGACGTTCAGGTCGATCGTGACGTTCGGATAGGCTTCCTTCACGCGCTCGATCAGCCGCGGCAGCCAAGCATAGACGACGGAATCGATCGCGCCGATCAGCACCGTCCCGCGCTCATTGCTGGCGTCGCCGATCGTGCGCTGGAAGTCATTGACCATGCGCACGATCGCTTCCGCCTGCGCCAGGGCGCGCTGGCCGTGCGGTGTCAGGCTGACATTGCGCAGGTCGCGCTCGAACAGGCGGACGCCGAGATCGCGCTCCAGGGTCGCGATGCGATTGGAGACCGACGCCTGCGTGGTGCAGAGCTTGTCCGCAGCGACGGAAAAGCTGCGCAGCCTTGCGACCCAGACGAAGGTTTCCAGGAATTTCAGATTCACGTTGGGCCAGCCCTCATCCGCCTTGGTCACCCATCGACCATGCGAGCGCAACCGGCAAGCAACCGATGCGCGTGACATGAAGACCGATACAGCCGGACCATAGCGCCCCGGTAGCGGGATGGCACGCAGGGATGCGGCTGGCGGGGCGCCGGCTGGCCCCAGAGTTGCTCACCGCAGCTCCGGGGATAGTGAGGCGCCGTGCCCTTATCTCAGGTCAGCCGGCGAGCTGCATGTCGCGGTCGAGCGGGAAGATCGGCCGGCGGACATGCTTGTAGGGCAGCTTGGTGAGGTCGGGGGTGCAGAGCGCGCCGCTGTCGCAGACCACGACCTTGCCGGCGATGGGCTCGAAGGCGGCACGGAAATGCTGCATGGATTTCAGCCCGACCACCCGTTTCGCAACCGGGTCGATGCCGAAGGCGCGGAACTGCTGCAGGTCGAGCATCTGGGCCGGGAAGGTGGCGACGAGGATGTCGATGCCTCCGACACGGAGCACGGCAGTCGTGCCCCAGCTTCCCTTCAACCCGCCGAGCATCGGCCCATCACCGACGTAGTCGCCATTGCTCAACAGAAGAAGCGTGCCTTCGATTGCTAGCGGTGCGCCCCCGACGCGCGGATCGGTCTTGCCGCCGAGCCGGATCGAGACGCGGTCACCGACTGTGTGGCGATGCAGCTCCTCGGCGGCTTCCGGATCGATGATCGGGCCGAAGCAGGCATCCTGGACGTCGGCTGCGATCATGGCGCGCAGCAATTCAGTCGAGTCGCCATAGCCGCCGCCGCCCGGATTATCGGCGTAATCGGCAATGACCAGCGGGCCGTCCTTGGCGTCGAAGGCATTGGCCTGCCGGGCCGCCTCCTCGACCGTGAGATAGGTGTTCACGCTCTCGAAGCGCCGCGTCCACATGTCATGGACAAGCTCCTCGGCGAAGGCGCGGTGGGCGGACAGATCCCCCTGCCCCGTCACCAGGACGGTCGGGCCAACCTCCTCAATATCGGCATTGCCGAAGGCGCCGTTGACGCTGACGGCGAAGACATCGGGCTTCTGCTCATAGGCACGTGCCCGCGCGATACGCTCGACCATCGGCCCGATATCGGTGCGCCCGCCATTGATCTCTTCGAGCATCGGGCGATGGGCGCGAATGGTGACCGGCCTGATTTCGCCGGTCATGGCGCGCTGCAGAATACCGGCGGCCTGCCTGGCGCAGTCGCGGACATCGACATGCGGATAGGTCTTGTAAGCGACGATGATGTTGGCGAGCGCGGCCATCTTGGGGGTGACATTCGCATGCGGATCGAGCGTGATGCCGATCGGCAGGTCCGGCCCGACCACGGCGCGCAGACGCTCCAGCAGTTCGCCCTCGCCATCCTGGTTGAACTCGGTGACCATGGCGCCGTGCAGGCCGAGCAGGATGCCGTCCAGCCGGTCCTTGTTCTGCTTCGCGGCTTCGATGATGACGCTGGCGATCCGCTCATAGGCATCGCGGGTCACCGGCCCGCAGGGCTGCGCCGAGGCGCTGATCGTGTGGATCACCGTCCAGCCATTGGGGCGACCGATATCGAGGAAGCCGGCGATCGGCGTGTTCGCCTCGCTACGGGCCGCAACGGCCTCGTCGCCAAGCTGGATATTGCGGGACGCGAAGGCGGCGTAATCGGCTGGCTTGCGGCTGAACGTATTGCTCTCATGCGAGAATTCGGCGGTCAGGACAGTGAAGGACATGGCGCTTCCTCGTGCGTTTCTTCTGGCGGATCGGGAAAGGACAGAGAGCGGCGAACGGCATGGCCTCAGCCGTCCCGGAGCGGCCGGCGGATATCGAGCGCCTCGATCAGGGCATCGCCGAACAGATTGATGGCGATGACCGTCGCCGCGATGACGAGGCCGGGAAATATGATGATCCAGGGCGCGATGAAGATCTGCGCCGTACCGGAGCTCATCATCGCCCCCCAACTCGGCAGGGGCGGCTGAGCGCCCAAGCCGAAAAAGCCGAGAGTAGCCTCGAGAACGATGGCATCGCCCGTCGCCAGCATGCCCGCGACGATCACCGGAGTGATCGCATTCGGCAACAGATGACAGAACAGGATGCGCGCCGGGCTGGCGCCGATATTGATCGATGCCTCGATGAAGACTTCGTTCTTCAGGGTCATCACCTGCGCCCGCGTCAGGCGCGTGAACTGGGCGAGATAGGCGATGCCGATCGCGATGGCCGTGCTGTGCAGACCCGGACCGAGAATGGCGATCAGGATCAGCGCCAGCAGGATTTCCGGGAATGACCAGGTCAGATCGACGATGACGGTGACGATCCGGTCGAAGACGCCGCCGAAATAACCGGCGGCTGCGCCGAGCGATGCGCCGACGGCGACCGAGAGCGAGATCGACAGCACGCTGACGCTGAGCGAGGTGCGCGCGCCCTGGATGATGCGCGAGAGCAGGTCGCGTCCGAACTCGTCGGTGCCGAGCCAGTGGGCTGCCGAGGGCGGCGAATTGGCGAGGCTCAGATTCTGACTCGCATAGTCATAGGGGGCGATCCAGTAGGCGAGCAGCGCGCAGAGCACGAGCCCGAGGAGGAAGAGCGCGCTGAGCGCTCCCCGTGGCGAACGCGCGATCCGCGCAGGCAGCGAAGATCGGCTCATCGGGTACCCATCACTTCGCGCAGCCGCGGATCCATGGCTGCCTGGACAAGATCGCCGAGCAGCGTGCCGAGCATCACCGCGATGGCGAGCATCAGCAGGCAACCCTGGACGAGCGGGTAATCGCGCTGGCCGAGCGCGGTGATCAGCAGCGATCCCAGTCCCGGCCGAGCGAAGACGAACTCGACAGTGACCGCGCCGCCGAGAATCCAGCCGATGCGCAGGCCAAGAATGGTGGCGACCGGCATCAACGCATGCTGCAGGACATGGCGGAGCTGGATGCGCCAGAACGGCAATCCCTTGGCGTAGAGCACGCGAACGAAGTCACGATTGGCCGTCTCGATCATCGCCGCCCGGGTGACGCGGGCGATCAGCGCAGTGCCGCCGATGCCGATGGTCAGCACGGGCAGGACGAGCGCCTCCCAGCTGCGCGCGCCGGAGACCGGGAACCACTCGAACTGGACTGCGAACATCAGGATCATCAGGAGTCCGAGCCAGAAGCTCGGAAGGGTCGAGCCGAGCAGGATCAGCCCCATCACAGCCCGGTCGAACAGGCTGTCGCGAAAGGAGGCGGCGAGCACGCCGACCGTGATGCCGATGATGGTGGAGAACAGGAAGGCGAGCCCGCCGAGAGCAAGGCTGTGCGGCAGGTTCTCGGCGATCAGCTTCGCCACCGGCTGGCGCAGCACGATCGCATCACCAAGGTCGCCGGTCACGACCTTGCCGAGCCAGCGCAGATATTGAGCAATGAGGGGCTGATCCAGCCCGTATCGCGCAATCATCTGCGCCTGCTGCTCGGGCGACGACCCGACCTGGATGATGTGGTCGAGCGGGTCGCCCGGCACGAGATGGATGATCAGGAAGATCACCAGCGACACGGCCAGGAAAACCGGCACGAGCAGAAGCAGTCGCTTGATCGCGAATTGAAGCAAGGCGCCCTCTCCCGCTCGAACCGGTCCGCGAACCCGTCAGTTGACGGGTTCGATATCGACGATCGACTGGCTCGACAGACCTGAACCGCGGATCTTCTCCGGCATGGTGACGCGCTTGCCGTGAGCGAAGAGCTGGACCGGCTGGTAGATCGGCGCGAACGGATACTGGGACAGCACGTATTCGTGGTACTTGGTGAAGTTGACGACGCGCTCATCCCAATTGCGCGACTTGTTCATGGCGATGTCGTTCAGCT
Organism: Bosea sp. BIWAKO-01; assembly: GCF_001748145.1. Lineage (NCBI taxonomy): Bacteria > Pseudomonadati > Pseudomonadota > Alphaproteobacteria > Hyphomicrobiales > Alloboseaceae > Allobosea > Allobosea sp. BIWAKO-01. The sequence goes on from NZ_BCQA01000001.1 coordinate 5,391,713, forward strand.
TCTCGGCCTCGGGATCGTTGAACATCGAGACATTGGGATAGCCGAGGCGCTTGGCGCTGAAGAACCAGTCGACGATATCGGCATTGGTCCAGAGATAGGCGCGGACCGCGAGCTGATGGTCGGTCTTCTTGCGGTATTGCGAGTTGATGGTGCTGGAATCGAGGATCGTGATGTCGGCCTGCATGCCGACCGCCTTGAGCTGGGCTTGAAGAACCTCGGCCAGTCGCTTGAATTCCGTGCCATTCTGGGCCCAGAACTTGACCTGGAGCGGCTTGCCGTCCTTGACGCGGATGCCGTTGGGTCCGGGTTTCCAGCCCGCCTCGGCGAAAAGCCGCTTCGAGCGCTCGGGGTCGTAGCTGATCTTGTATTTCGGATCGACCTTCGATTCCTGCAGCGAGGAGATCAGGAAGGTGTCGGCCACTTCGCCGAGCCCGCCATAGAGGCTCTTCATGATCTCCGCCTGGTTCACGGCGAAGGCGGTCGCCTCGCGAACCTTGATGTCGGTGAAGGGCTCCACGCTGGTGTTGATCGGCATGTAGACCAGCTCGGTGCCCGGGATCGTCACCACCTTGATCGACTTGTCGGCCTGCATGCGCGGCAGGAAGTCCGTTGGGACGGCGACGATCAGGTCGGCGCCACCGGTCTTCAGCTCGAGATAGGCAGTCGATTCCTCGGCGATCTCGCGAAAGGTCAGCTTCTTGAACTTGGCCGGCCCCTGGTTCTTCGAAAGGTCGGAGGCCCAGGCATAGTCGTCATTGCGAACAAGTACGGTCTGCTGGCCGACCGTGAACTGCTGCAGCTTGTAGGGGCCGGTGCCGACGGCCTCGCTGACGCCGAACTTGTCGCCGAGCGCCTGATAGGATTTCGGCTCGGGAATGCACATGAACGAGCTCGCGAGGTTCGAGAGCAGGTTCGGGTCAGGGTTCTTCATGTGGAAGCGCACGGTGAGGTCGTCGACGACCTCGACGCGCTCGATCGCCTCGACCGTGAAGGCATTCTCCGTGCCCTTGAACTGCGGCACCCACCATTCGATCGTCTTGGCGTTGAAGGGCTCGCCATTGTGGAACTTCACGCCGGGCTTGAGCTTGAAGGTCCATTGCATGCCGTCGGCCGAAGTCTCCCACGACGTTGCAAGCTGGCCGTGGAAGCTCTGGTCGGCATCCTGAAGGACCAGCCGGTCATAGATCAGCGTCGTCGCCGTGTTCAGCTTCGTCGCCTTGATCGGGTTGTAGGTCGGCGCGCCGACCCAACGTGCCGTCAGCACGAAGGTCGCCTCCTGCGCGACGACAGCCGACAACGCTCCCGAGATCGCCGTCCCGGCCAGCGCGAGAGCTAACGCAGCTCCCCTCACCTTCATCTTCGTCATGATGCCATTCCCCTCTTTTTTGATTGATGCTGGGTCTTCGTTCACTCGACGGGGCCTGAACCATCCCCCACATGCCCCGTGAATCGGCTGTAGAGCGTCGCCATCCTGTTCAAACGCTCCTCGACGGACGGGCCGAGCTCGATGAAGACGCTGTTGACCAGGAGGCTGCCGAGGCTCGCCATCTGCGCGGTCGAGTCCCAGAACTGGTTGAACTCGGTCGAAACCACGAGAACCTCGTCGACGAGGTCCCGGCCCCAATCGCAGAACGCGTCGGTCACGAGCGTGGTCCGGATGCCGGCCTGCTTGGCTTCGCGGGCCAGAAGCTTGGCCATGCGCGAATAGCGGCGGGCCTCGAAGATCACGAGACAGGGCGACGGCCCGCCCGAGAGCAGCAGCTCGGCGAAATTGCCACCTGCAAGATCGATGAGATGGACGCCCTCGCGCAGGTACTGGAGCTGGTTGGCGAGATACTGGGCGAGGCCCCGCTCCGTCTGGAAGCCCGTGACATAGACGGCCGAAGCCGCGGCAAGCCGCTTGGCGACCCGCTTCCATTCATCCGTCTGGGCCAGCTCGTAGATGGCCACCAGGCCGGAGATCTCGAGCTGCAGGCCGCGGGCGAGCTGATCCTCGCCGGCCAGGCTGCGCTGCTGGAAATCGCGCAGCCGGTCGCTGATCAGCCAGGGCCGGTCGCCGATATCCTGCCTGAGCTGTTCCTTGAGGTCCTTGAAGCTCTTGTAGCCGAGCGAGCGGCAGAAGCGTCCAACCGTCGGTTCGCTGACCTCGACCTTTTCGGCCAGGCTCCCAGCTGTCTCGAACGGCACGCTGTTCAGGCGCGCCAGCATGTAGCTCGCCAGCGCCTTGTCGGCCTTGGAGCCGTCCTCAAGGCAAGCCTGCAGTCTATGGCGCAGCGTCTGGGTCATGGGTTTGCCCGGTTGATGGCGCAATCAAGAAATTTTTCTTTCATAGTGTCAAACGATTTTTCTTTTCTTGCATATCGCCGAAAAATGAGGCTTCTCGAACGGGTCGCCCGGCCTTTGGGTCGAGCGCGACGCAAGTGATGCCGCCGAGGAGCGATGGGCCAAACGATCAAGCAATCCGACGTCATCGTGCTGGGCGCGGGCATCGTCGGAGTCAGCGTGGCGCTGCATCTGCAGGCGCGTGGTCGTGCGGTGACGCTGATCGACAAGGGGCTGCCCGGCGCCGAAACCAGCCATGGCAATGCCGGCCTGATCGAGCGTTCCTCGGTGATTCCCTATGCCTTCCCGCGGGACCTCGCCACGATCCTGGCCTATGCCTCGAACCGCTCGGTCGCGGTGCGCTATCAGCCGGATTTCCTGGCGCGGATCCTGCCCTGGCTCGCCCGATACTGGTGGCACTCGGCAAGCGAGCGATTGAACCGCGCCGCCCGGGAGATGCTGCCGCTGATCGAGCGCTGTATCGGCGAGCATGAGCTTTTCGCGGGGCCGGCCGAGGTCGAGCCGCTGATGCGTCGCGAGGGCTGGATCGAGTACTACCGGTCAACGCGCAGCTTCGAACGAGCGGCTGAAGGTGCGGCCGAGCTTGGTCCGTTCCAACTGTCCTATGATGTCCTCGACAGGCACGCGCTCAATCGCCGGGAGCCGGCCCTGCAGGGCGATATCGCCGGTGCACTGCACTGGCGCGATCCGGTCACCGTCAGCGATCCCGGCGCCGTGACCCGTGCCTATGCGAAGCTCTTTACGGCGCGTGGCGGCGAGCTCGTCACCGGCGATGCGAAGGGCCTGGAACAGAACGGCGCGACCTGGGCGATCACGACACCGCGTGCGCAGTACCGCGCCGGAGCGGCCGTCGTCGCGCTCGGCCCCTGGTCGGACGATCTCTGCCGGCGTTTCGGCTACCGTTTTCCGCTCGCCTACAAGCGCGGGTACCACATGCATTATGAGGCACAGGGCAATGCTGTGCTGAACCACCCGATCTGCGATGCAGAGGCCGGTTTCGTGCTGTCGCCGATGATGCGCGGCATCCGCCTGACCACGGGAATCGAACTGGCGGCCCGTGATGCCCCCTCCGACACGCGGCAGATGAAGCAGGCGGAGCAGATCGCTCGGCGCATCTTCCCGCTCGGCAAGGCGGTCGATCCCGCGCCCTGGCGCGGGGCACGCCCGTGCCTGCCCGACATGAAGCCGATCATCGGCAAGGCGCCAAGGCATGACGGGCTCTGGTTCACCTTTGGCCATGCCCATCACGGCTTTACGCTCGGGCCCGTCACCGGTCGCCTGCTCGGGGAAATGATGACCGGCGAGGAGCCGTTCACCGATCCGCGCCCCTATGCCGCCGAGCGCTTCACCGAACGCGGCTGAACAGAGATCCGAGGCTGCTCGGTTGCGCTGCGATTATGAGGCGGCCAGCGGCGTGATGCATGACAGCTCCGGCGCCCGCTCAAGACCTTGCTGATCCGGCATAGCAAGTCAGGCCCAGTGTAATCAGGCATTCACATTTTGCGTGATTCAGTTGCAAACTGAAAGCCAATCGCAATCACACTTGCACTGACAGGCTCATGGATCAGCTCAGCACCCCTCGGCAGGCCGAGATTTTGGCCACGGCGCGCTTGCAGGGAAAGGTCGGCGTCGACGAGCTGGCCGCTCGCTTCGATGTGAGCCCGCAGACGATTCGCAAGGACCTCAACGAGCTGTGCGACCGCAGGTTGATGACCCGCATTCATGGCGGCGCCGTCATCGCTTCGGGGGTCGAGAACGTCGCCTACGAGGCCCGCCGCTTCATTGCGCAGGCCGAGAAGCGCGCCATCGGGGAAGCGGCTGCCCGGCTGATTCCCAACAACGCCTCGCTCTTCATCAATATCGGCACCACGACCGAGGAGGTCGCGCGCGCCTTGATGCAGCACGAGGACCTGATGGTCATCACCAACAACCTGAATGTCGCGACGCTGCTGTACCGGCAGCCGAGGATCGACGTGGTGCTGGCCGGCGGGCCGGTCCGGCGCGCGGATGGCGGATTGATCGGCTCGAGCACGGCCGAGTTCATCAGCCAGTTCAAGGTCGATTATGCCGTGATCGGGGCCTCGGCCATCGATGAGGATGGTGCGCTGCTCGATTTCGATTTCCGCGAGGTCAAGATCTCACGCGCGATCATCGATAATGCACGGCGGGTGATGCTGGTTGCCGACCGGTTGAAACTGGAACGGGCGGCACCGATCCGCATCGGGCATCTTTCTGAAGTCGATGTCTTCGTCACCGACGAACTGCCCTCGCCCGCGTTGCGAACCCTATGCAAAGGTGAAGCCGTCCAGCTCGTCGAAGTCGGCCGCCAGGATTGACCCGCACGGGCGCGCTCGCCCCATATTCGGGCGAACGTGTCGTGCTGGCGGAGTCATTGCTTTCGCTTTTAGGTTCACCTATTCAAAAAACATCATCAAAACGAAATCAAATCTGAAGCTATCACCCCGCCAGCCGGAGAGACGCCGTGACCGCCGTTCCCGAGAAAGCCGCCCAGCCATATGATCTTGCGATCATCGGCGGTGGTGTGAATGGCTGCGGCATCGCGCGCGACGCATCCGGCCGCGGCGCCTCCGTCATCCTGTTCGAGCAGAGCGACCTCGCCAGCGCGACCTCCTCGGCCTCGACCAAGCTGGTCCATGGCGGGTTGCGCTATCTCGAGCATTACGAGTTTCGGCTGGTGCGCGAGGCGCTGATGGAGCGGGAGGTGCTCTGGCAGCTTGCGCCGCACATCATCCGGCCGCTGCGGTTCGTGCTGCCGCATCACAAGGGCCTCCGCCCGGCCTGGCTGCTGCGGCTTGGTCTCTTCCTCTATGACCATATTGGCGGGCGAAAGCTCCTGCCGCCGACCAGCACCATCGACCTCCGGCAAGCCCCGCAGGGTCAGCCGTTGAAGCCGGAGCTGGTGAAGGCCTTCGAATACTCAGATTGCTGGGTCGAGGACTCGCGGCTCGTCGTACTGAACGCGGCCGATGCTGCAGCGCGCGGCGCCGAAATCCATACGCGCACGAAAGTGCTCCATGCCGAGCGCGACGGGGACGCCTGGCGTATCACCACGGTGCGGGACGGCGTGCGCGGCAGCGTCCGCGCCAAGGCCCTGGTGAACGCAGCCGGCCCCTGGGTCGGACAGGTCCTGAACGGGATCGTTCGCTCGAACACCCAGGCCGCCGTGCGCATGGTCCAGGGCAGCCATATCGTGGTGCGCAAGCTCTACGATCATGATCGCTGTTATATCTTCCAGAATTCCGACGGCCGGATCGTCTTCGCCATTCCCTATGAGCGCGACTTCACGCTGATCGGCACGACTGACCGCGACTATCACGGTGACCCCGCGACCGCGTCGGCCACGGCCGAAGAGATCGATTATCTCTGCACGGCGGCAAGCGAATATTTCAAGCAGCCGGTGACGCGCGACGGCGTGGTCTGGACCTATTCCGGTGTCCGCCCGCTTTATGACGATGGCGCCTCGATGGCCCAGGAGGCGACGCGCGATTACGTCCTGACCCTGGACGCGCCCGACAGGGAGGCGCCGCTGCTGTCGGTGTTTGGTGGGAAGATCACCACCTATCGCCGGCTGGCGGAGGCCGCGATCGAGCGCCTCGCGCCGCATGCGGGCTGGGCCAAGCAGCCCAGCTGGACGGTCAGCGGCCCCTTGCCGGGTGGCGACTTTCCTGTGACCGGCTTCGATACGCTCGCCGCCTCGATCAGTGCCGCGTATCCGTGGCTGCAGCGCGAGACCGTCACCCGGCTCGCCCGTGCCTATGGTACCAGGGCCCGCGATATCCTTGATGGCGCCGGCTCGCTCGCCGATCTTGGCCAGCATTTCGGCGCCGATCTCTACGAGTGCGAAGTCCGCTACCTCATGCGCGCGGAATGGGCCGAGAGGGCCGAGGATGTGCTCTGGCGCCGGAGCAAGCTCGGCCTGAGGCTGTCGGAGGCCGGGGCCCGGACACTCGACGCCTTCATGACCAGCGCCGCGGAAGTGCGCCTCGCCCCCGCGACGCGAGGCTGACCTCCTGCGGTTGCGTCCATCGGCCCGTGCGGCGCCGTCTGCTCCCTTGCGCTTGATCAAGCTTCGGGAATGACGCACCACTTTGCGCCCTGCCCTAGGGTCCCGGATTGCGAGTTTCCGCCATGACTGCCTATGCCGAGCTTTCCGCCCATTTTGGCCGCGTCGCCGCCCTGTCCAATGCCATCGGCATCCTGCAATGGGACAATGACGCGATGATGCCGAAGGGAGCGGCCGATACGCGGGCCGAGAGCATGGCGCTGTTGCATGTGATGCGCCATGGCATGGTCACGGAGGCCCGCATTGGCGACTGGCTGCCGGCAGCCGAGGCCGATACGACGCTCGGGCCCTGGGAGCGGGCCAATCTGCGCGAGATCCGGCGCAGCTGGACGGTCGAGACGGCGTTGCCCAGCGATCTGGTCGAGGCATCGAGCAAGGCGGTTTCGGCCTGTGAGATGCGCTGGCGCCAGGCCCGGGCCGATTCCGATTTTGCCGGCCTGCTGCCCTTTCTCGCCGAGGTGCTCAAGCTTCAGCGCGAGATCGGGCGGGCCAAGGGCGAGCGGCTCGGGCTCTCGCCCTATGATGCGCTGTTGAATGATTACGAGCCCGGCGGTCGCTCGCAGCGGATCGACGGGCTGTTCGACGATCTCGCCGCCTTCCTCCCGGGTTTCACGCAGGATGCGTTGGCGGCGCAGGCCAGGCGGCCTGCAGCCCCAAGGGCGGAGGGCCCCTTCCCGATCGAGGCGCAGCGCGCACTTGGCCTGAAGATGATGGCGGCGCTCGGCTATGATTTCGAGCGTGGCCGGCTCGATATCTCGACACATCCCTTCTGCGGGGGCGCTGACAATGACGTGCGCATCACCACACGCTATGACGAGGCCGACTTCACCAAGGCCCTGATGGGCGTGCTGCACGAGACCGGCCACGCCCTTTACGAGCAGGGCCGCCCGCAGGAATGGCTGAGCCAGCCGGTCAGCCATGCGCGTGGCATGAGCCTGCATGAGAGCCAGTCGCTGCTGATCGAGATGCAGGCCTGCCGGAGCCATGAATTCATGAGCTTCGCGGCACCGCTGATGCGCGAGGCCTTTGGCGCGAGCGGTGCGGCCTGGGACGCCGAGGCGCTGTGGCGCAATGCGACGCGGGTCCAGCCCGGCTTCATCCGTGTCGATGCCGACGAGGTCACTTATCCCGCCCATGTCATCCTGCGCTATCGACTGGAGCAGGCCCTGATCGCGGACGCCATGCCGCTCTCGGAGCTGTCCTCGGCCTGGAACGAGCAGATGCGGCAGCTGCTCGGCATCACGCCGCCGGACGACCGGCTCGGCTGCTTGCAGGACGTGCACTGGCCGAGCGGCGGCTGGGGCTATTTCCCGACCTATACGCTCGGCGCGATGACGGCCGCGCAGATCTTCGACGCAGCCTGCCGGGCGCAGCCAGAGATCCTGCCCGCGATCGGCCGCGGCGACTTCTCCCCGCTCCTCGACTGGTTGCGGACCAATATCCACAGCCTGGGCTCGCTCTACGAGACGGACGAGTTGCTGACCCGCGCCACCGGCCGCCCGCTCGATGCCGGAGTGTTCAAGGCGCATCTGCGTCGACGCTATGTCGGAGAAGGCTGACATCGCCCGCAATTGAGCTGGCAGAAATGTAAGATATCTTCCACAATCGCGAACAGGCCGGGCGCGGCGCTCCCGCGACCGGCTCTCTTCGTTCAGGTGCAAGAGGTCGACATGTCAGCGCGCGGCGCAGCCTCCCCGAAACCCGCCGCCCTGACGCGCCGCCAGCGCAGCGTGCTCGCGGCCGTGCAGGAGCTCGGGTTCGTCACGATCGACGGGCTCGCAAGGGAATTCGAAGTGTCGAGCCAGACGATCCGGCGCGACATCATCAAGCTGCAGCAGGCCAATTACCTGCACCGCTTCCACGGCGGCGCCGGCCTGACGGACGGCACGTTCCGCCCCGGCTACGCGCAGAAACTGACGACGGCCCCCGCCGGCAAAGAACGGATCGGCAGAGCGGTGGCGGAGATGATTCCCGACGGCGCATCGGTCTATCTCGATGTCGGGACGACGGTCGAGGCCGTCGCGCGAGCGCTTTTGAGCAAGATGACCCTGAGAATCATCACCTGCAGCGTCTCGGTCGCAATGATCTTCTGCTCCCATGGCAAGTTCGACGTGTTCGTGACGGGCGGCAGCGTGCGTGGCGCGAACGGCTCGCTCGTCGGCAGCGTCACCACCGAAAGCCTCAAGATGTTCAGGGTCGATTATGCGGTGATCGGCTTCGGTGGCTTCGACGATGACGGTGCGCCGATGGATTTCGACCTGGAGAAGATCGCAGTGCGGCAGGTGGCGCTGGCCCATTCCCGTCATGGAATCGCGGTCGCGGATGCCTCCAAGTTCGGCAAGGCCGGCGTTGCCCGCGTCGCGCCGCTCTCGGCCTTCCATGCCCTGGTGACCGATAACGAGCCGCCCAAGCCCCTGCGCCGCCTGTTCGACACGGCCGGCGTTCGCTGCGTCGTGGCCTGAACGTACGATTTGAGAGGATAGCCGGCAAAATCATGATTGCATGATCGTTCCCGCGCATTATGATCATTTCAGATCAACCGCACCGGCCGCTCAGGCCCAAGAAGATGCGGCAGAGAATCTGGAGGGAACGGATGGTTCGGATTTCGCTGGCCGCGCTCGGCGCGGTAGCCATGGCGCTTGCCCTGGCATCGCCTGCCCATGCGCAGAGCTGCGCCAATCGCGGCACGCTCGATGCGCGCTATTGCGATGCGGATAACGATCTTCTCGCGGATACGCCGAGCGACAAGGCGCAGCAGAAGAACCCGGATACGCTGGTCTTCTCCTACACGCCGGTCGAGGACCCGGCCGTGTACGAGAACGTCTTCTCCGATTTCCTGGCCCATCTCAGCAAGGTCACGGGCAAGCGCATCCGCTGGTTCTCGGCAGAATCCTATGCGGCCCAGATCGAGGCCATGCGCTCGGGTCGCCTGCATATCGCCGGAGTCGCCAGCGGCCCGACCCCGTTCGCTGTCAATCTTGCCGGCTTCGTTCCGATCGTCGCCATGGAGCGCCATGACGGCGGCGTCGGCTATACCTTGCAGCTGATCGTGCCGAAGGACAGCCCGATCAAGAGCATTGCCGACCTCAAGGGCAAACGCGTCGCCCATGTCGCGCCCTCCTCAAATTCCGGCGACACCGCGCCGCGCGTCCTGTTCAAGGACAAGGGCGTCGAGCCGGGCAAGGACTATGAGGTGCTGTACTCCGGCAAACACGACAACTCGATCATGGGCGTCGTGAACAAGGACTATGACGCGGCTCCCGTCGCATCGAGCGTGGTCGACCGCATGAGAGCCCGCGGCATGTTCAAGCCCGACGACCTGCGCATCGTCTATGAATCGGCGCCGTTCCCGCGCACCGCTTTCGGCATCTCCCATGACCTCGCGCCCGAGCTGCAGGACAAGATCAGGCAGGCGTTCATGACCTTCGACTTCAAGAACTCCAAGTTGGCCAAGGAGTTCAAGGACGAGAAGGGCTTCAAGGCGCTGAGCTACAAGGCCGACTGGGCCGATATCCGGACGATTCAGCGGGATACCGGCATCGTCTACACCCAGGACGGCCTCTCCAAGCTGAAGCCGGATTGATGACGACCCCTTCCGGCACGCCGCTGCTGCGGATCGAGGCGCTCGAAAAGACCTACCCGACGGGCAAGCGCGCCCTGGCTGGCGTCGATGTCACCATCGACAGACCGCAGGTCGTCGCGATCATCGGCTCGTCGGGCGCGGGCAAGAGCACGTTGATCCGCTGCATCAACAGGCTGGTCGAGCCGACGGCCGGGCGCATCCTGCTCAACGGCGGGGATATCGTGGCTCTCGATCGCAAGGGGCTGCGAGCCGCGCGCCGGCGGATCGGCATGATCTTCCAGGAGTACAATCTGGTCGAGCGGCTGACCGTGATGCAGAACGTGCTCTCGGGCCGGCTCGGCTATGTCGGCCTGATCGCTTCGCTGCGCTACCGCTTTCCGCCGGAGGATATCCAGGCGGCCTTCGCGCTTCTCGACCGCGTCGGGCTCGACGGCTACCACAACCAGCGCGCCGATGCTCTGTCAGGCGGCCAGCGTCAGCGCGTCGGCATTGCGCGTGCGCTGATGCAACGGCCCGATCTGCTGCTCCTCGACGAGCCTACGGCCAGCCTGGACCCGAAGACCGCCCGCCAGATCATGCGGCTGGTGCGCGAGCTCGTCTCCGAACGGCAAACGCCGGCGATCATCAATATCCACGATGTCGCGTTGGCAAAGGCCTATGCCGACCGCATCATCGGCCTGCGCGACGGCGTCGTCGTCTTCGACGACGGCCCGGCCGAACTGACGGACGAGGTTCTCTCGGTCATCTATGGCGACGAGGACTGGATCCTGCCCGGCGAGGGCGACGACGAACCTGCACCGGCGCTCAGTTCCGCCTCATGAGCGCCACCGCATCCCCCGCCTATCCGACCACATGGCGGCCGCCGAGCCTGTTCGGCAGCCGTCGCCGCCGGTTCATCTTCTGGGCCGCCGTCGTCGCCTATGTGATCTGGTCGGTCTCCGACCTCAATATCGACGGCAACCGCATCCTCGCCGGCCTGCCGCGCGCGCTCGATATCTTCGCGCGCATGGTCCCGCCGGATTTTTCGCGCTGGGAGATGCTGCTTTCGGGCATGGTGGAGAGCATCCAGATCGCGATCGCCTCGACGATCGTCGGTGCCCTGCTCGCAATCCCGATCGGGCTGGCTGCCGCTGCCAATCTCTCGCCGCGCCCGCTCTATTTCCTGGCGCGCGGCTTCATCGTGATCGGGCGGACCTTCCATGAGGTCATCATCGCGATCTTCTTCGTGAAACTGTTCGGCTTTGGCCCCGTCGCGGGGTTGCTGACGCTCGCTTTCTCCTCGGCGATCTTCCTCGGCAAGATGCTGGCCGAGGACATCGAGAACATGAAGGAAGGCCCGGTCGAGGCCATCCGTGCCACCGGCGCGAGCTTTGGCCAGGTCGTCGGCTACGCCGTGGTGCCGCAGGTCATGGTCAAGTCGCTCGGCGTGCTGATCTACCGGCTCGACGCCAATCTGCGCCATTCCACCGTCATCGGCATCGTCGGCGCCGGCGGCATCGGCCAGACGCTATCGGCCTCGTTCTCCCGCTACGATTTCGATTTCTCGAGCGCCATCCTGCTCACCATCGCGGCGCTCGTTGCGCTCGGCGAGTGGTTCAGCGACTGGGCCCGGCGGAGGCTCAGGTGAAGGCGAATGCAAACCAGCGCCGGGATGGCGGGGCACAGCCCAAGCGCATCTATCCCGACCAGTGGGAGCGCCATACGCCGCGCGAACGGCTGACGCAGTGGCTCTGGCTCCTTGGCGGCGCATTCGCGGCCGTCTGGTCGGTTTCGGCACTCGACATCGAATGGGCCTTCTTCGCCGACGCGCATGAACAGGCGGCCGACCTGATCCAGCGGATGTGGCCACCGCGCTGGTCCTATCTGCCGGTTGTCGTACGTCCGCTGATCGAGACGATCCATATCGCGACGCTCGGCACGATGATCTCGATCGTGCTCGCGCTGCCGGTCGCTTTCCTAGCCGCACGCAACACCACGCTGAACCAGGGAACCTGGCTTCTCGGGCGCGCAATCCTCGTGCTGTCGCGCTCGATCAACACGGTAATCTGGGGGCTTCTCTTCGTCGCCATCTTCGGCCCCGGCCCGGTTGCCGGCATCTGCGCGGTCGCGGCCCGCTCGGTCGGCTTCATCGCCAAGCTCGTCGCCGAAGCGATCGAGGAGGTCGAGGCCGGCCAGATCGAGGCGGTGGAGGCGACTGGCGCCGGCACCTTCCAGATCTACGGCATCGCCATCCTGCCGCAGATTCTGCCCGTTCTGATCGGCACATCGATCTATCGCTGGGACATCAATGTGCGGGAGTCGAGCGTGCTCGGCTTCGTCGGCGCCGGCGGCATCGGGCTTCTGCTCTACGCCTCGATCAACCAGTTCGCCTGGAGCCAGGTCCTGGTCATCCTCATTGCCATCCTGGCGATCATCATCATCAGCGAGGCGCTTTCCGCCTATGTCCGTTCACGTATCACCTGAAACCGGAGCCGCCGTCAGCCATCTCTCCGGCCTTGCCGAGATCGCCCGGCGCTATGACGGATTTTTGCTCGACCAGTGGGGCGTGCTGCATGACGGCACGACCCCCTATCCCGGCGCAGTCGACTGCCTGGAGAGGCTGCGCTCGGCCGGAAAGGCGATCATCATTCTCTCCAATTCCGGCCGCGGGGCTCGCGAAAACGAGGAGCTGCTCGCCCGGATGGGTTTTGCCCGCGAGTTGTTCGATCATGTCGTTTCGGCCGGAGACGACGCCCGCGACGCGCTGCTGACCGAGCAGCACCCGTTCTATCGCGACCTCGGGCGCCGCTGCTTCCTGTTCGCGCGCGACGGCGAGGACCACCTGATCGAGGGTTTGGGCCTGACCAGGGTCGAGAGCACCGAGGACGCCGACTTTCTGTTCATGCTGAGCATGAACCCGCCGCAGCAATCGCTGGCCGGCTGGCGCCCGGTGCTCGAGGCTGCGGTGGCCCGCGACCTGCCGATGATCTGCGGCAATCCCGATCTCTACCGCGTTCATGCCGACGGCACGCTGCATGAGGCGCCCGGGCTTGTCGCCCGGTGCTATGCCGGGCTTGGCGGGCGGGTCCGCTATCACGGCAAGCCCGAACCGCGCATCTATCGCAGCAGCCTGCAGCGGCTCGGCCTGGCTCCGCGGCGGGTGCTCGCGGTCGGCGACTCGCTCGAGCATGACGTTGCCGGCGCAACCGGTGCCGGGATCGATGTTGCCTTCATTGCCGGCGGCATTCATCGGCAGGATCTGGGTTGGCCGACACCGGATACCGTCGACCATGCGAGCTGCGCCAGGCTCTTCGCCACGGCCGGATGGAAGCCCGGTTACGTCGTGCCCGCTTTCGCGTGGTGATTGCCGCGCCCTGACGCGGCCGCCGCCGTTCCCCGTTCGCATCACCGCCAGGCGATCCGTTGGCTCTCAGGCCGTCGGCTTGCAGGCTGCCAAGCCCTGTGGGCCTGGCGGCCCGCTTCGTCATGCTCTCCGCGAAGCCGTCCCCCTCCTTCAGGTCAAGCTCCATCCGCTAGTCGGCTCGGGATTGGTGTACTAGTATACATGTAAGGCTTCGGCGCGTGGCCGGTCTGGTTGCGCGGATAGCAGGCCTATCCAGGGAGAGACCATGACCGAAATCACACGCCGCGGCGTGCTGCATGGAGCAGCCAGCCTTGCCGCTCTCCAGGCGACAGGAGCCTTCGCCCAGGGCCTGCCCCTGCCTTCCAGCCCGGTCGCGCTGAACATCATCGATGTCGCCGGCAACCTGCAGCTGACCCAGGCCTCGATCGAACGCTTCGCCAGGGAAAACCCAAAGCTGATCTCGCGGGTCAACTTCTCGCGGGCGCCCTCGCCGGAGCTGCCGGCGAAGCTCAAGGCGCAGCAGCAGGCAAACCGGGTCGATCTCGACCTCGTGCTGACCGGGCCGGGCGCAATGTCGGACGGCATCCAGCAGGGACTGTGGATCGACGTCTGGAAGTCCTACCCGTCGCAATTGCCGAAGGCGGAAGAGGTCTATCACGAGCAGGCGCTGATGATGCAGCGCAACTTCGGTCAGAACGAAGGGGTTGCGGTCGTCTACTCACCGTCGGGCCCGCTCTTCGAATACATTCCGGCCCGCCTGAAGACCGTGCCCAAGACGGCTGCCGACCTGCTGGCCTATGTGAAGGCCAATCCCAAGCGATTCACCTATGCCCGCCCGCTGAATTCCGGGCCTGGCTGGACCTTCCTCCAGGGCATGCCCTACATCCTTGGCGACAAGGATCCGAGCGATCCGATGAATGGCTGGGACAAGACCTGGGCCTATCTCAAGGAGCTGGGCACCGGCATCGACTACTATCCCGGCGGGACGGCCGCGACGATGAAGGAACTCGGCGAAGGCACGCGCGACGTCATCGTCTCGACGCTCGGCTGGGACATCAACCCGCGCGTGCTCGGCATCGTGCCGAAAGAGGCCGAGGTCTTCGCGCTGGAAAACACCCACTGGATTCCCGACACCCAGTTCATGTGCATTCCCAAGGGCGTGCCGGAGGCCAAGGTCGCCGTCATCCTGGCGCTGATGTCGTTCATGCTGAAGCCCGAGCCGCAGGCCGCGACCTATGACAAGGGCTATTTCTATCCCGGCCCGGCCGTGAAGGGGGTGACGCTTGCCATGGCGCCGCAGGAAAGCCGCGACGTCATCAAGGAATTCGGGCGCGCTCATTATGACGAATTGATCGGCAAGCTGCCGACCCGCCCGCCTCTGACACCCGAACGGCTCGTCGCCGCCTTCCGGCGCTGGGACCAGGAGATCGGCGTTGGCCACGGAGCACCCCAATAGCATGCGCTTTGCCGCCATCGGCCTCGACCACCGCCATATCTACAGCATGGTCGAAGGTCTCCTCGAAGCCGGCGCTGTCTGCGCCGGCTTCGATCCGCGCACCAGCGACGAGCGTGTCGTTGCCGGCTTCCGTGAGCGCTTTCCGCAGCTCCAGGCCATGGATGCCGACCGGCTGATCGACGATCCCTCGATCGATCTCGTCGCCTGCGCCGCCATTCCCTCGGAGCGCGCCGCGATCGCGATCCGGGCGATGCAGGCCGGCAAGGACGTCATGGTCGACAAGCCGGGCGTGACGACATTCCAGCAGCTTGCCGATGTCGAGGCGACGGTCGCCCGGACCGGGCGGATCTTTTCGATCTGCTTCTCCGAGCGCTTCCTGGTGCCCTCGACGATCATCGCCGGCAAGCTTATCGCCGACGGTGCGATCGGGCGGGTGGTACAGACCCTGGGTGTCGGCCCGCATCGCCTCAACCGGGCGATCCGCCCGTCTTGGTTCTTCGAGACGAGCGCTTTCGGCGGCATTCTCACCGATATCGCCTCGCACCAGATCGACCAGTTCCTGCACTTCACCGGTTCGCGCGATGCCGACATCGTCGCGTCGGGAACGGGCCATTTCGGTGGCGCGGCGCTGCCGGATTTCGAGGATTTCGGGGAGATCCTGCTGCGCAGCCCGCAGGCCGGCGGCTATATCCGCGTCGACTGGTTCACCGCCGACGGGCTTCCAACCTGGGGCGACGGGCGGCTGACCATCCTCGGGACGGAAGGCACGATCGAGCTGCGCAAATATGTCGATATCGCCGGCCGGCCGGGCACCGACCATCTCTTCCTCGTCGACGGCAAGGGCACCCGCCATATCGATGCGTCCGGCGAGCCTCTGACCTATTTCCGCAATCTGGTCGCCGATATCGGAGACAGGACGGAGAGCGCGATGTTCCAGCAACACGCCTTCACGGTCTGCCGGCTGGCGCTGGAAGCGCAGGCGAAGGCCGTGCGGCTGCCTGCCCGCACGAGCGAAAGGACTGCTTCGTGACCCGCAAGATCGGCATTGCCATCGTCGGCCTCGGGCCGGCTTCGCTACCGCATTCCCGCAGCCTGATCGACCTTGCAGAGCGGGTCGATGTCCGCTGGGCGGTCAGTCGCTCGGCAGAGCGAGCCGGGGCCTACGGCAAGCAGTTCGCCTTTCCGGTGACGACCGATCTCGATGCCGTGCTGGCTGATCCAGCGGTCGAGGCCGTCATTGTGCTGACGCCGCCGAGCAGTCATCTCGAGGTGTCCGCGCGCTGCTTCGAGAATGGCAAGCATGTGCTGGTCGAGAAGCCGCTGGAGCTGACGGTCGCGCGCGGCGAGGCGCTGGTCGAAGCCGCGCGCCGTGCCGGCAAAGTCTTCGGGGTCGTGCTGCAGCACCGATTCCGGCCTGCGAGCCTGCGCCTCAAGGCAGCGCTCGCCGCCGGCGAACTCGGCACGGTCGAGGCCGCTTTCCTCAGCGTGCCGTGGTGGCGTCCGCAGGCCTATTACGACGAGCCGGGCCGCGGCACGCTGGCGCGTGACGGCGGCGGCGTGCTGCTGACCCAGGCGATCCATTCGCTCGACCTGTTCCGCTCATTGGTGGGTGTGTCCAAGGTGGTCGCGGCGCAGGCGCGGACCACGGCGCTGCACCGCATGGAGACCGAGGATTTCGCCTCCGCGCTGCTCGAGCTCGGCAATGGTGCGCCGGGCACGCTGATGACGACGACCGCCGCCTTTCCCGGCCATCCCGAGCGCATCGAAATCATCGGGACCAAGGGCTTTGCCACATTGATAGGCGGTACGCTCAGCCTCTCCTTCCTCGACGGCTGCAAGGAGGTCGTGGAGGCGGAAGGCAGCACCGGCAGCGGCGCCAACATCATGGACTTCCCCCATGACGCCCACCGCGCGGTGATCGCTGATTTCCTGAATGCGATCACGACCGGCGGCGAACCCGTCGTGACGGGCCATGAGGCGCTGGCGTCTCAACGCCTCGTCGATGACATCCTCGCCGCCGCGAAGCACTGAGGCGCAGCCTTACAGCCCTGCCGATCCATCATGGCATCGCAAACGCCGTGGAGCGGAGATCCGGGATGCATGCCGGCGGCATATCCCGCAATCAGTTGGGCCTGGAGCCCGGGGCGCGCCATGAGGGCGCCCCGGGATGACTTTGTCCTATGCCGGACCGTCCTGTTCGACTGTCCTGCTCAGCGGGCGCGCTTGGCGCCGACCAGTTCGTCCCATTTGCGGAAGGCCACGACCATCTTGTCGGGCTTCAAGGGCAGCTCGATCGGGTTCTTCGCGATCAGGTCGGCATATTCCGGCCGGCCGAACTCGGCGATCACCTTCTGGCTGCTTTCCGGTGCCAGCGACAGCGGCACGTTCTTCACCGCCGGGCCCGGATAGAGATAGCCCTCGTCATAGGCATAGGCCTGAGCCTTCGGCGTCAGCACATAGGCCATCAGATCGAGCACTACGGCGAGGCGATCGTTCGGGACGCCCTTCGGCACGCACATGAAGAAGGCGTCCGAAACCCAGTGGAAGCCCTTCAGCGTGCCGATCATCGCGGATTTCGGCACGATGCCGAGCGCGCGCGGATTGATGTCCCAACCCGTGGTCGAGATGATGATGTCGCGCGAGCCTTCGCCGAACTCCTTCATCGTCGCGCCGGTGCCAGCGGGGTAGTAGTCGATGTACTGGCCAAGCTCCTGCAGATAGGCCCAGGTCTTGTCCCAGCCGCCGACCGGATCCTGCGGGTCCTTGTCGCCGAGGATATAGGGCAGGCCCATCATGAACGTACGGCCCGGGCCGGAATTGGTCGGGCGCGCATACATGAACTTGCCGGGATTGGCCTTGGCCCAGGCGAGCAGTTCCTCGGCCGTGGTCGGCACGTTCTTGACGCGCTCCGGTGCGTATTCGAGCAGCGGGCCGGAGGGGTAGTAGTTGACCACGACGCCAAAGCCGTCGCCCTGCACGCGGTGCAGATTGAGTGCGGCCGGCTCGTAGTTCTCTTCGATATTCGGGAACTTGTCGGCGAAGTCGGGCAGGATCTTGAGCCAGAGCTTCTGTTCGAGGCCCGCTGCGAGGCCGTCGCTACCGGTCAGCACGAGATCGAGATCGGCGCGGCCGGCCTCCTGCTGCGCCTTGATCTTGCTGGCGAGTTCCGGCGCCGGCGCCTTCACGAAGGTGATGCGCGAGACCAGCTTCGGATTGGCCGCGCGATAGTCCTCGAACGCCTTCTGCATCAAGGCCAGCGCGCCGCCGACATCGATGATGTTGATGCCGACCGGCGAGGTCGGCAGCGGCGGCGAAGCCGCAAAGGCCGCCGGCGCTCCCGTCGCCATCGCGGCCAGGCCGCCTAGCACGGTGCGGCGGTCAATTCCCGTGAAATCCTTGCTCATGGTCTCTCCCTCTTTGGTTAGGCTGATCGTTGGGTGATCTACATCTTATCCGCGTCGTAGCGGCGTTCCTCCGGGCCGATGCGCACGCGCTGCACGGCGAGATCAGCGGACCACGCGACCTCGCTCAGCGGCAGCTCCAGCCCCCTCGCCCGCAAGGCGGGCGCAAGCACCGCCAGCGGATGGCTCGAGGCCATCGCGACCGCCTCCTCCGGCGTCGCCAGACCCCAGGCCACGACATTGCGCACCCCCTGATCGAGGCAGAGCGCCGAGCCGGCGAGCGAGACGCTTCCCGGCTGGCGTACGGAACCGTCGGCCTTCCGCTCCACGCTCATGCCGGCGAAGGGATAGTTGCCGGGCGCCGCCGCTGCGGCTGAAACCGCGTCGGTCACAAGGATCGAACGGCCAAGTCCCTTGGCGCGCAACAGCGATTTCAGCGCCTTGGGGTGGACATGGATACCGTCGGCAATGAAACTTGCCCAGAGCCCGTCCTCGGCAAGCTGCGCGAAGATCGCATTGGCGAGTTTGTGCGTGACCTGCGGCATGCCGTTGCCGAGATGGGTGGACAGGGTCGCACCTGCCGCGGCCGCGGAAGCGACCTGATCGAAATCAGCCGCGGTATGGCCGAGAGCGACGATCCTGGCTTGCCCATGCAGCGCCGCGATCAGGGTCGGCACGGCCTCGACCTCGGGGGCGACCGTCACCATCAGGATCGGCCGGTCGAGCCCTGCTTCCAGGCGATCGACCAGGGTGGGATCGGCTGCGGTCATCGCCGCGGCCGGGTGGCAGCCGGAATAGCCGTCCGCGGGGTTCAGGAAGGGCCCCTCGAGATGGTAGCCCGGGCACATCAGCGGGCCGAGGCGGCTCGCCGAGATCGCGGCATCGAGCGCGCGCAGGCGCTCTTCCAGTTCATGCGGATGGGCGGTGATCACTGTCGGCAGGCAAATGGTCACGCCCGTCCGAAGCATCGCCTCCAGCGCCCGGTCGATCTCGGCCGCCGTCACCGCGCCTGAATTGAAGTCGACGGCCGCAAAGCCGTTGACCTGGAGATCGACGAGGCCGGCCGTCAGCATGATCGCGCCCTCTCTCACCATCAGCCCCGCTTGAGCAGAGAGGCGGCTGGCGGATCGAGGAACAGCACGGTGTTCTTGTGGGTCTGAAGGATCGAGGCGGGGTGGAGCGGGCTCACCGGACCTTCCAGCGCATCGCGCGTCGCCTTCGCCTTGCGCTCGTCGGGTACCGAAAGGACGATCAACTCGCTCTTCAGGATCTGGCGGACGCTCATCGAGATGGCGCGCTCCGGCACGGCGTCAAAGCTCGGGAACCAGCCTTCGCCGAATTGCTGTTGGCGGCAGGCGTCATCGAGCTTGACCACGATATAGGGCTCTTCCGTCTCGAAATCGGCCGGTGGATCGTTGAAGGCAAGATGGCAGTTCTCGCCGAAGCCGGCGAAACAGACATCGATGCGTCGTCCCGCGATCAGTTCGCCGAGCCGGCGCGCCTCCTGCTCGGCATCGCCCTCGCCATCGACCGGGATGAACTCGACCTTGCCACCCAGCGGGGCGACGAAACGCTCCTGCAGATAGCGACGGAAGCTCGCCGGGTGCTCCTGGCCGAGACCGACATACTCGTCGAGATGGAAGGCGGTGACCTTCGACCAGTCGATGCCCTCGGCAATGACGAGATGGTTCAGCATCTCGAACTGGCTTGCCCCGGTCGCGACGATGATCGTCGCATGACCGTGCCGCGCCTGTGCTTCGCGAATGGCCGCAGCACCACGGGCCGCAGCCTGAACGCCGAGGGTCTCCTTGTCGGCGACGATGTTGATGTCGATCATGCTATTTCTGAACCCGGATAGAGCAAATTGTTTCAAAATTCTCAGATCGAGCTTATGAGCGCCTCTGTAAAATGCAATCTCAATTTCGGAACCATCAGGTTCTAAAATACGGATGCCCATGACACTGCCGGCCATCGACCAGATGCTGTTCTCCGACGGGCACGGCAGCGACCGCGCCCGTGCCTTCACGCTCGTTGCACGCGGCCAGGCCCATTCCCGGCCTGAGATCGGTTCTGCGCTCGGGCTCCGCTCGACCACGACATCGCGCCTCGTCGGCGATCTGGTGGAACGCCGCCTGCTGCTGGAAACCGCGGGACAGAAGGCTGGCCGCGGCCGGCCGGCCGGAATTCTCATCGCCAATCCACGCCGCATCGGCGCTTCCGTCATCTATGTCGCGAGCCAATCGCTGGTCGGCGCTCTGGTCGATCTCGACGGCCAGTTGCTCGAGGAGCGCGTCGTCGAGATCGCCTCAGACGCAGATAACGACGTCGTCGCAAACGTGATGGCCGGGATTGGCTCGGACCTGCTCGCTGCTATGCCTCGCGGCATGGACCATGCCGGCACCGCCGTGTCGCTCTCGGGCCTGCTCGATCTTAGGCGCAAGCAATGGCTGATGTCGTCGCGCTGGCCGAACCTGCGCGGCCTCGATGTCGGTATTGCGCTCGGGGAAGCGGTCGGGCCCGTCGTGGTCTGCCGCAATCTCGACGCCGAATTGCGCGCGCGCATGGCACAGGATGCCGGGCAGTTCTCGGACGGCGCGCTCCTGCTGCACTGGGGCTGGGGCATCGGACTGGGCTACGCCATTGGCGGACGCTCGCTTGCGCCGCCCGGCGGCTCCTTCGGCGAAGTCGGGCACTGGCGCTTCGCCGCGCTCGACGGCCGCCGTTGCGGCTGCGGCAACACCGCCTGCCTGGAAACCGGCGCGGCGCTTTGGTCGCTCCTGCCGGAACTGCGCCGGCGCTGGCCCGATCTCGCGGAGGACGAGAGCCGCCTCTACCGACAACTGGCGCGTTGCGACCTGACCAGCCTGCCCGAGATCGACACGGCTGCGCGGTTGCTGGCGCGCGCACTCGCCAATGCGAGCCGCCTGCTCTTTCCCACCCGGATCATCGTAACCGGCCCGTTCGTCGCCAATGCGCAGCTATGGGCGCATTTCGACGGGTTATTCAGGGCCGAGGGAACAATGCACGGGTTGATGATGCCTGAACTCGTCAGCGACCGGTCAAGCCGGCAGTATGAAGTTCATGGAGCGGCGACGCCGCTGCTCAGCAAGGCGCTGGAAGGCATCTTGCAAGGCGCCTGATCCGTCAGCGGACCGGATATCGGCCGGCCGGAAGACCGCGCCGGCTGCGCTTGCACGCAATTTTTCCGAAAGCCGAAATCGACTTGTCGGGCCGATGTCCTGGTGCCTGTCTCAGCGCCTGTCCTGGCGTCAATCCTCGGCGGTTTCGCGCCGCAATTCCCAGGCGAGCATCGCCTCGGCGAGCGCATGCAGTTCCTGTTCCTTGGTGCTGGTATCGGATTCAGCCTGGAGCTCCGCAACGCGCAGCTGAGCTTGCTCATAATCCTCATCGGTGTGAATCACGATCGGTTGTTTCATGACAGCCCCGCGCTACGTCCGGGTCATGAAAGAGGCCGACCCAACCTGATTATAACGGAAAACCGGCGCATATGTTCCGCTAACGCGGCGGCAGCGCTGCATAATAAGCCGCGATCGCCGCAATCTCGTTCACCGACATATGCCGCGCCATGTAGCGCATTTCCTTGTGGGCCCGCTTGCCGTTGCGAAAGGCCATCATCTGGTTGAACAGGTAGCGCTCGTTCTGCCCCGCCAGATGGGGCACTTCGGTGTCGCGGGCGATGCCGTCTGCGCCATGGCAGGCAGCGCAATCATCGAGCGGGGATGTCCGTGGCTCGGACGCCACCGGCGCAACCATCATCACCCCGGCCACCGTGAGCGAGGCCGCCGCCGTCATCCCCAGGCCAAATCTGAACCAGCTCATGATCGAGGCTCCTCCCATCGCAGCCTTCGCCGCAAAGCCATGGGCGAGCCTGTCGCACGGTAAGCGTTAAGATCGCGGAAGCTCCCGCCCGAGAAATGCAGAGGGTGCGCATTCGCTCGGGCCTCCAGGCTCGCTATCGCGCCGCCGGTGGCGCCGGATGGATGAACGGCCACGGGCTTGCCTCAGTGCCGCGCGGAATGGTGATCTCGATCAACGCGGGACGATTATCGGCCAGCGCCTTCTCCAGCACGGGACGGAAGGTTTCGGGCGTGTCGACCCGCACTGCCTCGACCCCGAAGGACCGGCCGAGCTGGACGAAGTCCGGGTTGACGAGATCCGAACCGATCAACCTTCCCTCGAAGCCCGTCAGCTGGTCGCGCCGGACATTGCCGTAGGAGCTGTTGTTGAAGACCAGCGTAACGACGCCGATGCCGTATTGCACGGCCGTCGCCAGTTCCTGGACCGCGAACAGGAAGCCGCCATCCCCGGTGATCGCAACCACGGGCCGATCCGGCCACGCCACTTTCGCACCAAGCGCGGTCGGGAAGCCTGAGCCGAGCGTGCCTTGATAGCCGGAGGACAGATAGGTCCTGGGCTCATAGACCTTGAAGCCGTACCAGGAGGCAAAGCCGACCTGGGAGAGTTCGTCGGTGACGATGCCGTCCCTCGGCAAGACCTCGCGCAGGACCTGCAAATAGGCCATTTGCGGTTGGATCGCCTGGATCTTGGCTTCAGCCGTCGCGGTCGCCTCCGTTATCACCGCGCGACGGCCGGGGCGGCTCTGCGGCAGCCGCCCGGATGCCTTGGCGAGCGCAGCCGTGGCCGCGCGGGCGTCGGCCAGGATCGCGACATCGGGAACGGAGCGGCGCATCTCGACCGGATCGATATCGATGCGAACCGATTTCAGGTTCGGTTGCGTATGTGACCAGCGCCAGCCCGGCAGCTCCAGGCGCGTACCGATGCCGATCAGCAGGTCGGTCTGGGGCCAGAGCTCATAGGCCGCAGCCATGGTGAGGCCGAGTTCATGGTCATTCGACAGGATGCCGCGACCGCTGCGGAAGGCGACGACTGGCGCATCGATCAGTTCGGCCAGTTGCAGGATGTCATCGGCGGCATCGAACGCGCCGCTGCCGACGAAGATCATCGGCGCCTTCGCCGCCGAGATCAGTCTTGCGGCGCGGTCAATGGCATCGGCGTCGACGGGCGGCGGAGGCGTGGGATCGAGCACGGAGGTGTCCGGCACTTCCGCCTGCTGGGTGAAGACGTTCCAGGGCATTTCCAGTGCCGCCGGGCCGCGCCGTCCCGAGAGCATCGCTTGGAAGGCCCGGGAGACCGCTGTCGGCGCCAACGCCGGGTGCTCGACGCGCTCGGCCCATTTGGTGAAGCCGCGCAGTGTCGCAAGCTGGTCCGGCATCTCGTGCAGATGCCCGCGACCACGATCGAGGAAGGGGGTTGGCACCTGCCCCGTCAGGCAGAGCACCGGCTCGTTGCCACCAAAGGCCGTCAACAGGGCCGCCCCGGCATTGAGGATGCCGGGGCCGGGAACGACGGTGCAGACGGAGGGCCGCCCGGTGGCCCGCGCATAGCCGAAGGCCATGTAGCCGCAGGCCTGCTCGTGACGCGCTCCGATGGTTGCGATCTTGTCCTTGTTCCGCGCGAGCGCATCGAACAGGCCGTAGATCTGTGCCCCGGGCAGACCGAAGACCGTATCGATGCCATGATCGATCAGCCCGGACACAAGTCCCTCGCCGCCAGTCGCTCTCACCATGTCCGCCTCACCTTGTCCTGCAGACGGGCCCAACGGGCCATGACATCACTCCGAGAGCAGCCCCCGCGCTGCGGGCGGGCGCTCCCCAATTCCACCCATGCCCCCGGGAAGAGGCATCACGTTTTCAAGCGGTTGCGCCCGCTACGCCTGCGAGATCGTTCCGCGGGCTTTCCAAGCGTTCGATCCCCGCTGCGACGACATCTCGCTGAACCGGGACGGCAGGCGGGTCGCCTCCGGGTTGGCCGGCCTGGGCGGCACTATCGTTCTGATCCATCGGAACTCACACCGCGATGATCGGGGACGCCTGGAATGAGGGCTGACGCACCGGCGTCTCAGCGAAGAGCGTGCCCTCCTCGAACCAGGAGCGCGGAGCCGGCGCGCCCCAGAGCGTCTGGCGCTGCGGATCGCGCAGATCCCAACGGATCGGTTCGTGGTCGGGGTCGACGGTCTGGTAGTCCGAGCAATAGATCTCGATCCGATGACCGTCGGGGTCGCGGATATAGAGGAAGAAGGCATTCGAGATGCCGTGCCGCCCGGGGCCGCGCTCGATATTGGCGACATAGCCGGTGGTCGCCATCAGATCGAGCAGGTCGATGATGTTGAGCGGTGTCGGCACCCAGAAGGCAACATGGTGGAGGCGCGGCCCGACCCCATGGGTGAAGGCCATGTCGTGGACGCCGCCCTTGCGATGCATCCAGGCCGCCCAGAGCCGGCTGCCGTCCTCGTTCACTGTGTATTCGGTCGTGCGGAAACCGATCGCATTATAGAACGCAACGGATGCGTCGACATTGTCGGAGAAGCAGTTGAAATGATCGATCCGGAGCGGCTTCACGCCCTTGTAGAGCGCGTATTTCTGGTGGATCGACGGAAGCTTATCCATGCTGAAATAGAACTCCAGCGGGACGCCGAGCGGGTCGACAGTCCTGAGCGTGCGGCCCTGGAACGGCTCCTCGACAAACCGTGCCGGCAGGCCGTTCGCCCGGAAGAAATGATGTGCCCTGTCCAGGTCCTCTTCCGAGAAAACCTTGAAGCCGAGCACCTTTGCGACCGGGCTTTCACCCTTCTCCAACACGATGCAATGGTGCCCACGTTCCTCCATCGCACGCATGTAGAGGCGGCTCTCGCTCTCGTCCGTCACCTGCAACCCAAGCGTATCGGACCAGAAGGCTCGCGAAGCCGCCAGATCGCTCACGGACAGGACGACGTGATTGAGCCGCACCACCTGAAAGGGCGGATTCAACACCGGCTGCGGGACAGGCATAGAGCTTCCTCCTTGGTCTTTCATTTTTGATGCCGGCCCGCTTATCGGGGCCTTGAGGCTATGAGGGCGGCAGCACGGCTCCGACCACCGTTCCCGTTTACATCCGTCGCATCCCCACTCAGCCTCCGAGCCCGAGCCTCGGAACCTTGTGGCTGTCATAGGCGACCGCGATGTTCTTCGTCTCCATGTAGAAATCGAAGGAATAGTCGCCGCCGTCACGGCCGATGCCGGAATTCTTGACGCCTCCGAACGGGGTCGGCAAATGCCGCACATTCTCGGAGTTCACCCAGATCATGCCGGCCTCGAGGTCGCGAGCGACACGGTGGGCGCGGCCGATATCGCGGGTCCAGAGATAGCCGGCCAGCCCGTAGCGGACGTCATTGGCGACCCGAACCGCATCGGCCTCATCCTCGAAGGGAATCATGGTCAGGACCGGGCCAAAGATCTCCTCCTGGGCGATCCGCATGCCAGTTGCAGCGTCGACATAGAGCGTCGGCTCGACATAATTGCCGGCCCCCTCCACCGCCCGCCCGCCGCCGCAGGCGATGCGCGCCCCGCCCTCTCGTGCGAGCGCAGGGTAGGACAGCACCTTCTCGGCATGACGCGGGTGGATCAGCGGCCCGATCTCGGTTGCCGGATCGAGCGGGTGGCCGATCTTGATATGCCGGACACGCTCGGCGACCCTTTCGCTGAAAGCGTCATAGATCGAGCGCTGGACCAGCGCGCGCGAGGACGACGTGCAGCGTTCGCCATTCAGCGAGTAGATCATGAAGAGCACCGCATCGAGCGCCCGGTCCAGGTCGGCATCGTCGAAGACGATCACCGGGTTCTTGCCGCCGAGTTCGAAATGCACGCGTTTCAGCGTCTTTGCGCCCTGAGCCATGATGTGCGAGCCGGTCGTGGTCTCGCCGACGAAGGCGATCGCCCGGATCGCGGGATGCTCGGTCAGGGCCTTGCCAGCCTCTTCGCCGAGCCCATGCACCAGATTGACGACGCCTGCGGGCAATCCATGGGCGCAGATCACCTCATCCATGATCTCGGTCAGGATGACCGCGGAGAGCGGTGACCACTCGGCCGGCTTATGGACGACGGTGCAGCCGGCCGCGAGTGCCGGTGCGATCTTCCAGGTCGACAGCATGAAAGGCGTATTCCACGGCGTAATCACGCCGACGGGGCCGATCGGTTGGCGGATGGTGTAGTTGATATGGTCGGTATCGGGCAGCGAAAGCCCGTTGCCCGCCTCGGTGGCACGATCGGCGTAGAAGCGAAAATTCTCGGCGCCGCGCAGTGCAGCCTTGGCCATGTAGCGGATCGGCTGGCCCGTATCGCAACTCTCGACGAAGGCGATCTCCTCGGCTCGTGCCTCGATCGCATCGGCGATCGCATGCAGGATCTTGCGGCGCGTCGCGCCTGGAACATCGCGCCAGACCTTGAAGGCCGCCTCGGCAGCGCGGGCAGCAAGGTCGATCTCCACTGCTCCACCGGAGGCGACGGTGCATTGATGGTCATTGGTGGTCGGATCGAGCGTTTCGAAGGTCGCGCCCGTGGCGGAGAGCACGCGCTCTCCGGCAATGACATGCGGAACGACCCCGCCAGTGAGGAAGCGCGCCATGGCGCGCTCGGCCCCGATCAGATTGCTGGCGAATTTCGGATCGATGGCCCGGTTCATGCGAGGCCTCCCTTGCGCGCGAGGCGTTCGTGCAGATTGTTGGTTTTGAGCGAGGCCGTCCCGTCGATCTCCTGGACCTCGACCGTGAGACCGAGCCCGATCTTGCTGAACAGGTCGGCGGTTTCTGCTTCAAGCGTCGCCATCAGCGCTTCGGCGACCCGCCGGCGGGTCGCAGCATCCCGGCCCTCCCCGATCCGAGCCAGAACGGCAACAAAACCATGGGTCGGATCGCCGTCGGCGATTGCGAAGATATCGCGGCGTTCGGCCCGCGTCCGCAGGCCGCCAATGGGGAAAACCCCGGTTGCGAGTGCTGTTTGGTGCAATTTGTCGACCACCCGGCGGAGCGACAGCGCCGGCTCAAGATTGGCCGAATATTCGACTATGATATGCGGCATAAGCGCACCCGCCTCGTGTTCGAAATTAAATTAACGTGTTAAATTAATTTGAGCAAGCGATTGCCGGCGCGAACCGCTAGAATGGTGGCATTGCTCTGATCCTGCCCACCCGCCCCGGAAGGGACCACGTTTGAGAAGCTCCGCTCCACCCCCCGATGATTCCTCGCAAGGTGGGACGCGCGTCCATCTTCGCCATTTCTCGAAATCCCTGCCGATGTCGCTGCTGCGGGCGCGCGAAGCGGTGATGCGCTGCTTTCGGCCGTCGCTGCGGCAATTTGAAATCACGGAGCAGCAATGGCGGGTGCTGCGGGCGCTGAACTCGGTGCCCAGCCTCGAGGTGACCGACCTCGCGCGCGCAACTTTCCTGCTCGCGCCGAGCCTGTCGCGGATCCTCGTCGACCTCGAGGCCAGACACCTCATCACGCGAGGGGCCGATCAGCGCGATCTGCGTCGCTCCATCATCACGATCAGCCCGGCCGGCGCCAGTTTGATCGAAACGGTGACGCCGGTCTCGGAAGCGATCTACCGCGACATCACCAGTCGGTTTGGCGACGAGAAACTCGCTATTCTGCAGACCTTGCTGCGCGAGCTCGAGGACGTGGCCAGCGCAGTCGCACCCCATGACGAGAGCGCGGGCAAGCCGCCCCCGCCAGGGGAAACCGCGCGAAAGAAGCGAAGGATTCCGCTGAAACGGAAGCGCAGCGCGACCTGACGCGCCGCGCTCCGGCCTGCTCAGACCTTGCCGAGGATCGTGGTCATCTCGGCCGGGGTGAAAGCCCGCATCGTCTGGTTGCGGATGTTGCCGAGCTTGGCAACGGCAAGGCTGAGCGCTGTGGCGCTCATCTCGTCGGGAGCATCCACGGTGACGAGGACGTCATACTTGCCGAGCGTGTAATAGGCGTCCTTGACGGTGATCCCCTTGGATTTCGCCATCTCCCGGAATGCCTCCAGGCGTTTGACGCTGTCATTGACGTTGCGGATACCTTGATCGGTGAAGTTCGCGAGGACGACATAGGTAGCCATGACGCGCTTCTCCCTTTGAGCCCCGGCGCAATGCACCACAGCCGGAGACGCCAGTCGATCTGTACCTAGGGGAATGCGTGCCTGCCTTGCGAGGCGCGCGTCCAGGTCCGCCTGGGAGCGCCTTGCCTAGGGCAGGCTCTTGATGGCCTGGCTCACCCGCGCCGATGAAATGCTCGATTCGCCTCTGAACGGTTCGTCCATGATGATGATGAGGCCGAGCACCATGCCAATTGCGCCCATATGCGCGGCGATCAGGGCGATGGCGGCAGGGTTCAGGTAAAAGCGGCCGTTCATCAGCATCGCGCCGAGCAGGAAGACCAGGATCATCCACCAGAAAATCCCCGGCACGCTCTTGGTCGCAGTTTCGAGCCGCCCCTGGCGATATTCCTCCAGCCTGTCGAGCAATCCGCGTAGCGAGGAGGCCGCGTCCGGATTCTCTACCGCAACCTTGCGCACCTGCAGGACCAACGCAGCGAGCGCACGATCCGCGGTCGCAGAAAGCCCGGCATCCTCAGTCGAGAGGGAATGCCACTCATCGCGGGTCACGGCGCCGACATAGTCTCGCAGGGCCTTCCGCGCCGCCTCGGGCCCGCTCCCGTCGAGACTCGCGAGATCCCGATCGAGGCGCGCGATATAGGAGCCCTCACGCGAAACCGCATCATCAGCACGCGCCAGATTTACACGGACATCCGCAAGCATCAGGGCGAGCACGAAAACAGAGAAGGCCAGCAGACTGCCATGAACGACCTCGGCGAGCTTGTTGGGTTCCTCGACGGCGTCCCGAGGCCGGGCGAACCATAGGCGACGTGCAATGGCGGCGAGCAATACCCCCAGCACCGCAGTCGATAATCCGCAAATGATCAGGATCACTGCGTCCGAATAGGCTGCAATCAGTTGTATCATCGAGAGCATCGCCCTCCTCCCAACAACGATAGCATGCCGGCCGGACGCCTGCCGCAGGTGCAGCGAGATGCCTACCCCCTGAGCCGCTCACGATCCAGGCAGGCAGTGAGCCCCGGCAGCAGGCGGGCAGACAGCCAACTCGCCGCGACGCCGCTCACGCCTCCGGCGATCTTGACCAGCGCATCTCCCAGCCGGGCATGCCTGTCGGGCGACAGCATCTGGAAGAGCTCCAGCCCTATCGCGATCCCGACGGTCAGCAGGAGCACGATCCCAATCCGCCTGGGATAGGCGGTGGCGAACAGGAAACCCAGGAGCCCGAATGCGCCGAACCGTTCGAGATGAACGGCGTCGCCGATTCTCGGACGCAGCTCGATGGCGGACAAGGTTGCGTAAGCGATGAAGGTGAGCGTGAACCATGCCAGGGCGCGTAGAACTCTCCTGAATGTCATGGTCCGTCGATCTCTGGCTATGGGGCGGCGAGCTGCGAGCGCTCTATCGCGCGCTCTCGATCACAATGGAAGCCCGCCTATTTCGCCAGCAGCGTCCGATAGACCTCCAGCGTCTTCTGGGCGACGTTCGGCCAGCTATAGGCCAGCTCCACCCGCTTGATCTGGGAGCGGGCCTGCTCCTCGCTGAGCGGATTGGCGATCTTTGCCATCATCGCCGCCGCGAGAGCATCGACATCGCCAAGCGGAAAGTAATCCTCAGGAGGCAGGCCAAGCTCCCGGTTCGCGGCAATATTGCTGGCGAGTACCGGAAGGCCCGACGCCATGGCCTCCAGGAGCGCGATCGGCATCCCCTCATGGCTCGACGGCAAGACGAAGAGCGCGGCATTGGCGAAGAGTTCGGCAAGCCTGTCGCCGGACTGGAAACCGGTCAAAACGACGCCGGGCACGGCCTGGGCCATTTCCCTGACCTGCAGGGAATAGGCGGTTTCAAACTCCGCGCCACCCGCCAGCACCAGGCGAAGGTCGGAGCGGCCGCTCCGCGCAAATGCTTCGATGAGGTCCGTTTGCCGCTTCTCCGGAACGAGGCGGGCGGCGAGCAGGACATAGCGCTTGGGCTGCAGGCCAAACTCCGCCAGGACGCCGGTCTGAAGCTCGCCCCGGGACATTGCCACACCATTCGGCACGAAGCTGACCGAAGTGTCGTATCGGGAGCTCATGGTCTGGGCGACCTGGCGCGAGACGGCGATCCGCCCATGGGACAGGCGCATGCCGAGGTACTCGCCAAGTCTTAGCGCGCGCCGGGCAACGCCACCCCATTTCTGTCTATCGTAGTCGTAGCCGTGATGGGTCACGACCACCTTCATGCCCAGGAGGCGGGCGAGAGGCACCATCAATGCCGGTCCAACCGCATGAATGTGCAGGATGTCCGGCCGGCGCACCGCCGCGAAACAAACGCCCAGGAAGGTATGGACGATAGCCTCCAGCGCCATCTTGCGGGGCGCCCAGAGCGAGAAGACACGGATACCGTTCGCGGGAGAAGGCACAGACGGCAGATAACGGTGTCGGCCGATGACTTCGACGTTCCAGCCGCATTCGGCCATCTCGCCGGCCAGCATCTCGACATGCTTTTCAACGCCACCCTGAACATTGGGGATGCCGCGCAATCCGAGGAAGATGACGCGCCGTCGCGTATCCTGATCTGCCATGGTCACCGGCCGTGCGGGAGGCCCCTCGAAGGGAAGACTGGTCAATGACGCCTCCGCCGATCGCTGCCCGGCCGGTCTTTAACGACGATGCTGAAGAGCATTGTGCTTTCAGCTCGGCGCCGGACCTCGGAGAGATTCCTCTTGGGAAGGTAGAGAGTGGAGCCCAGTGTTCTGGAAAAACCATCTACCTGATTTCGATGAATTTTACAGAACGCGGGCGGCCATCCGCAATAGACAGTCCTACGTCTAGCGTGTTTTCTAATCGTTAACCTTTACATCGCTTTTTTATCTCGTGGTTTCTCAGGCGGCTCCGAGCGCGGCATAGAGATTCAACGTGCGGTCGCGAAAAGCGGCGGCGGAGAAGTCCGCTGCGATCCATTGCCGCCCTGCCGCTCCCATCCTGGCGCGCTCTGCCGCCGAGAGCGCAGCCAGATTAGCCAGTTTCTGCGCGAGATCCTGCGCGTCTCCCGAGGTCACCAGCATTCCGGTTTCTCTCTCCCGGATCATCTCCGGGATGCCGCCGATGGCGGCGCCGACCACGGGGCGCCCGAGCGCATAGGCTTCCAGGATGCTGATCGGTGCGTTCTCGTACCATTCGGAGGGCAGCACCAGGGCGCGGGACTGCCCGATCAGGCGGTGCAGATCCTGCCCGGACAGATGCCCTACGAAGCTCACATCCGCGCCCATTTCGCCGGCGAACTGGCGAAGGGCCGCTTCATCCGGCCCCGTACCGGCCACGACGAGTCGCTGCTTCGAGAGAGCAGCGGCCCTGATCAATGTCGTCAGACCCTTTTCCGGCGCGAGGCGGCCGGCGAAGACGAAGTAGTCGCCCTCCTCCCAGTCGCTGCGGTAACGCTCGACATCGACGAAGTTCGGTATGTATTCCAGTTGCTCGCGGCGCCAGCCCCATTCGACCAGCTTCTCCAGATAGAAGCGACTGGGAACGACGATGCGGTCGAGCTTCTCCCAGTAAAGGCCAAGCGAGCGATGCACCATCGTTTCCGCCAGGACCAGGGCGCTGTACGGCACGGATCCCTTGACGCAGCGATGGCGCAGGACGTTGTAGATATGGCCGCCGCGGCAATCCTCGCAGATCTTTCCGTCGCGCAGCATCTTGTAGGACGGACAGGCCAGCTTCAGGTCATGCGCCGTCATCACCACGGGAATCCCAGCCGACTTCAAGGTTGCGAAGATCGCCGGGGAGAGGTGGTGATAGACGTTATGGGCGTGGGCGACCGAGGGTCGCGCCTGCTCGATCAGGCGCGCGACATTCCGCTGCGCTTCGAGCGAATAGATGATGCTGGCCGCCTGGACGACCTTTCGCAACGGGCTCGTCGGGCGACCATATTCGATCTCCGAGACGAAATAGCCTGACCATGGCGAGGGCTCATTGCTCTCATGCTGCATGGCGAAGGGGACGACATCCCAGCCGATCCTTTCGAACATCGTCATGTGGTCGAAGAAGACCGCCTCCGCCCCGCCGCGCCGGTAGAAATAGTTATTGATCGCCAGCAGGCGCTTCCCCGCAGGTTGGGGCTTTGCCGCGTGCGGGCTTCTCACCAGCCGATCCGATCCAGAATGCGATCGACAGGCAGGACCGTGCATCCACGCTCGACGGCGTGACGCACCAGATGCTCGAATGTGCACGGCGTGCAGCCATAAGGTGTCGGGTCCGGTGCGATCTCATGCGTGAAGAAGACAAGCCAGCCGGGCATGTCGACCACCGCGTCGATCCAGCGTGTCAGGGCGCGCGCCTCCGCATCGGGCTGGCGAATCTCGACGGCCTTGAGCATCAGGGGATCGACCGCACCGCGATTGATGGCTTCGCCTGCCCCGCGGCATGTGCGGAAGCGCCGGCGGAATTCGGGGCGCGCCAGAGGCCATGCCGCATTGTAGGGAAAGGCGAAATTGGCAGGCTCCACGGAAATGCCGGCTTGCGCGAGATAGTCGGCATTGCGGTCCAGATCGCGCGCCAGATCGGCGCCGGGAATGTCGCGGATCCTGCGATGCGAGAAGGTGTGGCAGCCGATTTCGTGACCGCGTTCGGCCAGATCCCGGCAGCCTTCCGATGTTATCAGCACGCGGTCCGGCTCGACCTGCCCCGCAAGGCCTCCGGCGATATAGAACGTGCCATGCACGCCATATTTCTCGAGGATCGATGCTCCCTCGCTGCGGGCAGAATCTGGAACGTCGTCGAAGGTGAAGGAGACCAGCGGGGTGTCCGTCTCCAGACGGCGCCTGGAGCCTGCAAACCCCCAGATCAGCCGGTTGCTCAGGCTGTCGACCTTCGCTCCAAGGCGTTCGGATACGCTAGGCATGCGCCAATGTCCTTTGCGTCCCGGGGTAGGTTCCCGTGGTCAGAGCAGCGGAGGTTTGCAGGGACAGGCCGTAGATCGCGACCAGGAATGTGAACCAAAGGGGACTTGCGCCGTCGAAGAACAAGCTCTCCAGGCCGGCATGAAAAATGACATACAGCCAGATCCGGACGAAGAGCCGCGTGAGATGTGAATGCTCGTCGGCCGGGCCTATGCGTGAAATGTGATAGAGCGGAAGTACTATCACCCAGATCAACGTCAGAATGAGCCCTGGAATTCCCATCATCAAGATCGTGTCGAGATACGAATTATGGGCGTGGGCTGCGGCGACTGCCCAAGTCTCGATCGAGCCACCGCTGTTCACGAGTTGGGACGTCTGCCAGAAGCCCTTCATCCCGTAACCTGCGAATGGATGCTCAGCGAGCGCTGAGAATGTAAGGCGCCAGACATCCGCCCTGTTCGTGAAGGTGGCATCAATTCCGAGGTCTGTGACGAACTCCCCGAGCGGCCTGAAGACCGCCGATCCGACAGCAAAGAGATTGAACAGCCCCACCCCGCCGATCACGACCGGAATGCGTAGCGAGCGCGCTTTCTCGAAGATCCAGGCCAGCACGAGAACCGCCGGCAGCATAGCGGTGGACGTTTTTCCACCTGTATTGAGGAGGAAGAGGAAGGCTAACGAGACGATCAAGATACCCGCGGTTCGTGACCAGACATTCATGACAAAAATGCCGAAGAGGGCAACGACCACCATAGCAACCGCGGCATCGTTCTTGTGCCTGAAATGGCCACGCCATAGGCCGGCATTGATTGTTTCCAATACCTCTGAAGCCTGATGGATAGCGAGTGACGGCTTGAACAAGACGCCATAATAGGAGATAGAAAGAATTATAAGGCAGCAAATTCCAAGTAATTTTGCGAAATGCCTCTCGGTTTTAGGTAGCAACAGAAATATACTTGCATTCGCCGTGACCATGACGGCCAGAATAATTCCCTTTATTCCTTGAAATGGGTATTTTGAAGTTACAGATACAACAATCATCCAAGCGAATATGAGCCCGATCAATGCTCTCGGCTGTAATATTGTATTCCGCAGTGGGTGAAGTAGGCCAAATCCCAGCATGCCGAAGAAGAGGGCAAGCGAGACCAATTGGTTCAGCGCGCTGGAGGCACGCGCGGACTGGTCGAGGACGGCCTCACCCGACAGGTCGACAAAGGGATTCAGGGAGATCCAGAACAGCAGGAAGATCGCCACGAACAGGAAGGTGCCTACCCGATCCCGAAACGTGTGCGCTCGATCCGCCATCTCGTCGTCGGCAGTTCGCTGTATGGTCGAAATCGACATCAAGCAGCTGTGGGTTGCGGATCACGGATATAAATCCAGGCTCCCCGCGCCAGGGCTGCCGCAATCCCGAGCATGAGGCCCAACATGGCCGCCGCCACCAGCAGTATCAGCGTACGCGGTGGCCAGCTGCGCGCCTTGGGCGGCATCGGTGCCGAGATGACGCGGACATTGCTGGTGTCGATCTGCTGGCGCTCACCGATCTGCTGGGCGCGTGCCAGGTGGCTTTCGTAGATCGCCGCCTTGGCGCGCGCATCGCGCTGCAGATCGCGCAGCTGCACTTCGGCATCGTTGTCGGTGAAGACGTTGGATTTCCCGTCGCCCGCCTTGTCCTGCAGCGCTCTGAGCGTCGTCTGTTCCCGGTTGAAGTCAGCTTTCGCGCCTTCCAGGATGCGGCGGGCTTCGCGGGACAGAGCACCCTCGATCACCTGCTGTTCGGATAGCGCGGTAATCAGCTGCGGATGGCGTGCGCCGAAGGTCGCCCTGATCGACCCGATCTGCTGCTGCAGCGTATTATACTGCGCGCGCAGACTCGTCATGGTGGTGGAATCGAAGATGGAGGCGCTGGCTGCCCGCCGCTCTGCAATCGCCGCGCTCATCTGCCGGTAGCGCGATTCCGCCTGGATGAAGCGCTGCTGCGCCTCCAGAACCTGCGTATTGAGCTCGCCCGAAAGTCGCGTGCTGACGAGCTCGCCATTATTGGACTGCAGCCCCTTCGCGCGCCGGAAATCCTCGACCCTCCGCTCCGCCTCGGTCACGTTGCGGCGTAACTCGTCCAGACGGTTATTGAGGTTCTTCACCACCCGGCCGGCGCTTTCGGCCGCCGACTGGAAAAGCTCGGCCTCGAAGGCTTCGACAATCGCATTGGATATCGCGACAGCCTTCTCGGGATCCTCTGCCCAGAGCTTCATGACCACGACGAAGGAGCGCTCCTCGCGCCGCGCCTCGACCCGTTCAGCCAAGGCGCGCATCACGGCAAGGCGATTGTCCTGACTGGCATCCCTGGACGAGATCAGGCTCCTGAGCGCCGACAGATAGCCAGGTTGCACGAATTCCGGATCGTTGGTCAGGTCGAGCCGGTCTATGACCCGTGCCAGGACGTTGCGCGAGGTCAGGACCCGGAGCTTGCTCTCGACCTCGAGCAATTGCGCATCACGCTGCGGATTGGACGTGAAGACGTCGTCCCGGACGACGTTCAGGTTTGAGGGGTCAATGAGGATATCGGTGTAGACGGTATAACGAGGCGGTGTCGTGACCGCATAGATCAGCGCCGCGGCGACACAGATGACAATGGCGGCAACGATCAGGCCTATTCCTCGCCGCAGCCAGACGAGGATGTCGTCGGCCCCGACATCGGCGAGCAAGCGGAGACGGGAAATCGGGCTTCCGCTCCCGAGCGAGCCCTGTCCCCGGCTCGACTGCAGGGAATCCGAGCGCGTGGTGGAGGACGAGGCTACATCATCGCGCAGCGATTCCGAGCCAATCCGCGAATGGCCTGTCGGCAGAGGCGCTTGTCGCTGCTCCGACTCCTTCGGCCCGTACATCCCGCTTCGCCCTCAGCACGCAACTCTAGACGGAAGAGACGCGCCTATCCCCCGCAAACATGCCCTAGGGGTATGCTCCGGCCCTGAATTTTACGTTAATCGCAGCACGAGCACCGCATGTGGAAACGACGATCCGGCCCTCGATCTCAGGCAAGGTCCATCTGCGTCATCAGGCCCATTGGGAGCACGATCTTCGATCTTGATCCGAAGTCTAATCAAGAACTTGGGGCTTTGCCGGATCCTTCGAAATTTACCATTCGCATGGATATCCCGCAGCGTTAACGCTTGCTCGGCCCAGATTGGCTATGGTTCAACGGAGACGAAGGACCTGGAAGTATCTCGGCATGTGCGGATTTGGGGGCTATTTCGGCGCAGTCCGGGATGGGAGGGAACTCCTTGAACGGATGACGGCCGCGATCGCGCATCGTGGCCCCGACGAGCAAGGGCTCTTCATCGCGAAGGATGCAGGTCTCGGGCATGCCCGGCTGTCGATCGTCGGCCTGGGGGACGGCCAGCAACCGATGTCCGATGCGACGGGTGAGCTGACGATCGCCTTCAACGGCGAGATCTTCAACTATGTCGAACTGCGCGAGCAGCTGCGCACAAAAGGGCACCGCTTCCGGACATCGAGCGACACCGAGGTGATCCTGCATCTCTACGAGGAGATGGGAGAGGATTGCCTGTCCGTCCTCAATGGCGATTTCGCCTTTGCGCTCTGGGATAGCCGGCGCCGCCGCATGGTTCTGGCCCGGGACCGCATGGGCGTCCGGCCGCTGTTCTATACACGGCAGGGCGATCGGTTCTATTTCGGCTCGGAGGTCAAGGCGCTTCTTCAGGTCCCGGGCGTGAGTGCGGAGATCGATCCCCTCGCCCTCGACCAGATCTTCACATTATGGGCGCCGATCGCGCCGCGCACGGCCTTCCGCGACATCTTCGAACTGGAGCCCGCGCATCTCATGATCGTCCAGCAGGGCAGCGTCTCGACGCGGCCCTATTGGAGCCTGGATTATCCCGACCGCGAGGCGCCATCCCGGCACACGGATGAACGCGCTGCGGCAGAGGAACTGCGCGCGCTGCTGACCGAGGCGACCCGTATTCGCATGCGGGCCGATGTCCCGGTCGGCTCCTATCTCTCGGGTGGGCTCGATTCCTCGATCACCTCCGCGCTCGCGGCGGGCATGGCGCCGGGCGGCCTCAGGACCTTTTCCGTCACCTTCGACAGCGCCGAGCATGACGAGAGCGCCTTCCAGATGGAGATGGCCCGGGCGCTCGGGACGCAGCACAGTTCCGTCGCCTGTGGCGAGGGCGATATCGCCGCGGTCTTTCCCGACGTGATCCGTTTCACCGAGCGGCCGATCCTCAGAACCGCGCCTGCGCCGCTTTTCAAACTGTCCGGCCTTGTGCGCGAGGCCGGGCTGAAGGTGGTGCTGACGGGGGAAGGCGCGGACGAGGTCTTTGCCGGCTATGACATCTTCAAGGAGGCGCGGGTTCGGCGCTTCTGCGGCAGGCAGCCCGGCTCCCGGATCAGGCCGCACCTGTTTCGCAAGCTCTACCCCTATCTGCCTGGCCTCAGGCAGCAATCCGCAGAATATCTCGCGTCCTTCTTCGGGGCGGGCGGCGCGGCACTCGACGACCCGCTGTTCTCGCACCGGCCGCGGCTCGACGGGACGGCGGCGACGAAGCTGTTCTTCTCGGGCGACCTGCGGGCCACGCTATCGGGCTACGACGCGGCCGAGGAACTCGCTTCGCGTCTGCCGGAAGCCTTCAGCCGCTGGCACCCGTTGCATCAGGCGCAGTATCTGGAGGCCCGCTTCCTGCTGCCGGGCTATATCCTGTCCAGCCAAGGCGACCGCATGGCGATGGCCCATGGCATCGAGGGGCGCTTCCCCTTCCTCGACCATCAACTGGTCGAGTTCGCCGCCGGGCTTCCCCCCGAGATGAAGCTGAAGGGGCTGGTCGAGAAGCACATCCTGCGGGAAGCGACCAAGGATCTGCTGCCGCCCTCGATCAGCCGACGGGCAAAGCAGCCCTATCGCGCGCCGGACAGTCACTCCTTCGTCGGGACGGGGGCCGCCGATTATGTCCAGGCAGCCATGGGCGAGGCGCAGGTCGCAGCCGGCGGCCTGTTCAATCCCAGGGCCGTCGCAAAGCTGCACGAGAAATGCAGCGCGCGCCCGGCCTCCGGCTTTCGCGACAACGCGGCCTTTGTCGGCATCCTCTCGACGCAGCTCTGGCTGCAGACATTCACCGGCACGAGCGGCCGCAGATCAGAAGCCGCCTGAACCCGGCCATGAAAGGGAAAGACATGAGCGACACAATCAGGGACAGCGTGAAGGCCTTCGTCGTCGAGAACTTCCTGTTCGGCGATACCAACCATGAACTCTCCGGTACGGCGTCGCTGATCGAGAACGGCGTCATCGATTCCACCGGGGTCCTGGAGCTCGTGGCCTTCATCGAGGATCGCTACGGGATCACCGTGGCCGATGCCGATATCGTGCCCGCGAACCTGGATTCGCTTGATCGCATCTCGGCTTTCATTGCGTCGAAGGTGGCCGCGCCGGTCACGGCGTGACGATTAGGGGCGGAGCAACAGGCTCATGCGGATCGAGCAATTCCTCGTCACGAACGCCGCCGCACAGGCTGCGAAAACGGCGCTGGTCACTGACCAGAGGCGGATCCGCTATGACGAGCTGGATGATCTTTCCAGCCGGCTAGCCACCACGCTCGCCGCAAGCGGCGTGAAGCGGGGCGACCGCGTCCTCGTCTTCATGGACAATTGCTGGGAAGCCGCCGTCTCGATCTTCGCGGTTCTCAAGGCCGGCGCGACCTTCAGCCCGATCAACGCCTCGACCAAGGCCGACAAGCTGGCCTATGTCATCGGGGATTGCGAGGCCGCCGCGATCCTGACGCAGGCGAAACTGTTGCCGGTCGTGACGCAGGCGCGCGCGTTGGTGCCCGGGCAGGCGCTCTTTGTCGCTTCGACACAGCCGCCGGCCGGCGGGTCGCTCGAAGGCGCGGTGCCCTTCGAGGATTGCCTGAAGGGCTCGCCCGCTCCAGTCGGTCACGGCGGCATCGATATCGACCTTGCCATGCTGATCTACACCTCGGGCTCCACAGGCCGGCCCAAGGGCGTGATGATGACGCATCGCAATATCGACGCGGCGGCCGACTCGATCACGACCTATCTGCGCAATACGCCTGACGACATCATCCTCAACGTCTTGCCGCTGGCCTTCGACTACGGCCTCTACCAATTCCTCATGGCGATGAAGCTTGGGGCGACCCTCGTCCTGGAAAAGTCCTTCGCCTTCCCTCAGGCGATTTTCGAGCGCATTCGCACCGAGAATGTCACTGGTTTCCCGCTCGTGCCGACGATGGCCGCGATGATCCTGCAGATGCGCGATCTCGAGCCAGGTTTCCTGCCGAGCTTGCGCTATCTCTCGAACACGGCCGCAGCCCTGCCGCCCGCCCATATTGCGCGATTGCGTGAACTGTTCCCCGGCGTACGGCTCTATTCGATGTACGGCCTGACGGAATGCAAGCGTTGCACCTATCTGCCGCCGGAAGAACTGGGCCGCCGGCCGGGCTCGGTCGGGATCGCCATTCCCAACACCGAGGCGCTGGTCGTCGACGATGAGGGAAACCGCGTGGCTCCGGGCGTGCCGGGCGAGCTGGTGATCCGCGGCCCGCATGTCATGCAAGGGTATTGGCGCAATGAGGCGGCCACGGCACAGATGCTGCGCCCCGGCCCGAACCCATGGGAGAAGCGCCTCCATACCGGCGATCTCTTCCGGACGGACGAGGAGGGCTTCCTCTATTTCGTCGGCCGCAAGGACGACATCATCAAGACGCGCGGCGAGAAGGTGGCCCCGAAGGAAGTGGAAGCGGTGCTGCACGGCCATCCAGGCATCGCGGAAGCGGTGGTGATGGGCGTGCCCGACCCGGTGCTCGGCCAAGCCATTGCCGCCCTCGTCGTCCTGTCGGATGCGAGCCTGACCGAGCGGGACATCATTCGCCACTGCGCTGTCCATCTCGAGGATTTCATGGTGCCGCGGATCGTCGCTTTCCGCACCGAACTACCGAAGACGGATACAGGAAAGGTCAGCCGCAGGCTGGCCGCCGAAACGCTGGGAGCAGCGGAATGAACCTCCCCCCTGCCCCAAGTTTGCTCGCCTTCTCGGCAGCAACCCTGACGATCGACAACACCGCGGAGACGGAGCGGATCGTCGCCGAACTGCGCGGGCAGTTGCGCGGCATGCGCAAGCGCGGGCTCGTGCTCGGCCTGTCCGGCGGCATCGATTCCAGCGTCTCCGTCGCGCTGGCGGTCCGCGCCGTCGGCGCCAAGAACGTCTTCTGCCTGTTCATGCCGGAGAACGATTCAGACCCTGAAAGCCTTCGGCTCGGCCGGCTGGTCGCCTACACGTTCGGGATCGAGGCCGCGGTCGAGGATATCGGCCCGACGCTGCAGGCCATGGGTTGCTATGAACGACGAGACGGCTTCATCCGCGAGCTCGTACCCGCGTACGGGCCGGGTTGGGCCTCCAAGATCGTCATCGCCAGCTCGCTCTCGGGCGACGGCTACAACATCTCGTATCTGGTCGTTCAGGACCCCGAAGGCCGGCAGACGAAGCTGCGCATGCCGCCTGCCGTCTATCTCGGCATCGTCGCGGCCACCAACATGAAGCAGCGCACGCGCAAGCAGATCGAATATTATCACGCCGACCGGCTGAATTTTGCCGTGCTCGGCACGCCGAACCGGCTCGAATATGATCAGGGCTTCTTCGTGAAGAACGGCGACGGTGCCGCAGACGTGAAGCCGATCGCCCATCTCTACAAGAGTCAGGTCTATGCATTGGCGGCTCATCTCGGCATCCCCGACGAGATCCGCAGGCGGCCCCCGACGACCGACACCTACACCCTCGAGCAGACGCAGGAGGAGTTCTACTTCTCACTGCCCTATGACCGCATGGATCTGTGCCTCTACGGGCTCAATCACGGCCTCTCCGCCGAAGAGGTCGGCACAGCCACGCAGCTGACTGCCGTCGAGGTCGAACGGGTCTGGGCCGATATCGCAGCCAAGCGCAAGGCGACCCGCTACCTGCACCTGGGGCCGCAGCTCGTGCGCCCGGTGGGTGAAATCGCACATTGAGGCCGGCGCACTGGCGGCGGCCTGTCCGTCTTCGGTGCGCGAAAACTAGTCGAAGCTGCCGCCGTTCAGGCGGTTCCAATGCTCGCCCGCCAAGCCGTTCAGAAAGCCCTGCCCGTTGCGGAAGACCTGAACGAGCTCTTCATCGGGCGAATGCACGACTGTCGATGCGATGTGGCTGAAGGCAATGCGCCGCCCCAGCATGGCTTCCAGCAATGCGGGCTGCGTACGGCCGCGCAACCCCGCTACGCCGCGCGTCGCCGCGTGACCGATCAGGCAATCGATGACCGGGCCTGCCTGCCCGGGCCTGGCAAGAACCTGAAGGACGCGCGCGATCCGCCCCGGGCGGGCGTGATAGAGAAAGGCGCCGATCGGCGCCCCGCTGGCCGCGGTGACGGACGCATACACCGCCTCGCCATAATCTGGCTTCTCGGACGCCTCGGCGACGATGTGGGCGAGTTGTTCGCCTGACCAATCCGGACGCAGCGCGAACTGTTCCGTCAGCGGAGCGACAAGCGCGGCAAAGCCGGGCTGATCGACTTCTGCGACCTTGAGGCCGCCTTTGACATTCCAGTTTGCCGGCACGCCCGACCAGCGCAGATCGTTATCCTGCATCCGGCCGCGCAGATAGCGATCGAGCCCCCGGGAGACCGGGTTCAGCAGCCGCACCGCACCGATCCGGCTCGCGGCCAGGTCCAGCATGAAGGCCGATGGCCGGATGATGCGGACCCAGTCCAGGCTGTACTGCGGCAGGGTGATCCCGCGCAGCCTCGTCCACATCTGCGCGGAGATCTCGCTGGCGGTTTCACTGAACGAGAGATCCTGCGGCCCAGCGAGAAAGGTCTTGAGCAGTCGGGCACCGGCCATCGGGTCGCTCGCCCGTCGCTCGACCATCAGCGAACCGCAGATCGCGGCCCGCAGCTTGCGGCCGCCATGGCTCATCGGCAGCACATTGACACCGACAAAGCCCGAAATATCGCCCTCACCAGACACATGGACGAGGGGAGCGATCTCGGGATCGCAGCCAGGCGATTCAAGATAGTGTCGACGCAGATAAGTCGCGAGCGTGGGCGGTGGAGGCACGCCGCGATCCCGGAATATCCTTTGAAAGAGCCCCGTAACCGCCGGGATATCGGCGGCGAGCAGCGGGCGGATTTCGCTCATTCCGGTCGGCCTGTCGCTTCGGTCGATGCCTGCTCGAACTCCTGTAGCTTGCGGACAAGGGCAACCCGCGGCGTTCCCGCCTCATTCGCGGCGAAGGTCATGGATTCGTAGGCCTTGGTCCTGGCAATGAGCGCCGCCGCCTGGCGATCCTGGCCCTCGCCGAACTCGAACAGCAGCCAGCCGCCTGGTTTGAGAAACGCCACGGCGTCCCGGATCACCCGCTGGTGGATCGATATGCCATAAGGGCCGCCGTCGAAGGCTTCGCGCGGCTCGGCCTCGAGCAAATGGGCGCTCTCCCCCTCAAGGCGCGACGTGGAGATATAGGGCGGGTTGCAGACGATCAGGTCGACGGCTCCCTCCAGGCCATCGCTTGCGAGAGCGGAGAACAGATCTCCCTGCCTGATGGTGACACGGTGCTGAAATGCCAGGCGCTCCGCGTTTCGGCGGGCGAGCTCGACCGTGCTGTCGGTCAGATCCGCGGCCCAGACGCGCGCCGACGGAATCTCGGCTGCGATCGCCAGAGCGAGATTGCCCGAGCCACAGCACATGTCGATCACGATCGGCTCGGCAGCGGCGCGTTCGCGAAGGATCGCGGCGGCTCTCTGGCCGAGGAGTTCGGTTTCCTGGCGTGGCACGAGAACGTCGGGCGCCAGCTCCAGGTTCACGCTCATGAAGCGATGCAGGCCGGGCCGAGGCTTGCCGTCGAAATCCAACGCTGTGTCCGGCATGAACGCCCCTTCCCTTGCTGAGCGCCTTATTCATCCGCGCGAAACTATGGCGGTCAGGTAAACGGAGGCTGAAATGAAGTGATCGGAGAGTGTTAACCGCACAATCATTTCTGCGTGTTACTGGCCGTATTGTCGATGGTGGACGCCACCGAGTGCCGCTATCTCGGTTGTTGTCAAAGGCAGGACCGGATGGCTTCGGATAACGCGAAAGGATCGAGTCATCGCAGAGCGTTTCTGCCTATGCTCGTGTCCTATGCCGCGTCCGGCGGCAGCCTCGTCATCAGTTCCGCCGCCCAGCTTCTGACCTTCGCCATCCTGGCCCGTTGGCTCGGCGTCCATGAGTTCAGTCTCTTCGTCGCCATCACCGCGATTTCGAACATCGCGGTCCATATGTGCGGGCTCGGTGCCATGGAGTGCCTGGTTCGCCGCGTGGCGCGCGACCGGGCGATCTATCCGGACATGCTTGGCCACAACATCATCCTGACGGCCGCCAGCGGTGTGGTCCTGGTCCTGCTCGGGGCGGTGGTTCTGCCCTTCTTCTTCACGCTTTCCAGCGATCCGGCGACGAATGTCGCAGTGATCACCCTGATGCTCGTCACGAATATCATGCTGGTCCGCATCATCGTGCTGGCCGAGCAGATCTTCATCGCCCATTCCGATTTCGGCTCGGCCAACACGGTGGTGGTCAGCTTCGCCGTCGCGCGGACGATCGCCGCCTGCCTTGCCTGCATCGTTTTCGGTGTTTCGACGCTCGCGAACTGGGTGGTGTGGCAGTTTGCCTGCCATGTGCTCGTTGCGCTGGCATGCTGGCGTGCCATTCGAGGGCTGGGCCAGCCGAAATACCGGATCGTGCGCGAAGAGCTGCCGCTCGGGCTCTATTTCAGCATTCCCTTCATCCTGCGTGCGATGCGGCAGAACGCCGACCTGCTTGTGCTCAGCCTCGTTGCGACAGCCGAAATCATGGCGAGCTACAGCGTGGCGCGAAGGATGCTGGAAAGCAGCTATCTCTCGGTCGAGGCGCTCAATCGCCTTGTCTACCCGGGGTCGGCCAAGGCTACCGCCGCCGGCCTGCAGCACGCCCTGCCCCGCGTCAGGAAGGTTCTCGTCGCAGCCACTGCCATCAGCATCCCGGCGGCGATCGCCGTCTTCGTGCTGGCGCCGGTCCTGCCCTATCTGTTCGGCAAGGACTATGTCTCGCTCGTCTCCTTCGTCAGGGCTCTCTGCTGGGTGGTGATACCGCTGGCGATGTGGTCCGTGGCGGTGGAGGCGCTCGGAGCGTCGGGCCACCAGCCGACCCGCGCCGCCGTCATGGGGCTTGGCAGCGTCATCGGCGCTGCGGTTGCCGCCTGCGCGACCTGGTATGCGCCGCCCACCGGAACGTTCGTTTCATTCTACGTCATCGAGATCGCCATGGTGGCTGCGGCCTGGGGGGCACTCCTGCATGTCGTGAACAGGGACAGGGAGCAGGCCCGCAAGCAAGGTCTCTCTGCGGGAATCGCGCATGGACGCTGACCTGCAACCGAATCTGCAGTCATCCCTCGCGACCGGTGGCGAGGAGAGCCCTCCGCGCGGCTGTGGCGTCCGCCCGATGACGAAGCGCGATATTCCAATCATCGCACAGCTGTTCAGCAGGACCTTCCGGAGCCACAGGAGCGAGGTCGCGCCGGATCTGGAAGGATATCT
Organism: Bosea sp. BIWAKO-01; assembly: GCF_001748145.1. Lineage (NCBI taxonomy): Bacteria > Pseudomonadati > Pseudomonadota > Alphaproteobacteria > Hyphomicrobiales > Alloboseaceae > Allobosea > Allobosea sp. BIWAKO-01. The sequence continues at coordinate 5,436,358 of NZ_BCQA01000001.1, forward strand.
CGAGACGGTCTTCTTCGGCAGCCCGCATTACCGGCCGGAGCACGGTAGCATCGTCTATGACGGTGCTGCCGGCAACGTTGCCAGCGCCATTCTTGCTCTTCCCATGGAGTTCACCGTCCATGGTCGGCCGATCATCGCCAAGCTTCTTTGCGCCTTCATGGCGGATGGGAAGGAAGGAGCGGCCGGCGCGGCGCGCCTTGCCCGCCAGATGCGCGCTGCCCGGCAGGATCTCTGCTTCTCCGACAATTCCTCGCCCGTCAGCGCCGATCATTGGGTTGCCGGAGGCGGTGCGGTTCTGCCGATACAGAGCCTCGAATGGCACCGCACGTTCCGGCCGCTCGCTGCCGGGGCGATCGCGTGGAGCCGCTACGTGCCGCTGTCGCGGTCCCCTGGCGTCCTGCGCTTTCTCGGCCCGTTCGATGGCCTGCTGCGCCGGCGAAGGCCTTCGCTGGCCCCGGCCGCGGCGGCGGGCTGCCGGACGATCAGCGTCAGCCCCGACGAGTTCTTCCGCTGTGCCGGTCCAATGATGGAACGCTTTCCAGTCCGTCCGGTCTGGTCAAAGCCTGAGTTCGACTGGCTCGTCAGCGTCGCCGCGCTGAACCAGCGCCTCGGCTCCCTGCAGTACAGGACGGTGATCGCCGAGGACGGCCGCGTGATCGGAGCGTTCCTCTTCTTCGGTAACAAGGGTCGGGAAGCCAACGTCCTGAACCTCCTGTGCGCGGCGGGCCACGAGTTCGACGTCACCGGCCAGATGCTCGCGCATCTGGACGCAGAGGGCTATGCCCAGGCGAACGGGATGGCGCAGCCATTCCTGATGAACGCGATATCGCGGCAGCGCTGGCTGTCCTTCAAGCACCGCGGCTATTTCTGCCTGGTCACGCGCCATGCCGAGATCAAGGACGCCACGCTTCGCAACGAGATCTATTTCGGCGGGCTTGCATCGGAAAGCTGGAGCCGGCTGCTCACGGATTTCTGACGTCGTGGCGCCCGTATCGACACTGGAGGCCCGATTGGCCGTTTCCATCATCATCAAGACCCTGAACGAAGAGAAGCGCATCGCCGCGACGATCGAGAGCGTGCTGGCGGCGCTTGGCGACCTGCAGGGCGAGGTGATCATCGCCGATAGCGGCTCGTCCGACCGCACCATCGAGATCGCGTCAGGCTACCCGGTCGTGATCGCCCAGATCGTTGCGCCGGCGCGGCCGAGTTGCGGGATCGGGCCACAGCTCGGCTTCCAGCATTCCCGCTACGAGTACATCTGCCTGATCGACGGCGACATGCTGGTCGACGCCGGCTTTCTCGATGCTGCCATCCGTTTTCTCGTCGAGAACCCTGCCGTGGCCGGCGTAACCGGACATGTCGAGGAGATGCAGGTCTCCAATCTCGAATATGCGAGACGTGTGCAGCGCAATGGACCCGAGAACAGAACCGGGCGGATCGATCGGATGAACGGCGGCGGACTTTACCGCCGCAGCGCCATCGAGCAGGCTGGCTACCTGTCGGACCGGAATCTGCACGGCTATGAGGAGTTCGATCTCGGGATACGCCTGAGGAATAGTGGCTGGGAGATGCATCGACTCGACCGGCGCTTCGTCCAGCATTTTGGCCACTCCCTCAACTCCTACCGGCTGCTCATCCGCCGCTGGAAGAACAAGTACCTCCACGGTATCGGTGAACTCCTGCGCGCTTCGCTGGGCAAGCCCTATTTCCGGCAGGTCCTGCAGGAACTGCCCGAGCTCAAGCTCTGGGGAGCGGTCTATCTCTGGTGGGCGCTCTCCATCGCCCTAATCCTGTTTGTGCCGAACAAGTCCCTGGCGGTCGCGCTGGTCCTCGCTCTCCTCGTTGGCATCGTGGCGCTAATGAGCATGCGCAAAGGCGGCCTGCGTATGGGCCTCTATACAGTCGTTGCCTGGTTCTTTCACGCGGCCGCGCTTCCGGCAGGGTTCCTTCGCAAACGGCGGAAACCCGAGCTACCGATCGAGAGCCGCATCATCGGGAGTGCGCCATGAAAGCGGGGGTCTGGCTTGCCCTGGCTGGCGCGGCACTCAGTCTTGCAAGCGCGCCAACCAAGGCTGATGAGCAATGGTTGCCGGTCCGGGAGATTTCGCTCGAACTGCGCGCCGGCAGCCCTCTGGACTTCTCGTCGATCCTGCCGAACCCAAAGATCGATACGGGTAATCGGCTGATCGCCGGATCCAATGGCCGGCTGACGTTCGCGAAGGCCCCTGACACGCCGGCGAGACTGTCCTGCGCCTCGCTGGCCTGGAGCCCGGCTTCGGGAGGGTTTCCCGATCGGGCAGGCGCTGATCGCTATGCCCGACAACTGGCGCTGCATGGCTACAACATCGCGCGGCTTCATTTCGTCGATGGCAGCCTGATGTTTGGCCGTAAGACGGATTTCGATTTCGATCCGGAAACACTGGATCGCATCCACTATCTGCTGGCAGCGCTGAAGCGGAACGGCATCTACTGGATGATCGACGGGCTGTCGTCATGGCGCGGCGCCTATGGCGGCTATGACGATCGCTGGGATCCGGGCGGCAACCTGAAGCTCGCGTTGCATCTCGAGGACGCCGCCTTCACCCATTGGAAGAGTTTTACCGAAAAATTCCTCGCACGGGTCAATCCTCATACCGGCATCGCGCCGATCCATGACGATGCGCTGACGCTGGTCATCCTCGTCAACGAAAACAACATCGAATTTGAAAGCGTCGTTCACGACCGCCCCGGCAAGCCGCCCTATGACGCGATGCTCGCGGCCCCCTTCAATCGGTGGCTGGCGAAGCGCTATGCGTCGACCGCAGTCCTTTCGAAAGCCTGGGGCGGGCTCGGCTGGACCGAGAAGCTGGAGAATGGCTCGATCGCACTGCCCGTCGACCGTTACGCCGACAGCCCCCGCATGCGCGATCTGCAGGCTTTCTTCACCGAGGTCGAGACGACATCCGCCAACAAGATGAGCCAGGCGCTTCGCGTGCTTGGCTACAAGGGCCTGATCAGCACCTACAATAACTGGCCGACAATCCAGGCCGCTCTTAGTCGGCGCAGCCTCGAAGCGGTAACGGCGAATACCTATCATGACTGGGTCGGAGGCTATGCGCCCGGTAGCAAGCTGCTCCAGCAGAGTTCGGTCGCCGACGGTGCCAATTCCATGCGCATGATCGCGGCGGCGCGCTGGCTCGGAAAGCCCTTCATCGTCAGCGAATACGATCACCTGTTCTGGAACCGCTATCGCTATGAAGGCGGGCTGGTCTTTCCGGCCTATGCTGCGCTGCAAGGCTGGGACGTGCTCTGCCGGCATGGCCACGGCCCGATCGCACTCGCCTATGGCGAGCCCTATCCGCACAAGCGGGCGATGCTGCCCTACGCGATCGCACTCGACCCCGTGGCCCGCGCCGGCGAGACCCTCTCCGCACTCCTGTTCAGGCGCGGCGATGTCTCCACCTCCCGGATCACGATCCCGTTCGCGGTTCGCGGCGAGGAGGATCTCGGCAGGGATATGCAGGCCCGTGAGCCTGAGAATCTCACGGATCTGGCTCTGGTCGGGCGGATCGGATTGCAGGCCGCCGACCGCATCGGCGAACAGATCGCCGTTCTTCAGCCCCGCGATGCCAATCGCGCCGCCGCGATCATCGACAGGCTGAAGACGAGCGGCGCGCTCCCGCAAGGAAATGCCACCGACATCGCGGCGGGGCTCTATCAGAGCGACACGGGCGAGATCGTCTTGAACCGCCCGAAGCGGGAGCTACGCGTTTCGACCCCCGCGACGGAAGCCGTCGCCTTTTCCTCTCAGAGCCTGCCGGCCAGGCTCGGGACGATGAGCGTTGAAGCTGCGGAGGGGGACGGCCTCGTTGCCCTGGCCTCGCTCGACAAGCCGGCCTCCCTCGCCAAGGGCAGCCGCTTCCTGCTGATCTTCGCCACCGATGCCCGCAATACCGGCATGACCTTCCGCGACCGGCAGGAGAAGGTCATCGAGGACTTCGGGCGGCTTCCGGTGCTGATCCGCAAGGGGCAGGTCGATCTGCGGATCAACAGGACGGCGCCGCGATGGCAGCTCTCACCTGTCTCTCTCGACGGAACGGTGAAACCGCCGATCACCCGCGGCGCGGGCCCGATTTCCTTCCGCCTCTCGAACGATCTCCCGACCGGCCCGACGACCTATTTCCTGCTGGAACTCCTGGAAAGCTGACGGCTCTGCCGAGCCCGCTGGCCCTCGACGCCGGCCGCCGCTCTGGTGCGTGAGTGGCGCCCGGACCTGAAACCGCGGCCGGGCACGACATCCTGACGCATGGGAGGGTTCCTGGCCGCGGCTGAATGACCGCCCCATCGGGTCGGACTGTTCGCCGACTTGAGCTGAAACGGGAAGCGCAGCGCCATCTCTCCGAACTCGCGCTGCGCACACGCGAGACCGTGCATCTGGCGGTCCTCGCGGGCCCTGATGTGATCTATATCGACAAAATCGATAGCCCCGAGCCGCTTCATGCCAGCTCCGATATCGGCGGCAAGGCTCCAGCCCACGCGGTTGCGATCGGCAAGGCTATTCTCGCGTTTCAGCCTTCGTATGTCATCGAAGAGATCGGGCGAAATCTTCTCGCCTTCACGCCAAGGACCATCGATAGCCTTGAAGGGCTCGAGCACGAATTGTCAGCGGTCCGCTCGCAGGGCTATGCCGTCAACCTCGGCGAATGGCGCGGAGCCGTATATGGATTGGCGGCCCCGATCAGGCGCGCCGACGACGTGGTCGAGGCCGCTGTTGGCGTATCGGGGCCATCGACGCGGCTGACACCGGAGATGATCAAGCTCATGGCGGAGCAGGTCATGGAGGCCGCAGACGCGATATCGCGCGGGCTCGGCTATGCCGGGACCGGGCGGTAGCACCTTATACGCAGCGGACACTGCTCGATCGAATCAGGCAGAAGAACCGCGACGGCTCGGCCGATCCGGCCCGCCTCATGACGGTACGCCCTCGCCGAGCGCTTCATCCACGGTCACTCGTTCGACAGATCATTACCCCGGCAGAGAGCCCCTGCGCTCTGGAAAAGGGGAGGTTCTTCTCGCACGAAGAGGCTGATCGCCTTTCGCGGGCGCAAAGTGACGTCGTCTGCGTCGTCCACATGCGTGCTTGGTTGAATCACGGCTCGCTGGCGCAAGTGCCGGCGATCCACTAACAAACAGCGCAGGCCACGCATTGGGAGCGGGACAGCCGGCGATGGCGGATTCGAGTGTTATCAGGCGTCGCGTGTATCACATCGGCGGCTACGATCATGCGCAGCCCGCGGTTGTGCATGGTCGCTTTGTCAGGGAAACGCGGCGTTTTGAGCGTGCGTGGGCAGCCTCCGTGGTTTCGTCGGAGCCCACCAACAGCGATGACGTCTCGACCTGGCAAGTGCTCGCGACCGGCCCAAACTGGCGGGTCGAAACCGAGTATTGCGCGATCAGATGGGACGATGTGGTGGAAGCCACGAACAGGCGCCCGATATGGTGGCGCATTCCCCAGGGACTCCTCGCCTTCGTCGATTTTATCGTGGGCGGAGCGCTATGGGGCTATCTGTGCGCCAGTTGGCGCTACGCGATGTTCTTCCTCTATCCATTCTTGATTCTGGCGATCATTGCTGCGTTTTCGCTTGCAGGCGGGATGGCCCTGACGCGAGCCACCGACTCCAGCGCGATTGGAGCCTTGGCGGCAATCGGCACCTTCCTCCTCTCGTTTCTCGCCGCCGATCGTTGGGTTTATCTGGGGCTTCTCTTTGACGACTGGATCTTTGCCCGCCAGTACATCCGGCGGGGCGATCCGATCCTCGACGGGCGCTTGCGACGCGTTGCGGCCGAGATTGTCGAGGCTAGGCGCAGCGGCTCGGCGGACGAGATTCTCATCGTCGGTCATAGCCTCGGAGCCGTGCTTGCGATCGATCTCATCGACCACGCGATCAGACACGGGCTGGATGACCAGGACGATCGTCCTCGCCTCGCGTTTCTTTCCGTGGGATCGTCGACCCTCAAGATCGGGCTTCATCGCGCCGCCGGTCGTTTCCGCGCCGCGGTCGAGCGCGTGAGCGCCTGCCGCGCCGTATTCTGGGCCGACTACCAGGCGCGCTCGGACGTGATGAATTTCTACCGGGCCGATCCTCTGCCGCTGATGGGTCTGGCCGCCACGGGCTCCCCGGTCATTCGCAGCGTCAGCATCAGGCGGATGATTGATCCTGCCCGCTATCCCCGCATTCGCAAGAACTGGTACCGGATGCATTGCCAGTTCGTCAGGGGCAATGATCGGCGAGCGCCGTATGATTATTTCATGTTCGTCTGCGGGCCGCTCTTTGCAGAACAACAGGTCAATGCCAAGGAAGGTGCCATGCAAGCACTCGATGCCGACGGTCGATTCCTCGTTTCCCCCTCCCCGTCCCTGGCGGGCGGTCACAGCACCGAGGTCGCCAAGCGATGACCCTGAGCATCGCCAAAGCGATCTACGCCCTGCTTGCCGTTGGCTGGTACATCATTCGTATCCCGCATGAGCGACGCGCGCGCCGGACCCCGGTTTCCCGGAGCGCTCGTGGGTTGCAGGAAATCATCCTGCTGAGCATTTCGTTCACGGGCCTCGGACTATTGCCGTTCATCTATGTCGCGACGGGATTCCCGCGCTTCGCGAACTACCCGTTCCAGCCCGCTCTCGCCTGGCTCGGAGCCTTAGTCGCGATCGCCGCGCTCATCCTGTTCCACCTCACGCACCGGGCTCTCGGCCGCAACTGGTCCGTGTCTCTGGATCTCCGCGAGAGCCATCGGCTCGTGACGGAGGGCGTGTACCGCTATGTGCGGCACCCCATGTATTCGGCGTTCTGGCTATGGGCGATTGCCCAGGCTCTCCTGCTGCCCAACTTTATCGCCGGGCTCTCCGGCTTGGTCGGTTTTGGAACGTTGTACTTCTTTCGCGTTGCCCAGGAAGAGCGCCTGATGCTCGATGCGTTCGGTGCGGAATATGGCGACTACATGGCGCGGACCGGGCGCGTCATGCCAAGGTTCCACGCCTGAGGGCAAGGTCACAGTCTCGCGACCTGCGCGCGCAGAGGGCTCCGTCGCGCTCGCTCCCAAGAGGGTGAACCGGCGGAGAACGCCGAATCTGCCCAAGCATTTTGCCAAGTACTCCGCAAGGGAACCGCCTTTGCGATTGGCCCGCCAAGCCGAGTGATGAAGGTAAGCTGATATGCCGATGCGTTCGTCGCGCGCAACCGGCAAAATTGTCGCTACCAGTACGCTGTGCCGCGAAGGAACCATGTTCCTTCTCGTGACGACCCAAGAGCTGACTAACTTCCACTTTGCCTAACTACTTCGTCTGGGCGAAGAATGATCTCCCGCAGTCGAGAGCGTTGCTCGAACGCTGTGAGCGAAGCATCAAGGACGCTAGAGCACCTTCGGCCGGTTCAGCTCCCGGAAACCACGAACGTCTTCGCGCCAGCAAAGCCTGGCCTTAGCCGATTGAAAGTGCTGAGGATATTTGGAATACTCGACGTTGTGCCGCACTACCGCGATCCGGGGCAAGGAAGTGGGTTTGGTGTTGCGCATCCGCACTAGTAGTCGAACATGTTTCAGTCATAGTTGGAATGTTCTCAACGAGGGCGAATCGATGAAAAAACTTATGATCTTGGCCGTTTCAGTGGCGTTGGTAGGCGTCGGCGGATGTGCCTACGGTGTTGGCAAGGGCAAGGGGAAGGCACCGCCTCCAGTTGCTTCCCCGATCGTTACGAAGGGCTGACACCCAATATACTGAAAACGGCCGGCTTAGTCCGGCCGTTTTCTTCATTTGATTAGAAACTCTTCCGGGAGTTTGATGACACGGCTACTGCTGTTGTCGTGCCTATCGCCGAGGCTGTTATTCTTCCGGAAACCGGAGCTCTGCGATGCGGAACAAATCAAGCAATCTAGCGCGCACCAGCATTCTCTTTGCTTGTGCTGCTGCCATTTCTTTGCCTCTCTGGCTTGCTCCTGCCAGTGCCCAGGAGGATCGCTACCTGCCTCCTCCCGAGGCCAGCGATGAGGCTATCGCGCCCGACCCACGGCCGACCGGCTCGGTCGGCAGGACGACGTCCCGGCAGTCCCGACGGCAGGCTGACCAGCGAAGCGGTCAGTACTTCGTCGAGTTTCGGTCGCGCTATGCACTGAGCTACGGCCATACCTTTCTCGTCTATGGCCGGCTGAACGCGCGGGGCGAAGTCGGCCAGGTGCGGGCAGATCAGGTTGCCGGCCTGCATCCGGCCGGCGAAGGCCCGCAGCTCTGGTCTGTCGGGCACGTCCTTCCCGTTCCAGCGGAGACAGGCCCCAGCGACGGCGACCTGGAGGATGAATACATCTCGGCGCGGTACCGGGTTCTGTTGACCGAAGCCCAGTATCAACGGGTAGCGGCCTATATCAGGCAGAAGCAGCGGAAGCCGACGGCTTGGCATGCCGTGCTCTATAACTGCAACAGATGGGTTGGCGAAGTTGCGCAGTACATGGGCCTGAAGGCCCCTGACAATACAATGCTCTACCCGGCTGAGTACATCGCCAGCCTGCGCGCCGTCAACGCCGGGCGCGCCAGAGACGACGCCATGCCGGCATCTCTTCAGCAGTAAGCCGGGAGGTCATCTCGCTGCTCATTCGCATATGCGCGACGAGCAGCGGGTGGCAATGGCGAAAGGCGCTGCGCGCGTGCCCGTCAGCGCAGGACGATAACCGGCGTACCGACGGCGACGCGGTCGAACAGATCGACGATGTCGTCATTAAACATGCGAAAGCAGCCATAAGACGCGAACGTGCCTATGGAATCCGGCCGGTTGGTACCATGGATTGCGTACTGACCGCCGCCGGACAATGTGAGCGCGCGCGCTCCCATCGGGTTTCGTGGGGAGCCGCCCGGTATGACGTCCGGCAGACTTGGGTTATCCCGCTTGATTTCATCGGGAGGCGACCAGGCAGGTGCAACATGCTTGCCTTCGACCTCGACCTCGCCGAGCCATTGCTTGGATGACTTCCCGACCGCCACCCGGTAGCGGATGGCAGTCCCGTCTCCTTGCACCAGGTAGAGCCGGCGCTCCTTTGTCTTGATGACGATGGCGCCTGGCGTCCCATCTCCCTTATAGGTAACGGTTTCGCGAGCACTGACTGGGATGGCGACCATCATGGCCGCGAGTACGATGCATGTCCGGAGCACTGCCAAGCTTCCTGCACTCAGATCGTCTGCGTCGCGACGACTTCAACGATCGGTTCATACCAAGGTCTGGTTGATTATTAGTGCATGATTTGAGTTTGCTCCAGAGGAAGTGTAACGCACAGGTTAGCGCTGGCCCCGGGGATCAATTAGATCGGAGCAGCGGAACTTGAGCCGAATGCAGCATGGCGCCTATCCGCGGGCGAGGCCATGCCGGATGAACGCGCTGTCGGCGTGCATCGTCGCCGACGCGATCGCGGTGCGGGCTCCGGAGAACCTCAGGACGAAGCCGTCGGAACCGGTGCAACGCCCACCAGATCGCTCCGGATCTTTTGAGCCTGGCGGATTACGGGCGTTGCCGAAGGCTTCCCGCAGGGCGCGAACGGGCCAGGACACTCAGCCAGCAATTCCAAGGCTGCCCGGGTCAGTTCTCAGGATCGCGAGCCGCCATCGTTTGAACGCCCGCTGGCAGCACGGGCTTGTGACCACCTGCAGCCGCCCCGACTCGCTGCTGGGTTGCTTTCGATACGAGCTGAGACCGACTGAGAGCCGTGAAATCGCTGGCCCGATGGTTCTGGCCGGCGCGCCCCTCGAAGACCAGCACATCGGCATGGGTCACGACGATATCGCCGCGCCGCAAGGTCGGGTCATCCAGATACCAGTACTGATCGGCGGCCGGATCGAGCTTGACCACTGGTGGCGTCGGCTTCGACGCCACGAGTTTGCGCGGCTGCTGCCGCCGCTTGGGGCGGACGGTCACGCTCAGCGGGTCGGGTTGAACAAAATAGACTTGCGGAGGCGGCTGAGGTCGCCCGAACAGCGCGCGCGCCAGGTCTTCCAGAAGACCGGCTGATTGGGCGGGTGGCACCAGAAGGCAGCTGGTCATGCCAATGATGAGCAGCCTACAGCTTGGCGCATGTTTCATAGGCCCATCCTCGCGAACTGATCGCCTGGGCACTGTCGATCCAAAGCCTGCGATGACGGTTTCGACACATCGCGCCGCAGGCCGGATTGCACCCAGACCTACTCTCCCGCCCTTCGAACGGCTCATGGGCGCCGCAGCGCAGCGATCCATGGAACTCAGTCACTCACTATCTCATTCACGTGCGCGCTTGTGTGACGCGCCTCACTCAGGCGGCGCTCAGCGCCTTTGCCACATCGGTCAAGGTGGCCTTCTCCGCCGCGCTGACCTGGGTGCCACCAAATCCCATGAAGCCGCCTTCGTTCGAGGCCTCCGCCACCGTCTCCGCCACATGCGAGAGCCATGTCTTGAATGCAGGAGCTTCGGTCGGTGCCTTGGTGTCGACGATTTCCGCCACACGCGTCAGCATGGCCAGAATGCTCTGCTTCGCATCTGCCGGGGTCTTTCCGGCCAGTTCGGCACGAAGCGACTCGCGTGCCTCACCGCGCCCTTCCGAGCTCTCCATGTCGGCAACAATGGCTTTCGCAAGCTCGCCCGCGTCCGCGTCGCTCTTGGCGCCCAGAAGCGCCCGCCCGCTGGCCAGGCTCTCCTTGAACACGCCCCACAGCCCGTTAGGTTCGGCAAGCGTGACCGCCATGCCGGCCAATAGCGGGCTGCCCAGGATCAATTTCCATTCGTCTGCTCCAAAGCTCGCCTTGATTGCCATCAGGGCCTCCTGCGGTTGGCGCACTATCGAGACATCACGAACGGCCTGCCCCGTGCTAGGCCCGTGCCAAGGCATCGAGGTTCGCCCGTACACCATCGATCGTCGGCTTGGCGATCTCGGCAATGCCGGGGATCGCCAGCACCTTGGTGAACAGGTCCTCCAGCGACGGCCTGACGGCGCCAATCAAAGCCATCAGCGCGGAGCGGCTGCTGGCCGGTAGCTGACTGGCCACGCCGTTGACCTTGTCGAGCTGGGCTGCCGCGCCCTGCAACCTTGGCAACGCCGCTCGCGCCGAGGCCGCATCCGTAACGCCCTTGAGCGTGCTTGCGAGCCCATCAATCGCCGTTTGAATTTCGGTCCCCACATTCACGCCGCCTACCGTCACGTTCTGCAGGGACTGCAGCGCCTGCGTCGCCACGGCGCCCGCCTGCCCAATGGCAGTTTGGGCCGGCAGCACCGGCTGGGTTGCCACAGGCCTGGGCTGTTCAACGACGACGGGCGCATGACGCCCGAAGAACCACCAGCCAACCGCAAGCACAGCAAGGATCGGCAAGGCCCATGTCAGCCATCCCGGCATTCCACCGGTTCTTGCCTGCGCTGCGGCGCGATCGGCCATGGCGCCCGTGGTGCTGGCTGTCGACCTTGCAGCGTCCGCGACAGCGCTCGCGCCGCTGCCGACCGCGCCGAGAAGGCCAGCTTTGCCAAGCATGTCAGCAAAGCCCGAGGGCAAGGCAGCCGAGATGTTCGCCTTCTGCGACGTCAACATCTGGGCGAGGCCTGAGGCATCCAATCCCGCCGCCGACTTCTGTTGACCCAGCGCCCCCATCACGACCGGCGTCAAGAGGCCAAGCAACGAGGAGCTTGCCCCGCCGCCGAGGCCTGCGAATTTCGAGATCGCGCCGGCCAGCCCGGATAGCGCCGAACCTCCAAGCAGCGAGGAGAGCATGTTCGCACCGCTATCGGCGACCGTTTTCTGACCAGCGCCGCCGATCATGCTGGCGAGGCTCTCAAGCATTCCCGGCTTCTGTTGCGAAACCGTGTCGAACAGTTTGCGTGATCCCTCCGGCGTGGACGCGACACCCGCAAGGGTCGCCAGCAAGCCAGGGACAGCGGCGTTGGTCGCCTTGCCGACCGAAGACTGGTCGACCCCCAGTGATGCAGCCAGTTTGGACATCAGATCAGGCGACAGGAACTGCATGATGACTGATACGAGATTCACACTCATGGCGGGTTACTCCGCTGAAATCGGCGCATGAACACGCCAATACGAGAGGTCTCTGCAGATATCGTCGTATATGATTGAGTTATTTCAATTCAATGTCGGTAATTTTGCTTCAATCGAAGTATGGCTTCGGAGTGGAGGCCGATATATAACAATTGCGACCGAGAAAAGGCACTGCGCCTGATCCCCGGAGAGCAGCTCGGCAGGGATGTTATTACAGAATGAGGGTGCTCATTTCTCTGATGAGAACTCACGGCGCAAGTATCGCCCAAGCGTCATTCTGACCGGCAATAGGCACGCGGAATAGCAGCTGCGCAGCAGTATCAACGCCCGGTGAGGTTACACCCTTGCAGGCTTGGCCGCAATTAAGAAGACCTGATTGCACGCCGATCGGTTTGCATCGGGGCGTTTGGTCATCGGCGATGCGAGTTGCCCCAGGGTTCATGCGCGCATCATCTCTGGTTTCGTTCCGGTCCTCGTGTAACGCGCCTCCACGTGAGCAAGCCACTGTGAGATGCAGCGGCGACAGCCGTGCCAGCCCCTCACGGCGGAGCCTCCTTTCGGCAGCCGGAAGAGACGGATCGGAGTGCCGCGCGAACGGCGTTTCCCTCACGCTCCCCCGAGTGGACCTAGGTCCCGCGCGATCAGGCTGTAGAGCGCCTGTGCCGCCGGGGTCAGCGTTTCCCCGTGCCGCCGGATTACGGAGACCGGCCGGTCGATGACGGGGTCCACCAGCGGGATCTGGGCAAGGTCCGGGCGCAGGTTCTCGACGATCGAGGCGACCAGGATCGCCACGCCCAGGCCTTCGGACGCAAGCCCAATCGCACTCGAGAAATACTCGACGACGAACTTGGTCCTGACCTCGATGCCCGAGCGGGCGAGCTGGGCCTCCATGAGCAGCCTATTGCCGCTGCTGCCGCCGAGCGTGATCAGGTCGAAATCCGCAAGTTCTGCCCAGGCTATCGCCGCTTTTCCGGCGAGCGGGTGGTCGGTGCGGCAATAGGCGACGAAGGGATCGCGAACCAGGACCTCGTTATGGAGGTCAGGCTGGTTCGGCGGCTGCACATGCAAGCCAAACTCAGCCTGGCGTCGGCGCACGGCTTCGATGACCAGGATGCTGGTCCGGTCGAGGATCTCGACGCGATTATGCGGATGTTGCGTGGCATAGGTTCGCAGAATGCGCGGCAGGCGCCCATACATCAGCGAGGGCACCGAGGCGATCGCGATGTCGCCTGTCGAAAAGCGCGAGATCGTCTTCAGTCGGTCGAAGGATCGGCCGACCTCGTCGACCATGCGCTTGGCCTCCGGCAGGAACTCCCGGCCGATGCTCGTCAGCGCCACCGTGCGGGTCGTGCGGTCCAGCAGCTTGAGGCCGACATGGCTCTCGAGCCTCTGGATGCGGCGCGTCAGTCCGGTCTGGGTGACATGCAGCTTTTCGGCCGCTTTGTTGAAGCTGCCGAGCTCGGCGATCTGGATGAACGCCTCGACCCCGTCGATTGGGTGTTTCATGCTAAAAGATCATCGATATATGTCATTATTTCAGCATACGAGTGGCGGCCCATCGGTCAATAGTGTTGGGGAAGGCGCGGCACCTGGCATCACCCGGGGACAGAAAGCGCCACGAGGAAACGCACCGATGATCGATACCCGTGTCGCCACGCGTGGCAGACGCGTGCTTGTCACGCATGACCGGTTGGCCGAAGGCGCCATCCAGCTTCTCAACGCCCATGACGTCGATGTCTTCTTCTCGCCCGCCTATGCTGCACCCGATCTCGTGGCGCAGCGGGTTGCCGAGCTGCAGGTCGATGCGCTGATCGTCCGGCAGGGCCGCGTCGATGATGCGATCATCGCCGCCTCGCCCAGGCTCAGGGTCATCGCCAAGCACGGTGTCGGCGTCGACAATATCGATCTTCACGCCGCGGCATCGCGGAATATCCCCGTCATTCGCGCCATGGGCTCGAACTCGCGTGCCGTTGCCGAACACACGATCGCGCTGTCGCTGGCGTTGTTGAAGGACATTCCTCGCCTCGATCGGGCCGTGAAGGGCGGCGAGTGGCCGAAGCCTAGTTTCCTCGGGCGTGACATCGCCAGCACCGTGATGGGTCTCGTCGGCTTCGGCGCGATCGGCCAGGAGGTCGCGCGGATCGCCACCGGGCTTGGCATGCCCGTGATCATGCACGACCCCCATGCTCAGCGCGAAATCGCGCAGTTCGGAAACGGGGGCAGTCGCGATCTGGAAAGCCTGCTCGCGGAAGCCGATATCGTCAGCCTGCATTGCCCGCTGACCAACGCGACGCGAAATCTCCTCAATGCAGAGCGCTTCGGCCTGATGAAGCCGACATCCTTCGTCGTCAACACGGCGCGCGGCGGCCTGATCAGTGAGCCGGCTCTCTTTGAGGCGCTGCGCGAGGGCAAGATCGCCGGCGCCGGCCTCGACAGTTTCGCGCTCGAACCGCCAGCCAGGGACAACCCGCTCTGGACCTTGCCCAACCTGATCGTGACCCCGCATATCGCCGGCGTGACACAGGGTTCGGCCAAGGCCATGGCAGAAATCGCGGCCCAGCACGTCATTTCGGTGCTGGACGGCAACGCAGCCGATGCACGCAGCCTGGCAAGGCTGGCGGAACTCGCTGCGGAATGAACCTGGCGCACGAAGCCGGGCAATCAGAAACAACCGGGAGGAGACGAACATGAGGATCGCCTACAAAGCCCTCGCGGGGCTGGCGCTATCGGCGCTGGCATCGGTGGCGCATGCCCAGCAATATCCGGACAAGGCCATCCGGATGATCGTGCCCTTCCCTCCCGGCGGCGGGACCGATGTCGTGGCCAGGGTGGTCGCGGCCAAGCTCAGCGAAACGACCGGCTGGACGGTTGTGCCCGAGAACAAGCCCGGCAGCGGCGGCAGCGTTGGCCTGGGCCTGGCCGGCAAGGCCAAGCCCGATGGCTATACGCTCGTGTTGGCGCAGAACGCCAACATGGTCATCAACCCCATTCTCGGAAAGGCGAACTACGACCCGATCGCGGATTTCACCCCGATCGCGCTCACCGCGTCGGCGCCGCAGGTGATGGTCGTCGCCAAGGATTCGCCGATCAAATCGGTGAAGGATCTGCTGAGCACGGCAAAGGACAAGCCCAACGCGATCAAGTTCGCGACGCCCGGCGTCGGGACCAGCTCGCATCTTGCAGGCGAATTGCTGCAGCAGCGGACCGCGGTGAAGTTCCTGCACGTGCCTTACAAGGGCACAGGGCAGGCAGTTCCCGATCTCCTCGGCGGCCGCGTCGACGTCTATGTCGCCTCGGTGCCCTCCGCGATGGCTCATATCAAGGAAGGCACGATGCGCCCGCTCGCGATCTTCGCGAAGGCCCGCAGCGCCGACCTGCCGGAGGTTCCGACCTTCGAGGAGCTTGGCGTCAAGGATTCTGAGGCCGTGACCTGGTGGGGCGTGGCCGCCCCGGCCGGCACGCCCGACGCGATCGTCACGCGCCTGAATACCGAGATCAACAAGATCCTGCAGATGCCGGACACCAAGGAGAAGCTCAGGGCGGCTGGCGCCGATGCGATCGGCGGCACCGCACAGGAGTTCTCCGCCCTGATCAAATCGGACGTGCCGAAATGGACCGCGGTCATCAAGACCGCCGACGTCAAGGCTGACGACTAGGGTCGGGTTGGCTGCTGGCGAGGCGCCGGCGGCCATTGCCTTGTGCACGGGCATTCCGGTCCGGCCTGCACTCTCGGGCGCCTGCCCGCAAGGTGGCTTACCGCGGCATCGATCCGCGCCCGGTCCGGTGTTCCGTGCCGGCGCGTCGAACAGCCCCAGTGAAGCAGCCATTGCGAAGCCCTGAGGGCCGGGACCGAGATGCCGTGACACCCTGCGACCAGACCAAAATCCTCGGATTGGCTCGCCTCGTCGATGTCAGGCAGGGACCATCCGGGAATGAGGCTTCCGGTTGCCAGCTTTGCGCCAGGGCCTGCCCTCGATAGCCCGCTCGCTGCGCCCCCGATGCCGGAGCATGGAGATCCTGATGAAATCGGATGTGATGAGAAACAAGGATGTCCTGTCCGGGCTCCTGTTCATGGGCCTGGGCTCGATCGCGCTCTATATCTCGCTCGATTACCGCTTCGGCAGCACCCAGAGGATGGGGCCGGGCTATTTCCCCAAGATCCTGAGCGGCCTGCTGATCGCCTTCGGCGTCGCCATCCTGGTCAAGGGGTTGAGGCAGGGCGGAAACCTGGCCGGCCCATGGTCCTGGGCACCGCTTTTCCTGCTGACCCTGGCCATGGTGCTGTTCGGCTTCACGATCGAGCGCCTTGGGTTCGTGCCCGCGCTGGCGCTCATGTTCCTGGTCTCCGCCTATGCCGGCAACGAGTTCAGGCTGCGCGAAGTCTTCGTGCTGACCGCGGTGATGAGCACCTTCGCCGTGATCGTCTTCATCTGGGGGCTGAAGCTCCCCTACCCGCTCTTCGCCTGGAATTTCTGAGCCATGGAGATCCTCGAACATTTCGCGCTCGGGTTCGGCGTCGCCATGACGGTCCAGAACCTGGCCTATTGCCTTCTGGGCGTCGCGCTCGGAACGCTCATCGGCGTATTGCCGGGCGTCGGGCCGCTGGTCACGATCTCGATGCTGCTGCCGATCACCTTCGGGCTCCCACCGGTCTCGGCGCTGATCATGCTGTCGGGCATCTATTATGGCGCCCAGTATGGCGGCTCCACCACCGCGATCCTCGTCAACCTGCCGGGTGAAACATCGTCGGCCGTGACATGCCTCGACGGCTACCAGATGGCGCGGAACGGACGCGCCGGGGCAGCTCTCGCCACGGCTGCGATTTCGTCCTTCGTTGCCGGCTGCATCGGCACGCTGCTGATCGTCCTGCTCGGTACGCCGCTCGCGGGATGGGCGCTGCAGTTCGGCGCGCCTGAGTATTTCTCGCTGATGGTGATGGGGCTCGTTTCGGCATCGGTGCTGTCGCATGGCGACATGCTCAAGGCGCTTGCCATGGTTGTCGTCGGCTTGCTCCTCGGCCTTATCGGCACCGACGTGAACTCGGGCATGGAACGATACACGTTCGGCCTGCCCGAACTTGCCGACGGCATCGGCTTCACGGTCCTGGCAGTCGGCATATTCGCCTTGTCGGAAGTCGTGATGAATCTGGAGCAGAAGGAAGAGCGCGGCATCTTCAAGGCGAATATCGCCGGGCTTATGCCGAGCCTGTCCGATCTGAAGGCGATCACCCTGCCGACCCTGCGCGGGACCGCGATCGGCTCGTTCTTCGGCATCCTGCCGGGTACCGGCCCTTCGATCTCGTCTTTCTCGGCCTATATGCTCGAGAAGAAGCTGGCACGGGATCCCTCGCGCTTCGGTCAGGGCGCGATCGAGGGCGTCGCGGCTCCCGAGGCTGCGAACAATGCCGCCGCCCAGACGGCCTTCATCCCGACGCTGACGCTGGGAATTCCCGGAAGCGCCACGATGGCGCTGATCCTCGGCGCGCTCGTGATGAACGGCGTCCAGCCGGGACCGACGGTCATGACCCGCAACCCGGAGCTGTTCTGGGGCGTCATCGCCAGCATGTTCATCGGAAACGTCATGCTGGTGGCGCTCAACCTGCCGCTGGTTGGAATCTGGGTGCGGCTGCTCAGCGTGCCCTATCGCTGGCTCTTTCCGTCGATCATCATGTTCTGCGCGGTCGGCAATTACAGCATCAACGGCAGCGCGATCGACGTCTATCTCTGTGCCGGCATCGGCGTGCTCGGCTACGTCCTGGCCAAGCTCGACTGCCCGCCTGCGCCCCTGGTGCTCGGCTTTGTACTCGGCCCCCTGATGGAAGAGAGCATCCGCCGCGCTCTGCTCCTGTCGCAAGGCGACTTCACGGTCTTCCTCACCAGCCCGATCAGCCTCGGCTTCCTCATCGTGACGATGCTGCTTCTCGGCAGCATGGTTCTGCCGGCGATCCGCCGGGGCAAGGAACGCGTCGACCGCGAAGAGGCCGGCGCGACATAGCCGGCCTCGCCCGTCATTGCCCCAAACGGGGCAATCCCTCGGCGCCGCCACGGATGCAACTCGACCCCGGCCGGCTGGCGCAGACAGCAAAGGATAGCTCATGCTCGGATTTCGGATTCTCAAGCGTTGCCGCCAGGTCGACGGCAGCCTCGTCGCGCGTTTTCGCGAATTGCCGGTCGCCAATGTCAGCGATTCGATGTCGCGGATGACGGCGGGCGGCGCGGCGCTCCGGCCGCTTCATCGCGGCGGCGTCATGGCCGGGCCGGCCATCACCGTCAAGACACGCCCCGGCGACAACCTGATGATCCACAAGGCGCTCGATCTCGCCGCCCCCGGTGATGTCATCGTCGTGGATGCCGGTGGCGATCTCACGAACTCGCTGATCGGCGAACTCATGATCTCGCATGCTCAAACGCGTGGCATCGCAGGCATCGTGCTCCACGGAGCCGTGCGCGACGCTGCCTGGATCCGCGAGAACGACATGCCGATCTTCGCGGCGGGCATCAGCCATCGCGGCCCCTACAAGGACGGGCCCGGCGAGATCAACGTTCCGATCTCGATCGAGGGCATGGTGATCGAGCCCGGCGATCTCGTCATTGGCGATGACGACGGCATTCTCTGCGTGCCCTTCGACCATGCCGACGCGATCTATGAAGCCGCGCGCAAGAAGCACGAGGCGGAAGGAAAGAAGATGCTGGCGATCAGGGAGGGCAAGGACGATCGGCGCTGGATCGATGCCACTCTTGCCCGCCTGGGCTGCGCCATCGAAGCCTGACGGCGGCAAGCCGCACTCGCGTTGGCATCCCCTCGGTCGGCGTGTCCGCCTTGGGGGGATGCCGACATTCGTGCTCGGCGACGTGCGGATGGTCCCGGGGACAGGCCCAGCCGCCCGGATCTGGGATCAACTATAGAACCGTCCAATTATGGGGCGGCGGCGGCACGGTTCCCTCGTGCTCGGGCGACAGGACACCCTGCAACGCGGTGCACCGGGCGCCATCGTAGGAACACTCCGATCGCCTGTCGGCAATAATCTCTATTTCCAGGATTTGGCACCCCAATTGGGGTGTGGCGCGGCCTACGGGAGTCGAACCCGTCTCCCCAGCGTGAAAGGCTGGTGTCCTAACCGATAGACGAAGGCCGCAAGGCTTCGGTTGCAATTCGCTGCAACCCATCGGAAGCGGGGCGAGCTATAGTGCGACATTCCCGGATCGGCAAGTCTGAGTTTGTCAAATTCTCGCTGCCCGATCGCAGTCATGCACAGGCCATTGCGGTCATGCCACCCGGGCCAGATCGATCACCCGCACCTCCACAGTTTCCCTGCCGCCCCAGCGGTTGAGGGTAAGGCTTGCGGCGAGATGCACGCTCTCGCCGCGTGCGGCCAGCAGTGCACGGCCCAGCGGTTCCTGAGCCACGCGGAAGGCGATGCCGCCGATGGTGGCGCCGTCGCCGCTGCGAAGCTTGATCCTGACATGGCCGCCGCTGCCGATCTCGACGGCATCGACCAGGCGATGCGAGGGAAAGACGAAGACCGGCTCCGGGCAGCCGGCGCCATAGGGGCCGGCCTTCTCGATCTCGGCCAGCAGGCGGGGATTGGCGCCGCCCGCGCTCATCGCCGCATCGACCAGCAGCGATTCCGATTCGCGCGCCTGGGCGACCTCCGGAGCGAGACGTTCGGCGAGAAAGGCATGGAAGGCCTTATCCTGCCCCGGGGCCAGCGTGACGCCGGCCGCCATGGCGTGGCCTCCACCCTTCACGGCAAGACCCGCGTCCACCGCCAGCCTGACGGCGCGGCCGAGATCGACGCCGGCGACCGAGCGGCCCGAGCCGGTCGCGCCCCCCTCCCCGTTCAGCGCCAGCGCGAAGGCCGGGCGGCGAAAACGTTCCTTGAGGCGCGCTGCGACGAGGCCGACGATGCCGGGATGCCAGTCGGCCGAACGCGCCAGCAGGACCGGCAGATCCTCAGTCTTCGTCAAGGCGAACTCGGCCTGCGCCACCGCCTCCTCGACGGCGAGCTTCTCGATCTCCTGCCGTTCCTGGTTCAGGCGGTTGAGTTCGGCGGCGATGCTGCGCGCCTCGATCTCGTCGGCGGTCATCAGCAGCCGCGCGCCAAGGCCGGCATCGCCGATGCGTCCTCCCGCATTGATGCGCGGTCCGAGCAGGAAGCCGAGATGCCAGGGCTGGACCGGGCCATCGAGCCCGGCGACGTCGAGCAGAGCTGCGAGCCCTGCCCGCGTGCGACCACGCAGCATCGCGATGCCCTGCCGGACGAAGGCGCGGTTCAGCCCCTTGAGCGGCACGACATCCGCGACGGTCGCAAGCGCGACGAGATCAAGGGAGGCCAGCAGATCCGGCTCGGCGCCACGCTGCGCCCAGTGCCCCTGACGGCGTAGCTCGCGGGCGGTCGCGACCAGCGTCAGGAAGACGACGCCGGCGGCGCAGAGATGGCCGAGCCCCGAGAGATCGTCCTGGCGGTTCGGGTTCACCAGCGCCTCGACCTGCGGAAGCTGTTCGGACGCCTGGTGATGGTCGAGCACGACGACATCGAGACCGAGCCGGCGCGCCTCTGCCAGCGGTTCATGGCTGGTCGTGCCGCAATCGACGGTGACGAGCAGCGTCGCGCCCTCGGCGGCCAGCATGCGGATGGCTTCGCTGTTGGGGCCGTATCCCTCGATCAGCCGGTCGGGAATGTGAATGCGCGGCCGGGCGCCGGCATCGCGCAGGAAACCCGCCAGGAGGGCGGAGGAACAGGCGCCGTCGACGTCATAGTCCCCGAAGATCGCGACGGCCTCGCGTGTTGCAACCGCCCTCGCCAGGCGCGCAGCGGCCGCATCCATGCCGACCAGGGTCGAGGGGTCAGGCAGGAGATCGCGCAGCTTCGGCTCGAGATAGCGCATGGCATCGGCAGCCTCGACGCCGCGTCCGGCAAGCACGCGGGCTACGATATCGGGGAGCCCTTCGACCTGAGAGAGGGCCTCGGCCCGGCCGAGCCCTGCGGCATCGAGCCGGTCACGCCAGATGCGGCCGAGCGCCGAGTTGGTGACACCGAGAAATGGGCGCTGGGCGATCAGATTCATGCCCAAGGGGTTCGCGCAGCCCGCGCCATTCGTCAACCTGGGTAGCGCCGCCTTGTCGCCGCAGACCGCTCAGCCATAGTTGTTGTGGGGAACGTGGCCTGGCGAAGGGGCTGATCATGCCGCTCGATGCAGATGTCATCGTCATAGGGGCAGGCCTCGCCGGTCTCGTCGCCACAGCAGAGCTTGCCGATGCCGGGCGCAAGGTAATCCTGCTCGACCAGGAACCGGAGCAGTCGCTCGGTGGACAGGCTTTCTGGTCTTTTGGCGGGCTCTTCCTGGTCGATTCGCCGGAGCAACGCCGGCTGCGGATTCGCGATTCGCGCGAGCTTGCACTGCAGGATTGGTTCGGCTCGGCCGGCTTCGACCGCGAGGAGGATGCGTGGCCGCGGCGCTGGGCCGAGGCTTATGTCGATTTCGCCGCGGGCGAGAAGCGGAGCTGGCTGCACGGCCAGGGCGTCCGCTGGTTTCCGATCGTCGGCTGGGCCGAGCGCGGCGGCTATCTCGCCACGGGGCATGGCAATTCGGTACCGCGTTTCCACGTCACATGGGGCACCGGGCCCGGCCTGCTCGACCCCTTCCTGAGCCGCGTGCGCGAGGCTGCGGCAAGCGGGCTGGTTTCGCTGCGCTTCCGCCATCGCGTCACCGGGCTGACGAAGAATGCAGGCGAGATCGATGGCGTCGAGGGCGAAATCCTGGAGGCGAGCGGGGCCGGACGCGGAGAGGCGAGCTCCCGCGGCGTCGTGGGCGGGTTCGCGCTGAAGGCCCAGGCCGTGATCGTCTGTTCGGGTGGCATCGGCGGCAATCATGACCTCGTGCGGCGACACTGGCCCGCGCGACTGGGTACGCCGCCGAAGCGCCTGCTGTCGGGCGTACCGGAGCATGTCGACGGCAAGATGCTCGGGGTCACTGAGGCGGCCGGCGCGCGCCTGATCAATGGCGACCGGATGTGGCACTATGTCGAGGGCATCGGGAACTGGAGCCCGATCTGGCCGAAGCACGGTATCCGCATCCTGCCCGGCCCCTCCCCGTTCTGGTTCGACGCGCGCGGCAACCGATTGCCGGTGCCGTTCTTTCCCGGCTTCGACACGCTCGGAACGCTCGAGCACATCATGAAGACCGGCTTCGACTATTCCTGGTTCGTGCTCGACCGGAGCATCATCGCCAAGGAGTTCGCGCTTTCCGGTTCGGAGCAGAATCCCGACCTTACCGGCAAGAGCTGGCGCAAGGTGATCGAGCGCGCCACGGCCGGCATTTCGGCGCCGGTTCAGGCATTCATGGACAAGGGCGAGGATTTCATCGTCGAGGCGGAGTTTTCGCGTCTCGTCGCCCGCATGAATGCCCTGATGGGCGACAACCTGATCGACGAGGCGCGTCTTCGCGCCGAGATCGAAGCGCGCGACCGCGAGGCCGACAGTGCCTTCGGCAAGGACCTGCAACTGACGGCGCTGCGCGGCGCACGCGCCTATATCGGCGACCGGTTGATCCGCACCGCAAGGCCGCACCGCATCCTCGATCCACGGCACGGCCCGTTGATTGCCGTGCGCCTCAACATCCTGACGCGCAAATCGTTGGGCGGGCTGCTGACCGACCTGTCGTCGCGCGTGCTCGGAGACGATGGAGCGCCTCTGGCAGGCCTCTATGCGGCCGGCGAAGCGGCCGGGTTCGGCGGTGGCGGGATGCATGGCTACCGCGCGCTCGAAGGGACCTTCCTTGGCGGCTGCCTGTTCTCCGGCAGGATTGCCGGGCGGGAAGCGGCGCGCGCGGTTCGCTGAGCATAACCGGCGACCTTACCCTGAGCGAAACGAGAGAAGAGCATCCCGGCGTACTTTAGAAAAAGATGAGAAGAACGGCGAGATTCCTCGCATTTTAGACATGCCCTTCCGCAAACACATGTCAGATGCAGTGCCCTCATGCGGTTCTGGCATTTGTAGCTTGCAACCGCGGCCGAAGCTGCGAAGTTCCTCAGCGGAAGACTTTGTCGATACCAAGGAGGCTCCGTGTCCTGGGTTCACTCTGTCCTGAACCAATCCCCCGAGATCGCGCTCTTCTTGTCGCTGGCGATCGGATACTGGATCGGCAAGTTCCAGTTCGGCAAGTTCCAGCTCGGCGGCGTCGCCGGTTCGCTGCTTGTGGCCGTGGTGATCAGCCAGGTCGGTGTCTCCATCGACAACGGCATCAAATCGGTCCTCTTCGCCCTGTTCATCTACGCGGTCGGTTTTGAAAGCGGACCGCAATTCTTCCGTTCGCTCGGCCGCCAATCGATCCGTGAGATCGTCATGGCGGCGGTCCTCGCCCTCAGCGGCCTGGCGACCGTCGTCGTTCTGGCGCGGGTGATGGGGCTGGACAAGGGCCTCGCCGCCGGTATCGCGGCCGGTGGCCTGACCCAGTCGGCCATCATCGGCACCGCGAGCGCCGCCATCGGCAAGCTCGGTCTCGCAGCCGAGGAGGTGCAGCGGCTGCAAGGCAATGTCGCCGTCGGCTACGCCGTCACCTACATCTTCGGCTCGTTCGGCGCGATCATCGTCTGCGTCAACGTCCTGCCCTGGCTGATGGGGCGCACCATCCGCGACGACGCGATCAAGGCCGAGACCGAACTTCTGGCTGGCGCTAAGATCTATGGAGCCGGCGAACATGCGGCCGCTCCCGATCTCGTGGGACGCATCTTCCGCATCGAGGCCGGAGCCGGCAAGACCGTCGAAGACCTGGAAGCGAGCGCGCCCTCCCCCGTCAGCGTCGAACGCGTCAAGCGTGGCGGCGCTCTGATCGCAGTGCAGCCTTCATTGCCGTTGGCGGCCGGCGACATCGTCCTCGTCATCGGTCGACGGGTGGGCGTCGTCGGGCTGGCACCCAAGCTGGGGCCCGAGCTGCAATCCTCGGAAGGCATGGATGTCATCGTCGTCACGCGCGACGTTGCGATCACCAATCCCGATTTCGTGCGCAAGACGGTCGCCGAAATCAATGCCGCCACCGCGGGGGAGCTCCGTCACGGCATCTATGTCATCGAGGTCAAGCGGGCCGGCAAGCCGATCGTCCTGAAGGGCGACACGATGATCGAGCCCGGCGACGTCGTCACCCTCTACGGCACCTCGGACGATGTGCAGCGCATGGCAAGGATCGTCGGCAGCATCATCCTGCCCAGCGACAAGACGGATTTCGTCTTCCATGGCTTCGGCCTCGTCGTCGGCCTGCTGATCGGTCTTCTGGTCGTTCGCATCGGCGCGATCCCGCTAACGCTCGGCAGCGGCGGCGGGGCCCTGCTCTCCGGCCTCGCCTTCGGCTGGTATCGCAGCCGCAACCTGACGATCGGCAACATGCCGACGCCGGCCTCGACCCTGCTGCGAGACCTCGGCCTCGCCGGGTTCGTTGCGGTCGTCGGTCTGCAGTCCGGCCTGCAGGCGGTCAGCACGATCGTGCAAAGCGGCGTCTCGATCTTCATCGCCGGGGTCATCGTGACGATCCTGCCGCTGATCATCACCATGCTGGTTGGCCGCTACATCCTTCGCTACGACAACACGGCGATTTTCGCCGGTGCGCTTTCCGGCTCGCGCAGCGCCAATCCTGCCTTTGGCGAGGTGCTCGACAAGGCCGGAAACTCGATCCCGACCACGCCCTTCGCGATCACCTACGCGCTGGCGAACGTCTTCCTCACCTTGCTAGGTCCCCTCGTCGTCGCCTTTGCCTGAACCAGCCGGAGACGCCTCATGACCACCGACTATTCGCAATATGCCAAGCTGAGCCCCTTCGAGTTGAAGGACGAGCTGATCAAGCTCGCCTCCAGCAGGGAAAACCGGCTGATGCTGAATGCCGGGCGCGGCAATCCGAATTTCCTGGCGACGCTGCCGCGACGCGCCTTCTTCCGCCTCGGCCTGTTCGCCGTTGCAGAAGCTGAGCTCAGCTATTCCTACATGCAGAACGGCGTCGGCGGGTTGCCCAAGATCGCGGGCATCGAGGGGCGCTTCGAGCGTTTCACGGCCGAGCATCGCGACCAGCAGGGCGTCGTCTTCCTCGGGCGCGCACTCAGCTATGTCCGCGACCAGCTCGGACTTTCAGCCTCGGATTTCCTGCATGAGATGGTCGAAGGCATCCTGGGCAGCAATTACCCCGTGCCGCCCCGGATGCTGAAGGTCAGCGAGGACATCGTCCGGCAATACATCGTCAAGGAGATGATCGGCGGCTTCCTGCCGGCGGCAAGCATCGATCTCTTTGCCGTCGAAGGCGGAACCGCCGCGATGACCTATATCTTCAACACGCTGAAGCAGAACGGGCTGCTCAAGCGCGGCGACAAGGTCGCCATCGGCCTGCCTGTGTTCACACCCTATATCGAGATCCCGGAACTCGACGAATACGGGCTGGAAGAAGTCGCGATCAACGCCGACCCCAAGCAGGATTGGCAATACCCGGACAAGGAGCTCGAGAAGCTCAAGGATCCGGCGATCAAGGTGTTCTTCTGCGTCAATCCGAGCAACCCCCCTTCCGTCAAGATGGACGACCGCAGCCTCGATACGGTCGCGCGCATCGTCCGGGATCACCGGCCCGACCTCACCATTCTCACCGACGATGTCTACGGAACCTTCGCCGACAATTTCCGCTCGCTTTTCGCGATCTGCCCGCAGAACACGATGCTGGTCTATTCGTTCTCGAAGTATTTCGGGGCGACCGGCTGGCGGCTCGGCGTGATCGCGACGCACAAGCAGAACATCTTCGACGACCAGCTCGCGGCCCTGCCCGAAGCCACCAAGGTCGCGCTCGACAAGCGCTACGGCTCCCTGCTTCCCGATGTGCGCTCGCTCAAGTTCATCGACCGGCTCGTCGCCGACAGCCGCACCGTTGCGCTCAACCACACGGCCGGCCTGTCGACGCCGCAGCAGGTCCAGATGGTGCTGTTCTCGCTCTTCGCGCTGATGGACGAGGGCGACAACTACAAGACCGAACTCAAGACGCTGATCCGGCGTCGCGAGGCGGCACTCTACCGCGAACTGGGCCTTCCACCGGAAACCGGACCGAATGCGGTCGACTACTACACCTTGCTCGATCTCGAAGACATCGCGCGCAAGCTCCACGGCCCCGAATTCGCGGCCTGGGTCAAGGAACGCGCGAGTGCCGGCGATCTTCTGTTCCGCATCGCCGACGAGACGGGAATCGTGCTCCTGCCCGGTCGCGGTTTCGGAACGCAGCAACCGGCAGGCCGAGCCTCGCTCGCCAATCTGAACGAGTTCGAATACGCCCGGATCGGCCACGCCTTGCTCGGCATGGCCGACGAATTCTATGCGGAGTTCAAGAAGAAGGTCGGGAAACCGGCCAAGGCCAAGGATTCCGCCACGAAGAAACCGGGCAAGAAGAAGAAATCCTGATCCCGATCGGGCCGTAGGCCATCGGCTGCATCATCCCGAACCGCAACGGTCGGCCTGGGACGATGCAGCCGGATGGGTCCGGACAAAGCCCTGAGGTGTCTTCCTGTTCGGGAACACGGTTCGAAACCGGGCCTCGCGGCCAACCCAGCCCCGGCCACGGCGCGCAACGCCGCGTCGGCAATCAAGGACCGATCACGGTTCCCCGAGCCCGGCCACCGGAGACCCGGCAGGAGCAGCCCGTGCCGACCAATCCCGGGTCGATCAGCGCGCAGGTCCTGACCGGCGTGGCGCAATAGCCGCCGACATCGCCCGAGACCGGCGTGGAATAGGCAGGGTAGCTATACGAGTAGGCGTAGGGAGACTCGTAGGGATAGGAATTGTCGTATCCGTAGTAGGGATAGGCCGCCGAGGCCGCGATCGCAGTGCCGGCGATGAGCCCGGCCGCGCCCCAGCCATAGCCGTAACGGGAGTAACCCCAGCCGCGACGCCAGCCCCAATAGTTCCCTGCCCGCATATAGGGTCGGTTCCAGCCGCCCCTCCAGCCGCCGCCGCGATATCCGTACCCTCCTGGTCGGAACCCGACGCCTCGCCCGTGCCAGCCGCCGGCGCGCATGCCGCCATGCCAGCCACCGCCATGGAAGCCCCCTCCGCCGTAGCGTCCCTGGGCCGAGGCATCGTCGACCGCGACCGTGACAAGGGGAAGAACTGAAGCCGCAAGAAGTAGGATGTGGCGCATGGCACGCTCCCGCGACGGAACAGATCACAATCATAGCGCGAACGAGGTGGCCGGGGATGTCGCGTGCGGCACACGTTTCAGCGATTGCACGAATGCGCGGCGAACAGTCTGAACGAAGAATGGCCGGGACGAGCCCGGCCATCCTCAGAGGCGTTCGTTCCCAAACGCCCTTCGGAATTATCCCGTCACCGCACCTTCGCTGGCGGAGCGTGCGAGCGCCGAATATTTTGCCAGCACGCCGCGCTTGTAGCGGGGCTCCGGCTGTGTCCAGGCAGAGCGCCGGCGTTCGATCTCGGCCGCGTCGACATCGAGCTGCAGCAGCAGCTTGTGAGCGTCGATCGTGATCTGGTCGCCTTCGTGGACGAGGGCGATCGTGCCGCCTTCGAACGCCTCTGGCGTGACATGGCCGACGACCATGCCCCAGGTGCCGCCGGAGAAGCGGCCATCCGTGATCAGGCCGACGCTGTCGCCGAGGCCACGGCCGATGATCGCCGAGGTCGGAGCCAGCATCTCAGGCATGCCCGGGCCGCCCTTCGGTCCGAGATAGCGCAGGACCAGGACGTCGCCGGGGCGGATCTTGTCGGAGAGGATCGCCTCCATCGCGGATTGTTCGTCCTCGAACACCCGAGCCGGACCGCTGATGACGGGGCTCTTCAGCCCCGAAATCTTGGCAACTGCACCCCCCTCCGCGAGATTGCCCCTCAGGATGGCGAGATGGCCTTCCTGGTAGAGCGCCCCGCTGATCGGGCGGATCACCTCCTGCGAGGTTCCCGGCACATCCGGCACATGCTCCAGCTCTTCCGCCAT
This sequence comes from Bosea sp. BIWAKO-01, assembly GCF_001748145.1. Classification (NCBI taxonomy): domain Bacteria; kingdom Pseudomonadati; phylum Pseudomonadota; class Alphaproteobacteria; order Hyphomicrobiales; family Alloboseaceae; genus Allobosea; species Allobosea sp. BIWAKO-01. The sequence continues at coordinate 5,464,345 of NZ_BCQA01000001.1, forward strand.
GGTGCGGCCGGTGATGGTCAGGCAATCGCCATGCAGGAGCCCGGCATTGAGCAACACCTTCAGCACCTGCGGGACGCCGCCGGCCTTATGCAGATCGACAGCCATGTATTTGCCGGATGGCTTGAGGTCGCAGATCACCGGAACCTTGCGGCGAACGCGCTCGAAATCGTCCAGCGTCCACTCCACCTCGGCGGCATGGGCGATCGCAAGATAATGCAGCACGGCATTGGTCGAGCCGCCGGTCGCCATGATCAGCGCAACCGCGTTCTCGATCGACTTGCGGGTGACGATATCGCGCGGCTTGATGCCCTTCTTCACCGCCTCGACCAGAACCCGCGCCGATTCAGCGGTGCTGTCGACCTTCTCCTGATCGGGATTGGCCATGTTGGAGGAGTAGAGCAGCGACATGCCGAGCGCTTCGAACGAAGAGCTCATCGTGTTTGCGGTATACATTCCGCCGCAGGAGCCGGTGGTCGGGCAGGCGTTGCGCTCGATCCCGTCAAAGTCCTCCTGGCTCATCTTTCCCGCCATGAAGGCACCGACGGCCTCGAAGGCCGAGACGATCGACAGATCCTCGCCCTTCCATTTTCCCGGCTTGATGGTGCCGCCATAGACATAGATCGCGGGCGCATTGGCGCGCAGAATGCCGATCATGCCGCCCGGCATGTTCTTGTCGCAGCCGCCCAGGACGAGCACGCCGTCCATCCACTGGCCCTGCACCGAGGTTTCGACGCAATCGGCGATGACCTCGCGGGAGACCAGGGAGTATTTCATGCCCTCGGTGCCCATCGACATTCCGTCCGAGATCGTCGGCGTGCCGAAGACCTGCGGATTGCCGCCGGCTTCCTTGACCGCTGCGATCGCGGCGTCCGCCAGCGGCTGCAGGCCGGCATTGCACGGCGTGATCGTCGAATGCCCGTTGGCGATGCCGATCATCGGCTTGTCGAAATCCGCCTTCTCGTAGCCCAGCGCGTAATACATCGCGCGGTTCGGCGAGCGGGCGATGCCCTGGGTGATATTCTTGGAACGTTCGTTGAAGGGCATGGGCATGTGCTCCCGGTCGGCGGCAGTCAGACGTGATCAGCCCGTTTTAGAGCCACTCCAATCTAATGAGAAATATACTTTTTCATCGCCATTAGGTCGCAGGGCATATTAGAAGATCATATGGATCTCCGTCAGCTCCGCCATTTCGTCTCCGTCGCAGAAGAGCTGCATTTCGGCCGGGCTGCCGAGCGCCTGGGCATGACGCAACCGCCCCTCAGCCAGTCAATTCAGTCCCTGGAGAGTGAACTGGGCGTGCAGCTCTTCGTACGGACGAAGCGTAGCGTCGCCCTGACGCCCGTCGGCCAGGAATGGCTTGCTCACGCGCGCGCCGTTCTCGACAAGGCCGCCGGGTTGCCGGAAACCGCTCGCCGCCTTTCACGCGGCGAACTCGGCAGCCTGCGCCTCGCCTTCGTCAGCACGGCCGATTACAGCGTGCTGCCGGGGATGGTCAGCCGGTTCCGGCAGAGTTTTCCGCAAGTCGCCGTCTTGCTGCGCGAGGCGACCAGCGACATTCAGATCGAGGCGGTGCTGAACGACGAGATCGATGCAGGGATGATCATCGCCCCGGACCGCAAGGCCCTGCAGGCCACGCTCAATTATCGCCCGCTCCTGCGCGAGCCACTGGTCGCCGCTGTGCCTGAGGCCTGGATCGCGGCCCACCGCCCGGGCTTTACGGCCGAGACGTTGCGCGCCGAGGCGATCATGGCCGCGCCGCTCATCCTGTTTCCGCGCCATATCGCACCGGCCTTCCACGACATCGTGTCAGGCTACTTCGCCGAGCATGGCGCGCCCTTTGCCGTCCATCAGGAGGCGATCCAGATGCAGACGATCATCGGGCTCGTCGCCGCCGGCATGGGCATCGCGCTGGTGCCGCAATCGATGACCAACCTGCGCCGGCGCGGGGCGCATTACCTGCCTCTCCAGGATTCCGCTCCGGAGATCGAAACCGGCCTGGTCTGGCGCGCGGCCAACAGCTCGCCGACGCTGCAGCGCTTCCTCGAGATCGCGTCCTAGACGCCGTTCCTGCAAGGGCGAGCCTGCTCGCGGCCCACGGCTGGGCTGCCCCCAAACAGTAACGGCCGGGACATGCCCGGCCGTCGTTTTGATATCCTGCGCTGGCGGCGCGCTAGGGCTCGCCGTCTCAATCGAGCTTGAACTTGCCGAATTCGCGGTGCTCGCCATAGATGCGGCGGACGGTACCGGTGATCGAGCGGTAGACGATGGTCTCGGTCTCGATCACGTCCTTGCCGAACTTTACGCCTGACAGCATGCCGCCGTCAGTGACACCGGTGGCGGAGACGATGACGTCGCCCGAGGCCATCTCCGACATGTCGTATTTCTTGTTCGGATCAAGGACGCCCATGCCATGGGCGCGCTTGCGCTTCTCCTCGGTGTCGAGGATCAGGCGGCCCTGCATCTGGCCGCCGACGCAGCGCAGCGCAGCGGCTGCCAGCACGCCCTCGGGCGCGCCGCCAATGCCCATGTAGATGTCGATGCCGGTCTTGGCCGGCTCGGTGCAGAAGATCACGCCGGCGACGTCGCCATCGGTGATCAGGCGGATCGATGCGCCGGTCTTGCGGATCTCCTCGATCAGCTTGGCATGGCGCGGACGGTCCATGACCAGTGCGCTGATCTCATGCGGCTTCACGCCCTTGGCCTTGGCGAGCGCATGGATGTTGTCGGTCGGCGAGGCGTCGAGATCGATGACGCCCTGCGCATAGCCGGGGCCGATCGCGATCTTGTCCATGTAGACGTCGGGCGCATAGAGCAGCTTGCCGGCTTCAGCCATGGCCATGACGGCGATGGCGCCGGGCATGTCCTTGGCGCAAAGCGTCGTGCCTTCGAGCGGATCAACGGCGATGTGGACCTTGGGCCCGTGCCGGTTGCCGACCTTCTCGCCGATGAAGAGCATCGGGGCCTCGTCGCGCTCGCCCTCGCCGATGACGATCTCGCCATCGATGGGCAGGCGGTTGAGCTCGCGGCGCATGGCATCGACCGCTGCCTGGTCGGCTGCCTTCTCATTGCCATGGCCGCGCAGGCGCGCTGCGGAAACCGCTGCGCGCTCGGTGACGCGGACCAGTTCCATCGAGAGATAGCGCTCGATGATATGGGATGAGGCGATGGTGAGTTCGGACATGAGGCTCCCTCGAACTATTCAGCAGTCGGCAATCGGCAGGTCGGACACGCAGGCGCCGAAGGCCTATTCCCGTTCAATCCTTATCACCTGCGGCGGTTCAGCAATGTGACCGTCGGCGGTGACCTTTTCGAGCGCGTCGCGGATCGCCGACTCGCTGGTGGCGTAGGTGATGAGTACGACCGGCACCGGCGCTCCGGAACGACCGGTCGGGTCCCGGGTGGCGGCGGCTTCCGAACGATGCTGGACGATGCTCTCGAGCGAGATATCGGCCTGCGCCATGCGGGTTGCGATGGCCGCGGCGGCGCCCGGCCGATCCGCAACCGCGAGGCGGATGTAATAGCCGCCTTCATGACGCTGCATCGGTGTGCGCGCCGGCTGCTCGAGCCGCGAGACCGGCAGGCCGAAGGGCAAACCCGAGGTGCCGCCCGCGACATCGGTGATATCGGCGACGACGGCAGACGCAGTGGGATCACCACCGGCACCGGGACCAACCAGGGTCAGTTCACGGACCGCGTCGGCATCGATCGTCACCGCATTGGTGACGCCCATGACCTGCGCGATGGCGGAGGATTTCGGCACCATCGTCGGGTGCACGCGCTGCTCGATTCCGGTGCGGGTACGCTCGGCGACACCGAGCAACTTGATGCGATAGCCGAGCTCGTCGGCCATCTTCAGATCGAGCGGCGTGATCGAGGAAATGCCTTCGACATGAATCGCTTCGGCGTCGATCTTCACCCCGAATGCGAGGCTGGTCAGAATGGCGAGCTTATGGGCTGTGTCGTAACCCTCGACATCGAAGGTCGGGTCGGCCTCGGCATAACCGAGACGCTGGGCATCCTTGAGGCAGGCCTCGAAGGTCAGCCCCTCCAGCTCCATGCGCGAGAGGATGTAATTGCAGGTGCCGTTGAGGATGCCATAGAGCCGCGAGACATTATTCCCGGAGAGAGCCTCGCGCAGCGTCTTGACCACCGGAATACCGCCGGCGGAGGAGGCTTCGAACGCAAGCGCCACGCCCTTCTCCTCAGCGAGCGCGGCAAGCGCGACGCCGTGATGCGCAAGCAGCGCCTTGTTCGCCGTCACCACCGATTTGCCGGAGGACAGAGCGGCCTCGACTGCAGCCTTGGCGACGCCGTCCGCACCGCCGACGAGTTCGACGAAGCAATCGATCTGCGACGAGCGCGCCAGCTCGACCGGATCGTCGAACCAGGTGTAGCCGGTGAGATCGATGCCGCGATCACGGGTTCGGTCGCGGGCCGAAACGGCCGTCACTCGCACGGCGCGGCCGCAGCGGGCCGCAATGGCGTTTTCCTGGCGGTTGAGGATGCGCAGCACCGAAGCGCCGACCGTGCCAAGGCCGGCGACACCAACGCGCAAGGGAGCAGGACCGGGTGAGGAAGCGAGCGTCGTCATGTCGTCGGGGTCGCACGCGACAACGGGCGAGTCAACGGAGCGGATGCGCGGTTCGGTGCGAAGCCCGGCGCGACGGGCGCGGTTTCTCAGCTCGAGGGTGGGAGCCAATCAGGGCCGCACGGCGGACACCACATGCGCGCTGATCCGCCCTTCGATCGGCCCGCTTCCGAAGCGGCGAGCCAGTGCCTGGGCCGAGGCGTCGGTGGCAGCTTCCAGTGCGGACGGATCACGCGTTTCGATTTCCGCCCGGAGCGGCGTGCCCTGGCAATAAGCCATTGCGACCTCCTGAGCTGATCTTGCCCTGCTCTTGCGGGGCATGGTCTCGATCGCGATCGCATCAAAGCCTGCGTCGGCCAGTTCCCGGCGAATCGTATCCTGATGGTGATAACCATGCGGGACGCGTTCCATGAAGCACGGCGGATCGGTCGGGAACATCGTCGCCAGCGCCTCCGTGACGATCTGCGGAAACTCATTCTCCGCGATGCTGTCCCAGACATTGAAGAGGTAGCGCCCGCCAGGCATCAGGACGCGGTACGCCTCCTTGTAGCCCTGCGCCTTGTCCGGAAAGAACATCACCCCGAACTGGCAGGCCACGAGGTCGAAGCCGCGCTCCTCGAACGGGAGTGCGAGCGCATCGGCCTGTTGCCAGGTGATCCTTGTATCCGCCCCCAGCCGCTCTTGGGCTCGCTCGAGCATCGGCTGATTCAGGTCGGATGCGACGAAACGCGCCTCGCCGTCGAGCCTTGCTGCCATCGCCCGTGTCAACGCGCCGGTGCCGGCCGCGATTTCCAGGATGCGCCGCGGCTTCACCTGCGCGACGCGCTCGGCGAGATCGGCGGCGTAAGTTTCGAAGAGCAGCGGAACGAGAAGACGGTCGTAGATTTCGGGGATCGGCCCCGCGAAGAGCTTGTCGGTCGATGCCATGGCGCGCTCCTGTAAGACAGGACGTTCGATAGGCCGCTGGATCGAGCCGCAACCGGTCATTCAGCGCGTATCCAGGCTGAAGAACCCTACGCGGGAGCGCGTGACTGCGAAACGGATATCTCGAACGGCTGGACGCTGGTGCGGGCTTGGGTCGCTGGTCAGTCGAACCGGCAGACGACCTCGGCTGCGAGCCGCTTTAGCTTGCCATCGGCAAAGGTCAGATGCAGCCGCAGCAGCTGATTGCCGAAGGCCGTGGTCTTGATGGTGTGCAGCGCTTCCAGCGTCGGCCCGGTCCAGGTCGTCGCGTTCTCGACTACGGGGCGCCAGAACCAGGCGGCAGGCCGCTCGATGCTGATGGTGCCCAGGCGCTGTTCGGCTTCAGCCTGTTCCAGTCCCAGGGGGAAATAGCGTGCGGCAATCTCCGTCGCGTCCCGGCCGCATTCGTTGGAGCGAGTCGCCGTGAGGATATCGGACACCAGCGGCGAGTTCGTCTGGGTGTTGCGCCCGCGCGAATAATCATAGGTGACGACGAGGCAGACCAGCGCGAACAGGCCAAAACCGATGCCGATCAAGCGGCCTTTGCTGAACATGCCGAGCCCCTGCCCTCAACTGCAAGACGGATGGCGGCGCGTCTGCGCCGGCCATCGCGCACTCGTCTTAGCTCAGCTTACCCAGCTTTGGATATCTGGATGACGTTGTGAAGCGTTTGATCCGCGCCCTTGAGGAAGCGACCGATATTCCGGGCCGCCTGCCGGATGCGCTGTTCGTTCTCGACGATGGCGATACGGACGAAATCGTCGCCATGTTCGCCAAAGCCAATGCCGGGTGCGACGGCAACCTCCGCCTTCTCGATCAGCAGCTTCGAGAACTCGAGCGAGCCGAGATGGCGGAACTTCTCCGGGATCGGCACCCAGGCGAACATCGAGGCCTGCGGTGCGGGGAAGTCCCAGCCGGCCTTGCCGAAGCTCTCGACAAGCGCGTCGCGCCGCTTGCGATAGATCTCGCGCATCTCGCGGATGCAATCGTCGGGGCCATTCAGGGCGGCGGCTGCGGCAACCTGGATCGGCGTATAGGCGCCGTAGTCGAGATAGGATTTGACCCGCGCCAGCGCCGCGAGCAGGCGCTCGTTGCCAACGGCAAAACCCATGCGCCAGCCGGCCATCGAGAAGGTCTTCGACATCGAGGTAAACTCGACCGTGACGTCCACGGCGCCCGGCACCTGCAACATCGAGGGCGGCGGGTCGTTCTCGTCGAAATAGACCTCGGCATAGGCGAGATCGGAAAGCAGAATCAGCTCGTGCTTCTTCGCGAAGGCGACGAGGTCGCGGTAGAAATCGAGCGAGGCGGTATAGGCGGTCGGATTCGCCGGATAGCAGGTCACGAGTGCGATCGGCTTAGGCACCGAGTGGATCATCGCCCGCTCCAAGGCGGGGAAGAAGGCCGGAGTCGGCTCGGCGGGAACGGAGCGGATGACCCCGCCTGCCATCAGGAAGCCGAAGGCATGAATCGGATAGCTCGGATTCGGCACGAGCACGACGTCGCCGGGGCCGGTGATCGCCTGCGCCATATTGGCGAAGCCTTCCTTCGAGCCCAGTGTCGCGACCACCTGGGTGTCGGGGTTCAGCTTCACGCCGAAACGGCGCGCGTAGTAATGCGCCTGAGCGCGGCGCAGGCCGGCAATGCCCTTGGAAGCGGAGTAACGGTCCGTGCGCGGCTTGCCGGCGGTTTCGACCAGCTTCTCGATGACATGCTTCGGTGCCGGCAGATCGGGATTGCCCATGCCGAGGTCGATGATATCGACGCCCTTGGCCCGTTCGGCTGCCTTGATCTTGTTGACCTGTTCGAAAACATAGGGCGGCAGGCGCTTGATGCGATGAAAATCGGTCATATCAAACATGTCCCTGGACGCGCCGCGAGAACCGGCCCGTCACAATTGTGCGTTGACTGCCCTTAGCATCGCATCTTCGGTCAGGACAGGCCACGAGACGCAATTTTCGACGAAAGACGCCAGCGTGGCAGGGGCGCCTCAGCCCTCTCCCATCGGCATGGCTCTCCGGCCGCAGCTTGCGTGCCGCTCATTTGGCCTTCATCAGCACCGGCAGTTCCTTCAGAAAGGCGTCGCGGAGTTTCCGGCCGGGTATGCCATCCGTGCGTTCCGCGCCGATCAGCAGGCGCGCGAAGACGACGCGCCTGTCCTTGTTGTCGGCCCAGCCGACGAACCAGCCGAGAGGCCGCTTCCGATCGATTTCGCCGGCAGCGTTCCGAAGCCAGACTCTGCCGGTCTTGCCCTTCACGGTCCAGTCTCCGGCGCTGAATCTGGGAAGGATCGCCCTGGTCATCTCATGGGCCTTGCCGGAAACCGGCAGCGAGCCGGACAGGAGGCGCCTCAGGAAGCCCGCCTGCTCCTCCGGCGAGATCGTCAGCGATGACGAGATCCAGGAATGGGTCAATCCGTTGTTCCGGCCGGGATCGCCCGAGACATCGCCATTGCCGTAGCCGAGCTTCGAGACATGGGCGGCGAAGCGCTTGGGCCCGAGCCGGGCGGTCATCTCGCGCGAGTACCAGATGACCGAATCTGCCTCCCAGATCGTCGGGTCGACCGGCTTGCGATCCCGCGCCACCGCGTTGAAGCGCGATTGATAGTCCCAAAGGGGCTTGTGCTGATCTTCCAGTATGCCCGCGTCATAGCCGATCGCGGCAAGCGGCACCTTGAAGGTCGAAGCAGGGCTGAAGCGCTTGTCGCAGGTTCCTTCGCGGTGGAGTGTCTTTCCCGATTCCGCCTCGAGAATGAGCGTGCATTCGAGATAGGGCTTCACCGGGACTATCTGAGCCTGCGCAGAATTGGGCGGCAGTGCGCCCGCGATCAGCATGGCTGTGGCGAAGGAGAATGAACGATGCTCAGCTTGCGCCATGGGGCACGGTCTCCGGAACGGCAACGCCCCCCCGCCCTAGCGAGCTGGCCTGTCCCGGATATGGCGCCATTCCGGCAAGCTGGAATTAACCTAACCGATTGGTGAAGACGGAGCGTCCTCGGGCAGGTCCCGAGAAAATAGGCGGCTAACTGAAACGCCGATCAGTTGGTCGGAACCGTGGCCGGCGCCGGCGGCGGCGTGGCGCCGAGAGACTTGGCCTGTTCACCGGCAGCCTCGTTCGAGATGCGCTTGGCTTCGAGATCGGTCTCAAGCGTCTTGAAATCTGCCACGGGCTTGCGGGCTGCAGCGCGCGTCGCAGACGTGCCGACCGAGATGTAATCCCGCTCCGTCGAGCGGCTCTCCTTGACGAAGGGCTTCGATTCCTGCGGCGTGGTCGCAAGTCCCGCGGCCTCGGCGACCCCCTTCACGCCATCCCCCGCACAGCCGGCGAGAAATGGGGCGCAAAGAAGCAGCAGCGGCAGGAACCTTGTCGTAGGATTGTTGAGTGACATGAGCAGGTCCGGCGCGTTGCAGAATTATCTTTTTACACCATATCGTTTACGTCCTTAATGGGACCAAAATAGGAAGCAAGGGCTTCCGCAAAAGACGTGGCAAGGGGAGACGATTCATGTGCCCGCCAGCCGACGACAAGCCGAAGGGTCCCGCCGGCTCGGACGAAGCGCCTGTGCCGGATTTCGACCTGCTCGCCCAGAACATGGGGCGCTTCATGGAGGAAGCCGGGAAGGTCACGGCCGCCTATCTGAAGCCGATCGAACGCGGCGAGGCGAAGACCGGCGCGGCCGACGAGGTCAGCGAAATGGTCAAGACCATTGGCCGCGTCGCAGAGCGCTGGGTGACGGACCCGCGCAAGGTCATCGAGGCACAAGCCTCGCTGACCAGCGACTTCATGAGTCTATGGGCCTCAACCCTGAAGCGAGCCAGCGGCGAGGAAGCTGCACCGGTCGCCGAGCCCGACAAGCGCGATGCGCGCTTTGCCGATCCGGACTGGTCGGCCCACCCGATGTTCGATTTCGTCAAGCAGGCCTATCTGATCGGCTCGCGCTGGGCCGAGTCGATGGTGGATCGCGCCGAGGACCTTGACCCGCATACGCGCGAGAAGGCGCGCTTCTACGTCAAGCAGATCGCCAGCGCGCTCTCGCCCTCGAACTTCGTCGCAACGAATCCCGAACTCCTGCGTGAGACGCTGAAGCAGAACGGCGAGAATCTCGTGCGCGGGATGAAGATGCTGGCCGAGGACGTCGAAGCCGGCGGCGGCGAACTCAAGATCCGCCAGTCGGACGGGGGGGCCTTCGAGGTCGGCGTCAATATCGCCACGACGCCGGGCAAGGTCGTCTATCGCAACGAGATCATGGAGCTGATCCAGTACGCGCCGTCGACCGAGCAGGTCTTCAAGCGCCCCCTGCTGATCGTGCCGCCCTGGATCAACAAGTTCTACATACTCGATCTCAACGCCGAGAAGAGCTTCATCCGCTGGTGCGTGACGCAGGGACTGACGGTCTTCTGCATCTCCTGGGTCAACCCCGACGAACGCCATGCCGCCAAGGATTTCGAGAGCTACATGCGCGAGGGCATCTTCGAGGCCCTTGACGCGGTCGAGCAGGCGACCGGCGAAAAGCGCGTGACCGCCATCGGCTACTGTGTCGGCGGCACGCTGCTCGGCGTCACCCTCGCCTATATGGCCGCGAGCAGGGACAAGCGCATCGAGAGCGCAACCTTCTTCACGACGCAGGTCGATTTCTCGAAGGCCGGCGAACTCTCGGTCTTCGTCGACGAGGATCAGATCCGCGCCGTCGAAGAGCAGATGGCACAGCGCGGCTATCTCGACGGCGCGCGCATGGCCGGAGCCTTCAACATGCTGCGGCCGAACGACCTGATCTGGTCCTATGCCGTCAACAACTACCTGAAGGGCAAGCTCCCGACCGCCTTCGACCTGCTCTACTGGAACTCCGATTCGACGCGAATGCCGGCTGCCAACCACTCCTTCTACCTGCGCGGCTGCTATCTGGAGAACCGGCTCTCCAAGGGCGAAATGACGATCGGCGGGAAGAGGCTCGATCTGAAGGCCGTGAAGATTCCGATCTACAACCTCGCTGCCAAGGAAGACCACATCGCTCCGGCCCAATCCGTCTTCATCGGCTCGCAATGTTTCGGCGGGCCGGTTGACTATGTCATGGCGGGTTCCGGGCATATCGCCGGCGTGATCAACCCGCCGAGCAAGGTGAAATACCAGTACTGGACCGGCGGGAGGCCTGAGGGCGTCTTCGCCGATTGGGCCAAGGGAGCGGTGGAGCATCCCGGTTCCTGGTGGCCGCATTGGCTCGGCTGGGTGACCTCGCAGGCGCCGAAGCAGGTCTCCGCGCGTGAGCCGGGCGGTGGCGCGCTGACGCCGCTCGAGGACGCGCCCGGAAGCTACGTCAAGATCAGGGTCTGAGCCCACTTCGGAGTTTCATGGCTTCCCGGACAACAAAAAAGCCGGCCCGAGGGCCGGCTTTTCACTGACGCAGCTTGCGTCGGTCAGTTCTTCCGAACCACCGGGCGCATCGGGATCGGCTCCTGCGGATTGTCCCAGCGATAGGTGATGCCGGCGGAAACGACATGAACATGCGGCTTGGCCTCTGCCGTGTAGAGAACGGCGCCCTGCTGCGGATGCGTGCCAGCATAGTTCACGCTCGCATTCTGGACGTGGAGGTAGGTATAGCCCAGATCGAACTTGATCTTATCCGAGACCTGATAGCTGAAACCCGCCGACAACCAGAGGCGATCATTATCCGAGATGAAGACCGTACGATTCTCGTCGTTCACGGCCGAAAGCTCGTAGCCGACACCGGCGCGCAAGGTCAGATCGCGGTTGTATTTGTACTCAAGACCTGCCGAGAAGAACCAGCTGTCGTCATACTGGAAGTTCAGGCTGGTGAATGGCACGCCGAAATTGCTGGCGACGATCGGAATGCGGCGGAAGCGGCTCCAGTTCGTCCATTCGACGCCGAGATGCGCCTGCCATTGGTCATTGATGACCTGCGAGAGGCCAAACACGACAGAATCTGGCAGGTTGAGGTTGGCCTTGATCGGATTGGAACCCGCGGCGAGGATCGGCGGGACCGCTGCAGGGGTCGTGAATGTTCCCTCCAGCGTATGATGGATCATCGAGCGGTAGGCCAGGCCGATATTGGTCCCCTGCCACGGCGTCAGCGTGACGCCGAACTTGTAGCCGAAATCGATCGAGTCGCCTTCGAGGATGGTGTTGGGCGCGGTAGCCGTGATGCCGGCGGCCTGCTTCAGGTTGGTCTTGAAATACTGCACCTGGAGCGCGGCACCAACGGCGAGCCAGTCATTCACCTGGTAGCCGATCGTCGGCGTAACGTTGATCGTCGCGACGCGCGCCGACCGACCGTAGATCTGAGACGCATTGAACTGGTTTTCGGGTTTCGAACGCAGCCCGAACGGCACCCCGGTGTGCATGCCGATCCAGAGGCGGTCCGTCAGCTGCCAGGCGGAATACGAAGCCGGAACGAAACCGCCATCGCCGCCGATCTCGCCGGTGCCCAGGTTGCTTCCGCCAGCGGCGCCGATCGGAACGATCGCACCGTTGGGCAGCCGCACCCGAGTTGCAGAGGTTGGATCGTAGCTGGCGCTGGGGGCGACGTAGCTGAAGTTCCAATTGCTGTTCCGGCCCGGAAACATCGTGATCGTGGCCGGGTTGAACGTCATGGCTCCCATGCCGATGCCGCCAGAGGCCGCGCCCGCAAACGCCATGCCGAGCCCCTCGGCACTTGTTCCGCTGCGCAGTGAAAACGAGCTCGCTGAAGCGACGCCTGAAACCAGAAGAGCAGCGACCGAAACGGTAGCAGCGGCGGTGTAGCGAACGATGCTCTTCATCGACTATCCATCCCAGGAGTGACGTTCTTTCGGGCAAATCACCCGCTTCGCCAACGACCATGCCGCGCTCGCGTTTCTGCCGCAATCCCGCCCTGAACGGCACAATTTCGCCATGCTTCTCCATGCGCTTGCACCGCAGCAGGCAGAATCGACTAAAAATCCCCCGATTCCTGCAGTGCCGATCAAGTCGGCGTGCGAAAAAGATCGTTTACATGCGAACTATCGCAGGTTTTGCGCAGGTGGCAGTTCTGCAGGTCTACGTCTAATGGTTGCAGAACCTTTTGCTTTCGCGGTGGCCGTTGCATTCCCGCAACAAGTTTCGGGGTCCCCCTGTGCAGTCTCGTCATGCGCAGGAACCGCTTGCCTCCAGCGCCCCATCCGCACAGGATCGCGCCACCTTTGATCATATCGATTGAAACGGGGGAAACGACGTGAAACTGGTACGTTATGGCGCTTTCGGCCAAGAGAAGCCCGCGCTGCTGGACTCCAAGGGCGTGCTGCGCGACCTGTCGGGCAAGGTTCCCGACATCGCCGGCAAGGCGCTGACCTCGGCCTCGCTTGCGGCGCTGAAGGCGCTCGATGCCGAATCGCTCCCCGTGGTGCAAGGTTCGCCGCGCATCGGCGCCTGCGTCGGCGACGTGCGCAATTTCATCGCTGTCGGCCTCAACTTCGCCGACCATGCGGCTGAGACCGGCGCGCCGATCCCGGCCGAGCCGATCCTGTTCAACAAGGCGCCGAACTGCATTGTCGGCCCCTATGACGACGTCACCATCCCGAAGAACTCCAAGAAGACCGACTGGGAAGTCGAGCTTGCGATCGTGATCGGCGATGGCGGCTCCTATATCGCCGAGAAGGACGCCATGGCCGCGATTGCGGGCTTCTGCGTCTGCAACGACGTCTCGGAGCGCGAATTCCAGACCGAGCGCGGCGGCCAATGGGCCAAGGGCAAGGGCTGCCCGACCTTCGGTCCGCTCGGCCCCTGGCTGGTGACCCCCGACGAGATCGCCGATATCCAGAATCTCGGCATGTGGCTCGAGGTCGATGGCGAGCGGGTCCAGAACGGCTCGACCAAGACGATGATCTTCGGCGCCGCCTATCTCGTGCACTATATCAGCCAGTTCATGCGGCTCGATCCGGGTGATGTCATCACCACCGGCACTCCGCCCGGCGTTGGTCTCGGCTTCAAGCCGCCGCGCTTCCTGAAGGGCGGTGAGGTCGTGGCTCTCGGCATCGACGGCCTCGGCACGCAGAAGCAGAACTTCGTCCCCTACGAGGGTTGAGATAAAAAAGACGCCGCCATGGCTGCTTGACCCAACCATGGCGGCGTTGCCCACACCGCAAATAATGTCGCTCACAGCTGCCATGGAGGCAGCCAAAGCGGCGGGGACTAGTCTCGGGTCTCGTGTCGGAAAGCCACCAGTCGCCGCAGCGACGTGACATTACGCACAACCGATCCTCCGATAGAGGCCATCCCTTCCCATATCGGCTACCCCCATTTGGGGGACGTCAAGGCAAAGGGTCATCACGACCCCGTCAGGTGACGATACGTCATGGTTTCGGCGGATTGCCGGCGCTGCTCCCCTTGCCTCAACGGAGAAGGCCCGGCTTGCGGCCGGGCCTTTCGCATTTGCGGACGATATCCGGCTCGATGATCTAGGCCTCGCCGAGCCCGAGCATCAGGCGGATATTCTGGACCGCAGCGCCCGAGGCGCCCTTGCCGAGATTGTCGAGCTTGGCGACGAGCACCGCCTGCCGCAGGTCCTCATTGCCGAAGACCCGCAATTCGAGCTGGTTGGTGTCGTTGAGTGACTCCGCTTCCAGCTTGCCGCCGGCCTCGGCAGGAACCACCTTCACATAGGTCGAGCCGGCATAGCGCGCCGCCAGCACATCGTGCAGGTCGGCGACCTTCGGCTTGCCCGGAAGCGTGTCGAGATGCAGCGGCACCGAGACGAGCATGCCCTGGCGGAAATTGCCGACGGACGGCACGAAGATCGGCCGCCGGGTCAGGCGCGCGTATTCCTGCAGCTCAGGCAGATGTTTGTGCTTGAGCCCCAGCCCGTAGAGCTCGAAGGACGGCGCGGCGCCGGCCTCATAGGCTTCGATCATGCTCTTGCCGCCGCCCGAATAGCCGGAGACGGCATTGACCGTCACCGGATGATCCGGCCCAAGCAGGCCCGCATCGACCAGCGGCCGCAGCAGTGCGATGCCGCCGGTGGGGTAGCATCCGGGATTGGAGACGCGGTTGGCATTGGCGATTGCCGCGGCATGGCCGGGGGCGAGTTCGGCAAAGCCGTAGACCCAGCCCGGCGCGACGCGATGGGCAGTCGCGGCATCCACGATCTTGGGAGCGTCCGCGCCGAGTTCGTCGGCGAGCGCGACCGATTCCTTCGCTGCCTCGTCAGGCAGGCAGAGCACGACGAGATCAACCCCGGCCATCATCGCCTTGCGGGCGGCCGGATCCTTGCGCTTGTCGGGATCGATGCTCTTCACGACGACCTCCGGCAGCTCTGCCAGCCGGTCGCGAATGCCAAGGCCGGTGGTACCGGCTTCGCCGTCGATGAAGATCGATTTCAGATTCTGGCTCATCAGGGCCTCCGAAAGCGCGCTCGCGCTCATTGATAGGTCAGCATCAGGCATAAAAAAACCGCGCTCCGGGCGCGGTTCGCGGACAATTCGGGGTTCAGCCGAGCGTCATCGCGGGCGCGCCGGGGCGGCCTGGTTGGTGCGACGTCGGATCGAGCACATGATCATGACGCTGATATGTGGGAGGGCGTCGTCCCTGTCAATCGGCATGTGACGCGACGTCGCCCTGCGGGCACGACAAACCTCTCGCCCGTTGGGGCGGAGGTTTGCGTCATGCCTGATTTGCCAACGGATTGAATCGCTTGGCGTGCGTGGCTCGCAAGCCGATGCAGCCCGCTCGCACGGTGATTCAACCGGCCTTCTTCAGCGCCAGTGCCTGAATGTAGTGCTGGGCCACCGCGGCACCGGCGATCGCCGTCGCGTCGGCATGGTCATAGGGCGGGGAGACCTCGACGATGTCCATGCCGCGGAAGTCGAGATCGCGGATGGCCCAGACCATGCGCAGCGCCTGCGCCGCGGTAAAGCCGCCGGCGACAGGCGTGCCCGTGCCCGGCGCGAAGGCCGGATCGAGCGCGTCGATATCGAAGGTGAGATAGGCGGGTCCCTGCCCGACGCGCTGCTTGATGCGCTCGACGACGCCATCGACGCAGAGTTCATGGGCCTCATAGGCGCCGAGCACCTGGATGCCGCAATCGCGCGGCGCAACCGTGCGGATGCCGACCTGGATCGAGCGATCGACATCGATCAGCCCTTCGCGCACCGCCTCCAGCATGAACGTGCCATGCGAGACCGCGCCGACGCCATCGTCCCAGGTGTCCTGATGCGCATCGAACTGGACGATCGCCAGCTTGCCATGGCGGGCGACATGGGCGCGCAGCAGCGGCAGGGTGATGAAATGGTCGCCGCCGAGCGTCACCAGATGGGCACCGGTGGCGATGATTGCGGCGGATTCGCGCTCGATCGCCTTGGCGCAGCCCTGAAGGTCGCTGCGCGGCAGCGAGCAATCGCCGTAATCCACGGCCGAGAGATGCTCGAACGGGTCGATGCGGGACGGATACTGGGCATCGCCGTCGAAGATCGCGCTGACGCGGCGCAGTGATTGCGGCCCAAAGCGTGTACCCGGCCGGTTGGAGACCGCGAGATCGAAGGGCACGCCCCAGATCACGAGGTCGCAGCCAGCGACATCCTTGCTGTAGCGGCGGCGCATGAAGGAGAGCGCGCCGGCATAGGTCGGGTCCTGGGCCGGGCCGCGCCGATCGCCGGTGAAGGCGTGGTCGATGGAGGGGGTGTCGACGGGTTCGGTCATGGCAACAATCCGTGAATGAAGTCAGCTCCTGCCCGTGAGCCAGACATAGAGGCACCAGGGCAGGATCAGGGCGAGGCCGGTCAGGACCAGCCGAAACGTGGTCCAGGCGATGGGGTTCTGCAGAGCGCGGCCATCGAGTTCAGGCACGCCGTGGATCAGGCCGAGCGCGAAAGCCGGTGTCAGGAAGATGATCAAGGCCCGCCCGACCCGGCGCCCGGTCGGCTCCCCCGTCCGCGCAAGCGCAAGCAACGCGGGAACCGCTATCATTCCGAAAGCAATGAGAACGAGCAGGATGCGCATGGCGGAGGCTGGAACCGGAGACGTGAGCCTGCGGTTTAGCATGGCCGCGGCCCTGATCCAGCCGCGCCGGGCGGCAGTCGCAGCCGAATCTGTCGTTCAGGGCCCCGGTGCTATCAGCGCCCGCCCGCCACGCGCAGAACTACGCCTGTCGTATAGGCGGAAGCCTCGGACAGCAGGAACAGCACGGACTCGGCGATCTCGTCAGGAGATGCCGCCCGCTGCAGGGGAACGAGCGGCGCGATGCGCTCGACCCTGCCGGCTTCACCCGTCGAGAGGGCATGGATCTCGGTCTCGGTAATGCCGGGCGAAACCGCATTGACGCGGATGCCGGCAGGAGCAAGTTCCTTCGCGAGGCCAACCGTCAGCGTATCGATCGCTCCCTTGGAGGCCGCGTACCAGACATATTCGCCGGGCGAGCCGAGCGTTGCCGCAGCAGAGGAGATGTTGACGATCGCCCTGCCCTTCCGCTCCGGCTGAGCGAGCAGCGCCCGCGCCGCTTCACGCGCGACCAGGAGCGCGCCGGTAACGTTCACGTCGATGCAGTTGCGAATGACCTCTGCGTCCGCCTCGGCAAGCGGGCCCGACTTGCCGGTGATGCCGGCATTGTTGACGACCTGGGAGATGGGCCCCAGCTTCCCCTTCGCCTCGGCGAAGACGCGCAGGATATCCGCCTCACCAGACATGTCGCCCTGGAGTGCAAGGGCGCTTGCGCCCGCGGCCTTGCAGGCCGCGACAACCGATGCGGCCGCGGCCGCGTCGCGCTGGTAGTTGACGGCGACATCATAGCCACGGCCGGCCGCCATGACTGCGATGGCGGCGCCGATGCCGCGGCTGCCTCCGGTGACGAGAAGAACGGGACGGGTAGCGCTCATCGGCGGCGACTCCAGCTGGGACTGAGCTGCAGCCAATACGAAAAGGGCGGCTCTTGCGAGCCGCCCTGAAAGCATAGCCAGACTGCGTGAGCCGGATCAGCGCTTCGAGAACTGGAAGCTGCGGCGGGCCTTGGCCTTACCGAACTTCTTACGCTCGACGACACGCGAGTCGCGGGTCAGGAAGCCTTCCTTCTTGAGCGGACCGCGCAGTTCCGGCTCGTAGAAGGTCAGGGCCTTGGAGATGCCGTGGCGCACAGCGCCGGCCTGGCCGGAGAGACCGCCGCCCTTGACCGTGACGACGACGTCGTACTGGGTCATGCGGTCGACGATCATCAGCGGCTGCTGCAGGATCAGGCGCAGCACCGGGCGAGCGAAGTAAACTTCCTGGTCGCGGGTGTTGACTGTGATCTTGCCGGAGCCCGGCTTGATCCAGACGCGGGCGATGGCGTTCTTGCGCTTGCCGGTGGCATAGGCGCGGCCCTGCGCATCGACCTTCTTGACGTGAACGGGAGCGTCGGGCTGAGCCGTCTTGGCGACCTGGCCGAGCTGCTCGAGAGACTGAAGAACCTCAGCCATGATCAGAGCCTCGCATTCTTGCTGTTGAGCGCGGCGACGTCGAGCGCCTCCGGCGACTGGGCGGCGTGGGGGTGCTCAGCGCCCTTGTAGACGCGCAGGTTGCCCATGATCTGGCGGAACAGCGGGCCGCGCGGCAGCATGCGCTCGACAGCTTTCTCGACGACGCGCTCAGGGAAGCGGCCTTCGAGCAGGAACTTGGCGGAACGCTCCTTGATGCCACCCGGGAAGCCGGTGTGATGGTAGTAGACCTTCTGGTCGCGCTTGCGACCCGTCAGGACCACCTTCTCGGCGTTGATGACGATGATGTTGTCGCCACAGTCGACATGCGGGGTGTAGGCGGCCTTGTGCTTGCCGCGCAGACGCATCGCCACAACGGAGGCGAGACGACCAACGACCAGCCCGGAGGCATCGATCACAACCCACTTCTTCTCGACGTCGGCGGGCTTGAGCGAGACGGTCTTCATCGCGGCACCCTTCGGTTGCTTGAAAAAGGACAAGCCGCCGGAAGGCCGGCGGCGGTGTGGGGCGGTGGATAGGGGCATGCTGCCGTACTGTCAAGCACCACGATCACGCCTCAAGGCGAAAAATCGCATTGTTTTCAGTGCAATGGCAAAAACGGTATTTAGGTACCGTATTCCCATCCAGCGATCCTGCGAGGTTCGGCAGGATCGTCCCTTTTTCTGCGCCTCTCGCGGGGCTTCGATTCCCCCAGGGAGACCGATCTGCGGCCAGGACGAGCGCTCGAATCCTAGCGCTCCGACGGAATCGAGTAGGTGCCGGTGGCATGGCAGACCATCGCGCTGCCGCCTTGCGAGAACAGCGCGACCTCTCCGACGGCGAGCCGCTTGCCGAGCTTGAGCAGCCTGGCCTCCGCGATCAGCGCCACCGGCCCCGGCTTGCGCAGGAAATTGTAATTGAGGCTCGTCGTCACGGCGAGGCCGACCGGGCCGATCTGGGCGAGGATCGCGACATAGAGGGCGAGATCAGCCAGCGCCATCATGGTCGGGCCGGAGATCGTGCCCCCCGGGCGCAAATGCCGCTCGTGATAGTCGCAGCGCATGCGCGCCGTCAGCGGGCCGACATCTTCGATGAAATAGGTGCGCCCGCCATAATGGAGTTGCGGGAAGACCTGATCGAGATAGGTCTCCACCTCTGAGATCGTCATGCGGGGTGTCATGTGCGGGAAACCGGATGCCAGCGGGAAACTCCTCCCCTTGCAGCATGACGGTTGGGCTCCGACAATAGCCACGGACGCGAAAGGCCATGCCATGAATGCCCATATCGAGCCCGACATCGCCCCGGTTCTGCTGCGCGCAGACCAGGACGGCATCGCGACACTGACGCTGAACCGTCCGCAGGCGCGCAATCCGCTTGGCGAAGCGATGCTGGCCGCGTTGAGCGAAGCTTTCGGGGCCATTGCTGAGGACCAGACGGTGCGCGCCGTCGTGCTGACGGCCGCCGGCCCGGTCTTCTCTGCCGGTCATGACCTCAAGGAGATGAGCGCGCACCGCTCCGATCCGGACCGTGGCCGTGCCTATTTCACCGATATCCTTGGCCGCTGCTCGGCCATGATGCAGCAGATCACCGCTCTGCCCCAGCCGGTCATTGCAGCGGTGGAAGGCACGGCGACCGCTGCAGGCTGCCAGCTCGTCGCGACCTGCGATCTCGCCGTCGCCGGTGCGCAGGCGCGGTTCTGTACCCCCGGCGTCCATATCGGGCTGTTCTGCTCGACGCCCATGGTGGCGCTCTCGCGCAATCTCGCGGCCAAGCATGCGCTGGAGATGCTGCTGCTGGGCGAGATGATCCCGGCCGAGGAGGCCGCACGGATGGGGCTGGTCAACCGGGTCGTTCCGGCAGGTGCTGCGCTTGCGGAGGCCTTGCGACTGGCGGGCGTGATCGCATCGAAATCGCCAGCCACCGTGAAGATCGGCAAGCGCGCCTTCTACCAGCAGCGCGAGATGGGCCTCGCGGCAGCCTATGACCACGCATCGGCGGTCATGGTCGAGAACATGCTCGCCCGCGACGCCGAGGAAGGGATCGGCGCCTTCATGGGGAAACGCCAGCCGGTCTGGAGCGGCAACTAGCGGCTCACGAACCTCAGCCGGGCTCTCTCCATCCATCCAGAATCAGCGCCGCACGCGGCGACAACCGAGACACGCTGCGGCCGCGTGCAGCTATCCATCAGGCGCCTGTTTCACAGGATCGCGGGAAAATGCTCCGGCGTCTCGGTCTGCAGGTGCTCCTTGGCCTCTCCTTCCGGCTGCGGCACGGCTGGCAACTGCAAAACGGTCGCCCTTTGTCCCGTAGACAGGTTCGTCAGCAGAATGACCTGCCCGTCGGGCAGCTCGAGCGCATCGTGATGCGCATAGGGCTTGTCGAGATCGATCTGACGGAAGCGGGCCATCGTCGCTGCCATCTTGCGATGCGGCAGGAAGCCGACCACCCTATCGCACTCGATCTCCCTCGCGAACGCCAGCTCCGTGCCGGGCAGCACGCAGACTGCCACCTCCGGCTGTGCCGAGGTGCAGAATCCGCGCGTGCTCGAATTCGGGAAGCTGGTGGTCGTCAGTTCGTCGCCCACTTTGGCGGGAGTGGACATCACATTGTGCAGGCTATAGTCGCACATGGTAGACCCTCCTTTCATGACGGAACAACCGGGGTTGTTCGCCCTGTGTTCCATTACATCAGATAAGAGTGGCAAAGCTGTGGTTCAGCCCCTCGGCGCCAAAATACCTGGGCATGATCGCCGCGTATTTCTCGTGAGGATTCAGCACCTTGAATCATGAGGTCTATGAAGATGCGCTAATCCGCCGCATCCTGCGCGAGGTGAAGACCGTCGCTCTGGTCGGCGCCTCGGCCAACGAGGCGCGGCCGAGCTGGATCGTCACCAAATATCTGCTCGATCGCGGTTATGACGTCATCCCCGTCAATCCCGGCCTTGCCGGCCAGACACTTCTCGGCAAGACGGTCTACGGCTCGTTGAAGGAGATTCCGGTTCCGGTCGACATGGTCGAGATCTTCCGCAATTCGGAAGCCGCCGGGCCGATCACGGACGAGGCTTTGGCACTCTCGCCTCTGCCGAAAGTGATCTGGATGCAGCTGTCCGTCCGCAATGGCGCGGCCGCCGCCCGCGCCGAGGCCAAGGGCCTCACCGTGATCATGAACCGCTGCCCGAAGATCGAGTATGGCCGGCTCTCCGGGGAGATCGGCTGGCAGGGCATCAACTCGCGCATCATCTCGAACAAGAGGCCGCAACTGGCCGGCAAGGGCTTCCAGAAATTGTCGATCAACCGGCCCGGGACCTGACCCGGCCATCTCCAGGGAAACGGCGATGCGCGAGGAAACGACCACTTGCTGCATCGCCGGAGGCGGCCCCGCCGGGATGATGCTCGGTTTCCTGCTCGCGCGAGCCGGCATCGAGGTCACGGTGCTGGAAAAGCACGCCGATTTCCTCCGGGATTTCCGCGGCGACACGATCCACCCGTCGACACTCGAACTGATGCATGAACTCGGGCTGCTCGAGGCCTTCCTGAAGCTGCCGCACAGCAAGGAAGACCATATCGTCGCGCGCTTCGGAGACGACGAGATCACGCTCGCCGATTTCAGCCATTTGCCGGTCAAGGCTCCCTATGTCGCCTTCATGCCGCAATGGGATTTCCTCGACTTCCTGGCGGAACGGGGACGCGAGCAGCCCTCCTTCCATCTTCGGATGCAGACAAAGGCCGAGGGGCTGATCAAGCAGAACGGGCGCGTAGCTGGCGTCACGGCCATGGCGCCCGACGGCCCGCTTTCGATCAGGGCCGATCTCGTGGTTGCGGCTGACGGGCGCAGTTCCGATTTGCGCGCGGCCTCCGGCCTCCCGGTGAACGTGCTCGGCGCGCCGATGGACGTGCTCTGGTTCCGGCTCTCGCGCAACAAGAGCGATCGCAACCAGACCTTCGGTCAGGTCGCGGGCGGGCGCTTCTTCATCATGCTCAACCGCGGCGACTACTGGCAATGCGCCTTCATCATCCCAAAGGGTTCGCTGGAATCCTTGCAGGTCCGGGGCATGCGGGCCTTCCGGGACGGTGTCGTCGCGCTCTCGCCCTTTCTCAAGGACCGGATAGCGGAGCTGCGCAGCTGGGACGACGTCAAGCTGCTCTCGGTCGCCGTCGATCGCCTGACTCGCTGGTGGAAGCCCGGCCTGCTCTGCATCGGCGACGCTGCGCATGCGATGTCCCCGATCGGCGGCGTCGGCATCAATCTGGCGGTGCAGGATGCCGTCGCAACGGCCAACCTGCTGGCAGCGCCGCTCCGCGAGAAGCGGCTGACGGATACCGCTCTGGCAGCCGTGCAGCATCGCCGTGAATTCCCGGCAAAACTCACCCAATCCATGCAGATCGCGATCCAGAATCGGGTGATCGCGCCGCTGCTCGCCAGCCGCGGACCGGTGGCGCCGCCTCTGCCGCTACGGCTCCTGCAACGCTTCCCGCTGCTGCGCCGCCTGCCGGCACGGCTGATCGGCCTGGGAATCAGGCCGGAGCATATCGGCCCCGCTCTCAGGCCTGTCCGGCCGAATTGACGCCGCACAGAGCGTTCGTTAAATCGAACGAGACCGTTTCACGATCAGAATTTGCAGGGAGCACGCCATGTCAGACCGCTCACCGGGTTTCCATACGCTCGCCATTCATGCCGGTGCAGCGCCTGATGCAGCCACCGGCGCGCGCGCCACGCCGATCTACCAGACGACATCCTTCGTCTTCGACGATGTCGACCACGCCGCCTCGCTGTTCGGCCTGCAGGCTTTCGGCAACATCTATACGCGGATCGGCAACCCGACCAACGCAGTGCTCGAGGAGCGCGTCGCCGCGCTCGAGGGCGGCACCGCGGCGCTCGCCGTCGCGTCTGGCCACGCCGCCGAGTTCCTCTGCTTCCACGCCCTGCTGCAGCCGGGCGATGAGTTCGTCGCCGCGCGCAAGCTCTATGGCGGTTCGATCAACCAGTTCAATCATTCCTACAAGAATTTCGGCTGGAACGTGATCTGGGCCGATTCCGACGATCTCGAGAGTTTCGCCGCCGCGGTGACCCCGCGCACCAAGGCGATCTTCATCGAGTCGATCGCCAATCCGGGCGGCGTGATCGTCGACATTGCCGGCGTCGCGGCCATCGCCAAGAAGCACAACATCCCGCTCATCGTCGACAACACGATGGCGAGCCCCTACCTGATCCGCCCGTTCGAGCACGGTGCCGACATCATCGTGCATTCCGCGACCAAGTTCCTGGGCGGGCACGGCAACTCGATCGGCGGCCTGATCGTCGATGGCGGCTCGTTCAACTGGGTGGGCGATGAGCGCTACCCGATGCTGTCCAAGCCGCGGCCGGAATACAACGGCATGGTGCTCGGCGAGACCTTCGGCAATTTCGCCTTCGCCATCGCGACCCGCGTGCTCGGCCTGCGCGACATGGGCCCGGCGCTCTCGCCCTTCAATGCCTTCATGATCCTGACGGGCATCGAGACCCTGCCGCTGCGAATGCAGCGCCACTGCGAGAGCGCGCTCGCTGTCGCAAAGCACCTCTCGACGCATCCGGCAATCGAATGGGTCAGCTATCCCGGCCTGGACGGCGATAAATATCACGACCTCGCCAAGCGCTACTCGCCGAAGGGCGCGGGCGCGGTCTTCACCATCGGCCTGAAGGGCGGCTATGACGCCGGCGTCAAGCTGGTCTCGAACCTGCAGCTGTTCTCGCATCTCGCCAATATCGGCGATACGCGCTCGCTGGTGATCCACCCTGCCTCGACGACGCATCGCCAGCTCTCGGACGCACAGAAGACCGCGTCGGGCGCCGGACCGGAGGTCGTGCGCCTCTCGATCGGGCTCGAGGACGTGGCCGACCTGATCGGCGATCTCGACCAGGCGCTGATCTAGCATCCGGCCGCGATTCGACGGGGCGTCCCCCGGGAAGAGAAATGCAGACCCGGGATCCCTGCCTGAACCATTCCGGCAGGGATCCCGGGTCTCTTTCTTTTGCCGCGGCGCGACAGCGTTCAGGTGGCGTCAGGCCCGGACAGGATGCGCGGTGCTGGCCCCGCTCCGCGTGACATGCACGACTGTCATCGCCAGCACCATGAAGGCGAGCGCCTGATGGGCGAGCCCCGCCCAGAGCGGGACCACCAGCAGCAGCGTAACGATGCCGAGCGCGGCCTGTGCCAGGGTGAGGCCGGCAATCGCCGTTGCGCGCTTGGCGCTGCCTGACCCAGGCGCTGCGCGGCGCATCGCAACGGCATGCCAGAGCGCGGCCGCCAGCAACAGATAGGCGCCGATGCGGTGGTTGAACTGCACCAGGGCGACGTTATCGACAAAGTTCTCCCAGAGCGGCGTCTGAGCAAACAGCGTCGACGAAGCGGGAACCAGCCCCCCATCCATCAGCGGCCAGGTGTTGAAGGTGAAGCCCGCACGGGAGCCGGCGACGAGGCCGCCAAGCGCGATCTGCGCGAAGGTGAGCACCAGCAACACCCAGGCGGCCACGCGGCCCCTCGCCTGCTCGACCCGCCGCAGCGGCGTCAGCCAGGTGGCGAACGCGACAACGGCGGCGAAGAACAGGCCGGCGAAGGTGAGATGAAGCGTCAGCTTGACCGGCGCGACCGCGATCATGCCTGGCTGGAGCCCGGACGCGACCATGATCCAGCCGATCGTACCCTGCAGGCCAAGCAGCAGCCCCATGCCGAACAGCACGGCACTCTGGCGCCAGGGCAGGAGCCTGCGGAGCGCGACGACAAGGAAGCCGAGGAGATAGACCAAGCCGATGAAACGGCCGAGCTGACGGTGCCCCCACTCCCACCAGAAGATGAACTTGAACTCCGACAGCGCCATGCCGGCATTGAGCAGCTGGTACTGCGGGCTCGCGCGGTACTTCTCGAATTCCAGCGCCCAGGCGGCGTCGGAGAGCGGCGGGATCGCGCCGGTGACCGGTCGCCACTCGGTGATCGAGAGGCCTGAGCCGGTCAGGCGGGTTGCGCCGCCGACCACGACCATCGCGAAGACGAGTGCCGCGACGATCCAGAGCCAGCGGCGGATGCCTGCGTGGTTGGCGGAGCTGACAGCGCCGCCACGCGGCTGATCGAGAGCAATCGTCACGGGATGGGGACCTCGGGTCGCAAATGTCGCGCTTCACAAGCGTCGTTGGGGGTGACAGATAGACCCGCGCGAAGACGCGAACAACGCCCGCAATGCCGCAGCCGTGCCGGCATGGAGACGAGAGATGACCCAGAGCCACCGCAAGCTGATCGGCACCGTGGTGATCCTGATCTTCGTCTGCGTCTATGCGCTGGTCGCCATGGCACTGGCGCAGGGCCGGATCACGGATGCGCCCAAGCTGGTGCAGACCATCGCCTATATCGCGCTCGGCCTCGCCTGGGTGTTGCCCCTGCTGCCGCTGATCAAGTGGATGGAACGGAAAGACGGGCCACGCTGACATCGGCCCGAGAGTAGATTGAGGCTTTCGGACAAAGCCGTTGCAAACATAGAACCCTGGATCATCGGACCGGATATCCGGTCCGATGGGATCTAGCCGACATTCAGCCGCCGCCCCTTGTTCCAGAGCAGGAACGGCAGTCCCGACAGCAGCGCCCGCAGCGCTGCCTCGCTCTGGTGATAGCCATTCAGCGAGACACGCGGCAGCGCATGCAGATGCCGCTCATGCCGATCGAAGAGATGGCCCGGCCGCGTGGTGACGGCGCTTGTGAAGCCAGCCGCTCGGGCCAGGGCGAACTCACGCTTGCCGGCGGAGCCCGGATCGCCGACGGGATAGGCGAAATGGCGAATGGGCAGGCCGAGCTCCTGCTCGAGCCGTGTCTTGCTCTCGACGATCTCGGCCCGGGCAAAATCCTCGGGATGCTTGGCGAGCATGGGGTGGCTCAGCGTATGCGCCCCAATGGTCACGCCGGGGGCGCCGGCGAGCGAGCGCAGCGTTTCCCAGGGCAGGCACTCGCGCTCGACCAGGGCTGCGCTGTCGATGCCGGCCTGACGCGCAAGCTCGGAAATCGCTGACAGCAGAATCGCTTCCGGCCCTTTGCGCAGACGCCAGTAGAGCGTCTCGAAGGCCAGCTGCTTCTCGCGATCGGATTCGGTGCGGGCCGAGAAGCCGCCATCCGGCAAGTCCAGGGCCAAATGCGGCAGAGCCCGGATCGCCTCCTCCATTTCCAGCCACCAGAGCCGCGCGGTGCGCTCGGCGAAGCCGGTCGTCACGAACAATGTCCAGGGTACGCCATGCTTGGCCAGGACCGGCCAGGCATGATCGAGATTGTCGCGATAGCCGTCGTCGAAGGTCAGCGCCACGAAGAAGCGCTGGGAGAGCGGGCTTTGCAGCCGCGCCACCGCTTCATCGAGCGAGACGATGTCATAGCCCTGCGCCTTGATCAGTGTCAGCGTCTGGTCGAGGAATTCAGGCGTGATCTCCAGCAGGCGATTGGGGGCGAAGCCCCGTTCGCGCCAGGGCCGGACATGATGCAGGGTCAGAATTATGCCCGCGCCCTGAGCGATATCCTTCGCCCATCGGTCGGCGCCGGTCAGCGCAATCGCCTTGAATGCGGCGGAAAAGGCTTGGTGTCGCAGGCTCATCCGGCTCCGGGCAGCAACCGCTCGCTAATATTGTTCGCCGATGCTTCGGCTGGTCGAAGACAACCTGGCAGGTTCGTTCACAATAGCGGGTTAAGGACAGCGAGGAATGCCGACACCCGAGGGCCCAGAGACGATGTCTGCACTTGCCGAACGCGCCGGAACTCCGGCCTCGGCCCTGAACCTGACAGCGGTCAGGAGCAGGGGGGAGCGCGCGCGCCCCTGGCACAGCATCACGATCGACTGCGATCCCGCCGCCCTGGAAGCCGAGTGGCGCAATCTGGAGGCGGCGGCCCTGGTGACGCCCTACCAGGCCTATGGCTGGATCAGGCCCTTCGTCGAGACGGTCGGGGCAGCCCACGGTACGGAGTTCCGATATGCCGCTCTGCGCGACGCGGCCGGGCGCACCCAGGCCCTCCTGCCGCTGGCGCTGACGCGGCGCAACGGCGTTCGCTTCGGCGAATTCATCGGCGGCAAGCACGCAAATTATCATATGGGGCTCTATGCCCCCGATTTCGCTGCCGCGCTCGATGCGGCCGCGGCGCGAGCCCTGCTTGTCGAGATCGGCACGGCCATTGGTGATCTCGACGCCTTCATCTTCGTCAACCAGCCGAAGGACTGGCAAGGCGTTCCCAACCCGCTGGCGCAGCTTGCGGCAGGGCCGAGTCCAAGCGGAGCCTACAAGCTCGCGCTGGAGGGACGAGACTGCGAAGGCTCGCTGCGGCGCTCGATGAGCTCGCATGCCCGCAAGAAGCTGAAGAACAAGCGCAATCGCTTCAGAAGCTTCGGCAGCTCAGTCCTGCTCAGGGCCGAGACCCCGGAGGATATCGAGCGGGTCGTTTCCGCTTTCCTGAGCCAGAAGGCGGCGCGGTTTGCCAGCATGGGCGTTCCAAACCCCTTTGCGGAGCCCGCCCTGCGTGACTTCCTGCGCCAGGGGGCAAGCCCTGACCGCGGCGAAGCGCCCGTTCTCGAACTCTACTCGCTCGACCTCGACGGCCGCTGTGTCGCAACCTATGTCGGCGCCGTGCAGGGATTGCGTTTCTCCGGCATGGCCACGTCCTTCGAGATGGACGGCGAACTCGCCAAGTCGAGCCCTGGCGAGATCCTGCTGGTCGACCTGATCAAGCTGAAATGCCGTGCCGGAATCGAGGTCTTCGACCTCGGTGTCGGCGAAGCCCGCTACAAGACGACGGTATGCGACGACCGGGACGAACTCGTCGACACCTTCCTGCCGCTGACGCCGAAGGGGCATGCCTTTGTCCTGTTCAGCCGGGCCAAACGTGCCGCCAAGCGCAAGATCAAGAGCTCACCGGTGGCACTGAAGCTGGCGCAACGCGCCTCGGGCTGGCTGAACCGGAGCCGGACACTCGCCACCGACGACGACTGAGCGGTAACGCCTCTCGCACATCAGATGCGCAGGATCTGCGCATCTCGCAGGACGCCAAGCACCACGGAGCCCTGACGATCCCAGCCGCCCCCGGCCGGGATACGTCTGCGTTCAAGCCATCGCCGCATCATGCTCGCGGACGGAGAACGGGACGCCCGCCGTCTCCTCGAGCTTGTCGACGACGAGAGAAACCGGCGCCGTCGTCAAATCGGCGAGCCGATAGGCGGCCTCCATGGCGTGCCCGTTGCCGATGCTGCCCGCCATGACGAAGACACCTTGCGCACGTCCGACCAGCGGCGCGAGCACGGCGCTCTCGTCGCCCGAAGTCGCCGAGACCAGCACCCAGTCATAGGTCTCGCAGAGTGCATCGAGCGCCACCTCGACGATATCCGGCGCGGCAAGGACCGCCCTGCGCCCGGCTCGTCCGGCGCTGATGCGATGCAGCCGAGAGCCCGGTTCGCGCATGATGATCTCGGAGAACTGGGCCTCGCCGGCGAGAAGCTCGGAGAACCCCAGCTCATCCAGTTCGTCATCGTCGCTGGCAAGATCCACCAGCACGCAACGGGAGTGACGGGACAGCAGTTCCGCAAGGTCCCGTGCGGACATCGCCTCGGGACCGGCGCCGTCGACCAGCACGGCCAGCGGCGCCATATCGGCTGGAGGAGCAGCAATCCGCTCCGAAAGCGCCGTGAGGGCCCCTTCGGGATCGGCCGCGGCCAGGGGAACCCGGCCCACTCGGCCGGTATGGGTCAGCAGCCCCGCAACGCGTTCGCGGCGCTCGTCTCCGTCGGACGGATGTTGCACGGCCCCTGCCCCGCCACCGCCGACCCAGCCCGGTGCACGCCGCGGGCCATTGGAGCCGGGAGATGACCCCGCAGTGCCGTTGAGGAGCTCACGCGAGACCACCATGGCGAGCGCGACGAGGAAGGTCGCGAGCGTCGCAACGAGGATGATCGGGATCTTCTTCGGGAAGGACGGCTCGGTGGGCTCGACGGCGCGCGAAATGATGCGTGCATCGGCCGGGCTGGCGTTCTGGGTGTCGCGCGCCACAGCCTCGCGATAGCGCTGCATATATTGCTCGAGCTGATCGCGCAGGGTGCGTGCCTCGCGCTCCAGCGCGCGCAGCTGCACTTCCTTGTCGTTGGCGCTCGAGACGTTCTTCTTCTGCCCTTCGAGGGCGGCCGTGAAGCTGTCGACGCGCTGGCCCGATATGCGCGCCTCGTTCTCCAGGGTGCGAACCGTGCGCTCGGCGGCCGCGCGGATCTGGCCTTCCAGATCGGCGAGCTGGGCACTGAGTTCCTTGATGCGCGGATGCCCAGGCAGGAGCGAGCGCGATTCCAGCGCGATCTGGGCACGCAGATTGACGCGCTGCTCGATCAGGCGGCGGACCAGTTCGTTATTGGCAACGTCGGGGATTTCGAAGGTCCGTCCGCTCTTCATCGCATCGCGAATGACGCTGGCCTTGGCTTGGGCCTCGGCCTGCTGACTGCGGGCATTGGAGAGCTGGGTCGAGAGGTCCGCCAATTGCTGTGCAGTGATGGTGGTGTTGTTCGTTCCGACGAGCAGTCCGTTGCGCGAGCGGAAGTCCTCGACCTTGCCCTCCGCCTCGGCAACACGCTTGCGCAGCGGCTCGATCGTGGTCGAGAGCCAGGACGAAGCACTGCGCGCCGTGTCCTGCTTCGCCGCCTCCAGCATCTCGAGATAGATATTGGCGATCTCGTTAGCTCCACGCGCCGCAAGCGCCGGATCGCGCGACGTGAACTCGATCGCGACGATGCGGGACCGGCCGACCGGGAAGACCAGCAGGCGGTCGTAGAATTTATCGAGCACGCGTTCTTCGGGCGAGCGATCGGCCGGATGCGCGCCCAGCCCGACCAGCACACGGAGCCGCTTCAGCGCACTCAGCGCGCCGGCGCCCGAATCGAATTCGGGATTGCCGACGAGTCCGATGCGTTTGATCGCCTCGCGGGCAAGGTCACGCGACATGATGACCTGGACCTGGCTCTGCACGCCCTCGCTGTCGAATTGCTGGCTTGTGGCTTCTGCCCCGCCCTGCCCCGGACGGGTATAGAAGCTGTCCCGGTTCTCGAGCAGGAGGCGCGCCTCGCCCGTGTAGCGCGGCGTGACCAGATTGACGGCGACGAAGGAGAGGCCGAGCGCCAGCAGTGTGGGGCCGAGCACCCAGAGCTTGCGCCGCTTGATGGCGGCCCAGAGCGCGGAAAGATCGAGCATGTCGCCGCGGCTCTCGCCGGCATCCCGCATTCCGTCATCGGATCGAGAGGTCATGACTCACCCATTCACGCAAAACTCGCGCGCCCAGCACAGGACGCAGGGTCAATCAAAGCTGATTAAGGTTATTGGCGAGTTAAGAGCCGAGCGCGGCCGCTGCCCGGGATAGTGCGCTCAACTTTTGTTAACCATAGCCGCCCTAACGTGACGGCAGAATTTGGATGGACTGAAGATGCGATGAGTCGATCACTCGCCCCACTGGCCCTGGCGGTTGCACTAGCGACGAGCGCCTGCGCGCCGCGCTATGCAGCGCAGGAACTCGCGGTTGTCGACGTCAATGTGCCCTATCGGCTCGCCAGCGGCGACCGGCTGCGCGTCATCGTCTTCGGTCAGGACAATCTGTCGAACATCTACGCCGTCGACGGCTCCGGGCGCATCTCCATGCCGCTGATCGGGCCCGTCGAGGCCCAGGGACGCACGACCCGGCAACTCGAGCAGGCTATTGAAGGCAAGCTGCGCGGCGGCTTCCTGCGCGAACCCAAGGTCTCGGTCGAAGTCGATACCTACCGCCCGTTCTTCGTCCTGGGCGAAGTCACCAATTCAGGCCAGTTCCCCTTTGTGAACGGCATGACCGTGCAGACCGCAGTCGCCATCGCAGGCGGCTTCACTCCGCGCGGCCAGCGCAACTATGCCGAGGTCACGCGCCAGATCGACGGCCAGCTCGTCACCGGAACTGTGCCGATCACCTACCAGGTGCAGCCAGGCGACACGATCGTCATCAAGGAACGCTGGTTCTGAGCGCAAACGAGGTGACGGCCATGGCGGACGCCCCCGGCATGAAGCCGCTGCGCATCCTGCACGTTTTTCGTGCGCCGCTCGGCGGATTGTTTCGCCATGTCCTCGATCTCGCCCGCGGGCAAGTGGAGCGCGGGCATCAGGTCGGCATCTTCTGCGATTCGAATACCGGTGGCGCCCGCGCCGACCAGGTTTTCGCCGAGCTTGGCCCTGATCTCGCGCTTGGCGTCACGCGTGTGCCGATGTCGCGTTACCCGAGCCTCATGGACGCCAAGGCGCAAATGGCGGCCAGCGCGACGCGCGCGCGCCTCGTCCCCGATGTCGTGCACGCCCATGGCTCGAAGGGCGGCGTCTATGCGCGCCTGCCTGCACTGGTTTCACCGCGGCGCCGTTACATCACGGCCTATACGCCGCATGGCGGCAGCTTCAATTACAAGCCCGGCGGCACCGAGCATCGCATCTATATGTCGGTCGAACGGCTGCTGGAGCGGGCGACCGACATGTTCTGCTTCGAGAGCGCCTTCATCGCGGGGCGGTTCGAAGCCTATATCGGCCACAAGCCGCGCAGCGATTACCGGATCGTCCTGAACGGCATTTCGGAAGCCGAGTTCGAGCCGATCGACCATGCCAAGGCAAGGTTCGACCTCGTCTATCTCGGGGAACTGCGCTCTGCGAAGGGGGTCGACACGCTGATCGATGCGCTGGCATTGCTGAAGCGTCGAGAAGGCCTCGAGCCGCGCATCCTGATCGTGGGCTCGGGCCCCGACGAGGCCGTGCTGCGGCAGATGACGTTCGACCGCGGCATCGGCAGTCAATGCGTGTTCGAGCCGCCGGGCCCGATTCGCGCCGCGCTGGCGCAGGCCCATGTCATGGTGATCCCGTCGCGGGCGGAATCGCTGCCCTATGTCATCTTGGAAGCGGCGGCAGCGGCCCAGCCGCTGATTTCGACGAATGTCGGCGGCATCAAGGAAATCTACGGCCCGGATCACGCGCACCGCCTGATACCGGCCGATGACCCGGCGGTCCTGGCCGGGAGCATTCGTTCGATCCTGGCCATGCCCGAGCCCGAAAGATGCGCACAGGCCACCGATCTGGCACAACATGTCCGCCAGAATTTCTGCCTCAATGCGATGATCGACGGCGTACTGGCAGCATACCGCGTCGCGCTGGCGCGACGCGGTGTCGATGCGTGATGAGACGCAGCCGCGTTAGATCTCCGGACAGGACATCGTATCCAGTCCGATGATCTAACCCTTTGTGTTTGCATCGGCTTTGTCCCGAAAACCGCAATCCACTTTTCGGGGCGATGCTTTAGAGGAACTTCAGGCCGACGACGCCTGCGATGACCAGCGCGATGCCGACCCAGCCGGACAGATAGATCCGCTGCCCGAAGGCAAGGGCTCCAACGATGGCCGTGATCACCAGTCCCGCTCCACCCCAGACCGCGTAGGCGACCGAAAGGTCCATGCCGCGGATGGCCTGTGCCAGGGCCGCGAAGGCGCCGACGACGAGGACCATCCCGACGGCGCCGAGCAATCGCCGCCTCATGCCGTCGGAGAGCTTGAGCAGATAGGTCCCGAGGACTTCGAGAACGACCGCAAGTCCGAGCCAGGCAAAGGCAAGCGACTGCGGTTGAAGAAGCGTGGTCACGCCAGCCTCCCCTGTTTACCCTCCTCGACACCGTGCCCGACACCGCGCTCGAGCAGCACGATACCGGCGATGATGGCCGCAAGCGCCAGCAGACGCTCAGGCGTCAGATGCTCGCCGAAGAGAAGATGGCCCGCAGCGGCGATGCCGACGATGCCGAGCCCCTCCCAGACGGCATAGGCAACCGCCATGGGGATGACACGTAGCGCCACGCTGAGCAGCGCGAAGGACAATCCGATCAGAACGAGCGGTAGAGCCGTGATGAGCCACGGCTCGGCGACGACCGACTTCAACGCGGCCGTCGCGACAATCTCGACAGCGATCGCTGCGAGCAGAACCAACCAATGAAAAGACATGATGCACACGGGCGAAGCCGGCGCTTACCGTCGGGAAACGACGTTAGGCAGCTAAGCAAAGTTAGAGTTTTTACGAACGAGTCTCAGAGTTAAAACCCTGGCAGAGCGAACTGCTGGGGCGGCACAGCGACTTGCCCAATTGCCTGAATTGGCAACCGCGGGCATCGCTCAGAAATGTGCTTCTCAGACACTCATCGCGAATGGATATGCCCGTTTTAATGCTTTTTGTCAACCAACATCAACTTTATGAGCCGGAAACGACTGCTTTTCGATGCAAAATCGGAAAAAATGGGAGTGAGCTAATTCCTTGGCCGGACGAGAGAAAATCAACTTTCTTTGCATCGGGTTTGAGACGACGCCTGCAGGGGGGTAAACTGACCCGAACGCGATGGTCCGGAATGCCGTAGAGTCGCCTCGCTGGCCACAAGACAGCGAAGCATCGGATTAAGCCTTCCGAGAGCATTTTGAGCTAATCGCAGGCCGGGACCGGGAGGTGAGTATTGCTCCGGTCTGAGTAGAGGTAGCGTGTGATGGGCACTTTCGATGTGCGTGACCTGATCCAGGCCGACGCGGCCGGAGCATCAGATCCAGCCGGCGGGAGCAAGACGGGTTCGACCCGCGCTTTCCATCCCCTGGCCGAACGCATCGCGGCGATGCCGGTCAAGCCGACGCTCTCCCCCGTCCTGATCGAAGGCCTGGTGCGCCTGTTCGATGTTCTGGCCATCGTCAGCGTGGCAGGGCTGATCTACTGGTTCTACGTCGCGGGCACCACCAGCAGCACCCTGCTCTATCAGATCACCGTTCTCCTGGTGAGCGTTGGCGCGCTGGCCGCCTTCCAGGCGCTGCATCTCTACCATATCGGCGCCTTGCGCCATTTCGTCCCGACGGCGGCCCGACTGGTCGTGGGCTGGACCATGCTGTTCCTGATCGCACTCGCCGCCTTCTTCTTCATGAAGGTCGGGAGCCAGTTTTCCCGTGTCTGGCTTGCCGGCTTCTATGGTGGCGGTCTCGCAGCCCTGCTCGGCGAGCGCCTTCTCGTGACAATGACCGTGCGCGGGCTGACCCGCAAAGGGCGGCTCGAGCGCCGCACCGCCATCGTTGGCGGCGGCGCTGCCGGCGAAGCCTTGATCAAGGCGCTTGAGGCGGAAAAGGACTCCGGACTGCAAATCTGCGGCGTCTTCGACGATCGCAACGACGATCGCTCGCCCGATCTCGTCGCCGGCTATCCAAAGCTCGGCACGATCGACGACCTTGTCGAGTTCGCCCGCCGCACCAAGCTCGACCTGGTGATCTTCACCCTGCCGATCTCGGCGGAGGGGCGCATCCTGCAGATGCTGCGCAAGCTCTGGGTTCTGCCGATCGACATCCGGCTTTCCGCCCATATGTCGAAGCTGCGGCTGCGGCCGCGCTCCTATTCCTATATCGGCGCGGTGCCGGTGCTCGATGTGTTCGACCGGCCGATCGCGGACTGGGACATCGTGGTGAAATGGCTGTTCGACAAGATCGTCGGCACCCTGGCCCTGATCGCGCTCTCGCCGGTGCTGCTGATCACGGCGATCGCGGTGAAGCTCGACTCGAAGGGTCCGGTCCTGTTCCGGCAGAAGCGCTACGGTTTCAACAACGAACTGATCGAAGTCTTCAAGTTCCGCTCGCTCTATCACGAGATGCAGGATGTCGCCGCCAGCAAGCTGGTGACCAAGGATGATCCGCGCGTCACCCGCGTCGGCCGCTTCATCCGCAAGACTTCGATCGACGAGTTGCCGCAGCTCTTCAATGTGGTGTTCAAGGGCAATCTCTCGCTGGTCGGCCCGCGCCCGCATGTCGTCCACGGCAAGGCGGACAACCGTGCCTATGAGCAGGTGGTCGACGGCTATTTCGCCCGCCACAGGGTCAAGCCGGGCATCACCGGCTGGGCTCAGATCCATGGCTGGCGCGGGGAGACCGACACCGAGGACAAGATCCAGCGCCGCGTCGAGCACGACCTGTACTATATCGAAAACTGGTCGGTGATGCTCGACCTCTACATTCTGTACAAGACGCCGATCTCGCTGCTGACCAAGTCCGAGAACGCCTATTGAGTGCGCTCGCCGACCGCGCGGAAGACGAAGGCGGCCGCGGCGGCCTGAGGGTGTCCCTTGCCTCGATCAAGCGAGGCACGCTCTGGCTGCTGACGGCCTCCAGCGGCTTCGCGCTGATCGAGCCATCACCCTATGAATTCTTCTTCCTGCTGACGCTGTTCGTCTTCGCGCTGACAGGCATTCGCTTCTCGCAAAAGCTGCTGCCGATGGTCGTGCTGCTGCTGCTCTACAATATCGGCGGCATCTTCTCGCTGATTCCCTGGATGGACGAGCCGGCTTCCGTGCGCTTCACGGCCGTCTCGGTCTACCTGATGATCACCGCGATCTTCTTTGCGGCCATCATGGCGGAGGACCCGCTCGGCCGGCTGGAAACCCTGCGCAAGGGCTATCTCTTCTCGGCCTGGTGCGCGAGCTTTGCCGGCATCCTCGGCTATTTCAACATTGCCGGCCTCTCCGACGTCTTCTCCTATGCCGGCCGCGCCTCCGGGACATTCAAGGATCCCAATGTGCTGGGACCCTTCCTCGTGGTGCCCATCGTCTACGCGCTGCAACATATCCTGATCGGGCGCCTGGGTCTGATCCGCGGCTTCCTGGTGATGAGCGTGCCGCTGATGGCCGTGCTGCTGGCCTTCTCGCGCGGGGCCTGGGGCAATCTGGCTGGCTCGGCCCTGATGATGGTCGGGCTGATGTTCCTGACCGCGCCCAACGCTGCCCGCCGCGCCCGAATCGTGATGCTCACCCTCACTGCGCTTGGGGGCATCCTTGTCGCATTGCTGATCGCGCTCTCGTTCGAGAGCATCCGCGACATCTTCGAGATTCGCGCCAGCCTCAACCAGAGCTACGACCAGGGGGTCACCGGCCGATTCGGCAGCCAGCTGCGCTCGCTCCCGCTCCTCCTCGATGCGCCGAACGGGCTCGGCCCTTTGCGCTTCCGCTGGCATTTCCCGGAAGATCCGCACAACGTCTACGTCAATGCGTTCGCCTCCTATGGCTGGCTCGGCGGCATCGCCTATCTCGGCTTGATGGTCACCACCTGCTATGTCGGCTGGCGCGTCGTCTTCAGCCGCTCCCCCTGGCAGAACCACGCGATCGTGCTGTGGTCGGTGCTGTTCATCACCATCCTGCAGGGTGTCCAGATCGACACGGACCACTGGCGGCATTTCTACCTGCTGCTCGGGCTGGTCTGGGGACTGGCAGCGCTCAAGCCGGGCGACGCTGTCGGGCAAATCCCGCGGGGACGGCTGCCCGCTGGTCTGGCATAGGTCGGTCGCCCGGATACCGTATCCGGTCCGCTCACCTGCCCTCCTGTGCCTGAATCGGCCTTCCCGAAGACCGCAATCAGCCTCTCAGGCCAATGCTCTAGACCGGCGCCTTGCGGACCAGCACGTAGTCGTAGGTCGTCACCAGGTCCCATCCGGCTTTCGCAGCCAGCAGATTGAAGGCGTGGTCGATCTCGCGCAGCCCCGGCAAACGCTCGAAATAGCCATGCCCCCAGAAGCGCTGGATGTGAACATCGCGGAATCCGGCCCGGTTGAGCATCGGCGTCAGCTGCGCGCGGCTGCCGCGGCACCAGTCATAATGAGCCGGGAATTTGGGATCGCCGCCATCCTGCTGGCGTGCCGGAAACAGCGCGTGCAGGATGGCGCGCGAGGCGGCCTCCGGCAGGATGTGGTTCAGCGCGAAGACCGGCGCCCAGAGCGTCGGGAAGAATGCCAGCGCCATTCCACCCGGCGCCAGTAGCGCATGGATGTTCGTCCAGGCCCGCTCGACATCCCGGATGTGCTCGAAGACCATGCGCGAGATCATCAGGTCGTAGCCGCCGCGCTCGACATCAGGTTCGGACAGGTCGCCAGCGATATCGAAACGCGCCGTCCGCAGGCCGGGCGCCGACAAGGCCAACTCGTCCGCATCGATATCGTTGACGACAAGGTCCAGACCATGGCTGGCGGCTTCCGCGGCCGAGAACAGCGGATCGCGGCCGCCGCCGATCTCGCAGATCCGCCTCAAGCCGAACTGTCGGGTCACGGCAAGAATCGTCGGTTCGTAGTTCTTCCAGGCCCAGCGCGAATGCCAATCGGGCTGCAGTTCGGCGAAGAAGGTTTCGAGAGCGCGGTCCGGGCTGCGTATCGCCCTGGCGGCTGTTCCCTTCGCGCCCAACGCAATCGTCGCGGTCATGCCACTCTCCACCGATCAACCGGGAGGGAGGATGTGGACGAACGGCTCGGCTCGCAATGTTTTGCTTAACATGCGGTTAATATTGATGGTTTCGAAGCCGGCACCTGTCATGGAGCCCTTGGTGCTTCTTGCCGGTGCACGCCGAAGCCCAGCTGGGCGTGGTCCTTTCGCGCCCCGAACCAGGGCTTGGCGCGAGACATGGCAGCGCGACATGGAGGCGATGCGGCCCTTCTGAAAAACCCTGCGGAGAGTATGCCGAAGCGCGTTGCATCCGCGCGCTCGCCCCTCTATAAGCCGCCCTGTCGGAGCGTAGCGCAGCCCGGTTAGCGCACTTGTCTGGGGGACAAGGGGTCGGAGGTTCGAATCCTCTCGCTCCGACCATAAAACCTCGTGGAATCATTGAGTTGGCGAGCGGCATCCAAATGCCGCGCCGCTCTTTCTGCTTTGGGCAGTCTGGGGCTCCATCAGCGCGATTCTGGCATTTCCAGCACGTGGGCCAAGCGCCAGCCGCGGCTCGCGAGGGAGTTGCCGCACTCTGCCGCTATGCCATTCTGATCTGGAATCTGACCGAGCGCGGCAGGAGGGGAATCGGGCGGCTCAGGTTCCAGCAGCGCCGCACTTCAGCGCCGCGCTTCGACCTCTGAAGCGACAGCCCCCTCGGCGCCCCTCAAGCGGCCGAACCGTTCCCAGTTGGGCGGCATCGGCTCGCCGAAGATGCGGGCCAGCATCATGCGGCCGACCTCCGCGGAATAGTGGGCCTGGTCGCCCATCCAATAGTTCGGATCATCGGAGAGCCAGTCGGCGCCCGTGAAGTCCCAGAGCGGCGTGACGCGCGCAACCTGATCAAGCGCTTGCGCCAGGTCCTTCGGCAGATAGCGGCTCTCGACGGCCCGATGAAGCGGACTGACGGCCACGATGAGCCTGGTGCCGTTCTGCCGGGTCAGCGTGGCGATGCGCTGCAGGATCTGCAGCTGGTCTGCGAAATACGCGCGCTGCGCGAACGGCCTGTTGTAGTCGCTTCCTGCCTGCGCGCCGCGCCCGGCCACGGCGCTCAACGATGCCAAGCGGACGAATGCCAGTTTCACCTTGTTGGCGACCGAAGGGGTCTTGCGATCTCTCTCCTCGATGGCGGCCCGGGCCTCGCGCAGGATGCGCTGCCAGCTCCTGACCTGCAGCGCCGTCAGGTTGCGCCACCAGAAATATATACCGCTTTCGCCGCTCAGGGCCTGAGGCAGCAAGGTCTCGATGTAGCGGTTGGTCGCTGGGGGATCTCCGAAGGTGTCGATATCGAGCAGCAGGAACACGGCCTGCAAATGCTGCCCTCGTTTCGCCTTGTCGGCGACGACGTATTCGAGCGCGGGCAGGAAGTCCGGCAGCATGCCGCGTGTGGCCCAGAAACTGGCGACATTCACCCCGTCCAAGCGGCGGGACAGCTCCGCCGGCGGAGTGGCCTGGGCGCGGGAAGAGCCGAACAGCACGCCGCCGAAACTGTCCGGCGCAGCGTCATAGGCCGCGAGATTCCGGTAGTGGTAATTAATGTTGGGCGTACGCGGAAGGACGTTCGTGCCGAAGACGCCCTGCGGGTCGATCAGGACATTGGCAGCGACCACGCTGGCAAAAAGCGCTGCAGCACCCAGGATCAGCGCCAGCGCATATGTCCGAGGAGCCATCCCGGGCGCGGCAGAACCCGGCTTCTTCTTACGCCAGAGCATCGGGCAAACCTGGCTGGAGTTCGGCAAGGTGTCCGTCGAGGAAAAGACTGCGGGCAAGGCCCCGCTGGATCTTGCCGCTCGTCGTCTTCGGCAGGTTGCCGGGGCGGATCAGCACGACCTCCTGGATGGCAAGTTCGTGTTCGGTCGCGATCGCCTCGCGGATCGTGTCCTCGATGTCATCGATGGAGACGTGGCGCATCTGCGTCCGCTCGACCTCCTGCACCACGACCAGACGCCCCTCGCCATCCTCGTCCAGGATCGAGAAGGCGGCGCCGCCATGCCGGCGCAAGGCTGGATGGCTCGCCTGCACGGTGTCCTCCAGGTCCTGCGGATAATGGTTGACGCCGCGAATGATGATCACGTCCTTGATGCGCCCGGTGATGAAGAGCTCACCGGTGTCATCGAGGAACCCGAGATCGCCGGTGCGAAGCCAGCGTTCCTCGGCTTCCCCTTCGATACGCGGCCAGAAGGTCGCGGCGGTGGCCTTGGCGTTTTGCCAATAGCCCTGGGTGACATTCGGACCGGAAATCCAAATCTCGCCGGCATGACCGGGTTGAAGGCGACGGCACGTCTCCGGATCGACGATCGCGAGTCTTTCGCCGACGAGGGCCTTGCCGCAACCTGCGACGAACTGCGCGTCCTCATCGCTCGACGGCGCGGCTGCGCGATAGCGTTGCAGCGCCTCCCGGCTCACTCTCAGCTTTACGAGCCCCCGCCCCCGCCCGCCGCCGGAGGCCAGAAGCGTCGCCTCCGCGAGGCCATAAGCCGGAGAGCATGCCTTGGGATCGAAGCCATAGGGCGCGAAGGTCTCGGTGAAGCGCTCCATCGTTTCCGCGCGCACCGGCTCGGCGCCGTTGAGCGCAATCTTCCAGCCGGATAGGTCGATGCCCGCCATCTGGTCGGGGCGGAAGCGATCGACGCAGAGATCGAAGGCAAAATTCGGCGCTGTCGCGAATTCGGCGCGGTAGTCGCTGATCGCGCGCAGCCAGTTCAGGGGGCGCTGCATGAAGCTCACGGGGGCCATGAGCACGCAAAGCGAGCCGACATAGAGCGTCTGCAGCACGTTCAGGATGAGCCCCATGTCGTGATAGAGCGGCACCCAGCTCACATAGGTCGTCGCACGGGTGTTGCCGTAGACGAGCCGGATCATCTCGCTATTGGCGAGAAGATTGCCATGGCTCACCATCACGCCCTTGGGATCCGAGGTCGAGCCCGAGGTATATTGCAGGAAAGCCAAGTCCTGCAGGCCGGGCTCCGGGAACATGCTTCCCGCCGGCGCCTCGACCTCCTTCGTGGCGTCGACAGCCATGAAATCGAGTGCGGGTGCCTGGAGACGCTCCGCGAGGTCGCCGCGTGTCGCCTGCAGTGCCGGGCTCGTCAATGCGATACGCGGCGTGCAATCGGCGACGATGCTGGCGCTCGAATTGCGCGCGCCCAGGCGCCGTGGCGGCATCATCGGTACAGCGATCGTGCCGGCGATCAGGCAGCCGAAGAAGGCGACGAGGAAATCGAGCCCGGGCGGGAACATCAGGAGCGCGCGCTCGCCGGAGAGACCGCGCTCTACCAGCTCCGCCGCTAGCGCACGGGCGCGGCTCTCGAGCTCCGAGAAGGTGAGCGATGCCTCCTCGCCGCCGCGATCCGACAGGAAGGCATAGGCACGCTCGTTCGGCTGCTCCGCGGCGCGCGCACGCAGCAGCTCGACCATCGAGTTGTACCCGGTCCCGAGGACCGCCGGGCTCTCTTGAACTGCTGGGATTTGGTTCAATCCGGCTCTCCCGCGAGGTGACGGGCAAGCGTTGCGATGGTGGGGTATTCAAAGGCCAGTTCAGGGGCAAGTTCGCGCCCAAGCCATTCCTCGAGCTCGGCCACCAGGTAAACCGCCATCGCGGAATCGACGCCCAGGCGCGTGAACTTGGCCTGCGGATCGATCTTTTCCGCAGGACGTCGCAGCCCCTTGGCGAGATGCGCGACGCACCACGCGGTGATTTCTGCTTCGCCCTTGTCACTTGCCATCAAACGCTACGCTCCCAGACTGATCGTCAGAATTGGTAATAGAGGAACTCGCTCACCTGCCCGAGCCGGAAGAACACCTCGCCGAAGAGCAGGAAAGCCGTGCCGAGGGCGATGAGCGAGGGGCGCCAGGCCAGCACGCCGACATGTCTTCGCCAATTCGACTGGGCATCGCCTTCGCGATAACCGGTGATCTCCATCGGGTCTGGCAGGAGCAGGGCAATCGCCAGCGCCAGCAGGGTCAGCGCAGTCCCGGTGAGCGACCAGGTGCTGCCGAGCCAGGTGCGGATGAAGGCCTCCGATATCCAGCCCTGGCGTATGGCCCACCAGTCGTGCTGCAGCGTGAGCGCCTCCGCGACCGGGGTTTGGCCCATGCCGCCCATGGCGGCGAGGAGATGCCCCGACGTCTCGATATCCGCAGAGCGAAACAGGACTGAGCCCACCACAAAGGCCGTGAAGGTCAGCGCCCATCCGACGAACCGCCCAGCCTGCGTCGGCTCATCCCGCTCGGGCACGATCCGCTGCCAGATCGTGTTGATGGTGAGAAGGCAGCCGTGATAGGCGCCCCATACCACGAACGTCCACCCGGCTCCGTGCCAGAGCCCGGCCAGGGTCATCGTGATCATCACCGCGATGGCGCGCCACCACCCCATCGGCCGGCCGAAGGTCAGCGGCCCGTAGATATAGTCCCGCAGCCACTGCGACAGCGTGATGTGCCACCGCCGCCAGAAGTCCAGGATGCTGGTTGCGCGCAACGGTGCGGCAAAATTCACCGGCAGCCGGAAATTGAACAACAGCCCGAGGCCGATCGCCATTTCGGAATAGCCGGAAAAATCGAAGTAGATCTGGGCCGAGAAGGCCAGGGCACCGCCCCAGGCGGCGATGGCGGTGACCGGGTCGCCCCTCGCCGCAGCGTCGAAGACCGTGCCGACATGCGGCGAAAGCGAATCGGCGATCAGCACCTTCTTGGCGATGCCGATGATGAAAATCGTCAGTCCAAGGGCGACGTTCGACCAATCCAACCGGAAGCGCGCATTATCGCCGAGCTGCCTGCCGAAGCTGTTCCAGCGCACGATGGGTCCCGCGATCAGATGCGGGAAGAAGGCGACAAAGAACGCGTAGCGGCTGAAATCAAGCGGAACTTTGCGGCGGTAGACGTCGACCAAAAAGGCGATCTGCACGAATGTCGTGAACGACAAGGCGAGTGGAACGACGGGGGGCGCGGCCTTGTAGGAATGAACGATCGAAAGAAGGAAGTCAGCGTATTTCCAATAGCATAGCACCAGGATGTTGCTGACGATTCCGAAGATCAGAAGCCGCTTCGCCGCCGGTTTCTCCGCCGCCGCAATCAGCCGCGCGAACCAGAAATTCGCTACGATCGACGCTACCGGTAGCAGTACATAGGGCGGGTTCCACCATGCATAAAAGACGAGCGACGACAGCGTCGTGCCGATGATCGCGGCCGCCGCGCTCACGCGCGCGAGTGCGAAGTGCAGGAGCACCGCAAGCGGAAGAAAGACAAAGATGAACTCGGTAGAATTGAAGAGCATCGGGCGTGCCATTGGAGCCGTGCGAGGCTACAGACTCGCAGCCGGGCTGCACGTGCGCAAGACGGACGGGGACCCTGGGCCTCATTAGCCGGCCTCATGTGTGAAATATGTCACCGATACTGCGGCCGTTGATTCGCATTCGCCGTGAGCGATCGGGCCATCTGCATGGCAGCCTGGGAGCCTCAGTAAAGACCAAGCTTCGCGGTTCTTCCCGTTATCGCATTTGAGACTTGCCACGGGGCATCCAGCCCGGCTTGGCGCTCGGACGCCTTGGACAGCGGCCCGACCGGGGCATGAACCGCCTCCGGCCCTTGGGCCTCTGGTCCATCGACCGGCTGACCTTGATACCGAGCCTGTCGTCATAAGCACGCGAGCGCCACTCTGTCCCATCTGGTAGCCGCCCCAGGGCAAGGCGCGCCCCCATAATCGCCGCGGGCGCGCCGCGATTGATCCAGCCTTTCGTCACACCGCCGCCGCCGATCGCAAGGAGGATCTGGAGCATGATGTGCCGGGCCTGCCATTGACCAT
Source organism: Bosea sp. BIWAKO-01 (assembly GCF_001748145.1). Taxonomy (NCBI): domain Bacteria; kingdom Pseudomonadati; phylum Pseudomonadota; class Alphaproteobacteria; order Hyphomicrobiales; family Alloboseaceae; genus Allobosea; species Allobosea sp. BIWAKO-01. The sequence continues at coordinate 5,507,367 of NZ_BCQA01000001.1, forward strand.
GCTGATTTCGCTGATCTTGCTTATGATGAAGGGATTCAGCGGCCGGCGGAGGCGGCCTCGATTGCGTGGCAAGCGGCCGCGGCGCTGACCAGGCGCTCCGGCGACGCCTTGCGGCCTGCGCAGACGGTGTGCCTCCGTTCTCTGTGGCGAGACTGCGCATTTGCTCGCCAACGGGGCACATCATGGACGCCGCGCAAGAGGATGAGCGCCCTCCATGCCCGCTGACGCGCCCCTTGGAACTGGTTCCGCGCCGGAGGAGCCAGCCGGCGCTATTCGTCCTACTGCCGCCTCTTGCCCGGCGCCCCAGGCTTGGCCGGGCTCTGCGCGGCGACCGGGTCGCTTGCGGGGAACGTGTCCTTCAGCGCCTTGTCGAGCTGTTGTTCCGGGGTGCTTTCACGCTCGGTCTTTCGCTGCTGTTTCTGCTCCTTCCGGAGACTTTCGACCGCCGGGGTTGTGTGCTCTCGCATTGCCATGCCTCTGCCGTTGATGAAGCCGATAGACGACGAGGTAACGCCAGCGAAACACATACGTTCCCAAACCGTATCGCTCCTCCCAGTCCGCGCCGGGGATGACGAGGCGCCCGATCGGTGCTAGGAGCCCGCCGTGGCCCCGAGATGGAAGCCTTGGCTGCGCAGATTCGAAAGAACCATGAGCGCGCCGTGTGTCTGGCCGGCGACGTCAGGGATGGGGACTATGCCAGCGCTCTCGTCGCCCTGGCCCTCAAGGAATTCGGTCACCTGGACGGCGCCTTCAACAATGCCGGCATCGTCGGCGACATGGTGCCGGTCGCCGAGATGGGGATGGCGAACTGGAACGATGTCATCGCGGTCAATCTGACGAGCGCATTCCTCGCAGCGAAAGCCCAGATCCCGGTCATGAAGGAGAGCGGGCATGGCTCGATCGTCTTCACATCCTCCTTCGTCGGCTTCAGCAATGGCGGGCTGCCGGGAATGGCGGCCTATGCCGCGTCCAAGGCCGGCATGATCGGCCTGATGCAGTCGCTGGCGTCCGAACATGCCGCGGACGGCATCCGCGTCAATGCGCTCCTGCCGGGCGGCACCATCACGCCAAGCGGTGGCGAGGGACAGCCGGCCGTCCTGGATTTCGTCGCCAATCTGCACCCCATGAAGCGCATGGCGCGTTCAGAGGAGATTGCCCAGGCAGCCCTGTTCCTGCTGTCCGACAGGTCCAGCTTCGTGACGGGAAGCCCGATGCTCGTGGATGGGGGCATTTCGGTGCGGCTGGCCTGATGCTGGCGCTGAAGTGAGGCGCCAGATCAGGATTGCCGGGCGACGATCAGAAGCATCACCAGCTTGGCTCCCTCGGCTGCAAACAACAGCGCCGCCGCAGCGCCGATTCCGCTGCTCGCTCCCGTGATGATGATCGCCTTGTCTTCCAGTTCCACAGCTCGCTCCTCCGTCGGTGTCGTCAGGGCGAACTAGCGAGTGGCCGCAGGGTGCAGCCACCCGTTTCCTGTGGTCCGGATCAGCCGTGCAGCGGAACCTGGCGTAGGGCGGCACCGTTGTTCCGTCATTCGTGGACAGCCGCGAGCTCGGAACCGTGCGGAGGAAAACGCCATGGAAACGGAGACTGAACGACGGGCCGAAAACCAATCGGCGACACGGGGTGGCGACCCGATCCCTCCCCTGCGCCCCGACGATCACTCGGCGGCGCATCCTGCGCAGGAAACGCCGGTCGAAGCGCGGCAGGGTTTCCTTGGCCGCCCGGTTCTGAAGGTCCTGATCGCTGGGCTCGTTCTGGCCGTACTGGCCTGGATTGTGGTCGCGCTCCTGGTCTCCTGACTCGCAGATGCCTTCTGGACTGCACGCCCCCTGAGCCGAGTCCTGCCGATGCCTCGCCCGCTCTGACCCAGATAACAGAAACCCGGCCCCCTTTCGGAGAGCCGGGCCAAGTTTGGGGTCACTAACTCGTCCTGAAAACGCGCAGCGAACGATTTGGTTCCGATGGTCGACGCGCGATGAGTGCAATCCGTTTTCATAGAGCTCTGCCATCAGATCCGCTCCTGAAACACAGTCGCGATGACGTGATGATGCTCGACCGGGCTGTGATCTCTGGCTGCGACAATGCGTCGTATATTGCAGTTATCGCCGAGGCCGAGGGGGCAATATCGTCTCACCTTTCACGATGAGGTGTAGTGATGACCTATGTGCTTCGTCTTTCACTGGCTGTTCTAATCTTGATGCCGCTCGCGGGATGTATGGAACAACAGGCGAGCCGCACGATGTCTACCCCCACGACAACGTCCTCCATAGCAACATCAACATGGCATTATAAGCCTGCTCCCGATTCAGTGAAGATGATGGAGGAACGCACGTTCTGACGGCGCGATCGCGGAGCGGATCTTGCCGGGGTGTGAAGCGATGGGTCCGGAACGTTTCCCTGTGACTGCCGCCGGATCGTCGTCGCCCAGGCTAAGCGCATTCATCCATCTCGAGACCGTCCCCCGCATTGATCGCACCATGGCCGCATCGCGTTTTCCGGCCGCAGAACGAGAACGAGCCCGCTGCCCCCGTCCGGCGCAGCGGGCATGGTCGGCGCCTGTGAGTGGTCGTACCCGACGTGCCCGGATCATCGGATCGGATATGGTATCCAGTCCGATGATCTAACCCTTCGCGCTTGAATCGGCTTTCCCGAAAACCGCAATCCACTTTTCGGGCCGATGCTTTGGCCCCAATGCCCGCGCCACGGGGCCTGGAAGAGTGCCGCCAAGTTGTCAGCGCTGCGTGAAGAAGGTCAGCAGCACCTTGCCCTTTTCTCCGATCAGGCACAGGAACCGCCGCGGCTTGTCCGTGCGGTCGGTGCGCAAATAGGCTTCGCCCATGATGATGCGTGTGATCGGCGTATCACCGACCTTGGTTTCGGAGGTGGCGATCGTCGCCCCGTCCTCGTCGATATAGATGTCCTTGATGTCTGGCTCCCGCGCCGAGATCGTATGGAGCGCCGTGGCCTTGCAGGCGACGATCTCGGGTGAGGAAGGATTTTCTGCCGGAGCAGTCTGGCTGGATGCCGCGCCCGAGAGCAGCGCCAGCGCAATCAGGCTATGGACAGTCGAACGGATCATGATTGGCACTCTGTTGAGGTCAAGGCTAAACGCATGATCCTGGCGCCGGTTCAAAAATGCCCGAAACCGGACGCCCATCCTCGCCACTGCAGGGCCCGGCCGCGCTATCGCGGCACGCCGCAGGAGCGCCCCTGGACGCCGCCGATCACCGCCAGGTGAGCATGTCGCAGACACGCATGGTCGCCGAGATTTTGACTCGCACTCGCGTGAGAACATAGATAGAACATCTGGAGATCGCGGAGATTCACGCCATGAATGTCGACACCTTCATCATCCAGGAATTCGTCACCCGCCGGAAACGGCTGGTGCCGGGCAACAAGACGCCCGCCAAGACCAAGCACCATGCCCTGCGCGATGCGGAGCGGCTTGCGGGGCGGGCGGAAGGCGTCGCCGTCATCCATGTCGTGGCTGATGACGAGACCAGCGAACTCAGCTCGATTGAGGTTCTCGCCCGCCACGGCGCCATTCCCGAGGAATTCGAGGAAGGCATCAGGGCTGCATGATAGGTCCCAAAGGGTCTGGGGTCTTAGGGCTCGGAAGATATCGGCCGTAAGTCTCTACCCGCGCACGCCCAGGCTGCATCATGCTCATGGGCTCCCGCAGCTGGCGGTGATCGTTATGCAACCTGTTTATGACGACCTGATCCTTCGTGCGCGCAAAGCTGTCGTGTTCCTCGAGCAATGTGGTCTCGATCACAGCGCCGAAATCGTCGATGAGATGATCGACGCGATCAACGAACTCACAGGGAGGGTTTCGCTGCTGATTGCCTTGAACATCTCGCTGCAGACGGGGCAGGACAACGAGGCGGACCACGTCCAGCTGGGAGAGCCCGGCCGATTTCCCAATCCAGACAGCTGACCGCTCTCACAGACCGGCTCAGGACCTGCATCACAGGCCGTTCCAGAGAACCCCTGCGGCAGCGATCATGAAGTCACGTGCATTGGTGGCGCGGCTGCGCGCCTGCATCAGATCAAGGCGGAGGCGACATGCCTCACGCCGCTCCATCAGCGATGTAGAAACCGATGGCCGATGCACATGCCAACACGATCGATAGCTCGAGAATGCCCATTGTCGCCTCCGAGGTTTGCTCAGCTTCAACTGCGGCAGCACTGCCCAAGTTCCGCCTCAGCATCGCCCAAAATGAGAAAATTCTCCAGCCCTTTCGAAGCGACGGGATTCTAGCGTTCTCCCGCAAAGCTGATTGCCACAGCTATGGAGCCGAGGATCAGTAGAAGCGTCGGCAGAGTGGCAGTGGACCGAGCGGCTTCGATCGCCTCTTCATCGTTCACCGCATCGATGAAGCTGAGCAGCAGCATGACGGCGTTTGCAAGCGCCAAAGCTACCCCACCGAACCGCAAGACTTCGCGCGAAGAACCATTCATTACCCTTCCCCCGCAACCGACACCATCACGGCAGTCGAGCGGGGAGGCATTGATCTGTCACAAACTGTCGGTCAGGGCCCTGTCGGGCCGGCAACGGTCGGGTCAAGCTCGATCGACTGCTCTGCGTCGACGCGAGCGCCGACAACACTGCGCCCGCCGAAGCCCCCATCGACTATTCCGAGTAGGCGCCAGCGGCCCGCTGATATCGCTCCGGACCGAATTGCTTGACGCCGGCAGCCCTGGAGCGGAGGCCGGCTCGCCATCGCACGCGAGCCGCTCGCGCCTATTGGCCGGCAGTGATCAGCCGCATGACCTCCGACATCACGGGATCCTTGCCGGCGGCATAGTCCGCGAAGGTCGGTGCGACCGTCAGCGTCGGCTGGAGCGATCCTGCCGGCACGGCATAGGCATAGTTCAGCAGGAAGCACGTCATGATCTGCGAAAGGCTGCAGCCGTTCTCCCAATCGTGATAGGCCGTCGTATAGCGCAACGTCAGTTTCGTATTCGGCAACAGGGTGGTTCCGCCCTCGCCCCAGAACTGGGACCGGTCGCCCATCGCCTCACCGATCAGGAGCGCGCGAGAGCCGGCGAAATATTTCAGCCGTGCCGCCGTGCTGATCGCTGCGGAAAAGGTGTTTGCGCTCGTCAGAATGAAGAGCCTGCCACCAGGCGGCAGAAGCTCAGGCAAGCGGCGCGAGAAATCCGCGGTCAGGACATAATCGCCGCCGCGGTTGAAGCGCAGGTCGACGACGGCGTTTCGAATGGACTTCTTGCCCGCCTCGTCGAGCATGTCCGACAGATACCGGGATGCGGAGACCGGCCCCTTGTCGCTCATCCGGTTGATCTGGACATAGAGCAGATCCCGCGCCGGATAGACATGCCAATAGTTCTCGTCGGGGCGAGCGAGATAGAGCGGCAGAGCAACGCCATCGAGGACGTGCCGCCATTCTGTCGCGCCAGTGGCTGGCGCAACGGGGCTCAGTTGGCGCTTCGGCCAAAAATTGCCACTCAACGGCGCCTGGCTGGCAGGCAGTGCAGCCAGCTTCGTCCGTCTCATGCTCCCATCTGGGGCCCGGATGTCGAAGATGCTGCTGCTTGCCGTGTCGGCGAGGCCGGCGGCATGGAGAAGTTCAGGCGAGATCAGGAAATTCGGTACGAACTCCTTCGACAGATTGGCGGGGCCGCCGACATAGGGGCGCAACGCCTCCACCAGGGCTTCGGTGGGGCGCTCGTTTGCGCCGAGAATCTGCCCACCGAGAAGATGGCGCTGACTGTCGGCGGCCGCGATCACGTACAAGCCGTCAGAAAACCATCCCAAGCGGATGGGCGCGGCGTTGAAGCCATGATCCCCTGCCATCCCAACGATATTGGTGTGGCCGTTATCGGCAAGGGCCACAGCCTTTGCCGTCGCCATCGCCATACCCGCCCTGTCGAGATCACCTGCCCGCTGCTCGATCGCATCGAGGGCTTGCCCAAACGCCGTACGGGATTCGCTGGTGAAGCTCCGCTCGACCTCGGGCAGACGCCGCAGATGGGCCAGATCCTGCCGGTTCCTTTCGGCCTGTGAAGCGGCGGCCTGATAATCCGTCTTCGGATAGGGCTTGAGCGTCGGATAGAGAATGAGGCCGAGGGGCAGCAAGACGAGAACAAGCAATGCCGCTATTGCGATGAGGGAGGCCTTGATCCAGCGCCGGCGCGACCGCCTGGGAGCATCACCGTCTCGTCGCATTGACCTGGCCAATCCTTAAGCACCCTGTCGATCCCGTGGCTATGGCATGCCCCCGGCCCGCTCCGCCAGCCTGAACGCACAGGTTGTGGCCGAGGGCGGAGCACGGCTGGCGCGTGTTGCAATAACGACGCGAATTCGTGGCTTCATCGCCGGTCCGCCGCTCAGCTGCGCCGATCCTGGTTCAGGTGCGCACTCCGGCCATGGGCGGAGAGGCCCGCGCCGTCAAATGTTGCAACGGAGTCCGTCGCTCGCGCTCATCATCCATGGCACCCGTGTCCACGGAAGACACCGCAGATGTCACCACGCGCGGACCGATGCGAACGCCATTCCCGGCCGACTTCGCTGTATCAAGCGGCACATGGCAGTCGATTCAGAGCATCAGATCCGAAATCATTTCGGAAGGCACTCCACCTGATAGGCAACGATGATCTGCCCCGGCCCGGCTTTCCCGATGCTCTTCAAATCCTCCAACCCACGTCTAAGCTTGTCTCCAGCCTCCTTTAAGCTGCTATCAAGTTTCGATTTTGCGGACAGACATCGCTCTTCCGTTGAGAATTCCTGGAACACTACGCTCGGACGGAGCCTCCATTCCGCCCTGTCGTTTGTAGCGGCGGGGTTGACCGAGTAGGAGAAGACATACATCAGAATCCACATCGGGATGCTCCACTTGCGGCAGATGACCCTCATGCGGCGGCTAAAGGCACCTGGATCGCCCTGATCAACGCGCCTCTGTCCGGCCGACAGCCGACCGACATGATCTCCGTGGCCTCGTCAGGCGAGGCGCTATCGGTCTGTTGCAGACGAGAGAATACGACGGCTCAGGCACCTCAAGTATATCGGCAGCGAATACCTGAGCTATCCGGCGCGTATTTATAGCCCCTGCGGGGACATCTCGTAAGGCGCTCTTTCGGCGTCCCCTGCAGATTGAGCCCTGAGCCGCGGAGCCCGCTTTCGCTGGAAGAGGATATTCGTCTGCGGCCTGAATCGCACATGTGATGTTGCAGCCGGCTGCCGCGGCGCTGCTGGGCTCCTGATTGTCCTTGGGCTCCTGATTGTCTCCCCCGACGAGCCGGCCCTGCTCCATCCATCACTTCGGACAGCCGCAATCAGCGCGCGGCTTCCAGCCACGCCAGGGCCTGCACCCTTTCACCGAAGGGAAATCGCCGAACCTCCGCCGCAACGAAGTGCTTGGCGATATGCGGCATGATTTTCAGCAACTCGCTATCGGTCACCGCCGCGATCCGATCGATCTTGCGGTGATGATCCCTGACGAAGCGGAGATGGGATACGAGCGCGCCGAAGCTGTCCCAGCCCGGAAAGGCCTTTGCGCAGATCATCACTCCAGCGAGCCTGCCATGGGATGCGATGAACGGATCGACCTCCCGGGCGATCCGTTCAAAATCGGCCTGTTCAATCGGCCCGTCCGGCGACAGCACAAGGACAGCCTGGTCGCGTAGCAATTCGAACTGGATCATCGTTCCCTCCCGATATGGCGTTCGAGGCGGCCCCTCGCATCGGGAAAACCCTTGGCGTCTTCCTCCGCCAGGAGCCTGGGCGCATGTGCCATGGCGCGCATGCAGTTCGCATATCGGCAAGCGGCCCCCCGCTCAGATAATCGCTGAATCCCTCCGATGGTTCCATGAGTTTCCGCTGCGCCAGGCTGAATGATCACGGCAACGCGGACAGGCCCAACGCCAATGGCTCCTGCGCTGATCCTGGGGCCCAGCCTCCCATTGAGCCGGCTGCGACCAGCGCAAACCGCCTCTCCCGCGCCGCCGAACTCCGTCGCAACGTCGACCGCAGATCAGGCGGCGCGCAAGGCGCCCTCTATCGACCGGGTCCGAGCGAGAGCCTCGCCCGGACGTCCTAGCGAGAGCCTCGCCCGGACGTCCTAGCGGCAGCCTAGAAGCTCATCTTGACCAGCGCCTGTCCGCCGAGGCGATTTGCACTTGCTGCGAGTTCACCATCGAAGCGAGCGCCCAGGGTTATGGCTGGCGTGATCTTCAGATCGAGCCCGGCCGCCAGGAGCGCACTGTTGCGGGGAGCGCGCGCGCCGTCGATCGCAAACCCTGAACCCGCGAGACCGCTGATCGTGGCGCTCAAACCGGCTTCGCGCTGATAGTAATGCGCCCAGCCAGCCCGCAGATAACCGGCAGCCGGGAGGCCGTTCACAGCCCCAGCCAGATCAAGCTGCATACCGAGCTCGCTTCGGCTGGTAACGTCGCTCCGCCGAGCCAGGTTCAACGCGGCGGCATTGGCGCCATTCCAGCTCGCCTCGGTCACGGCCGGGCTGCGGACCTGGATGGCCTGCAATGCTGCCACAGGTGAAAGCGTGACGCCGGACCACTCAAACAGAGCGGCGCTGGCTTGCAGGCGCCCACTCCAGGCGTTGCTGCCATAGGACGATGAAAGGCTGGATGCACCGAGAGCCGGTACGGCCCGGTTCACATCGTTCTCCAGGCGCGCATAGGCCAGGGCAGCAGCCAGGTTGACCGGTCCGAGCTTGGTCATGCCGTAGATGCCGGCCTGGAAAATGTCTGCATCGGCCTTTCCGAGCCCGCCCGAGAGCGATGCGCGGGCGCTGCCACCAGCCACGGCGAAGCCGACGGTACTTCCAGGGCCAACGCGAAGGTCGGCACCGACGGCGAGATGCACGTCGTCGACATCGCGCTTGGCCGAACCGTCCCGGGCTCCTCCGTCATTGCGCCCCACGGAGCCGAGCACCGCCCCCCAGACCGAGTATGCGGGGGCGTCGAGGAAGGCCGGCCGAACCGGTTCGTCGCTTCCCTTGCCGCCCAACGCCGAGAACGTCGCGGCGCCTGGGCCAGCCCCGCTTCGCCCGGCGCTCGCCGGGTTCAGCATGGCGTGGAGGAACTGGTCCGCGGCGGAGTTGGCCATGGCCGGCACCGACGTATGGGCTTCGCCGGAAAGCTGGTTCACGGCAGCGGGGATCTCGGCGGCCGGCAGGTTGTAGATCGCGAACAGCGGGGATGGATCGGCACCGGCAGCGACGGCCCGATCGATCGCGCTGGCAATCGAGAAGCCGCTGAACATCCTGGCGCCAAACATGCGCGGCGACAGGGCTCCCGGGGGAACTCCCGGCGGCGTGACGATCGGCACCAGCGGCTTTGGCGTCAATGTCAGGAGGACGTCGTTGCTGGTGTAGGAGATGGCCGTGGTAACGCCGTCGCCGAACGTACCGGATGTTGCCTCGGTGCCGAAGCGACTTCCTCCGAGCCCGCCCGCGGCCGAGAGCAACGTGTAGGGGCTGGAGAATGTGTACGCGCCGCCAAGCGGCACGATCCGGAGCGTACCGGCGAGTGCTGCAGAGCCCGTGACATTGACGCGATCGGAGACCGCACCCTGAACCTCCGCGAGATAGCTCGATCCTGCCGCCAGCGTCAGGCTGCCGTTGACCGTAAGCGTGCCGGGCGAGTTGCCCGGAGCGAGGGTGCCATTGACGATCATCGCGGGAATCTGGCCGGAGCCACTCAGCGTGGCGCCGGGCGAAACGGTCACACTCGAAGAGGATGCGATCGAACCATTCACGACGAGCGTTCCGCCGGTCACCAGTGTCGCGCCCGTATAGGTGTTGGTGCCGGCCAGGGTCAGCGTGCCGCTGCCCATCTGCGTAAGCGTGCCGCTTCCGGATATGACGCCGCGATACGAAACGTTGTTCGATCGGTTGACGATCAAGGCGCCCGCATTGCTGATCGAGCCGACAAAGTTGCCGGTGCCGCCGATCCAGCCGGTCGTTCCGCCATTGCCCAGCTGCAAGGTGCTGCCGGCTCCGATGAAGACGTTTCCTCGGGTGCTGTTCGTCGCGGTCAGCGTGAGCTTGCTCAACCCAAAATGCGAGAACGTGCCCGGACCCGAGATGCTCCCGGCATAGGTCACGTCATCGGATCGTTTGAAGATCAGGCTGCCATAGTTCGTCACATTGCTGGTGATCGACCCCGTATTGCCGTTATTGCCGATCTGAAGGGTGGCGCCACTCGCGATCCCGGCCCCACCGGAGAAATCACTGGCGCCGGTCAGAATCTGGGTGCCGCCATTGATCGAGATTCCGCCGGTGCCGCGGATGGCGCCGGAAAAGACGCCGCTGGCAGTGTTGACCAAAAGGGTCGCGGTTCCGAGCCGGACCTCGCCGCTGCCGTTCAAAGCCTTGACCTGCGCAGAAGCTGCCCCGCTTACGTCAAAGACACCGTCGACGGTGATGCCGCTCGACTGGTTGATGCGGCCTTGACCTGTCAGGGCAAGGGTGCCGCCAGCCGCGACACTCGTCGCGCCCGTATAGGTGTTCATGCCGCTCAAGGTGAGAGTGCCGGCGCCGGTCTTGCTAAGGCCGCCCACCCCCGTGATGTCGCGGGCGAACGTCGTGTCGAAGCCGTTGGTGTCAATGGTGCCGCTGGCGGCATCAAGGCTTAGCGCCCGCCCCGTCGAGAGGTTGAAGCTCGTGCCGAACTGGAGCGTGCCGCCGTTGAAGATGACCCCATCGCCAGACGGACCGACATCGGCATCACTCGATACCGGCAAGAGCCCCGGGCCAATCGTTATGTCTGCGGCAGATGCCGGGGGAACCATGACGCCTGCAATAATACAGGCGGACAGCAAACTCGCGACAGACGTGGTTGAACGCAGCGCCCTCGATATCGCCTTCAGGCCGTAAGGTAATACAGGCAAAAACGAGATCACAGGCGCAGAAAGCACCTGATAGTTACATGAAATCGGCACAGAAAGCCCCCAGAAGACAGCATTTTCTTTTGGGGTTAGCACGCACGTTGCCGTGCAACCAACGTGAAATTAACGGATCGATAACGATTGTGACTAGCTGTTCACAATCAACCTAACGTAACGAAACCCAAGTGCCCTGCGGCGAGCGCTTCGCGCTACCGCAGGGGGGTGGTTTCATCCTGTTCGCCAAGGCGCGGATCCAGACACCGCAAGTCAGGCTTGACCTCTTCGAAGTCCGCCGGCTTCCAGCTCCTGTCAAAGGCCGCCGCCTCCGGGCCATCGATCCAGGATCTCTATGACAATGGTCCCGGTGACGCGTTAACTGGCAAACCAGCGCGAGAACGGGTCCAGCGCGAGAACGGGTCGCTCAGAGGGCGAATACGAGCGGTCATCACGAGTGGTGGTGGACGGGCGCTTCGCTATGCGTGAGCTCCCACTCCTTCAACGCATGAAACGCCGCGACATTCGCCTGTCCTTCGTCCATTGCCCTCTGCATTTTGCCGCTCTGCATCATGTCGTAGCTTTCATAGATGTCATCCATCGTGCAGCCTTTGGGGCTGTTGCACGAAGCCTGACTGGGCAGAGGAACCCAGGCGGCCAGTACGAGTGTCCCTGCCAGCAACACTGCGCGGGTGATCAGCTTGCTCATCTCAAAGCCTCCACGCTCGGTCCGCGCATTGAACCTCGCAGGTTGCCGCGCGAGCCGTATCTATTCGTCACCCTGGGGCACAGTGTACGCCTATGTTCGATTTCACCCTCTGCGGCGAATTCTCGCATCTTACTGACAAAGAGCCCGCGTTTGAAAGATCAGTGCCCCAGATTTCTCCGCCGTATCTCTTTTCGCTCAGGGTTTTGTAGAGTGGCATCGCCTTCAGCTGCTCGCCTCCGACCCGCAGTTGACAGAGCGCCGTGCCGAGGGTTCCCCAGTCGAATATCGCGCCGCGAGGGCCTAATCTGCATGGGTTAGGCGCTGCCGGAGCGGAAAGCCGGCGAGCCGGGCACCTTCGATCAGGACGGCGCGATCCCTTTCGTTGAAATTGCGCTTGGCGAGCTCCGCATCGAGATTGGCGAAGAAGTCGGGACGCAGCTTGAGAAACTGCGCCCTGCTCGCGGTGGCCTCTGCATCAAGGCCGGCGCGCGCATAGATGAGTGCGGCCACGAAATGATAGAGCGAGAAGCTGGCGAGATCCGCCCGCCGGATCAATGAGAGCGCCATCTGATCATCATTCAGCATATAGGCCGCGAGCGCCTGCATCCCGACATAGTAGCTCGATCGGACCGGATTTCTTGCAACCGCTTCATCGAGCAGATCAAAGCCGCGCTTCCACTGACCTGCCTGCGCGAGGCGGCTGCCATATTCCCCGAGCAGTTCCATGTCATTCGGGTTGAGAGCCAGCGCCCTCTCCCCGATCCGTAGAGCCTCGGTCGGCTCCTGGTTGAAGAACAGCGTCGTCATCAGAGCCTGTTGAGCCCGCACATTCTCCGGATCGAGCTCGACAGCGCGCTGTGCGGCGCTGCGGGCCCTGGAGATCGCATCCGGGAGTCCTGGCCGGCGGTTCAGCTGGAAGCGGTCCTCGTCGAGATAGAGATAGGACAGCATGGCCCAGCCCGTCGAATAATTGGGATAGAGTGCAGTCGTCTGTTCCAGGCATTGCCGCGTCGCGATGTGCTCGTCCTGACCCAGGCTTTGCTTGTACCGGTAGAAGCGGAGCATGCACTGATAGGCATCGAAGCTCTCGGGCCTGCCGTCCTCCGCCTTCATCTGCGAGGTATCGAACATGATCCCATAGGGTTGGGCGACGGCTGTCGCGACCTTGGCGGCGATATCGGATTGGACGCCCAGGATGTCCCTGACGCGCAAATCCGCATCATACGCCCGGGACCAGAGGATCGCCGCCGTAGCGCCATCGAGCAGGCGGCTGGAGACCCGGAGCTTTCCGTCAGCGGTGCGTATGCTGCCTTCAAGGACGAACGCCCTGCCCGGCCTGCCTCCGGCCTCCGGTGCGGGGAGCGCGGACGTCGTCTTGCCCGGCAACTCCCGCACATAGACCGACACTTCCTTGAACCTCGCCAGCTGGACGAGCACCTCTTCGGTGATGCCCGCTGCCAGCAGCCCGGCCTCGGAGCCAGCCGAGAGATTGGCGAAGGGCGCCACGACAAGGGCTGGCCGGACCGGGTCGACCGCCCGATCGTTGCGCCAGACCTGACTCATCCCGACGCCGCCGACGACCAGCGCCATGGCGCCGATCAGCGCCCAGACCCAGGGTGTCCGCGGCTTCGGCCGGGCCGAGACGGCTATAGCCGCGTGCTGCGGCCTCTGCTCGTGCCCGACCGATGGATCGAGCGAGCGCCATGAGAAATGCGGAACGTAGCCGCCCTTCGGAATTTCGATGAGCACGCGATCGGCCTGCCCCGCGACAAAGTAATAGCGCTCCATCGCGCGTCTGAGACGCCCGGCTTCGATGCGCACGACGGGATCATTCTGAATATCGAAATGTGAGTCCCGGCCCAGAACCTGGGTCGCGATCGAATAGGCCTTGATGCGCTCGGCCCGGCCCGCAAGCGTCTCACTGGTAACATAGCTTAAAAACCGCCTGATCCGATCGGATACCTTGAACTCCGGACTTGCCAGGATCAGTTCAAGTTGTTCCATAATATCTCTAGATGATGGGCCGCTTCCGTCAGAACTCAGAAAGGCCCTGCCAGAATCTCTGCGCTGCATGGACTTGGCCTCCCCCGACCAATATCTCCACGTACAGGTCTGAAATCCGTAACAAATTTAAGAAGCGCGCGGGGAGCTTACGCCCGCCCGACGCGTTCGGCCACCATTTTTATGGGGATCTCGTGCGGCCGCTATGCCCTGCGAGAGCCAAGGGCCGCGAGTTGCGCGCATTGCAGGCGCGAGTGAAGTCGATCGATCGGTGAGAGAACCGCCGGATCAGTGCCCGGTGAAAACCAGTGTTTGAATGGGCAGAACGAGAGCCTGGATTCTCAGCAGCATGGCATGAACAAGCCCGACCGCATCGACCGCATGAAGCACGACCTTCTTGACGGAGCCGGTTTCCTTTGACTCGATGCGATCGTGATTGCTCGAATAGGCGTTGGCGATGCAGCTGCTGCCCGGCGTCACCCCGTCGAGACCATCGGGATAAAGCGGCTCGAGAAATGTCAGGATCGTGCCGGGCCTGGCAATCTGCTGAACATCGATCAATTGCTCGCCGCCGCGAAACTGCCCGGCTGCTATGAAGTCCTGCACTCCGGTCACGACCATCGGAATGATGACCCAGGGCTTCGAAATGCAGGTGGCCTCGGCAACCATGCCCACCTTCATGACCTGCGCCTCGATCTGGGAGAAGCCCGCCTGCAGGGAGGATCGCCCCGCCTCCTCGGGGATCAGCACGCCGCCCGGGCGCAGGAGCGGGTTGACGATGTCACCAACACGAAGGGCAAATTGTTCAACGCGTCCGGTCACACCTGCTCTGACAACCGTCTTGTCAAGATCGGCCTGAGCCTGAGCCAGAGCCGCCACAGCACTTTCCCTTTCCGCGGGGAGCAGTGTCGAGATCCGTATCTGCGCCGTATCGCGCGCCGCGATGGCAGAATTCACAGCCGCTTCTCGCCCGGCCACCATAACCTCCAGCCGCTCGATCTCACGCTGCGCGACGACATTCGCGTTCCGTCGCATCAATTCCTGCTTGGTCCGCAACTCGTCCTGCGCCTGCTGCAGGTCACTCCTCGCCTCCTGGATCTTGGATTCGTTCGAGGCGAGTTCCGAGCGGGCGACGGTAAGGGCAGCGTCGGTCTCGACAATCTTGCGGCGGGCGGTTTCTGCTGCAGCTTCCTGCCGGCTGCTATCCAGGCGGAAGATGGGTGCGCCCTTCTCGATCCTGCCGCTGCCCCGGATATAGACCTCGGCGACCCGTCCATTGATCTCGGGAACAATCGGCACCGTTCTGAAGAACAGGGCCGCATTCGAGGTCGAGGGGTGATTGTAGAAGATCACGGTGATCAACCCGATGGTCAGCATCGCGCAGGCCGTGATGCCCCAGCGCAATTCGAACCAGACCGAGTAGAGCGTGATCTCCTTGCCGATGCGCCTGCCCTGACCGTAGCGGCGAAAGAGGTAGTCGGGCAGGATCGTCAGAAGCGAGCAGAACATCAGCTCAAGCATGGGTCGGCTCCTTCGGCGGCGCATGAACCTCGGCTGTGCGATCGACCGGACCTTCATGGGGATCGGTCGAGGCAGGCTGCTCGGTCGTCGAGCCGCCACGGCGGGGCGCCACACCCGCAATTCGCTCGAGAGCATGAGCCATGCGGCCGAAGAGGCCGGAGAAGTCAGGCAAGTCGATCAGCGCCAGCAGGAGCCCCGCCACCCAGAACAGGTGGACATGCGTGAACAGCGCCAGAAGCCCGAGGACCGCGACAATCTCGAACTGGAGCTTCTGCGACTTGTGGGCCATCCGTTCCGGCAAGGTGTGCAGCCGAAAGAAGATGATGCCGACCGTCAGGACCGCGACGAGGAGGAGCACCGCCATGGCGACCATGAGATAGTCGGTCTCGCCCGGAGCCGTGATGAAAGGCGGCAAATAGTGCGGGGCAGCGGGATGAATGTTCGGCGACGCCATGACTTCCCCATCCGACCCTGAGCGCTTTCGCAACGGTATCCGTGTCAGGCACGGCGCGGTTACTTGAGCGTCACCTGGAACGCCTCGGTAAAGACGAGTTCGATCATGTCGCCGCGCTTCAGCTTCTGCAGATCAGCGGCAAGGACGGGGTCCGCAACCGGTAGGGAACGCCGACCATCCGGACCGTCGATCGTGACAATCTTCTTGGCGGGGTCGAAGCCGTTGAACTTCGCCGTCACGGTCGCGGTACGGGTCACAAACCGTGAGGGGAGGTTCTGGAAGACCGCATCCGACTTGCCCTCGGAGTACCGGATGCCGGGCTTGAGGCCCTTCTTGCCCCTGGTCACGGCTGCGATCGCCCCGTCGATGCGCCTGATCTCGAGATTGTCTCCGACCTTGACCTTGGAGAGATCTCCGAACACTTCGGGCACTTCGACGAGCCAGCGATGTTGTCGCTGCTGCACGATCATCGTGCGATTGGGCCGGTCGACTGCCGCAACCTTGACATTGAGTTCATCGATGGCTGCCGGGCCGACGCCAGCGACAATGACCGTCTGCGCTGTAGCCGGCTGGCTGCCGGACCAGGAGGCCACGCCGGCAACGAGGGCGAAGGCAAGCGACCAGTTCTTCAATGTCGACACGGTGTGGCCTCCGGGTTCGCCCATCTGGCAGCTGCTTCTTCCGTCACTGCGGCCGCGGCTGGGAGCGGGGCTTCGGTGAAGGCGCAACGATAGGCGACGGCCCAGGGGAGCGGGAGTAACTAACGGGAGGTTACGCCCGCACGACGTTGTCCAGTGGCCAGAACGCCGCTCGATCCGCCGCAAGCCCCGCCCCCGTCGACCAGGTCTTAATGGCCGCACGCGTCGTTTGCGGTCGCCCGGCGGGCGTAGCCTCCCGTTAGTTACTCCCGCAGGCGCGATCTTTCTCCATAGTGGTCGCACTGTAGCGCTCATCGGCGGGAGTACCGTTGCGATGGATCAGGGCGTGCTGGCTGCCATTCGGCATCTTCCGGCCCATGGGAGGTCGATCAAGGAACGAGCACTCCGAAGCGAGAGTTTTCGTACGCTATGCGGAGACCTGGCTGAGGCCGAACGGGCCCTCGCGGAGTGGGAGAATTCGCTGCTGCCCGTCCGCAAGGCGCGCTGCATCGAATACCGACAGCTCATCGAGAGCCTCGAAACCGAGCTCAGGGAAGCCCTTGGTCGACCAGACGGTATTTGACGAGGCGGCAAATCGCGATTTCGACCGGAGAGGAGACGGCAATGTCCCAGACCGCGGCGCACGGCGTGAAAACCAACATTCTCGCCGACGAGAGTTTCATGTCGGCCGACGACCTGAATGCCTACATGGCAGAAATCGAGATGGCGAAGGCATCCAAGATGCTGGGTGCCATGGATAAGGCCGAGGAGGCACGCCAGAAGCTGGTCAAGACGCTTCGGGAAGAGGTCGAGGTCAACGCGGAGCTGATTGCCCGGATCAAGCACAACCTCGCAGTGAAGACGCGCGCGGCCGCCGAGCGCGGCGAGCGCGAGGTCATGGTGATGCGGTTCCCGAGCGCGCTGTGCAACGACAAGGGCCGTGCGCTCAACAATTCAGAGCCGGATTGGCCCACCACCCTCACCGGCCGGCCGCGCCAGGCCTATGAATTCTGGAGGGAGCATCTGAAGCCCGCGAATTATCGGCTGCGCGCGATGATCATCGACTGGCCCGGCGGGCTGCCGGGCGACGTTGCATTCTTCCTGGCCTGGTCCTGACCGAAACGGAGTGCGTGATCATGGATGCCCCCGTCAGCAAGGCCATGAAGCGAGAGCCCTACGAGCGCCAGTTGAAGGAGTATCACGGCGAACTGGTCAAGCTCCAGGAATGGGCCAAGCATACCGGCGCCAAGATCTGCATCCTCTTCGAAGGCCGTGATGGCGCCGGCAAGGGCGGCGTCATCAAGGCGATCACCGAACGGGTGAGCCCCCGGGTCTTTCGCGTCGTTGCGCTTCCCCCGCCGACCGAGCGCGAGCGCTCCCAGATGTATGTCCAGCGCTATCTGCCGCATCTGCCGGCGGCCGGCGAAGTCGTGATTTTCGACCGCAGTTGGTACAACCGCGCCGGCGTCGAGAGGGTGATGGGGTTCTGTACGGAAGAACAGGCCAAGGCCTTCCTGTTCGCGGTCCCGAGCGTCGAGAAGGTCATCGTCGAATCCGGCATCATCCTGCTGAAGTACTGGCTCGAGGTCAGTCCGAAGGAACAGACGCGACGTATCGAGGAGCGCATCACCGACCCGCGCAAGATCTGGAAACTGTCGCCGATGGATCTGAAATCCTATGGCCGCTGGAATGATTATTCCCAGGCCCGCGACGACATGTTCCGGGCCAGCGATACGAGCTGGGCGCCGTGGTTTGCGGTGCACTCCGACGACAAGCGCCGCGCCCGGCTGAACATCATCTCCCATATCCTGTCCTCGATTCCCTACGAGGCGCTACCGCGCGAGAAGATCAAGCTGCCGAAGCGCGGGAAACTGGACGACCACCAGGAGACGAACTTCGCAAGGCACTGGGTCGCGGAGACCTGCTGAAGCGCAACGGGTAAGGCAGCGACAGGGAGGCCACATTGCAGCGCTCCGAGGCGGCACTGGGCGTTCGACTTCCCGCGGGAGCGGAGGCCGCCGCGGCGGCATTGCGTGCTGTCCGGCACCGATACCTGATCCTGTGTGGGGTCCTCGCGCTGGCCGTGATCTCCGGCCTCCTTCTCAACTTCGTCCTCGGCTCGAGACCGGGCGAGGTCTCGAATGCGATCAGATACGCAGACATGGTCGCGCGTCAGCCCACGGCTTGGGAGCAGTACGGCTGGCCGATCGCAGGGTTCTCGATCGCGCTGTTCCTGCAGGCAGTCCTGATCGTCCTGCTGCTCTTCGAACGTCAACGACGCGCTGCTGCAGAGCGGGAGGCAGGTCGGTTCCAGTCCGAAGCCGTGGCGGTCGATCGGCGGATTTCCCTGGGAGAAATGTCCGCGTACATCGCGCACGAGCTCAAGCAGCCGCTCGGCGCGATCCTCATCAATACCGAAGCGGCCGAGATCATCCTTAGGAAAGCAGCCCCCAGCATCGCGGACCTTCAGGACATCGTCGCGGACATCAAGCGGGACGAGATGCGCGCGGTCGAGATCATCGACCGCGTGCGGAACATGATCCGACCGACACCAACGCCCGCACGGACGATGGATCTCAATCGCTGCATCCGCGATACATTCCGGCTCGTTTCCGGCCGCGCTGCAGCAAACGCTATCGTCCTGAAAGCAGAGCTGGACGAGAGACTTCCGGAGATTGCGGCCGACGCCATCCAAATTCAGCAGGTGATCCTCAACATCACTATCAACGCACTCGATGCCATGATCGGCCATGGCAGCTCCCGACAGGAAATCGTCGCAAGGAGCGTAGCCCGTGGACCAAACATCATCGAGCTATCCATCATCAACTACGGACCTTCAGTGCCGCCTCATGCATTGGAGAAGGTCTTCGATGAATATTACACCACAAAGGCCGACGGCCTGGGCCTCGGACTGGCGATCAGCAGGAGGATCATTCTCGCGCATCGCGGGCGGATCTGGGTCGCCAACCGCGATGATGGCGGTGTCGCCTTCCATATCCATCTCCCCGCCATGAAGACATGAGGGGCCTTGATGCCAGCCAATATCTACCTGGTCGATGACGACACGTCCTTCAGAACCGCAATGGTCCGCTTGCTCGAAGCGTCCGGCTTCCAGGCGAAATCATACGGCACCGGAGCCGAGTTCCTGGACCAGCTTCCCGACGAAGGAACTGACGGTTGCATTCTGCTCGACGTCGACATTCCGGGCGTAAGCGGCCCTGAGCTTCAGATTCGCCTGAATGCAGCCGGATCGCGATTGCCCGTGATATTCCTCACCGGTCACGGCGACATTCCAACCAGTGTCCGCACGATCAAGGCCGGCGCAGAAGATTTCCTGACAAAGCCGGTCAGCAAGGACGTGCTGTTCGATGCGATAAACCGGGCCCTGGCACGGTGTCGCCGCACCCGGCACGATGGCGATGGCGCCGTATTGCGAGCGCTCCGGCTCGGCAGCCTCACCCCACGGGAGCGCGAGGTCTTCGTTCTCGTGGCGAGAGGCCGGATGAACAAGCAGATCGCCTACGAACTCGGAACCACCATCCGCACCGTCAAGGCTCACCGGCACAATGTGATGGAAAAGATGGCCGCCCGCTCGATAGCCGAGCTTGTCCTGTCCGCGGAGCAGCTGGGTCTGATTTCCTAGCAAGGACGGGCAACCGGTTCGCCAGAGCCCGCACGCCTTGCATCACGTCCGTGCAGCTCGAAGGATACGGTCACGGGGACAGGTGGCGCCGAACGAAACGGTGCGCTTCCCGGAGATGCACGAGCCGGCGGCAGTCCCAAGAAACGAGGTTGCCCAAGAAACGAGGTTGCATGGCGATGACGACCGACCCCGCACGGAGTGGATTAGACCAGCATCCGGCCAAGGGTCTGAAGACCCCGAGAGCTGCCGCCGCGGCCGGGATCCTGTTTTCGGTGCTGCTGCTGACCTCGCTCTTCCTGCTCCTCGACACCGTGCGGCTGGACCCGCGGGACCCTGGCGACTGGCTCGGCCCGCAATCCTGGAAAGTGGCGCTCGCACTCAACCTGATCCCGTTCGCGGGCATCGCGTTCCTGTGGTTCGTCGGCGTCCTCCGCGACCGGATGGGGGCGGCCGAAGACAAGCTCTTTGCGACGGTCTTTCTCGGAAGCGGCCTTCTGTTCATCGGCCTTCTCTTCGTCTCCGCTTCATCGATCGGAGCCATCCTCATCGCCTATTCCGCGCTTCCCCGGGACATGCCGGGATCGGTGACCTTCATGCTGGCAAGGTCGCTCGCCTACCATCTGACCAGCATCTACGCACTGAAAATGGCGGGCGTTTTCCTGATGACGGCTTCGACGATCGTCCTGCGCACCGGGATTGCCGCACGCGTAACGGCGATCATCGGGTACATTGCCGCCGCCATCATCCTGATCGGCAGTCAATTCATGGATTGGACCGTGATCATCTTCCCGGTCTGGGTCTTCATCGTCAGCGTCGACATCCTCATTCGGGAGGCCCGCTCGCGTGCGACCAGTTAGGTCCCCGCGCCTGCTGGAATGACGTGCCGCTCGGCTTCAAAGGCCCCGACGGCATCCTGAAGCTCGTCGAAGATCAGCCCTGGCCCAAGCGCATCGACGAAGCCTGACCGCCTGAGAATATCCATCGGATCCCGGTGCAGCTCCGCGAACGCCAGCGTCACGCCGCGCTCGGCAAGCGCTCTTCGCAACTGGTCGAACATCACTGCAGCGGTTGAATCGATCTGGGCGATCGCGCTGGCATCGATCACGAGCCAGCGCGTCCCCGGCGGCGCCGCGTCGACAAGGCTCTCAATCCGGGCCTTGACGTATTCGGCGTTGAAGAACAGCACGCTGCCCTGCACGAGGTAGATCACCAGTCCGGGAACGGGTTGCGCCTCCTGCACCCGATGCAGTTTGTAGAAGCCCGGCCTGCCGGGAGCGCGCCCGAGCAAGGCATCGCGCGGTCGCATGCCCTTCAGCAGCAGATGCAGCAGCGTCCCGGCTATGGCGATCACCACGCCGCTCAGCACCCCCAGGCTGATCGCTCCCCACATGCTGATCAGCGCAAAGACAAACTCGACCCGGCTGATCCGCCAGGTTTCCCTCAAGCCGGACAGGTCGATGAGATTCAAGGCCGCAGAGACGAGAATGGCGCCGAGTGCCGGCACGGGCAGGATACGGAGGGCCTGATTGAGATAGAGCAGCAGCGCCGTCAGAGCGCCGGCCGCGACCAACCCAGACAGCTGCGAACGCGCGCCGGCCGAGAGGTTTATCGCCGTTCGCGAATCCGAGACGGTGATGGGAAACCCGCTGAACAGTCCAGACGCGATATTGGCCGCACCGATGCCGACGAGCTCGCGGTTCGCATCAATCGCAAAATTGCCGCGCACCCCGAAACTGCGCGCGCTAACCAGCCCCGAGCTGACGCTGACGAGCCATATGGCCCCCGCGCCGAGCACGAGCTCGCGCAGCGGCAAAGCAGTCCCGGTGGGAAACGACAGGGCCGGGAGCACGTTCGGCAGGCTGCCGACGACCTTGATGCCCATCCCCTCGAAATTGAACAGATAGGAGGCGATCGCTGCAACGACGACGACGACGAGAGGCCCCGGGATCGGAAAGCGCAGGCGCGGCAGGATCAGCAGAAGCGCCAGCATGACAGCTCCCAGCGTGACCGAAGGCCAATGGATCAGGTCCGATCTTCGCAACAATTCCAGGACGGGAGCCAGCAGGCCGTCGGCATCGATCTTCACGCCGGTCAACCGGCCGATCTGGCCCACCATGATCGATATCGAGATGCCGCTGATGAAGCCTATCAGGATCGGCCTGGACAGGAAGGCCGCGATGGCGCCAAGCCCGACGGTGCTGGCGAGAATGCTGAGGATGCCGACAGCCAATGCAAGTGCCGCAGCCGTGGCGACCCGGTCTTCGGGAGAGGCGGCCGGCAGCGTGGCCATGACCGCGGCGAGCACCGTCATGGTCGCCGCATCGGGGCCGAGGATGAGCTTGTGGGAGGGGCCGAAGAGCGCGTAGCCGACGAGCGGCAGGATGCTCGCATAGATCCCCACCTCGACGGGCAGCCCTGCGATCGCGGGATAGGCAATGGCGCTCGGGATCGCGACCGCGGCCACCGCCAGGCCTGCGGTCACATCAAAACGCAGCCAGTCGGGCGAGAAGCCGGAGAAGCCGCTCAGGATTGGAAGGCGACCGAACATCGTTGCTCCCTTGCGCCCGTTCCGCCGAGCCCGGAGGCTCGCCGGAACGGGCTATGCCGGATCGGGATCTTTCCCCTCGTCGAAATCGAGATCGGCCCGCTGCAGCGAGGAGCGGGCAGACGCTGCGCTATCCATCACGTCCTTGGTGTCGGAGGTGCGGCAGAGCGCAGTTGCAAGGCCTGCGGCAAAGAGAAGGCGGCCGCTGCCGCTGTCCCCGCCCAGCACCTCCTCGACATAGCTCCGGAGCAAGGCCTCGCCGGTCCTGCGATCATTGAGGTCGCCAAGGACGCGCTGGATTGTCTGGAGAGGCTCGATGAGGCCGGAGAAGCTTCGCCGGGGCAGCAGCGCACCGAAGGGGTCGATCATGTAGCGGAGCTTCTTGGCGCGAACGCGCGCCTCATGCTGTTCGGGTGGATCGAGCCGCTCGATGTGCCGGCAGCGCTTGAGGAACGACTTCAGCCGCGGCCGAAGTTCGTGCCTCAGATAGCGGCCGATCGGCATCTGGAGCAGCTCGGTCTGCTCCGGCGTCGGCGAGGTTCGCGCGAGCGCGGCATCCAGCGCGCCGAGCAGGTCGAGGCTGAGGTCCAGGACTGCCGGCGATTTCAGATAGGCGATCGCCGCCTCGCGAGCGTGCGCACTCCGGGCTTCAAAGACCGCCCTCAGATCCGCAACGCCCGGCGCGTTGCCATGGCTCATGACAAGCGTGGCCAGGACGGTCTCGCAGAGGACATCGACCTCGCGGGATGCGCCGAGAAACTGGGTCAGCCAGCGAAGCCGTGGCGAAAGGTCATTTTCACCTCGCCATTGCAGGGCCGGTTCGAACAATGAAGCGAGCGCCCGTATCCGGCGAATGCAGACCCGCGCTTGGTGCAGCGCCTCTCCGTCGCCGGCCGCCGCGAGCAAGGCAAAATTATCGAAGAGTCCGGCGAAGCAGGTGGAGAACGCGCTCTGGATGGCTTGTTTCGTGCTCATGTCCGGCGTGACGTCGAAGGACAGCTCGCTGACGGCGTTCTGCGGGAAATCCGCCATCAGCCGGAAGCCCCGCTCGCCCTTGGACGACAAGACCGGCAGCGAGGGCACGACCGATGCCAGATCACGGGCACAGTTCAGGAGCGCAGCCGGCGTACCGCTTGCGAGCTCGAGCTCGGCCTCGCAGATCGGCAACGACCGGTCGTCGCGCTGGATCTCTCCGATGTCGAGCGCCAGTTCCACAGTCGCATCGGGGCGCATGATGACGAAGGTCCTGCGGCTGACCTGAGTGCTGAAGACCGGTCGCAAGCTGCTCAATCCGCGGTCGCCCAGCACATCGCCCACAGGCGTCCCTGCGAGCGTATCCTTCGACGGTGCATCAGCCGTGACGACGCATTCCCACTCGCCGCGCATGATCGCTCCGGCGCCACTCGACTTGACCGTCTGGATGTTCTTCCGGCCGTCATGCCGGATGCGAAGCGAGTAGCCCTTGCGCCGCAGCTTGAGCTTGGGAGTGTCGAAGTAGACGGAGTTCAGGCGCCGCGTCCTGCTCTTCCCAGCTGTCCCCAACACCTTGGCCGCCCGGGCATAGTGCTCGAGGTCCCCACTCATGGGAATGAGTTTCAGCTCGACCTCGCGATTGTCCGGCATCATCGGCACCAAAGCCATTCCCGGTCGCGTCCGCCAGGTGGACTGCCATCAACTCTGCGGCACCGAAACCTTCTCCCAGGTCTTGTCGGGATCGTATGAGCGAATACGCGTGGCGAGCCGGCTCGTCCTGGGGCCGAGATCCTTCTGATACACCGTTCCGTCCTGGTTCACGATGAAGCTCATGACGCCGGAGTTGCCGTATTCAGCGGGATAGGCGAGCAGGGCGAAGCCGCCAATCATCTTGCCGCCGACCACATAGTCCATGCTGCCGCCCGGCGCAGCAGGCCCCTGACGCTTCAGGATCTTGTAGAAATAGCCATGATAGGGCGTCTTGCCCTGCCCGCCCTTGTAGCCTTCGCGCTCGGCCTGCGCGGCGAGCGCGCCCAGCGGACTGGCCTCCTCCCCTGCCCCCGTGCCCCAGTACAAGCCGTCCCGCTTCCCCGGCCGGCTCGCGACACGCTGGGCATAGGAGCCCACACCCGCGCCAGTTCTGTCCTTGCTGGCATATTCGTTCTGGGCGTCGACATAGGCCAGGCTGACCTGGATGGCATCGAGCTCATTGCGCCCGAGGCGCCTGGCCACGATTTCCTTGCGCCCGGCCTCGGTGTCGAACCGCCAGTCACCGTTCTTGCGCACGAGCGGGATCGGGAACGGGAAGTCGTTCTGGCCGACGATCAATGTCGCCTTGTCGCCATCGACGGTGACCTGGTGCTTTTCCTGATAGGCGGAGAGGAAGCGCTCCCTGTCCGCCGCGTCGGCGGCCTCATCGCCGGAAAAGACGATGTCTCGCCCCTTGAGCCCGAGCACGCCGAGCATCGGCCCCGTCGCGCTGGTGCGGGCGGCTTCCACCAGGGCAGCGGCGGCTGCTTCCGGCGTCTTGAAAGCCTGCTGGGCGCTCGCCGTTGAGACCCCGGCAAGGGTGCCGGCCGCAATTGCGACGGCCATCCAACGTCGAAAGAACCAGATTGAGCCCGTCATGGCATCGCACCTCCGGACATCTCCGGGAAATCGGCGCTGCATTCTGCGGCCGCCCGGCATTCATGGGGAATGGCACCGCTCGGAAGATGCGAACCGGACGCCCGCCATTGATTATAGGTCTGGAAGCGTACACCGATCCGCTCATAGTACACGCGCAGGAAACCATCGGGGCCCCGTATCACGGCGTCTGGCACGACCTGCTGGACCTCCTGCGCCATCACGCCGACATAGCGCTTGTCACTGCCGTGATAGGTGAACCGATAGAACCCGATTCCGCTCTGGAGCCGACCGAGCTCGATAATGTGATCCTTGAGCGCGATGTCGGAACGCCTGCCGCCACCGCCTCGGCCACCACCTCCTCGGCCACCGCCGTGGAAGCCGCCGCCGCCTCGGCCACCGAAGCCGCCACCGCCCATGCGCGCACCACCGCCCTGGAAGCCGCCACCTCCAACGCGAGGTCCTCCGCCTGCTCGCGCGAAACTCGCTTGCCCACGCGCCGACTGCAGACTGGCGGCCCTGCCGGGCTGCATATTGCCGAAGGCGTTGTCTCGGCGCGGCGCAGCCCGGTTGACATTGCCGCGATTGGCGGGGCGGTTGGCCTGTGCGGGTCTATTTGCCGGCCTCTGAGCGTTCGGACGATTCTGGCGCGCCCGGTCGGCAGTGGCGGGACGGTTCCCGGGGCCCCGATCAGGACGCGCGCTGCCTCCCCCCGCATTGGGCCGGTTGCCGGCATTTGGGCGGTCGCCGGCGTTGGGCCGGTTGCCGGCGTTCGGGCGATCGCCGGCGTTGGGCCGGTTGCCGGCGTTCGGGCGGTCGCCGGCATTGGGCCGGTCAGGGCGCTGGATGACCTGGTTTCCGTCCCGCCCGCGAAAGTCCATGCGTCCGTCGCTGCCGGGGCGGCTGGTGTTTGCGAAGCGCTGCTGGACCGACGAATTGCCGTATCTGACCCCATGGCGATGCTGAGGGTTGTGCTGCCAGTGGGACACGCGATCCCGGTTGATATTGATGTTGTTGTTGTTCCAGTTGATGTTGCCGCCCCAATAGCCGCCGGTCGCCCAGCGGCCGAGCGCGTAGGCGGCTCCGAAGGCGAGCCCTGTCGCGATCACGCCGGTCGCGATGTAGCCCGTGTAGGGAAAGTAGTAGGGTGGATATTCCGGGTAGGGCCAGGAGCCGTAGACGACGCTGGGCTCATAGTACGGCACATAGATGGTGTCCGGTGCGGTCGGAGCGATTGCGATGGTCCGCTTCGGTCCCTCCTGCTGCACGGTCACCGTCTGCTGCGCGCCCGAGGAGAGCTTCTTGTTGTCATACGCCCGCGACCTCATGCGCTGAACCGCATCCATGACGTCGGGCTCCTGAGCGAGAACCGCGTCGCCGAGCTTCTGCGTCCATTCGAGGTTCTTGCTCATCATATCGAGCACCGACGGCGTGGCGACCAAAGCCTTGATGCTGTCGTCCCAGCCCTGCTTCTCGGCGGCTGATTTGAGGGCATCTCCCTTGAGCTTCTTGTTCTCGGCGGCCCAGCGCTGGGCCTGAACGATTTCGAGCGGATAGGTCGACGCCATCAGCACCTGGGCAAGCAGGGTGTCCGGATAAAGCGCGACGGGGGCGAGGAGCGCGTCGAGCTGGGCGGCCGCAAGCAGCGTCTGATCGACCGGCAGGACTGCCGGCGTCACGGCTGCGCCTGGCGAAGCGGCGGGAGGCTGCACCGGCGCCTGCGCCTGTGCCTGCGCAAGAGACTGGAGGGGGACGCCCAGGGCCAACACGCCCGTCAGGACGATCTGGAGAATCATCGCGCTCTCCTGATGTCTGGTCCTTTGGGGCACGGACACCGCGCAAAGGCATTCTGCCGGAAGGTCGGAGCCGTGCTGTCGGCTCCGGATATCGAATTCGAAGTGTCGCTACCGCAGGTTGCTCGGTGCGGCGCCATGGGTGCGCTCCCACTCTCGCAGTCGCTCGAACGCTTCCTTGTTGGCGCGAGCCTCCTCCATTGCTTTCGTCATGAGGCCGGTCTGCTTCATCATCTGCTGTTCGTAGATGAAATCCCACTGGCAGCCATTGATCTTGTTGCATGAATTCGCTGATCCGACGGTCTGCGCGGCAACGAATACGACCGTTGCGGCAAGAACCGCGGCGGCGATTACGACAGACGCTGCAAGGGGAATCAGCTTTCTCATCATCAAAGCCTCCACGATCAATTCGTGCACGGATCCGGGTAAGCTGCCACGCAAACCGTATCTGCCTATCGACTTGGAGTCGCAGCATATACCCACGCAGGATATCGCAATGCGTTCCGACCTGCCCCGTGAATTCTAGCGGATTCCTCGCAACAAGAACCTGTCCCTAAGGACAATACGCCGACGCTCGTCATTGTGCTGTTCTCAACCTGGAATTTTCTAGCGCCGGCCGGCGCCGGCGGGGCCTGCCCGCGGGGCACTGCGTCGGAGGGTATCGGAGGTTTCCTGAACCTCGACCTCATTCAGCCAGGGAAGGAACCGGAATGTCCAGCTCTGCCAAAGACGCGCGCTCGATCGACCATTTCTTCTCCGCACCGTCCGGACGCCATGATCGGTGGCGGGACCTTCATTCCATCGCAAGATCCTGGGCCAATGGGGACGCGAAGCGAGCGGCGGTCGAGTCGGCCCTCGAAGACCTCGCCGTGCTCGAGGAATTCCATGCCTTTCCCGGCACGGAGCTCATGACGGCGCTGCGCGAGCGGCTCAAGAACGACGACAAGCCCGGCTTTCTCGCGCTGGCCAAGCGCATCTCGCTCGACATCATCACAGGCAACTACAAGCAAGATGCTGGCGAATGGCAGAAGGCCGACCTTGCTTTGCCGGACCCCGCCGACGTGCTGCCGCCGGCGCTTGGCGAAACGCGGGCATACCGGCCCTATTTCGAGCTGCTGACCGTCACTCCCGCGCCTGCGGCTCGCTGGCCGCATATCGCCTCCGAATTCCGCCGGCTGCGGCGGCAGGAAGATGCCTTCATCTATGAATCGGTCCTGGTCGGAAGCCTGGAGGACGCCGTCTGCGCCGCCATTCTGAACCCGGACATTGCGGCGGTCGCGATCTACGAGGGCTTCGCATTGCGCTCTCGCCATGATGCCCCGGTGTTGAGGAACGTGCTCGCCACCCAGCACCCCTTGCTGCTGGAGTCGGACGAGGCCGATCTGTCGCTGCGCCTGGCTGCGGGATTGAAGGCGATCCGGCCGGAGCTCGATATCTACCTTCTGTCCGACCGGCGGGTGGAGAAGCTCGCCGGCGATCCCCGTGCGGCCATCATCCGGCGGATCATGTACCAGATCGAGGAGCCGCTCGAACTCCATCTCTCGCTGCTGGAGGGCATCAAGGCGCGCTTCGAGACCCCCTTCTTCGACAATCTCAAGCTCTACGCGCAAAGGCCGATCGCCACGTTCCACGCCCTGCCGATCGCGCGGGGTAAATCGGTCTTCCGATCGCCCTGGATCCGCGACATGGGGCAGTTCTACGGCATCAATCTCTTCCTGGCGGAGAGCAGCGCCACGACGGGCGGGCTCGACAGCTTGCTGGAGCCCACGGGCAACATCAAAAGGGCGCAGGACATGGCGGCCCGGGCCTTCGGCGCCGAGCACGCGTTCTTCGTCACCAACGGCACCAGCACCTCGAACAAGATGGTGCTGCAGGCGCTGGTCGCTCCGGGCGACATCGTCATCCTCGACCGCAACTGCCACAAGTCGCATCATTACGGGCTGGTCCTGAGCGGGGCGCAGCCCTTCTATGTCGAGGCGTTCCCGATGGCGGAATTCTCGATGTATGGCGCGGTCCCGCTGCGGACCATCAAGAAGGCGCTGCTCGACCTGAAGTCCGAGGGACGGCTCGACCGGGTGAAGATGCTCGATCTCACCAACTGCACCTTTGACGGCCACATCTACAACACGCGGCGCGTCATGGAGGAATGCCTGGCGATCAAGCCCGACCTGATCTTCCTCTGGGATGAAGCCTGGTTCGGCTTCGCGCGCTGGTCGCCCTTCCTCCGGCCCCGGACCGGCATGGGAGCAGCCGCCGACATCGAAGCCTGGGCGCAGACGCAAGGCGCAATCGAACAGTTCGAGAAGCAGCGCGCCGAACTCGGCAATGCGCCCTCAGCCGACAAGCTGCTGCAGACGCGCCTCATTCCCGATCCGCGCGCCATTCGCCTGCGGGTCTACCAGACCAACTCGACCCACAAGTCGATGTCGGCCATCCGCCAGGGATCGATGGTGCTGGTGAGGGATGTCGATTTCCACACGATCGAGGCTCAGTTCCACGAGGCGATCTTCACCCATGCCTCGACCAGTCCGAACCAGCAGCTGATCGCGAGTCTCGATGTCGCCCGCCGCCAGATGGAGCTCGAAGGCTACGGGCTCGTCATGAACGCGATCGAGGTCGCGCTCGACATTCGCCGCGAGATCAACTCGCATCCGCTGATCTCCAAGTATTTCAGCATCGTCGGCGCCGACGGCATGGTGCCCAAGGAATACCGCTCCAGCGGCTTCGTCGATTTCCTGGCGCCGGGAACCCGCTGGGACGATCAGTTGCGCAGCATGCGGGAGGACGAGTTCTGCCTCGATCCCACCCGCATGACCCTGGTCTGCGGCACGGCGGGCTTCGACGGCACCAGCTTCAAGGGGCTGCTTGCCTCCGAATACAACATCCAGGTCAACAAGACCTCGCGAAACTCGGTGCTGCTGCAATCGAACATCAACAACACGCGCAGCGATGTCGCGCTTCTGATCAGCGTGCTCCTGAAGATCTGTGGAAGCATCGATACAAGGCTCAAGCACGGTGGCGAGGCCGAGCAGAAGGCCTTCGCAGCGCGCGTCAAGGCGTTGATGAAGGACGTGCCCGACCTGCCGAATTTCAGCCATTTCCACGAATTCTTCCGGCAGGACGCGGGCGACAAGACCCCGGAAGGTGACATCCGCACCGCGTTCTTCGCCGCCTATTCCGAGAAGCAGTGCGAGTATCTGCCGATCGACAGCCCGGAATGCGACCGGCGCCTCAAGGACGGACCGGACATGGTCTCGGCCAATTTCGTGATCCCCTACCCGCCCGGCTTCCCGATCATGGTGCCCGGCCAGGTCATCACGCAGGAAACGATCACCTTCATGCGCAAGCTCGATGTGAAGGAGATCCATGGCTACGAGAAGGCCAAGGGCCTGAAACTGCTCAAAACAGACGTGCTCGCCGGAAAGAAGAGCGCCAATCACGAAAAGGCTCGCAAGAAATAGCGGGCTTCCTAGGCGCCCACGCCAGCGAAAGCGCGGCAGTACTAGGCCGCCAAATAGGGAGATCGGCATGTTCGAATGGTTCGCCAGTACGCTTCGCAGCTATCCGGAGATCGCGCTCTTTCTATCCTTGGCGATCGGGTACTATGTCGGCGGCTTCTCCTATAAGGGCTTCAGCCTGGGAGCGGTCACCTCCACCCTGATCGCCGCCGTCCTCATCGGCCAGCTCGGGATCACGATCTCCCCGAACGTCAAATCGACGTTCTTCCTGATGTTCCTGTTCGCCGTCGGTTACGGTGTCGGTCCGCAATTCGTGCGCGGCATCGCCAAGGACGGCGCGCCCCAGGCGATCTTTGCGGTCGTCGTCACCGTGTTCTGCCTCGCGATACCGGTCATCATCGCAAAGATAGCCGGCTATCATCCTGGATACGCTGCGGGCCTCTATGCCGGCTCGCAGACGATCTCGGCCTCGATGGGCCTGGCCACAGATGCGATCAATCGCCTCGGCCTCCCGCCGGAAAGGACGAAGGAACTGCTCGACGCGATGCCCATCGCCTATGCGGTGACCTATATCTTCGGCACGGTGGGATCCGCCGTCGTCCTCGCCCAGCTCGGGCCCAAGCTTCTCGGCATCGACCTCGTCCAGGCCTGCAAGGACTATGAGGCACGGCTCGGCGGCGACAAGGAGCTTGGCGGTCCGGGGTCGGTCTGGCGGCGCTTCGAGCTGCGCGCCTTCAAGGTGCGAAGCGGCGCCAGGGTTGCCGGCATGCGCGCTGTCGATGCCGAGGCGCTGGTTCCCGATGCGCGGGTCTTCGTCGAACGTATCCGCCGCAATGGCGTCATCGAGGACGCGACCACCGATACCATTCTGCAGGAGGGCGACATCGTCGCCATTGCCGGCCCGCGGGAGGTTCTCGTCAACCTGATCGGCCAGGCCGCCGAAGAGGTCGAAGATGCCGAGCTCCTCGACGTCAAGGCCGAGGGTGTCGATGTCTACGTCACCAGCAAGGATGTCGACGGCAAGACGCTGGCGGAAATTGCGCATATGCCGCAGGCGCGCGGCGTCTTCCTCCGGAAGATCGTGCGGGGCGCAACCGCCACCAGCATCCCGATCCTTGCCAATACCGTGATCCATCGTGGCGACATCCTGACGATCGTCGGCCGGACCCAGGACATTGCCGCCGTCGGCAAGGTCATCGGCCATCCCGACCGTGCCAGCGACGTCGCCGATGTTGCCTTCATCGGTGCGGCCATCACCCTTGGCGCGCTGATCGGCGCTCTCGTGTTCAAGGTCGGCGGTGTCCCGCTGACCCTCTCGACAGCCGGCGGCGCGCTGATTTCCGGCCTGGTCTTCGGTTGGCTCCGTTCCGTGCGCCCGCTCTTCGGCCGCATCCCAAGTTCCACCGTCTGGTTCATGAACTCGGTAGGCCTGAACATCTTCATCGCGTGCGTCGGAATTTCCGCTGGCCCCGGCTTCGTCAAGGGGCTGCAGACGCAAGGCCTTGGCCTCTTCCTCTGGGGTGCACTGGCCACCGCGATCCCGCTCATCCTGGCGATGTTCGCCGGCAAATACATCTTCCGGTTCGATCCGGCCATCCTGCTCGGAGCCTGTGCCGGCGCACGCACCACCACGGCTGCGCTCGGCATGATCTGCGAGACCGCAGGCAGCCAGGTCCCGGCCTTGGGCTACACCGTGACCTACGCGGTCGGAAACACCCTTCTGACGATCTGGGGCATGGTGATCATCATGCTGCTGACCTGACACTCCACACGCGCAGACGCATTCGTCGCACATAGAACATGGGGAAATGCCATGGACCTGGTGAAGTTACGCACTTTCGAAACACTCAGCCCCTTCGAGATCAAGGACGAACTGATCCGTCTCGCAAAGCAGACGGCGCAGACCTCGTCGATCGCCCTTCTGAATGCAGGGCGCGGCAACCCGAACTGGGTCGCGATGACGCCGCGCGAGGGCTTCTTCTTGCTCGGTCAGTTTGCGATCACCGAAAGCCGGCGCGTGATGAACAAGCCCGCCGGCATCGGCGGCATGCCCAAGGCCGACGGCATCGCCGGGCGGCTGGAGGACTGGCTGGCCGATCACAAGGACTCGCCTGGTGCGACGTTCCTTCGGGACATGGTCGCCTTCGCGGTCAAGAAGTTCGACTTCAAGCCCGATGCCTTCGTGCACGAGCTCGTCGACTCGATCATCGGTGACAATTATCCGGTCCCCGACCGCATGCTCGTGCATAACGAGCGCATCGTGCACGAGTATCTGATGTGGGCGATGTGCGGTAATCCGCACCCATCCGGCCAGTTCGACCTCTATGCCGTCGAGGGCGGAACGGCAGCGATGTGCTACATCTTCAAGTCGCTGAAGGCCAACCGGCTGCTGAACCCGGGCGACACGATCGCCTTGGCCACGCCGATCTTCACGCCCTATCTCGAAATGCCGCATCTCGAGGATTACGACCTTAAGATCGTCTCTGTGGCCGCTCCTCAGGAGAACCGCTTCCAGTTCACCGACGAGGAACTCAAGAAGCTGGAAGACCCGAAGGTCAAAGCCTTCTTCGTCGTCAATCCCGGCAATCCTTATGCCGTTGCCCTGAGCGAGGAGACGATCGCCAAGATCGTGAAACTCGTCCAGACCAAGCGTCCTGACCTGATCCTGCTCACCGACGACGTCTACGGCACCTTCGTCAAGGGGTTCCGTGGGCTGCTCGGCGCCCTCCCCCACAATACCATCGGCGTCTATTCCTACTCGAAATACTTCGGATGCACCGGCTGGAGGCTGGGCGCCATCGCCATCCACCGTGACAACATCCTGGACAAGGCGATCGCCAAGCACCCGGAGAAGACACTGGCGGCGCTCGATAAACGATATGGCCCGATCACGCTCAAGCCGCGCGAACTGAAGCTGATCGACCGCATCGTCGCCGACAGCCGCGATATCGCGCTGAACCACACGGCCGGCCTGTCCCTGCCGCAGCAGGTGATGATGACCATGTTCTCGCTGTCCGAGATGATGGACGAGGCCAAGCTCTACCAGAAGACCTGCATGGACATCGTGAAATCCCGCGCTGACCGGATGATCGAAGGATTGGGCATCGATGTGCCCGACAACCCCCTGCACGATCGCTATTACGGCCTGGTCGACTTCGAATTCTGGGCGAACAAATATGTCGGCCCCGAGGTGGTGAGCTACATGAAGGAGCACGTCCACCCACTCGACATCGTCTTCCGCCTCGCCGAGGACCACGGCATCGTGCTGCTGAACGGCGGCGGCTTCCACGCCCCCGACTGGTCGGTACGGGTCTCCTTCGCCAATCTCGACGACGAGGTCTACAGCCAGATCGGCCGGGCCACGCGCGCTGTGGCGCGCGGCTACCGCCAGGCCTTCGACGCCTACAATCTTGCTCTGGGCAAAACGAAGACCTGACGCGCGGCTTCTGCAGGAGAGACGGCGCGCGGACAAATATCTCGTCCTTTCGGCGCCCATCGGACATTCGATCAATCCCCACATGATCGAATGTCCGAGCGCCATGCTGCGAGACAGAGCATGAACTACGTGGTCGAAGCCCTCCGCAATAATCCAGAGCTCGCCATTTTCCTGACGATCGCTCTCGGCTTCCTGATTGGGAAGCTGAAGTTCGGGAGCTTCAGCCTCGGGGTCGTCGTCGGCTGCCTGCTGGCGGGAGTCCTGGTCGGCCAGCTCGACATCAAGGTGCCTGCGGCCGTGAAAACGGTCTTCTTCGACCTCTTCCTCTTCACCACCGGGTACAAGGTCGGCCCGCAGTTTTTCCGCGCCTTGAAGCGCGATGCGCTCCCACAAATGGCGCTGACGGTGGTGCTGTGCGTCACGTGCCTGCTGATGGCGCTCGGCTTCGCAAAATTGCTGAGCTTCGACATGGGCACGGCGGCCGGGCTTCTTGCCGGGGCGTTTTCGGAGTCGACCGTCATCGGAACCGCAGGCGAAGCGATCCAGCGCCTCGACCTTCCGCAGGCCGAGCGGACGGCGCTCATCAACAACATCCCCGTCGCCTACGCCGTCACCTATCTGGTCGGGACCGCGGTCCTTGTCTGGTTCCTTCCCAAAGTCGGGCCCAAGCTCATGGGCATCAACCTGCGCGAGGCCGCGGCGCAGCGCGCGGAGAAGGCCGGTCCGGGCAGCGAAGCCGAGGGCGTCACCTCGGCTGCCCGTCTGTTCGACGTTCGCGCCTATCGGGTCGAAAATCCGGTCCTGACCAACAAGACGATCACCGAGCTCGAAGCTCTCATCCACGGGACACGCGCCTTCATTCTGCGCGTCCGCAGTGGTGTCGTGATGTTCGGCCACGCTTCGGATCGCAGGATCCAGGCGGGCGACGTCATTGCCGTGATGGCACGATATGAAATCCACACGGCCCGCGGCGACGTGATCGGTCCCGAAGTGAGCGACCCCGAACTGCTCGACATTCCGCTCGAAGCGCTCGACGTCATCGCGACGGCCCGCAGCATCGATGGGAAATCGCTGGCGGAACTGGCCGAAGCCGAGTTCGCGCGAGGCGTCTTCCTGTCCAAACTGACCCGCTCAGGCATCACGATGCCGATCACCCCAGCGACACGGGTCAATCGCGGTGACGTCATGTCGCTGGTCGGGCCGCTCCCGGAAGTCGAGCGGGCCGCGACGGAACTCGGCTACCCCGACCGGCGGACCTCGGCAACCGACATGGTCTTCGTCGGGCTCGGGATCTTCCTGGGCGGATTGTTCGGTCTGCTGACCCTGGTCGTCTGGGGCGTCCCGCTGACCCTGACCGCCAGCGGCGGCGCGCTCTTCATGGGGCTCGTCTTCGGCTGGCTGCGCTCCGTCTACCCGTTCTACGGCCGCATTCCCGAACCGGCGATCTGGATCTTCGATACGGTCGGGCTCTGCATGTTCATCGGCATCGTCGGGCTCGGCGCCGGGCCAAGCTTCGTCGCGGGCCTGAAAGCAACCGGCGTCAGCCTGATCGCCGTCGGCCTCGTCTCCTCGCTGGTGCCGCACATCGTTGGGATTCTCTTCGGGCGCTACGTCCTGAAGATGGATCCGCTCATCGTGCTTGGCGCCTGCGCCGGGGCCGGCACGATCACGGCGGCCCTCAGGGCGATCCAGGACGAGGCCCAGAGCAGCATTCCGGCGCTCGGCTACACGGTACCCTATGCCATCGGGAACATCCTGCTCACGGCCTGGGGGCCCATCCTCATCGGGATCATGTCGCGTTAGGCGCAGCCGATCTGGTGCGGGCCCGTTTCCACGCTGTGGACATCCCCCTGTGGCGAACGCTTAGGTCGGGCGCACTTTCGGGTGTTCGAGGAAGGAACCGCGACGGTGCGCGGGTTGATCGCGGCAGGGACGGCGCCCTCTTCCTCTCACAGGGAGACGCGCCGGATTGGGTCCTTCATGAACAGAGCCGAACGATCCCGTTCATCCTGCGTTCCCTCTCGGACGGCTTTAATCGCCGGGAGGAAACAAGGAGAACCCCGATGCGTCGGTTCTTGATCACAGCCACCATCGTCCTGGGCGCGGCCGCAACCATGGCCGGCCTCGCGCCTGCAGCTCAGGCAAGCGAAGCGATTGCGCCCTCAATCGCGCGGCAGCTCGACAAGCAACCGTTGGAGTTCGCCATGACCGAGGCGAAGCGGGAACGCTTGATGATCATCCAGGAAAACATGGATCGGCAGCGATATTACGGTCGCCGCGATGGCTACAGCCGCGGTTACGGCTATGGCCGGCATCACGGCGGGCCGCCGCCATGGGCGCCTGCACATGGCTACCGCCGGCACCACTATGAGCGTTGGTAGTCTCGAATGCCTGCGGATAAGTCGCTCGCGACAGATGCGAAGGGCCGGCAGCCGGCCCTTCCCGGATGCGACCGGTTCTTGACTCACAAGCTCCGCGGCATCGTCGCGTGGCGCTGAGTGTCGGCCTCGATCCGGCTAGCCCTGGGGATTATCGCGCGCGTGTCTGCGCCGACTTCGCGCGTGCCGCCAGAACGCCACAAGGGCAATCAGGGCGGTTACCAGAAGGAGCGAAACGCCCATCTGGATCAGCCCGAATTTGTGTGCGCCTGGCGGCAGAAACCACCCAGCGACAACCGCGGAAACGTTCAGAACCGACTCAACGAAGCGGTCCAACATCTTGATCCCCTTTCCCAAAATCCGTTTCAGGCGCAAGCCGCTGAACGGTGGTGAACGAGAGGAGACTCATCCTCATTTGTCGGGGGAGCCCGCTCGCGAGGCAAGCAAATTCTAGGGGATACTGAACGCCAAACCCATTCTGATAGAAGTCTTCAGCATGAGCGGCTTGCCTGAACATTTCCGAGGCATTTGCGAAACCGGTATGCGCCCTGACCCTCCCGTCGTCAGGACTGCCGCAGCCAGGAAAACGGGCGAGTTCGGGCACCTGCCATCCCTGGCTTTGTTGGCCTCATGCCGTCGCGTACGAAGCAGATAGCAGAGCGAGGCTTATGCAGGTGCCCCCTCAGCCTCCGCCGGGAACCACACCCCGGCAGGCCCAGGCCACGGCCGCAAATGAGCGTGGACCGTCGGGCTCGCCGGCCTGATAGGCTGCCTTGACGGCCTCGCTGGCGATTGATCGGGAGGTTGGATCGAGCCCCGCCACATATTTGCCGAGTGGCCCCTCCCCAGCGGCGAACGGGTCCCAGTAGTCGGCGAAATTCTCGTAATCCATCCTGATCATCAGCGAGGTCTGCTCGACCTCCTGAAGGCCCTGCGCCACGAAGGTCTGCCGCATTTCGTCGGGCCTCATCATGGGCTGGAAGCAGTAATGCGCCCGCAGGCTTCGCGCCTGCTCGTCCTGCGCGGCGACGGTGTCCAACATCATGCGCATCCCGGACATTCCGCCGAGGTGGTCCCAAACGGCGGCTGCGACAACGCCTCCCGGCCGCACGACACGCCGCATTTCGGCGACCGCCCTATCGGCGGCGGGCACGAAATGGAGGACAAGCAACGACAGGGCCCGGTCGAATTCGTCATCGGGGAAAGGGATAGCGCAGGCATCGCCCTCCCTGATCGTGATCCGCGGATCACTGTTCCGGCGCCGGGTCTCCTCCACGAAGATCGGTGAAAAGTCGATCGCTGCGACTTCAGCGATCTCCGCCGCCTGCGGCAGCGCGAAGGTCAGGCTGCCTGTCCCACAGCCGACATCGAGAACCCGCTCGCCAGTGGCGATGCCGGCGAAATCAATGAACGGTCCTGCAAGTCGCCGGCTCCAGCGGCCCATGAGCTGCTCGTAACCGCTGGCGCTGCGGACGGTGAAGCTGGACGGCATTGCGTCCCCCCGCTCGCGAATGAACCAACCTATTGCGCAACCTGGGAAACGGCCGACATGAGCTCCTGTGGGTTCGGAGCCCCGAACATGTATCGCCCGCCTTCCGGAACTTCGGTGAAACTCCAGCGCACAATGCCTTGCCGGTCGAGCAGGAACTGGCCGACAAGCTGGCCGAGGCCTGTCGCCTTCATTTCGAGGTCGGCCTCGGTCAATTCGTAGCCGTCCTTGCTGTCGAGGAATTGCGAACCCGCCATCGGGTCGAGCGGCCCCGGTGTTTCGCCTGGGATCTCGATCTTCATGCCCAGCACGGCAGCCATCGAGACCTTGTGCGGCCATGCCGTCTCATTTTCCGTGAATTCGAGATTGGGCAGGCCAAATGCCTGGTGAGAGGTTCGTTTGGGATCGGAGGCGGCGAGAAGATTGGGCATCGGATGGTAGCGGAAATAGAGCCGCGCGCGTTCGATCGGGGTGTTGACCACGGTCAGGCTTTCGACACCCGCTGCGCGCAGTTCCGGATCGAGCTGCGCCTGGGCGGCGATGTGGCGCCGGCAGAAGGCGCAGTGAAGGCCGCGGAACAGGCCGACCAGCACCGGCTTCTGACCACGGAAGTCGTCGATCGCGATCTTTCCCTCGCGGGTGATGGCGTCGAGCACGACGTTCGGTGCCCTGTCGCCTGGTTGAAGAGGACCTATGTCGGTCTGCGCGAACATTTCCACCTCCTCCGCGGTCAATCGAGGAATGGCAGCACCACGAGCGCTTCCGGGTCGAGCCCATGCCGGGCGCAGACATCCTGCGCCAGCGAGAAGTAACGGTCGGCCTCCGCCAGATCATCACGATCGAGATTGAGAGTTGCGAGGCCATCATAGCACGGAAAGAGCAGCTGCGGCTCGCCCGTTTCCCGCGCCACATCGAGCGCTTCCTCATAGAACCGGGCCGCGATTTCGGACTGCCCCTGGCATTGGTGGATCTGCCCGAGCACGATCAAAGGCACCGGCAGGTGCTCGCGCTGGTCGAGCGCCCGGTCGATCTCCACCGCCTTCTCGGCCGCCGGAACACCCTCTGTCGGGCAACGGTCCGTGAAGGTGCAGCAGGCGACCGCCAGATTGGTGAGGAGGCGTGCCTGGAAACCCAGATCGCCGATCCGCCGTGATATCTCGAGGCCGCGTCGACAGACCTCCATCGCCTGCGCAGGGTTGATCGTCGTGTAGAGCACGCCGAGATTGGTGTAGCCGCGGCAGGCGGCGCCGGGGAGGTCCGCAGCTTCGGCGACCGCGATGCTTCGCTCCACTTCGCGCACCGCTTCGCGACTGCGCCCGAGCCGAGCCAGCGCGACGCCCTTGGTGTTGAGCGCTTCGGCGGTCGCAAGCGCTGCGTCACGGCCCATCTCGGAGGCCGCATCGCCGGTCAGGTTGCGCGCACATGCGAGCGCTGCGTCGGCCCATTCTGCGGCACGAGCGTGATCGCCGGTCCGGAACGCCAGGCGGCCGCGCTCCTGCCAGAGATGCGCCTGCTCGATCGGCGCGTCGGCTCCGTCAAGAAGCGCTGCAGATTCCGCATAGCAAGCCTCTGCCTTGTCGCGCTTGCTCGCGTCCCAGAGCAGGCGACCGATCTTGCGAAGAACCCGCGCCGAGGCGACCCGGTCGCCGTTTTCGCGGTGGGTCCGCAGCACCGTTCCATAGTGCTCATGCGCCAGCGCGCGACGACCAGTCGGGCCACAGAGATCGCCAATCCGCTCGCCAATCTGCTGCCTGAGCGGAGTGGGTTCTGCTGTCGCCAGGGCTGCCATTGCCTGCTCGTAGAAGCGGAGGGCGTCGTCATTGGCATAGATCATGCGAGCGCGATCACCGGCCTCGCGCAGGTAACGCGCCCCTTTTTCCCGCTCTGCGCTCAACCCGAAATGATGACCGAGCACGGTCAGGTCCTCGAGCCGTTCGGGGCTCTCGCCGCACAGGTCTTCAAATGCGGCGGCTATCTGCCCGTGCAACTCGGTCCGTCGTTGCAGCAGCAGATTCTGATAGATCACGTCGTGCAGCAATGTCTGCGTAAAGCGGTAGCATTGCGACGAGATCGCGCCTGCCCCGGCCTTCTGGATGATTTCCGCATCGCCCAGCAGTTCCAGCCCGGCTTCGAGCCTGGCGGGGTCTGCCGTCACCACTGCGAGAATCTTGCCGTCGAAGCGAGGGCCAATGACTGCCGCTTCCTGAGCGAGCCGCCGAGCGTCCTGCGGCAGGCGATCGAAGCGGGCGAGCAACATCGCCTGGATCGTGTCTGGAATGCTGACCGCCGCTTCGCCTGTCATGACCTGCCAGTGCTGGCCGTCGCGCTTCAGCACGTCGAGCTCGATCAGGCTGCGGACGATCTCCTCGATGAACAGCGGGTTGCCGCCGGCGCGGTCCAGGATCCTGTGAGCGAGTGCCCCACTGGCCCAGTCCTCGCCGAACAGCGCCGCGAGCAGGCGCCGTCCGTCGCTGTCGGCGAGTTGCGAGAGCCTGAGCGCGGTATGGCTGAAACGGCTTGAATCCAGTGGGTCGCTTTGCTGAGCAGGGCGATGCGTGACCACGAGCATCAGCCGGGATCGATCCAGCCTCTCCATCACGAAACGCAGCGCTTCCAGCGATACAACGTCAGCCCAGTGCAGATCCTCAACGATGATGAGCAGCGGCGACAGGGCCAGACGCCGCTCGATGATCGTGCAGACCGCATGGAGGATTTGCCGCCGCAACTGCTCGGGCTCGACATGCTGCAAACTCGCCTTGGGGTCTCCCAGGCCGAGCACATGGTAGAGCAGCGGCATCAGCCGCTCCGTCTCTTCATCTGGAATGCCAAGATCAGCCAGCAAGGCTGCGAGCTTCAAGCGCATTTCGTCGGGGGCATCGTTCTGCATCACCTTGGCCGCGCTACGCACGACGGCACCGATCGCGCCAAAGGACTGTTCGCCGAGCGGCGAGCAGGCAGCCTGCCGCACGGCGACGTCGCGAAAGCGCTCCTCGCAGCCGAGCCGACCGACGAACTCGTTCACCAGACGTGATTTCCCGATGCCGGCCTCACCAACGAGGCGCAGAAGCTGCGCCTGACCGGCACAAGCCTGGTCGAGGCTCGCCAGCATGCGCTGGAGTTCTGCATCACGACCGATCAGCGGCGTGCTGAGGCCGAGCGCATCAAGTCCACGCGCTGCACGCGGCGATGCGAGCGGCCCGCCCAGCCGATGCACCAGAACGCTGCCGGACTTGCCGCGAAGTGCGACATCGCCGAGCGAGGTATAGGAGAAGGCATGCCGGGTCAGTCGGTAGGTCAACGGCCCCACCAGCACCTCGCCTGGGGCAGCCAGCGATTGCAGCCGTTGGGCTGTGTTCACCGTGTCGCCGGTCACGGAATAGGATTTCGCCGTGCCGACCCCGAGGCCTCCCGCAACGACCGGACCGGTGTTTATCCCGATATGGAGAACCATTTCAGGACTTGCGGCGGCGGAGCTTTCGCCGAGCCGCGCCGTGCGGGCGATCATGTCGAGAGCGGCACGGAGCGCACGTTCCGGATCATCCTCATGCGCGATCGGTGCGCCGAACAGAGCAAGCAGCGCATCGCCGATGAACTTGTCGACGAAACCGCCAAAGCTCTGCACGGCCGCCGTCAATTCCGTGAACAAGGCGGTCTGCAGGGTCTGAACGACCTCCGGGTCAAGGCTCTCGCTGAGCGTGGTGAAGCCGCTGAGGTCGGCGAACAGGATCGTTACGGTCCTGCGATCCGCATCCGAGGCCGGCTGCGCGACTGAATGTTGCCTCTCGACGTCCGGAAACGGCGCCGGCGTGCGGAGTCGCAAGGAAGAGGCTGCACTTGGTGCCGGCGCAGTCCGGGGTATGGCTTTCGCAGCAGTGCGGGCGCCGCATTGCGGGCAAAAGGTAAAATCCGGCGAGCAGGAATAGCCGCAACTCGAACAGGGCACAGGCTGGCGCGCGCCGCATTTCGGGCAGAAGGCAAAGCCGCTTTCGATCTGGAAGCCGCAGCCCGAGCAGTCCATCGACCAAGACCTCGCGGGGCCGTAAGAGCCTGGTCTCGCCTCATGCCTTGCCGAACGGCCTTCAGAAGGTTGAACCGATAACGGTCTGGCCGCAAGGGACGGCGCGTGGACGCCCCCACCGATCGGTCTTGCGATGACGGAGACGAGCTCTCAGGCTGGACGTTGCCGATGGCACGGGGAGCCACACGCAGCCACGGCAGGAGAGCGGTGCTCGCTGATTGTTCATGGGGATCCGCATTCTGGTCGACCCGGCCTGTCGTTCGTGCACTGCAGGATACGAACAAGGTCAAGCAGCCGGGCGGCCCTCGGGGCGCAGCGTCAGAACCGGATACCAACCCTGGCGTTGAAGCTATGGTCGGTGGCGCCCTGCGCGAACTGGCCGTCATAGGCGATGCTGAACTCGGCCGCCGGCGTGAGCTTCATGCCGATGCCCGCGCCGACCACCAGCGCATCGCGGGCGATCGGAACGCCCGCGATCGAGAACGGAGCGCCGCCGGCGAAGGCCTGGAGCGAGATTGACGTCAGGTCGCCGCCAGCATGGCGCCAGCCGAGCGTACCGTTGAGCTGCACCGTGCTGCTGCCGAGTTCGACGCTGGTCTGCGCGCGCAGGCCGAGCGTGGCGAAGGTCACGGCGGTGGTCTGCGGGCCGGCGGACAGAGCTGCGATGCCGCCCGTTTCACGAAACCCATCACTGCGCAGGTTGACATAGGCCAGATTGGCGAAGGGCTCGAATACGCCCGCCCCGAAGTCGAGACGATAGGCGATCTCGCCGAAGGCCTGCAGGCTGTGGGCGCCATAGCCCGACAGAAGCTGCTCGCCGCTCCCCGGGAAAGAGGCCGAGCGCCGCATCGAGAGATCGTGCCAGGTAAAGTTCGCCGCGCCGGTCAGGCGGAGACGATCGAAGCGGGCCCCGCCATAGAGGCCGATCGTATAGTTGTCCGCGTCGCCCTGCGACCTGCGGCGGGCCACCTCGAAATGCGAGCGCGAATATCCCGCCATGATGCCGACCCGGCTATCGGACGTGGCAGCGAGGTCGAGGCCGGCGACGAGGCCGTTGGTCGAGCGCGTGAGCGAGGCGGCATTGCCGTCTCCTTGCGTCTGCCCCCAGGAGCCGAAGCCGCGCGCCCATAGCGACAGGCTTTCCGCCGGGGCCGTCGAGATCGCCCCCTTGCCCGAGGCATAGGCCAGCGTCGCGATGTGCGGCGCACCGATCCCGTCGAAGGCCGCGCGGATCCGGTCGGAAACCGCACTGCGCACCATCTGGCTGCCTTCGATCAGCACGGTCTTGGCCGAGGCGTGGATCTCGCCGGACAGGCTGTCGAATGCGCGTCGGCCCTCATCCTCGTCGCGCAGTTGCGTGAAACGCTGCCAGAGCGGATTGGCCTCGTCCAGGCTCTCCAGGCCGAGGCTGGTCTGGGTCTGGTTGCGGGTCTGAGCGAGGGCGGAGAAAGGCAGGTCGTTGCGCAGCAAGGTCAAGGTGACGCTGGTCGCGTCATAGCCCAGCGT
Source organism: Bosea sp. BIWAKO-01 (assembly GCF_001748145.1). Lineage (NCBI taxonomy): Bacteria > Pseudomonadati > Pseudomonadota > Alphaproteobacteria > Hyphomicrobiales > Alloboseaceae > Allobosea > Allobosea sp. BIWAKO-01. The sequence goes on from NZ_BCQA01000001.1 coordinate 5,550,421, forward strand.
CGGATCGAGGAAGAGATAGCGCGAGCTGACGTCGTCGAAGCGGCCCTGCACGCCCTGATCTGCCGTCAGGATCGTATAACGCTGGTTCGCCCGATAATTGCCGTCCTCACCGAGATGCACCACCGAGCCGCCGCCGAGCCGTGCCGCACCACCGGCACGGATCAGGTCGCTCGACATGCCGCTGGCATCGACCTCGACCTCGTAGATCGCGCCCCGCTCGAACGCGATATCGCCGGTAACCGTCAGCGTGCCGATCGAGTTGCCCGGCGCGATCGTCGCGCCGGAGCGGATCGTCGTTGCGCCGACGGAACCGCTGCCCTGAAGTCTGGCGCCGGCCAGCACGTCGATCTCGCCGCCAAGGGAACCATTGACCACGAGCATACCCGCCGACACCGTCGTCGTGCCGGAATAGCCCGCGCTGTCGCCGCGCAGTTCGAGCCGGCCGCGGCCGGTCTTGTCGAACCGTCCCGTGCCGGAGAACACGCTTGCGATGCTGGCATCGCTGCGCTGATCGAACACCACCGTGCCGCTATTGGCGATGTCGCCGGAGATCGAGGCTGCGTCGCCGACGAGCCTGCCCGCCGCGACAATGGTGCGGCGATAGAAATTGGTGCCGGTCAGCGTCAGCGTTCCCGCCCCGGTCTTGATCAGATCGCCGAAGCCATAGACGTTGCCCGTCAGCGTCGCATCGCGCCCGTTGGTGTCAATGGTGCCGTTGCCCAGCAGCAGCACGGTGCGGCTGGTGTCGAACGCGGTGCCGAAGCGCAGGGCGCCGCCGAAGAAGCTGATCGCCGTGCCCTGGGCGCCGAGATTGCCGTCGGATGCGACCTCGAGCACGCCGGCCCTGATCACCGTGCCGCCGGAATAGCTGTTATTGCCCGTCAGGATCGTCGTGCCGCTGCCGGACTGAACGACGCTGCCGCTGCCCGAAATGGCGCCGGCGAAGACGTAGTCGTTCGTGCGGTTGAAACTCAGAAGGGCGTTGTTGACGACATCGCCGGCGAGTGCGCCGGAGGTTCCGCCATTGCCGATCTGCAGCATGCCGGCGGCGATCGTCGTCCCGCCACCATGGCTGGCGCTGCCCGTCAGTGCGAGTGTGCCCCAACCGTCCTTCACCAGGCTCCCAGTGCCGCTGATCGCCCCGCCGAGGGCGAAGGTCGTGCCCGCCATGGTTTCGATCGTGCCCGAGCCGGTAAGCGCGATCGCGCGGCCGCTGGTGATGTCGGCGAGCGTTGCCAGCCGGCCTCCCCCACTTAGTGCAAGGTTCGAGGAGGCGTTGCCGAGATTGGCATCGGCGATGATCGCCAGCGTGCCGCCGCGGATCGCCGTGCCCCCGGAATAGCTGCTCGTCCCCGTCAGAAGCAGCGTACCGGAGCCCGCCTTCTCGACCCGACCGGAGCCGGTGATGCTGCCGGCGAAGACGCTGTCCTCGGCCTGGTCGACGGTCAGGGCAGCGGCGCCGAGCGCGATCTCGCCGCCGGTCCCGGCGAGCAGGCTCATCGCCAGATCGTAGCCGTTGAGATCGAGCCTGCCGCCGGTCAGGGCATAGCCGGTCATCCCTGGCAGGGCTCCGGCGCTCTCTGCGATCAGCGTTCCGGCCGTGACGAGCGTGCCACCGGACCAGCTGTTGCTGCCCGTGAGCGCAAGCGCACCGGCACCCCATTTGATCAGCCCGCCCGTACCGCTGAGGCCCCCGGTGAGCCGCAGCGTCGTACCGGCATCGGTGTCGATCGCACCGGTGTCGAGAAAGGAAATGTTGCGGCCGGAGGCGAAGCTCGCGGTCGTATGGAGCGCGCCATTGTCTAAGGTGAGCCCGCCCGCTCCACCGAGATTGCCATCGTTCGCGATCTGCAGCGTCCCGCCTGCGATCACAGTGCCGCCGGTATAGGTATTGGCTCCCGACAGGATCAGCCTGCCGTCGCCGGTCTTGGCCAGACCGTCGGACCCCGTGATCGTCAGGGCGATCGTTGCGGTCTCGCCGTCGAGGACGCGGATCTCCGGCGTCGTGATGACGAAGCTGCCGCCATTGTAGCCGCGCAGGTTCAGGCTGCCGCCGACCCCGCCGACCAGCGTGTAGCTGCCGCCCGCGAATTGCAGCCCGACGAGGTTCTGCTGGCCGTCGACCGTGACGGTGCCGCCCGGTCCGCGGAAGACACCGTAGCCGCTGCCCCATTGCGTCGGAGCGGCGCCGGCATAGTCGAACCAGTTCTGGCTGCCGGCATTCCAGGTGCCGGATGCGCCGCCTGCCGATGTCGAGCCCCAGAGCTGCAGGATGTTGAGGCCGTTCTGCTGGACGAGCAGGTCGACCTTGCCCGCCTGCGAGGTCTCGATGACGTAACTATAGGCGAAGGGGCTGGTCGCCGGCGTGCTCCCGATGCCGAGGCCGCCACCCGACAGGGCGCCGGTATAAGTGAAGACGCGATGGAAGCCGATTGCGGGCTGCGAACCGGATCTGATGTTCAGAAAACCGCCATCGAGCACGAGGTTTCCATTGACCCGTGTCGTGGCGGAATCGATCGCGGGGGTGCCGCCGCTGCGCAATTGATACTCGTAGGCGCTGCCGGCGCTGAGGGTCAGCGTGCCGTTGACGATGAGGGCGGCGGCATCGGATGGCTTGATGGTGCCGCCCGCATTCGCGGTGAGGTTGCCGTTGACGGTCAGCGAGGTCGGGCCGGAGGGCGCCAGCGTGCCGCCATTGCCGATCGTGATCGCACCCAAACCGCCCTCGCCCTCGACGCGGCCGCCGGCATTGATCGCGATGGCGCCGCCAAGACGCGCCGACCCCGCCATCCTGAGCGTGCTGTTCGCCACTGTCACAGCGCCCGAGAAGCCCGAGCTGTCACCTGTCAGGATCGTCGTGCCCGCGAGGACACGGATCGTCCCGGCGCTCGCACTGGCGCTAGAGAGCGCCGCATCGAAACGGTAATCCGTCGCGGTGTGGTTGAAGACAAGGCTGCCGGCGGTGGAGATTCGCACGCCGCCGGTCTTGAGGCGTCCGGGAGCACCGGCCGGCGCCGCGGCGGCGGCGCCGATGTTCAAGACGCTTGGGCCGTAGTCCTTCAAGGCGATGACGTATCTGCCGGTATCGATCAGGCCTCCATCCGAGACCGTCACTGCTGCCGATCCGCCACCGCGCCCCGACAGGATGAACGCCTCGTCGCCATGGTAGAGGGCATCCGAGTTGACGGTGGTCAGCACCGAACCGGCGCCGGTGACGACAAGGCTGCCGGTCACGGACATCGTGTCGCTCTCGACACGTCCGCCGTCGGAGATGACGAGCGAACTCGTGTCGCCAATGCCGAAATCGGCACGCTCAAGGTAACCAGGACCGCGATGCACGCTCCAGCGTGAGCCTGCTCCCGTGACGACGGCGTCGGAGCCGGGCGCGCCGGGCTTGCCCCCGACGATCGTCTCGCCATAGCTGTCGAGGCGCCCGCCATTGGCGACGGTCACCTGGCCAGAGCCGTCGATCCCGAGGTACAGCGCCGAATAATTGCTCCAGCTCGAGCCGGCCCCGGTGACAAGGACCGTGCCGTGAGAGCCGGCCTCCCTGCCGATGATTGTGGCGATGCCGAGTTGCGGCTGGAAGAGCGTGAACAGGCTGATCAGGGTGCCGCCATTTGTGATGGTGAGCGACGCATCCCCCCTGTCGCCCACGACCATGGGCACCGCATTGTTCCATTTGGCCGCGGAACCGGAGATCGTGACGGCAGCATGGGAGCCCGCATCAGGCGCGATCACCGCCGTCGTGCTGGAGAGTTCCGCCGCACCGGACAATACGAGCCCGCCGTTCCGGATGCTGACACTGGTGAAGCTCGCGGTACCCGCCAGCGTCCAGGTGCTCCGTCCGTCCTTCTCGAAAGCGCCGAAGGCCTGACCGGCATTGCCCAGCGCGGCGAAATCGAAGCTGGCGTTCTGCCAGCCGCCAAGGACAAGCGTGTTCGGGTTGCCGTCGTCGCGGGTCAGGACGACATTGCCGAGGAGACGATAGCCCCCCTGCAATTCCAGGGTATTGCCGCCGCCGCTCAGATTGATGGCGTCGGCATGCGTCCCGTCGGCATTGAGGCCGCCTTCGATCTGCCCGGCCGCGACGACCCTGACACCGCCGCCTCCCGACACGGCTCGCCCGCCGCGCCCGCTCTGGCCCGCGGCGCCATTATGTCCGGGATCGGTATTGTAGGATCCGTATCCCGCCCCGCCGGCTGCCCCGCCAACGCCGGCCCTGCCGCCGGCAACCACCCCCCCTGCCTGGACCTCGAGCCTGCCGCCGGCTGGAAGGACGGCACCGTCACCGCCATTGCCGGCATTGCCGCCGTGGCCGCCGTCACCGCCGTTCTTGCCGCCGCCCCCCGTGCCGCCGGCGCCTCCCGCGCCGCCGTCGCCCCCACGCAGCGCGGCCTGATTCTGGACGATGACGGGGCCCGAACCGAGGGCGTAGAGCCCGGTCGCGCCATCGCCGCCATTGCCGCCGCTGCCGCCGTAATATCCGTCCCCGCCATCCGTTCCCCAGAGGAAACAGGGCAGACCCTGCGGGCAATTCTGGCCGAGCGCGCCGCGGGCTCCGTCACCGCCGGTCCCTCCGGCGCCGCCTGCGCCGCCATTGCCGCCGGACATGGCCGAGCGGAGGAATATCTCGCCGGATTGCAGCAGCACCAGACCGATACCGCCGCCACCACCTCCGCCACCGCCGCCACCGGCGCCGCCATAACCCGCTCCCGGCACCGGCCCGACCATTCCGACGACGCCGGCGCCGGCCTGGCCCCCTTGCCCGCCCACGCCACCGCCACCACCGGTGATCGGCGCGGTGACGAAACTGGCGCCTGGGCCGCTCAGGATTGCGCCGGTGCCGCCGCCGCCGCCGCCACCACCACTGCCGCTGTCATGTCCCCAGATACCGCCGAAGGGCTGGCCATCGCTCCCGTTTCCGCCGCCATTGCCTGGTCCGCCTGCACCACCCGTGAGCGATTGGCCGCCCGGCAGCGTGCCGGAGCCGCTCCTGCCGTCAAAGCCAATGGCTCCGGCACCGCCACCTCCGCCACCGCCCTTGGCGTGCGCGCCGCTGCCACCGGCTCCGCCCTGGCCGCCGCTGGCAGTGCCGCTGCGCTTGTCGCCGTGCCGGCCACCGCCACCGCCGCCACCGCCGCCTGCGAACAATCCAGAGCCGGCGCCCGCTCCGCCAGAAACAGGCCTGCTGACACCATGGCGACCGCCCGCGCCGCCTGCGCCCAGCGACTGGGCTTCGGCCGGAGATGCACCGCTCAGGATGGCGGCGAGCATGACGCTTCCGGCCAGAACTCCGGCGATCGCCGTGGACGAGCGCAGTGCAGCCCGCTTCTGCTGCAATGCCGCGCCGCGATATGCGCACAGGCTTAGAGTCAGCGTCAGGTCAGGACGCCGGCCGGTTCGAAAGGCCGGGCTCGGCCCAGCCACACTCATGCCCATACCGTCCGCAACGCTCAGCGCCCTTCCGCCGCGGGCACGAGTTCGGCCGCGAGATCTCGGACCGCCTGCCGTATCCCCCCGAACATGGCGAAGTCGACGCGGCTGGCGACGACGAAGATGCCGAGCCTGCGGTTGGGCGAGAGCACGACATAGCTCATGAAGCCGCCGATGCCGCCGCTCTTGCCGAGCAGCAGCGGCACGCGTTCGCGCGCCGGGCTGACGATCCAGCCCAGCCCCATCCCGTCGGAATCCGTGGCCTCGACGCCGACGAGGCGCGCAAGCCCGTCATGGGGCCGCCAGAGCGCATGCGCGAGTGTCCGCGCCGGGCGCCCGGCCGTGTCATCGGCCAGATGCCAGCGCATCCATTTCACCATGTCCTCGGCGGTGGTGTAGATGCCGGCACTGGCCTGCATCACCTCGCTCGCCTCCCAGTTCGGATCGGGCTTGCCGAACGGGTCGAGCCCGGTCATCAGCCGGGGCTTCTGAGCCTCCGAGAGACGCAGGGCCGTGTCCGCCATGGCGAGCGGCGCGGTGACGCGCTCGCGCACCAGTTCGGCAAAGGACTTGCCACCGGCCCTGCCGAGCGCGTCGCCGAGCAGGCCGAAGCCGAAATTGGAGTACATCGCCGTAGTGCCGGGGCGGTAGGCCGGGCGATGCCCCGAGATCCAGTCCCAGTAATAGGATGCCTTGAAGGTCGCAAACGGGTTCTTCTCTTCCGCGGGCGTCGCCGGGTCCGCCATTTCGCGCGGCAGCCCGGCCGAATACGTCGCGAGGTCGAGCAACGTGATCGGCCGGTCAGCGAAATCCAGCGGAGCCTTGCCGGGCGGGGCATAGCGACTGAGCGGAGCGTCGAGGGAGAGCTGTCCGGTTGCGGCCATCGCGGCAAGCAGATCGGCTGCGAAGACCTTTGAAACCGAACCGACGCGGACGATCGATCGGCCGTCGGGCTCCTTGCCGCTGCCTGGCGCGGTTTCGCCATAGCCCGCAATGACGCTGTCCTCGCCCCTGACGACGGCGAGGATCAGCCCCGGGGCGCGCGCGTTCAGGAACATCGCGACGCCGGCCATCGATGCCGCATCCTGCAGGGCCAGATCTTCGGCAGCTGCCTGGCGCTGCCAGCCGGCGGACAGCATGACGGTCAGCAGGGAGGCGACGGCGAACCTTGCCGCCCTGCGGCCCGGGATGCGTCTGACGGTCGGAGCGGTGACGGTGCGGCGGAGCGGCATGGGCAAAGCGTGCATCGGTTGATCGGTTCGCCTATCGGGTTGGCGTGCCGGGCGGGAGGCAAGCCGAATTCGACCAACCGACATGCCGGTTCGATGAATGCCCCTGCCGATCGGTTTCATCGTGAGAAATCGGTAAACCGGCAGCGGGATTCGGTGCGCAAAACGCCCCGCTCAAATTCCGAGTCGCTGCCGCAATTCCTGCCGGTAGGGGCGCGACACGGGCCAGGCGTCCGCGAGCTGGCCGAGCGCAATCTTCCAGCCATTCCCGTCGCGTCGGTCGAGGCCGCGGACATGCTGCAGGTTGACGATCGCGGTGCGGTGGACGCGCAGGAAGGAGGCCGACGGCAGCAGCCCGGTCCAGAGGGCGAGCGGGCGCAGGTCGAGGACCGTCGAGCCATCTTTCAGCCAGACCTTCGCATAGTCGCGCGCCGAGCGGACGCCGAGAATGGTATGCGGCTCCACACCGATGATCTGCCCCTGCCGACGCAGATGGATCAAGGGTGCGAACGCCCTCGCCGGGTCGGCCAGCACCTGCTCGCTGCGGTGCGATCCGTAACGCGCCAGCGCGATCAGCTCCGCACATTGAAACAGGGCCCTGATATCCGCCTGCGGCCAGCGCCGGGCTGCAGTAGTCGCGTCGAAGCCGATACAGGCGCGGAGCTGTCCGCCATGGAAGACCGGCACGCTGAGCACGCTCCGGTCGCCCTGGCGGAGCATCTCGACCTGGAGCTGGCGAGCCGGGCGTGGCAAGTCGGCAACCCGATTGATCATCACAGCCTTGCCCGACACCAGAAACTGCTGCAGCCAGGCAATCATCGTCACCGGCGTGTTCTGCAGGTCCTCGACGAAGGAGCGAACGCCCTGCCTGCTCCATTCATGGGTGTTCCGGAAGCGCAGCAACGCGGCGTCGTATTCGAACATCCAGGCCCGGTCGGCACCGGCAAGCGCGCCGATCTCAGCCAGCGCAGCCGTGATCCCGACATCCGCCGGCTCCTGAATCAGCCGCTTGGCCGTACGATGGGGCCAGTCCGGCCCCGGTCCATCGCCGCAATCGGACAGCGAACAGGCCTCGTAGACGGCATCAGGCAGCTCGCCTGCCGGGGTGCCTGCCTCCGCCTGTGCAACGACCTGCCAGCTGCCTGTGCCACGCACGGCGATTCCCCCTGCTGCATCCGCACATTTGGCGGCGCCCACTGTGCAGGTGCAACCGAAATATCGGCAGCTGCGCAACCAGTCCGAGCGATGGCAGGCGGGGCCGTGCTTGCTCGCTCAGCGTGATTGCAGCGTCGGGTCGAGCCGGTCGCGGACCCAGTCGCCGATGATTGAAATCGACATGGTCGTCAGGAAGATCGCCATGCCGGGCAGGATCGCGATCCACCATGCGGTGGTCAGATAGGCGCGCCCTGCCCCCAGCATCTGGCCAAGGCTGGTCAGAGGTGGGCGGATGCCGAGGCCGAGGAAACTGAGCGAGGTTTCGAGCAGGATCACCTGCGGGAAATTGAGCGTGAACTGAACGATCAGCACGCTCAGGATGTTGGGGAGGATATGCCGGAGATAGACATGTCGCGCCGGAGCGCCGAGCGCGACCACGGCCGTCGCATAGCCTTGCGTGTTTGCGGCGATGACGACGCCCCGCGTCAGCCTCGCAAAGACCTCCCAGCCGTAGAACCCCATGATGGCGATGAAGAGCATGAAGCCGCCACCGAACATGGCGATCAGTGCGAGCGCGATCATCATGAAGGGCAGCGACGCCTGGACGTCGGCCAGCATCATGATCGCCTCCTCGACGAAGCCGCGGAAATGCGCCGCGATGAAGCCGAGCGCCGTGCCGATCAGGGCACCGATCAAGGTGCCGCCGAGCGCGACAAGCACGCTGAAGCGGATGGCGTAGATCAAGCGGCTCAGGACATCGCGGCCGAGTTCGTCGGTGCCGAGCAGGTGGTCCGTCGTCCCACCCAGGAAGACCGGCGGCCTGAGGCGCTTGAGCAGCGCTTGCGCGCGATAGTCATAGGGCGCCAGCCAATCCGCGAAGAGAAAGACGACGACGATCAACGCCAGCAGGGCAAGGGCGACGACGACGAGGACGGGATAGCGCGCTTCCGCTCGCACCGGAGTGTCGTCAGCCCGACGGAAGGACCATGGCATCGCCATCTCAGTTCTCCGAACGTGCGGCGCGCATGCGCGGATCGATCAGGGTGTAGATCGCGTCTACAGCGAGATTGGCGAGGATCATGGTGACCGAGACCATGATCAGGATCGCCTGGACCAGCGCGAAATCGCGCGACGTCACCGCGTTGACGAGAAGCCGACCGACGCCGGGGACCGCAAACACCGTCTCGACGATGATCGAGCCCGCGACGAGATCGCCGAGCTTGAGCCCGATGATGGTGATGATCGGGATCGCGGCGTTGGGCAGTGCGTGCCAGAGCACGCGGCGCATGCTCGGCACGCCCTTGGCGCGGGCCGCCACGACATATTGCTTGTTGAGGACCTCGAGCATCGCCGAGCGGGTGAAACGCGCGAATGTACCGGCGAAATGCGTTCCCAGCGTCACGGCCGGCAGGATCAGGTGCAGGGCCGTCGCGTCGCCCGAACTCGGCAGCAGCCGCCAATGCAGCGAGAACAGCAGGATCAGCAGGATGCCGAGGAAGAAATTCGGCAGGCTGAAGCCGAGCACGGCGAAGCTCATCACCAGCCGGTCCACCGGCCGATTGCGGTTCAGCGCCGCGACGATGCCGAAGCCGACGCCGAGAATGAGGCCAAGCACGAAGGCCGTCAGCCCAAGCCTCAGCGTATGGGGGAGCGCGCCTGCGATCAGCTCCACCGCCGGGCGCTGGTCGGAGAGCGAGAGGCCGAAATCGCCTTGTGCGATGCCAGCGAGATAGGAAACGTATTGCTGCCAGAGGGGTCGATCGAGCCCGAATTTCTCGCGGTAATGCGCGATGAGTTCGGGCGAGGCCTGGTCTCCGACCAGCGCGTCGATCGGATCCCCCGACAGGTTCAGCGCGACGAAGGTCAGGGTCACGATCAGCCACACCGTCAGGAGGCCGCGCGCCAGCTTGGTCAGGAATTGACGGCCCGGCATCATGACGCCACGCGGTTCTGTGCCCCGACGAGCAGGTCGGGGTCATTGAGCAGCACGGCCTGCGGGGATTTCCCGAGGATGGCAGCAAGGCCCTCGGTATCGACATCACCGACGCGGCGCCCGGTTCCGCTCCCCCCCGCCGTGACCCAGACCGGCACACGGCCGAGCAGGCCTGTCGCAACCTTTCCGTCGAGAGCGCCTTCCCAGATACGGAAGGCGCTTGCTCCCGCCGCCGCGAAATGGTTCGGATTTGCCGTGTCGGGAAGGAAGGCGAGCACCCGGACGCCCGGCATCTGGAGCCGGGCATGGGCGACCTGCAGGACGTCGCGCACGCCGATCCATACCCGGTCGCGCAGGCCTGCCCCGCCGATCACCGCGATCACCGCGTCGATGATTGTCAGGTCCTGCGTCTTGACGTCGATCAGGGCTTGCCGATGTGGGCAGATCGCTGCGAGCGCCTCGGCGAGCGTCGCGAGCCGGATGCCGCTTGAGCGCGCGATCGCCGCCAGTTCCGCGTGGGTGGTTGTCGCGATAGCCGCGGCGCTGCCTGCAAGCCGGGCCAGGTCTGGATCATGCGCGGCGATGACGACGCCGTCCGCGGTCAGGCGCGCATCGGTCTCGACGAGATCGGCCCCGGCGGCGATCGCCGCCCGATAGGCCTCCAGCGTATTCTCCGGGTATCTGGCGGAGTGACCGCGATGGGCAATGACAAGCGGCCGGTTCACGATTCTGCCCTCAGTTCTTCGGCGAAATGGCAGCGGACGCTGCGGCCCCCCTCGACCGCTCGCAACTGCGGCATCTCGGCGGAGCAACGCGGGCGGGCATAGGGGCAGCGGGTGTGGAAATGACAGCCCGGAGGCGGATTGGCCGGCGACGGCGGATCGCCCATGAGCCGGGCCGATCGCGTGCGCCTGGGCGCCGAGAGATCGGGTATCGCGGCCAGAAGCGCCATGGTGTAGGGGTGCAGCGGCTGCCGGTAGACCGGATCCGTCGGCCCCTCCTCGACGATCTGGCCGAGATACATCACGGCGATGCGGTGCGAGAGCTGTTTCACCACGCGCAAATCGTGGGAGATGAAGAGATAGGCGATGTCGAACCGCTCCTGCAGCTCCTGCAGGAGTTCGGTCACCTTCGATTGAACGGAGACATCGAGCGCCGAGACCGGTTCATCACAGACGATCAGGCTGGGTTTCATGGCCAGCGCGCGGGCGATGACGACGCGCTGCGCCTGGCCGCCACTGATCTGATGGGGAAAGTGTCCGGCTGTTTCCGGCGGGAGGGCCACCGCCCGCATCAGGCGCGTGACCTCGGCATCGCGACCGGCCCGATCTCCGATCTCGTGCAGGTCGAGCGGCTCGCGGATCTGCTGGCCGATACTCAGCCGCGGATCGAGCGCCGATTGCGGATTCTGGAAGATCATCTGGATGTCGCGGCGCTGCCGCTGCCAGTCGCCCGGGCTCAAACCGGCAAGGTCGCGCCCCTTGAAGACGATCTCGCCGCCGCTCGGACGCTCGAGCCCGACGATCATCCGGCCGGTCGTGGACTTGCCGCAACCGGATTCCCCGACAAGGCCGAGCGTCTCACCGACCCGCAGCATGAGCGAGACATCTTCGACGGCGCGGATCGTCCGCTGCGACCGGAAGAAGGAGCGTCCGCCGCCGAAATGGCGACGCAGCTTCGAGACCCGCAGCAGCGGCTCCGACCGTTCATTCATGAGGCAACCCGCTCGCGATAGACTGGCGCGGAGACATCGAGGCGCGGCATCGCGGCCAGAAGCTCGCCTGTGTATTGCGCTTCCGGCGCATGCAGGACGCGCTCCGCCGGCCCGGCCTCGACCACACGGCCATGGCGCATCACGACGACGTCGTCGGCCATCTCGGCGACAACCCCGAGATCGTGGGTGACGAATAGGATGGCCATGCCCAGCTCGGCCTTGAGCCGGTTGAGCAGGTCAAGGATCTGCGCCTGGATCGTCACATCGAGCGCCGTCGTCGGCTCGTCGGCGATCAGCAGGCGCGGCTCGCAGGCCAGCGCCATCGCGATCATCACGCGCTGCGCCATGCCGCCGGAGAATTGGTGGACATAGGATGCCAATCGTTGTGCGGGCTCGGGAATTCCGACCATCCGCAGCAGCTCGAGCTCGCGCGCCTGGCGCTGCGGCTCGGACAGGGAGGTGTGCAGCCGCAAGGTCTCGCGCAGTTGCGTGCCGACGGTATGCAGCGGATTGAGCGAGCCGAGCGGATCCTGGAACACCATGCCGATACCGCGTCCACGGATCGTCTCCAGCTCGCTTTCGCTGGCCAGGGCGAGATCGCGCCCCTCGAAGAGGATGCGCCCGCCAACGCGCCGGCCGTTCCGCGGCAGCAGGCCGAGCACGGCCTGGCAGGAGACGCTCTTGCCGCTGCCGCTCTCGCCGACGACGCATGTCGTGGCGCCGCGGCGCACGGAGAACGAGACGGAGTGGAGAATGTCGGCATAGCCGGCGGCGGTGCGGAAGCCGACCGTCAAATCCTCGACGGAGAGGAGCGCGTCGCTCCCCTCGCCGGCTTCCGCCATGCGGCCGGTATCCGTCACTTCGCGCCGATCGACAGGTTCGAGGGGCGGAAGTCCATGTAGTACTGGCTATAGGGCGTCCAGTTGACGCCCTTCTTGAGCGCGTAGCCGGTGACGGGGTTGTAGAGCATCGTCATCGGCATATCGTCCTCGAAGGCGACGAGCAGCTTCGCGAACTGCGCCTTGCGCTTGGTCTCTTCGGTCTCGGCGAGCAGTTCCCTGGCGGCCTCGTTGAACGCCGCGCTCGCGCCGTAATATTTCCAGGTGTTCTGATTGTCGGTGGCGGGGCCCCACAGGGTCAGGATCGCGCCTGCCGGATCAGGCACGCGATAGGTGTTCGACCAGGCGAATACCTGGGCACCGGGCTTGCGGACATCCTTGAAGCTGTCGACGAAATCGATGCGCGCATTGATGCCGACTGCCCGCCACATCTCCTGGATGACCTGCGCTGCCTCGACATTATAGAGGTAATAGTTCGGGATCAGCCTGTAGGAGATCTCCTGGCCCTTGTAGGAGCTTTCGGCGAGGAGCTTCTTGGCGAGCACGGGATCGTAGGAATAGCCCTTGTTCTCCTTGACATAGATCGGCCCGAAACTCGGCAGCTGGTGGCCGTTTGGTGCATAGGTCTGGCCCTTCCAGAGAGCGTCGATCAGCCCCTTGCGGTCGATCGCCAGGCTCATCGCGTGGCGCAGCTTCTTGTCGGAGAGCACCGGGTCACTGGTGTTGAACTGGAGCACATGGCTGTTCTCCAGTGGCTCCGTCTTCAGCGTGACATCCTTGTAGCGCTTGAGGCCGTCCCACTGGTCCGGCGGGATCTCGACGGCAATATCGAAATCACCCGCGACGAGGCCGGCAACACGGGCTGCGACCTCGGGAACCGAGCGGAAGGTAATGGATTTCGCCGCCGGCGCGCCCTCGAAATAGCGATCGAACGCGGCAAGCCTGATGCGGTCGTTCTTCTGGTAGTCGACGAAGCTATAGGGGCCCGTGCCGACGGGCTTCCAGCGCAGCGCTTTGGCCGCCTGATCCATCCAGGTCTTCGCTTCGACACCCTCCGTCCTGAACTTGTTCCAGGCCTCGTCGCAAATGACGAAGGACATGTAGCTCGACAGGCGGTGCTCGATGATCGGGTCGTGCTGGGCCGTCGTGATCCGGATCGTAAGGTCGTCGAGCTTCTCGACATTGGTGAAATTGCCGAAATAGACGCGGCCATCGGGATAATAGGGCTTGGCGCCCCAGAGCCGGTCGGCGGAGAAGGTCGCCAGCACGTCATTGGCGTTGAACGGGCTGCCATCATGGCAGACGACGCCGCTGCGCAGCTTCATGTCGAAGGTGGTCGGCGTGCTCCAGGACCAGCTTTCCGCCAGCCCAGGAACCAGTTTTGCGCCGCCGTCAGCCGTCGGATGCGCGAAATCGCGCCGGATCAACGTATCGAAGATCGAGTAATAGACACGGACGTCGACATTGCCGGTGTTCTCGCCGGGGTCGAGCGAGCGCGCCAGTTCGTTCACGGCCACCGTGAGTACCGGCCGCTCCGCTGCCGCGGCGCCGGGTTGCGCGGACGCAACCAGCCCCGAGCCAAGCACCGCCCAAAGCCCAGCGTTGCGTTTCATCGCTCTTGCCATTGCATCCTCCCTTGGGGGCGCCCCGCTACCGGGGTCCTTGTTCAGTGGTCCGATCACTCGCGACGCCGCAGCCGCTATCCCGGCTTGCCGCGAAACATCCGTTGCAGCGTCTCGACCTTTGCCAGCGTCTTGAGCGAGCGACCGCGGTCGGTGCGCGATAATTCCAGGATCAGCGTGTTGCAGATCGCCATCGGGACGGTGAGCGAATGGAATTCGCCCTGCTCGCCACGGTCGGCAACGAGTTGCGCGTCGCAATTCGGCACACCCGTGCGCCGGTCCGTGATCAAGAGCGTTCCGGCATTGATGCCCTGCGCATAGGCGATGATCCGCGCGGCTGCCGGACTCTCGTGGCGAAAGACCAGGGCGACGACGACATCGCCGGCGGCGAGGCCCAGCAATTGGTCAGCCGCCTGCCAGTCGGCATGGGCGACCACTGCCGCCCTGTAGCCGGACCTGACGAGACGGCGCACGAACAGGTCGGCAAGGCTGCTCGCATGCCCCTCACCGACCACCAGGATCCGCCCGGCGTCGCGCAGCAGACCGGCGGCGGCAATGATGTCGGCATCCGAAATCTGCGCAGCCAGCGCGTTCAGGGCCCGGATTTCGCCATCGACGACAGAGCCCAGGAGGGAATCGCCGCGGACGCGGCTGAGCCGGCGCCGGACGCGAACCGACGCGTCGAGATCGGCGACGACCGCATCCTGCAAGGCGCCGCGCATGTCGCGATAGGTGGCAAAGCCGAGCTTGCGCGCGAGCCGGCCCGCGGTTGAGGGATGCACGCCGGCCTGCCCTGCGACCTTGTGCGCCGGCAGGAAGCTGCCGGCTGTCCGGTCAGCCAGGAGAACCTCGATCAGCCGCCGATCGGCTTCGGTCAGTTCGTCCCGGTGCGCCGCGATAATCTCCGTCAGGCTCATGCACCCCTCCCCATGCCGCCCACGGTAGACAAGCTCTCCGCCGCTATGCAAGATAAATTGCTGAATCTTGATAGCGCAATTTATCTTGCAACGCAGAAACATCCTTGGACTGTGACGGTGACATGACAGACATCGCCTCTCATCGCGGCGGCGCCAGACTCTGGCCCGAGAACAGCCGCCTCGCTTTCCGCAACTCCGCCGCGATGGCCGTCGACTTCATCGAGTTCGACATCCATCGCAGTCGCGACGGCGTGCTGGTCGTCCATCACGATCCGCTGCTCGGCCGAACCTCAGCCGGCATGGGAGCGATCGCGGACAAGGACTGGGCCGAGCTTCGGGAGGTGGCGCTGCTGCGCACAAGCGACGAGACCATTCCCAGTCTTGACGAGGTGCTCGACATTCTCGAGCCGAGCGGCATCAAGCTGCGCATCGAGTTGAAGAACCGTGGGGATGGCAGCCGCTATCCGGGAATCGAGGCGGAGGTCGTCGAGGCACTCACGCAAAGGCGCCTGCTCGACCGGACGACCTTCACCGCGTTCGACCTGGAAACGCTCGGAGAACTGGCCAGCTCAGCGCCGGCCACGCCGTTGATCTGGCTGATTTCCG
The DNA here is from genome assembly GCF_001748145.1 of Bosea sp. BIWAKO-01. NCBI lineage: Bacteria > Pseudomonadati > Pseudomonadota > Alphaproteobacteria > Hyphomicrobiales > Alloboseaceae > Allobosea > Allobosea sp. BIWAKO-01. Next base: position 5,565,872 of record NZ_BCQA01000001.1, read on the forward strand.
AGAAGGTTCTTGCCGCTCCGGCACGAGACCTCGGCGCCTTGTGCCGAAAGGCTCGCATGGCGGGCGTTCCTGAGATTGCTGTGCGGATATCGCAAGCGGAGGACGCCGACGCGGAGATTTGCCGGCGCGAGGCGATCCGCTACGGGCTCTTTGCCGTGCATGAGGAGGCCGATATCAAGCAGGCCTTCGCCGCGGGTGTGAGCGCCTTCACGACCGATCGGCCGGACCTGGCAGTCGCCCTGAGGCCATAGGCAGATCGGTTTGCGCAAGGCCGGGGGGACACCTTCCAAAGCCTGAGTGGGACACCGCCGCGCCGATTTCGTCGCGGCGCCTGTTCGGTGCGCCTGCCGGCTATCGTTGGAGCCACGTGGCGGATTGCCCCCGCGTCCGAAATTCCGCGCGTCCTGGTGGGCGCTAATACCGTCAACGGGACGGTTTTACGCATGGCCTGGCGCGCCAATTATAATGAGCGATCGATAGATCTGGATTTCATTTCAGAAAATCGCCAATTCTCCGCACCGATCAATAAGTGATGAAAATAAAAATGGAACTTCCTCGCATAAAATACGTTTAGCTGCTAAGTGAGCAGCTTGATGGATATTCCTTCCGGCCGGTTCATGTGAAGGGATACTTTCATGCTGAAGCAATTTATTCTTATCGCTGCGATTTCCACCATTCCAGTGGCCGCTTTCGCTCAGAACGCACCGGCTGCCCAAGGGGGCGCGCTCAGTGGGGCGGCGACGGGAGCGGTGGGCGGGGCCATTGTTGGTGGCCCGGTCGGTGCCGTCGTCGGCGGTGTAGGAGGCGCCGTGGTCGGCGCGATCATCGGCGATCAGACACCACGGTTCCAGGCCTATGTCGTGGAGCAGCGCCGTCCGTCCTACAGCTATGCCGAACCGCTCGATGTCGGCGTTACGCTCCCGAATGAAGGCATCGTCTACTACGACGTGCCGCCCGAATACGGCCAGACAACCTATCGCTACACCGTTGTGAACAATCGCACCGTGCTGGTTGACCCGAGGACACGCCGGGTCGTGCAGGTCCTTCAGTAGGATCGATCGATTGCCGCGAAGGTGACGGCGCACCACGCGCTGTCGCCGGCCTATCCGGGTCGAAAGCCCGCTCCAGCGATGGAGTGGGCTTTGGCCCATGACGATGCGCGCTCGCCGCGCACGATGCCGCTCGCGATGGGGCCCGCCCCCTCAAGACCTGCGCCATTGAAGCTGTCGCCGACCATTGCCGCATCGATCGACAGCCGTCGATCGATCACTGGCGATGCGAACCTGGAGACCGATATGGCGCTAGAACAGGCCTGCGTGCAGGTGATGCCCAAACCCTGGGGCTCGACCGATCTCCTGCCCTGGAGCGAGGTCGATCATGGCGGCACCGCGATCGGCGAGCTCTGGTTTCAACGTCACGATCTCCACGCGACCGAACCCGCCTTGCTGCTCAAACTGCTGTTCACGCAGGAAGCCTTGTCGATCCAGGTGCATCCCGACGACGCCTTCGCGCAAGCGATGGGCCTGGCTCGTGGCAAGACCGAAGCCTGGTACATCCTCTCCGCCTCGCCCGATGCCACGATCGGTGTCGGGCTGAAATCGGCCCTCACGCAGATAGAATTGCGGGCCGCCATCACGGATGGCTCGATCGCCCACCTTCTCCAATGGCGCAAGGCCCGCAAGGGCGATGTCATCTTCGTGCCGGCCGGAACGATCCACGCCATCGGCCCCGGGCTCGTCCTCGCCGAGATCCAGCAGCGGAGCGATACGACGTTCCGCCTGTTCGACCACGGCCGCCGGCGCGAACTTCACATCGAGGAAGGCGTCGCAGCCGCCCTTGCCGGGCCGGCCGCTGCCCAGGAACCGGCGCGGCGCCTCAGCGAGGCCAGGACCCTGCTCGTCGCTAGCCCGTATTTCGTCCTCGAGCGGCTCGAACTGCCTTCAGGCTCTGTCTGGGACCTGCATGCAAACCATGAAACCTGGCTGATCGTCATCGCCGGCGAGGTCAGGCTCGGATCGTTGCAGGCCCGCGTCGGAGAAGGCTGCTTCATCGAAGCCGACAGCATGCGCATCGAGGCGGGCCGCGACGGGCTGACCTGCCTGGTGGCCTATGACGCTGCGGGCCCCTGCCCCGATCTTCTGCATGCCGTCCCTGACATCCATGCGAGCGCGCCGGCCGACGCCGCGTCTGCGCCGCCCCTGCCGCTGCCCGCGTTGGCGGGTTCGTCCAACCTTTTCACGGAGGCCCGTCCATGAGCCCACTCCACCGCATTGCCTTCATCGGCAACTCGCTTCCGCGTCGCTGCGGAATCGCGACCTTCACGACGGACCTGCAGCAGGCGGTCGCCTCGTCGGGCACGGATCTCGAAACCTCGATCGTGGCCATGAACGATCATGGCCACGCCTATGACTATCCACGCTCCGTCCATTATCAGGTGGGCGATGACCGGCTGGAGGATTATGCAGGGGCTGCCGACTTCCTGAATGACGGCCGCTTCGACGTCGTTTCGCTCCAGCATGAATTCGGCATTTTCGGCGGCGACGCGGGCGGCCACATCATGGCGCTCCTGTCGCGCCTGAAGATGCCGGTCGTCACCACGCTACACACCGTCTTGTCCGAGCCGACGCCGGTGCAACGCGATGTCATGGAGCGGATCGTCGACGCTTCCGCGCGAGTGGTCGTCATGGCCGAGAAGGCGCGCGACCTGCTGCGGACGGTTTACCGGCTGCCTGCCGACAAGATCGAGGTGATCCCGCACGGTATCCCCGAATTCGCCTTTCTCGCCCCTGATGACGCCAAGACCAGGCTCGGGTTCAGCGGGCGCTCCGTCATCCTGACCTTCGGGCTGCTGTCGCCCAACAAGGGTATCGAGGTGATGATCGACGCGATGCCTGCCATCCTGCGGCGTCGCCCCGATGCGGTCTATGTGGTTCTGGGTGCAACCCACCCCAATCTGGTCCGCGAGCAGGGCGAGGCCTATCGCGCCAGCCTGATGCACCGCGTACGCGAACTGGGCGTCGAGGATCATGTGGTCTTTCTCGACCAGTTCGTCGATCAGGCGACCCTGCTCGGCTTCATCTCGATGTGCGATGTCTATGTCACGCCCTATCTCAACGAGGCGCAAATGACATCGGGTACGCTGGCCTACAGTTTCGGCCTCGGGAAAGCCGTGGTCTCGACGCCGTACTGGCACGCACAGGAACTGCTCGCCGACGGACGCGGCATCCTGGTGCCGTTCGGGGACACCGTTGCCATCGGCGATGAGATCGCGGGACTGCTGACCGATGTCGACCGGCGTCAGGCTATGCGGCTGCGCGCCTATGCCAGCAGCCGTTCGATGACATGGGAGCGAACGGCCAAGCGCTATCTCGCCGCCTTCGAGACCGCGCGCCGGGGTCGGGTGCTGAGCGTCGTCGCCGGCCCGACCATGACGACCCCGTCGCCGCAGGTGCCGGCGCCTCCGGAGATGCAGACAGGCCATCTCCTGTCCATGTGCGACGATACCGGCCTGTTCCAGCACGCCGTTCATTCCGTGCCGGATCGCGCGCATGGCTACTGCGTCGATGACAATGCCCGCGCGCTGCTCCTCGCCTGCACATTGAACAGCAGCGGAGAACGGCAGCTCGGTGACGCGCTGACGGCGTGCTTCGCGTCCTTTGTCCAGCACGCCTGGAATCCCGACATGCGACGCTTCCGCAACTTCATGAGCTTCGACCGGCGCTGGCTGGAAGAGATCGGTTCGGAGGACAGCCATGGCAGAACGCTCTGGGCGTTGGGCGAATGCGCGCGCAACGATGTCAGCCCCTCGCGCCGGCAATGGGCGGCCGCCTTGTTCGCGCAGGCCTTGCCCGTCGTCGAGAGTTTCACCTCGCCCCGCGCCTGGGGTTTCACCCTGCTCGGCCTCGACGCCTATTGCGCCATCGCCGCGGCGCCGCCAACCGCCATCTGGCTGCGCACGCTGCTTGCCGATCGCCTGCTCGGCCTGCTCTCAGCCGCGGAGACGCCGAACTGGGTATGGTTCGAGGATGGGCTTTCCTATGACAATGCGCGCCTGCCCCAGGCCCTGATCGCAACCGGAGCCTCGATGAAGGTTCCAGGCTATCTCGAGGCCGGATTGCGCTCGCTGCGCTGGCTCGCGGATCTGCAGACCACGCCCGCGGGCTTGTTCAGGCCGGTCGGCTCCGACAGCTTTGGCGACAAGCGCCGTGCGCCCAGGTCTTTCGACCAGCAGCCACTGGAGGCCACGGCGACGATCTCGGCCTGCCTCGCGGCCTGGCGCGCCGATGGCGATCCGCATTGGCGGACCGAGGCCGCCCGCGCCTTCGCCTGGTTCCTCGGGCATAACGACCTCTCTGCGCCGCTGGTCGACCTCGACACAGGCGCTTGTCGCGACGGCCTGCATCGCGACCGTGCGAATGAGAACCGCGGTGGCGAATCCGTGGTATCCTACCTTCTCAGCCTCGCCGAGATTCGCCAGCAAGCCCGCATCAGCGGGGACCGCCCGAAACTGGCGCCGCTTCGGGTCTTGCATGCCTGAGCCTTCGGCGATCGCGCACAAACAGACTGGGGTCGCCTTGTCCCAACCCGCGTTCCTGAATCGTCAGGCCCTGTATCTGCGCCCCGATCCCTCCAGAGTCGTCGTGCGCCGGTTCGGCCCCACGGCCGAGCCGAGGGACCTCAACCCCGTCGACAAGACCCGGGCGAACCATATCGTCGACCGGGTCCTGGCGCTTGATTGCGACACGGCCGAAAGCCTGCTCGCCGACGTGCTGGAGAATTTCAAAGGCCGGCACCGCAACCTGCTTGAAAAATTCGAGCAGCGCGCCGACGAGATGGAGGACGCCTTCGCGACGCATTGCGACTTCACCAGGATCCAGCGTCAGCTGGTCGGAGCCTATTTCCTCCATGAATATTCGTTCGAGGCCGCGGCTCTCTTCAATCCGAGCATCGTTTCGCACCCTGATCAGTCCGGCGCTCCCCCAGGCGGGCGCCGCTTCATCCTGAGCGTTCGTGCGGTTGGCGAGGGACATATCTCATCGCTGACCTTCCGCTCGGGCTCGATCGCGAGTGACGGCAGCGTCAGCGTCGATCCGACATCGCGCCTGGCGTCGATCGCTACCTTGCGCAACCGGATGGCGCGTCTCGATGGCGACGATGTCGAGGTCGTCTTTTCGCCCGACGGCGACATCAGCGAGCGGGTGATCTTTCCCGTTACCGCATCCCAATCGAATGGCATCGAGGACGCGCGCTTCGTCGCATTCGACGAAGATGGCAGGACAGTGTTTCGGGCGACCTACACCGCCTATAACGGCAGGGCGATCCGGTCCGAACTGATCGAGACCAACGATTTCCTGTCGTTTCGGCTGTCGCCACTGCGCGGGACGGCCGCCGCGAACAAGGGCATGGCGCTGTTTCCCCGGAAGATCGACGGACGCTACGCGATGATCGCGCGGCAGGACAACGAGAACCTTTATCTCGTCCATTCCGATGACCTTTTCACCTGGAACGGCGGTGTCGTGATCCTGAAGCCGCAGTTCCCGTGGGAGTTCGTTCAGATCGGCACCTGCGGGTCCCCGATCGAACTAGACGAGGGCTGGCTGCTGTTGACCCACGGCGTCGGGCCGGTCCGGAAATATGCGATCGGAGCGGTTCTTCTCGACAAGCAGGACCCGTCGAAAGTCCTCGCGCGTTCCCGCGAGCCGCTGGTTCGGCCGGAGCCCTCCGAACGCGAAGGCTATGTCCCCAACGTCGTCTACACCTGCGGCGCGATCCGCCATAACGACCACATCATCCTGCCCTACGCGGTCTCGGACACGTATTGCAATTTCGCGACGATCAGGATCGCGGAGCTGATGCAGGCATTGGAGCACTAGAGACGTCGTTCGGAGATTGCTCGCGCGAGCGGTGGGGCGAAGATTTCGCCCGCTCTTTCCCTGGGTAAGCGTTGAATCGCTCATGCAGCAAGCCGCCGGTCGGCGCCGCCGAACCCAAATATTCTGGCAAATAATCGCAGGTCAAAGCGGTCAAAGAACGGAACGCTATCTCTGCGCGAAGACGACGCAGACTTCGCTCTTGCTTATTTACTGAACCAAGCGCATAGTAAATCGTCGCCTTCTTTCAAATTGGATCGAGAGCGAGTCGCGGCGTCAATGTGGCGCCGGCCGACACTGGATTTTCGTCTTGCAAGGCAATGGCCAGATCATCTGGCGCATCGGCACGCGTCAGCCGGCATCATTCAGCTTCAGAACGTCACTGGCTGCCAGGGACATGTGCTGCGGGCATCTTGTCGCGAACCTGAGCCGGACAGACCCTCTCCAGTTCGCCTTTCCGATTCATCTGATTCAGGATGACCGAGACGTCGTGGATCTTCTGATCATGGGCCATCGCGACGATGGAGCGGCCTTCATCGGTTACCTGGCTTCGCCGACGCATGAGAAGGCGCGCAATGGATCGAACATTGAGGGACCATGTCATGACAACAAAGTATAAGGCAGGCGATGTCATCAGCCTGGTCTTCGGCTTCCTCGACAGGACCGGCCTCGGACAATACGAGATTCTGCGGGTGCTTCCGGCGAGCGAAAACGGACAGCGGCAATACCGGGTTCGAGGAGCCGATGGTCACGAACGCGCCATCGAAGAGTTCCAGATCCGGGCCGGCGTGACGCAAACGAACCATTTCGGCAATCTGAAATAGCCGAGGCGCCCCGAAGAGAGCCGAGCCGGCGGCCCTGATACCCCTGGCAGGGAATGACAGGTGCGGATCATGACGGACCGGACCACCGAAACGGAGATCACGTTCAGCCATCCCTTCAGGTTGAGCGCGCTGTCGGATCCTCAGCCGGCCGGAACCTATCGCGTCGTCACCGACGAGGAAGAGATCGTGGGCGTGTCGTTCCGGGCCTTCCGCCGGACAGCCACGATGCTGCAGATCCCGGCCATCGAATTTTCACGCGGTTCCTCGCAGATCATCCTCGTGGACCCGATCGAACTGACTGCCGCCCTGGAGAAGGATAAGCAGGCCTAGTCACGCCTATGAACCGTGAAGTGAAACGATCATGCGTTATCTCGGTGGAATCTCGGGGCGAGGCGCCCTGATGAGCAACGGCATCAAGATCGGCCGTGCCTCCTACGATTTTGAAGGCTTTTTCCAGAATCCGATCGGAGTGACCAGCTGTGGGGAGGTTCGGCTGGCCTTTCCTGCTCTGAAGACCGTGTTCGGCCGCACGGATGTGCAGTTGCTGACCGATGATGGCCATCTCCTCGATCTCAGATTCTCCTATTGGGAATCTCCGCCGACGAGTGGCGCCGTCCATGTCGAGGTCACGGGAGATCTGCCGGCTACGCCGCAGGAATGGCGACATTGATCATCGCGCCTGCGATGATGATCGGCGAGGATCACTCAAAGGCCCGCTCATCCAGCCTGCGCTGCGGCGCATGGACTGCCGACCAACTTCAAGAGTCGGACATCTGTGGTGCCGGCGCGGAATCCGGCTTCGCAATAGCAGAGATAGTACTCCCAGAGCCGCCGGAACGGCTCATCGAAGCCGAGCGGAGCGATCTGCGCCCAGTGCCCGAGGAAGCGCTGGCGCCATTCCTTCAGCGTCTGGGCATAGCTCGCGCCGAACTGGTGACCGTCGTGGACGGCGAGACCGGCGCGGGCCACCTCCCGATCGAGGGCATGCACCGACGGCAGGCAGCCGCCGGGGAAGATATAGCGCTGGATGAAGTCGGTGCCATCGGCATAGGATCGGAACAACCCATCGTCGATGGTGATCGCCTGCAACACGGCACAGCCGCCAGCCCGCAGCGACATCTGCAATTTCGCGAAGAAGGCAGGCCAATAGGCCATGCCGACGGCCTCGATCATCTCGATCGACACGATGCGGTCGAATTGCCCGGCCACATCCCGATAATCCTGAAGGCGCAGGGAGACCCGGTCGGCAAGGCCGGCCGCGCCGATCCGCTCCTGCGCGAAGGCGAGCTGTGCGGGTGACAATGTGATCGCCGTCACCTGGCAGCCCTCGCGGGCGAGCCGCTCCGCGAGTGCGCCCCAGCCGCAGCCGATCTCCAGCACGTGCTCGCCGCCAGTCAGGGCCAGCATCTCGACGATCTTGTCGAGCTTGCGCTGCTGCGCCGATTCCAGCGTCTCCGCCGGGGCTGCGTAGAGCGCCGAGGAATAGGTCATGCTCGCATCGAGCCAGCGCCCGTAGAACGCATTGCCGAGATCGTAATGCGCCATGATGTTGCGCCGGCTGCCGGCGCGGGTGTTGGCGTTGAGCAGATGGCGCAGCTGGTTCAGCAGGCGGGCGAGCCATGTGCCGCAGATGAGCGTCCGGAGCGTCGCGTCGTTCTGGGCGCCGAGCTCGATCAGAGCGGTCAGATCCGGCGTTTCGAGATCGCCGTCGCGATAGGCTTCAGCCAGGCCGATATCGCCATCGAGCAGCAGGCGCCTGATCGCTCGCCAACGCCTGAGAACCATCGTCGCATGCGGCCCGGGCGCACCATGCCCGCTGCGGAGGCGCTCTCCTTCGGGCGTCACCACCGTCAGGCGACCGATCTCGATGCGCGAGAGCAACCGGCGCAGGAACCAGCGCGCAGATCCGAAGCCACGCGGCAGCGTGAGATGCTCCTCTGCGCCGGGATGGTGCCGTTCGGTGTCAGGCAGGCTCATGATTGCAGCTTTCCCTTCGAATGGCGAAGCAGCGCATCGCCAAGGCTGAGCGGCCGGTCCGGCGGCGGCGGGTGCGGCCATAGGGGAATGCGCTTGGCCAACAGGCGCAACGCATGCCAGTGGATCGCGGCGGTCACCTTCAGTGTGAGAAGCGGGTGGCTGACGAGCAGGCGCAGCAGCGCCCCGTCGCTGAGCTCGCGGCGCTTGCCGGTCAGCGCGGTGGCGATCAGGCGCCCCTCGTCGTCGTGGCCGTCGATGGCGACCGAAACGCACGCGCCCGGGGGTGAAACCTGGAACGCATAGCGCATCGCCGGCCCCAAGAAGGGCGAGACATGGAAGGCCTTCGGGGCCTCCTGTCGCAGCGGCGAGGCCTCCGCGAGGACAGGCGCAACGTAGCTGTGAATCTCGCCGAAGGTGTTGTGCACCTCGTAGATCGTGGCGCACAGGGCGCCGTCGCGCCGATAGCAGAAATAGGTGCTGAGCGGGTTGAAGGCGTATCCGAGGATGCGCGGCATCGTCAGCAGGCGGATCGCGCCGCCATCCCACGGGATTCCAGCGCTCGCCAGCGCCTCGTCGACCTGCTCCCGCAAGGGGCGGCCGCTGCGATCCCCATAATCGGAATCCCGGAAGGCATAGAGATTGAAGCGGTTGCGCGAGAAGACGCGAAGCTGCGCCGCGAGGCCGTCGATCTCGTCGAGGTCGAGCAGCAGCCAGAAGACACGGTAGGCCAGGGCATGGCGCCGCGGACGGAAGCGATGATGTCGGACACGGCCGACATAGAGGGAGGATTGCAGGGTCATGCGGCCCGCTCCTGCGCCGTCACGCGCGGGATGCGTCCTGACGCATCGGCGACCTGCCATGGCCGCCGAACGCCCCCCAACGCTTCGGCGACCGCGAGGCCCGCCTGAAGCCCGTCCTCATGGAAGCCCGCACCGAAATGGGCGCCGCAGAACCAGCTGCGCCGCTGACCCTGCAGCGCCCAGATCCGGGCCTGGGCCGCTAGAGCTGCGGCGTCGAATAGCGGGTGCTCGTAGGTTTCCTCGTGCAGGATCGCCCCGGCGTCCAGGATGTCCGGCGGATTGAGCGTCACGAAGAGGGGACGATCATCCGACAGGCCCTGAAGGCGGTTCATCCAATAGGTGACGGCGCAGGTCTCTTCCGGGCGACTGCGGTTTCCGAGATGGTTCCAACTGGCCCATGCCTGGCGGCGCTTCGGCATCAAGGCGGCGTCCCCGTGCAGGACAGCGCGATTGCGGCTGTACCGGAAGGCCCCGAGCGAGGCCGCTTCCGCGTCGCTGGGGTCGCAGATCAGCGCGAGCGCCTGATCGCCATGGGTCGCGAAGACGACCTGGTCGAAGCGTTCGCTCCAACCGTCGCCTGAAACCATGACGTCATTCGGCGACCGCCGGACCTGTCGCACCGCCGTACCGGTCCTGGTTTCGCCGGCGAAGGCGGCCCGTAGTTTTGCGACATAGACCGCGCTGCCGCCCGAAACCGTGCGCCAGACAGGCCTGTCGGTCAGCCGGAGCAAACCGTGATTATGGTGAAACCGCAGGAATGCGGCGGCCGGGTAGGACAGGATCTCGGCACAGGGCGCAGACCAGATGGCGGCCGCCATCGGCAACAGGTGATCGTCACGGAAGGCCCGGCCATATCGGCCATTGGCGAGATAGTCGCCAAGCGAGACGGCGTTCTCTGGGGCGGCTTGCGCGTCGATCGTCGCCTCGCGATAGAAGCGCCGGATGTCCTGAAGCATCGACCAGAAGCGCGGACTGACGAGGTTGCGACGCTGCGCGAACAGGCCCGCCAGACTCGTGCCGCCATATTCAAGATTGCCGCCGTCGAGCGAGACCGCAAACGACATCTCCGTCGGCTGGGTCGCGACCCCGAGATGCTCCATCAGCGCGACGAAATTCGGGTATGTCGCCCCATTATAGACGATGAAGCCGGTATCGACCGGCGTCTCGTCACCGTTCGGGCTGCGGATGGTCACGGTGTTGGCATGACCGCCGAGCCGCGGGGCGGCCTCGAACAGCACGACATCATGGGTTCGACCAAGCAGCCAGGCAGCCGAGAGGCCGGAGATGCCGCCGCCGATCACCGCGATTCTGGTTCGCTGCAGCATGCTCTGTCTCCCCGTCTCACAGTCGATATACGCGGCAGGGAGTGACCCGGATTTGTGGGTGGCCAGGAAAATGCCCGCCATTGGTGAGCCGGGGCGATGCCGCGCGCGTAAGACCAAGGGAGCCGAAGACGCCCCAGAAGAAGACGCCCGGGAGGTGAGCCATGACGGAGAGCAGGCTGAGCGGCGCAATCGCAGCCATCCGCCGCTATGCGGCCCATCGCGATCGGCGGGCCGCTCTCGCCAATACGGTCGCGCTCATCGTCGCGTCGAACCAGCCCTTCTATCCGCTCTATCTGTACTGGGCTGTGTCGCAGACGATCTGGCCGGCTTCCGTGAGCTTTCTGTCGACGCCGTTCTTCCTCGCGGTTCCCGCACTGATGCGGCGCAGTCCCCTGCTCGGCAAGACGACCCTGGTTCTGGCCGGCGTCGGAAACACCCTGCTCTGCCAGATGGTCTTCGGCACAGCCTCGGGCGTGGACATCTTCCTGCTGCCTTGCATCGCGCTCGCAGCGCTTCTGTTCAGGCGGGCTGAGCGAGTGGTCGCCTTGGCCCTCGTCGCGGCCGCCTTCGCCGTCTACCTGGCGCCGGGTGGGCTTCTTGGGGAACCCGCCCATGTCTACGGCGTCGACGAATACGCCGCCTTCCGGCGTCTGAACTTTATCAGCGGAGCGACGTTGACCGCGCTGATAGCGCTGCTGTTCGCCCATGCCTTCGACGATGCGAATGCGCAGCCCGATGAAACCGATGGGCCTCGAAGGACGTAGGCAGGTTTTAGGGAACGCGAAAGGGTCTTGCGATGACGAGTACTCGCACCGTCCTGATCATCGTCGCCATGACCGCGGCACCGGCCGCGGGAGCGGCCGAGCTCAACGGCACCTGGCTGCGCGATGACGGCAATGCGCGCGTGCGCATCGCGCCCTGTGGCGACAATGTCTGTGCGACCAATCTCTGGATCGGCGACACCAGCAAGGGCGAGGCGGTGGGCGACAGGCTCATCATGACGCTGGCCCGCCAGGCCGACGGCAGCTTTTCCGGCACGGCCTACGATCCCAAGCGCGACTGGAGCTATTCCATGACGATCAAGGCGACGGCGCGCGTGCTGAGCACTCATGGCTGCGTGCTCGGCGGGCTGCTCTGTCGCAACGTGAACTGGAAGGCCGCCGAGTGATCCGCAAGGCGGCGGCGCCCGTAGATGGAGCATGGTTACCGCGCTCGCCCTGAGAGTCGATGAGATGCGCCGGGCGAGAACGGTGGCGCAGAGAGGTCGGTTCGTTACCTTGTTCGACCCCAACGCACTCATCGCCGCGATTGCGCGCTCGGGCGACCGGGCCGCGTTTGCCGCGCTGTTCGACCATTTCGCCCCGCGGGTGAAGGGCCTTCTGATGAAGGGTGGTGCCCCGGCCGATCTGGCCGAGGACATGGCGCAGGAAACCCTGCTCGCCGTCTGGCGCAAGGCAGCGCTGTTCGACCCCGCCAAGGCCAGCGCCGGAACCTGGATCGCCACGATCGCGCGCAATCTGCGCATCGACGTCGCCAGGCGTGAGACACGCTCGCGCTTGTCGCAGATCTACGAAATTATCGACGAGGACGGACCGGAGCAGCCCGATGACGTCGTCTCCGGAGCGCAGCGCGACGCGCGCGTACGGGCCGCGATGACCGACCTGTCGCCCGATCAATACCGCGTCATCGAGCTCGCCTTCCTCGAGGGCTTCACCCATCAGGACGTAGCGCAGCGCCTCGCCATCCCGCTCGGCACGGTCAAATCCCGATTGCGGCTGGCCCTGTCGCATCTGCGCGGAAAGCTGGAGGATCTGCGATGAGGGCTGGACATCGCCCCTCGGACGAGACGCTTGCCGCCTTCGCCACCGGTGGATTGGACGAAGGTCTCGCGCTGGTCGTCGCAGCCCATATCGAGGCCGACGCGCAAAGCCGGCGTCGCCTGCGGGACCTCCAGTCGTTGCAAGGCGGGCTTCTCGACGCCATCGACCCTGTCCCGATGCAGGCAGCCGCCGCCGACGTGCTCGCCCGGGGTGCTATTCCGCAGCCTCCGCAACGACCAGCCGGTGCATCGGACCCGGGATTGCCACGCGTCCTGCGGCCCTATGCCCTCGGCGCCTGGCGGCCGATCGGCATCAGGATCGCGATGCGCCGCGTCGAGGTTCCGGGCGCCGAAGCGCGGGTCTTCCTGCTGCGCGCCGGGCCAGGTGTCACCCTGCCGCATCACAAGCACAGCGGGCTGGAATGGACGACCATTCTGTCGGGCGCCTATGAGCACGAATATGGTCGCTATGCCGCCGGGGATTTCGACGAGGCGGATGCAGAGCACGATCACACGCCCCGCGTCGATCCGACCGAGGGCTGTACCTGTATCGCGGCCGTGACCGGCGAGGTCCTGTTTCAAGGCTGGCTCGGGCGGCTGCTGCAGCCGTTGGTGCGGTTGTGACGGCGGTCTCCTTTGCGGCGGCGCTGGCCTTTGCGGCGTTGGCAATGTCGGGGGCCATGGCCCTGGCGGCGATCATCGAACGGAGCAGCGGCAATTCCGGCTGGATCGACGTGGTCTGGACCTTCGGTCTCGGCCTGACCGGCGTGCTCGGCGCGCTCCTGCCGTTCGGCGATGGCCCGATCGCGCGGCGGGCACTCGTGGCAGGCCTGGCGCTGGCCTGGGCCTTGCGGCTCGGCCTCCATATCGCCAGACGAACGCGCGGCATCACGCAGGACCCGCGCTATGCCAGGCTGAAGCAGGACTGGGGCGCCCAGGCCAATATCCGCATGGTGCAGCTGCTTCAGATGCAGGCGCTGGCGAGCATTCCGCTCGCGCTCGGCATGATCCTCGCCGCCCATAGCCCCTCGCCCGCGCTCACCTGGCGGGACGCAGCCGCGACCGTGATCTTCCTGGTCGGGATTGTCGGCGGCGGCATCGCCGATGCGCAGCTTCGGGCCTTCACGCGCTCGGGCAAGACTGGCCTCTGCGATCAAGGCCTCTGGGGCTGGTCCCGCCATCCCAATTACTTCTTCGAGTGCGTGCTCTGGTGCAGCTATGCGGTGATCGCCCCCGCCACCTCCTATCCCTGGGGCTGGCTCGCCCTTCTTGCGCCGGCCAGCATCACCCTGCTGCTCGTGTGGATCTCCGGGATACCGCCGCTGGAGGAGCACATGCTTGCCAAGCACGGCGCGGCCTATCGCGCCTATCAGGCGCGGACCAGCGCGCTCCTCCCATTGCCACCTGGAAAGGTGAAGCCATGACGATCATGCGCACACTCTCGAGCTGGGGCGAAGCCCTGCCGGTGCCGGATGCCTTGAGCCGCGTGGTGATCGGCTCCCTTGTGGCGCGGACCGACCGCGCACTCGCATCGGGGCAAGGCGATGCCGCCGCCTTCGCCCGTGCGATGGCGCAACGCCCCATCGCACAGCACACCGGCGCGGCCAATGCCCAGCACTACGAGGTACCCGCCGCCTTTTTCGAGCAGGTGCTCGGTCGGCGCCGCAAATATTCAAGCTGCTACTATCGCGGCTCCGGGGACAGCCTGGCCGAAGCGGAAGAGACGGCGCTTGCGCTCACAGCGGAGCATGCCGGGCTCGCAGATGGCCAGGATATCCTGGAACTCGGCTGCGGTTGGGGCTCGCTCTCGCTCTGGCTGGCGGAGCGACTGCCGACATCGCGCATCGTCTCTGTCTCGAACTCGGCCTCGCAGCGCGGCTATATCGAGGCGCAGGCCAAGGCGCGCGGGCTTGGCAACCTGCGGGTGGTCACCGCCGACATGAACGATTTCGCCACCCCGGAGCGTTTCGACCGCGTCGTCTCGGTCGAAATGTTCGAGCATATGGCGAACTGGCGCGCCCTGCTCGCGCGCACCAGGCATTGGCTGAAGCCGGACGGCAGGCTCTTCATCCATGTCTTCGCCCATGCCCGGGGCTGTTATCATTTCGACGTCGCCGACAGTGCCGACTGGATCGCCCAGCATTTCTTTACGGGTGGCCTGATGCCGAGCGTGCAGCTCGCGCATCAGTTCCCGGACCTCTTCGCCGTCGAGGAGGAGTGGCGCTGGAGCGGCGAGCACTATCGCCGCACGGCCGAGCATTGGCTCGGCAATTTCGACCTCAATCTGCCTGTCATCCGCCCAATCCTGCGCGAGGTCTACGGCCAGGATGCAGCGCTCTGGTGCCGGCGCTGGCGCCTGTTCTTCCTGGCGACCAGCGGTCTCTTCGGCCATGCCGGCGGCGATGTCTGGGGCGTCAGCCACTATCGGCTGAAGCCGGCCTAGTCCCTGCCGGAGGCGGCCATCCCAGGAAAGCTAACCAAGGCCGCCCTCGATCCGGCGCACCGCAACAAAGGCGATCCAGGTGCAGAACCCGACCACGACCGTGCCATAGGCGAGGTCGGCCAGGGTGATCGTCAATGTCCATGCCCGCAGCGTGGCGTAATTTGTCAGGTCATAGGTCGCATAGGCCAGGAGGCCGATCAGCGCGCCGTTGATCAAGGCGGCTCGTCCCGATCCATCCTGCAGCGCCGGCATGAGAGCGAAATGTACCACGCCGAGCGGAAAGCCGAAATAGAACAGCACGGCAGGAAGATAGCGGATCTGGTCGAGAAGCCCCTCGCCCAGCGTCGGACGATAGAGTCGTGGCGTCATGGTG
This sequence comes from Bosea sp. BIWAKO-01, assembly GCF_001748145.1. Lineage (NCBI taxonomy): Bacteria > Pseudomonadati > Pseudomonadota > Alphaproteobacteria > Hyphomicrobiales > Alloboseaceae > Allobosea > Allobosea sp. BIWAKO-01. The sequence goes on from NZ_BCQA01000001.1 coordinate 5,581,303, forward strand.
CTCAGCCAGATGGCATCGCAGAGTCCGAAGGCGACGAGAAATGCGATGTAGCCGGTGACGAAGCGCATGACGACCTCCCAAGGCTGCATGAACCTATACGGCGGCGGCCGCTCATCGGTTCTGCCGAAGGCCGGGCTTCGCGCGAAAGCCGCGTCGGGCGCCGGGCGATATGGCGCCCGGTCTGCCAGCTGCGAGGTCGAAGAAACGGAAACAGCCCGGCGCATGGGCCGGGCTGTTTGCAGATCCAGGATGCGCGGCTCAGAACTTGTAGTTCACACCGACGCGAACGATGCCGCCATTGCCGCCACCATTGGTGGTTGCCGTGTAGGTTCCGGCCGGGAGCACGCCGCCCGCGGGGTTTTCGAAGAACCTGTTCCGTCGGCCCTCGCCCGTATCGACGTAGAGGCCTTCGAGCTTGACCGTCCAGTTGTTGGTGAAGGCATATTCGACACCGCCGCCGATGGTCCAACCGGTATTGCTCGTCGTGTTGCCGGTCAGCGGGTTGCTGTTCAGCCCGCCATAGGCCAGGCCGCCGGTGATGTAGATCAGGGTCCGATCGATGGCGTAGCCGACGCGGGCGCGCACGGTGCCGAAATAGCCGCCGTCACCGCCGCCTCTGCCTGCCCACCAGGTGTACTGCCCCCACGACACATCGCCGCTCGAACCGACATACTGGATATCGGTCTCGAGACCGTAGACCCAGGCGCCGGACTGCCAGTTATAGCCGATCTGGCCGCCGCCGACGAAGGCGCCGTCGCCGCCACCGCCACTTAGAATTCCCGAGGAGCCAGCCGTCGGCCCGGTGACGATGACGTCACGCGAGCCGCCCCAGCCCACACCGGCGTTGAGACCGACGTAGAAGCCGGCCCAGGTAAAGACGGGAGCGTAGACGATCGGCGGAGGCGGCGCTTGGCGGCTGGGAAGATCGGCGGAGAAGGCAGACGTGGCCAGGCAGGTCGCAAGGACGGCGGTGGATGCAAGCCCTAGTCGCATGGTGTCCTCCGAGGTCAGCATTTCGGCTCACAATTGTTGCACAACAATCCACATCGGTGAACCTCAATAATCGGCCGTCCTTTACTGCAGGAATGGCCTGGTATTCCGATGGAGATGCTTTGGCCAACCATCCGATTCCAAACGTGGAATCTGTGCTGCCGACCGCATCCCGATGCGGCGGGCGCTTCACAGTCGCCACGCCCGCCGGGGCGATTTCAGTCCAGCTCAGGCCGTCATGGCCTGGCCGGGGCGCCTTCCAGATCATCCTCGCGGGACGGTGCGACCGATGGCGGTGTCTCTCGGCTGCAAATGAGAATTGCGCGCTACGGCGCGATCGATTGGGGGGATCGCTCGGCTTCGCCCTCGGCAGCGACAATGCAGTTTCGGCCTCTCGACTTGGCGGCATAGAGGGCTTTGTCGGCACGCGCGTACAGGCTCAGCGATACATCCGTCGGGTCTGTTTCGGCGATTCCTGCCGAGAAGGTGCAACGAAAATCGCCATGGCCGCCGAGCGGCCTCATCGCCCGAACGACGATGAGCATGCGTTCCAGGACCAGCGCGGCCTCGGCAGCGGATGTCCTGGGCATCACCAGGACGAACTCTTCGCCGCCGACCCGGCCAAAACAATCGGAGCGCCTGACATTCGCGTGGATCTCCTTCGCAAATCGACACAGGATTTCATCCCCGGCTGCGTGCCCGAAGCGATCGTTGATGACCTTGAAATGGTCGATGTCGAGAACGGCCAGGCAGCCCGTCAGCCGGCTGTCCAGGCGCCGCTGAAGCAGCATATCGTCGATCCGGGCCATCACGAACCGGCGGTTGGCGACCCCGGTCAGTTCGTCCGTGTACGAGGCCTTGACCGCGCTGTCCCGGGCCTGGCGCAGGGTTCTGTTGTCGGAATGGAGATCGGTCGTGACGCTTGCGATGCAGAGCATCCAACCGTCATCGCTGACCATCTCGGTCATCCAGAGCCACCGCCCGTCATGCAGATCGGTCTCGTAGGCGCGGTAACCGACCTTGCCTCGCCGCGACTGCGTCGAGATCAGCCATTCCTCGAAATTCGTGGTTCGAACGACCGTCCCCGTTTCCGCCGAAAAATTCCGGCGCATGATCTCCGACCATGTCGGATCCTCTCTGGGGCGGATCGAATAGGCCTGGCGAAAGGCTCGGTTCGCCTTTCGAAGCCGGTCGAACTGGTCATACAGGGCGACCAGGACCGGGGAGCCCTCAAGCATCTCAATGAGCTGTTGAGTCGTCTCGTCCATCGATCGGGAACCTAACACGTTACCGGGAGGGGAAGCAGCCCTTCACCCGACGAATGACCGCCCCGGTTTCTGTCCGATGAGCACGGCTTCGCTGGAAAGGAACTGCCGAACAGGCAGGCGAGCAGAGGTTTGCAGCATAAGGCCAGTAAGCAGTGACGACGGCTCACCGTACCCAACCCTCGCACCGCCGATCAACCAGCCTTTTGCCGGGCAGCGGTTGAACCTCTTGCTGCAGGCTTTACAGGCGCCCTGGCTCCGGCACTGACACGCAATGCTGCCATGAGGTCGTCCGCCGGTCGCGACCCGGGTTGTTCCGGCTGAAGCGCCAATCGCGCCGCGTCGTCACTGCATGGTGTGGACGATGCGCCCGATCCAATAGCCCTGATAGGCAAGATGCACGGCAGCCATGGACATCTGGACCCAACGTTGCGCGAAAACACAGGCAACGAGACAGAGAGCCAGGCCAATCGGCACCTGGATCAGGTAATCGCCGCTCAGCTGGGTCCAGCGCTCCGTGCCCTTGATCAGGGTATCGATCACATCGAGAACGAAGGACGTCGCCATGAGGCCGAAGAACCAGCGCCGCCGGTTGATGAAGAAGTCTTCGTAGCCGGCATATTCAGCGACGTTGTCCGGAAACAGCAGCGCCGACAGCAAATAGAGCACGATGGCATAGCCGATCAGGAAGATGTAGACGCCGAAGCTCCAGTTGGGGATGCGCGACAGCCCGAATTCCCACCACCAGAACAGCACGAGTTCCAGCAGGATCGAGCCGACCCAGAGCATGTGAAGCATCGAGACGCGATAACGATCGGGATGCTGGATGAAACCGGCGATGCCAGTCAGCATCCGGGTGATGCCGAGGCCGATGATCATGCCCATTACGATGCGGACATGGGGAAAAAGTTCATGCGGCGCGACGTTATCCATCGCGTGTGATTAGAACATCCGGCCGGAAAATGGAATCCGGCTCAGCTCCAAAGCGGACCTTTCATTTTTGCCTTGAAGTGTTTGAAATCACGTCTGAAACCGGAATCGCTTCTTTCCAGAAGGACTGGCCCTGCTTCCGGGGCAATGCATGCATCGCCTACCCCGGATCACTTGGTTTTGATCAGAACGACGCGAGCGTTGCTGGCCAAGGACTCCTTACTGCCAGTGTACCGGGCCGTTGCCACGATTGCAGACGTGTTGTCCGATCGTTTCGCGCTGTGCACGCCGTGCTGCCCCAGGGCGAAGATTCCCCCGCAACCACTGCCGCGCCGAGGCTTCTCCGTTGCACGGGAACCTTGCTTGCGCTCATTCGCGTTCGATCACCGTGAGAGGCTCGTCGAAGGGCAGGCCTTGAGCCCTTGCCACAGGCTCGCAGGTGACCTGCCCGAAGCATATATTGAGGCCTTGGCGCAAATGGGGGTCCTGCCTCAAGGCCTCACGCCAGCCGTGATTGGCTATGGCCAGCACGAAGGGCAATGTCGCGTTGTTGAGCGCGAAGGTGGATGTGCGAGCGACTGCGCCGGGCATGTTGGCCACGCAATAATGCACGACCCCATCGACGATATAGGTCGGGTCGGAATGCGTGGTGGCCCGAGATGTTTCGAAACAGCCGCCCTGATCGATGGCCACATCCACGACGACGGCGCCCTTCTTCATGGTGCGGATCATAGCGTGGCTGACCAGCTTGGGTGCCGACGCGCCAGGGATCAGCACCGCACCAATCACCAGATCCGCTTGCCTGACGAGTTCTTCAATCGCCGCCTGCGTCGAAAAGACGGTGGTAATCGCATTGCCGAACTGGGTGGCCAGGCGCTTCAGCGGCTCTGCTGACCGGTCCACGACCGTGACCTGCGCTCCCATGCCAATGGCGATGGTCGCCGCATGGGTGCCCGACACGCCTCCGCCGAGAATCACGACGGACGCTGCCGGGACACCCGGCACGCCACCCAGCAGGATGCCGCGCCCCCCTTGGGCCTTCTCCAGCGCATGTGCCCCGACCTGCGGTGCGAGTCTGCCCGCCACCTCGGACATCGGCGCCAGAAGCGGCAGGCTGCCGGAGGGTGAAGTGACTGTCTCGTAGGCGATACAGATCGCCTTGGATTGAATGAGATCGCGGGTCTGCGCAGGATCGGGAGCAAGGTGCAGATAGGTGAACAGGATCTGTCCGGGCCGCAGACGCTTCCGCTCCTGGGCCAGAGGTTCCTTGACCTTCACCACCATCTCGGCTTCTGCGAATATTCTCTCCGGGCCGTCGACTATCTTGGCGCCGACCGCGACGTAATCCTCATCGGTGATGCCGGCACCAAGACCTGCGCCCGACTGGACCATGACCTGATGACCATGATGGACCAGCTCCCGGACGGATGAGGGGACGAGCCCGGTACGCGCTTCGTTGTCCTTGATTTCGCAGGGCACGCCGACGAGCATGGAATTCTCCTCCCATGGAGCCAGGGCCTTTATGTTTGGCCCATAGTGCGCGTTTGATTGCGCAGCTGGCATGATCATTCACCAGCTCGCGCTCGATCATTGCGTCAAATGGGCCCGCTGGCCAGTGCACGACAATCTGGTCACCCCATCACCAAGAGCGTGGGCTGCGAACGACTTCGATCTCGATTTCTGTACAGCACTCGCCGTTCGTTGGATGGAAATCGACGGAGCATGCCGTAACGACCAGGAGAAGATCGCACTCGGCGCGAACGGTGACATACCCGCCAGGCGGGTTGATCGACGGGAGAACCTCAAGCCGACCGTCTGGTTGCGGAGGCGAGTTTTGGAACAGGTCGACCGGATCGGGTACGAAAGGTAGCGCGACGCCCTCCTCCTGAAGTGCCAGGAGCAGGTTGTCCCTGCAATTTGGGTGATCGTACAGCCCGGCCCGCTCGTAGAGCTCACGGTTGCAGGCGGGAAACAGCATGTCGTGCGGACCGGGTGATCCGTCCTCGACCAATGTCAGCAACGGAACGCCGCGGTCGCTGTAGAAGCGCTCTCCGACCTTCGGAAACAAGCGCTCATTGATGTCTCGGGTCTGGGCCGTGCTCAGCCAGTCGAGTTGGGGCGAGGTGACGAAGGCCCAGAGATCGGCGACCTGCTGCCCCTTCGGATCGACGATGCGGATGATATCGCCATCCGATACGCGAACTGACCGTCCGGATTGAGCCGGAACGACGATCGACAGGTCGCCTGGCTCAAGCTTCACAGAATTCGACTGCATTCCAGATCCTCATTCCGGCTCATCCTAAGGTGCCGGTGTTAATCGACGATCAGGATGGCTTGTTCATGGTTCGGAGCGCGCGATGGCGCTTCATCTGGACCGCACGCGCCCCTTGCGTCGCAGGTCTCGCAGTTTCGGAACAATCATTTCCCGCGCCTGTTCCTGTGTTGTCTTGCGCGGAGAGCCGACAGAGCGTGCATCTTGCTTCAGCCGCGAACGCGGAGAGTCACTTGGAAAAGCTCAAGGCATATCGTCAGAAGCGCGATTTCAAGAAGACCAGGGAGCCTGACGGAGACGCTGCGGTTTCGAAATCGAACCGCCTGCGCTTCGTCATCCAGAAGCATGATGCGACCAGGCTTCATTATGATCTGCGCCTGGAACTGGACGGGGTCTTCAAGTCCTGGGCGGTCACTAAGGGTCCATCGCTTGATCCTGGCGACAAGCGCCTCGCAGTCGAGGTGGAAGATCACCCCCTGCCCTATGGGGATTTCGAAGGGACCATACCCAAGGGGCAATATGGTGGGGGGACGGTCCTGCTCTGGGATCGCGGCTACTGGCAGCCGGAGGGCAAGATCAGCCCGGAGCGCCAACTGGAAAAGGGCGAACTCAAGTTCGCCCTGGACGGCGAGCGCCTCCATGGCAGCTTTGTCCTCGTTCGGATGCGTCATGACCGCGACGGCGGCAAGCGCACCAACTGGCTTCTGATCAAGCACCGGGACGCGCATTCCGTGGATGGCGACGGTGATGCGGTCTTGAAGGCCGACACGTCCGTTGCCTCCGGCCGCAGCATGGACGCGATCGCGGCCGGAAAGGGGCGCTCGCCCAAGCCATTCCTCCTCGCGAAGGACGCCCTCGCCGCTGACGCCGAATGGGACAGCCGGAAGGGTCTGGCCGCGCAGCACAGGCGAAGCCCGGAACGGTCTGGATCGCCCAAGGGATCTCGCCCGGGCCCCATGCCGCCGTTCATCGCGCCGCAGCTATGCCGAAGTGTCGAGCGCCCCGCCAATGGTGGCGGGTGGGTGCATGAGATCAAGTTCGATGGCTATCGCATCCAGATGCGGATCCAGGGCGGGACAGTCACGCTCAAGACCCGAAAGGGGCTCGACTGGACCTCCCGATTTGAAACGATCGCAAAGGCGGGAGAGAGCCTGCCGGATGCCATCATCGATGGCGAGATCGTCGCGCTCGACAAGCAGGGCACGCCGGATTTTGCCGCCCTCCAGGCCGCTATTTCGGAGAGCAGGACGGAGGATCTGATTTTCTTCGCCTTCGACATGCTGTTCAACGTCGGGGCCGATCTCCGCGAACTGCCACTCCTGCAGCGCAAGGAGCGGCTGAAGGAGACCCTCGACGACCACGGCGACGGCATCATCCTGCGCTATGTCGAGCATTTCGAGACCGGCGGCGACGCCGTCCTGAAATCGGCCTGCCAACTCTCCCTGGAAGGCATCGTCTCGAAGGCGGTCGATGCGCCCTATATGTCAGGGCGTAGCAACAGCTGGACGAAGGCCAAATGCCGCGCCGGGCATGAGGTCGTGATCGGCGGATGGTCGACGACAGCCGGCAAATTCAAGTCGCTGCTGGTCGGCGTCAATCGAGGGTCGGATCTCGTCTATATCGGACGGGTGGGCACGGGCTACAGCGCCGCCAAGGTGCAGGCGCTGTTGCCAAAGCTGAAGGCGGCGGCGGCGACAGCCTCGCCCTTCAAAGGGGCCGGCTCTCCAAAGCGCGAGCCCGGGGTCAACTGGTTGAAGCCCGAACTTGTCGCGGAGATCGAGTTTGCCGGATGGACCGGGGATGGCATGGCTCGTCAGGCCGCCTTCAAGGGATTGCGGGAAGACAAACCCGCCGACGAAGTGGAAACCGACCTCCCCGCCGATCCGGAAGACACCGAAACGCCGCAGCCGAAACCGGCATCCCCGCGCCGTCGGGGTGAAAGGGCCACTGTCATGGGAGTCGGCATCAGCCACCCCGAGAAGATCTTGTGGCCGAATGCGGGGGATGATCGGCCCGTCTCCAAGCAGGACCTGGCCGAATATTTCGCCGCGGTGGGCGACTGGATGATACCGCATATCAAGGGCCGGCCCTGTTCGATCGTGCGCGCGCCCGATGGAATTACGGGCGAGATGTTCTTCCAGCGCCACGCCGGCATGGGAACTTCGAACCTGTTCGAACTCGTCCGGGTCTTTGGCGACAAGAAGCCCTATCTCCAGATCGATCGGATCGAGGCGCTGGCGGCGGCCGCCCAGATCGGCGGCATCGAGCTTCACCCCTGGAACTGCATGCCCGGTGATCCGGAGACGCCGGGTCGCCTGGTCTTCGATCTCGATCCGGGGCCGGGCGTGACATTCGGCGAGGTGATCGAGGCCGCAAGGCAGATGCGCGAACGGCTGGATGCGCTTGGACTGGTCAGCTTCTGCAAGACCACAGGCGGCAAGGGACTGCATGTCGTCACGCCCTTGGCCGCTGGAAAGCGCAACAAGGTCGAGTGGCCTGCGGCGAAGGATTTCGCCCGCCAGATCTGCGCGCAACTCGCCGCCGATCAGCCGTCACGCTACGTGGTCAACATGGCCAAGCGTCTCAGAAATGGCCGCATCTTCCTCGACTATCTGCGAAATGACCGCATGGCGACGGCGGTCGCCCCCCTGTCGCCGCGGGCAAGGCCAGGCGCTCAGGTGTCGATGCCGCTGACTTGGCCGCAGGTCAAAGCCGACCTCGACCCCAAGCGCTTTACCGTGCGGACCGTGCCGGGCCTGCTGACGAGGACCGAGGCTTGGGAAGGCTACGACGACGCGGCAGGCTCGCTCTTCGACGCGATCAAGAAGCTGGGCACGCGCGCCACGGCAGCCTGACGGGGGCCGATAAGCGGCGCCGGGGAACGATCAGCCACCCCACCGCGTTCACCGGGCGTGTCGGGGAGATGGGACCATGGTGCCGCGGACGTTCTGGAAGGGCTATCTCAAGCTGTCCCTCGTGACATGTCCCGTCGCGATGATGCCGGCCCGCTCGGACAACGAGAAGGTCCGCTTCCATACGCTCAACCGCAAGACCGGAAACCGTATCCGAAGTCGCTTCGTCGATGCGGTCACCGGCAAGCCCGTCCGCGACGAGGACGAGGTCAAGGGCTACCCGAGGGGCGATGACGACTACGTCATGCTGGAAGACGACGAACTCGATTCCGTGGCGCTGGAGAGCACCAGAACCATCGACATCCAGACCTTCGCCCCGAGATCATCGGTCGGCTGGATCTGGTATGACACGCCGCATTACCTCGTGCCCGATGCCAAGGTCGGGGAAGAGGCATTCTCCGTCATCCGCGAAGCGATGAAGCGCACCAAGACGGTCGGGATTTCGCGGGTGGTCCTCTACAGGCGCGAACGGGCCGTGCTGCTGGACGCCCGGGATAACGGCATCGTCCTATGGACCTTGCGCTATGGCGATGAGGTCCGGCCCGAGAAGGATTACTTCGCCGGGATCGGCGAGGCCGCACCGGACGCTGATCTGTGTCCCCTCATGGACAAGCTGATCACGAGCCGGACCAAGGACTGGTCGCCGGAGCTTGCCAGGGACCCGGTCCAGGAGGAGCTGCTTGGTATCATCAAGGCCAAGGAGAAGGGTCGCAAACCGACGAGGACGTTGCCGCCTCCGGCCGCGGAAGGCAATGTCGTCAACATCATGGACGCGCTCAAGCGCAGCCTGGAACCGCGGCGCAAATGATCAACTCGCCTTCTTGCGCGGCGCTTGCTTCGCCGCTGCGGGCTTCTCGCCGCCGCCTGCCTTGGCACTTTGACGCAATGCCTCCATCAGGCTGACGACCTTCGAGGGCTCGGGCCGCTTCTGCGGCTTGATCTTGCGACCTTCGATCTTGGCCTGGACGAGTTCCGCCAGCGCGGCCTCATAGCGATCGTCGAACTGCCTGGGATCGAACTGGCCAGCCTTCGTCTTGATGATGTGCTCGGCCAGGTCGAGCATCTCACCGTCGATCTTGATGTCCGGGATCTCGCTGAAAGCGTCCTCGGCCGAGCGGACCTCGTAGTCGAAGTTCAATGTCGTCGCGATCAACCCCTCGTCCTGAGGACGGATCAGGATCGATCGCATCCGGCGGAAGATCACCGTCCGGGCCAGTGCGACCGATTTCCGGTCCTTCATCCCCTCGCGGATCAGCGCGAAGGCTTCGGAGGCCACGGGTGAGGCAGGCGCGACATAGTAGGGCTTGTCGAAGAAGATCTCGTCGACCTCATCGGACCTCAGGAATGTCTCGACCGTGAGGGTCTTGTCGCTTTCCGGGATCGCGGCGGCGATCTCTTCCGGCTCGAGGAGGACGTAAACGCCATTGCCCTTGTCGTAGCCCTTGACCTGATCCTCTGTCTCGACCGGCTTGCCGGAGACCTCGTCGATGTACTGACGATGGACGCGATTGCCGGTCTTGCGGTTCAAGGTGTGGAACGAGATCCGCTCGGCGGTCGAGGCTGCGGTGTAAAGCGACACCGGGCAGCTCACCTCGGCAATCTTCAGAACGCCTTTCCAGATAGCGCGCGGAGCCATGTCATTTCCCCATGCGTTTCAGCTGACGCGAGCGAGGAACGAGCGGGCGTCCGTAATGGTTCCAGCTTGCGCCGTACCGGGCGACCAAGGAAGCGCTGGAACCATGGGGATGCTGGCTCGTGGCGGCGCGCGTTCACGACCGAAACGGAGTTCGAGTGGCGGCTGCAGGAAACACGTTATCGTGAGATCGCTCCGACCCTGTACGCACCAGCGTTGAAGCTCGTTCGGTTGAGCAAGGCCCACCGGAAGGGCGCGTCGTGGCGGCGCTCTCGCATTGTCCGTCTCGTGGACCAGTTGGTGGCACGGCCCTGCCAGGTGCAGAGCCTCACTCGTCAGCGACGATCGCGTGCGACCCAGGACTCATGAGCTCATCGCGATGTCCGCAATGAGGTCTGCCGCGGCTCGTAATCGTGGATCGCCGTTCTGAGCGCCGCGAGTTGACGATCTCTGATGGCACTTGGCCGAATGCCTTCCAACTGGCCAATGCGCTCACAAGCATTGCGATAGTCTTCGTGCGTGCGGAGCGTCACCGTCATTTCGTCTGATCTGGCAAGATTATCGGGCATGCAAGGCACCTCCCTGTAAGGAGCAAGCTAGACCTTGGAGCGGGACCGGCAATGTCATTTGCCGGGTACCATCGCCTATGGCCGAAATCACGCCAGCCGGGTGATGAGCAAGCCGGTTCTGGCGATCTCGAACCTGCGCTCGTCGACATAGTTCACGAGCGCACCGCTATCGAGCGTGTAGGTGATGCTGCGCAGACCGGGATAGAGCCGCCAGACAATGACCGCATAATGCTTGCCGTCCTCGTCCTCACAGATCTCGCGTGAAAGCTCGGTCGGCATGATGGCAGTCGGCCGGGGGCGACTATTCAGCGGCCGTCGATCGGAAGGTCGTCCGGGTTTCCGCTTGGGATGAAAAGCGCGGGGTAACGAACCCATGACAGCACTCCCATATCACCACCATATCCTAACTGCTGAGGCGGCACGAGGTTCCACGTCGCCGGAACGAGTGCCCGCTGCCCGGCGTTTGTCTGTGGTGGAGGAGAACCCGTCATGCGCGCGCGCCAGATGTCGCGGTCCGGCCCCGGTTCAGAGGCGTCGAAGGGCGCGATCGTGTCGCCCGCTGCCATACCAGTGGAGGCCCGTCTCCCTGACGACAGCACGGAAGACGACGATCCCATGCCGCGGCATGTCGAACCATGCCTTGCCAGTGAGGCGGCAAAGCCGCCCAAGGGGTCCAATTGGTCCTTCGAGGTGGCATGGGACGGCTACCGGCTTGCCGTCCATATCGAGCCTTCGCGCGAGGTGCGCCTGATGACGCAAGATGGCCGGGACTGGACGGCCCGCTTTCCCGCAATCGTGGCGGCAGCGAAGCAGATCGTCGTCGACAGTGCCATCCTCGATGGCGAGGCCGTCATGCTCGACCGAAGCGGAAAATCGGATCTCGCAGCGTTGGAGCAAGCGCTCGGCGGGCGTGACGGCAACGGCAGCGCCGAACTCGCGGTACTGTTTGCCTTCGATATTCTCTACCTCAATGGACAGGATCTGCGGCATCTGCCGCTCTCGCAGCGGCGCGAGGTCGTGGCCGATGCAATCGACGGCGCCTCTCCCGGTATCCTGCTCAGTGAGGATGTGATTGCGGACGGAGAGGCATTCTACACCCTTGCCTGCAAGCTCGGCCTCGAAGGCATCATCGCCAAACGTCTCGATGCGCCCTATCGCTCCGGCCGCGGTGGCGAATGGCTCAAGATCAGGTGCATCCAGTCGGAGCGCTTCGTCATCATCGGATATGAGCCTTCGATCGGCTTTGGAGGAATCGGCAGGTTGCTGCTCGCTGCGGAAAAGGCCGAAGGCCTGGTCTATGTGGGCGGGGTTGGCAGCGGCTTCACCGAGGCGTCCGGCGCGGCCTTGAAGGCGCGGCTCGACGCGAGACTCGTTCCGCGACCACCCCTGGCCATCCAGCGGACAGCCGCGCGCTGGGTTTCGCCCGTGCTGGTTGCCGACATCGAATTCCGCGGTTGGACTGATGACGGGAAGCTTCGCCACGCAACCTACAAGGGCCTGCGCGACGAAACCGGCGCTGCGAAGATCTTTCGGTTCGATGACGCGTAGGAAACAGGCCCCTCGCTCGCTTGCTGCGCCCCTGACATCGCGTTCGCCTGGCAGCAAACGGCCCGCCAACCGAAACCGCTGGCGGGCCGAACGCTTGGACGATTGTGCTGATCACTCGATGATCTGAACGATCCGGCGGGTGCCGGGTTCGACCAGCACAGTGCGATTATTCACAACCGTATAGCGGTACTGGGTCGCGCCATACTCGCGCGGCACTTCGCGATAGGTCACGCCCTCATTCGGGAGGACGGTGCCGACCGCGAGCGGCTCGGCATAGGTGTAGGACGGCACGCGCTGCTCGACCACATAGGTCTTGAAGCGGGGAGTGTTGTCGCCGACGATACCGCCCACGACAGCGCCACCCACGCCGCCGACGACAGCACCGACAGGACCGCCGACGATGGCTCCGCCCACGGCGCCTGTTGCCGCACCGGCTGCTGCGCCACCCTGCGCGCCCTGCGGATTCTGGGCGAATGACGCGACGGGCACGAGAATCAGGGTCGCGGCGAGAGCAAGTTTCTTCATCATCACAGATCTCCTTCGCTGAGGGTTCTGTGTTCAGGAACGGGCTCGATTCCGGTTTGTTCCACCGATCGGCGTCCGGACGTCGGCGTTCAGCGAGAGGCCGCCTGCGCCGCGAACGGCCGCAATCAGGTCTCGGCCTGGGTCACCCCAAGCTTTTGCCAGAGCTGTTCCCTGTCCATGCAGGAGACGTCGTAGGTGACCTGTCGGCCCTTGAATTCCGGTCGCTTTCCGAACTCCACCGTCATCGAGCGCGCGATGTCTTCGATGCGGGCTTCGCAGGCCTGCACCGTTGTGAAACCCAGTTCGCTGATCCGGGCGGCGGTGCAGGTCGCTTCGCCGGAAATGCAGGCAACAATGACCATCGTGAAGGCATCCATGGAGGCACTCCGCGTGAAATCGTGTCAGGTCAGCCAAGAAGGCTGGGGCCTCAGGGTTACCGAGAGCTTAAGGAGGACAAGCAAAATGCGGGCCTGCACCGCCGACCCTGCCCGATTGCGTGCCTTGTGTGATTGCATCGACTTCCCGAAGACCGCAATTCACCTTTCGGCCGATGCCTCAGCGCCACATGCCTTTGAGCCGTGCCGAGACGTCGATTCTCACCGCGCTGCGGGGTTGCAGCGCGGCCTGAGCCGGCTCGATGGGCCAGGTCGCCTGCTCGAACAGGTGCAACAGAGCGTGCGGGATGAACCGCGTGCGTGCGGCGTAGACATGCCGATCCCCGCGCGCCGCCTGGCCATGGGTGAAGAAGCGCTGCGGCACGACCAGATGCAGGTCGTCTTTGGCACGCGTCATCGCAACATAGAGCAGCCTGCGCTCCTCCTCGATCTCGGCGGTTTCCCCGACAGCAAGGTCACTGGGAAGACAGCCATCCACCGTGTTCAGCACAAACACCGACTTCCATTCCTGTCCCTTGGCGGAGTGGATGGTCGAGAGGATGAGAAAATCCTCGTCCAGCGATGGTGGACCCGCTTCATCACTGGTCGCGTCGGGCGGGTTGAGGGTGAGCTCGGTGAGGAAGCGCTCGCGGGACGGATAGCCCGACGCGATCTGCTCCAGCTGAACCAGATCGGCGCGACGCGTGGTGAAATCCTCGTGAATGCGCTCCAGGTGAGGGTCGTACCAGAGACGGGCCCGTTCGAGGTCCGCCGGCCAGCCTATCCCTGAGCGCAGCGCCCGAAATGTCGCGACGAAATCCGGCCACGCGTCGCCCGTGCGCGCCGGCGCAGACAGCCCCGCGAGGCCCGCTGCGAAATCATCTGCCGTGCCGGCCTGATCGAGCACGCGTTGCGCCGATGTCGGCCCGACGCCCGGAAGCAGCTGCAGCAAGCGGAATCCGGCGACCCTGTCGCGCGGATTCTCGACGAAGCGCAGCATCGCCAGCATGTCCTTGACATGGGCGGCATCGAGGAATTTCAGGCCGCCGAACTTCTTGTAAGGGATATTGCGCCGTGTCAGCTCGACCTCGAGCGGGCCGCTATGATGCGAGGCGCGAAACAGCACCGCCTGCTGCTTGAGCGCGTGCCCCGCCTCCCTGTTCTCCAGCACGCGCGTCGCGACGAAACGCGCCTGGTCTGCTTCGTCGCGAACATTGACGAGCTGGGGTTTGGCGGCCGACTGGCGATCGGTCCAGAGGTTCTTGGTGAAGCGCTCGCGGGCGAGTTCGATCACCCCATTCGCGGCCGCCAGAATGGGCTGGTTCGAACGATAGTTCTGATCGAGGGTGACCACCTCGGCCGGGGGGCTGAAGGTCTGGGGGAAATCGAGGATATTGCGGATCTCGGCGGCGCGGAACGAGTAGATCGATTGCGCGTCATCGCCGACGACGGTCAGCCCCTGGCCGTCGGGCTTGAGCGCAAGCAGGATCGAGGCCTGCAGCTTGTTGGTATCCTGATACTCGTCGACGAAGACATGGTCGAAACGTCCGCCCATCTCGGCGGCGAGGCTGGGCTCGCTTGCGGCCTGGGCCCAGCACAGCAGAAGATCATCGTAATCTAGGACGTTCTGGGCCTGCTTGGCCTCGACATAGGCTGAAAAGAGCTGCTTCAGCTCGCCTGCCCATGATGCACACCAGGGAAAGGAAGCCCCCAGCACGGCTTCAATCGGTTCTTCGGCATTGACGCAGCGCGAATAGATCGCCAGGCAGGTGCCCTTCTTGGGAAAGCGCCCTTCCGTTTTCGAGTAGCCAAGCTCGTGACGAGCGAGGTTCATCAGGTCGGCGCTGTCCTCGCGGTCATGGATCGTGAAATGCGGATCGAGCCCAAGCTCGGGCGCGTAATCCCGGAGCAGCCTTGCTCCCACGCTGTGAAAGGTTCCAGCCCAGGTCAGCGCGTCGGTCATGACGGCGGCCCCCTCGCCCAGCACATCGCGGGCGATGCGCTCAACCCGCCTCGCCATCTCGGCTGCGGCGCGTCGGGAAAAGGTCAGCATCATCATGCGGCGCGGATCCGCGCCGTTCAGGATCAGATGCGCGACACGGTGCGCGAGCGTGTTGGTCTTGCCGGATCCCGCCCCCGCGATCACCAGCAGGGGGCCCGGCTGCGTGCCGACGCCGTGCTCAACCGCGCGGCGTTGCGCGGGGTTGAGCTTGTCGAGATAGCTTGGTGGCGCCAGCGAATCGAGAGCGAACATGTCTCATATTCGATCATTTTTCGCGTTTTGTTCGCAACGCAAAAGATCGGGAATGGGGCAGCCGTCCCCCGATGGCAGGACCGGCTTCGACCTGATCATGCGGCGGCGCTGCAACCTCACCCAGCCAGCGAGGCGAGCGCCCGCTCGATCCGGGAGCAGCCGCCCCTGGCGCGCGCCTTCTCGAAGGAGGCCGCAAGCGAGCCGTTGGCATAGGACTTCACCACGATCGCGTGGACATAGCTCTTGCGCACGACCGCAGGCGTGTTCGCCAGTTGCTCCGAGACGGCGCGCATGATCGCGGCAAGCTGCCGTTTCTCGCTGCCGTCGCGGATCATGATCTGGCTGGAAAGCAGCAGCTCCGCCGCAGCCGCGTTGCCCGCCAGCATCCGCAGATCCTTGGCGCTGATGGCGAGCCCTGAGACCTCGCGGAGATAGGCGTTGATGTCGGCGGCATGGACCGGCATCACCTTGCCGTCCTCGTCCCGGTATTGCAGCAATCGCCGGCCGGGCAATTGCGCGATCCGGGCAAGTGCTCGGGCGAGCGGGCCATCCTGCCGCGAGCACGCGATCTGCTTTCCACTCTTGCCACGAAACAACAGGTCGATCCGCGAGGCCGTCAACGCGACATGGCGCTTGAGGAGTGTCGAGGCCCCATGGCTGCCATTGCTCCTCGCATAGGCCTCGCCGCCAACGCGCAGATGACAGCGGTCGATGATGGCGACCGCGCAGGCCAGCGCTTTCCGGCGACAGAGCAAACGCGTCTTCAGATCATCGGCGACCGCCTTGCGCAACCGGGGCAGCGCCTCGATCAGCAGCCGCAGTCGCTTCAGTTTACGGCGTTCGCGGACCCGCTCCCATTCGGGGTGATAGAGATATTGCAGCCGCCCGGCCGCATCCCGCCCGATCGCCTGGAGATGGGCGCGCGGATCGGCCGCGATGCGGACCTCGCGATAGGCCGGAGGAACCGCAAGGGAGCCGATCCGTTCGAGCAATCCTGAATCCCTGATCGGCACGTCGGACGCGTCGAGATAGGAAAAGCCCTTGCCGCGTCCGACCCTGCGGATCGTCAGATCCCCGGGATTGACGATTCGCAGCCGCCCCGAGGCTCCAGATGGCTTGCCCGCGGCCATGACCCTACTGGCTGCCCAGCGTTTCCCGCGTCATGCCGCTTCCCGACGGTTGTGATAACGTCGCACGAGGTCATCGGCGTGGGCCAGATCAGCCTGCGTGAAGGCCGGCACCGGATCCGTGAGGATCGCGGCGAGGATTTCCGCGTCTCGCTGGCCATTCGCGATCACAAAGGCCAACGCATCCCGCGTCTCGCGTTCGGCATGAAGCTGGGCCACGAGGGCCGCAATCAATCTATCCTTGGCCGATAGCTGCATGGCGAAACCTCCCGAGGAAGCTTCGCATGAAACCCCGCCAGGCGAGCGCTTGTTCCGTTCAGGGCCGATCGGTCGGCGAGATGCGCCCGAACCTATCCATCCATGGGCGCCGGGCCAGGAGCCAGGCAGGAGGGCGATCCAGCCGGAGAAACCGGCAATCGAGGATCGCCCCCTCTGTGTCAGGCGGCTATGGGCGACGCGCCGATCGTGACGGTGAGCGCGCCGAGGCTCTCGATGCTCCCGACGAGAACATGGCCGGGAAGCACTGCGCCAACGCCATGCGGCGTGCCCGTCATGATCACATCGCCGGGCTCGAGCGAGTAATATTTCGAGAGTGTCGCAATGATCTCGGGCGTGCGCCAGATCATCAGGGACAGATCGGAATCCTGGCGCGCGACACCATCGACCTCGAGGCGGATCTTGCCCGTCGACGGGTGGCCCACCTGTTCGACCGGATAGATCGGGCCGCAGGGCGCCGAGTGATCGAATGATTTCTTGAGCTCCCACGGGATCCGCGGGCCGTCAGGCGTGTCGAGCAGCTTGCGGCGGGTCATGTCGAGGCAAATGCCGTAGCCGAAGACATGCTCGAGCGCTTCGTCCTGCGGGATGTTGTAGCCGCCGGACTTCATCGCCACCATGAGCTCGAGCTCGAAGTGAAAATCGTCCGTCATCGGCGGATAGGGAACGATGCCGCCGCTCTGCACGACCGCATCGGCCGGTTTCTGAAAGATCAGCGGGAAATCGCGGGTCTCGTCGCCGCCCATCTCCCTGACATGGGCGACATAGTTTCGACCGACACAATAGATCCGCCGGATCGGGAACCGCTCTGTTGAGCCCTCGATGGGCAGCGACTGGAGGGCCGGCGCCGGAACGGCGAAGTCTGCGAGTGTCGTCATCTGGGAAGCCATGCGCTGGGTCACGATCGGGACAGCATATGGGCCGTGGCGCACCTGTCCAGATAAATCTGCATATTTTATCTTACATGATAATAATCTGAATTTATTTGACACCCATGACCGATAATGCATCGTTCGTTCATCCGTATCAGAAAAACCCAGGGGAACGGGATGAAACGTAGGCAGTTCATGGCAGCGGCGGCGGGCCTGCCGCTTGCGCTTGCAGCGTCGCGTGTCCATGCGCAGGCGCAGGACGAACTCACGATCGTCTATCCGAGCCCGGGCGGGCTGGGCTATTTCGCCCTCTATGCCGCGATCGGCGAAGGTTACTTCGCCGAGGAGAAGCTCAAGATCCAGCCGCGCAGCGTCAATGGTTCGGCCCAGGCCATCCAGGCGCTGCTTGCGGGCCAGGCGCAGCTCGCCCATCCCGGCCCGGGGCCGCTGATGGCGGCGCGCGAGAGGGGCCAGGATCTGGTCTACATCTACAATTACTTCACCCGCAGCCAGTTCAACCTCGTCGTGCCGGAGGCTTCGGCGTTCCAGAAGCCCACCGACCTGAAGGGCAAGGTCATCGGCGTCGGCACGGCAGATGGGGCGGAGGTCGCATTCGTGCGCTCCATCTTCGACGCCGAGGGCATGAAGGAAGGCCAGGACTACAAGTTCATCACCGTTGGCGAGGGCGGCATGGCGGTTGCCGGCTTCATGCAGAAGGCGATCGACGCCTATGCCTCCGACACCGCCGGCGCTGCCACGCTGACGCTGCGCGGCGTCAAGCTGCGCTCGCTGACGCCTCCTCCGTTCCAGTCCTTCTTCGGCAACGGCTATGTGGTGACGCGCAAATATCTCGACGAGAACCGCAGCATGCTGGAGCGCTTCGGCCGCGCGCTGGTCAGGGGCACCAAATTCGGGATCGACCCCGCCAACCGGGCCGCGACCCTGAAACACGCGCGCATGGGCAATCCGCAGCAGCTGGAAAACATGCCGTTCGCCGAGGCTTTGCTCGACGTCTATTACAAGCTGACCAGCCCGATCGATCCCGCCAAGGGCTTTGGCTACAACCACCCCGCGGCCTGGGAGATGTGGCAACAGACCCTCGTTGCCTCGGGAGATCTCAAGAAGCCGCTGGCCGACCTGACCAGGGCCTATTCCAACGATCTCGTCACGGCCTGGAACGCTCCGCGATGACGATGGCGGCGACTGTATCGGCCGAGGCGCGACCTCGGCCGGTCTACGAACTCGCGCAGGTTTCGAAATCCTATGGCGAGCGCGTGGTGGCGCTGGAGAACGTCGATCTGGTTCTCCGGGAGGGTGAGTTTCATTCGGTCATCGGCTCGAGCGGCTGCGGGAAGTCGACGCTGCTCAAGATCATGGCCGGCCTGACACCGCCTTCGAAGGGCCGGGTGATGCTTGCGGGGACACCGGTACTGGGAGCGCGTGCCGATATCGGGATGATGTTCCAGCAGGCGACGCTGTTTCCGTGGCGGACGACGCTCCAGAACATCCTGCTGCCGATCGAAGTCCGCGAAGGGCGCGCTGCGGCCGAAACGGCCGCTGCACGTGCTCGCGTCCTGCTTGAGCTGGTCGGACTGAAAGGGTTCGAGGACACCTACCCGTCCCAGCTCTCGGGCGGCATGGCGCAGCGCGCCGCGATCTGCCGGATGCTGATCTCGGAGCCGAATGTGCTGCTGCTCGACGAGCCGTTCAGCGCGCTCGACGAGATCACCCGTGATTTCATGAACATGGAGCTGCAGCGCATCTGCCGCGAGCGCAACGCCTCGGCCTTCCTGGTGACCCACTCCATCGCCGAGGCCGTCATCCTCTCCGACATCGTGCACGTGATGTCGTCGCGCCCCGGGCGGGTCGTGCGCAGCATCCCGATCGCGCTGCCGCGACCGAGGACGCTCGACATGACGACGCTGCCGCTCTTCGGCGAGTATGTCGGCCTGATCCGCGGGCTTCTCGACAAGGGAGCATTCCTGTGAGCGACGTCGCGGAGAAGCCGTTGGCCACCGCCCTGCCCGCCGACACGGTCTGGATCGAAAAGGTCTCGTGGATTTCCAAGGCCCCGCGCTGGGCCTCGATGCTTGGGCTGCTCGTGCTCTTTCTCGGGCTCTGGCAGGGCATCACCTCCGCCGAGATCGTCTCGCCGCTGATCCTGCCCACCCCCGGCGATACGCTGCGCGATATCGGCTTCGTCGGGCGCAACCTGATGGCGGGAGACTATATGCTGCCTGCCTTCTGGGTCACGGCAAGCGAGGTCCTCGTCGGCTTCATCGTAGCGCTGGCGATCGGTGTCACGCTCGGCGTCGTGGTCGGAGAAACGAGTTTCGGCGAGCGCGCGGTGATGCCTTACATCGTCGCGGTCGACACCATGCCCAAGCTCGCCTTCGCTCCGCTCTTCGTCGCCTGGCTCGGCTTCGGCATCATGTCGAAGGTCGCGCTGGCGGCCTTCATCTCGGTGTTTCCGATCATCGTCGGCACCGCGGCCGGGCTGCATGCGGCCGACGAGAATGCGCGCATGCTGTTCAAGAGCATCGGCGCCTCGCGCCTGCAGACGCTGGTCAAGCTGAAGATCCCGACCGGCCTGCCGCAGTTCTTCACCGGCCTGAAGATCGCGGCGATCAGCGTGGTCTCGGGCGCGATCGCCGGCGAATTCCTCGGCGGCGGTCAGGGTTTCGGCGAGCTGATCCGGGTTGCCGCATCGCAGCTCGACACCCCGCGCGTCTTCTCGCTGATCATCTATCTCAGCCTGCTCGGGCTTTTCATGTTCGGCGTCGTGTCCTGGATGCAGTACAGGTTCGTCTTCTGGCAGCGTTCGAGTAACACCATCTCTTCCAGGGCACCCCGGTGAGCGGCAGCAGGACAGAAACGACCATGGCGAAGACTGCCGAGAAGACCACGCTGTCGACGACGGTCTACCAGAAGCTGCGCAGCGACATCATCCAGGGTGAGTTCAGGCCGGGTGAGAAATTGCGCATCGAGGGCATCGCCTCGACCTATGGCGTCGGCAGCAACGCCGTTCGCGAAGCTCTGTCGCGGCTGTCATCCGAGCGGCTGGTCGAGCGCCACGAGCAGCGCGGCTTCTCGGTGCCGACGATCGCCCTCGACGATTGGCGCGTCCTGGTCCGCACGCGCTGCTGGCTTGAAACCAGGGCGCTGGAGGAAGCGATCAGCCATCGCGACGAGCGCTGGGAGGAAGGCATCGTGCTCGCCCTCCACCGGCTGTCGCGCTATCGCTCGGATTTTCCGGCGGAGCGCGCCGCCTGGGAGGACGCCCATCGCAATTTCCACCGGGCGCTGCTGGCGAATTGTGGCTCGCCCTGGCTGCTCGAGTTCTGCGAGATCCTGGCCGACCACGCCTCGCGCTATATCTCGATCTCGCACGCCTTCGGCAGGATGCCGCGCAATGGCCAGAGCGAGCACGAGGCACTGATGAAGGCAGTGCTCAACGGCACGCCACAGGAGGCCTGCGCCCTGCTCGTCGCGCATTACACCAAGACGCTCCAGACGATCGAAGAACTGTTCACGGAGGAGCGTTTCGCGACTCTGGCAACGGGGAGCGGCCCCACGAGAACCGCGGAGCTCACCGACTGACACCGGTGGGAGGCGCATGGCTGGAAACGCTGCGCCGTCCCATGCGACCTCGCTATTGCTTCAGATGATTGTATGAGACGAAATTGCGATCCTTATCCGGCTCACGCTCCGACTCGATGAAGATATCGATCTGCTGGCCGATGAAGACCGCGGGTGATCCGGGTTCGATTTCATAGACAACCTGCAGGATCCGGGTGTCGGAACGTTCCGTCTTCTGACCGGACAGCGCGCGCTTGGACACCACCAGCGGTTCCACCCGGACGAAATTGAGCTTCAGGAGGTGTTGGGCCCTGCCGCGAACGGAACCCATCGCCGCCGCGCCCGGGCTGTAGCGCGGGATGTCGGCCTCGTCGATATCGATGCGGACATGCATCGGCTCTGTCCGCCCCAGGACCATGAGCGCTTGATCGAGCGCTCCTGCCTGGGCAAATTCCCCTGGCCGGAGATTGACCCGCAGCACCGAGCTGTCAGCCGGTGCCCGCACCGTTCGCTGCTCCAGATCGATCTCGGCACGCGTTACGGCTTGCCGTGCCTGCTGGAGACCTGCGAGCTCCACGGCGATCGACGCTCCAACCCCCTCGGTTTCGTCCAGGAGCGAGAGATTGGCGCGGGCAATCGCAAGCCGTGCGCGGGCCTTCTTGTGGTTGGCTTCCGCGGTGCGCAGATAATTCTGGCGCCGGGTAATCTCTCGTGCCGTGATGGTCGCGCCACTGTTCAGGGCGGAGGC
Organism: Bosea sp. BIWAKO-01; assembly: GCF_001748145.1. Taxonomy (NCBI): domain Bacteria; kingdom Pseudomonadati; phylum Pseudomonadota; class Alphaproteobacteria; order Hyphomicrobiales; family Alloboseaceae; genus Allobosea; species Allobosea sp. BIWAKO-01. The sequence goes on from NZ_BCQA01000001.1 coordinate 5,603,177, forward strand.
GGCGCGAACGAGGTCGATGCCTTCGTCCTGCTCAGCCCGTGTCGCGTCGACCGCGGTCTGTGCGGCCTCGACCTCCGCCCGCAGGCCCGGCACGCGCGCACGGGCGAGCGCCAGACGCGCCTGGGCGGCGGCAAGATCTCCTCGGCGCTGGGCCAGAACCGCTTCGGCGACCTGGGAATCGAGCGCAAACAGCGGTTGATCGCGCTTCACGAAGGCGCCTGGCTCGACAAAGACCTGCGCGACCTTGCCCGAGGCATGCGTCCCGATCTGCATTTCCTGGCCCAATGGTTCGACCAATCCGACCGCGCCAATGCGGTCGGCCATCGGCCGCGCGCGATCAGTCCCTTGAGCCAGCAGGACCGGCGTCGGCGGTTCGATTGGCGGCGAGGCGCGGGGACGGCGATTGTCATTCCCGCTCATCGAGCCAATGGCGCCGACAAGCGAGATTGCGGCGGTCATGATCAGGATGCTGGCGAATATGGTGGAACGGCCAATCATCACGCAGCCTCCCTCTCCGCACCGACGTCAATCCGCGTGACCCGACCATCGGTCATATGCGCGATCCGGTCGGCAAAGGGCACGACGCGCGCATCATGGGTGACGACAAGGACAGCCCGATCAGGATCCCGAGCGACCTTTCGCAACAGTTCCATCACCAGTTGGCCGGATGCGCTGTCGAGGGCCGAGGTCGGCTCGTCGCAGATGATCAATCGCGGTTCGTGGATGAGCGCGCGCGCGATGGCGACACGCTGCCGCTCGCCGATCGACAAATGCGAGGGGTATTTCGACAGATGATCGGCGAGCCCAACCTCGCGCAACATGGCCTGAGCCAGGGCCTTCGCCTGCGTCCCCGTCCGCCCCTGCACAAGCAGGGGAACCGCAACATTCTCCGTCGCGGTCAAGGCCGGGAACAGGTTCAACTGCTGGAAGACGACGCCGACGCTGGCGCCCCGAAAGTGAACGAGGCTCCTGCGGCTAAGTTCGGCGAGGTTGGTGCCGAAGAGCTCGACCTTGCCTTCGTCGGCCACGAGAAGCCCGGCGATCGTCGAGATCAACGTCGTCTTGCCACATCCGGAGGGACCGAGCAGAAACGTCATCTCGCCGGGAAACACGTCGAGATCGATGCCGTGAAGCACGCGCGTCCGGGTGCTGCCGTTGCCGAGTTGCTTCACCAGGCCCCGGCAGGAGACGGCAGTCGGGCTTCGGTCAGGTGCACTCACGGTTTGCATCCCTCATCCCGAGAACACGACAGCCGGCTCGACGACGAGCACGCGTCGCAAGCTGGCCAATGAGGAGAGCAGGATCAGGACCAGTATCGTTCCGGCGACGGCCGTTGCGATCCACCAGGGCAGGACGAAGCCGCGCAAAGCCGAGGTCGGCGTACAGGCGAATGCGAAAAAAGCTGCGGCGAGTCCCGTGCCGATGGCGTAGCCGATGACGCCGACGACGCAGGCCTGGAACAGGACCAGACCCACGAGGCGAATATTCGTCACGCCGATGACCTTCAGCATCGCGTATTGAAAGATGTTTTCGGAGACGAACATGCTGAAGGTCAGGCCGACGATCGCTGCTCCGACAACGATGCCAAGCAGGATCGTCGTCGCGAAGCTGATCGGAATGCCCGTATTGCGGAGATAGTATCTGACGGTTTGCTGAGAAAATTCCTCGGAGGAATGCGCCTTTAGCCCGGTGCGCTCCGTGATGTCGCGAGCGACGAAAGATGGTTCCGTGCCATGCATCGCCTTGGCCAGGATGAAGGAAAGCCGGTTGCGGCCGCTCGGGAGATAGCTTGAGGCCTGGCTGTAACGCGCATGGATGATCACCTGCGCCGAGAAGGCCGGAGCGGCGTCCGTGATTGCAGTCACGACAGCCCGTCTCTCGTTCAGTTCCAGCACTTTCCCGACGCTCAAGGGCTCGCCCGGCCAGAGCTGCATGAAACCGACCCGGTCGATGGCAATCGCATCGGGGCGCATGAGGTCAGCCGGCGATCCGATGATGAAGCGCTGGGTGACGCCGACGAGGGTCGCGTCGTCGACGCCCAGAATGACGGCGCCCTTGGTGCGCCCTTCCTGGGTCCTTACAGGCGCGCCGCCCTTGAAGAACGGGGCGGCCCAAGCCACTCCCGGGACGCCCCGGACCTTGAAGAGCTCAACGTCCCGCATCGGTCGGATCAGGTCCGGATGCTCGACCGAAGGATCCATTACCCAGATGTCGACATCCTGGGCATCGGCGATGATGTTCTGCGAGCGCGTCATCAGGCCGACGAACATGGCGCCCTGCTGGGTGACGAGCAGCGTCGCGAAGGCCACGCCGAATACCAGCCCCAACACCTTGGCCCGATCACCGAACAACATCTTGAGGGCGAGCCCGAGCATGCGTCTCTCGCAGGGTGTGAGGAGGTTTGGAACGCCTATTCCGCAGCGATCGCTGCTGCTTTCGCGGTGAAACGCATCTCCTCCCAGAGTGTCGAAAGCGCCGAGACCAGGTGATCTATGTCGGCATCGCTGTGAACCGGGGACGGGCACAGGCGCAGACGCTCTGTCCCGCGCGGCACTGTCGGGTAATTGATCGGCTGAATGTAGATCGCAAAGCGGTCGAGCAAGGCATCGCTCAGCCATTTGCACATGACCGGATCGCCAACGGGGACCGGGACGATGTGGCTGGGGTTCGGCATGACCGGGAGACCCGCTTGCGCCAGGCGGCGCTTCACGAGTTGCGCCCGCTCCTGATGGTGCCGTCTCTCGGTCTGGCTTGCCTTCAGGTGGCGGACGCTGGCGAGTGCGCCAGCGACGATAGTCGGCGCCAGCGATGTGGTGAAGATAAAGCCGGGCGCATAAGAGCGGATGGCGTCGCAGCAATCGCGGCTGGCAGCAATATAGCCGCCCATCAGGCCGAAGCCCTTGGCGAGCGTTCCCTCGATGATGTCGACGCTGTCGGCGAGCCCGTCCCGCTCGGCGACGCCACCACCGCGTGGCCCGTACAGGCCGACGGCATGGACCTCATCGAGATAGCTGAGGGCATTGTAGCGCCGGGCGAGCTCACAGATCTCTGCGATTGGCGACATGTCCCCGTCCATCGAATATACGGACTCGAACGCCACGATCTTGGGCAGATCCGGATCGACCGATCGGAGTTGCCGTTCGAGATCGGCAACGTCGTTATGCCGCCAGATGCGCTTCTCTCCGCCGCCATGGCGGATGCCCTCGATCATCGAGGCGTGGTTCTTCTCATCCGAGAAGACCACTGCGCCCGGCAACAGCTTGACGAGGGTCGAGAGTGTCGCGTCGTTGGCCACGTAGCCGGAAGTAAAGAGCAAGGCGGATTCCTTGCCGTGCAAGTCGGCAAGTTCCGCCTCGAGTTCGACATGGTAGTGCGTCGTGCCGGAAATATTGCGCGTGCCCCCCGAGCCAGCGCCGGCACAGTCGATGGCCTCGTGCATGGCGGCGAGCACGGCCGGATGCTGGCCCATTCCAAGGTAGTCATTGGCGCACCACACCGTGATCTCGCGGGTGCGCCCTTCCAGGAACTGCTCCGCCGCGGGAAAATGCCCCTGAGCGCGAAGCACCTCTGCAAAAACGCGATAGCGTCCTTCGCGTTTCAACTCACAGATCTTTTCGGAAAACCGCTCGTTGTATTGCATAGCGACCGCCCCGCCCTCTCTTTCTAAATCTATATCTCTCCATTTCTACTCAAGTTATCCGGTATAATTTTGATATATTTAGCTTAACCGAAATATACTGCCCTATGGACGATCACTAATCCATGGACCAATGACTTTGCGATATTGCGACCTTTGTCGCGGACTGGCTCGGACTTTGTTCTCATTCTAAAGTGCAAGACGGCCGGCGATTCCCGAGGCCAGGAAGCGCGTGCCACGGAATGCCGCCGGAGACCGATCCGGATCGTTGATCGGCCCCGGTGGAACCTTCCCGATCATGACGCCCGAATCTCGAGCCACCTCCCCTGATTCCAAAGGACGCGCGCTCGGTTTCCTGCGCGAGCCTGGCCACAGCGTCGAGAGCACGCCGCCCCACCGCAAGACCTTCGTTGCGGCCGCGGTGTTCAGCTTGGGATCCCAGGAATGGGCAGGTTGCGGGGCCGCCGACATGGGCGAAGGCGAGACCTCATGGCCCTAGGTCAGTCGCGCCCCTGCCTATTGCCAAGGGACTAGCGCCCGCGACAGGTTCACGGCGCGGCAAACGGCCATGCAGTATCGCGTGGGCGACGAGACCGATCACCAGCCCCCAGAACGCTCCGCCGATGCCGAGCAGGCTGATCTTGGCCGACGAGGCAAGGAATGTGATCAATGCTGCCTCACGGGAGGTCGGATCAGCCATCGCGCCGGCGAGGCTGCCGCCAATCGTTCCCAGCAGAGCCAGCCCTGCAAGCGTGGTGATGAAGGTCGCCGGGAACGCCATGAAGACAGCCGCAAGCGCCACGCCGAAAACGCCGACAAGGACATAAGAGAACCCTGCGGCGATTCCGGCGATCCACCGTCTCGAGGGATCCTCATGCGCTTCCTTGCCCGTGCAGATCGCGGCCGTGATGGCTGCAACGTTGACGGCGTGGGAACCGAACGGCGCCATGATCAACGAACCGAGCCCTGTCACTGTCACGATCGGATTGGCGTTGGTCCTGAAGCCATCATTGCGCAGCACGAGCATCCCCGGCATGTACTGGCCGGTCAACGTGATCAGGAAGAGCGGCAGCGCGACGCTCAAAAGCGCGTTGAGCGAGAATTCCGGCGCGGTGAACACCGGAGCAGCAAGCCTGAACTGAAGCCCCGAGAGATCGATACGTCCCTGCGCCGTCAAGAAGGCGAGGCCGAGCGCCAGAATACCAATGACCGCATAGCGGGGGCTGAACCGCTTCAGCGCGAGATAGGCGATGATCAGAAGCCCAACCAACAGTGGATCGACGCTCGCTCCGCCAAAGGCCCCGATGCCGAACTGCAGCAGGATACCGGCGAGCAGACCTGATGCAATGCCGGGCGGGATCAGCCTGATGACCTTCTCGAAATAGCCAGAGAGTCCAAGAGCGACGAATGCGGCTGCCGAGATCAGATAGGCGCCTACCGCTTCGGCATAAGGGGTCGTAGTGAGTGCCGTGACAAGGAAGGCTGCAGCCGGCGTCGACCAGGCCGTGATGATCGGCTCGCGATAGCGCCAGCTCAGATATAGCCCCGTCAACCCGACGCCGATGGAAACAGACCACACCCAGGATGCGGTCAGCTCGGGACTGAGGCCGGCGACCTTTGCCGCCTGAAAGACCAGAATGAAGGTTCCTCCATAGTTGACGATGACAGAGATCAGGCCGGCAACGATCGGAGGCGTGAGATCGCGTGGACCGAGCGAAGATGATGACGAGACAGGCGGCATGATCGTGTTCGTTTTCCTGAAAGCCCACCTGGCCCAGTCCAGCGAGGCGGGCTTGACTCCTAGCGGAGCAATGGTCTGTTGATCCCCTCCACTTTCATCGGGAAGCTCAGACCAATTGTTCAAGCATTCTCAATTGGAATCCGTGAAGGCTTGGCTCGCCCTTCCCGCCCATGCGGAACTCCCGCTTCACGCGCGGATCCAGCGGGCCTTGCGACAACTGATCCTCGATGGCGCGATTGGCCCGGGCAAGCCGCTGCCGGCCTCCCGCGCGCTCGCCAACTCGCTCGGCGTGTCCCGCGACACGATCGAAACCGCCTATGCCCAGCTCCATGCCGAGGGTTTCATCGACCGGCGGGTGGGCAGTGGCAGTTTCGTCGCTGAGATGACCGAGTTCTCTCCTGGCCACAGGCTCGCTCATCGCAGCGCGGTTCTGCGCAACCAAGCGCCGAACCTGAGCAGGCGCGGGGCGGCCATCTTTCGCAGTGGCGGCGTTCGCGAGCAGCTATCGCCCCGGCCGTTTGCGCCGGGCGTACCCGAGACACGCAGCTTTCCGCTGTCGCTCTGGCAACGCCTGGAACGGCAGGTGCTGAAGGAGACAGGCACCCCGGCACTGCTTCACGGAGATCCCCAGGGCGCGGAGCCGCTGCGACGCGCAATCGCCGACTATGTAAATCTGGAGAGAGGTGCTCGTGCCCATGCGGACCGCGTGCTTGTTCTGACAAGCTCACAGCAGGCGGTGGCGCTCTGCGCCACGATGCTGCTTGATCCTGGAGATCGCATCTTCGTCGAGGATCCCGCCTATTACGGGGCGCGCAAGGCGTTCGATGCCGCCGGCCTGGAATGTGCACCCATCCGCGTCGACGATCAGGGAATTCTGGTCGAGCGGCTCGTTGACGATCCGCGCAAGGCCAAGGCCGTCTTCCTGACGCCGTCCCACCAGTTTCCGACGGGCGCGACGCTTGCGCTCGACCGGCGTCTCTCCCTGATCGAATGGGCCGCCAAGCACCAGGCCTGGATCATCGAGGACGACTATGACAGCGAGTTCCACTACGCCGGCAAACCAATGGCCTGCGTTCAGGGCCTCGATCAGCATGACCGAACCGTCTATATCGGCACATTCACGAAATCGCTCTTTCCTGGCTTGCGGGTCGGCTATGTCGTGCTGCCCCCGCAACTGGTCAAGCCGATGACGGTTGCACGCACGCTCCAGGACGGCCACACCGCCCCGATCGCGCAACTGACACTCGCCCGTTTCATGGAAGGGGGCCATTTCGGCGCGCATGTCCGTGCCATGCGAGGTGTCTACGCCGCACGGCTCGAAATCCTGACCGACCTCGTACGGACGCAGCTTTCGGCCTTCGTCGAGCCGCGGGCTCCAATCGGTGGGCTCCAGATGCCATGCGTGCTGACCGCTGACATTCCGGAGCGCGCGGCCGTCGACGCCGCGCAGCGCGTTGGCGTCGAGCTTCTGGGTCTGTCGGCGCTTCATGCATCAGGCCATGGCGAAGCGGGCTTTCTGATGGGTTTTGCCGCCTACACTCCGGCGGAGCTCGAAGTCGCGGTCAAGAAGCTCGCAGGCGCACTCCAGACGGTGAAGGGCACCTAATCTCCCACCATTCGGCACTCGCAAATGGTATGTCTCACCTTCTGAAAGTGGATGGGTTCAGCAGGCCACTTTCAAGGTAGAAACGGACAGACCTATCGGCCGGGTCGAAGGTTCGGGGATGGCGCTTCATCCGGGCATGACCGGGCGGCCTTCAGGCGGGACCGTGAGGCTTCCACCCTCGGAAAAGTCTTCGCAAGGCTGGCCCGGCAGTCTCATCAGGAGCTTGTTTCCGCATGGGTGCACCATCACAGAGCGCCCCTTCAGCCGAAGATATCGCGCGCTTCGGCCAAGATCCTGCCGAAGTATTTGCCAGGAATCTGAGAGCCGTTCAGGAGCGCATCGCATCGGTCTGCCGCCGCTGCGGGCGGAATCCTGACGATGTGCGCCTGCTGCCGGTCACCAAGACGGTCCCCGCCCATATCCTGCGGCTGGCCTTTGGCGCTGGCATCTCCAGCTTTGGGGAGAACAAGCTCCAGGAGGCCCGAGACAAGCAGGCGGCACTTGGCGACCTGCCGATCCGCTGGAGCATCATCGGTCACCTCCAGACGAACAAGGTCAAGTATCTCACCCGCATCGCCGTGGAGTTTCATGCCCTCGACAGCGTCCGATTGGCCGATGAGCTCAACCGCCGGCTGGAGGCCGAGGGCCGCGACCTCGACGTCTTCGTTCAGGTGAACACGTCCGGCGAGGACAGCAAGTACGGCCTGCATCCCGACGAGCTTGTGCCGTTCGTCGAACGTCTGTGCGATTATCCTCGCCTCAAGCCGCGCGGCCTCATGACGTTGGCGATCTTCAGCGCGGATGCCGAGCGTGTGCGCACCTGTTTCCGGCTGCTGCGTAGCCTGCGGGACCGGGCCGTCATGATCAATCCCGGCCTTGTGCAGCTATCGATGGGCATGTCCGGTGACTTCGAGATCGCCATCGAAGAAGGCGCCAATGTCGTTCGGGTCGGCCAGGCCATTTTCGGTGCGCGACCGACCAGTGACGCACTCTACTGGCCTGGCCTCGTCCCAGCCTCTCAAGGGGGAGAGTGACGACACCGTGCCCGCAGGGTTGCGGTGGGGGCCGGAAGCGGAAACGCGGGGCTTCGCTTCGATACCCTTGGACACCAGCCCCGGCCTGACGTCGAGGCACAGGTCCTGCTCTGCCCGTTCAGGTCAACAACTGCCCGCCATCGACGACGATCGTTTGCCCGGTCACCCAGCTCGCCATGTCGCTCGCCAGGAACAAGGCGACATTTGCGACCTCTTCCGGCGCCCCGAACCGCCCCCAGGGGATGCTGCCGAGCGTACGCTCGTAGAGTTGCGGATCGGTCGTCTTGCGGCTTTCCCAGGAGCCGCCGGGAAACTCGATCGAACCGGGCGCAATCGCGTTGACCCGGATGCGCTTCGGCGCCAGCGCCCGCCCCTGCCCCATCGTGTAGTTGACGACCGCCGCCTTGACGGCGGCGTAAGGCAGCGAGCGCGGCACCGCCATCAGGCCGGAAATCGAAGAGATGTTGATGATGGCGCCGCCGCCCGCTTCCTCCAGGAACGGTATCGCCGTCTGGGTGGCGCGCACCGTCGCCATCAGGTCGACATTGATGCTGGCAAGCCAGCCGCTCTCGTCATCCTTCGAGCCGAAGCCCGACGCGTTGTTGATCAGGATATCGATGCCACCGAGCGCACGCGCCGCGCCAGTCACGAAGTCTGCGGCCGCAGATGCCTCGCCGAGATCGCAGGCCATGCCGAAAACCGCCCCGCCATGCCGCTTCAGCTCGGCCTCTACCGCGCTGAGCCCCTCCGCATTGCGAGCGCAGACCGCCACACCGGCACCCGCCGCAGCGAAGGCGAGAGCGATGGATCGACCGATGCCGCGACTACCACCCGCGACAACGGCCTTCTTGCCCCTCAAGGAGATTTCCATTGCGTAGCCCCGTGCAAATCATTTGGCAGATCACGCCATGGTGCGCCTTGGACAAAGCGGCCTCAATACGAATATGACCGGGCGGTGATATGTCCACACCCCAGTGCGGATCGAACCCCGCCGGCTCTGTCCGTCTCGGGCGGGAGTTTTCGCGGGAAGGCGCAGGTTTCCTCCGCTCATGTCCAGAATGTGAGCAGTGATGGAGTGACGAGCGCTCGCTGGAACCGGGACCGCTCAGCGCGCAAGCGGCATCCTGAATCTGAACCTCGTGCCCTCGGATGTCGAGATGACATCCAGCGTGCCCGCATGCGCCTTGGCGATCTGCGAGCAGATATAGAGGCCGAGGCCGAGGCCCTGCTGGTTGGCTCTGGCGGAGGCGCGCACGAAGGGCTTGAAGAGCTCGGCCATGATCTCGGGCGGGATCGGCTCTCCCATATTCGAGACCGACAGCTCGAAATAATCGGGAGACTGATGAGCGTCCACGATCACGGGGCCGTCCTCGGCGCCGTGCCTCAGTGCGTTGGCGATGAGGTTGGACGCCATCTGGGCGATGCGCGCCGGATCGCAGTCGATGACGCCGTCGAACCGCAGGGCCGTCGCGATCTCGCGATCGGGATGCGTCGTCTGGAGTTCGCCGATGACCTGTTCGAGCGCAGGCTTCAGGTTCGTCTCGGCGCCGCGCTCGAGAATGAACCCGCCGCCCAGCCGACCGCGTGCAAAATCAAGGACGTCGTCGATCAGGCGCGACATCCGGCTGACGCTGCTCTGCATCATCGTCGCCAGCGTGCGCACCTTCGCCATGTCATCGCTTTTCAGCACCATGCGAAGGCCGGAATGGATGGAGGCAAGCGGATTGCGAAGGTCATGGCCGAGCACGGCGATGAACTGCTCGCGGATCTCGGTGTTCTGCAATTCGCCGACCAGCCTGGCCGCGCTGTCGGCGAGTTTCTGGTGGGCGTCGAGGTGGAAGGCGATCAGTTCCGCGAAGAGCTTGAACATGCCGGTAATGGCCGGCGTGTTGACGACATGCGGCCGCGGGTCGATTGCGCAGAGCGTGCCGAAGAATGTCCCATCCGGCAGGATGATCGGCATCGATATATAGCTCTGCAGGCCATAGGTCGCAGGTGTATGGTGCCGGCAATAGACAGGGTCCGCGTCGACATGGTCGATGACGACCATCTCGCGATGATCGCGGATCTCATTGCAGATCGTGGTCTCGATCTTGAGCTCGCCGCCCGGCTGCAGGCCGAACGCGATTTCGTCGCGAACGCCACAGGCGACCCAGCGATCCTCGGTCACGCGCGCGACAGCCGCAAAGCCCATGCCCGTCGTCCGGCAAACCACTTCCAGAATGCTCGGTACTGCGGCGATGGACGAGATCGCGGCAATATCCTCAGAGAAATCTTGACGCATCAAACCCCGCCTGGAAAAGCGAGCCGAAACACAATCGTGACGACGCGTCTATGTCAAAAGACCGGTCACGATCGCCCATCCACGCCCGGATATGCGGCCGAGACATTTCCCCGTAGCCATAGGGATAACGGCCATTCCGGTCATATACCTCAGGATCGAGCCTAGCTTGTGACGCGCCCCAACACCCGCCCGAGCAGATCCAGGCCATAGGGCTTCTTGAGCAGCTCGGTGCGCGGCTCTGCATCGAGGCCGTCGACCTGGTCCCGCCCCGTCGCAAAGACGATGGCGATCGCCGGCTTGAGCTCACGCAAGCTCCGGGAGAGCTCGATGCCCGAAATGTCGGGCAGGCCGACATCGGTCAGCAGGATGTCGATCTCCTCGCGCGACGCGATGTCGATCGCCTCGCGCCCGCTATCGGCCTCGATCGCGATATAGCCGAGCTCGCGGACCAGATCGGCGGTATCCATACGAATGATGGCGTCATCCTCGCAAACGAGGACCGTGAGTTTTCGCGCGGGCTGGGGTGCCGCGAGCGGATCGGGGCCGGCCGCGGCCTGCGACGTGTCCCCGGACGGTTTCCTGCCGCCATGCGACAGGACCTGCCTGATCTTCCTGGCCAGGGCCTCGCGCGTGTAAGGCTTCGACAGCAAGTTGACACCCTCATCGAGCCGTCCGCCATGCACGATGGAGTTTTCCGTATAGCCCGAGGTGAAGAGCACGCCGAGTTCCGGCAGCCTCTCCTTGGCCTTGCGTGCCAGTTCCGGGCTCTTCAATGCTCCCGGCATCACGACATCGGTGAAGAGCAGGTCGATTTGGATGCCGCTCTCGATCACCGCGAGCGCGCTTTGCGCGTCATGTGCCTTCAAGACGCGGTAGCCGAGTTCGCCCAGCAGTGCGATCACCGTATCGCGAACGCCCTCGTCGTCCTCGACGACCAGGATGGTCTCGCTGCCGCCGCTGACCGGTCCGGTTTCGCTTTCGACCGGCATATCCTCGACCTGGGTCGAACGCGGCAGGTAGAGCCGGATCGTCGTGCCATGGCCGGCCTCGCTGTAGATCTTCACATGGCCGCCGGACTGCTTGACGAAGCCATAGACCATGGAGAGGCCGAGGCCTGTGCCCTTGCCCTCGGGCTTTGTCGAGAAGAACGGCTCGAAGACCCGCTCCATCACCTCGGGGCTCATGCCCGAGCCCGTATCGGTCACCGCCACCATGACATATTGGCCAGCCGAGACATCGGAATGCGCCCGCGCATAGGCGTCGTCGAGAAAGGCGTTGCCTGCTTCGATGGTAAGGCGGCCCTGGCCATCCATCGCATCACGCGAATTGATCGCGAGATTGAGGAGCGCATTCTCCACATTGGTCGGATCGACCAATGTGTTCCAGAGCCCGCCGGCGATCATCGTTTCGACCTCGACGGCTTCACCCAGCGTGCGGCGAAGCAGATCGTCCATGCCGCGGATCAGCCGGCCGACGCTAACGACCTTGGGCTCCAGCGCCTGCCGGCGGCCGAAAGCCAGCAACTGCGCAGCGAGTTTTGAGCCACGCGCGACGCCTGCCATGGCGTTTGCGGCCCGTTTCTCGGCCCTCTCATTGCCGCTGATATCGCGCGAGAGGAGCTGCAGGTTCCCGCTGATCACCTGCAGCAGGTTGTTGAAATCATGCGCAACGCCGCCCGTCAGGTTCCCGATCGCCTCCATCTTCTGGCTGTGGCGCAGGGCGTCCTGCGCCCGGGCGAGCTCGGCCGTGCGGAGCTCGACGCGATCCTCCAGGGTCGTGGCGAGGTCCGATAGCGCCGCTTCAGCCGTCTTCTGATCGTCGATATCGGTGTTGGTGCCGATCCAGCGCGCCACCGCGCCGTCTTCGCCCAGGATCGGGACGGCGCGGGCAATGTGCCAGCGGAAGGCCCCGTCATGGCGCCTCAGCCTGAACTCGGTCTCGTAGCCGATTCCGTCGCGGCGGGCATTCTCCCAGGCTGCGGCTGCGCCGGCGAGGTCCTCGGGATGAACGATCGATGCCCAGCGATCGTCGTCGAGCGCGCCTGCCTCCGTACCGGAATAGGAATAGACCTGCTCGTTGAACCAATCGAGCATGCCGTCCGGCGTCGCTGTCCAGACATGGTTCGGCATGGACTGCGACAGGGTGCGGAAGCGGCTTTCGCTCTCCTGCAAGGCGGCCTCGGCCTTCTTGCGACCCGTGATGTCCTGGAAGAGTACCGCGACCTGTTTCGCGCTGGCCGGCTCGATGCGAAAAGCCGATAGCTCGAGATAACGCCCGGTCGCGACGAGCTCGCGTTCGAATCGGATCGGCTGGCCGGTGCGCAGCACGCCGCCATAGAGCTCGACCCAACCATCGGCCTCGTCTGGTACCATTTCGCGGAGCTTCTGGCCGACGACATCGGGTATGCCGGCATGAACCGCATAGGCGGGATTGGCCTCGATATGGATGTAGTCGCTCAGCGCGCCATGCGGCCCATCGAAAAACTCGATGATGCAGAACCCCTCATCGATGCTGTCGAACAGGGTGCGATAGCGCTCTTCGGTCGCGACCAGCGCCTCTTCGACCGACTTCTGCTCCGTGATGTCGCGGGAAATCGCCAGCAGCCGCTCCGGCTTACCGTCGGGCCCGGGGACGGGCGTGATGCGGACATTCCACCATTTGGGCGTGCCCGCCAGCGTCCTGGCAAAGCCTTCGAATTGGCCGATGCCGCCGGCCCTGGCCGCTGCAACGGCGGCGATCGCCGCTGTCCGATCCTTGCCCTCCCAGAAATCGGTCCAGGCGCGGCCCGAGATCGACCCAAAATCGGCGACCTCCATGCCCCGCATACCGCCTTCGCTCATGAAGGTCAGCTTGCCGTCGAGGTCGAGAACCTTGATGCAATCGTCAGATATCGCGAGCACGCTCTGGATCAGCCGGCGGTCGCACTCCACGTCTGTCGTCACAGTCAGTCCCTGCTCATTGCGCTGCGTGAGGTCTGGAGCTTGCGAGCGTTCCTAGCGGCATTCGGCATGAATTGAAATTTGAGGGGATCATCGCGGAGCCGCCAGATTGAGCAGGGTGGGAGGAAAAGCCGGGAGATAGACACGCCGGAAGGCCGCCGGGGAGACGAACGATCTCGACACCGGCAACCGGCGCGCGACACTCAACTGCAATGCCCCCCTTCCAGGTTCCATCGAGCCAAAAAGAAACTGCGCCTCACGACGTCGTCCAGGCGCTGGCAGGAAGAGGCACCCTCATTCTGATCCAGCCTGGGACTCGTCGCCGTTGCCACCATTCCTCACGCCGTAAGAGCTGGATTTTACCCCCGGCACGAGCGTGTAGCCGACGGCTTCCAGACCTCTCCTGAGCAGTTCGCGCACGGCGGCGGCACGCGTCGGCATGCGGTTACTGAACCGGAAGTCATCGATCACCGTCAATTCGTCCTCGTCGAGCATGACCTGAAGTCGCTCGCCACGGCTGAGGCTTGTGCCCTTGATCGTTGTCTCGCTCATCGTTCGACCCTGCGCTGACCCGGGATCACTCAATCGACGCAAAAGCATCACTCCCCTCAGAATGCGCCACTTACTCATTTGTTCCCATTGAGCGATTACCTCGAAATGAGCAGGCGGCGTGCACGCCTCCCTATAAGCCACTGCACCAATTGGTTTTTTATCGAGTCGACCGGCGAAACGCGGTAACCTTGCGAAAATAATTTCAGGGAGCGCGCCGCAATAGCGCCGTTCCGGAACAGGAGCAGTGATGCCAGTCGCAGGAAAAATCGTGCTGAAGAGCGGAGCACAGCTTCCGCTGGAATACCGTATGGTGACGCAGTCGGACGGCCTCTTGTCGGGAGAGCTGATCGGCGATCTGGACGCCTGGGATCCGTTGGTCTTTGCCGACCGCCTCAGACTGCTCTGCAATGACGGGCGATCGGTCGAGGTGCTGATCACGCATGTGACCGACAAGGGCGCACTGTTCATCGCCGCGCTGGAAGCCGCCGCCACGAACTCCGATTGCCTGGACGCGACAACCACGACGGCAGCACTCGCCGGTTAGCTCATCGGGCAGCGGCGCGCCCGAGCCCGCGCAGCGTCATCTCAACTTGTTGCCGCGTCGACGGCACGCTGGAGATCTGCCTGCCAGAACGGCTTTGAGAGCCTCGGCAGTTTCTGTGTTTCGTCGCTTGGCAACTCCGCATAGCCGGTCGCCAGGATGATCGGCAGGCCGGGCCATTTCGCCCTGATGATTTCGGCGAGCTGGGCCCCCGTCATCCGGGGCATTGCGTGATCGGTGATGACGAGATCGATCTTGGCGCCGCCGTCGAGAACCTCGAGCGCCTCCCTGGCCGAGGCCGCCTCGATCACGCTATGGCCCAGATCCTCGAGCAAGGCCGCCGTGTTCATCAGGATGAGCGCGTCGTCATCGACCGCGAGCACCCGCAACGAGCGCTGGGGCTTGTCATCCGACCGAGGCGATGGAGCCTCGGCCGAGGCTTCTTCCGGCAAGCGCCCTGCGGCGGGAAGCCAGATTTCGGCCGTCGTCCCCTCTCCGAACCGGCTATTGAGGACGAAGCGTCCGCCGGATTGTTCGGACATGCCATGGACCATGGACAGCCCGAGCCCCGTGCCCTTGCCAACCCCCTTGGTCGTGAAGAACGGTTCGGTGGCGCGCGCCAGCGTCTGCGCGTCCATTCCCTCGCCGACATCGCTCACCGACAGGCAGAGATAGCGCCCTGGCGCCAGGTTCGAGCGCCCGCCTGCCGAAATATCCTCGGCGCGCGCCGCAATGATGATCGTCCCGCCACCCGGCATGGCGTCCCGCGCATTCATGGTCAGGTTCAGCAGCGCCAGTTCGAGCTGGTGCGGATCGACGCGCGCCGCATCCAGCGTCAGCGGAAATCGCGTCTCTATGCTGACGAGCGGACCGAGCGAGCGCTGAAGCAGCTCCGACATGCCCGAGACCAGCTTCGGCAGATCCACGGTCGTTGGAGAGAGGTCCTGCCGGCGCGCGAAGGACAGCATGCGCTGCGTCAGGGAAATGCCCCGACGCGCGCCCTCGATCGCGTTGTCCGCGAGCGCAGCGATCTTCTCGTTCGAGGCCTGTTTGCGGATGAGCTCCAGGCTGCCGAGGATGGCGGACAGCAGATTATTGAAGTCATGCGCGACGCCGCCGGTGAGCTGACCGATGGCCTCGGTCTTTTGGCTTTGAAGCAGGGATTGCCGCGTCTCCTCCAGCGCCTGCTCCTGGCGGCGCCGTTCGGTCATGTCGCGGGTGACCTTGGCGAAGCCGATGACCTCGCCATCGTCCTTGATCGCATCGATGACCACGCTTGCCCAGAACGGCGTCCCGTCCTTTCGGACGCGCCAGCCCTCCTTTTCGAACTTGCCCTCGCGCATGGCCGTGTCGAGTGCGCGCTGGGGCTCGCCCTTCTCGCGATCCTCGGCCGTATAGAACCGGGAGAAATGCTGCCCGATGATCTCGTCCGGCGCATAGCCCTTGATCCGCTCGGCACCCTGGTTCCAATTGCTGATGATGCCGTCGCGATCGAGCATGTAGATGGCGTAGTCGGTGACGCCCTGCACCAGGAGCCGGAAACGCTCCTCGCTCCGGCGCAGGGCCTTCTCGGCTTCCCGACGCTCAGACAGATCCCGCGTGATCTTGGCGAAGCCGAGGATTTCGCCGTCCGTTCCATAGATCGCGTCGATGACGACGCTGGCCCAGAAGGTCGTGCCGTCCTTGCGGACGCGCCAGCCCTCGCTTTCGAAGCGGCCCTCGCGCGCCGCCGTGCCCAGCGCAAAGGCAGGCAGTCCGCGTGCGCGATCGGCATCGGTGTAGAAACGCGAGAAATTCGTGCCAAGAACCTCGAGCGCTGTGTAGCCCTTGAAGCGTTCAGCGCCCCGGTTCCAGCTGCTGATCGTGCCCGTCGGGTCGAGCATGTAGATCGCATAATCCGTGACGGCCTCGACCAGGATGCGATAGCGCTCGTCGCCCATTGCAGATTGTTCGGCCTTACCCATAGCGTCCCCACGCATCACACCGGAACAGGGAACGCCGACGAACCCGAACTGTTCCGTCACCGGAATGGAAAAGTCCGCACAGCGCCGATGGCGGCGCCGTACGGGCCTTGGGACGTGCAGACACTCTTCTGCAGCGCCCGCGTGCAGGTCCATTTGCTCGATGGAATGCCGCGCGCATGATGGGTCCCAGACGCGAAGGCGGAGTTGGAGGCTGACATGGCTACTGCCGAAGCTTTGCTGGGCACCTGGAAGATGATCTCCTGGACGCGCGAGCTTGTCGCGACCGGGGCTGTGACCGACGCCATGGGGTCTGATCCGGTCGGCTACATCTCCTATCAGCCCGACGGTCGAATGATGGCGCTCGTACTTGACCGGAACAGGGTGAAGCCCGTCGGCTCTGCGCCATCGCCCGAGGAAAAGATCGATCTCTTCGATTCGATGCTTGCCTATGCGGCGGCCTACACGCTGGAGGACGACAAGGTCACCCACCATGTCGACGCGGCCTGGAACCCGACCTGGCAGATCGACCTGATCCGGCCCTACACCCTGGTCGGGGACAGACTCGTGATCAGCGGAGCGCCCGGCCACGATCCCGCAACCGGCGAAGCGGTGATCTACCGCATGGAGTTCCGGAAGGTCTGAGCGCTTTCGCGGGCAGATCGGCACATTTTCAGATTGAACCGAACGACCGCCGCGCTAGCCTAGCTGCAATGATCATTCGTCAGCTTGTGTATCTGGACGCCCTTGCCCGCGAGAAGCATTTTCGACGCGCAGCCGAGGCCTGCCATGTCTCCCAACCCACCCTGTCCACCGCCATCGGACAGCTTGAGGAGGAGCTTGGCGTGCTCATCGTCGAGCGCGGGCGCCGCTTCCAGGGGCTGACAAAGGAAGGCGAGGTCGTGCTCGCCCATGCGCGTCGTATCCTGGCAGAGGCCGACCTGCTGAAGGAATCGATCGCCGAGCTCAGGCAGGGCGTGAGCGGTCGCATCAGGCTCGGCGCTATTCCGACAGCCCTGCCGATGATCGCCCATATCACCGCGCCGTTCTCATCGCGCTACCCGGCCGTCTCCCTGACCGTGCTGTCGCTGACCTCGGCCGAGATCCAGAGCCGCATCGACAATTTCGAGCTCGACGTCGGCCTCACCTATCTCGACAATGAACCTCTCGACCGGGTGATCTCGAAGCCGATCTACCTGGAATCCTATGTGCTGTTGACGCGCGAGGATGGTGAGATCGCGCGGCAGGACACCATCACCTGGGCGGAAGCTGCGGAACTCAAGCTTTGCCTGCTGACCTCCGACATGCAGAACCGGCGGATCATCGACGGCATCTTTCGCTCCGTCGGACATTCGCCGCGACCGGCGATCGAGACGAATTCGATCTTCAACCTGTGCTCCCATGCCGGAATCCAGGGCGTCTCGAGCATCGTCTCGCTGCAGCTCCTCGAGTTCTTCGGCGTGCCGCTCGGAACCAAGGCGCTGCCCCTTGTGGAACCAGACGCCAAGCGCACCATCGGACTGATCGTGGCGGACCGCCAGCCCTTCGCACCATTGGCGCGCAACCTGCTGATGATGTCGCGCCCGATCAGTGAGGCGGGCCTGCCACGCCTGCCCATCGTGAGATAGCTGGGTTCTATCTAAGACGGCAGATCCGGCTCATCCCAGAGGGAACTATAATCGTTTGGCCGCGTTCTATTGATCGGCACGCAAGGAGATGCGGCGAGCATCCCGAGAATGCGGCTTTTTGATAGTTAGAAACTATCATGTAGTTGGAACAAACGATTTGAAATCGTTCCAGCCTTGGCCACCCTGACCACAAGCACGACAGCCGGTTCAACGGCGCCGCTTGGAGGAAATATGGCTGAGTTTTCGGCATGGGACCGGGACGAAGCACGTCGAATCGTCGGCGGGTTCGTTCATTTGGAAGGCGCCACCCTGCCCATTCTGCATGCCTTGCAGGACGAATTCGGTTATATTGATGCCGAAGCCGTAGCGGTGATTTCCGAAGCCTTGAACCTGTCGCGTGCCGAGGTTCATGGCACGATCACCTTCTATCACGACTTCAGGACTGAGCCGCCGCCGCGCCGCGTCGTCAAACTGTGCCGGGCCGAGGCCTGCCAGGCGCTGGGCTGCGAAGAGCTCGTCGCGCATCTCGCCCGGGTGGGCGGGATCGCAGTCGATCATCCGGCTGCCGACAGCCCGGTCGTAGTCGAGACGGTCTATTGCCTGGGGAATTGCGCGCTCGGCCCCTCCGCCATGGTGGACGGCGAATTGATCGGCCGCGTCGACGCCACACGCCTGCTGGCGCTTTGCGAGGTGGCGACTGACTCAAGAGGTCAGGGATGAGTGACATGATCTCCCGCACACGAGTCTTCGTGCCGATCGATGCCGCCGCGCTGTCAGTCGGCGCCGAGGGGGTCGCGCAGGCGATCCAGCGAGAAGCGGTCGAGCGCGGCATCGAGATCGAACTCGTCCGCAACGGCTCGCGCGGCCTGCTCTGGCTCGAACCCATGGTCGAGGTCGAAACCAGCGAAGGCCGTATCGCCTACGGCCCGGTCACGGCGGCTGCCGTGGCAGGCCTGTTCGATGCCGGTTTCGCCCGCGGCGATGTGCATGCGCTACGGCTTGGCCCGACCGCCGAGCTCGATTGGATGAAGCGCCAGCAACGCCTGACATTCGAGCGCGTCGGCCTCACCGACCCGCTCTCCCTGGCGGAGTATCGCGCCCATGGCGGCCTTGCCGGGCTGCAGGCGGCGCTTGCGCTTCAGCCGGCCGAGATCGTCGAGACGGTTCGCGCGTCCGGCCTGCGCGGCCGGGGCGGCGCCGGGTTCCCGACCGGGATCAAATGGAAGACCGTCCATGATGCCAGGGCCGACCAGAAATACATCGTCTGCAATGCCGATGAGGGCGATTCCGGCACATTCGCCGATCGTATGCTCATCGAGGGCGATCCCTTCCTCCTGATCGAAGGCATGGTGATCGCAGCCGTCGCCGTCGGCGCGACCCGTGGCTACATCTATCTGCGCTCCGAATATCCGCACGCCTATCGCGCACTCTGCCGGGCGATTCTGAAGGCCGAGAATGCAGGTTTGCTCGGCGACTCGGTTCTCGGTTCCGGACAGGCTTTCCACCTCGAGGCCCGGCTTGGCGCCGGCGCCTATATCTGCGGCGAGGAGACCTCGCTGCTTGAAAGCCTGGAGGGAAAGCGGGCTGTCGTCCGGGCCAAACCGCCCCTGCCTGCGCTGCAGGGCCTGTTTGGCAAGCCCACAATCGTCAACAACGTGCTCTCCTTCGCCGCCGTTCCGTGGATCCTGACGCATGGTGCGCAGGCCTATGCCGATTTCGGCATGGGTCGCTCGCGCGGCACGCTGCCGGTGCAGCTCGGCGGCAATATCAGGCGCGGCGGGCTGATCGAGCTCGCCTTCGGCATCTCGCTGCGGGAAATCATCGAGGGCTTCGGCGGCGGAACGCTGAGCGGCCGGCCGATTCGAGCCGTCCAGGTGGGCGGCCCGCTCGGCGCCTATCTGACGGAGAAGCAGCTCGATACGCCAATGGATTATGAGGCGCTGGCCGCCATGCGGGCGATGCTCGGCCATGGCGGCATCGTCGTCTTCGACGACAGGGTCGACATGGCGAAGCAGGCGCGCTTCGCCTTCGCGTTCTGCGCCAAGGAAAGCTGCGGCAAGTGCACGCCGTGCCGGATCGGCGCGACGCGTGGCGTCGAGGTGATGGATCGCATCATCGCAGGCCACGAGCGTCCCAAGAACATCGCCGTGCTGCGCGATCTGTCGCGCCTGATGACCGACGCTTCGCTCTGCGCGATGGGCGGCCTGACCCCCATGCCGGTGCTGAGCGCCCTGGACCATTTTTCCGAGGATTTCGACCGGCCACCGCTGCCGATGGCCGCCGAATGAGGAGCGTCTGATGAGCCTGATCAAGGAGATCGATTTCGGAACGCCGATCCGCGTGGCGGAGAAGCTGGTCACGCTGACGGTCGACGGGCAAAGTGTCACTGTGCCGGACGGCACCTCCGTCATGGCCGCGGCGATGAGCCTCGGCACCAAGATCCCGAAGCTCTGCGCCACCGATACGCTCGAACCCTTCGGCTCGTGCCGACTCTGCCTCGTCGAGATCGAAGGACGGCGCGGCACCCCTGCCTCCTGCACGACGCCGGCCGAGGACGGCATGGTGGTCAAGACGCAAAGCGAGCAACTCTCGACGCTGCGCAAGGGCGTGATGGAGCTCTACATCTCCGACCACCCGCTGGACTGCCTGACCTGTTCCGCCAATGGCGACTGCGAACTGCAGGACATGGCCGGCGCTGTCGGCCTGCGCGAGGTGCGCTACGGCTATGAGGGCGAGAACCACGTCTTCGCCAAGCAGGACGGCATGGCCAACGCGCTGTTCCTCGGCAAGGACTCCTCGAACCCCTATTTCACCTATGACCCGTCGAAATGCATTGTCTGCAACCGCTGCGTCCGCGCCTGCGAAGAGGTGCAGGGCACATTCGCGCTGACGATCACGGGGCGTGGCTTCGAGTCGCGCGTTGCGGCCGGCCCGACGGACTTCCTCGGCTCCGAATGCGTCTCCTGCGGCGCCTGTGTGCAGGCCTGCCCGACCGCGACCCTGATGGAAAATTCCGTCATCGCGATGGGCCAGCCGGAGCATTCCAAGGTCACGACCTGCGCCTATTGCGGTGTCGGCTGCTCGTTCAAGGCCGAGATGCAGGGCGACCGCGTGGTCCGGATGGTTCCCTACAAGGACGGCAAGGCGAATGAGGGACATTCCTGCGTCAAGGGCCGTTTCGCCTGGGGCTATGCGACCCACAAGGACCGCATCACCCAGCCGATGATTCGCGAAAAGATCACCGATCCCTGGCGTGAGGTGTGCTGGGAGGAGGCGATCGGCTACGCGGCGTCCGAGTTCAAGCGAATCCAGGCCAGCTACGGCCGGGAATCGGTAGGTGCGATCACCTCGTCCCGCTGCACCAATGAAGAGGTCTTCCTCGTCCAGAAACTGGTGCGGGCCGCGTTCCGAAACAATAATGTCGACACCTGCGCCCGCGTCTGCCATTCGCCGACCGGCTACGGGCTGAAGACCACGTTCGGCACCTCCGCAGGCACCCAGGACTTCAAGTCCGTGGACAAGGCGGATGTGATCATCGTCATCGGCGCCAACCCGACCGACGGGCACCCCGTCTTCGCCTCGCGGATGAAGAAGCGCTTGCGCGAGGGCGCCAAGCTGATCGTTGCCGATCCGCGCAGGATCGACCTCGTGAGGTCGCCGCATATCCAGGCCGAGCACCATCTTCAGCTCAAGCCCGGCACCAATGTCGCGCTGGTCAATGCGATTGCCCATGTCGTGGTCACCGAAGGGCTGATCGACGAGGACTATGTCCGCGAGCGCTGCGACCTCACCGATTTCGAGATCTGGGCCCGCTTCATCGCCGAGGAGCGCAACTCGCCCGAGGCGAGCGAGGAGTTCACCGGCGTGCCGGCGGCCGAGGTTCGCGCCGCCGCGCGGCTCTTCGCCACCGGCGGCAATGGTGCGATCTATTACGGGCTCGGCGTCACCGAGCACAGTCAGGGCTCGACCATGGTCATGGCGATGGCGAACCTGGCGATGGCCACCGGCAATATCGGGCGCGAGGGCGTCGGCATCAATCCGCTGCGCGGCCAGAACAACGTCCAGGGCTCCTGCGACATGGGGTCTTTCCCCCATGAGTTTTCCGGCTATCGCCACGTCTCGGACGATGCGACCCGCCAGATCTTCGAGATGATGTGGGGCGTGCCGCTCGAGACCGAGCCGGGCCTGCGCATTCCCAACATGCTCGACGAGGCGGTTGGGGGCACCTTCAAGGGGCTCTATGTCCAGGGCGAAGACATCGCGCAATCCGATCCCAACACCCAGCACGTCACGGCGGGGCTCGCTGCGATGGAATGCGTCGTCATCCAGGATCTCTTCCTGAACGAAACGGCGAAATACGCCCATGTCTTCCTGCCGGGCTCCTCCTTCCTGGAGAAGGACGGCACCTTCACCAATGCCGAACGCCGGATCAACCGCGTCCGCCAGGTCATGGCGCCGCTCTCGGGTAAGTCGGAATGGCAGGTCACGATCGATCTCGCCAATGCGCTCGGCTATGACATGGCCTATGCCCATCCCAGCGAGATCATGGACGAGATCGCGCGACTGACGCCGAGCTTCGCAGGGGTGAGCTATGACAAGCTCGACAAGCAGGGCTCGGTGCAATGGCCCTGCAACGAGAAAGCCCCGAACGGCACGCCGCTGATGCATGTCGACCGCTTCGTGCGCGGCAAGGGCAAATTCATGATCACGGAATACGTGCCGACGCAGGAGCGCACCGGCCCGCGCTTCCCGCTGATCCTGACGACCGGCCGCATTCTTTCGCAGTACAATGTCGGCGCGCAGACGCGGCGGACAGAGAACACCGCCTGGCATGACGAGGATGTCCTCGAGATCCACCCGTTCGATGCGGAGAATCGCGGCATCCAGACGGGCGATCTGGTCTCCCTTGCCAGCCGCTCGGGCGATATCGCACTGCGGGCCGAGGTCTCGGAGCGCATGCAACCGGGCGTGGTCTACACGACCTTCCACCATGCCTCGACTGGCGCCAACGTGATCACCACCGATTATTCGGACTGGGCGACGAACTGTCCGGAATACAAGGTCACGGCCGTCGAGGTTCGGCGCACCAACGCCTATTCGCAATGGCAGGAGCGGAACCGGGAAGAAGACGTCTCACTCAGGCTGATCGCAGGCAGGTTGGCAGATGCCGCGGAATAATTCGCCCGCCCAGTCTCCGGCCTCCAGCGCCGTCCAGGTCGAACCATTGCGGTTCGACACAGGTCCGCAGCCGCTTGCGATCGCCGAGGTCCCGGTCGAGACGCCGGTCAATGTCGTCTACGGCACCCTGCCCTATGCGGTGATGATGGCGAGCCCGGCAGACCTGGAGGATTTCGTCGTCGGCTTCAGCCTGACCGAAGGCATCATCGCCGGGGTCGACGAGATCCGCGAAATCCGGGTCACCCAGCAGGATGACGGCATCCTGGTCTCGGTCGAACTCGCGCCCGGTCGCTTCCGCGAACATCTCGCCCGCCGCCGCAATCTTTCGGGCCGGACGTCCTGCGGCCTGTGCGGCGTCGAAACCCTGGCCGATCTGCCGGTCGCGGAGTTGGTGTCCCGCGGCAGTTCCCCGGTCACGCCCAGCGCCATCCGCGCAGCGCTCGCGGCCCTGGAGGGCCATCAACCGCTGCATCGCCTGACGCGCGCCGTCCATGCCGCGGCCTGGTGCGACAGCAATGGAGCGATCCTGGCTGCGCGCGAGGATGTCGGCCGCCACAACGCGCTGGACAAGCTGATCGGCGCCCGGCTTCGCGCCGGCCATCGCGCCGATGACGGCTTTGTTCTCGTCACCAGCCGCGCCTCCTTCGAGATGGTCGAGAAGGCCGCGATCTTCGGAGCCGGAACACTGGTTTCGGTTTCTGCCCCGACATCCCTGGCGATCGAGCGAGCAAAGCGCCTCGGTCTCACCCTGGTCAGCATCGCCCGCAGCGACGCGGCCATGCTTTTCGCCGGTACGCTCGCACATGAGCGGGAGGCCCATACGTCATGAGCACGACCAGCAATACGCCCTCCTCGCATGCCGAAGCGGTGCTGGCGGGCAAAGGCGCCAAGCTCGCGCATATGGGCGGTCAGATCGCCGAGTTCTTCCAATCCTACCCGGACGAGCAGGCCGTGCCCGCGATCGCCGACCATATCAACCAGTTCTGGAGCCGGCGCATGCGCGACGACTTCATCGCAGCCTTCGCTACAAACCCATCCGGATTGCCACCGCTGCTGCGCAAGGCGCTGCCCAGGATCAAGGGCGCGCCCGCCGGACGCTGACATTTCTGCTGTTCACGGAATGCCACCGGCCCTTCGTGGGAAGGCCGGTGTGGGGAGAAGTCGGCGCAGAAGCCGGCCACGACACCAACCGCTTGGGGGAGAATGACTGGGATGAGCATCGCACAAGATATAGCGCAGGTCGCACCCTCGCCCGGCCTATTAGACCGGGAACGGATCATTGCGACGGCGGGGTTCAATCGTTGGCTGTACCGCCCGCGGCGCTCTGCATCCATCTATGCATCGGCATGGCCTATGGTTTCAGCGTGTTCTGGCTGCCGCTCAGCCAGGCGATCGGCATCACCAAGCCCGTCGCCTGCGCGGCGGATGTCGGGCTGATCGGCTCGCTGTTCACGACGAGCTGCGACTGGAAGGTCGCCGATCTCGGCTGGATGTACACGCTGTTCTTCGTGCTGCTCGGCTCTTCGGCAGCGATCTGGGGCGGCTGGCTCGAACGTTCGGGCCCGAGCAAGGCAGCCTTCGTATCCGCGCTGTGCTGGTGTGGCGGACTGCTGATCTCGGCCTTGGGCGTCTACACGCACCAGCTCTGGCTGATGTGGCTGGGCTCGGGCGTGATCGGCGGCATCGGACTTGGCCTTGGCTATATCTCTCCGGTCTCGACGCTGGTGAAATGGTTCCCAGACCGGCGCGGCATGGCGACCGGCATGGCGATCATGGGTTTCGGCGGCGGCGCGATGATCGGCTCGCCGCTGGCGGATATTCTGATGAACTATTTCAAGACGCCGACCTCCGTCGGTGTCTGGCAAACCTTCGTCGTGATGGCCGTGATCTACTTTGCCTTCATGATGGCGGGTGCCTTCGGCTATCGCATTCCGCCGGCTGGCTGGCGCCCGGAGGGCTGGACGCCGCCGGCAACCCAGAACGCCATGATCACGTCCGGCCATGTCCATCTCAAGGATGCGCACAAGACACGGCAGTTCTGGCTGATCTGGGCGGTGCTCTGCCTCAACGTCTCCGCCGGCATCGGCGTGCTCGGCATGGCATCGCCGATGCTGCAGGAGATTTTCGCGGGGTCGCTGATCGGCAAGCCCGAGATCGGCTTTGCCGCGCTCGATGCCGAGCAGAAGAAGCAGATCGCGACGATCGCCGCGGCCTTTGTCGGCCTGCTCTCGCTGTTCAACATCGTCGGCCGCTTCTTCTGGGCCTCGCTGTCGGACAAACTGGGGCGCAAGCTGACCTATGCCACCTTCTTCGGCCTCGGCATGCTGCTCTACGGGCTCTCGCCCTGGGCGGCGCATGCCGGATCGCTGGCGTTGTTCGTCGCCTTCTTCTGCATCATCCTGTCGATGTATGGCGGCGGCTTCGCGACCGTTCCGGCCTATCTCGCCGACATGTTCGGAACTCAGTTCGTCGGCGCGATCCACGGGCGCCTGCTGACGGCCTGGTCCACCGCCGGCATCGTCGGCCCGGTGGTGGTGAACTATATCCGCGAGGCGCAGATCAATGCGGGCGTGCCCCGTGCGCAGGTCTACGACCGGACGATGTATATCCTGGCCGGCACGCTGGTCCTCGGCTTCATCTGCAACCTGCTCGTGCGCCCCGTCGCGACCAAGTGGTTCATGAAGGACGCGGAAGTCGCCGCCCTCCAGGCCAAGTCGGCCAATGCCAGCGCCAGCCAGCATTACGGCTCCTTCGGCATCGGCAAGGGCGGGCTCGACGGCACGGCGCTCCTAGCCTGGGCCGTCGTCGGCATCCCGATTGCCTGGGGTGTCTGGATCACCCTGTCCAAGTCGCTGGCGCTGTTCCGCTAACCGACAGGATTCGGACGAGACCGTCGAGCCCCGCGGCATGCCGCGGGGCTCGATCTGTTTGGGCATGCCAGCCGAGGTAGCGGCTCTCCACCCTCCCCGCTATTCCAGCGACAATACAATGAGCTAACCGCCTCTCCTCGACAGGGCTGTGAAGGCGCGATCGCTCAAGAACCTTCCTTTCCAGGGATGCCCTGGAAGAGCTGCGTGGACAATGATCGGCCCAATCGGTTATATTTTTTGGAATATAACGAGATTCCTGATCCCGCGATCATTAGGTGCCATGCCGGAAGACAGAGCGACCTCCCTCCAGGAACGAGCCGCGACGCTGGAGGCCAAGGCCTTTCAGGCCAGCGAGCTGTTCAAGGTCTTGGCTCACAAGAACCGGCTGCAGCTGCTCTATCTGCTTGCAGAGCAGGAGCGCTCGGTCACTGAGCTCGAAACCGCCCTGTCCCTGAGCCAGGCCATGGTCTCCCAGCAGCTGACCCGCCTGCGGCTTCAGAGAATCGTGTCGACCCGCCGCGTCGGCCGGCGGATCTTCTACCGCCTGAACGACCGAGGCGTCGGCGCCGTGATCGCAGCCACCCTCGATGCGACGGCTGCGCACTGGACGAAAGCTCACGCCTGAGCGAGGCGTGCGCAAAGGCCCGCCTGGTCCCGCTACGCGCCGGACAGGGGCCGTTCCGCCATTTCCGTCGCGACCGGCCCGTCGATCGGCGTGTCGTAGGTCATCAGGATATAGCCGAGCACGGAATAGAAGCCGACGGTCGCGATCAGGTCGAAGACCGCCTTACGCCCGAATGCCTCCGCAAGCTCGGCCTCGAGATCGGCCGGCAGGCGCCGTTGATCGAAGAGCGCGTCGACGGCACGGGCGACCAGCCCGTCCTCGCCCTCCGGCATTCCGCGCATCGCGGCGATACGCGCGTCACTCATCCCCAAAACCCGGGATCGGCTGACATGATGGGCCCATTCATAGGGCGAGCCCATCCGGTGCGCGGCGCGCAGGATCACCAGCTCCGATCGCACGGCGCCGAGCGCGCTGTCCTTCACCACATGCTGGCGTAGCGCAGCCCAGGCCTTCAGCAGCTCCGGATGATGGGCCATCGTCCGGTAGACATTGAGCGCGCCGGCGAACCCGGTGCGCATCTCGGCAATCTGGTCCGGCCAATCGGCGTCAGTGATCGGTGGGCAGGGAGAGGTCGTCATCGTCAATCTCGTTGCAGGCAGCGCCGGGGAATGCCGGCTCTCGAAAGCATGGGCTGGAAAATTGGATTGCGGTTTTGGGATCGATGCAAACACGGAAAGGCTGAAGCACCGGGCCGGTCAACTGCGCAGCGCAGCCTCGATCGCAGCGCCGATCCGCTCGACGATCAGGTCGATCTCGCCGGGCTGGATGATGTAGGGCGGCGCAAGCAGCACGTGGTCACCGATCCGCCCGTCCACGGTGCCACCCATCGGGTAGCTCATCAGGCCGCGCGCCATCGCCTCCTGCTTGATCCGGGCATGCAGCTTCAGGGCCGGATCGAAGGGGGCCTTGGTCTCCTTGTCGGCGACGATCTCGATGCCGCGGAACAGACCGCGCCCGCGGATGTCGCCGACATGGGCATGCTGGCCGAGCCGAGCGTCGAGCCCGGCCTGCAGGCGCTCGCCCATCAGGCGGACATGTCCCATCATCTCCGGCTGCGAGATGATCTCGACGACCTTGTTCGCCGCCGCCGCCGCAAGCGGGTGGCAGATATAGGTGTGGCCATGCTGGAACAGCCCTGAGCCCTGGGCGAAGGCGTCATAGATCCGCTGCGACAGCAGCACGGCACCGATCGGCTGGTAGCCGCCACCCAATCCCTTGGCGATGGTGACGAGATCGGGCGAGATGCCATCCTGCTCGCAGGCGAACATCGTGCCGGTCCGGCCCATGCCGCACATCACCTCGTCGAGGATCAGCAGAACGCCGTATTTGTCGCAGATGCGGCGCACCCGTGCGAAATAGTCCGCGACCGGCCCGACAGCCCCCAGCGTCGCGCCGACCACCGGCTCGGCCACGAAGGCGATCACCTCCTCGGCGCCGAGTTCGAGGATCTTCGCCTCCAGCTCGTCGGCGAGCCGAGCGGCATAGGCTTCCGGTGTTTCATCCGGCCTCAGGTCACGATAGGCATAGCAGGGCGAGACATGGTGGCTCTGTGGCAGGATCGGCTGGAACTGCGCCCGCCGCCAGGCATTGCCGCCGGCCGCCAGCGCGCCGAGCGTATTGCCGTGGTAGCTCTGCCGGCGGGCGATGAAATGGCGGCGCTGCGGCTGGCCGATCTCGACGAAATACTGTCGCGCCATCTTGAGCGCCGCTTCGACCGCCTCCGACCCGCCCGAGACGAGATAGACGTAATCCAGCCCTGCCGGCGCCAGATCGATCAGGCGCTCGGCAAGTTCTTCCGCAACATCGGTGGTGAAGAAGGAGGTGTGGGCATAGCTGATGCGGTCCATCTGGGCGCGCATCGCCGCGAGCACCTCGGGGTGGCCATGGCCGAGGCAGGAGACCGCGGCC
Organism: Bosea sp. BIWAKO-01; assembly: GCF_001748145.1. Classification (NCBI taxonomy): domain Bacteria; kingdom Pseudomonadati; phylum Pseudomonadota; class Alphaproteobacteria; order Hyphomicrobiales; family Alloboseaceae; genus Allobosea; species Allobosea sp. BIWAKO-01. The sequence goes on from NZ_BCQA01000001.1 coordinate 5,631,681, forward strand.
CCGCCGGAACCATCGATATAGCTGCGGCCGTCGGCATCCGTGATGGTGACGCCCTGCCCGCCAACCGCTTCCGGCAGCCGCCCGTTGAGGGAGCGATGAAGAATCCTGGTCATCCTGGCTTCCGGGTTAGCGTGGCCCAGCCGCCCTCATCGCGGCCTGCAATTCATGGCACAGGGCAGCGATCGGCGCACCTTGCGAAGACACCGGCTCCAACCGAATATCCTGTGGCGCAACGACCATGCTCTTGCTGAACACTGCGGCCTGAAGTGCCTGCGGCATGGCGAAACAGAGGCCTCGCGCCCGCGCTCCTCGCGATATTGGGGTGCTCTTGCCCGGCATTCCGACGCATTCGAGCCCGCAATTTCCCTCTTCCGGGCGAACATCCGTTCCGCTTCGGCAGCCTGGCGTATTCATGACCGACGCACCAACGGCAGGCCACAGCTGACGTTACGTACACATCCCTTGAAAGCACAAAGGAAGTGCTTTATATCCCCGGCATGGTTTCGCGCTATCAGTCGACCATGAGCTACGTCCTGGCCCCCTCGCCGGATGACATGCTCGCGATCCGCGCGACGCTCTCCGATTATGCCGAGATGATGCGCATCCTCGACGAGATCGAACGTGATCGCGGCGCCAGCGCAAATCTCGTTGCCCTGCATGAGCAGGCCTATGCCACCATCCGGGAACAGACCCGGTTGCCGGCGCGGCTGGTGACGCTCGGCCTGCGCGATCACGCCGGGCGGACAAGCGGGGCCACAGTCTCAGACCTGCCGCTCGATGGGCGGCTCTATGCCATCAAGACACCCACGCATCTGAGCCTCTCCACCATCGAGGGGCGCAGGCTGATTCCCTATTCCGTTGCCGGCTACGTACCGGGTTGGTCTGATCACGCCGAAGCACGGCTGGTGCTGAGGGATGATGAGACGCTCATCCTCGTCGGCATCACCTCAGTCATCACACCGAAGGAGACCGTCATGGCCACCGAAGGAATTCTATCGCGCATCGGGCGGATCATCGCAGGCGCCGCCCACGGCACCGTCGATGCGCTCGAAGGCGCCAACGCCATCGCCACCGTCGAGCAGTCGATCAGGGAGATCGACGCGGTCGCGGAGGATGCACGGGCCGGCGCCGGCAAGGCACGCGCCGAGGAGCACCGTCTCAAGGCCAAGATTGCCGAGATCAACGAGGAAATCGAGGATCTCGCCGGCAAGATCGAGGTGGGCCTGGCCAGCGGCCGCGAGGATCTGGTCACACCGGTGATCGGCCTGCAGATCGACCTGGAGGCCCAGCGCTCGGCGTTGGAGACGGCACTCGCCGAGGCTGCTGGCAAGATCGACGACGCGGGCAAGGCGCTCCAGGCGGTCAATTCGGCCAGGCAGGATGCGGTTGCCCGGCTCGCGGCCCTGAAGAAGAGCAAGGGTGCGGAGGACGCAAGCCAGGGCGCGAGCGCCTCGGTCCGCAATGACAACAGGCTGGCGCAATCGCTGAACGCGATCGAGCGCGTCACGGGTGTCTCGGGTCGGCCGACGACGGGGGCGTCCGAGGTCGAGGAACTCGCCCGCCTGCAGCGCGAGAAGGCAATCCAGGAGCGGCTGGCCCGCTACAAGGGACAGAGCGGTTCATGAGCGCGCTCACTGCGCCGGGCTTCTATCCCTTCACGATCGCCGCGCTGATCCTGGTCGGCATTGTTGCCATCGAGATCATCGCGATGGTCGTAGGGATGTCGATCTCGTCGCTGGTGAATGACGGGCTCTCCCATCACGGCGTTCACAGCGATCACGGCCCGCTCGATGCCTGGATGTCCTGGCTCAATCGGGGCGGCGTACCGCTGCTCGTCCTGATCATGATCGGGCTGGCCTCATTCGCCATCGCGGGCTTCGCGATTCAGGGCGTGGCCAAGGCGCTCCTTGCGCCGTTGCCGACACTGGTTGCGAGCGTGCTCGCCGTGATGGCAGCGCTGCCGATGACGCGTGCGCTGTCGCGTTGGACGGCACGGATCATTCCGAGCGACGAATCCAGCGCCATCAGCCAGTCCGAGCTGATCGGGATGACCGGCACGGTGACGCTGGGCCCGCTCGACCAGGGCAAGCCAGGCCAGGTCCGCGTCAGGGACCTGCACGGCAATATCCATGTCCTGCGGGCCAAGGCCGCCGCGGGCCACTTCATCCCGCAAGGGGCGAGCGTCCTGCTGGTCGATGGTTCCAATGGACTTTTCGAGGCCATTCCAGCGCCTGAGGAACTCGGCGCGCAGTCCTAAAGCTGGGTAAGGGGAAATACGTTCATGGACTATGTTTCCGTCCTCACGATTGCCGGAACGGCGATCGTGCTCATCATCGGCATCGGCGTCGTCATGGCGGCGCTCTATACGCGCTCGACCCGGGACAAGGCCTATGTCCGCACCGGCCTCGGCGGCAAGAAGGTCGTCCTGGACGGCGGCTCCGTGATCCTGCCGATCTTCCATTCCTATTCCTGGGTGCAGCTCAGCACGCTGCGGCTTGAAGTGCAGCGCAGCGAAGGCGAGTCGCTGATCACGGCCGATCGCATGCGGGCCGATATCACCGCCGAGTTCTACGTCCGGGTGAAGCCGGATGCGGACAATATCTCTCTGGCGGCCCAGACGCTCGGCGACCGGACGAACAATGCCGACCTGCTGAAGACCCTCGTGGAAGCCAAGTTCGTCGACGGACTTCGCTCGGTTGCTGCGACCATGAGCCTGAAGGATCTTCAGGAAAAGCGCTCCGAATTCGTGAAAGCCGTGCAGGATGCCGTCGCAGCCGACCTGCAATCCAACGGTCTCGAGCTCGAATCTGTTTCGCTCACCCGCCTCGACCAGACCGACATCAAGCATTTCAACCCCAACAACACCTTCGACGCCGAGGGTTTGACGGCCCTGACCCGCGTCACCGAGGAGCGCCGCCGCGAGCGCAACGAGATCGTGCGCGAGAACGAGGTGGCGATCGCGACGAAGGACCGCGAGGCGGCGTTGAAGCGCCTGACGATCGAGCGCGAGCAACGCGACGCCGAACTCAACCAGCAGCGCGACATCGTCAACAAGACGGCGGAGACGCGCGCGGAACAGGCCCGTGCGGAGCAGGCCGCGCGCCTGGCCGAGGAGACGGCACGGCTCGAAACCGAACGCGGCGTCGCCAAGAACGAGGCAGAGGCACGCCAGGCCAAGGAGACCGCCCGCATCACGGCCGAGCGCGGCATTGCCGAAAGCGCGGCCGAAGCGACGCGCATCACCGAAACGGCCAGGATCGACGCCGCCATCGCCGTTGCACAGAAGAGCGAAGCCGAGTCGCAGGCCAAGGCAAAGGCGGAAGAAGCCAAGGCCGCAGCCGTCACCGCCGAGGAGCAGGTCGCGACCGCGCGCGCCGTCGAGGTCGCCGAACGCGCCAGGAAGATCGCCGTCATCGACGCCCGCAAGGATGCCGAGCAGGCCGCGACCGGTATCACTGTGAAGGCCGAGGCCGAACGGGAAGCCGCCGAGAACCTCGCGGCGGCCATGCTGACCCAGGCGCAGGCAGAGGCCAATGCCGCCAAGTTCCGCGCCGGCGGCATCATCGAACTCGGCGAGGCAGAGGCGAAGCGCGAGCGTGCGATCAACGAAGCCCGCAACTCGCTCTCGCCGCAGATGGTCGATTTCGAGCTGACGAAACAGCGTATCGCCGTCATTCCCGAAGCGCTCGCGCAGGCGATGAAGCCGATCGAGAAGATCTCGGACATCAAGATCTTCAGCGCCGGTGGCCTGCTCGGCGCGATGGGCGCAGGCGGCGCAGGTTCGGCCGGCCAGGCCGGCCCGATCGCGGACCTCAGCAGCCAGCTCCTCAGCTACGGCGCGCAAAAGCCGATCGTCGATGCGATCCTGGCCCAGGCCGGCTTCGCAGGCGATGATCCGGTGCATGCCTTGCTCAACGGAACGCAACGCCCAGGCGGGCTTGCGGCAACCGAATCCGGTGCGGCGTAAGCGAACGAGAGCTGCGCGACATCAGCGCGCAGCGCTCCCCCCGGCTTGATCCGCGGAGAAGGGAGCCGAAAGCAGGCGGGGAAGCTTGCCCGAGGGCTCCCCCTTCGTCAGACGCCGGGAGCCTGATCGATGACCGTCAAGCGGGGGATTTTGGTCCCCCGCGCGATGATCGCGCCGGGGGCGATGACCGCGTTCGCGCCGACCCGCACATGATCCCCGACGAGCGCCCCGAACTTGTCGACGCCCGGCTCCACGATCCGCCCATCGAAGACGAAGCGGATGGCCTTTTCCTCCCATTCGTTGCGATGGTTCGCGATGGTGGCCCCGGCTTCGAGATTGACGTCCGCGCCCAGGATCGAGTCGCCGACGAAGTTGAAATGCGCCAGCCTGGCCCCCTTGAACATGAAGCTCGACTTGAGCTCGCATCCGGGCCCGATGATGCAGCCCTCGTCCAGGAATGCGCCGCCACGAAGATAGGCGCCGGCGGCCAGGAAACAGCCCGGCCCGATGATCGCGGGTCCCTTCAGGACAGCCCCGCTCTCGATGGTCGCGGTCCGGTGCACGGCGATATCGCCCTCGCGCCTGTAACCGTCATGGAGATCGTTGAGCGCCGCCCCGACCAGTTCCGCGGCCCTCCGGGTGATCTGCCAGGCGTAGTGATCGTCCCGTCGGACTGGCGAATCCGGCCAAAGCGCGACGAATTTCTCGATCTGCAGATCGGCAGACATGGCGTCTCCTCACTCTCTCGATCCCTTCGCTGGGCCGAGGTCAGCATCCCAACGCCAATTGCCGTTGATGTGCAGCCGCGAGCCATGCAACACTTTGTATTCAGACCGGACCGAGGACGCTTGGTGTATATCTGCGCGCATAGTGCCGGGCGACAACAGGGTTAGACGATCCCGCTTCGTCTAACGGCAGGACACCTGATTTTGGCTCAGGGAATTGTGGTTCGAATCCATGAGCGGGAACCACCCAGACCACATTATCGGCCGGCATTACCTGCTCCCGCTATTCGCGGTTTCGGACATTCATGCGCAATGAAGGCCAAACCTGAAGAGGCTGGAGGGCTGGCCAAGATATGCTGACGCTCGACCATCTCACCGTGATTGCGCCGACTCTGGTCGAAGGCGTCTGCCATGTTCGAACCTGCCTCGACCTCGATGTCCCGTTCGGACAGCGGCATGGCTATATGGGCACCTATAATCACCTGCTGCAGCTCGGCGGGGCCGTCTATCTGGAAATCGTCGCGCTCGACCCGGATGCGCAAGGGCCGGGGCGCGCACGCTGGTTCGGCCTCGACAATCCCGGAGCGGTGAAAGCCGATTGGGATGCGGGGCGCCGCTTGCGCGGCTGGGTCGCACGAACCAACGCCATCGACCTTGTCCTTCAAGGACGCGAAGACATCTTTGGGCGAAAGGTCTCGCTGCCATGGACCGCCCCCTCCTTTGACTTCGCCATCCCCGATGACGGCACCCTGCCCCTCGGCGGAGCGGCTCCCTCTCTCATCGACCGGCGCGGCAAGCCGCGCGCCATGTCTGCGATTGCGGATCTGGGCGCACGGCTGCGCTCGTTCACGCTCGAACACCGTGACGCCGTCGCCCTCTCCGCGCTCTATGAGGAAATCGGGATCGACCGTCCGCCTGTCATCATACCTGGCGATGATCTGCGCTATCGCGCGCTGATCGAAACGCCGGCCGGCGTGAAGGAACTGTCCTGAGTGAGCGAAACACCCGATCCCGCCGGACGCTCGACCCATCGCAGAGCGGTTCGACGCAAGATGCCTGACCATTGCGCTTCATGAACAAGGTACGCTGCATGCCCAAACGCCCACCGTTCGAGCGTATCGCGCTGCTTCTGCAAGGCGGAGGAGCGCTCGGATCGTATCAGGCCGGGGTCTACCAGGCCCTGGCCGAAGCCGAACTGCATCCTGACTGGGTTGCGGGCATCTCGATCGGCGCGATCAATTCCGCGCTGATCGCCGGCAATCCGCCGGAGAAGCGCGTGGATGCGCTGCGCAGCTTCTGGGAGGCGGTTACCGCGCCGCTGCCGGGTTTCCCTGCGATGGTCTCGTCCATGATGGGGGCGATGGTGGGGAACGGCGATCTCGCTCATGGCTGGCTCAACCAGACGCGCGCCTTTTCCACGCTGATGGGCGGCGCGCCGGACTTCTTCAGCCCGCGCCCGATCCCGCCCTTCCTGTCTGCGGCCGGCGGAGCCGCCGCAGAGAGCTTCTACGATGTCAGCCCGCTCAAGCTGACGCTGGAGCGGCTCGTCGATTTCGATCGCATCAATGCCGGCCCGATGCGTTTCAGCGTGGGAGCCGTGAATGTGAGAACCGGCAATTTCGCCTATTTCGATACGGCGACCCATGTCATCGCGGCCGAGCATGTGATGGCCAGTGGGGCCTTGCCGCCGGGTTTTCCGGCGGTAGAGATCGACGGCGAGAGCTACTGGGATGGCGGACTTGTTTCCAACACTCCGCTGCAATGGGTTCTGGACAGCCGGCCGCGCCAGGACACGCTCGCCTTTCAGGTCGACCTGTGGAGTGCGAAGGGCGAGTTTCCCACGGATCTGGCCAGCCAGGATTCGCGCTTGAAGGATATTCGCTTCTCAAGCCGGACCCGTGCAGCGACCGACCAGTTCCGGAAGAACCAGAGCCTGCGGCGCGCGCTGCGGCAGCTGATCGAACACGTTCCGAAAGCGGCATTGGCCAACGCCGATCCTGACGTTCTCGCGTTGATCGCCGAAGCCGACGACAAGATCCACAACATCGTCCACCTGATCTACCGCTCCAAGAGCTATGAGGGTTCCTCCAAGGACTACGAGTTTTCGCGCGCGACGATGGAAGAGCACTGGGCCTCGGGCTACGAAGACGCGTCCCTCACCCTGAGCTATCCCGAGGTGCTTCGGCCCGCGGAGACGCCCGATGGCGTCGCCACCTTCGATCTGGCTGAGCTCGCGATGCGAAAGCGCAGTTAGTGGCTTGCGAGCGTGTCGCCGCAGGTTTCAGACCGACAACGAGCAATGAGGACACAGCGTCATGAAGATCGCCGATGTGCGCGCCAATGCTTTCGCTATGCCACTTAACAACCCCGCCTACCCGAAGCCGCCCTACAAATTCTACAATCGCGAATTCGTCGTCATCAACTACCAGACGGATCCCGAACGGCTGCGCGCCTTCGTGCCCGAGCCTCTGGAGGTCATCGGCGATACCGTGGCCTATGAGTTCATCCGCATGCCGGATTCGACCGGCTTCGGCGACTATACCGAGACCGGGCAGGTCATCCCGGTGCGCTTCACCACCGCGTCGGGCGAGGTCCAGGAAGGCGGCTATGTCCATGCCATGTATCTCGACGACAATTCACCCATTGCCGGCGGGCGCGAGATCTGGGGCTTTCCGAAGAAACTGGCGACGCCGAAGCTGATGCATCAGCAGGAGACGCTCGTCGGCACCCTGCATTACGGCTCGGTCCTCTGCGCGACCGCCACCATGGGCTACAAGCATCGCGAGCTCGATCTGGCGCCGCTTGCCAAGGCCATGGCCAAGCCCGCCTTCATGATCAAGATCATCCCCCATGTCGACGGCTCGCCGCGCATCTGCGAGCTGGTGCGCTACTACATGGAGGACGTGACGTTGAAGGGGGCCTGGTCCGGCCCCGCCGCCCTGCAGCTCTTCGAGCATGCGATGTGTGACGTGGCGCGGCTGCCCGTCCACGAAGTGGTCTCGGCGAGCCACTACATTGCCGATCTGACGCTGGGTCTCGGTGAGGTCGTGTTTGACTACCTCGCGACCGGCGAAGCCAAGGCCTGAACGGCGATCCGTTCGGCGCGTCGAAGCGTGTATCGGCCGACGGGATCTGTGCTTCAATGTCGGCACACCCTATCGGCCGTCGTCGAAGAGCAACCGGCCCTTCACTCCGGGTTGAAATGATCGACGCTGCCGAGGTGGCGACGCCCTGTCTCCCTCGCCCAGCAAATGGAAGGTCCGCGCGCTTCCAGGCAAGCAATCATTGACGTAGGCGGCGGAACGTCAAGATCTCGAATCGGCCCGAAACTGACGTAACGTCGCCACTCCGATACAAGCATCACACACTATGCCCTAGCGTCAGTATTATCCATCCGTGTTGCCGAATTGTATCTACTCTCATATTCCGATCGCGCGCAGGTATCGGCGCCGCCAGGACGGCTATCCTCCATTCGATTTTTGCTCTTTGGCTCGAAGTTGACGAGGCCAACGAACGAATCGCGTTGGGCCGTGCCTTTGGGGGGCGCAACTTGAATTTCTGGGCATCGACTGGGCGCCAGGCGCTTGTAGCAAGCACGAACTCGGGCATGTCTACGGGACCCGAGCGCCAATATTCCGGCATGCGGCGGGCCTGGTTGGCCAGCGTATCGGCGCTCGCCATGCTTGGAGCCCTGTCGGCAACGCCGGCATTGGCGATCGATGTCGCGAACCAGAGCGACTGGAACGCGGCCGTTGCGGCCGTGGCTGCGGCGGGGGCCGGCTCCACGACCACGATCAACATCACCAACGGCTTTACACTGACGAGCTCGCTCGCCCAGCTCCAGGCGAGCAACGCCAATGTCACGGTGAACATCACTGGTAACAGCCAGGTGATCGATGGTGCGGCGGCCTTTCAAGGCATCCAGGTCAATGGCGCCAATGCGCCGACCGTCAACATCTCCAACCTGTCGATCACCAACACCGCCGCGCGCGGCGGCAAGGGACAAAACGGCCAGAACGGCTTCTTCAGCAGCGGCCTGTCCTATGGCGCGGGCGGCGGCGGCGGCGGCGGCCTCGGTGCCGGCGGCGGCCTGCTGGTCGGTAGCGGCGCCAATGTCACGATCGCCGAAGTCAGCTTCAGCGGCAACGCGGCGACTGGCGGCGCCGGCGGCAATGGCGGCGTCGCGCAGAACATTGCATCCGATCCGGTCAGTGGCGGCAATGGCGGCGCCGGCGGTGCGGCCAATAATGGCGCTGCCACCGGTGGCGGCGGCGCAGGCGGCCTCGGTGGCAACACCGGTACGCAGGGGACCGCCGGCACGACGGGATCATCCTTCGGCGATGGCGGCGGCGGCGGCGGCGGCTCCGGTACCCACAACAGCACGTCCTACACGTCAAACAACCCCGGCGGCGGCGGGAATGCCGGTGGCGGCGGTGGCAGGCCAGGCGGCGACGGCGTCGCCAACAACAACGGGTCGCAAGGCCCAGGCTCGGATGGCGGCTCAGGCGGCAATGGTGGCGCGGGACGTGGTGGCGCAGTCTATGTCGCCACCGGTGGTTCGCTGACGATCCTCGATTCCACGATTTCGGGCGTCTCCGTCACTGGTGGAACCGGTGGCAGTAACGGCGTCGGCCAGGGCCCCAGCTCGATCAACGGATCGCCTGGTCTGGCCGGGAGCGCCTCGGGCGCCGCGATCTATCTCAGCGGCGTCACGGCCAATATCGGCGTCTCCAGCGGGACGGTGACCTACGCCAACACGATCGGCGGCACCGGCCTGACCAGCGGCGGCGTGAGCACGGCGCTCAACAAGACCGGCGCGGGCACGCTGACCTTGTCCGGCGCCAATGACTTCATCGGCAACGTCAACATCAGCGGCGGTAGGCTGTCGATCAGTGCCACCGGCAACCTCGGCAACATAGCCAACGACCTGGTGCTCTCGAACGGCGGCGTGCTGGCTGTCACCGCTACGACCACGCTGGCGGCGGCGCGGACATTCAGCGTCACCGGTTCGGGCGGCATCGATGTGGCGGGCGGCACGACGACGACGGTGCAAGGCGTCATTTCGAACGGGACATCGGCCGGCAGCCTGGTCAAGACCGGAAACGGCACGCTGACGCTTTCGGGGGTCAATACCTATACCGGAACGACCTTCATCACCGCCGGCACCCTGACCATCACCGGTGGCCGGGCGATCAGTGACGCCGGTCGCATCGAGATCGCCAGCGGCGCGACCCTCGATGTCGCGCAGAGCGAGACGATTGGCTTCCTTTCGGGAGCTTCGGGCGCGCAGGTCATCATCGCCAACGGCCAGACGCTGACGACCGAGGACAACACCGGATCGGTCTTTGCCGGGACGATCTCCGGGGCGGGCAGCCTCAACCAGAACTTCGCCGGCACGACGGCAATTTCGGGCACCAGCACCTATACAGGTCCGACATCCGTGACTGTCGGAACGCTGGTGGTGAACGGCTCTATCGCCTCATCCTCCAGCTTGACTGTCAATGCGGGCGCCACGCTCGGTGGCTCCGGCCAGGTCCCCGGCACCACGATTTACGGCACGCTCGCGCCAGGCAATTCGCCGGGCACGATCACGGTCAATGGCAACCTGACGCTGGGTGCGGGCTCGACCTACATTGCCGAAGTGCAGGGCGCGGTCTCCGACCGGGTCAACGTCACCGGCACGGCAACCCTTGCGGGTACGCTGCGGATCGTGCCGCTGGGAGGCCCCTATACCTTCAACAGCGCCTATACCCTGCTCTCGGCGGCGGGCGGCCGCAGCGGCACGTTCGGCACGACCGATGTCACCTCGTCCTTCGGCGACGGCGTCACCAGCGCGGTAAGCTACACCGCCAATGACGTGCTCCTGACACTGACGCCCAAAGCGATGACGACGCTCGGCGTCACGGCTCCGCTGAACGCCTATGCGGTGGCCGCCGGGCTCGATCGGGCGGTCGCGGGCGGGGCCGATCCGTCGGCTTTGTTCGGCATCTACAACCTGCCGGCCGCGGCGATCCCCGGGGCGGTGAACCAGCTTTCGGGCGAGGCGCATACGGCGGCCCCGGCGATGGCGGTCTCTGCCGCCGACCAGTTCCTGCGTGCGATGCTCGATCCCTTCGCAGCGGGCCGTGGCAGCGCGGGGGCTGCTCCTGGCGAAGCCTCGTTCTCCGGCCTCGTCCGCAAGGGCGCCGACGCACCGACCGCGCCGGCTTTCCTCGATCCGCCGCCATACACCGTCTGGGGCGCGGCCTTCGGCTCGGTTGGCCGCACCGACGGCAGCGCGCGCGTCGGCTCGGCCAAGCGCGATCTCGACGATGCCCATCTCGCCGTCGGCGCCGATGTCAGGATCATGCCCGGCACGGTCGCGGGTTTTGCGGTCTCCGGCGGCAGCGCCCGCTCCTCGCTGTCCGGCGGGCTCGGCAAGGCCGAGGCCGATGTCTTCCAGGCCGGCCTCTACGGCACGACCCGGCTCGGGCCGGTCAATCTTGCCGCCGCCTTCGGCTATGGCCGGCTCGAGAACGAGATCAAGCGCGCGATCCCGGTGCTCGGCAGCGCATTGTCCTCGTCCTATGCCACCACCGCCTGGAGCGGCCGGCTGCAGGCGAGCGCCGCGGTGCTGTCCTGGAACGGCCTGACCTTCTCGCCGCTGGCGGCGCTGCAGGCGATCCAGGCGCGCAGCCCGGCCCTGACCGAAGCGAACTGGGCCGGCGCCAATGCCGGCGCACTCACCCTCGCCCGGCGCAACGACATCACCTCGCGCAGCGAGCTTGGCCTGCAGCTCGACTATGCCAGCGGCCTCAACGGGCTGCCGGTCGCGGGCTATCTCCGGGCGAGCTGGGCGCATTACTACCAGCGCGATGCCGGCCTCTCCGCCTCGATTGCCGGCCTGACCGGCGCAGGCTTTGCGGTCGAAGGCGCAAGGCCCGCCCGCAACAGCGCGCTGCTCGCCGCCGGGCTCGACCTCAAGCTCAGCCCCTCCGTCACGCTCGGCGCCCGCCTCGACGGCGAGCTCTCCGGCTCCACAAACCGCCTCGGCGGCCAGGCTCAGATCAGGGTGAGCTTCTGAGCGCAAACCACTGCAGCAATGAGCTGTTCCCGCCAGGGCGTCTCATGGAAGCGAACGCACTGACTGCGCCAGGGGGAGCTTTAAATCTCCCCCTGATCCAGCCGCACGCGGCTCGCAGGGTGGCAGCTCCTTCAGCCCTTCAGTTTCGTCCATCGCGCGTTTGCCTTCGATGAGGCGACCGCGGCCTCGATGAAGGCCATGCCCTGGAGCCCGTCTTCAAGCGTCGGGAACGCGCAGTCATTGGGGACGGGTTGTCCGGCCTGACGCGCCCGGATGGCTGCGGCGGCCTCCCGGTAGATCGTGGCGAAGGCTTCGAGATAGCCTTCGGGGTGCCCGGCGGGGACGCGGGTGACACGTTGCGCTGCCGCATTGGCGCCGCCTGAGCCGCGCGTGACGATGCGCTGCACCTCGCCGAAGGGGGACCATTTCAGCTGATCGGGCTGTTCCTGTGCCCATTCGAGCCCGCCCTTGTCGCCATAGATGCGCAGGCGCAGGCCGTTCTCATTGCCCGGCGCGACCTGGCTCGCCCAGAGGCTGCCGCGCGCACCGTTCTCATAGCGCAGCATGACCTGGACATTGTCGTCGAGGCGCCTGCCGGCCACGAAACTGGTGAGTTCGGCCGAGATCTCGCTCACCGCGAGCCCCGAGACGAAGCCCGCCAGATGAAAGGCGTGGGTGCCGATATCGCCGATCGACCCGCCGGCGCCGGAGCGTGCCGGATCGGTGCGCCATTCCGCCTGTTTCTGGCCGGTCTGTTCGAGCGCCTCCGTCAACCACTCCTGCGGGTACTCGACCTGGACGACCCGGATGCGGCCGATCTCGCCGGCTGCGACCATCGCCCGGGCGTGGCGAACCATGGCATAGCCGGAATAGTTATAGGTCACCGCGAAGACCACGCCGGCGCGGTCCGTCGCCGCCTTCAGGCTTTGCGCCTGCTTGAGGCTCGTCGCCAGCGGCTTGTCGCAGATCACATGGATGCCGCGCTTCAGGAAGGCGAGCGCGGCGGGAGCGTGCATGTGGTTCGGTGTGACGATGGCCACGGCTTCGATGCCGTCGCGACGCCGCGCTTCGGCCCCCGCCATCGCCTCGAAATCGGCATAGACCCGCGCCGGGTCGAGACCGAGCGCAAGACCCGAGCGCTGGGCCTTTTCGGGCGTGGCGGAGAGCGCCCCGGCGAGAAGCTCGTATTCGCCGTCGAGACGCGCCGCCATGCGGTGCACCGCACCGATGAATGCGCCCTCGCCGCCGCCCACCATGCCGAGCCGGATTCGCGCATTCATCGTGTAAGCCCCAGGAGCCTGGCGTTGGTCGCGCTGTCGGCGCCGCTCGCAGCGAAATCGTCGAAGGGGCGTTCGGCCCGACGGATCATATGACTGCGGACGAACGCTGCACCTTCGGCTGCTCCCTGTTCGGGGTGCTTCAGGGCGCATTCCCACTCGACGACCGCCCAGCCCTGATAATCGTACTGGGCCAGCCTCGAGAAGATGCCGGCGAAATCGACATGCCCGTCGCCCGGCGAGCGGAAACGGCCGGGCCGCTCGACCCAGCCCTGATAGCCGCCATAGACGCCGGAACGGCCGGTCGGATTCAGCTCGGCGTCCTTGACGTGAAAGGCCCGGATGCGCTCGTGGTAGATGTCGATGAAGGCGAGATAGTCGAGCGCCTGCAGCAGAAAATGCGAGGGATCGTAGAGGATGGTGGCGCGTCGATGCTCACCAACCGATTCAAGAAAACGCTCGAAGCTGATGCCATCATGGAGATCTTCGCCGGGATGGATCTCATAGGCGAGATCGACGCCGGCCTCGTCGAAGGCGTCGAGGATCGGCGTCCAGCGCCGGCCCAGCTCCGAAAAGGCTTCCTCGATGAGGCCCTGCGGCCGCTGCGGCCATGGATAGACATAGGGCCAGGCCAATGCACCGGAGAAGGTGGCATGCGTGGCGAGACCGAGATTCCGCGAGGCCCGGGCGGCAAGTTTCAGCTGCTCCACGGCCCAGACCTGCCGCTCGGCCGGCTTGCCGCGCAGGGCGGCCGGCGCAAAGCCGTCGAAGAGCAGATCATAGGCCGGGTGCACCGCGACCAGCTGGCCCTGGAGATGGGTCGATAGCTCGGTAACCCGAAGGCCATGGCGATCGAGCCGGGCAGCGATGTCCTCGCAATAGGATTTCGACTGCGCCGCCTGCGCCAGATCGAACAGCGCGGGATCGTTGGTCGGGATCTGGACGCCGACATAGCCATGTCCGGCAGCCCAGCCGGCGAGGCCGTCGAGACTGTCGAAGGGCGCCGCCTTGCCGACGAACTGGGCAAGGAACAGGGCTGGACCTTTCATCGTCTCATTCCTTCATTCTCGGAGGAGTTCGGGTGCTGACGCGCAGGAGCGGTGGAACCGCGCACGACGAGGCGTGTCTCCATCACCAGATTGGCCGCCGTCGGCTCCTCGCCAAGGAGACCGATCATGCGCGCCATCGCCTGCCGGCCGATATCGAAACGCGGCTGGTGGATGGTGGTCAGCGGCGGCATGAAGGCGTCGGCGAGCACGATATCGTCGAAGCCGACGACCGAGACATCGGCGGGGACAGAAAACCCGCAGGCGCGCAATTCGCTGATCGCACCGAATGCCATCTGGTCGCTGGCCGCAAACAGCGCCGTGAAACCGGTCCCGGTCTCATGGAGACGGCGCACGGCTCGGCGGCCGGCATCCAGGCTGAAATCACCCTCGACGATCAGCGCCTCATCGGCAGCGATACCGGCTGCGGCGAGAGCGCTGCGATAGCCCGCCAGCCGGTCGACCGCGAGCCGCTCCGGCAGCGGCCCGGTGATATGGGCGATGCGGCGGTGGCCGAGCCCGAGCAGGTGTTCGACGGCTTGCCGGGCGGCCGCGATGTTGTCGATCGAGACGGTCGGGAGCGCGAGTTCGGGGAAGGTCTCGAGCGCGATCACGATCGGCGGCAGCCGCGACAGCTCCGTCTGCAGGGCGTCCGGGAAGCGACCGACCATCAGGATCAGCCCGTCGGCATGTCGCGCGCGCACCATGTCGACATAGTGGGCGATGCGCTCGTCGTCATCGCGCGCATCGCCCATCAGCACCTTGTAGCCGGCTCGCATGGCCGCCTCTTCGACGCCCTTGTAGATCTCGAGATAGAACGGGTTCGAGATGTCGCGCACCAGCAGGATGACCGTTCGGGTCGCGCGGCTCCGAAGATTGCGCGCCTGGGAGTTCGGCACGAAACCTGTCGCCGCCACGGCCTCGAGCACGCGCTTGCGCGTCTCCGGCTGCACCTTGTCGGGGCGCTGCAATGCCCGCGAGACGGTCGCCGTCGAGACGCCGGCGAGTTCTGCGACCGTGGCGATGGTGGGCACGCTCATGATCAGACCCGCAGCCTGGCCTGACGGCCGTAAAGCAGCATCAGCACCAGCAGCGTCAGCCCGAAGATCATCTGACGGCCATAGGTTTCAAGCTGCAAGGTCGTCAGCACGCTCTGCAGCAGCACAAGCGCCAGCGCGCCCAGGACTGTGCCGAGATAGCCGCCGGCACCGCCTGCGAGCGACGTGCCGCCGATGACCACCGCGATGATCGAGGACAGGACGTATTGGTCGCCGACGCTGATGAAGGAGCTGCCGGTGTAACCGATGACACAGACCCCTGCGAGGCCGGCGAACAGGCCGGAGAAGCCGTAGAGCAGGCAGCGGATGCGCGCGACAGGCAGCCCGACGAGCATGGCAGCGCGCTCATTGGCGCCGATCGCGTAGACGCCAAGCCCGAAGGCCGTGCAGCGCAGGACGAAGCCGAGCGCCAGCGCGATGACGGCCCAGACCAGGAGGATGCCGGGCAGCCCGAACAGCAACGGGCGATTGACGAAGGCCATCAGGGCTGGTGCAGCATTGCCGGAGGGCACGCCCTGCGAATAGACGACGAGGCCGCCCTGGATGATCGCAGTCATGCCGAGCGTCATGACGAGCGGCGGTATCCGGACCAGGGTGACGCCGAGCCCGTTGACCAGCCCGATGGCGAAGGTCACGGCGCAGGCGGCCAGCACCGCCGGCAGGATGGCGGCGTCCTGTCCGGCCATGACATTGCCGGCAATGACCGCGCCGAGCGAGACCATCGGCCCGACAGAGAGATCGATGCCTTCGCGCCCGCCGAGAATGACGAGGTTCTGGCCGGCGGCGACGATGCCGAGGATCGCGGCCACCGTCGTCAGGCGGACGATCTGGTCGCCCTGGGCAAAGCCCGGGGACAGCGCTTCGCCGATGGCGAGCAGCAGCGCGATCGCGCCTGCGGCGAGCGCCAGCGGATTGGTGAGAAGGGCCCGCGCCGTCATCGCCGCGTCACCAGCACACCGCCGGCCAGCGCCGCGAGAACGATGACGCCCTGGACCAGGGTCTGCCAGGCGAAGGGCAGGCCGGCGAAGAAGATGACATTGCCGATCATACCCAGCACCAGTGCGCCCAGCACCGAACCGACCGGGCTGCCCGAGCCGCCGGAGAGCGCCGTGCCGCCAAGCACGACGGCCGAAATCGACGAGAGCGCGAGGCTCTGTCCGAGCAGCGGATCGCCGCTCGCCGTCTCCCCGGTCAGGCACAGCGCCGCGAAACCGGCAAACAGGGCCGACAGGGCAAAGGCGCCGATGCGGATGCGCTCCAGCCTGAGGCCGGTCTGGAAGGCGCCGACACGACTGCCGCCGACGGCCAGCAGATGCGCGGCGAAGGGCCGGCGGGCGAAGACGAGCGCAAAGGCGAGGCCAGCCAGCAGGATCCAGAGCACGACCGGCAGCCCGAGCAGCGTCGCGCCATAGCTGCGCCAGAACCGCTCCGGCACCGGCAGGCCCGCCTGCGGCAGCACGAAGAGTGCCGCGCCCGCAAAGACGATACCGGTCGCGAAGGTGGTGACGATCGCCTGGAGCCGGAGCAGCGCGACGAGCAGGCCGTTGACGAGCCCGCAGAACAGCGCGGTCGCCAGCCCCGCCAGCATGCCGACCAGGATGGCGGCCATCCCCTCGCCTCCGATCGCGGCGATGACGCTGACCGTCACCACATTCACGAGCGCGGCAATGGCGCCGACCGAGAGATCGATATCGCCGCTGAGCACGACATAGGTCTGGCCGATCGCCACAAGCGCCAGCGGCAGGAAGGTCGTGAGATTCGATTGCAGCACCGCCGGCTGGACGAAGGAGGGCTGGAACGCCGTGTTGACCAGGACGAGCACGATCAGCGCGGCGAGCGTCAGCATCCAGGGCCGGCTGCGGATCAGGGCCGTGCTCATGCCACCTCCCCATAGGAGGCGCGCGTCAGGTGGAAGGGATCCAGCGTGTCCTCCGCAAGCTCGGCCACGATCCGCCCGGCGTTGAACACGGCGACGCGATCGCACCATTCCAGCAATTCGGCATCCTCGGAGGAATAGATCAGGATGCTCGCGCCCGCCTCGGCGAGCTGACGCATAATGGCCAGCAGATCGGCCTTGGCGGAAAGATCGATGCCCTTGGTCGGATCGTCGAGCAGGATGACGCGCGGCCCGGTCGCGAGCCAGCGGGCGATGAAGACCTTCTGCTGGTTCCCGCCGGACAGCGTGCCGATCGCTGCGGAGAGGCTCGCATATTTCGTCCTGAGGCTGTCGGCATGCTGCGCCGCGCGCGGCACGAGCGTGCCCCGCCGGACGAGCGCCCGCTTCTCGCGGACGAGCACGGCAGCGATCAGGTTCTCGAAGATCGAGCGGCCACCCAGGGCGGCGTCGCGCCCACGGTCGCCGGAGACATAGGCCAGGCCGCGCCGGATCGCATCGGCCGGTCGGGCCGGCATGAAGGCCTCGCCCGCGAGCGTGACCGCTCCGGAGGAAAACGGCAGGACGCCGAAAAGCCCTTGCAGGAAGGCCGACTGCCCCTGCCCCTGCAGTCCGCCGAGACCGACGATCTCGCCCTGCGCCACCCTGAGTGAGACATCGCGCAGGCGTGGGTTCGAAACATGGGCCACGACCAGCCCTGCCTCCGCCTGTGCCGCAGGCGGGCGCCGTCCGGCAGCGGGGCGAAGCTTCGTCTCGCCGACCATGTGCCGCACGACGGTGTCGCGATCGGTCTTTGCCGTTGCGAGCTCGGCGACCGTTGCCCCGCCGCGCATCACCGTGATCCTGTCGGCAACCGCAAAGACCTCGTCGAGACGGTGCGAGATCATCAGGGTCGAGACGCCCTCGCCCTTGCGCCGGCGCAGGATCTCGAAGAGCCGCTCGGCCTGGCGCCCGTCGAGGGCCGCCGTCGCCTCGTCCAGGATCAGGAGGCGGGGCTCGCGGGCAAGCACCTTCAGGATTTCGACGATCTGGCGCAGATCCGGCGTCAGGTCGACAACGAGCGCATCCGGGGTCAGCTCCGGCCCCGCGACGCCGTCGAAGAGCGCGATGAGCTTGCCGGCCCTCGCCCGCAGGCTGCGACGGTCGATGAAGCCCAGCCGCGTGCGCGGCTCATGGCCGAGGCCGAGATTGGCCTCGACGCTGAGCTGCGGAATGAGGCTGAGCTCCTGGTAGAACAGGGCGATGCCGGCCCGTTCGGCATCGCGCGGACCGCGAAAACGCCGCGGCTCGGCATCGATCGCAATGGTTCCCGCGTCAGGCGCAACGGCGCCTGCCACGGTCTTGCACAAGGTGCTCTTGCCGCAGCCATTGGCGCCGAGAAGAGCGTGGATCTCGCCCGCCTCGACCCTGAGCCGCCCGTCTGAGAGGGCAACGACGGCGCCAAAGCGCTTGCCGACGCCCCGGGCCTCGAGAAGCGCCATGGCTATTTGAAGTACTGCTGGGCCTCGTCAGGCGTCACGACCGCAGTGACAGACCAGTAGCCCGGCTTGCCCTCAGCCTGCTTCAGGGCCGCCGGCAGGCTGGCATTGTCGACGAACGGGATCGGGATGTAGATGGCGTTGCCATACTGCCCCTTGAACACCCCATCCTTGAACTCCTTGCCCATCAGGCGCAGCACCGCGACGTTGAGCGCCGAGGCCATGACGCCCGGCGGATTGACGGAAGCGCCCGAGTTCAGCTTCTGCTCGGACCAGCGCGTCAGGAAATCCTTGCGGATCTCGCCGGTCGCGGCGGTCTGGTCCTTCTTGCCGGCGGCATCGATCGCACGCCAGGCGCCGTCCGCCATGCCGTCCTGCACCCAGACGCCGTTAAGCGCCGGATAGGTCGCGAGCAGGTTCTGCATTGCCTGCTGGCCCTTGGCCTGGTCCCAGTCGGCATTGGCCTGGTTCAGCACCTTGATGTCGGGATGCTTGGCGAAGACTTCGCGATAGCCCGCGACCCGCATCTCGTTGGCGGGGTGGCCGGCGATGCCGTTGATGGTGACGATATTGCCCTTGCCGCCGAGCGCCTTGGCGAGCCACTCCGCCGATTTCACCGCCCAGTCCTTCTGGTCGATGCCGACATAGATCGCGTCCTTGGACGAGACCTCGGCATCGGTGGACACGACGAGGATGTTGCGCGCCTTGGCCTGGGCGAAGACCGGGTCGAAGGCCGTCGGGCTGTTCGGGTTGATGATGATGGCGTTGACGCCCTGGTTCACGAAATTGCGGACATGGCCGATCTGACCCTGCACGTCCACGGTCGAGCTCTGGACCACGACCTCGACATTGACGCCCTTCGCCTTCCAGGCGGCGGCCGCGGCCTGGGCCTCCTCGATCATCTGCGTGCGCCATTCGCTGCCGACCCACCCGTTCGACAGCCCGATCTTGTAGGATTGTTGGGCACTTGCCGCGCCGCTCATCGCGAGCACTGCGGCAGCCGTCAGTAGTCCCCTGCGGGTTGTGATGCTCTTGCTCATCGTTTCCTCCCTTGTCCCGTATTAATCGGGACTATCGGCAGGATGTAATCGATTGCATCGAGCGTCAATACGCCAAATGGCTGGTCCGCTCTCCCTCATGGCGTCCTGGGATCAGAGGGGCGCCGCGCGGCGGCAAGGCTGGGCGATCAGCGCGGAGTGCAACGCAGCAAGGGGCGCCCGAGGGCGCCCCTTGCTGGAGGCCTGGCAGGATTCGTCCGGTCAGAATTTGACGGCGAGGCTGCCCTTGACGGTCTGCTCGATCGCATGGGCGCTGTACTGGCCGCCATAGGACAGGCTGAGCCTCGCATTGGGCGCCACGGCGAGGTCGAGGCCTGCGTCGAGCACGGCTGCATTCTTCGCGATCGGGATGCCGGTGATGCTGAAAGGCGTGCCGCCGGCGAAGGACAGGAGCGAAGCCGGCATGACGTCGCCGAAGGCATGCCGCCAGGCAAGCGCCCCGCGCAATTCCAGCGCCATGCCGTTCACGGTCACGGTCGTCGATGCCCGCATGCCCAGCGTCGAGAAAGCGGTGCTCATGTCGGAGCTGCGGCTGGCGAGAGCCGCCGTCCCACCCCGCTCGCTGAAGCCATCGGTCTGCAGGTTGACATAGGCAAGACCGGCAAAGGGCTCGAGCGCGACGCGCCCGGCATCGATGCGGTACCCCAGCTCGCCGAAGACCTGTGCGGTCGCAGCGTTGTAATCACCCCTCAGCCGGTCGGAGAAGCCGGTGAAGGAGACGGTCCGGTCGACCGTGAGGTCGTGCCAGCTATAGGCGGCGCCGGCGCGCAGCCCGAGCGCGCCCCATTGGCCGCCGCCATAGAGGCCGAGATGGTAATTGTCGCTGTTGCCGGAGGAAATCCGGCCCTTCGCCTCGAAAGTCGAACGGCTGTAGCCGCTGTAGAGACCGACGCGCCAGTTGTCGAAGACCGCCGCATCGGCGCCGAGCAGGAAGCCGCCGCTGGATCGGGACAGTTTGGAGACGCCACCCTGGGCTTCGTTGCGGCCCCAGGAACCAAAGCCCTGCCCCCAGACCGCGAACCGGTCATTGGGGACAAGCCGCGGCATCGGCCCGGTGACAGGCGCTGCCATATCGGCCGTGAAGCCGTAGGTCATCACCGGCTGCTGCGCCGCCGCAACGGTCCCGAAGGCCGACCTCAGGCGATCGATCGCCGTTGTGCGCACCACAGTGCTGTCCTCGACCAGGATGCTTTGCGCCGAGGCGTGCACCTCGCCCGACAGGGCGTCGAACGCCTGGCGCGCCGAGGGTGCATCGAGCTTGACGATGGCATCATAGACAGGATTGCCGGTGCCGAGCCGCTCGCCCGCCGCACCCAGGCTCGTCTGGTTGCGGGTCTGGCCGACGCTGCCGAAGGAGGCATCGTTGCGCGCGATCGTCAGGTAGGTCTGCGAGGCGTCGTAGCTCAGGCCCGTGGTCAGGAAGGCGAAATTGCTCGTCACCGAGTTGAACTGCCCGGACACACCGCCAGCGGCATCGAAGAGCTTGAAGCGCGCGGATGGCGGCATCGAACCCGAGATGGCCGCGATCGCCAGCGTGGCGCCGGAGACCGTGATGGTGCCGGTCGAGATGATCTGGTCCGACTGGCCGGCGCCATTGACCTCGACCTGATAGATCGAGCCGGGTGCGAAGAGCACGTTGCCGTTGACGGTCAGGGTACCGATCGAGTTGCCCGGGGCGACGATACCTCCGCTGAGCACGTTCAGCCGGCCGATCGTGCCATTGCCGCCGAGCGTCGCCCCGCTTTCGACGGTCACGGCCGAATTGGCGAGCGAGCCGTTCACGGCCAGCCGCCCGGCTGCGATCGTGGTGGGGCCCGACAGCGTGCTGGTGCCGGTCAGGTTGAGCGAGCCCGTACCCGTCTTGGTGAAGCGGCCATTGCCGTTGATGGCGTTGGCGAACTGGGCGTCGCTGTTCTGGTCGATCACCAGCGCGGCGTTGTTCAGGATCGCGCCGCTGCCGAAGCTGGTCGCGCTGCCGCGCAGCGTGCCGGCCGTGATCGTCGTGCCGCCGGAATAGGTGTTGACGCCGGTCAGGTTGAGCGTGCCGGTTCCGAGCTGCTTCAGCGCACCCGTTCCCGAAATCTGGCCGGAAAAGGCGACCAGGTCGGACCTCTTGAAGGCCAGCGTGCCGCTATTGGCGACATTGCCGCTGATCGCGCCTGTCGTGCCGCCATCGCCGATCTGCAAGGTGCCGGCGCTGATCGCCGTACCGCCCGTATAGCTGTTGGCGCCCGTCAAGGTCAGTGTGCCCGACCCCATCTGGGTCAGGGCGCCCGAGCCGGATATGGCGCCTGCGAAGGTCACGCTATCTGAGCGGTTGAAGGCGAGCCTGCCGTTGTTGACGACAGCACCCGTGATCTCGCCCGTCGTGCTGCCGGCGCCGACCTGCAAGGTGCCGGCCGAGATCGTCGTGCCGCCGGTATGGCTGTTCGTTCCGGTCAGGACGAGCGTGCCCGCGCCGAGCTTGGCAAGCCCGCCGGTGCCGCTGAGCGCCTGGCTCAGGGTGAAGCTGTTGGCGGCATCCGCGATGTCGAAGCCGCCGCCATTGCTGCCCCAGCTCACCGTCCGACTGGTCGAGGTGAAGCTCGTGCCGGTGACACGCAGCACGCCGCCATTGAAGGCGAGGCCACCAGCCGCCTGGCCGAGATTGCCGTCGGCGGAGACCGAGAGCGTGCCGGCATTCAGCAGCGTGCCGCCGGTGTAGCTATTGGTGCCGGAGAGGACGAGCGTGCCGAAATCGGTCTTCACCAGTTCGCTCGCACCGGTCAGGTTCGATGCGATGGTTGCGACATAAGAGGCGCCGCCCGTGGTGCCGTCGCCGACACGGATGATCGCCTGCGTGCCGCTGAGGGCAAGCGCGCCCCCCTCGATCCTGTACCCGTTCGCGTCGAACTGCATGCCGGTCGCCGAGACCGCACCGAGGCTGGTATCGACCGTGACGATGCCGGCCGTACCCTGGAAGACCATGAATCCCGGGGCCGGCGCCGCCGGGGCGTTGATGCTGCCGTCCTGGTTGGTCCAGTTGCCGCTGGTCGCGCTCCAGATTCCGGCGCCGCCATCGATCGCGCCGTTATTGGCGTTGCCCGCCGCGCCGCCGTCCCAGAATTTCAGGGTGAGGCCGTTGCTGTTGACCAGGTTGACCTGGCTCGAGACGGAGGTCTGCACCGAGAGATCGCCGGCCGAAACGCCGCCCGGCAGGGTGCCCAGCACCACGCCGTTATTGGTCAGCGTGCCGCCATAGTTGAACAGGCGATAGATGCCGCCGCCGAAGCCGCCGGCATTCGCGACATTGAGAGTGCCTGCGAGCGTGAGATTGCCGGTCACGTCGACGCGGTCGCTGCCGCTCCCAGCCGGAAGATTGGGCAGGCCGAGATCGAAGTCGAGCTGCGAACCGGAGGACAATACCAGCGCGCCGACGGTGAGCGTGCCCGTGGCCAGGGTGCCGGGATTGGCGCCCGGCGCCAGGCGTGCGCCGCTGGCAACCGTGACCGCGCCTGTGATCGAGCCCGCGCCCGCCAGGGTCGCACCACTCTGCACCGTGACCGCGGTATTGCCGAGCGAGCCCGACACCTCCAGCGTACCGCCGCTGACCGTGGTCGCGCCCGTATAGGTGCTGGCGCCCGAGAGTTTGGTGACGCCCGAACCGCCGGTACCGCCGGTCGTTTCGAAACTGCCGGTGCCGCTGATCGCGCCGGCGATCATGACCGCGTTGTTCTTGTCGATGACGAGGGCGCCGGCATTGGCGATGGCGCCGCTGCCGAGCGAGCCCTGTGCGCCGCCGCTGCCGACCTTGAGCGTACCGGCCTCGATCACGGTGCCGCCGCTATAGGTCATTCCATCGCCGAGGACCGTCGTGCCGGTGCCGCGTTGGGCGAAGCTGCCTGCGCCGCTGACGGCGTTGGGCAGCGCATAGATATCGGAGCGCTTGACCGCGAATTCGGCGCCGGACGCAACCGTGACCGAGCCCGCGATCGAGCCCGCCGCGCCGCCATTGCCGATCTGCAATGCGCCGGCATTGACCGTGGTGCCGCCCGTATACGTGTTTGCGCCGGTGAAGATTGTCCGGCCGGTGCCGTTCTGTTCGACCGAGCCTGCGCCGACGCCGTCTGAAATCACCTTGTCGAAGATGTGTTCGTCCGTGCGGTTGAAGGCGAGGACGCCGCTATTGCTGACATCAGTCGCAAGGGCGCCAGCCGTTCCGGCATCGCCGATCTGCAGCGTGCCGGCGGCGATCGTCGTGCTGCCGGTAAAAGTGTTGTCGCCCGCCAAGGTCAGGCGGCCCGTGCCCGTCTTGGTCAGCGAGCCCGCGCCGCTGATGACGCCGGCAAAGATCGCATCGGTGGCCCTGCCCGTGCTGAGCGCCCCGCCCGACCCGAGCTTGACCTCGCCTGCACCGCTGAGTGCGCCGATGGCTTGCGAGAAGCCGCCAAGGTCGAAGGACGCTCCCGAGGAGACCGAGACATCGCCGCTCGCGTTCAACCGGTTGTTGCCGCCGAGCCGCAAGGTGCCGGCGGCGATGGAGGTCGGGCCGTAATAGGTGCTGGCGCCGGTCAGCGTCAGCGTGTTGCTGCCAAGCTTGCGGAGCGCGCCATTGCCGGAGATCACGCCGGCGATGCTGGCAGCGTTCAGGTTGTCGAATTCGAACGTGCCGTCGTTGAAAACAGCGCCCCCGACCGAACCATCGTTCGTGCCGTCATTGCCGATCCGCAAGATGCCGGCGCTGATGGTGGTGCCGCCGGAATAGGTGTTCGCAGCCGTCAGCGTCAGGGTGCCGCCGCCGGCCTGGGTCAGCGAGCCGCTGCCGCTGATCACGCCGGCATAGCTCAGCTCGTTGGAGCGCTTGAAACTCAGCGCGCCGTTGTTGAGAATGTTGCCGGAAATCGCGCCGATCGTGCCGCCGTCGCCGATCTGCAGGGCGCCGGCGCTGATTGTGGTGCCGCCGGTATGGCTGGCCGCGCCGGCCAGGGTCAACGTGCCAGTCCCACTCTTGGTCAGCGCGCCCGTGCCCAAGATATCGCCCGCCAAGGTCAGGCTGCCGGTGCGGTTGAAGGCGAGCGTGGCGTTGTTGACGACATTGCCGACGAGCGAGCCGGTGCCGGCGCCGTCGCCGATCTGCAATGTGCCACCGCTGATCGTCGTGCCACCGGTGAAGCTGTTGGCTCCGGTCAGCGTAAAGGTGCCCGTCCCCGCCTTGGTCAGCGAACCGCCGCCGATGATGCTACCGGCGAAGGTCGAGGAGGCATCGGCGTTGCCGACCGTCAGTGCGCCGCCCGAACCGAGCTGGACCGTGCCGGCGCCCGAGAGCGCACCTACGCCTTGCGCATAGCCGCCGACGTCGAAGGTCGCACCCGCGACCACCGTAACCGCGCCATCACCCAGCAGCCGGCCGTGGCCGCCCAGCGCCAGCGTGCCAGCGCTCACCGTGGTGCCGCCGCGATAGGTGTTCGCGCCGGTCAGCGTCAGGGTGCCGGCGCCGGTCTTGGTCAAGGTGCCTGCTGGGCCGCTCGTGTCATAGATGCTGCCGGCATAGCTGCTGCTGCCGCCCGTGTTGAAGATGACATGGGCGATATTGAAGATACTGCCGGCGAAAGAGCCATCGGTGACGCCATCGCCGATCTGCAGTGTCCCTGCGCTGACATTGGTCTCGCCGGTAAAGGTATGCACGCCGGTCAGCGTCAATACGCCGGTGGACGATTTAATCATGCCGCCCGTGCCGGAAATATTGCCAGCGAAGGTGTAATCATCCGAGCGGTTGAAGGCGATAAGACCGTTATTGACGACGTTGCCGATGATGGAACCCGTGGTTCCGCCCATGCCGATCTGCAGCGCACCGGAACTGATCGTTGTGCCGCCGGTATAGGTGTTTTCGCCGGCCAGGACCTGCGTAGAGCCTCCGCTCTTGATCACCGAGCCGGCACCCGAGATGATGCCGAGATAGTTGTTGCCCGAGCCGCCAAGGGTCAGCACGCCGCTATTGCCGAGCTTGACCTCACCGAACGAACCGCCGAGCCCACCGATCGTCAGCGCATGGCCGTTGAGGTCGAGGACGGCGGTTGACGCGTTGAGCCAAACCGTGCCCGTGCTGGCGAGGCTGCCGCCTGCACCGATCGCGAGCGTGCCGCCATTGATATTTGTCGCACCGGTGCTGCCGACGGCACCCGTGAGCGTCAGCGTGCCGCTGCCCAACTTGGTCAGAGCGCCCGTGCCGGTGACCGTGCCGCCAAAGCCGACGCTGCCGAGGGTTTCGAACGCCAGGGTTCCGTTGTTGACCACAGGGCCGACGATCGTGCCGTTGGTGGCGCCATTGCCGAGTTGTAACGTGGTGGCCGCGGAGATCGTCGTTCCGCCGCTATAGCTGTTCGCACCGGTCAGGATCAGCTTCCCGGAGCCGCTCACGGAGAGGCCGGCCGGGCCGGAGTCATCCGAGATCACACCGGAATAGGTGCTCTGGGAGCCCGACGCGATTGCAAAGTTTGCGGTGCCGCGCAGCTTCATCGCATTCGCGACATTCATGCCGCCGCTGTTCAGAAGCAATGTCGACTGATCCGCGAGCGTAAGCGTGCCCGAACCCAGCGCGTTGTTGTGGCTGATGGCGAGCGTGCCGCCCGTAACCTCCGTCCCACCGTCATAGCTGTTGCTGGCCGTCAGCACCAATCGGCCCGGCCCCGCCACTCTCAGGACCCCACCCGTTCCGCTGACCGTTCCGCTCAAGGTCACAGTGGCGCCGAGCCCCGGCGCGAATTCGCCGCCGCCCTGGCCGAGCACGATGGCGCGTGCTGAGGAAAAGCCTGCGGTCGACGCCACCCGGCCAAAGCTCGTGGCGTCGCCGAGCGTCAGGCCGCCAGTGGAAGCACCGAGCACACGGTCGTCATTGAGGCTCAGGGTGGTATTGCCCTTGACCGTGGTGCCGTTGGAATAGCTGTTGGCGATATTGGTCAGCGCCAGCGTGCCTCCGCCGATGACCTCGATGGCGCCGGCCCCGCTGCCATTGGAGATCTGTCCGGAATAGGTCACGGTATTGCCGACGCCGCCCGTATCCAGCGTCGTGACGCCGGCCACCGTCGCGGCGTTGCCGTAGTTGCCACCTCCGGCGAAATGCAGCCGGGTGCGGTCAGCGAGCGCGATCGTGCCTGTCACGCTGCCCGGGGCCGCCACGCTGAGCGTCGAGCCCGTGCCGCTGACCGAGATTCCGTTGAAGCTGTTCGTCGTACTGGTCAGCGCCAGGGTGCCGCCGCCCGAGAGTGCGATGCCGCCATCGCCGGTGCCGACGATCGAGCCCGAGATCGTTGTCGTCGTACCGCTGGCGACGCTGATGTTTCCAACCGTACCATTGGTCAGGAAGAGCGACCCACCCTGTGCCGTACCCGCGCCGCCACTGCCCTGGCTGATGCCCGCTACCACCGTACCATCGATGGTCTTGTTGGCGTTGTTCGAAATCGTCAGCGTCGCGCCGCAGCTGGCATTGATCGTCGCTGAACAGACGAACACCGCCCCGCCGGCGCCCATGCCGCCGCCGCCGCCGCCCAACCCCGAGGACCCGCCGCCTCCCCCTCCGTAAACGCTCCCGCCGGGACCATTGATTGCTGCTCCGCCGCCGCCGCCGAAACCGCCCCAGCCGCCGGTCATGGTGCCCTGGTAGCCGCCGCCGCCGCCGCCGCCGAACCCGCCATTGCCTGCTGCGTTGCTGCCAGAACCGCCGCCACCGCCGCCAAATCCGCCGCTGCCGCCGGCCGAACCACCGGAGTTACCGCCGCCGACGCCGCCGCCACCGCCACCGCTGCCGGCACTGCTGCCGCCACCACCGCCACCGTTCGCACCGCCACCGGTGCTGCTGGCCGAACCGCCCCCCGCCCCCGGCAGGATGCCGGCACCACCCCCTGTGGAGTTGGTTCCGCCCGTGGCGCCGACGCCAATGCCGCCGCCACCGCCGGATATGAACCCGCCTGGGCCGCTGCCGTTGCCACCAAGGCCGCCACCGCCGCCCGTGGCTCCGGTGCCACCGTTGCCGCCCTGCGCGCGATTGCCGGAAAATCCGACATCGGTCAGCGTGTTTGCGCCCGACATTGCGAAGATCGCACCGCCGGCGCCCATGCCGCCGCCGCCGCCGCCACCGCCATTGCCACCCTTGGCGTAGCCGTCGGCGAGCGTCACGTTCGAGATGTTGACCGCGGCGCCGCTCGGCGCGGCGACGAAGAGGACGCGGTACTGGTTGTTGCCGCTGACCGTGTTGCCGTTGCCGTTGATCGTCACGGCCGCCGTGATCGGCGGCAATTCGCTCGTCAGCGTGATGTTTCCGGTGATGTTGATCGTATCGGCAGCGCCGCTGTTGACGGCGGCGATCGCCGCCTGCAGCGAAGCCGCATCATTGGCATTGAAGGTGACCGCCCAGGCAGATAGGGGCGCCGCGACCAGCGCCGTGCAGGTGAGAAACAGCGCCTGACGGCGCAACCTGCCATGCGGGGTGCGCTTCGGGCTCGCCGCCGCTCCGACCTGAGGCAGGCCGTAGCCGCTGCTCGGCGTTGCCGCCGGCCGCTTCATCTCGATCTTCGCGCCCATAGCCAAACCCAAATCCCCCGGCGCGAAGCGCCCCAGCCCCCGATGCAACCCCTGTTGCGAGAGGTTCATCCCCGTCTTCTGAATCAGCGCATGTCAGGGCGCCGTTGGCCAAAACTCACATCAGATCAGCAGCAAGCGCTGCCCCGCAGCGCTGCCCCTTCGTCGTCCAGCTTTTGTTGGGAAACGCGATGGTCGCAGAGGCGCCTGGCGACAGGCGGCCGTCAAATTGCCCGGACATCACAGGAGCGGCTTCCACGATCACACCGAGCATGCCGCTTGCCGGCATCCGTCGCGAATGGTCGAAACCACCGCCCGGGTGAGTATCGTCGGTAAGCCAGGCAAGCAGCGCTCCCTCCCGGGCCCATCGCCCGTGCTCCGCCACTCCAGCGGAACCTCCGTGATCATCACCCCAGCGAGCACGAAGCAGAATCCTGCCGCTACGACAGTCCGGTCTTAGCAGAACGTCCGGACGGGGCCAGACGGGCACGGCCGCGCGATGTGAACGGTCGTTAGTATTTGAGGTAATTTACCGCGTTATGCCGGCAAAATGTGCGCTCCGTAGCCGATCGCGGCCTTCCGGAGCCAAATTCCGGTGAGCCCGGCGACGGGCGGAACCAGGGCTGCCGGACGCACTCGGATGTTCGGACTCCGGGAGGTACGCAACGCCCACGGAGCGCATGCGCCCGAGGTAGAGCACCGGGGCCATCACGCCTCCCACGTCATGGTGCGGGCTGCGCCAAGCACAGGACTGTGACTTCCGCAGCCCTGAAAGTCTGGTGAAAGGTTCGCGGGATATCGGTCACGACGCTGCGGTTCATTCAATCCGTCACACAAGGCGGAACGAAGCGCAGGAGGAAACCTGAACGAGGAGGCCGCCATGCGCGCCCGTATTCTCACGACATCGATCGCAGTCGCCGCACTGCTGACTGCGGCTGGCGTCGCGCTGGCTGCCGACAAGGTCACCATCATGGTGGGCGGCTACGAGAAGCAGATCTACCTGCCGGCCAAGCTCGCGGAGAGCCTGGGTTACTTCAAGGACGAAGGGCTCGATGTCGAGCTGCTGAACGAAGCCGCCGGCGTCGACGCCGAGAACGAGATGCTGGCCGGCGCGGTTCAGGGCGTCGTCGGCTTCTACGACCATAGCGTCGACCTGCAGGCCAAGGGCAAATATGTGATGTCCGTGGTGCAGTTCAGCCAGGCGCCGGGCGAAGTCGAGCTGGTCTCGTCCAAATATCCCGACGTGAAGTCGATGGCGGACCTGAAGGGCAAGACGCTCGGCGTGACCGGGCTCGGCTCCTCGACCAATTTCCTGACGCAGTACCTGATGATGAAGTCCGGCGTGAAGCTCGGCGACTTCACCTCGCTTCCGGTCGGCGCCGGCACGACCTTCATCGCGGCCATGCAGCAGGACAAGATCCAGGCCGGCATGACGACGGAACCGACGATCTCCCGCCTGCTCGCCACCGGCGAGGCCCGGGTCCTGGTCGATATGCGCACCGTCGAGAAGACCAAGGAAGCGCTCGGCGGCACCTATCCGGCCGCCTCGCTCTACATGCAGACGGCCTGGATCGAGAAGAACAAGCCGATCGTCCAGAAGCTCGCCAACGCCTTCGTCAAGACGCTGCGCTACATCAATACGCATGATGCCGCCGACATCGCCGACAAGATGCCGAAGGATTATTACGCCGGCAACAAGGAGGCCTACGTCAAGGCGCTGGCCGACGGAAAGGCCATGTTCACGGTCGACGGCGTGATGCCGCAAGGCGGCCCGGAAACGGTCCTCGCCGTGCTCTCGGCCTTCTCGAAGAATATCCAGGGCAAGCAGATCGACCTGTCGAAGACCTACACGACCGAGTTCGTGAAGAACGTCAAATAGGTCCACCCGCGCCCGGGCGATGGCGTGAGGCCATCGCCCGCCTTGCTACCCTTAGCCTCCCTGCCTTGCGCCTCTTGCGATCCGCGAACGCCGGCCTGCCGGCGAAGGAGAAGCCATGTCCGCGACCGCTTCCGATGAGAGCCCGGCGATCGAGCTGATCAATGTCAGCCGCCGCTTCCTGACACCCGATGGCCGGTCGATGACCGCGATCCGCGACTTCAACATGAGCGTGGCGCGCGGTGAGTTCGTCGCCGTGGTCGGCCCGACAGGCTGCGGCAAGTCGACCACGCTGAACCTGGTGACCGGCCTCGCCCGCCCCTCGAGCGGCGAAGTCCGCCTGTTCGGCGCCCCCGTCGACGGCATCGACCCACGCATCGGCTTCGCCTTCCAGACCGATGCGCTGTTCCCCTGGCGCAACGTGATCGACAATGTCGTGGCCGGCCCGCTCTTCCGGGGGACACCGCGCGACGCGGCCTATGCGAAGGCCAGGCAATGGCTGGCGCGCGTCCACCTGACCGGACATGAGACGAAATACCCGCACCAGCTCTCCGGCGGCATGCGCAAGCGCGTCTCGCTGGCGCAGACCTTCATCAACGAGCCGCAGATCCTGCTGATGGACGAGCCCTTCTCGGCGCTCGACGTGCAGACGCGCGTGCTGATGCACGACGTGCTGCTCGACCTCTGGTCGGAGGCGAAGGCCTCGGTCGTCTTCGTGACGCATGACCTGGAAGAAGCGATTGCGCTCGCCGACAAGGTCTATGTGCTGACCTCGGGGCCCGCGACGGTGAAATCGGTCTATCCCGTCGATCTGCCGCGCCCGCGCGTGGTCAGCGAAATCCGCTACGAGCAGGACTTCATCGCCCTGTCCAAGACGATCTGGGACGACCTGCGCGACGAAGTGCAGCGCGGCGCCGCCCGCGACGAAGCCCGCGCAGCCTAGATCATCGAACCGGATACCGTATCCGGACCGATGATCTAACCATCTGTGATTGCGTCGGCTTTCCCGAAAAGCGCAATCCACTTTTCGGGCCGATGCCTAGGGAGAATTGACATGGCCGATATCGCAATCGCCTCCGGGCCGGTCTATCGCGCCGGGACCTCCGACGCCGAGATCGAGGCCGCCGCCGCCAAGGCGGCGCGCCGCCGCACGCAGCTCGTCCTGTTCTGGCGCTGGGCCATCCTGCTCGCTTTCCTCGGTGGCTGGGAGATCGGCGCGCGCACCGGCATCATCGACGAGTTCTTCTTCTCGAGCCCGAGCGCGATCTGGTCGCGCCTGGTCGAATGGATCTTCGAGGGCACCTCGGAAGGGCCGCTCTGGTTCCATCTCTGGGTGACCATGGAGGAATCGCTGATCGGCTTCGCGACCGGCTCGGTCGCCGGCATCGTCGTCGGCATCGCGCTCGGCCGCAACCGCATGCTGGCCGATATCTTCTCGATCTATATCAAGGTGATCAACTCGATTCCTCGTGTGGTGCTGGCACCGATCTTCATCATGGTCTTCGGGCTCGGCCTCGCGTCCAAGGTCGCCCTGTCCTTCGTCATGGTGTTCTTCGTGGTCTTCGCCAACGCCTTCCAGGGCGTGCGCGAGGCCGACCGAAACCTGATCGCCAATGCCCAGATCCTCGGTGCGCGCGGCTGGCAGCTGACGCGCTCGGTGGTGATCCCCTCGGCGATGAGCTGGATCTTCGCTTCGCTGCATGTGAGTTTCGGCTTCGCCATCATCGGCGCGATCGTCGGGGAGTTCGTCGGCGCGCGCTACGGCATCGGGCTCCTGATCAACATCGCCAAAGGCTCCTTCGATTCCGCCGGCATGTATGCCGCGATCGTCGTGATCATGGTTGTCGCCCTGCTGGCCGAATACCTGATGACCCGGCTGGAGCGCAGCCTCGCGACATGGCGGCCCGCCCCCTTGCAAGACACGCAGTAGGACACGCGCAACGAAAGAAAAGGCCTCGCCCGGTCCACCGACCGGGCGAGGCTATTTTTGTGACTGGCGATACCCGGTTCAGCCTGGGTGGATCAGCTCTGGTCCGGCGCCGCAGCCGGCAGCGACGGAAGCCTGACCTCGGCTCGCAGGCCCGGCCCGGCGGAACGATCCGCGAGGGCGACGCTGCCGCCATGCGCTGCGGCGATCTCGCGCACGATCGGAAGCCCGAGGCCCGTGCCGTCCGGCCCGGCGCCCGGCAGGCGGTAGAAGCGCTCGAAGACCCTCTCCCGTTCCTCTTCGGGGATGCCCGGCCCGGTATCCTCGACGACAAGGCGGATCTGGCCCTCTGTCTGCGACAGCGCGACGGAGACGGCACCGCCCGTTTGCGTGTAGCGCAGCGCATTCTCGACGAGGTTGACGACGATCTCGCGCAACAGCGTCTCGTGCCCCTGCAGCATGGCCGCCCCGCCCGACAGATCGAAGGCGAGGTCGATCTCGCGCTCGAAGGCAATCGGCGCCAGGCCCTCCAGGGCCTCGCGCGTTACCGTGGCGAAGTCGACGGGGACCTTGCGCAGGGCCGCGCCACCCGGTTCGGCACGGGCCAAGGTCAGCAACTGGTTGACCAGCCGGGCCAGGGCATCGAGCCCTCGGTCGATGGCGTGGAGGGTTTCGTCCTTGGAGGCGAGCTCGGTTTCCCGCAATCCGACGGTCGACTGGGTCTTCAGGACGGCAAGTGGCGTCCGCATCTGATGGGAGGCATTGGCGACGAAGCGCCTCTGCAAGGCCACATAGCGCTCGATGCGCCCGAAGGCGTGATTGAGCGCGCCGATCAGCGGTCTCAACTCACTCTGCAGATGCGCCGTCTCGACGGGCTGCAGCGAACCGGGGCGGCGCTCCGCCAATTCCTTGCGCAGCCCGAGCAGCGGCCCAAGGCCGCGATGCAGACCGAAGAGCGCCAGGAGCGCGGCGAGCCCCACCAGCAACGCCTGATCGCGGACCGAATTCAACCAAAGTTCGGTCACCAGCCGGTCGCGGCCGCGCAAGGTGGTGCCCACGATCACAATGGCATTGCCGCCGGCCGTCTTCGACACGACGGGCTGTGCCAGCGCCACCGCCCGGATGTCGTCGATACGAAAGCGCGCGGAGAAAAAGACGGGTTGCAGGTCGCTCGGCGGCGCGGGCGGCCCCGCGACATCGGGAAATCCGGCGATCAATTCGCCCGAGGGCGCGATCACCTGGTAGATCACCCGGTCGCGATCGGAGGTTGCGAACATCTCGATTGCCGAAGGCGGAATCAGGGCCTCTACGCTGCCGTCGCTTTCCTTGACCTGCTCCGCGATCACCCGCGCCGAAGCCAGCAGCATGCGATCGGTGACGAGGTTGGCCGTGGAAACCGCGCTCCCATGCGCCGTCCAGGCGTTGAAAGCGACGATACCGGCGAGCGGAACCAGCAGCCAGCCGAGAAGCTCGCCTCGCAGGCTCCTAGCCATCCTGCTTCCTCAGCGCGTAGCCCAGCCCACGCAACGTCCCGATGGAGACGCCGGTGCCTTCGAGCTTCTTGCGGACACGATGGACGTAAATCTCGATCGCATTCGAGGTCGCGTCATCGTCGAGGCCGAATACGGTATCGGTGAGCGTCGCCTTCGAGACGACGCGCCCCGCCGCCAGCACCAGGGTCTCGAGAACCGCGTGCTCGCGCTGGGTCAACGGCAGGGGCACGCCTCCCACCGAGAACTGCCGTGTGGTCGTCTCCAGGACGATCGCACCGAAGGCGACCGTCACCAGCCTGTCGCTTTGCTTGCGCCGCAGTTGTGCACGGACCCGTGCCTCGAGCTCGAGCGGGTCGAACGGCTTGACCAGATAGTCGTCGGCGCCGCTATCCAGCCCGGCGATACGGCTGGAGATCGCATCATTGGCGGTGAGGATGATGACGGGCGTCACGCCCTTGCGAGCCCTGAAGCGCTTGAGGATCTCGATCCCGCCCATGCCAGGCAAGGCCATGTCGAGAATGATGAGGTCATAGACCTGGGTCGAAAGCGCAGCGTCGGCGTCGCTCCCATCACGAACGCAGTCGACGACATAACGGCTCTTGCGCAGCAGGCGAGCCAGCCAATCGGACAGCTCCTGATTATCCTCGACGAGCAGTATTCGCATTGGATACGCGTTCTCGCAGGCCAATCGGCGGCACGAACCATTCCGAGCTTTCTTCCTAAACGGTCGGGCCGGGCCCTGTGAAGGAAAAGCCGTGCCGCGGCGTCCGGTTTCAGGGACGCTTCGCCCACCTTGCGAGGAGCGATCGACAACGCCATGCCAAACAATGAGTGGGCGGAAGGCGTCGTCGTAAATGCGAAGCGCCCCTCAGCCTGTGGCCATCACCTCCAGCACGCGCTGCTTCGCGGGGATCTGCGGATGGCGCCCCTTGTCGATATCGGTGATCTGCTGCTGCACCTGGCCGATCACCTGGCGGGAGAACGGGCCGAGATGGACGTAGAGCGCGACCATCATCATCACATAGGGCAAGGCCCGGCGGTTATGCGCGAGACAATCTACCAGCGTCTTCCAGAACTCGCGCCTGACGTCGCCCGTCATCGTCGACAAGCGCCAGAGCAGACGCCAGGACGATTTCAGCTCCTGCCATTCCATGGATTTCGGCAGTTCCAGACGGCGATTGGTGCAATCGAGCATCCGGCCGACGCGCCGAACCCGGCTAAAGAAAGCCCCAGGCGCATAGACGGCCTCCAGAACGGCCTTGTAATCCGCCAGAATGGCGCGGCGCGGGCGACTGGTCTCGAAGTTGAGGCCTGCGGTGCACTGGTCACCGAACTGCCGTGCGGGAGCGGTGTCATCGGGTATCTGGAGCCTTCCCTCGCGTTCCAGGCGCCGCGTCAGCTGGGTGTTGGGCAAGGCATAGAGCAGGCCGACCATGCAGACCGGGATCGCGGTATCCTCGATACAGGCGATCATGTCGCGCGCGACGCTGCCCTTCTCGCTGTCGAACCCGAGGATGAAGCCGGCATTCACGAACAGCCCCGCCCGGTAGATCCTGTGCACGCTCTCCTGCAGGCTGCGCCTTGTGTTCTGCTTCTTCTGCATCGAGATCAGCGTATCGGAGTCCGGGCTCTCGATGCCGACGAAGATCGTGAAGAAATTGGCCTCGCTCATCGCCTGCATCAGGGCCGAATCATCGGCAAGGTTGATCGACGCCTCGGTCGAGAATTCGAAGGGGAAGTCCTTCTCGGTGATCCAGCGTTTGAGATCGGGCAGGAACTGCTTGAGCGCCTTCTTGTTGCCGATGAGATTGTCGTCGACGAAATCGACATGGCCGCGATAGCCGAGCGCATGCAGCAACTCGAGCTCGGTCAGGACCTGCGCGTTCGTCTTGGTGCGCGGCACGCGCCCATAGAGCTCGATGATGTCACAGAACTCGCAATTGAAGGGGCAGCCGCGCGAGAACTGGATGCCGACATGCAGATAGCGCTCGAACTTCAGCAGATCGAAGCGCGGCGTCGGACTCCTCGTGACATCGGTCTTGCCCATTTCGGACTTGAAGACGCCGGTCCTCGCCCCTGATTGCCAGGCGGACACGAAGCTGGCCATGATCTCCTCGGCCTCCCCGAGCACCAGGAAGTCCGCGGCCGCATAGACATGCGGCGTGGAGGTAGCGTCGGGCCCGCCTACGACGACCGGTTTGCGGTGCATGCGGCACCGCTCGATGATGGCGAGCGTGCCCTCCTGCTGCGGCAGCATGCCCCCCGTCATCACGAGGTCGGCCCAGCCGAGGTTCTCTTCGGCGAGTTCTTCCGTATTCAGGTCGACGAGCCGGATCTCCCACGCCGCCGGCAACAGCGCAGCAACCGTGATCAATCCAAGCGGAGCGGCGGGATGGAGCGCTCCGGCGAGCTCGCAAGTCGCCTTGTAGTTCCAGAAGGAGCCCGCGTTGAAACGCGGATAGACCATCAAGACCCTGCAGCGTTCACTGTGCATGTCGTCTCCTGCTTCGCGCCTTGACCGGAGGAATGCGGGCTCATCGGCCGACGAGCCTCCGGACGGGCGCGCCTGCGTGCCCAAAACGGGGGGCTGCAAGGACTTGCTGATTGCTAGGACTTGCGGACTGGGGGAGAAGCTCGAGACATCGCTGCTACCGTCGTTGAGCGATCGCTGCTCGAATTCAGCATTGGGCGGGTGGAAAGACGGGCATTGCGTCGCTGCCTCCGGGTTGGCAGGGACATCATCAGCAAGGACCGTGCCTGAGAACCTGGTGCACTCCACGCGTCAGAATACGGTGTTTTCAGCGCTTCCTGAGCGAGAACGCCCCCAAGAGCCCCTCAAAACATCACGGAAGCTCCAAACGCTGGAGCTGCCGCGACCACTCCGTCGCGCCAGCTGCGCCGCGCCTGCGGCCTGTCGCGCGGCGCCTCGTCGTCACCGGCGCCTGGCGACGACAACGAAGGTCTGGCACCGCCTCATCAGGGCCGGGAACCGCCGCCCCAGGGCCTCGACCGGGGCCATGCACAGCGTGTTCAACCAATCGAACTTCCGGAAGACCGGTGGCCAGAGCCCGTACCAATGCACCTCCTCGACCGCGAAGCCGTGCGCCTCGAGCAGTGCAACCGCCTCGTCCTCGCGCATCAGCTTGTAGATCTCACGCCCGGCAATACGGTTGCGAAGGGGATAGACGAGCCCCACCAGGCTTGCCGGGTTGCCATGGAAATTGGCAACGAGAACGCCGTCCTTGACGAGGCAGTTCCTCAGGACGTCGAGCACCTCCGCGCGAAGCGAAGGCTCGGCATTGAGGAAGAAGCGAAAGGCGGTGCAAACCTGCCGGTCGCTGACGGCCTCGATCGCACCGGTCCGGGTCAGGTCGGCCTCGACGAAGCGGATTTCAGGGTAGCGCGCGCGCGCGTGAGCGAGCATTTCCGGCGAAATATCGACGCCGACGATGTCGTCGAAAGCCTCTTCATGCAGTTCCAGGATGCGCCCGGTCCCGCAGGCGAAATCGAGGGACCTCGACGCGCCTCGGGACGCAAGCCCCGCAAAGATCTCCCTGAGCAAAGGCGCTTCGACCTCGCGCCAGTTGATGGCGTAGTAGCCCTCGGAGAAGATCCTGACATAACGCTGGCCATAGCCTGCGCCGGTCGATCTCACGCGGTAGGATTCGCATTGCGGGACGTACGGCTGGCCCAGGCCACCGCCCCCGCGCGCTCCGCCTCGTGGCTCCCTCTCCCAGGTCGCGCCAACGGTCGAAGCATCGCTCCGTCCGTTCGCCAGCTGTGATCTGGACCAATGCATCGGCACCGGAGGCGCGGCCGAGGCCAGGCCCGGCCTGATCTGGAGGCGCAGGCGCAGGAAGATGGCGAGCGCCAGGTTCAAGGCGATGACGGTGACGACCGTTGCCACCGCGGCGCCGGTCAGTCCCCAGAACCGGTTCGCCACAATCGTGGCCACGATGTTCACCGCAGCCCCCGCGATCAGCATGGTTGCTGCTGCCCGCTCTTGCCCAGCCATCGTCATGAGCGCTTGCTGGGAACCGAAAGCGGCCGCGACGACCTGACCTACCAGGAGGATGCGAAGGACGGGGCCCGCGCGTTCGAAGTCGGGCCCCAGCCAGTTCAGCAGCGGATCGGTGAGCAGGAGCAGCGGAACGGAGATCAGGACCGCCGCCATCAATGACAGTCTGGCGGAGTGGCTCAGCAGCGCCTGAAGTTGCGGTCGATCATCCCCGCCATCCAATCGCGAAGCCAGAGGCAGGATCGATCGGCCAAAGGCCACCAGGGGACGTGTCGCCAGTGTCGCCATGCTGAGGGCAATGCCGAAGATGCCGACCTTGGTAATGCGCCCCTCCAGTCCGAGCACGATGACGCCGGCCCGGTTCAGGACGATCTCGGCGGCGACGATCATCGTGAGGGGCGCGATGGAGGAGCGCCATTCGGCGGCGGCATAATTCGCGACGGCCACGCGGACAGCCCGCGGCCGCCCCCCCCGCAGGGCCGGCACGAGCACCATGGCCGCCATCGCCGAGCCGACAAGCGTGGAGCCCATGACGAGCGTCGCGTCGCGTGGCCACAGATGGTACCAGGCTGTCAGGAAGATCACGCCGAGAACAAGCCCGTTCAGGACGACACGCTCGATCGCGAGGACCGACAGCGCGCCGCCGAAGCTCCGTGTGACGGAGCCGCTGATCAGGAGAAGCGTAAGCAGAGGTGCCGCTGCCAGAGCCATCAGACAGGTCGCGATGACCTCCGGCCGCAAGAAGCCGGGATACATGGTGACGAAGGTCGCTCCGACGACGGCGATCGCCATGGCGGTCGCCAGCGTCCTGCGGACGGCATACTGGATCACGCCCCGGGCTAGGCTGCTCTCCTGCCGCGCGAGATAGGCTGGCAGGAGGCGCACCAGCGAAATGTTGAAGCCCAGCGTGGAGCTGTAGGCGACCACGCTCGCGCAGGCGAAGGCGAAGGCGTAGATGCCGTAGCTATGGGCGCCGATGACCCTGGCGGCGAGAAACTCGACGAGAAAAGCGAGAAGGGCCCCGATCAGATAGGGCAGCAGCGCGTGCATGCCGGGGAGCGGAATGGCCTGTTGAGGAGCCCAGGCGGCAGAGGCGACACTCCCCGCTGCCGCGGTGGCGGCCGGCGCAGGGACAGTGGGATGAGCCAGACCGGAGCGCCCTGTCGTAAGGCCCGCGGCGGCTCGCGCGGCGGACGTACCGATCGGGGCGCGAACCGGGCGCCTCGCGAGGACCTCCTCGACGGCTACGTCCAGCGCGCTGCCGAGCGTCGCCTCGTCTTGAAAGGCAAGCGAGATCACCGGCGTCCCGTGCTCATGCAGGAGCCCGTCGGCGCGAGCGATGACGGGCGCCGCGGCGTGGCTCATTCCGAAATCCGTCTCGGGCGTCTCCGACTGTGCATCGATGCAGATAACCAGATCGGCCTTTGGCACCTGTTCGAGGGCTGCTTCCAGGGTGGCCTCGCTGAGGGCCCAGCTGTGCGTGGCGAGCAGGCAGACGGTTTGAACGAAGCCTTGTTCGAAGATCACGATCTGGTCCGACCGGGCAGCCTCCGACCAGGCATGGCTCAGGCTCGCATTATATTGGCGCAGGACGCCGAACCAGGCCGCATTGGCTGGCGGCAGCATGGCGAGGATATCGAAGCCGGGCCAGAATCCGAGCCTGCGACTGAGCGGGAGGACCGCCGCCGCGGCCCATTGGCCGATGCCGCGGAAGACATGCCCGGTGGTTTTGCCCGGAGGGTCTCGGGCCGGATCCCCTGTTGCGGGCCAGTCGCCCTGAATGATCTCGGCTGTCTGACCGCTCTCGCGGAGCCTCTTGCACAATTCGCTGGCGAAGCTTGCTCTGGTTGCACCGGTGGCGCCGAAAAGATCAATGATCATAGGCCGATACCCTTGCATTGAAAGAAAGTGCCACTGCATTGGGGGGCCGGGTGCACTCCGGCGTGTTGACGCTCGGCTCTCGTGATTGCCGTCATTCGGCGGCGATGGCAGCGCCACCCTGCCGAAGCAGGGAGACCGTGCAGCAGGCGACCTCGCGGGCCTCCCACGATCGGTGTCGGTTGCTCGTCGCGCATCGGATCAACCCTGTTTTCGGCGGCCGGCTGTGGGATTGACCTCAACCGGCTACGCCCGGGGCACGGCCAGTTCATCCTTCGAATGAACGAAGCCGGCGTCGATTGCGCCAGGCGGCGCCTCGGCGCAGGGGCCGGAGCAGTCGGCCCGACGGCCAGGAAATGCCCGGTCATCCTTCGTTCGGAGGATGCCGAGCGCCTGCTGGGCGCGTACCAGAGAGGGGCCTGGCTCGCTCGGGCGCAGCTGACTTTTGGGAAGCCCCGAGTGGGAGGAGCCCTCGTTTCTCATGCGACCTGGACGCCGACCCTGGGCGCCTCGGCTCCAGACCCTTGCATGCGTCTCGATGACCGGATGGCCGCACGAAGCGAGCGTTCGGGCCCAGCTGCACCCTGGCCTCGGTGGTACGCAGGATGCCTCGGGCGCCCCGCCTGCCCTGTTGTCGGCGGCGTTCCAACAGCCTCCGACGCCTGGAGCTGGTGACAAACCCCGAAGCATCCGCAGGCGAGAAGCCATCGGCTATTCATCCTGGGAGATTGCGATGCCAGTCGTTCAAATGCGTCCATTCAGCTATGATATCTGCGATCACTCAACGTCGGCCGAGATCGAGCGGATCAAATCCGCCTATGCGAAATATGCGGAGAGAGATCGCGGAAACCCGGACAAGGAGAGGCGCCCCGGGCGCCTGCGCATGGTGCGCGATCGCGATGTCGCCCTGTACCGCTTGCTTGATCGGGAAGCGGCGCCTCCCCTCAAGCAGTATCGTGTACTGGACCTGGGCTGCGGGACGGGCGATCTGGTCCGCCGACTGCAGCGCTACGGCTTTCCCAATGACCGCCTGTTCGGGGTCGACCTGCTTCCGGAAGCCCTCGCGATCGCCAGACGAAAATGCCCGGACGTGTCGTTCACGGAAGCCAATGCGGAGAATCTGCCGTTTCCCGACCAGCATTTCGATTTCATCCTGGCCTTCACGGTGTTCTCCTCGATCCTGAGCCCCCTCATGGCCAGGAACGTGGCGCGCGAGATCAATCGCGTCCTGTCTCCGAACGGGGTGATCATCTGGTATGACATGCGTTACCCCAATCCCTGGAACCGCAATGTCAGGGCCATGACACGGCGCCACATCCAGGACCTGTTTCCCGATTTCGAGAGTGAACTGGCCTCGAAAACGCTGATTCCTCCCATTGCCTACCGTCTCGGCGCTCTCACCGATCCGCTCTATCCGGCGCTGACGTTCTTCCCCGCCCTTCGATCTCACTATTTCGGCATGCTGCAACGGACTGCCGCCGTGGCCGAAACTGAGAGCACCGTGTCCTCGCCCTTGCGCCGGTCCGAACTCCAAACGCGACGGAGCGCTTCAGGACGGAGCGCTTCAACCTGACCCGATGGGGTATGCATGGGCTCGCGGGGACTCCGCCGGCCCCTTTGCGTTCTCCCCCCTGTCGAAGCCGATGCTGCGTGCCGGCGCTACGCTGCCAGGGGCCCGACGGTCGGGGCCCAGACAACGCCCGCTCCGGGTGAAATCCTGCATGTCGCGGGCGACACCCTCGACGACAGGGCCGGTGATCGCGGTGGCCTCCCTCACGGCAGCGCTCAGATCCCCGGCCGATGCCGCTCTCCCGCCCCGACGCTGACGCTCCAGCATCGGCTCGGGAGCGGGATTACGGTTTTCGGGAGAGCTGGTGAACTCACAAACGGGGTGGATCATCGGGGCGGATCGCGGGGATCCGGTCGGATGATCTAATGTGAGAGCGCGGCGTAACCACGTGCTGCCGGCTCCTCCGCGACAACGCGCGATGGGCGCATCCTGGCCTGCACCTCGGCGGTGATCCGATCGATCGACAGATTGCGGCTTGGGGCATCGATACTGCTGATCCGGATCATCGGGAGCGCGCGTGCGCTGACCATGTCGGAGACCAGGTCGACATCGTCGACATGGGCCAGGCTGCCTTGCAGGTCGATTTCGAGGTAGCGCTGAAGCGGGCCGATCTTCCGCCAGCGATCCCGAAGGCGCTCCTCCAGGAGAGAGCGTGGTGCCTCGAAGCGGACGAGCAGGTCCGGCTTAGGCACGATGTCGAGCGCGCGTCCGACAGGGTCGCGGTCGGTTATGCCGCTGAGCATGATGAGCGAGGCGACCGCCTGGACCATGCCCTGATCGAAGATCGTGATCGCATCGGAGGTTTGTGCCGCCACCCATTCGTGATGGAGCAGGGCCAGGTGCCAGTAGAGGCGAATGAACCAAAGCCGGTCCTTCGGCGGCAGGATCCGGAAGAGATCCGCGATGCCAGCGGCCGGGCCGGCGGACCTGAGCAGCCTGGCGCTGGCCAGACATTTGAGAATGCCGCGCCTCAGCGGATGGGCCCGCACACCGATCAGAGGGTTCACGACATAGCCCAGGCCGCGCAGATGGGCGGTCAGGGCGGAAACCATCGTCGTCTTTCCGGCGCCGGACGGCCCAAACATCTCCAGGATCATCGCGAGCCTCTCCGTCTTGCCTGGGCGCCCAGGAACCGAGCGCTGACTTCAGGGCATTTGGCTGCGCCATGGTCCCCGCGCCTGGCCATTCCCGCCCGTGCGTGCATTCCATGGATCGACGGCATTTTGCCTGCCCCTCCCCACCAAGGCCCGACGCAGATCGGCTTCGGCCCCAGACGGAATCCCGCCATCCCATTGCTTCCTGGCCTCGCCGAAGCGGCGCTTGAGGCAGCCTTGGGAAACTAGGAAGGCGCTTCGCGAACGTCATCCTCTGTTCGAAGGATGAGGCTCAAGCGCCTGCCTGCCGGGCAGGATCGATGCGACGCTGTCGCGGGAAACGATGCATGAGGGGGCGCTGGTCTCCGGCGGGCTGGCCTGCCGGAGCTGGGCCTGGGGCTGGGCTGTCTGCCCGGCCGGAAGGACGGCAGCGAGGCCGCCCGGATCATCGGTCGGAGCGGATCCTGTGCCGGGATGGGTGGCCTGAGGCGCGACGTCGCCCTCTTCCCTGGCAGGCGGTCTGCGGCGTCAGGCCGCGAGACGCATCTTCTCCAGGCGCGAAAAGACCTGCGCGACATCCGCCGCGGGGGTCGGCGGCCCGAAATAATAGCCTTGCACCTCAGTGCAGCCGACCGCCATGACCGCCTCCAGCTGTTCGCGGGTTTCGACGCCCTCGGCGGTGGTCGTCATGTTCAGGCTTTGCCCGAGATGGGCGATCGAGGTGACGATGGCGCGGCAATCCTCCTGCACATGCATGTCTTTGACGAAGGACCGGTCGATCTTGATCTTGTCGAAGGGGAAGCTTCTGAGGTAGCTGAGCGAGGAAAAGCCGGTGCCGAAATCGTCCATGCAGGTGCGGATGCCGAAGCGACGCAACTGGTGCAGCACGGCGAGCGTCGCGTCGCTGTCCTGAAGCAGCACGGATTCGGTGATCTCGAGTTCGAGCCGGTGAGCCGGCAGCTGGCTGGCAGCCAGCGCACTGAACACGATCTGCGCGAAGTCGTCGTTGCGAAGCTGGACGGCCGAAAGATTGACCGATACCCGCGTGCCGTTCGGCCATTGCGCCGCATCCGCGCAGGCGCGCCGCAATACCCATTCTCCTATCGTCACGATGAGCCCGGTTTCCTCGGCGACCGGAATGAATTCCGCCGGCGAGATCGCCCCACGGACCGGATGGGTCCAGCGCAGCAGCGCCTCGAAACTGACAATCTCCATCCGCTTCAGATTGACGATGGGCTGGTAGTAGACCTCCAGCTCGTTTTCCTGAAGCGCCCGACGGAGCGCATCTTCCAGCGCGCGCCGCGCGTCGATCTGCTCTTCCATGGGGGCTTCATAGAAGCAGTAGGTTCCCCGGCCGGTGTTCTTCGCCGCATACATCGCCATATCGGCATGGCGCAGCAGCGAATCGCAATCGCTGCCATCCTTGATGGCGAGCGCGATGCCGACGCAGGTCCCGATCCTGATGTCGCGGCCGGCGATGCGGAAAGGCTGCCCCATGCGTTCGACGATTCGGGTTGCGATCCGGCGAAGCTCGTCGAGATCGGGGTAGCCGCGACATAGCACAGCGAATTCATCGCCACCGAAGCGCGAGACGATATCGCTGCCGCGAACCGCTTTCTTCAGCCGTACGCTGACGGATTTCAGCAATGCGTCGCCCAGTTCGTGACCGAGC
The DNA here is from genome assembly GCF_001748145.1 of Bosea sp. BIWAKO-01. Taxonomy (NCBI): domain Bacteria; kingdom Pseudomonadati; phylum Pseudomonadota; class Alphaproteobacteria; order Hyphomicrobiales; family Alloboseaceae; genus Allobosea; species Allobosea sp. BIWAKO-01. The sequence continues at coordinate 5,675,328 of NZ_BCQA01000001.1, forward strand.
GTGTCATTGACGGTCTTGAAGCGGTCGAGGTCGAGATAGAGCACGGCGAAACTGCCGACCTCGCCTTGATGAAGTTCGAGCGCGCGCTCCAGATGTTCGCGAAACTGGGCGCGGTTCGGCAAGTCCGTCAGCGCATCATGATGCGCCATATAGGCGATGCGCTCCTCCGAGCGCCGGCGCTCGGTCACGTCCTCATAGGTTGCAACCCAGCCGCCATCGGGCATCGGCTGCTGCGAGACGGAGCAGACCGTGCCGGCGGCAAGCTCGAACGAGAATGTCGCCGATCGCGGTCCGGACGCGATGGCCTTCTGATGGGCTAGCAGGGCAGCGAAGCGCTCGTCAGCCACGGTCGTAAGACTCGCCCCCGGCTTGGTGCTCGACGCCGGCAGCTCGAACATCTGGCGAAAGCGCTCGTTGCAGACGATCAGGCGGTGCTCGCCGTCGACCAGCAGCAATCCCTGCGACATGTTGTTCAAGGCTGCATCGAAGCGCTGGTTCTGGGTCCGCAATTCGATGTCGCGCAGCACCAGCATCTCGTTTTGATTTTTCAGGCTGTCGTTCTTGCTGGAAATGTCCTCATTGGCCCGTTCGAGTTCGCCTTTCGCCTCCTTCAGCCCGTCGGTCAGCACATGCATCTCGCGATGCGCATGATTGAGCAGCCGGTTACGAAAATGAAGCAGCAGGACCAGGCCAAGCGACATCAGCACGAGCGTCACGATGATGCCCGAGAAGAACCAGTGCAGGCTCAGAAGCTCACGTTGATCGCCATCGACCTGATCGCCGGAAATGCGGTTGGCCGCGGCCGCGAGGCTCGACATCTTCTGGTCGAGCGGCGCCAGCCGCGCGCGGATCCGTGCGGCATTCTCCGGGGTGAGATGGTCGACCCAGGGCTCGATCTCGGCCAGGGCCTGGCGGAATTCATCGACGGTCGCACGCCTGTCGGCACCTTGATTGACGAATTCCTCGAACTCGCCGGAGCTGAGCAGGCTGAGGCGGTTGAGCAGGATCTGATAGCGCAGCGCTATCTCGTCTGCATCGACCTTGCTGGACGGGATGCTGAAGCTGGCGACGCGCTCCTGGAAGCGCTGCAGCTCGACGACGGACTGGCTCGCAAGCCAGGTTACATTGTAACGCGCCGTCTGCCGGATCAGATTCTGCTGCTCGACGATAAGACTTGATACATACAATGCAGACAAAACGAGGCCGACAAGAACGGCCCCGAGCAAGGTTTCTATCTTTCGCATCTTCAGCATGAGTTAATCCCGGCAGATTCTCCCACAGATGCGAACCGTTGACTGATACCACCCCGATCTCTAGCGGACAATCAACTTTGAAACCTGCCAGGCCGAACGGCTGTAGAACTTTTGACTACGCAACTCAGGGTTGCTGTCATAGGGATAGACAATGAAAAGCGGACCCTTGTCCCGAATCGGCATGTATTCAGCGTTGCGCTTCAGCGCCAGGATGACGTTGTACTTCGCGAAGTCCTCGAGCGGTATTTCAGTCGTATAGTCGTTGAGTGCGATCGCTTGAACGGTGTCGCCCTTGGCGCCGACCGATTTCATCAGTTTATCGAGGGAGATGCCCTCGAATTTCTGCGGTCCGGAGTACCACGGAGTGTTCGTCTCGATTGTCATGAGCCCCATCGCCTCGAGCGCAGCGCGGTCGAACTGTGCGGTATCTCCGCTATTGGTCACCGAGATCTTTCCGGATATCGTCAGGATGACCTTGTCCGTCGGAGCGGCCAAGGTCTGGGCGCTGACCGTCCCGGCCATGAGCAGACCAATGGACGAGATCGCGCCCAGGGTGATTCCACGTCGCAATGTGTCTATAGACATGAGGGGCTCCCGATCGGTCCAAGCTCGAAATCCTACGAGCCGGCCATTAAAAACCTCTAAAAGCGGAAATCGGTTAAATTACTGATATATTTAAGACCCCTGCGAATTCCTCTGCGATTTTGACGTACTAACCCGACCCACGTGCGACCCCTACCGCCCACGAAGGCATCTGGATGCAACATGTCACGAGCGAATAGCCTACAGAATTCAGCCCGCCTCGGAAACCACGCGGTCGACGGCTACCTGGACAAGACCGAGCGGGCGGAGATGAGGGCCGCGGCTGCGAAGAAGATCGAAGAGCTGTTCGATATTCTGCAGATCGACCACCAGAACGACCACAACACGCGCGATACACCGGCGCGGGTCGCCAAGATGTTCGTCGAGGAACTCCTGCACGGCCGCTACAACCCGCCGCCGAAGATCACCGAGTTCGACAATGCCACGAGCTACGACCAACTGATCGTCACTGGCCCGATCGATGTCCGCTCGACCTGCGCCCATCACCTGATGCCGATCTATGGCGTGGCCTTCATCGGCGTGCTGCCGTCGCCGGAAGGCAAGATCATCGGCCTGTCGAAATATGATCGCATCATCCAGCATTTCGCGGCCCGCCTCCAGATCCAGGAAGAGCTGGTCAAGCAGATCGAGCAGCATATCGTAGAGACCACCAATCCCCGCGGCCTGGCGGTGAGGATCAGCGCCGTCCACATGTGCAAGACCCATCGCGGTGTTCGGGCCAGCCATGCCAGCCGCATGGTGAACAGCTCGTTCTACGGCGAGTTTGCCACAAACGCGTCATACAAGGCCGAATTCATACAGGAATGCACATCTCTGGAACGGTTTTAGGACCCAGATCAATGGACAGCATTGCAATGATGCAGGACCACAAGCCTGCGCGGACCGTTCACCGGGATGTCTATCGGTCGACCAAGACCTATGACTTCGTCGAAGGCCTGTCCTGCTGCTTCCGCCAATGGCGCGCAACGCATTCGCATTGCAGCCTGGTTCACGGCTATGCGCTGTCCTTCAAATTCATCTTCGCCACCCACGAGCTCGACGAGCGCAACTGGTGCTTCGATTTCGGCGGGATGAAGGAGATCAAGACCTGGTTGAAGCACATGTTCGACCACACGATGATTGTCGCGGCCGACGACCCGCATCTCGACGCGTTCCAGGGGCTCGCCGACAAGGGCCTTGTCGACCTGCGGATCATGCCTGCAGTCGGCTGCGAGGCGACGGCGCGCTACACGTTCGACCACGTTGCGGCCTGGCTCGCCAATCAGATCGGCGAGCGTGTCTGGCTGGAATCAGTCGAGGTCCGCGAACACGACGGAAACTCGGCGATCTTCGAGCGCCGGCAGGGCTGAGGGCCGCCGCGTCAAGACCTGCGTCGATCTTCAGGTAGGCGCCGGGCGCGAGGCAGCGTGGCATGATCAGGCGGCGCGCCTTTCCCCCGGCTCTCGACGGCGCGAGCCCCACGGGAATTGGACGAAACCGACTCGATTCGCTTATCGCTTCCTGGTGGTTGATGGCCGACGCGTCTTGCACGCGGACCGGACCTTCATTCTGCTGGATCAGGGGCTGATTCAGGAAACGACGAAAGCTCGTTGAATTGAAACAGGAAATGAACCTGCGCCCTCCCCGCCCGATGTGGCGTAGCGGCGTTGGCCGTGCCGCGCGTTTGCGGACCTCGCCCGCCCAGAGCTAGCGACGGGCAGGGCTCGCACGACCCCCGCCGTCGGGCATAGGCCGCCTGGGTGTATCGGCTGCGATCGGCGCAAGGCGGGGCTCTCCGTCCCGCGACCGATCAGCTGCGACGGACCCGATCGTTAGCGGCGCACAAAGAGAGCATCGACAACGCGCACCTCGCCGGACCCCTTTCGGACGAGGATCGGGTTCAGATCGCACGCGGACAGCAGATCCTCACAATCGCTGGCGAGCTGCGAGAGCCTCACCCCGAGATCGACCAGATGGCTCGTGTCGGTTCGAGGCATCAGGTTGCGGTATCCCCCCAGGATGCGGTCGAGCTTGGTCCGGCGGAGCATCGTGCCGGCTTGCTGGTGATTGAACGGCGCCAGTGCGACCGCCCGATCAGCAATGAGCTCGACCAGCGTGCCGCCACTTCCCAGGACAACCATCTGGCCAAAGGGGGGCGCAGCCGTGAACCCGGCCATGGCCTCGACCGCGTCGACAAGCTGTTCCTGCAATTCATAGCCGTCGATCGTCGCCGCCGGCAGCGCCCTGCCGACATTCTCGGCAATGGTCGAGATCGCACGACGCAATCCGTCCTCATCGCGAATGCCCAGCATCACGCCGCCGACATCCGAGCGGTGCTGCACGTCGCGGGATGCGACCTTGACCACCAGGGGAAAGCCGACCTCCCGAACGCGGTCGATCGCCTCGCTCTGGTCCTTCACGACGATCGATCGTACCAGCGGGATTCCATAGGCGCGCAGCAGTCGGAATGACAGTTCGGCATCGAGAGAGCCCGAGCACTGCTCGATCTCGCGCCTCAGGCTGGCAACCTCCTTGTTGAAGGGGGGACGCGTTGCGCTGCGCTGGCTGGCCCAGGAGCCGGCAGGGCCCGGCTTGCCGAGGGCGAGGTTACCGACAGCGCGAAGTCCAGCGTGAAGCCCGCGCAGCAGCGGTACCCCGTGATCGGCCAGCATCGAACGAACGCCCGGATCGACATTCTCCGAAGTCGGCGAGATCACGACCAGCGGCGTTTCGCTCGCCTTGCCGGCCTCGGCATAGACGCCGAGCACATTCATGTAATTCTGCAACGTCGCGGGATTGAGGCTCTCCTGCGTGTCCTGAAGGGCGACGACGGCACCGACATTCTCGTCGCAGAGGACCGCCTTCATGGCCTCGGGCGTATTGCGGTCCTCGACATTGACCGTCGCTCCGAAATCGACCGGATTGTTGCCGGCCGTTCCCGGCAGGGCAGCACGCAGACGTTGCCCGGTCACTGCGCTGTACGCCGCAACAGGCACGCCCTGCACTTCCGCCACGTCGCAGGCCAGGGCCGTCTGACCGCCGGAGATGCCAACGATGCCGATGCTTGCTCCCCGGACCATGCGCCGCGCCACCGCCGAGCATTCGAGCGCCGCGATGAGCTCGTCATAATCCGCGACCGTCGCGATATTGGTCTCCCGAAAGAAGCTGTCATAGGCGTCGCGATCGCTGACCAGAGCCCCGGTATGAGCCTGGGTGGCCGCAACGCCGACATCCGAGCGACCAACCTTGAGCACCACCAGGGACTTGCCCGCGGCATGAACGCATTCGGCAGCCTCGGCGAGCGCGCGGGGGGACTTGATCGACTCCGCGACTACGCCGATGACCCGTGTCTCATCGTCGTCCGCAAGCCAGCGCACATAATCTGCGGCGGCGACCTGGAACTCGCTGCCGACGGTCACGACCTTTGAAAGCCCGATGACCGTCGAGTTCATCACCGAGATCGCCGCCGACCCGGATTGGGCCACCAGCGCCACGTTGCCGGGCCTCAGGCGCAGCGACGGCCTGGATGGGTAGAGTGGGATCGAGTCGGTGAAATTGACCAGCCCCATGCAGTTGGGGCCGTGCACGACGATGCGGCTCTGGGCGCCGAATGCCCGAATCGCCCTCTCCTCGTCATGCGAGAATCCGTTGGTGAAGACGATCGCCGAACGCACGGAACTCGACTCGAGTTCCTGCAACATGCCCGGCACATGCGCCGCGGGAATGGCAATGATCGCAAGGTCCGTCTCCGCGCGGATCTCGGCAACCGAGTTGACTGCGCGCAGGCCTTCGATCTGATCGGCCTGGGGATGGATCGGGAGGATCTCCCCCGCATAGCCCCAGGATTTCAGATTGCTGATGACCACGTTGCCCTGCGTGACGCGCTTCGCCGAGGCGCCGATAATGGCCACAGAGCGTGGCCTGACCATGGGGGTGACGTCGATATGCAAGGCGATATGTCCTTCGATAGCGGTGCGCCGTCGCAGCCGCCATCGGCGGCTGCGGGCGTTGAGGCCGGAGGGGTTACTGCTTGTCTTTGGGGAGCCAGGCTTCTGCCCAGTTCGGATGGGTGTTGAACGAGAAGTTGAACTGAGCGTCCAGGTTCTTGAAATTGTTCGTCACGGCCTCGAAGACGCGCGAATTCGTCAGGGCAAGCTGGTTCAGATCGCGCGCGATGATCTCGGCATAGGTCTTGTAGTGCGCCTTCTGCTGATCCGCCGGCGCCGAAGCCGCATTGGCAGCGACCTTGTCGAACTCGGGGTTACAGTAGCTGGTCGGATTGGCGTAGGGGACGCTGGTCTCGTTGCAGACGAAGCTGCGGTCGACGCCGAGGACCGGGTTCGAACGCCCGGTCAGCGAGATGATCGACGCATCGAAATCATGCTGCGTATAGACCTTGTTGGTCCAGATCTGCTGATCGAGCGCGCTGAGCTTCACGTCGATGCCGAGCGCCGTCCACTGCGCCTGCACGACCTGCGCCACCGCGTCATAGGGAGCAGCCGAAATCACGGCCAACTCGAGCGCGAAGCGTTTGCCGTCCTTCAGCGGAAATCCGGCCTCGTCGAGCAATTGGGCGGCGCGCTTCGGATCATAGGCATACATCGTGTCATAGTTGACCGACGGGTCGTGCAGGTTTTTGAACTGCGTCGGGATGGCGTTCTTGGCGGTCTCGGCCAGCCCCTGGTAGACATCCCTTACGATCCGCTCGCGATCGATGGCGTGGAACAGTGCCTGCCGGACCTTGACGTTGTTCATCGGCGAACGCCGCAGATTGAAGTCGATGACGGCGGTCTCGGGCGCGTTGGTCACGATCGGCACGACCCGGAACGAACCGCGCTTCGCTGCCTGCTGGGTCGCCGGGACCTGCACCACCTCGGGACGGAACCAGTTGACCTCGCCGTTGACGATGGCGTTCAGGCGCTGCTGGGGGTTCGGGATGAGCGCGAAGATCACCGAGTCTAGATAGGGCTTGGGCGCCTCCCAGTAGTGCGGATTGCGCACGAAGGTGATCGATTGGCCGCTGACCCATTTGTCGAACTTGAACGGACCAAGGCCCACCGGAGCGATATTGGCTGGATGAGTGGCGATGTCCTTGCCCTCGTAGACGTGCTTCGGCATCAGCGGAAACACCTCCTTGTCGAACAGATCGAGCGTCGCGGTCAGCGGCTGCTTGAGCGTCAGGACGAAGGTCTTGTCATCGGGAGCCGAGGACTTCTCGACCAGCGGCATGAGCTTGGTGAGATAGGTGTTGAACTTGCCGAAATTCTCCAGCGTGAAGACCACGTCGGCGGCAGAGAACGGCTTGCCGTCCGACCACTTCACGCCCTCGCGAAGGTTGAAGGTGTAGGTCTTGCCGTCCTCGGAAATGGTCCAGCTCTTTGCCAGGCGCGGAACGCGATTGGCTTCGCGGTCATAGGTCATCAGCCCGTCCGCCCAGACATCAGCGGCGAACAGCGCCGGGACCGACGATGTCATCTGGGTGTTCAGATTCGGAATCGTCGTCGAATTCAGCGCGGCGATGACCGTGCCACCCGGGACGGGCTTGCCATCGTCCGCCTGGGCTGCGGCGGAGAGCAGAAGGCTCGACGCTCCCGCAAGCAGCGAGATCGCCCCCAGCCTGTGCATCGTCCACGCATCGCTTCGTTTAGCCGTGTCCATGATGTGCTCTCTCCCTTTGGCTTTTCTGGGTAGTCCCTGCTTCAGGTCTCGACGGGCCCGGGCGTCCTCTCCACGGCGGCCGCAGTTGCCGGGCGCGATGACTCGCCGATTTCGCCTGCGCGGTGGCAGGCCGCAAAGGTCCCGGCCTGGCCAACCGGCTTCAGTGCGGGGTCGGCCGTCGCGCAGATTTCAATTGCGAAGGGGCAGCGGTGGCGGAACCGGCAGCCGCCCTGCTTGGGCTCAGGCATCTCGGCTCGCGTCTGCGTCGTGCTCAGGCTGCGGATCCGACCGCGGCGCGGATCGAGCGAAAGTCGCGCGTCGAGCAGCAGCTTCGTATAGGGATGGAACGGGCGTTCGTAGATCGAGCGGCCGATCTCGACGATCCGGCCGCGATACATCACGGCCGTCCGGTCGGCGATCGACTCCATTGCTCCGAGGTCGTGGCTGATCACCACGAAGCCGACATTGGTCGCCTTGTGCAGGTCGCGCATCAACTGCAGGACCTGGGCCTGGACCGACACGTCGAGGCTCGACAGCGGTTCGTCGGCAATGATGATCGCTGGCCGAAGCATCATCGCCCGCGCGATCGCGATGCGCTGCTGCTGCCCGCCAGAGAGTTGGTGCGGATAGCGGTCGAGATAATGGTCCGGGGGGTTAAGGCCGACCGCGGCAAGATGGCCGGCGAGAAAGGCCCGCGTCTCGCGCGACGAGGCAAGCTCATGGCGCTGGACGATGTAGCCGAGCATGCGCTCGACCGTCATGCGCGGGTTCAGCGACGAGGCCGGGTCCTGAAACACCGCCTGGACCTGGCGCCGGAACGCCTGTCTCCCGGAGGAGCCGAGCGAGGCCAGCGAGGTGCCACGAAACTGCACGTCGCCCGCCGTCGGCCGGTTCAGCATCAGGAGCAGCTTCGCGAGCGTGCTCTTGCCTGAGCCGGACTCGCCGACGATCGCCAGGGTCTCGCCCTCGTTGATATCGAGATCGACACCATCCACCGCCCGAACCGTATTCCAGCCCGGGCCATTGGCGTTGCGGCTGGTGTAGAGTTGCTCGACGCTCTGCAGGCGAAGGATTGGAGCGGTCATGACTGAAGCTCCCGCGTCAGCCGGCGCGTGCTGAGCTCAATCAAGCGCCTGGAATAGTCCTGCTGAGGCTGCTCGAAAAGCGTGATGGTCTCGGCGCTCTCGATCACCTTGCCCGCGCGCATCACGTAGACCCGGTCGCAAAGCTCGGCGACGACACCAAGGTCATGGGTGATGATGGCCATCGCCATGTTGCGCTCCTTGTGCAGCCTGTAGAGGGTCTGCAGGACCTGCAGCTGCACGGTCGCGTCGAGCGCTGTCGTCGGCTCGTCGGCAAAGAGAAGCTGGGGATCGCTGGCCAGTGCGATCGCGATCATCACGCGCTGGCGCATGCCGCCCGAGAGTTCATGCGGGTAGCGCCTGGCGAGATTGGCTGCGTCGGGTAGCCCCACCTCGTCCAGCAAGGTGTGGACGCGAGCCTTGTCCGAACCTCGCCCGGCATCCCGGGAGAGCGCCTCCTGGATCTGGCGGCCTATGCGCTGTGTCGGATTGAGGTAACCGAGCGGATCCTGAAAAATCATCGAGAAGCCCCGCCCGCGGCGCAGGGCGCGCAGCTCGGCATCGGCCATGCCCAGGATGTCGCGCCCTTCGAAGGCGAGCTTGCCGCTCAGCTCCTCGATGTTCACGTTTGGCATCAGGCGCGTCACGGCGCGCGCCATCGTGCTTTTGCCGGAACCGGATTCGCCGACGATACCGACGCATTCGCCCGGGCGGACCTGAAAATCGACTCCGTCGATCGCCTTCACGACCTTGTGGCCGAGACGCAGATGGACCTTCAGGTCGCGCACATCGAGAAGCGAGGCGCTCATTGCAGCCCTCCCATCCCGCTCGTGCTGCGTGGATCGATGACCTCGTTCAGCCCGTCGGCGAAGAGATTGAGGCCGACCACGGTGATGCAGATGGCCGCGCCCGGGAACAGGCTCATCCACCAGGCGCTGTCCATGTAGTCCTGCGCCACGAAAAGCAGCCGGCCCCAGCTCACCTTGCTCGGGTCGGAGAGACCGAGGAAGCCGAGCCCGGCCTCGATCAGGATGGCGATGCTGGCGTCGAGCGCGACCTGGACGATGATCGGCTGGATCGCGTTGGGCAGGATCTCGCGGAACATGATGTGCGCCGTCGAGAGGTCGGCGACGCGGGCGGCCGCAATGAATTCGCGATCGCGAAGCTTGATGTACTGGCCGTAGACGAGGCGAGCCTCCATCGGCCAGATCGCCAGCGCCACCGCCGCGATGAGCAGCCAGAAGTTCGAGCCGAACAGCGCAACGGCGCAGAGCACGAGAATGATGACGGGGAGTGTCTGGAACAGCTCGACCAGCCGCATCAGCGCCGCCTCGACCGGGCCCTGGAAATAGCCGGCCAGGATCCCCAGAGTGCCGCCAATGAGCAGTGCGGCCAGCGCCGCCCCCAACCCTACTAGCAGGGACGAGCGGCTGCCGTGGACGACCAGCGAGAACACGTCCCGGCCGATATTATCCGTGCCGAACAGGAATTGGGACGATGGCGGCGCGAGGCTGAGCGGGGTCTGCTCCAGCGGATTGTAGGGCGCGATCAGCGGGGCGGCCGTCGCCACGATCACCAGGACGATGAGGATGCCTGCTCCGAGCGCGCCGTGACGCGTCCCGAAGAGATTGGCGATATGGGCCTGCCAGCTCCCGACCGGGATGCCGTTGCCGGATGCCGGCGCCATGGTGGTTTTGCTGTCTGACATGGCTTCGGCCTCACCGCATGGTTCTGATGCGCGGGTCGAGCGCCGCGTAAAGGAGATCGACGATCAGGTTCATGGCGACGACGGCGACGGCCGAGAAGATCACGACACCGACAACCGTCATGTTGTCCCTGAGCCGGATCGAGTCGACGAGCAGCAGGCCAAGACCCGGCCAGGTGAAGACCGTTTCGAGCAGGACGGCGCCGCCGAGCGCGGAGCCGAAGGCATAGCCAGCGATGGTGACCAGGGGCAGGCTCGAATTACGCATCACGTGGTTGCGGATGATCTGCCCGCGGCTCAAGCCCTTGGAACGGGCCGTGATGATGTAGCCTTGCGACAGCGTGTCGATGACGCTGGCGCGCATGATCCGCGCGATCCGCATGCCCTCGTGGACGCCGAAGGCGAGGACCGGCAGCGCGAGGTAGCGCATCTTCTCGAAGAGCCAGGCGAGCCCATGCGTCCGGCTGATCAACGGGCCGATGCCCTGGGTCGGAAACCAGCCCAGCCGGAGCGCAAACAGCATCACCAGGAGCTGACCGAGCCAGAATGTCGGGATCGCGTAGGCAATCAGGGCGGTCGTGGTCCAGAACTTGTCGACTCCCGGCCTGCGCGTCGTTCCCGCCGCGATACCGATCGCCATGCCGAGCGGAATCGCGAGCGCGAAGCTGACCGATGCCAACAGGATCGTCCGCGGCGCCCGCTCGAGGATCAGGTCGAGAACGCCGCGCTGGTTCTGATAGGAGAATCCGAAATCACCCTGCGCGACATTCAAGAGATAATTGCCGACCTGAACGAGGAAAGGGTCGTTCAGGCGATACTTCTCTTCGATCGCCTGCCGATACGCCGGCGGAACCGGGTAGTCGCCGACGAGAGCCTGCACAGGATCCCCAGGGATCATGTGCAGCATGGAGAACATCAGGACGATGATCGCCAGGAGCAGAGGGATTGCGTAGAGCGCCCGCCGGCCGACGAAGCGAAGCATCGGACCGCGCCCTCAGTTCAGCCGAAAGAATTCAGCGGCGTTGCCGTACAGCCATTTCTCGATGACCTTTTCCTTGAGCGGCAGCTGCTTGTACTCCCCGATGATGCTCTCGAAGGAGGTCCCGAACAGGTAGCGCGAGAGCCCGACCATCACCTTGTCCTGGAGCAGCGTGTTGCCGAACTGCAGGAACTGCTCCCAGCCTGAGCCGGGCTGGCTGAAATAGCGGGGATGATGGGCCGCCGTATCGACATAGAGCCGCGGGTGTCGGCGGAGCAGCCCGACCATCTCGTTCACCCAGGGCCATCCAGCCAGGCCGGCCACGATCCTGAGCTCGGGAAAATCGATGGCCACATCATCGAGATAGCGCGGATGTCCGAGATCATACGGCCGGTCATTGGCGTAGTTCATCGCCGTATAGATGCGGACCGGGACGTCGAGCTCGGCTGCCTTGGCGTAGAGCGGATAGTAGCGGCGATCATTCGCGGGCACGCCGTTATAGAGCGCCGATAGCCGCAGGCCGTTTGCGCCCTCCTCCTTGACCAGTCGCTCGAATTCGCGAACCGCCCGCATGCCGTCGAAGGGGTCGAAGGTCGTGAAGAGGAAGAAGCGACCGGGATGAGCCTGGTGAATCCGGCCCGTTGCGCTGTTTTCGGCGCCAACCAGCAGACCCCGCGAGATGCCGGCGCGATCCATGTCCTCAACCAGCCGCACCAGTCCGCCGTCATTGGCTTCGCCCTTGTTCGCCGGGGCCGTCTCCTTGCTCCTGAAGACATTGCCGTAATTGGCGAAGCCGTAGCCCTCGGGGCGCGGCAGCGACTGGGCGAAAGGCGTTCCGGGTCGCCCTCGCGAGATGCGCTCCAGATCCGGATTCGCCTCGCTGTGAGGCAAGCTCAGTTCCATGTCGATCACGCGGCTCATTCACATTTTCTCCGTGACGAGTGCAGGCGCAGATGTCACCCGCCTTCGAATATTGAGCGCCCGCCCGCGATAGGAGTCAATACAGTGATTAAATTTCGTCTGAAATGTTCACTATCTTGACATTTGGTCAAAATAGGGCCAGTTCTAACCGTGGCGAAACGGCAGAGATGCCGGACCTCCCGCGCCAGCGCATCAAGCAGAACAAATCGCAATTCATCATTATTCGATCGAACTAACGCAGCGCCTCTCAAGACATCATGCGGAGAAGACCTTGAAGATTCCGGTTGACGACCCCGACATCGCAACAACTCTCGTCAAAGGGCTTGCCGTTCTGGAGACTTTTCGCCCGAACCGTACCTTGATGAGCAATGGCGAGATCGCCAAGGAATCGGGGATCAACCGCTCCACGGTCGCGCGCCTGACCTATACGCTGGAGCAAATGGGCTATCTTAGGCAGGAGAAGTCCAAGTTCCGGCTGAGCTGGCGCGCGCTCATGCTGGTCAACCCGCTGCTGGTGAACCTGAAGCTGCTGCATATCGCGCGACCCTCGATGCAGAAGCTGGCTCAGGACCTCGGAGGTACGGTGTCGATCGGCACGATCGACCGAATCAACTTCGTCTATCTCGAGACCTCGCGGGTGAACGAGAATATCTGGACCTCGCCCGACCTCGGCACGATCGGGCCGCTGCTGCCGGCGACGATCGGCCATGCGCTGGGTTCGCTCCTGTCGGAAGACGAACTCAAGCTGAAACTCGAGGAGATGAAGCGCCGCTCGCCCGAGCTCTGGGCGAAATACTCCGAATCCTACCTGCAGGGCGTCGCCGATTGCCGCAGCCGGGGGTTTTCGGTGGCCAAGGGGGTCTGGATTCCCGGTACCCATTCCGCTGGCGTGCCGCTGATCCGGGACGCCAATGGCGATTGCTTCGGCATGAATTGCCGGGTGCCTGTCTTCCGGCTCAGCCCCAACCAGATCGAGGAAGAGGTCGCGCCCCGGCTGATTTCGCTGGCCGCGAATATTCGCAATCAACTGAGCTACATCATGCCGAGTTGAGGGCGATCGCTCAGTCGACCCGACGAAGGCCCGGCAAGTTCGCCGCTGGCGCAATGCCCTCGATGGATTGTGAACCGTAGATCGTCGAGAACCACATATCGGAGACGGTGCTCGCCACGAGCTGGGGCCTGGCTTGAAACGCCGCGAGCGAAGGCTGTGTCTGTCCATAGATCTTCAGGAGCAATTCATCGACCATCCCGATCAGGCAGAAGATCGTCAGTTTGAGCTTCTCCGCGTCCCACAACCCGAGCTGCCCCTCGCGGCGAAGTCTCGCGAGGACGCGCTCCACCATGGCGTTGTCGGCGCTTCGTCCGACCTCGGCGATCAGTTCGTCCTCGTCCTTGAGCCGGAAATGGCAGCGCATCAGTCCGACATTGCGGCGGAAGCATTCGACATAGTGCAGATTGGCCTGGTGGATGGCTTCGTATTGCGACGCATCGCGCGGAATCGGGCGGCGAGATGCACGCACGAACATGAAATAGTCAGCTATCGTTTTAGCAACGACGTCACGCTTGGCTGCAAAATACCTGTAAAATGTCCCGTGCGCGACGCCTGCGGTCGTCGCAATGAGATCAACTGAAATCGCGTGATAGTTTTTTTCTCTGAGCAGACGCGCGGTTGCCAGCTCGAGCTGCAGCTCAGTGCGAATTATCTTCTTTTCGCCTTGTGCAGCGGCCAAGCGCTTCTCGAGATAATCTACGTAATCGAAATCTACGTTTTCCAACAACAAGGGCCCGCCCTTCTCACGCTCGCTTCTAACAGCGCGCCCTATCGCGCTGCAATCTCGATCCCATCATAGCGCGCTTGACAAAAAATGACACCATCGTCACTTTTCATTCGCACCTCTTACTTGGAGCCGGATCAAATGAGTTCGACCGGAGCGACGATCGACTTCAGAAGCGTTCGAAAGACGTATGGAAAGTTCGTCGCGCTGGAGAGCTTCTCGATGCACGTCAAGCGCGGGGAGTTCATGACCCTGCTCGGCGCGAGCGGCTCGGGAAAGACGACCGCTCTCAACGCTCTGGCCGGCTTCACGGATATCGACAGCGGTGAAATCCTCATCGACGGCGTGCCGATCACCAAGCTGCCGACGGAAAAGCGCGACATCGGCATGGTGTTCCAGAGCTATTCGCTCTTTCCCCATCGCAATGTCATCCGCAACATCACGTTCCCCCTCGAGATGCGCGGCGTGCCGCGGGCCGAAGCCAGGCGGCGCTCGGAAAAGGCGCTCCAGATGGTTCGACTGGACGCGCTTGCGAACCGCATGCCGCACGAACTGTCAGGAGGTCAGAAGCAACGTGTGGCCTTTGCACGCGCCGTCGTGTTCGAGCCGCGGGTGCTGCTGATGGACGAGCCGCTCGGCGCCCTCGATCTGAAGCTGCGAGAGACTCTCCAGCTCGAGATCAAGGAATACCAGCGCCAGATCGGATGCACCGTCATCTATGTCACTCATGATCAAGGCGAGGCGCTGACGCTCTCCGACCGGCTGGCGGTCATGGACAAGGGCCAGGTCCTGCAGATCGGCCCCCCAGAGGAGCTCTACGACAAGCCGCAATCGCGCTTCGTGGCGGAGTTCGTGGGAGCAAACAACATTCTCAAGGTCGAGGGCGCCACGCCCGGTTCCGTGATGCTCGAAGGGCTCGGCCGCGTACCCGGCAATGTCGCGCATCTCGCAGCGGCCAGCTTCGCGTCAATCCGGCCGGAGCTCATCCAGATCCGCCAGGATGCCGCTGGCGCGCATCGCGCTATTCTCGCGGAGGCCGTCTTTTTCGGCAACTCCGTCCGCTACGTGCTGCGCGCCGCCGGTGGCAAGGACATCTCGGCCATCTCGCCACGCAGGCCAGGGCAGGATGTGCTGCCGCTGGGCACGCCGATCAGCTTCGATCTCAACGTCGCTGATCTTGTCTCACTCAAGGGTTGAGCTTCCCAGACCACGATAAAAACACAGGGGACTATCGATCATGACGATGACCAGAAGAGCTTTCGGAATCGGCACCGGTGCACTCGCCGGCGTCTTCGCATTCAAACCCTCATTCGCCCAGGACGTGACCATCGTCGTCAACGGGTCCGGTGGCGCGCTCGCCACCATGATCACGAAGATCTTCGAAGAGCCTTTCACCAGGGAAACCGGGATCAAGGTCAGGCCGACCGCGCCCGTGAGCCTTCCGAAGCTCAAGGCCATGGTCGAGTCCGGCAATGTCGAGTGGGATCTGACCGAGCTGAACGGCGACGACGTCGTGACGGCCACCAAGGCCGGATGGCTTGCAAAGATCGACTATTCGATCATCGATCCCGACAACAAGCTGCCGGCCATCGCAAAGCAACCGACAGCGATGGTCCGGGCGTCCTATTCAACCGTGATCGCTTTCCGGACCGACAAGTTCGGCAAGGGCAAGACGCCGCAATCCTGGGCCGATTTCTGGGACGTCAAAGCCTTCCCGGGCCCGCGCTCGCTGGAAAACTCTCCCAAGGGCAACCTTGAATTCGCGCTGCTGGCCGATGGCGTTTCGCCTGACAAGCTCTATCCCATCGACGTCGACCGCGCCTTCAAGAAGCTCGATCAGCTCAAACCCCATATTCCGGTCTGGTGGACCAACGGAGCCCAGCACGTCCAGCTGCTGATCGACGGCGAGGTCAGCATGACATCATGCTGGAACGGCCGCATCACGCCCCTGAGGAACGAGGGCAAGCCCGTCGACATCACCTTCAAGGGCGGAGCGTTGATGCTCTCCTTCCTCGCCATTCCCAAAGGCGCGAAGCACCCCACCGAGGCGATGCGCTTCATGAAGTTCCGCATGGATCCTGCGGCGTCGGCGGCATTCGTGAAGCAGGTCCCCTACCCCGGATTCGTGCCAGGAATGATGGAATTGCTGGACCCGGCCTTCGCGGCGACCCTGCCGACCTCGCCGGAAAACGCGGCGGTGCAGTTCGAGTTCAACAGCGCGTGGTGGGCGGAGAATCTCGACGCGGTCACGACGCGCTGGAACGAATGGCTGCTGATCTGAGCCGCTCGGGAATCTGATCGCACCATGAAACTCCGGTGGACGAAAACCACACTTCTTCTCGCGCCGGCGACGGTGCTGGCAGCGCTCCTCTTCGTTTATCCGGTGTTCGGCGTCCTGAAGCTGAGCGTCCACGATGGAATGGCGTTCACCACTGATGCGCTGCGACAAGTTTATCAGTCGCAGCTTTCCATCGTCGTCCTGCAGAGGACGTTCGTCACCGCCGCGACCGTGACGGTGATCTGCCTCGTCATGGGCTATCCCATGGCGTACTTCATGGCGGGGCTTTCGCCCCGCAAACGGGTGCTTGCGACCTATCTGATCCTCCTGCCGTTCTGGATCAGCATCCTGGTCAGGACCTATACCTGGATCATTCTTCTCGGGCGTGAAGGTATCTTCAACAAGGCGCTGGCCGCCCTTGGCCTGACGGCTGAGCCGATTCAGCTGCTCTACACACCGATCGCCGTTCACATCGGAATGGTGCAGATCCTGCTGCCGATCGTGATCCTGACCTGCCTGACCTCGATCCTCGATGTCGAGCGCGATCTCGTGAAGGCCGCCCGATCGCTCGGCGCCTCGCCAAGGCAGGCCTTCTGGAAGGTCGTCTTTCCGCTCAGCGTGAGCGGTGCGGCGACGGGTGGCATCATCTGCTTCATTCTCTGCCTCGGCTTCTACGTCACACCGACGCTGCTCGGTGGGCGAACCAGCACCCTCATCGCCAATCTCATCGATCTGCAGGTTCACAAGACGCTGAAATGGGACCTTGCGGCGGTGATGGCCTCGACCCTGCTGGCGGCGACCTTCACCTGTCTTCTGGCTTACTGGGCCCTCACGCGGAAGCGCTCCGAGTTCGCGACAGGAGGACTCGCACGATGACCAGGGCCGTCCTGACCGCGTACTTTGTCCTCGTCACCAGTTTTTTGCTGCTGCCGCTGTTCTTCCTCGTTCCGATTTCGCTGACCGACAGCCAGTTCCTCGAGTTCCCGCCGAAGTCGCTGTCCCTGCGCTGGTACAGGGAATTCTTCGTCGATCAGAGCTGGGCCGATGCCACGCTCGCGAGCCTCAAGATCGGGGTTGGCGCTACAATCCTGAGCCTGCTCTTCGGGACGCTCGCGTCGATCGCTCTCGTCCGTGCGGATTTTCGCGCCAAAGGCCTGCTGACGGCCATCTTCATCGCGCCCCTTATCATTCCATCGGTGGTCATCGCGCTGGCGCTCTACATCGTGTTCCTGCGCTGGCAGCTGGTGAACAACATCTATGCGCTGACATTGGTGCATGCGCTGATCGCCCTGCCCTATGTCGTCATGATCGTATCGGGGAGCCTTCGCAGATACGACATGACGATCGAGCGGGCGGCGCGCGTCCTTGGCGCGAGCCCCGTCAGGGCATTCCTCTACACGACGCTGCCTTATCTTGCGCCCGCCATGTTCGCTTCGGCGATCCTGGCCTTCTTCGCGTCCTTCGATGAACTGATCATCACGCTCTTCGTCTCCGGCGGCCTGCAGACGCTTCCCGTCCGCATCTGGAACGATCTCAGCCTGAAGCTCGACCCGACCGTGCCTGCCGTCGCAGTGATGCTGACGCTTCTCAGCATTGTCGGGATGACCGTGGGCGAAATCGCTCGCCGCCGGAACGAACGCCGATACCAGACGAATTCAGTGTCCGAGGCCTGACATGCAGCAAAACGACAGCAAACCCAAAGACTGGTCCGAGCTCAAGCCTCTCGTCGAGCGCATGAGGGCCAATATCGAGGCGGCTCCACTTGCGCGGAACATCGGCGCGTTCATCGATGAGCGAGCTTTAGCGAACGGCGACAAGACTCTTTGGACATTCTTCGAAGAGAGCGAGGGCGGCGTCGCGACCTATTCCGAAGCCAGATCGGCGATCGAGCAGGCGGCGGCGGGCCTCTATGCGGCTGGCGTACGCAAGGGCTCTCACGTCGCCGTCATGCTTCCGAACATTCCGGCGTTTCCGGTCACATGGCTTGCCCTGGCCAAACTCGGGGCGGTCATGGTGCCGGTCAACATCGGCTATACCGGCCGGGAGCTCAACTATGTGCTCACGGACTCGCAGGCCACCCACCTCGTCATCCACGCGGATTGTCTGCCCTCCTACGAGGCGTTGGGCGCAGAGGCGCCGCTGCGGAGTTCCGCCGTATTTCTCATTGGCAATGATCGCGATACGACGGACCAATATGCCCGGATCGACCGCAATCCGCCCGCCCTCCCAGCGGACCTGCCGCAACCCGCGCTCGATGACCTCGTCAACATCCAGTACACGTCCGGCACGACCGGATTTCCCAAAGGCTGCATGCTGACGCACCGATACTGGCTCACCATTTCCCTGGTGGCCGCGATGCGAGGCGGAGAAGCCGAGAATGCCACGAATATCCTGGCGGCCCAGCCCTTTTTCTACATGGACCCGCAGTGGCTGACCTTGATGGCGATGCGTGTCGGCGGCCAGGTCTTCGTCGCCCGCCGCGCCAGCGCAACGCGTTTCATGGATTGGGTCAGGACATACAAGATCCATTACTGCCTCTTTCCCGAGATTGTCTATCAGCAGGCACCCAAGCCATCCGACGCCGACAATGAGTTGAAGCGCGTTTCGATCTTCGGGTTCAACAAGGAAAAGCACGCCGATTTCGAGCGTCGCTACAATACGATCGCCCGGGAATCCTTCGGGATGACGGAGGTTGGATCGGCTCTGTTCCTGCCGCGAGAAGCCTATCACATGGTCGGCTCCGGCTCCTGCGGAATGGTCGCGCCGTTCCGCGAGGCACAGATCACCGACCCGGAAGGCAATGTCCTGCCCGCTGGCGAGATTGGCGAACTTTGCGTTCGCGGGCCGGGCATCATGCGGGGCTATTACCGCAAGCCGGAAGCGAACGAAGCCTCGTTCAGGGGCGACTGGTTCCGCACCGGGGACCTGTTCTGGCGCGACGCCGAAGGCTTCCACTATATCGTCGGGCGCTTGAAGGACATGATCCGCAGAAGCGGCGAGAATATTGCCGCCCGCGAAGTCGAAGCTGCGCTGACCGAAATGCCGCAGGTCCTCGAAGCCGCCGTCGTCGGCGTGAAGGATGCAGCGCGGGGCGAAGAAGTGAAGGCCTATATCGTCCTGCAGCCAGGCGTTTCGGAAGCCGAGGCCTCGCCCGAAATGATCTTCGAGCACTGCAAGAGCCGGCTCGCTCCGTTCAAGACGCCTCGTTACGTTGAGTATCGCGACACTCTTCCGAAGACCCCGTCCGAGAAGATCGCCAAGCAAAAGCTGATCGCAGAAAAATCCGACCTTCGCGTCGGCAGCTTCGATCGCGTCACCAATCAGTGGATCTGATTATATCTAAGGGATAGCTCTCATGCCTTTCGAATACGAGCGCGTCGGCAAGGTCGGTTACTTCACCATCCGCAATGGATCGGTAAATCCGATGACACCCGCGATGCACAAGCAATTCTATCATATGATGCTCGAATTCCTCGCCGACGACGAGGTGCGTGTCGGCATTCTGCAGGGTGCCGGAGACCGGGCCTTCTCGGCCGGCGACGACATCAAGAACGACTACGCCAAGTTCGCCACGCCCAAGGACGAACTCACCTATTACCTTGCCCCGAAGCACCGCGTCGCGGAGGGCGAGCCGGACACATTCACCTGGTCGCGCGAAGTGCTCTCTCTGAACCGCTTCAAGCCGATCGTCGGTGCGGTGCGCGGCTATTGCTACGGCCAGGGGATGATCTATCTCAGCCACCTCACGGATATCCGCGTGGCGTCGGAGGATGCCAAGTTCGGTTTCCCCGAGATCGCCTACGGCATGGGCGGTGCGGGCGGCTCGACCCGGTTGTCGCGGTATGTGCCCCATACGATCGCGATGGAAATGCTGCTGACGGGCGACCCGCTCTCGGCGCAGGACGCGCTGCGGGCGAACCTCGTCAATGCGGTGGTCCCCTCCGACCAGGTTCTGGCGAAGGCCGAGGAGTATGCCGCGCGCATCGCACGCCACCCTCAGCTTGCATTGCGGATCGAGATGGAAGCCTCGATGCGCTGCATGGACATGTCGCGCCAGGACGCGCTCGACTATGTGAAGAACCTCTACCGCATGCAGCGCCTCGCCTATAACGGCGAGGAAAAGGTCGATGCCTTCCTCTACAAGGCCAAGAATTGAGCAAGGATGTGCTGCCGAGCCGGCCGGCAGGGACTTCCCTGCCGATCGGCCGCGCTCCCAGCCTCGCAGCACGCCTGAGCATCGGACCGAGAAGCTAAATCCACCTTTCGGACCAATCCTGCACTACGCGGAGAAATGGAACGCCGATGCGTCCGCTCGGACGCATGGCGAACTAAACCTTCATGCCCGGGAGATTGAGCGAGGCAGTGTTGCCGCCATCGACGGCGAGAGCCTGCCCCGTGACATAGCTCGCGTCCTCGCTGGCCAGGAAGGCGATCACGCGGGCGACCTCGTCGGGATGGCCGTAGCGTCGCAATTCGCAGCGTGCGCCCAAGCGGTCCTCCTTCCCGAGTTCACGCGCCTTCTCGAAGATCGGCCGGGTCATCCCCGTCTCGATCAGGCCGGGGCAGACCGCGTTCACCCGGACGCCATAGGCTCCGAAATCGCAGGCAGCCGTCTGGGTCATGTTGATCACGGCTGCCTTCGACGCGCTGTAGGCATTGCCGCCCGCACCGGCCCTGATTCCCGCCACGGACGCGGTGTTGACGATCGCGCCGCGGCGAGCCTCGACCATGGCCGCGCCGGCATGCTTCATGAACAACATCGCGCCGAAGACGTTGACCTGCATCACCCTGTCCCATTCGGCGAGGTCCTGCTCAAGCGCACTTCCCTTCGAGCTTGCGATGCCGGCATTGTTGCAGAGGACATCGATGCGCCCGTGCCTTTCCAGTGCGCGGGACACGCAGGCGGAGACCGCGTCCTGGTCGGCAATGTCCAGCACCTCGACGGAATGGTCAGCGGCACGCGGCAGGCCCGCTGTGACGCTCGCAAGTTCGGCCTCGTTCCGATCGACCAGCACGAGAAACGCGCCCTCGGTGGCAAAGCGCTGCGCTGTGGCGCGGCCGATGCCGCTGGCCGCCCCGGTCACGATGCAGAGCTGGTCCGTGAATCGCATTGTCATTCCTGCCTCGCCTCTCGGTCAGTGTCAGTGGCTCGCGCCGGATCGGGCCACCTGCCGGCCGAGCTCCGCCAGCAGTCCTGCGCGCTGTGCGACATCGGCGGCATTGGCGTCGCTGGCATTGCCGAGCACGGAGCGGGCCATCACACCGTGCAGGATCGCCGACAGCCGGAAGAAGGACAGCGCCAGGAAGATGTGCCAGTCCGGGAGCGAGGCGCGGCCGCTCGCCCGGCAGTAATGCGCGATCACGTCCTCTTCGCGGGGGATGCCCAGCTCCTTGAAATCGAGCCCCGATAGCCCCCGTCCGCCCGCGACGGTCGGAGCGATGTGATAGGGCATGCAGTAATAGGCGAGATCGCTGAGCGGATGGCCGAGCGTGGACAGCTCCCAGTCGAGCACCGCCGCCACCTGCGGGCCATCGCGGCGGTAGCAGAGATTGCCGATCCGGTAGTCGCCATGCACGATCGTGGTTTCATCCGCCACGCCGCAATGCTCGCGCAGCCAATCGGCGAGCCAGGTCAGGTCAGCGATCTCGCCAGCCTCCGACGAAGCACGATACTGCTTCGTCCAACGGTCGACCTGACGCGCGACATAGCCGCCGGGCGGACCATAATCGCCGAGCCCGACGTCCTCGGGAACCACCGCGTGCAGCGCCGCCAGGGTATCGACGGCGGCGAAATTGAGCGAAGCGCGGTCGTCACGCGGCAGGTCGGGAAGCGCCAGGCTGTCGTACTGACGCCCGTCGACGAAATCCATGACGTAAAAGGCTGTCCCGATCACCTCGGCGTCTTCGCAAAGCGCCAGAGCCTGGGGAACCGCAACCGCGGTCTCCGCCAGCGCCCTGATGATCCGGAACTCGCGCTCGACCTGATGCGCCTTCGGCAGCAGCTTTCCGGGGGGCTTCTTGCGCAGAACGCAGCGTCGGTCCCGCGTGGAGATCAGGAATGTCGGATTGGATTGCCCGCCCTGGAACTGACGCACGGAAATTGGGCCCCCGAAACCGGGGACATGGACCTCCAGCCAGCGAGCCAGTGACAGCTCATCGAACCGGTGGTTCTCGATCACTTCGACGAGTGTCGCGACGGGAGCTGTCATCACACGCCTCAGCTGATGGTTTCGCCGCCATCGGCGACGATGACCTGGCCGGTGATGTAGGCGGATGCCGGGCTGGCCAGGAAATGCACGATGCCGGCGATGTCCTCGACCTCGCCGAAGCGGCGCAAGGGAGTGCGCTGCTCCATCTGCGCGCGCCGTTCGGGCGATTCCACCAGTTCGCGAGCGAAGTCGGTGCGCACGATGCCGGGCGCGATGGCGTTGACCCGGATTCCCCTCGGGCCCCATTCCACGGCGAGATTGCGCGCCAGGGCGGCCTCCGCGGCCTTGGACATGCCGTAGGCGCCGATCACCCCCGTGCCGCGGAGGCCTGCGATCGAGGACATCATGATGACGGCGCCGCCACCACGCTCGGCCATCTGTGGAAGGACGAGATTGCTGAGCCAGATCGCACTCTGCACGTTGACCGACATGATCTTGGTGAAGGCCTCGTCCGGCAGGCTCGACAAGGGCCCGTAGACCGGATTGATCGCCGCGTTGCAGACCAGGATGTCGATCCCGCCCCAGAGCTCCAGGACGTGGTCGACGAGCCCCTTCAGCTGCTCATGCGAACCGACATGGCAGGCCTTGGCAATGGCCTCGCCGCCGCTCGCCCGGATTTCCGCGGCCACGGCGTCGCAGGCGTCCTGCTTTCGGCTGGACACCACGACCCGGGCACCGCTGCGCGCGAGCTGCTGCGCCGTCGCCTTGCCGATCCCGCGGGACGAGCCCGTGATCAGGGCGACCTTGCCTTGGACATCGAACATCGCATGCACCTCAGTTGCGGTAGGTCTTCAATTCCATGCGGGCGATGCTGTCGCGATGAACCTCGTCTGGACCATCGGCGAAGCGCAGGCTGCGGGACTTGACCCAGGCGGCGGCGAGGAAATGGTCCTGAGAGACGCCGGCCGCGCCATGGATCTGGATAGCGCGATCGATGACGTCGCAGGCCATGTTCGGCACGACGACCTTGATCATCGCGATCTCGCGACGAGCAGCCTTGTTGCCGACCGTGTCCATCATATGCGCGGCCTTCAGGACGAGCAGCCGCGCCGCCTCGATCTCGCAGCGCGAGCGTGCGATCTGATCACGGACGACGCCCTGATCCGCCAGCAGCTTGCCAAAAGCCGTCCGAGACAGCGCACGGCGGCAGGCTGCCTCCAGCGCCCGTTCGGCCAGGCCGATCGAACGCATGCAGTGATGGATGCGGCCAGGCCCGAGCCGCCCTTGTGCGATCTCGAAGCCACGCCCTTCGCCAAGCAGCATGTTGGTCGCCGGCACACGGACATTCTCGAAAGTGATCTCGGCATGGCCATGCGGCGCATGATCATAGCCGTAGACCGTCAGCGCCCGTTCCACGGTGACTCCGGGCGTGTCGAGCGGCACCAGGATCATCGACTGCTGTTGATGCTTCGCAGCGTCCGGATTGCTCCGGCCCATGACGATGGCAATCTTGCAGTGATCGCTGAGCGCACCGGAACTCCACCATTTGCGCCCGTTGATGACGTATTCGTCGCCGTCGCGGCGGATCTCGGTTTGAATATTGGTGGCGTCCGAGGAGGCGACGTCCGGTTCGGTCATCGAGAAGCAGGAGCGGATCGCCCCGTCGAGAAGCGGCTCGAGCCAATCCCGCTTCTGGGCTTCCGTGCCATAGAGAACCAGGGTTTCCATGTTTCCGGTGTCGGGCGCCGAGCAATTGAAGATCTCGGGCGCGATGGCGGAACGGCCCATCACCTCGCAGAAATGGGCATAGTCCAGGTTGTTGAGCCCTGCCCCGTAGCGCGTGTCGGGCAGAAACAGATTCCACAGTCCTTCGGCACGGGCGCGCTGCTGCAACTCGCCGATGATCCGGGGTGTGCCCCACCGTGACGGCAGGGCGGCGTGCTGGCGCTCAAAAACCTCCTCGTTCGGGTAGACGTGCTCGTCCATGAAGCGCTGCAAGGCCGCCAGACGCGGCTTGTGGATGTCCCTGAGCTCAAACATCTGCTTTTTCCGCATGCTGGATGGATGGATTGGGCTGACTTCCCGGCCGCCACCGGAACGTGCCGATGCCGTGGGCGACACGCTCGCCTTCGCTGTCGAAGACATGGGCCTCGGCGGTGAAGCTCGACTTGCCGGCCGAGATCGTCCGTCCCTCGACCGATAGCCACCCGGCACGGACCGGGCGGGTGAATTGCGTGGTCAGCGAAATGGTGATGGCGAAACGTGGCGCCTGCCCCTCTTCGGCGTGCAGGCCAGACGCGCAGGCGGCGAAGTCGATCATCGTGCAGAGCACGCCGCCATGGACGTAGCCCATGCGATTGAGATGTTCCGGGCCGATCTGAAGTCCGCCCTTGACGTGACCGACCGCCGATTCCTGGAGGTCGAGCCCGAGCAGGCCAAAGACGCCGATATCGGCATAGCTCGTGGCGCTCACGACAGGGCCCGGCCGGTCGTGAGGACGATCTTGCCGATGGCGCTGCGGGCCGCGAGCAGCTGAAGCGCCTCGACCGTATCCGCAAGATCAAGGGTGCGGCTGATCAGAGGCTTCAGCTTGCCCTCTTCGAACCAGGTGAAGAGCTGGCTGAAATTATCCTTGTTGGCCTGGCGGTTGCGCGCGGCGAACGTCCCGAAAAAGACACCCACAAGCGCGCAGCCCTTGAGCAGCAGAAGGTTCGCGGGAATGCGCGGAATGGTGCCCGCGGCGAAACCGACGACGAGGACGCGTCCCTCCCACGCCGTGACGCGCACAGCCTGCTCCAGAAAATCCCCACCGACCGGATCGTAGACCACGTCGACGCCCTTGTCGGCCGTGAGTTCCTTGACGCGGTCCCGAAGCGATTCCGTTGCGTAGTTGATCAGGTGATCCGCGCCGGCAGCGCGCGCTACCTCCAGCTTTTCCGCACTGCTTGCGGCAGCAATAACGGTTGCGCCCATCGCCTTGCCGATTTCGACGGCGGCCAGGCCGACACCACCGCTTGCACCGAGGACGAGGAGCGTTTCACCGGGCAGCAGCTGCGCCCGCTGTTTGAGAGCGTGCATGCTCGTGCCGTAGGTCATCGAAAAGCCGGCGGCCGTGACGGGATCCATGCTGGCCGGACGCCGCATCAACCGCGCCGCGCTGACCACAGATTCCTCGGCGAACGCACCCACGCCAACCATGCCGACGACCGGCATGCCGACTTCTAGATGCGTAACGCCATCTCCAACCGATTGCACGATGCCGGCGATCTCGGTGCCGGGCGTGAAGGGCAGCGGTGGTTTGACCTGGTATTTTCCCTCGACCATCAGCGTGTCGGGGAAATTGACCCCTGCAGCCTCGATGGCGACGCGCACCTCGCCCGGCCCTGGCTCGCCCAACTCCTTCGCTTCGACGACGAGATCTTCCAGCGGCCCAAACGCCTTGCAGATGACTGCGCGCATTTTTCTCTCCCTATGGTCGGATTCGAGGGTGCCGCCGAAAACCGCGGTCGGACGACCCGGCAGGCGGCGCTCGCAGATGAATCAGGCGGCAGCGCCGGCCCGGCGGGCGTCGCGGATCATGTTCCTGGCGATGACGAGTTGCTGGATCTGGGTCGTGCCCTCGTAGATCCGGAACAGGCGCACATCCCGGTAGAACCGCTCGATCCCCGCATCGGCGACGTATCCGGCTCCGCCATGGATCTGGACAGCCTTGTCCGCGACACGCCCCACCATCTCGGAGGCAAACATCTTGGCGCAGGCTGCTTCGGTGGCGATGCCGTGGCCGGCATCGCGCCGACGCGCGGTCTCCTCGACCATGCAGCGCGCGGCAAAGCTCTCCGCCTTCATGTCGGCCAGCATGGCCTGCACCAACTGGAACTCGGCGATCGGCTTGCCGAACTGGTGCCGCTCCATGGCGTAGGCGAGACTGTCGGCGATCAAACGCTCGGCGACGCCGACGCAGACGCCGGCAATGGTCAGGCGGCCGCGATCGAGCACCTTCATGGCGGTCACGAAGCCCTTGCCCTCATAGTCAGGGCCGCCAAGGATCGCGCTCTTCGGCACACGGACATTGTCGAAGATCACGTCGCAGGTATGGGCGCCCTGCTGCCCCATCTTCTTGTCGGTTCGTCCCAGCGTGATGCCGGGCCGATCGGCATCGACCAGAAACGCCGAGATACCCGAAGCCGTTTTGCTGTCGGGGTCGGTGCGCGCAAAGACCGTGAAGAGACCGGCGACCGGGGCGTTGGTGATGAAGCGCTTTGTGCCGTTAATGACGAAATCATCGCCATCGCGACGGGCCGAACTGCGCAGCGACCCTGCATCGGAGCCTGCCTCCGGCTCGGTCAGGCAGAAGGAGCCGACGAGCTCCCCGCTCGCCATTTGAGGCAGGTAATGGCTCTTCTGCTGCTCCGTGCCGTCGATGATGATGCCTTGCGAACCGATGCCGTTATTGGTGCCGATCATCGAGCGGAAGGCCGGAGAGGTTCCGCCAAGCAGGAACGAGACCTGGACCTCTTCCGAAAGCGTGAGTTCGAGGCCGCCATAGGCCTCCGGAATCGCCATGCCGAACAGCCCCAGCTCACGCATCTGCGCAATGATTCCGGCAGGCACCTGATCGTTCTGCGAGACGAGCGCCTCGCTCGGCCTCAGCTTTTCGCGGACGAAGCGCTCGACCGTGTCGAGCAGCTGGCGGAACACATCAGGGTCGAGCGCCATCTAATTCCATTCCTCGGAATTTAATTCCATTATTGAGTTTTCTCGCATATGGTCTATCTGACCGTCAAGCCGGCTGGGGCGGTTGGACCGCTCGGGGATGTGCTTTCTTGTGTCCCGATCAGCTGGACGATGGTGACGAAGCAGCATGCGAAAGCGCGAGACGCCGGTGGGCGCCGCCCTCCCGGGCGAGACCGAGGACCAGGACCCCCGCTTCGTTACGGCGCTGGCGCGCGGCCTGAATGTGCTGCGGTCTTTCAAGCGCGGGGATCGCGCCCTCGGCAATCAGGAGCTTGCCGACCGGACCGGGTTGGCGAAGTCGACGATTTCACGGCTGACCTACACGTTGAGCAAGCTGGGCTATCTCGAGTACTCGCCGATGAGCGGTCAGTACTCGCTCTCGGCCGCAGCCCTGGCGCTCGGCTTCTCGGCGCTTGGCAACCTGGCCATCCGGGACGTCGCACGGCCGCTGATGCAGGAACTGGCCGACCGCGTCGGCGCCTCGGTCGCACTTGGCGCAGCCGACCAGCGCACGATGATCTATATCGAGGAATGCCGCGGTTCGAGCCCGCTCCATCTCGGTATCGAGATCGGCTCGCATATCAGGATGGCGACCTCGGCGATGGGGCGCGCCTATCTCGCAAGCCTGGATCCGGCGACCCGATCACGCATCGTCGATGTGCTCTGCGACCACGAGCTCGACGCCGAAAGCATCCGTTTCGGAATCGACACTGCCGTCAGCGAATACGCCGCTCATGGCTACGTTCGCTCGGTGGGGGAATGGAAGCAGGAGATCAATTCGGTTGGCGTGCCAATCCTCCTGCACGGCTCGCGCCCCTTCGCGCTGAACTGCGGGGGATCGGCACTCTCGTTGCCAAAGGAGAAGCTGGACGAGGTCGGAGCCCAGTTGCAGGACGTCGCCCGCCGGATCCGCCAGGCACTGGGCAGCGACTGACCCTGCGCGATGAAGGCCATAGGGCGGGGGCCGTGCTGCCCCCCGAACCCGACCAAGACCCACCCTTGTGCGAAAAACCATCTTCACCGCGTCGACGTGGATGAAAGTCCCGCTATAGTCGGAAAAACCGAGCATTGGGGGATCGCATGCCTATCGCCTCTTACGTAAGTGCCGCCATCGCCGGCCTTGTTGCTGCAACAGTCCTGGTCTCGCATGGCTCGGCGGCGGAGGGCCGGTTCGCGGCCTATCAGGGAGCCTGGCTTGCGGACGGCTCGGCCTGTGAGGACGTATTCACATCAAGCCGCAGCGGCACGGTCTTCAAGAGCCCACCCGATCTTTTCGTGGCGGCCTTCATTTTCAGCGGCGACCGCATCAGGACACCAGTTGCCACCTGTAAGATCCGGTCCGTCAAACAAGTCGGCGATCGCGACATCCTGTCGCTCGGCTGTGTCAATTCCGTCTCCACGGCTCAGACGACCGCGATCATGGGCAAGGGAGCGGATGGCCGCCTCAAGCGCTTCTACAGCGCGGCCGACACCAGCGGAACAAATTACAGGCTTTGCCCGAAATAGGCGGGCACCGCTTACTGATGCTCACGGCGATCCGCTGAGCTGAGCGCGTGCATCGGTACTGGACGGTCAGCCGGCCAGCACCATGCTCGGCACAGCCAGAATCCCGATGGAATGGCGGCAGAAGCCACTCCGCACCAGCCTTGCCTTGGCTCCGCCTGATCAGAAGACGAATCAATAAACTCAGCGAAACCATTTAGCTGAAACAGAAAATTGCGCGCCTGCCGGAGCGCCGTCGTGGCGATCCGGCTGCGTTCCCCTTGCGATCAGAACGCCAGATCGGGAGCGAGCGCCACCAGGAAGTCCCGGGCGTCGAACAGCGCGCCCGGAGCGAAGACGCCGCCCCGTGCCTTCCCGCCGTTCAGGAGCCGCTCGACAGCTTCGACCACGAGCGGCGCCGTGATGGCATAGATATCCTGGCCACGAGCGGACGCCCGCCGCACAGTCTCCCCCCGTCGGATTTCGACCTCGACGAGGAACTTTTGCGCCGAGCGCCCTGAGGCATCGGCCGCGACCGGAGCCGGCGTGGTGACGTCACGCAGATCTCGCAGCGGCGCCGTGTTCAGGTAGCTGTGAAGGTCCGACAGCTGGAGATGGCTGTCGATCAGGATCGCCTCGGTGAAGGGCAGTTCGACCATCTCCTGCGCGCCAAAGGGCTCGGCGAAGGGCCAGACGGCGTTCGGAGCCGGATCGGGCAGATGCTGCAGTCTCCCCTCCGAGATCGTCACGCGCCTCGCCGTGTTGCGTTGCCCCGTCACCCGCGTGCCCTCGGTCGGATGCCAGCTGTCCAGGGCGATCGCGACGCGGGCCTCATCGGCGTGGGGCCAGTCGCCCATCGCGGCTGTCGCCAGCAGGTCGCTCAGGCCGCCATAGAAGCCCATGGCGGGAATGACGGCGACGCCTGCCTCTTCCGCGGCCGAGGAGTAGCGCTCGAAGGTCGCCCGGGCGCTGGGCTGTTCTGCCGTCACGTCGAGATAGGGGATGCGCGCCTGCAAGGCTGCCGGGACCAGGAACTCGGCCGTGTCGAGAAACGGCCCGGCGCAGTTGATCAGCGCCGCCGCTCCGGAGAGGACGCGGGCGAGCGCTGCCGAATCCGCAAGCGCTGCAACGTCCTGCCTGACCCCGGCCGGGAAACCCGCCGCCGCCAGCTTTTCGGCATCACGCCCGATCGCAATGGCCGGGAAGCCGCGCCGCAGCAGCTCCCTGATCACGAAGCGGCCCGTATGTCCGGCGGCCCCGTAGACTGCAATGGCAGGCTTGCTGATCCCTGCCGCCTCAAACTGATCGCTCATGACATCCTCCCGCTACAGACCTGTCTGCTTCTTTTTGGGTACAGACAGGTCTGTAGCGTGTCAAGCAGCAAGCTGCTATCATCGCCTCATCACGGGAGAGCAGTGCATGCGGACGGAGCCAACGAACCAACGGCCGGCCGAGGAAACGGGCCAGGTCGACATGCGCGAGCGGCTGCTCGCGACCGCATCCGACCTGTTCTACCGCCGTGGCGTCCGCGCCGTCGGCGTCGATGTGATCATCGAGGCGGCCGGCGTCGCGAAGACGAGCCTCTACCGGCACTTTCGCACAAAGGACGACCTCATCGCCGCGTATCTGCAGCGGGAGGACGCGGATTTCTGGGCACTCTGGGATAGTGTGGCAGCGCGCCATTCAGGCGACGGCGAAGCCGAGCTCGACGCCCATATGGGCTGGATCGGCGAGCGCGTCGGCCGGCCGCATTATCGCGGCTGCCCCCAGATCAACGTCGCCGCGGAATTTCCGGACGAAGACCACCCTGCCCGGCTCGTGGCAAGGACGCACAAGCAGCAATTGTACGACCGCCTGCAGGGCATCACCGAGCGGCTCCGGGTCAAGCATCCCGACGTGCTTGCGACCCAACTCTCGGTGCTCATCAATGGGGCCTTCGTCAGTTCGCAGATCCTCTCCTCCTGCGATGCGACAGCGATCCTGCGGCAGATGACGCACGCCCTGATCACGGCGGCCCGGCACGCTCCGGCTCGCGCCGCGTAGCCGTAGCGCACAGCACT
The DNA here is from genome assembly GCF_001748145.1 of Bosea sp. BIWAKO-01. Taxonomy (NCBI): domain Bacteria; kingdom Pseudomonadati; phylum Pseudomonadota; class Alphaproteobacteria; order Hyphomicrobiales; family Alloboseaceae; genus Allobosea; species Allobosea sp. BIWAKO-01. The sequence goes on from NZ_BCQA01000001.1 coordinate 5,705,986, forward strand.
CTCGCTTTGGCCGGCCCCGAACGCGCCCCAACACGGGCGGTTTGGGCGATCACATGTCCTTGGTCTGCCGGACGGTATTGAGGAAGGCTTTCACGATCCGGCTGGCCTCGCGCTTCCGCAAGATGACGACATGCGCGTAGGTGTAGATCTCCGCATCCGCGATCGGGATCAGGCGGAGTGCCGGGTCAGGCACGAATTCGGCGACCGAGACATAGCTGATGCCGAGCCCGCGGATCACTGCCTCGCGGATCGCCTCGCGGCTACCGATCTCCATGACGGTGCGCGGCCTCGTCCTGGTCGCGGCGAGCGCTTCCTCAAAGGCCCTTCGCGTCGTCGATCCGCGCTCACGCACGATCATCGCCTCGCCGTCGAGCGCCGCAATGTCGATGCTCGGGCATCCGGCCAGCCGGTGATCCGCCCGCACGAACACCGCGACCGGATGCCGGCGATAGGGAATGGTGAGCAGCCGATCATCCTCGTCGAGATAGGCCAGCACGGCGACGTCGCAGCGATACTCGAAGAGATCGTCCAGGACTTCGGTCGAATTGCCGATCTTCACGGCAAGTTCGATCCCGGGATAGGCACGGTTGAAGGCCGCGAGCATCTCGGTGACGTGATAGGGGCCAACCGCGCTGATCGACAACCGGCCGGTCCTGAGTTCGCGCGACTGCTCGAGAAAGGCGATCGCCTCGTCCTCCTCCGAGAACAGGCGGGTGGTGATCGCCAGCAATTGTCGCCCCGCGTCGCTCAGTTCCCGGCGCCGCCCCTTCCGGACGAAGAGTTCGACCCCGTACTCGTCCTCGAGCGCGCCAACCTGTGCGGTCAGCGTCGGCTGGCTGATGTTGAACTCCGCGGCAGCGGCATTGAAGCCGCCTGCCGTGGCAACGGCATGGAAAGAGCGAAGGCGCGTATAACGCATAGTAAATTTCTATCTATCAGCTCTGAAAAATCAATTTGTTTATTCGATCGCCCTTTGTGAGCATCCACTCCAACAGCGCCGGGAAAGCGCGGCGAACGAGACGGAACGAGGGTGGAACGCATGCATTGGGCCTATTGGAATCCCGTCAGGATTCGGTTCGGCGCCGGCCTGTTCGATGAGGTCGCCGGCCTGATCGGCAAGCGGCGCTGGGCGCTCGTCACCTATGACCAGCCGATCTTTCGCGACCTCGCGGAGCGCCTGGCACAGGCTGCCGGGGCGCCGGTGGTGACGATCGCCAATATCGAGACCAATCCCGATTGTGCCGATCTCGTCGAATCCTGCCGCCTGTTCGGCGCATCTGTAGAGCGGGCCGAGGTCATCGTCGCGCTCGGCGGCGGCTCGATGATCGACGCGGCCAAGGTGCTTGCCGCCAGCGGGGGCGATTTCGAGACCGTGCGCCGCCATCTCGTCGACAAGGCTCCGCTCGATGCCTCCAGCATCATTCCGATCATCGCCGTTCCCACGACGGCCGGAACCGGCAGCGAAGTCACCTCCTGGGCCACCGTCTGGGACGCCGCCCATGGCAGCAAATATTCGCTCGCCCATCCCCGGCTCTATCCCGAGGCGGCCGTGCTCGACCCTGCCCTGACGCTGGGGGCGCCGCGCGGCCTGACGCTTGCGACCGGGCTCGACGCGCTCTCGCATGCGCTGGAGAGCATCTGGAACGTCAATGGCAACCCGGTCTCGGCCAATTACGCCGTGGAGGCCGCGCGCGAGATCATCGACACCCTGCCGCGGCTGATGGAGCGGCTCGACGATATCGGCCTCAGGGAGCGCCAGATGCGCGCCAGCCTGCTGGCGGGCCTCGCCTTCTCCAACACCAAGACGGCGCTGGCCCATAACATCTCCTACGACATCACGCTGAAGAGCGGCACGATCCACGGCATCGCCTGCTCGTTCTCGCTGCCGATCGTGATGCGCTGGGCCATGGGCACGCAGCCGCAATGCGATGCCGCGCTCCGGCGGGTGTTCGGCAGCGATCTCGATGCCGGCGCCGAACGGCTTGGCCTGTTCCTGCAAGGGCTCGGCGTCAAGACCGACCCGGCCGCCTATGGCGTCTCGCCGGTCGAATGGGACCGGCTGGTGGCAAAGGCGCTGGAGGGTGAGCGGGGTCGCAATTTCATCGGGAGACAGGCCGCCAAAGCTGCCTAACATCACTCACATCAGGGCTACGGCGCCCGTAATCGGTTCACCGGCAAGGTCAAAGGACCACCGGATCATCTTGGGAGGATGACATGAACATTTCGCGTCGGAAGGTGTTGACGGGTTCGCTTGCCGCAGCGGGGGCCGTTCTGGCCATGCCGCATCTGGTTCGGGCCCAGACGAAGCTGATCCGGGTCGGGCTGATCCCGTCGGAGGATTCCCGCGCCATGCTGGAATCGAGTCAGCAATTGCTGGACGCACTGGAGAAGAATCTCGGCATCAAGGTCCAGGGCTTCGTCGCCTCGGACTATAACGGCGTCATCGAAGCCATGCGCTCGGGCCATGTCGAGGTCGCCTATCTCGGCCCGTTCTCCTATGTGCTCGGCACCACGGTCGCGCCGATCGAGGCCTTCGCGACCGCCGAAACCGCCAAGTCCGGCCGCACCTATTACCACGCCCAGATCATCACGCGGAAAGACAGCGGCATCAAGGAAGTGAAGGACCTGAAGGGCCGCACCTTTGCCTTCGTCGATCCTTCCTCCACTTCCGGCCACCTCTTCCCGAAGGCCGGGCTGATGAAGATCGGCTTTGATCCGGAGAAGGATTTCGGCCGCGTGCTCTTCACCGGCTCGCATGACGCCAATGCGCTCGCCGTCGCCAATAAACGCGTCGACGCCGCGACGATCGCCGACCGCATCTTCGATGCCGCGGTCCAGAAGAAGCTGATCGACCCGGCGAATATCCAGGTCGTCTGGCGCTCCGACCCGATCCCGGAATCGCCGACCTGCTGGCGCAAGAACCTGCCCGACGACCTGAAGAAGCAGATCAGGACCGCCTTCCTGAACATCAGGGACATCACCTGGGCCGATCAGGGCAAGCTCAACCGCTTCGTCGAGACCAACGACCAAGCCTACGACATCATCCGGGACACAGCGAAAGTGCTGAATCTCGATCTGGCCAAGATGAAGTAACCGCGCCTGGCGCGGTTCACGGAGGATCCGAGATGATCAAGATCGAAGGGCTGAAGAAGTCCTATGTCGGTCGGCCGGTGCTGCAGGGCATCGACCTGACCGTGAGAGCAGGCGAGTTCCTGGTCGTGCTAGGCCCCAGCGGTGCCGGCAAGTCGACGCTGTTGCGCTGCATCAACGGGCTGGTGCAGCCCGATGCGGGTCGGACCGTAATCGACGGCACCGTCTTCGACGCCAAACGCAGCGTGCGCGGCGAGCGGCCCGTCGCCATGATCTTCCAGCACCACAATCTGGTGAAGCGCCTTTCGGTGCTGAAGAACGTGCTCGTCGGCCGCATGGCCGGGCTCTCATCCTTCCTGTCGATGCTGCAGCTCTTTCCCAGGCGGGACGTCGATATCGCGATGGAATGCCTGACGCGGGTCGAGCTGGCGCACAAGGCCAATGCGCGGGGCGACCAGCTTTCAGGCGGCGAGCAGCAGCGCGTCGGCATCGCCAGGGCGCTGGCGCAACAGCCGGCGGTGATCCTGTGCGACGAGCCGGTGGCGAGCCTCGATCCGAAGACCTCGCGCGTGGTGCTCGGCTACCTCAAGGCGATCTGCAAGGAGGAAGGCATCGCCGTGATCTGCAACCTGCACCAGGTCGACTATGCCGTGGAATTCGGCGAGCGCATCGTCGGGCTCAGCGGCGGCAAAGTAATCTTCGACGACGCGCCGGACCAGCTGACCTCCGAGATCGTCCACCAGATCTATCCCGGCCTCGAAGACCCCGGAATTAGCCGCGTCCTGAAGCCGCGCCCGGTGGCCCAGCCGGTGCTGGCGTCCCCGTTCATCGCCACCGCAACCGCCTGAACGCGACGGGGAGCCCGATCATGTCATTTGGAACATTGCAACTCGTCCTTCGCCCGCCGCAGGGCCGCTTCGGCTGGTGGGGCGTCAGCGCCCTGTCGCTCGCGACCCTCGTCTTCCTCTGGTGGGCTGCGCTCGGGTCGCAGATCAATGCCAGCAATCTGTGGAACGGCATCCCCTACATGTGGGACTTCCTGGTCCGCATGATGCCGCCCAATCCGGATTTCCTGGACCGGCTCTGGAAGCCAGCGCTGGAAAGCCTGCAGGTCGCCGTCTGGGGCACGCTGCTCGGTGTCGTCATCGCGCTGCCGATCTGCTTCTTCGCGGCCCGCAATCTCAGCCCGAGCCCGGTCGTCTACCACGCCACGCGCCAGGTGCTGAACTGCATGCGCGGCATCAACGAGATCATCCTGGCGCTGATCTTCGTTGCCGCCATCGGCCTCGGCCCCTTCGCCGGCGTCCTGGCCCTTGCGATCCACGGCGCCGGCATGCTCGGCAAGTTCTTCGCCGAGGCGATGGAAGATATCGACGAGGGGCCGCTGGAGGCGTTCCGCTCGGCCGGCGTCGGGCCGTTCCAGACCTTCTTCTTCGGCGTCCTCCCGCAGGTGCTGCCGACCTGGCTCGGCACGGTGTTCTACCGGCTGGAAACCAATGTCCGCCAGTCGACCGTGCTCGGCATGGTGGGTGCGGGAGGCATCGGCTTCGAGCTCGTCTCCTCGATGAAGCTCTTCAAGTACCAGGATACCGCGACCTGCATCCTGATGATCCTGGCGATGGTGCTCGCCGCCGATCTCATCTCGTCGCGTGTCCGCGCCATGATCCGGTAAGGCGCTGCCGACCGTGGCCCGGTTTGCCACGGTCGGCTGCCCCTCCTGCGCGACGGACCCGCTTGCGCGGCTACCGCCCTCAATCCCTGCCCTGCCCCACCTGCCGATATCGCTGAAGCGCCAGGCCAGCTTCTCGAAAGGAAGAGCCATGCTCACCCGAGCCCCCAATACCGTCAACGCCAATGGCCGCAGCTACCGCAAGCCGGATGTCCCGACCGTCGTGGTCTGCATCGATGGCTCCGAGCCCGGCTATATCGAGGCGGCCATCGCCAGGGGACTGGCTCCCAATCTCGACCGGCTGCTGCGCGCTGGCTCCTACCGGCTGGCGCGCTCGGTGATCCCGAGCTTCACCAATCCGAACAACATCTCGATCATCACCGGCCAGCCGCCGGCGGTCCACGGCATCGCGGGCAACTACTTCTACGATCGGGCGGCCGGCGAAGAGGTGATGATGAACGATGTGCGCTTCATGCGCGCCGACACCATCATGCAGGCCTTCGAGGAGGCCGGCGCCAAGGTTGCCGTCGTCACCGCCAAGGACAAGCTGCGCACCCTGCTCGGCAAGGGCCTGGATCCGAAGAGCGGCCGCTCGATCGCCTTCTCCTCGGAAAAGGCGGACAAGGCGACGCTGGCCGAGAACGGCATCGAGAACCTGCCCGCCTTCGTCGGCAAGCCGCTGCCGGAGGTCTATTCGGCCGATCTCTCGGAATTCGTCTTCGCGGCCGGCGTCAAGCTGATCAGGACGTTCCGGCCGGACGTCATGTATCTCTCGACCACGGACTACATCCAGCACAAGGCTGCGCCGGACAGCGAGGTCGCCAACGCCTTCTATGCGATGATGGATCGCTATATCGGCGAACTGGATGCGCTCGGCTGCGTCCTGGCGCTCACCGCCGATCACGGCATGAACGACAAGCACCTCGCGTCGGGCGAGCCCGATGTACTCTATCTCCAGGATTGGGTCGACGGGCGTTGCGACGTCGGCCAGGCGCGCGTGATCCTGCCGATCACCGACCCTTATGTCGCCCATCACGGCGCGCTCGGCTCCTTCGCGACCATCTACCTGCCGGAGGGAACAGACGGCCGGGCGCTCATCGCCGAGCTTGCCGCGACCGACGGCGTCGAGGTCGTGCTCGACAGCGCCGCCGCCTGCGCCCGCTTCTCGCTTCCGGCCGACCGGATCGGCGACATCGTGGTGATCTCGACCCGCCACAAGGTCCTCGGCACGAGCGCGGCGCGACACGACCTGACCGGCTTGACCGAGCCGCTGCGCTCGCATGGCGGCCTGACCGAGCAGCTGGTGCCGATGCTGGTCAACCGCTCAGTCGATTGGCCGAAGGAACCATTGCGCAATTTCGACGTCTTCGACGTCGCCCTGAACTGCGTCGCGGCTTGAGGACCTGGTGATGAACGCTCCCTTCAGCCCGACACCCCGCCGCGAGACGATGCGGATCGCCGGCAAGCTCGTCTCGACGGACGACATGGTCGAGGTCCGCAACCCCTATGACAACTCCGTCGTCGGCCTGGTGCCGGCGGCCCGGCCCGAGCATGTCCGCGAGGCCTTCGCCAAGGCGCGCGCCTTCAAGCCGACGCTGACCCGCTATGAGCGCCAGCAGATCCTGCAGAAGACGGCCGAGCTGCTGCGCGACCGCAAGGACCAGTTCGCCCGGCTGATCACGGCCGAAGCCGGGCTGTGCTGGAAGGATTCGCTCTACGAGGCGAGCCGCGCCTATGACGTCTGGTCCTTCGCGGCCCAGCTCACCATCAAGGACGATGGCGAGATGTTCTCCTGCGACATCTCGCCGAACGGCAAGGCGCGCAAGATCTTCACGACGCGCCAGCCCCTGCTCGGCGTGATCTCGGCGATCACGCCGTTCAACCATCCGCTCAACATGGTCAGCCACAAGCTGGCGCCGGCGATCGCCACCAATAACCGGCTGGTGCTGAAGCCGACCGAACTGACGCCGCTGACCGCGCTGGCGCTGGCCGACGTGCTCTACGAAGCCGGGCTGCCGCCCGAGATGCTCTCGGTCGTCACCGGCAACCCCTCGACCATGGGCGATGCGATGATCACCGATCCCGATGCCGATCTGGTGACCTTCACCGGCTCGGTCCGCGTCGGCAAGCACATCGCCGCCACCGCCGGCTACAAGCGCATCGTCCTCGAACTCGGCGGCAACGACCCGCTGATCGTCATGGAGGATGCCGATCTCGACAAGGCGGCCGAGCTCGCGGTCACCGGTGCGACCAAGAATTCCGGGCAGCGCTGCACCGCGGTGAAGCGCATCCTGGTGGTCGAGAGCGTCGCCGACGCCTTCGCCAAGCTGGTCGTCGAGAAGGCGAAAAAGCTGAAATGCGGCAACCCGATGGATCCGGCAACCGATGTCGGCACCGTCATCAACGCTCGCTCGGCCGCGCTCTTCCAGGCGCGCGTCGACGACGCCGTAAGCAAGGGCGCCGAAGTGCTCTACGGCCAGCGGGCCGAGGGTGCGCTCTTCCACCCGACCGTGGTCGACCGCATCCCCCATACCTGCGAGCTGGTGCATGAGGAGACCTTCGGCCCGGTGATCCCGATCATCCGCGTGCCCAACGACATCGCCGAGGTGATCGCGATCTCGAACTCGACGGCCTATGGCCTGTCCTCGGGCGTCTGCACCAACCGCTTCGACTATATCCAGCGCTTCGTCGCCGAGCTCGAGGTCGGCACCGTCAACCTCTGGGAGGTTCCCGGCTACCGCATCGAGATGTCGCCCTTCGGCGGCATCAAGGATTCAGGCCTCGGCTACAAGGAGGGCGTCGTCGAAGCCATGAAGAGCTTCACAAACGTCAAGACATGGTCCCTGCCCTGGACCGCATGATCCTGGGTCGGCAGACGCACGTTGCCGGGCGTGGGGCGATCCTGAAGCGGTTGACGGTCTCGGAGCCCTTCTGTTCGGCCCAACCATGATAGCGGCTGGCCGAACCGACCGCAGATCGCGCTATTCCTCGGCAAAACGCCGGGTTACTCTGGCCCGATGGAAGTCCCGCATCGCGCCTTTGACCGGGTCGAAAACATGGAACCGGCTTCCCGGCTGGCGCCCACGGCCTTTGCCGTCGCTGTGCTCGGCCTGTGCTTCCTTGCCGGCGAAATGATCGCTGGTGATCTCGCGCGCCTCGACATGGCGGTACTGGCGGCGTTCAGGAGTGCCGGTGATCTCGGACGACCGCTCGGCCCGCCATGGCTCCAGGAGGCGGGCCGCGACATCACGGCATTGGGCAGCTTTGCCTTCCTCGGCATTCTGTTCGCTGCGACGGTCGGCTATCTCATCCTGATCGGCAGGCGCGATGCGGCGAAGCTCGTGAGCGTGACCGTGATAGGCGGTGCTGCGGTCAGCGCCGCGCTGCAGCTCTGGCTGGACCGACCGGGACCCGATGGTCCCTATGTCGTCTTCACCGCGAACTTTCCAAGCGAGCATGCAACCCTGTCTGCGATGACATTCCTGACGCTTGGCGCCGTGCTGTCGCAAATGGCGACCGACAGGCGAGTCAGAGCTTATCTGATGGCGCTGGCGATCATTCTGACAGTGGCCGTCGGCCTCAGCCGCATCTATCTCGGCGTGCATTATCCCAGCGACGTCCTGGCAGGATGGTGCATCGGCAGCGTCTGGGCCGCACTCTGCTGGACGCTTGGACTTCGTCTCCAGCAACGCCGCGACGTTCAAGCGCCGGCGGCCGTGCCGGCTGAATCATAGCCCTGCCTCGGCGTTCGACAGACGGCCTCGCGCTTCGACGGCCAATGGCACCGGCATTCGCCGCAGGGATACCCGACTATCCCGCCGCCGCCCTTGCGGCCGGCAATGGACAGGTCGAGCAATAGCTGCGTCCGGGAACGAGGTACCGGATGCAGCAGACCCGGCGCTGCCGGCCACTTCCGTCAGCCGGATCGGCATAGGACACAGGCTTGAAGAGCGGGTTGGGCTTGCCATTCGGCAAGCGTGCGCTCTCCAGAAAGCTCAAGGCCTCGGCGACGGCGTCATTGACGCCGATAGCGCGTTCGATGCGCCGCAGGACGAATTCGAACATGTTGCCGGCATTGCTCCAGACCACTTTTCGCGAAATGCCGGCGGCCGCCGACAGCGCCAGGACCATGGGCTCGATATGTCCCTGGATCAGCGGCATGAAGCGCGGGCCTTCATCAGCCGGGATTGCATTGCTTCCGATGCCGTGCAGGTGGATGTGGCGTGTCGTGCCATCGGGACCGAAGGTGCAGCCGATGGCGGCCAAGTCGATATCGACCGCCCTTTGCGCCATCAGCGCGAACGCCAGATAGGGCGGCAGCAGCGTGGCGAAATGCTGCTTCGACCAGAGCGAGGCGATCGCGCGCCGGTCGCCTCCAGGGCATTGCCGGGAATAGAGCGCAAGCAACTCGGCCAGCCTGGTGGCATCGCCGAGATCTCTGCCCGGCGAGGGGGCCGGAGCATCCGCAGCCAGGACGAAACGGTCGCCATAGGGCGCCAGTTCACCCGAAAACAGCGGCGCGAATACCGGAATGGTCATGGTCCGGCTTTGGTGCCTAGGCCGGCACGACCTGGCGCGCGGGCGGATCATAGGCCTGGATCGGCGGCAGGTTGCCGTCGAAGCGCTCGACCTGGACCGTCGTCAGCTGCCCCGTGCAGCCCTGCGCCAGGGCCGAGGTTCCGACATCCCGAGTCAGGACATTGGGGTTGCCGTGGACCCAGAGCGACTTGTCCTCGGTCGGGTCGGCAGGATCGTACCAGGCGCCGGTCGGGAGCTGGATCACGCCCTGGCGGATGCCATCGGTGACGCGCAAGCCGGCAAGGCAGGCGCCCCGCTCGTTCGAGATCCGGACGATGTCGCCATCGGCGATGCCGCGCGCGGCCGCATCCGCGGGGTGCATGCTGGCGACCTCGCGGCCGCGATGCTTGGCCTCGCTGCTATGGCCGCCGAAATCGAACTGACTGTGCAACCGCGTGCGCGGCTGGTTCGCGACCAGCACGTAGGGCGAGGCCTTGTCGGGCACATTGGTCGGCCCGAGCCAGGTCGGGTGGCCCGGGCAATCCGCCTCGCCAAAGCTCGCGATCGTCTCCGAATAGATCTCCAGCTTGCCGGTCGGCGTCGGCAGCGGATGCCCCGCCGGGTCCTCGCGGAATTTCCGCAGGCGCCCACCATCGTCCGGCAATTGCGGCAGCTCGAAGCCCTCGCCTGCCCAGAACTCCTGGAAGCTGGGCGCCGGCAGGCCCTGGGCCGCGAGTTCGACACGGGTCGGCTCGTAGAGATGCTCCAGCCATTGCCGCACCGAACGGCCCTCGGTGAAGGCCTGGCGGGTGCCGAGCCGCTCGGCGAGATCGGCGAAGATCGCGTAGTCGTCGCGCGCTTCGCCATAGGGCTCGACGACCGGCTGCATCGGGACGAGCAGCGGGTCGTTGGAACTGCCGCCGATATCCTCGCGCTCCAGCGTCATCGTGCAGGGCAGCACGATGTCGGCATGGCGCGCGGTTGCCGTCCAGGCGAGCTCATGCACGACCAGCGTATCGAGCCAGGCGAAGGCCTGGCGCAAGCGGTTCAGGTCCTGATGATGGTGGAACGGATTGCCGCCGGCCCAGTAGACCAGCTTGATCTCGGGATAGGTCCGGGTCTGGCCGTTATAGCGATAGCTGGTCCCCGGGTTCAGCAGCATGTCGGCGATGCGGGCGACCGGAATGAAATCGGAAACCCCGTTTCGCCCCTGCGAGAAGGTCGGCACCGGCACGGCATTGTAGCGCCGACCGTAATAGGCGATCGCGCCCAGCCCATAGCCATAGCCGCCGCCCGGCAGGCCGATCTGGCCGAGTGCTGCCGCCAGCACCATGCCCATCCAGACCGGCTGTTCGCCGTGCTCGGCGCGCTGCAGCGCATGGGCGACGACGATCAGCGCGCGCTGGCCATGCAGCCGCTTGGCCAGCGCCGTGATCGCATCGGCTGGAACGCCGGTGATCGCCGCGGCCCAGGCCGCATCCTTGGGCTGGCCGTCGGTCTCGCCCAGGAGATAGCGCTCGAAGATCGGCCAGCCGATCGTGCAGCGCTCGAGGAAGCCGCGATCATGCAGACCATTGACGACGAGGGTATGGACGAGCGCCATCATCAGCGCCGTGTCGCTGCCGGGATTGGAGGAGACCCACTCCGCGCCTGCCTCCTCCGGCAGGTCGCCCCGCAGCGGCCCGACCAGCACGAACTGGCAACCGCGCGCCCTCGCCCGGTCCATGGCACCGCGCTCGACATGCTTGCTGATGCTGCCGCCGGCCACCATGCTGTTCTTCAGGGCCATGCCGCCGAAGGCGAGCACGATCTCGCTATGCGCGGCGATCTGCTCCCAGGAGACATTGCGCTTCACCAGGTCCTCGTAGTCTCCGATGACATGCGGCACCAGGACCGAGGACGCGCCCGAGGAATAGCTGTTGACCGAGCGGACATAGCCGCCGACCGAGGTGTTCAGGAAACGGTGGATCTGGCTCTGGGCGTGGTGGAAGCGCCCGGCGCTCGCCCAGCCATAGGAGCCGCCGAAGATCGCGCCCGGGCCGTGATTGTCGCGGATGCGCGCAAGCTCGCCTCCGAGCAGATCGAGCACGGCGCTCCAGGACATCGGCAGGTATTCGTCGCGTCCGCGCCTATCATCCGGGCCGGGGCCGCGCTCGAGCCAGCCGCGGCGGACCATGGGCTGCGCGATCCGCGCGCGGTGGCGCAGGGCGGCGGGGAAGTTCTGGATGATCTCGTTCGGGTCGGGGTCACCCGGATGAGGCCGGACTTCGAGCCGGCCATCCTGCATGCGCGCCGAGAACACGCCCCAATGCGAGGTATGCGGGCGGAAGCTCTCATCCGCCCCGGACGGTTCGCTCATCTGGTCGCTCGACGTGGTCATCACATGTCTTTCCGAAGGCGAGAACGCCGCCACAGCCGGTCCAGCCATCCGGCACATTGCCCGTTCATCGCAAGCTATTTCTGCGATCCCGGCCGATGCTCGCTGCCGCGGGCCGGCATGACGCGCCGGCCCGGCACATCACCTGCCGTCTCTCAAACCGCTACCACATAGCCATCCCGGCGCGGATCGGCCGCCCCGGTCATCACCCCCGTCGCGGGGTCGATCGCCACGGCCTGCATGCCACCGCATCGCATCGTCCAGCCGACATCGAAGGCCTCGATCTCGTGGCCGCGCCGGCGCAGCTCTTCAAGCGTCGCGGCGGCGATACGGTTCTCGGCCTGGATGAAGCGCCCGTCCCAGAGCCGTGCGCGCGGCGCCTCGATCGCCTCCTGCAGCGGCAGGCCGAAATCGAGGTGCTGCACCATCGCCTGGGTCTGGGTCTGCATGATGCCGTAGCTGCCGGGCGTGCCGAGCGCGAGCACGGGCTTGCCGGCCCGCGTCGAGATGCTGGGCGACATGCACATCGGCAATTCGTCGCCCGGCTTCGAGCGGTTCGGGCTGCCGGGCTGGACATCGGCCCAGTACAGGAAATTGTTGAGGCAGAGCCCGGTGCCCGGCACGACAATGCCGCTGCCGAACGGGCTGCCGAGGCTGTTGGTGATGCAGACCAGGTTGCCCTCGGCATCGGCGACCGAGAAGGAGGTGGTATGGGCCGGATCCTCACTCTCCTGCGGCGTCCATTGCTCCGTCGGGCCCTCGATCGGCTCGCCATCACTGACGCGCTGGCGCAGGCCTGCAATGGCGGCATCGGAGAAGATCTCGGCCAGGATCTCGGCCGAGGGATTGTTGCTCGCGATCCTGAGCCCGGCCGCGAGCCTGATCGCCCGATAGACCAGGTCGAGATGCTCCGGCCCGTCCTTGGTCAGGCTCCCCAGATCGAACCCTTCGAGGATCTTGAGGCTGAGCAGGAACTGGAACGCCTCGCAGGGCGGCGGCGGGACATGGATCTCGAAGCCGCGATAGCTCACGGCATGCGGCTCGCGCCAGCGCGGCTGCACGGCGGCGAGATCGGCCATCGTCAACTTGCCGCCGAGCCCGCTGAGATGTCCGACGATCCTTTCGCCGAGCGCGCCGCGATAGAGATGGTCCGGTCCCTTGGCGGCGATCTCCGCGAATGTGCCGGCGAGATCGGCCTGCCGCAGCACATGGCCGAGCTTCACCGGCCCGCCCTGCGGCAGGTAGTTGGCGCTGAATGCGGGATAGAGCTCGGGCCAGGCCTCAAGCAGCGGCGCCTGCTCGTTGAACTCATCGACACCGAATTCGGAGAGCGCGAAACCGTCCCGGGCGAGCGCGATCGCCGGCGCCAGGATCTCGCTAAGGGGCTTCCTGCCATAGCGCGCCGCGAGCTCGCACCAGCCCGCGAGATTGCCGGGCACCGCGACCGCATGCGGGCCGCGCTCCAGCTCGGCCCGTTTGGTGAAGCGCTCGGCCGGGAAGCTCGCCTGGATCGGCGGCACGAAGTCGAGCACGCGGACACGGCTTTCGGTGGCGCTCCAGAGCGTCGCCGACCCCATGCCGGTCAGGCTCGACATGAACGGCTCGACCACGGTCAGGGCGGCAGCGGTCGCCGCAATCGCGTCGAACGCATTGCCACCCTGGATCAGGAGTCGTGCGCCGGCCTGGGCGGCAAGCGGGTGGGCCGCGGCGACCATGCCGTGGCGAGAAAACAACGTGGGGCGGCGGCCATGCATTGTCAGTCGTCCTTGCGTCCCTGTCCTCAGGCTGGGTGCGATCAGAGCACAGTTCGCCGACAAGGACAGGCCGCCACCCCAAGCTTTTTCCGGAGGTGCCGCCGGAGCTGCATGCATGGCTGGCACGGTCGCAAGGCCGGCGCCATGGCGGGTTTCTCGTCGAAGGAGCCGGTCACGAGGCCGCCGAGGGAGTTTCGGGATCACATATCAAAATCGATGTAGATATTTGATATTTCGAGATAATATACCCGCAGCCGCTGCCCCGCCGAGGGCTGCATGCTCTCCCTTGCCCCGCCTCCCGCTCTTCATCCAGATCGCCATGTCGAAGCATAGGCTTCTCTTTGAATGCCGGCGTCCACTTTACGGGCCGATGCTGCTCTAGCGGGGCTGCGTGCTCCCCGCTCCGGACGCAAAGAGGGCTCGCGCCGCGTCGAGGATTTCGGCCGTCGAAGGGAATTTCCCGATCCCGGCAAGCCCTTCGGAGCTGCATTCGATGTTCGCCCAGCGGATGATCCCATGCGGATCGATCAGGAACTGACCTTTGAGCTGGGGCCATTGCCGCTCCATGTCGGAGTGGTCAGTCGGGTTCTCCCTGTAGCCGTCTCGCCTGGTCAGCCTGTCGGCAGCCTCCTTGATCGGCACCGGTTGCGGGAACTCGTCGTTGGGATTGATCCGCAACGTCGCATAGGCCTCGAGATATTCCGGGGTTGCAGGCGGCTTTGGCACACCATAGGCGCGATGGGTTGAGAGTTCCGGATCGACCGCCAGGCGCATGTTGCTCGGTCGGAACTTGAAATAGAGCTGCGCGTTCTCGAGCTGCGTTGCCACAATCGCGAGTGTTTCCACGCCGATGGCCTTGAGCTCGCGATCGGTGACGGCCATGTGCGCGATCGCCCGCCGGCAGAACGGGCACCACAGCCCCACAAACAGTGCGAGGAACACCGAATGCCTGCCGCGGTAATCAGAGAGCGACGCGATCCCGCTCCCATCGACCGTCGGGAGCACGAAATCAGGCGCCCGTTCACCTGGAGAGACCGGAGGGCGCAATCCATTTGCCATGGGACGCTCCTCCGCCTGACGAACCGGATCGCGTGGGAACGGGCAGGATCAGGGAAGCGTCGGGCCGAGGCGCACACCCCCTTCTGACTTTGCCAACTATAGCTCAGCGGATGCCCGGTTCCCAGCCTTGCGGTGCGGCGTGGCGGGATCCTGGCAACAAGACCGACGCAGCCAGGCCGGCCGCCCGGCCAGCGTCGCCGCTCACTGCAGATGCGGCTTCTTCAGAAAGCTGCTCCGGTCGGCGGACCTGATGCGCAGCCATGTCTCGCGGCCGTCGCGGACGACCCTGATCGGGACCTCCGCGCCGGCCGGGCCGCTCGCCCAGAGCTTCCGGTAGAAATCGGCCAGGCCATCGATCTCGCCATCGCGAACATCCGAGATGATGTCGCCGGGACGCAGGCCCGCCTGGGCCGCCGGGCCGCCCTCGGCCACGCTCATCACCACGACCTTGCCATTGCTCTCGGCCGAGAAGGCGCCGAGCCAGGGGCGTGGCGGCTTGTCGACCCGGCCCCGAGCGAGCAGATCGTCGAGGATCGGCGGAAGCAGATCGATCGGCACGATCATATTGACGTCGAAGATCTCGCCGGCCCGGCCCATTCGCAGGTGCAGCGAGCCGATGCCGAGGAGCTTTCCGTCCGGCCCGAACAGCGCCGCGCCTCCCCAGGACGGATGCGCCGGGGCGGTGAAGATGGCCTCGTCCAGCAGATATTCCCAGTAGCCGGCGAATTCCTGCTTGGCCACGATATTGGCCTCCACGACTTGCCCGATGCCGTCCGCCAGCACGACGGACTCGCCGATTTCGGCATCAGTGGCGGCGCCGAACGAAACCGCGGGCAGATCGAGCCGTTCAAGCGCCTGGACCAGGCCAAAGCCGGTTTCCTGATCATAGGCCAGCGCATGCGCGGGCACCACGCGACCGGTCCGGGTCGTCAGCCAGACATCCTCGGCCTCGGTGATCAGGTAGCCGATGGTGAGCACCAGCCCATTGTCGCGAATGACGACCCCGCTGCCTTCCCGCCGTGTTCCCAGCGCGGAGGCGGTGAAGGCATCGGCAGGAATGGACGAGCGAACGCCCACGACGGAGTGCAAGATCGGGCCGATTCTCATCGTTCCATCCTGAAAGGGCGCGGCGCTGGGATCGAGACGGCGTGCCGGCCGGCAGAAACTGGATAGCTCTCTCAAAAGGTATGAACCGGCTCGATCGACGCAAGGCCCCGCCGATGATTGAGCGGCCGGTGACCCGAATGTGATCGGCGCAGAACGCCCGGTCCCATGGAGCGTTACCCGCCGCGACTAGCTGACGAGGCCGAGATAGCCCGCAAGTTCGCGCGCCGCGGCAGCGCCCGCCCGGTTGGCGCCGATCGTCGAGGCCGAGGGGCCATAGCCGACCAGATGGATGCGCGGGTCCTTGCCGACCTGGGTCGCGAGCCGGCCGGTCATGACGATGCCGCCCTTCTCCTCCCGGATCTGCAGAGGCGCGAGATGGTCGAGCGAACTGCGAAATCCGGTGCACCAGAGAATGACATCGGCCCTTTGCTCGGCACCGTCGGCCCAGCGCACACCCCGCTCGGTGATCTCGCTGAACATCGGCAAGCGCTTCAGCACGCCGCGTTCGCGAGCGGCGAGCAAGGCCGGCGACAGCGGAATCCCGGTCACCGATACGACGGAGCCGGGGATCAGGCCCTGCCTGACCCGGTCTTCGACCATGGCGACGGCGGCGCGCCCATCTTCCGCCGTGAAGGGACGCTCCCGAAACTGCGGCTCGCGCTTGGTCACCCAGGTGGTCGAGGTGACGCGGGAAATCTCATCGAGCAATTGCAGCGCGGAAATGCCGCCGCCGACCACGACGACATGCTGGCCGGCAAACGCGTCGGCCGTGCGGTAATCGCGGGTGTGAAGCTGCCGGCCCAGGAAGCGATCGGCCCCTGGATAGCTCGGAATATAGGGTGTCTCCCAGGTGCCGGTGGCATTGATGATGCCGCGGGCCGAGAAGGTTTCGCGATCGGTCTCGATCCTGAAGCGGTCGCCACGGTCGCAGACGACCTTGACCGCCACCGGGCGATAGACCGGCAGCCGAAACTTGCGTTCATAGGCCGCGAAATACTGGGGAACAGCCTCGGAGGCCCTCACCTCGGTCAGGCCGGGTTCGATCACATCGGAGAACTGCATGCCCGGCAAATCATGGGTCCGGTTGACCGTGCTCAGGGTCAGTGATGGCCAGCGATATTGCCAGGCGCCGCCGGATTCCGGGGACTTGTCGAGAACGAGATAGTTCCTGCCGGCCACAAGACCGAGATTCTGCAGGTGATAGGCGCTGGACAGCCCCGCCTGGCCGGCGCCGATGACCATGACATCAACCTTGAATACGGCCCGGACATCGCCCCTCGACGGGGACGGCTCGGTCGTATCGGGCGAGTCGGAAGGCTCAAGATCGGCGCTCATTCCCAAAGCCATGAGACAGGAGGCGCGCGAACTCAAGCCGTCCTCCGCAAGCGCAGGCACGACGCCGGCCGCCGCGCGGTCGACGCCGCGTGCCGCGAAGGGGCACCCGAATTCCGGGTCATCCCGGGTGCGTTCAAGGAGGAGCGGGATGATCAGGTCCTCTTCATCCCAGAGATGCCGCAGCAGGGTTCGGTCGAACCCCTCGATCTCTCCGGCAATCCGCTCCGCCACACGCAACGCGCCGCCCTCGCGACCCGAGACCTCCCCCGAAAGCGCGGCGATAAGTTCGCGGCTGGCATTTCCGAGCCGGTCGATCGCGCCTTCCCTTGGCGGCATCTGGCTGCGACTGTGCGGCCATGCCTGCACATCGACGCTGCCTTGCACGCTTCCTTCGCCCGGGCCTCCTCGCCGCAGCGCTCTTCGGCAGCGGCTGGAACGGCAACTCCCTTGCCCAGGCCGGACCGGGTGCGCAGGCCGGTCAGATCGCCGCTGCCCTCTACGGACCGGGCGGCGTCTACGCGCGGATTCCGGCCCGGGATGAATATGGGCGGGATCAACTGGCGATGTTCCGCGCCTGGAATCCCGATCCGGTCGGAAACCATGAGGCCAATCTCCGGGCGATCCAGCCGCCGCTCGCCAGGGTGGTGCGCCGGGCCCAGGCCGAGAATCCCGGCCTGCGCTTCGTGATCGGCTCAGGCCGGCGCGACCGCAGGCTGCAACGCCAGGCGGTCGCCTGGGGCTGGTCCAGGGTGCATGCGAGTTCGCACCGCTCGGGCAATGCCGTGGACCTGTGGCCGCTCGATGCGGAGGGTCGGGTGATCTTCGATCCGAATGCCCAGAACCGGATCGCGGTTGCGCTCAAGCGTGCCGCCACCGAACTGGGCGTATCGCTGCGCTGGGGCGGCCGCTTCCGCGGCTACAAGCACATGGACCGCTCGCATTTCGAGCTGTCGCTCAGGGCAAGCAAGGGCCAAGACTACGGCCAAAGCCATATCACGGCAGGCGGATCAAAGCTGCCCGCCGTGACTCATCCGCAGATCGCAACGCTTTCTGGAAGGGCGCCATGAACCCCAAATACGCTGCAGCCCCACTCGCGCCCATGTGGGCCCCGCCGGCCCGTCACGCCCCGCAAGTCAAGCAAACTCAGCGGGCACGGTGAAACAGTGTTTTCCGAGCTGCCCTCTGTCAATCACCTGTCGCTGGTCATAACCCAGGCAACGGCACCCGCCTTCCTCCTTGGCGCGGTGGTCGGCCTGATCTCGGTCTTGATCAACCGCCTCGAGCGCATTCTCGATCGGTCGCGAACATTGAACGCGCTCGATCGTTCGATCGCTCCCGATCTCAAGGCCGACTTGCCCCGCCTCGAACGGCGAGCAGGCCTGATCAACAGCGCCATCGTGTTCGCGATTTCCAGCGGGGTGACGACGATCCTGCTGATGGTTGTTGCCTTCGGCTTCGCCTTCCTGGGCCTAGCTCACGAACGCGGCGTCGCGCTTCTCTTCGTCCTGTCCGTTGGACTGTTCGGCGCCTCGCTCACTCAGTTCCTTCGCGAGGTCCAGATGGCGCTCCAGAAGATCGATCTCATCAGTTGACCGAACACCCGGGCCAAATCATCGGACCAGACGCCGGATCCGGTCCGATGATCCACCCTTTCTCAATGGGGGCATCGGCTTTTCCGAAATCCTCAATCCACTTTTCAGGCCCATGCTTCAGGTCCTCACCGCACATCAACCGAAGAGACAGTAGTCGCTATCGGCCCGGCCCGAACAGCCGACCGCGTCGTGTGCGCTCGACGCCTCCAGGCCATGTTTTTTGAGATGTCACAAAGCACTTGTGAAATCTCAGAAGCTGATCCAGCATGCCTGCCATGCTCGATACCTCGCCTGCCTTCGCGCCATCCTCGTCGCTCCCGGTTGCGGAGACGCAGCTCGATGTCGCGAGCCGGCGGCTGCGCAAGGCGGTCGTCTCCTGCGAGCTGGCGCCGGGCGAATTCGTCCACGAGGCCGCCCTGGCCGAGCGTTTCGCGCTCGGACGCGCCGGCATCCGCGTCGCGCTGACCGAGCTCACCGCGGCCTGCTTCGTCGACCGGCACGCCCGCCAGGGCTGGCAGATCGCTCCCGTCGATGGCGCCCTGATCGCAAGCGTGCTGGACGGCCGCCGCAGGCTGGAGCCGTCGCTGGCGACGCTGCAGCTAAGCGGGCAGACACAAGCCGCGCTCGCCGCACTGCTCGGCGTGATGGACTCTGTCCGGGGCCGGACCGAGCCGGTTGCGCTCTCGACCGCGCGCTCTGCCGAGCGGCAGCTGCGCAACCTGCTGGCCGCGGCGACCGGGACGCTGGCCCGCCGCTGGCTCGGCGACATCTGGGACCATGCCGACCGGATCGTGCGCATGCTCGACCTCGCCGGCCACCCGGTACCGCCGGCTGAGCTCGGCGATCTCGTGAGCGCGCTTGCCGCTGGCGATGCGGAGGCGGCGAGCCTCGCCATCGCCGCGGAGCACCGGCGCTTCACCGAGGCAATTGCCCAGGGCCTGATGCTCGCGGCATCGCGGCCCGCGCCACCGCCAGCCCGCTCGGCAAGGCGCTCGCGACGGACGACGACCATCACCACCGAACAGCCCCGCCCCCTCCCGAAGGAGCAGCAGCGATGACCCCTCTCTCACGGAACGCTCGTCTTGCTGCGCTGGCCGCAGCGCTCGCGCTCAGCACGGCGCCCGCCCATGCGTCGAAGGAGCGCTTCATTGTCGACCTCGTCAACGAGCCGTCGTCGCTCGATCCGCAGGTGCAGTGGAACCCCGACAGCTACTATGTCTACCGCAATATCTTCGACAACCTCGTCACCCGCAACGACAAGGGCGAGATCGTCCCGCAGGTCGCGACGAGCTGGAAATACCTCTCCGACACCGAGATCGAATTCGAGCTGCGCTCCGATATCCTCTTCCATGACGGTTCGAAGCTGACCGCCGAGGATGTCGCCTACAGCGTCAAGCGCATCACCGACCCGAAATTCGGCAGCCCGCAGCTTGGCCAGTTCGACAAGATCACCGACGCCGTCGCACTCTCGCCGACCAAGGTGAAGCTCACCACCAACGGCGCCTATCCCGCCCTGCTCGCCCAATTGGTCAAGCTCTCGATTGTGCCGAAGGCGGTCGTCGAGGCCGTCGGCAAGGATGCTTTCAACCTGAAGCCCGTCGGCAGCGGTCCCTATAAATTCGAGGGCTGGCAGCGCGGCGTCCAGGTCTCGCTCTCCCGCAACGATGCCTATTGGGGCGACAAGGGGCCGTTCCCGGCGGTGATCTTCCGCGCCGTGCCGGACGGAGCGACGCGGGTCGCCAATCTCCAGGCCGGCACCAGCGATCTCGGCGTCACGCTCGACAGCGACCAGGCGGCTCAGCTCAAATCCTCGGCCAAGGCCAAGGCCCTGATCGGCCTGACCGAACGCGTCGCCTATCTGCGCCTCAACACCACCAAGCCGCCCTTCGACAACGTCAAGCTGCGCGTGGCCGCAGCCCATGCGATCGACAAGGAGGGCATGGTCGACGGCCTGCTCGGCGGCTTCGACAAGCCCGTCTCGCAATTGCTGACGCCGGCAAGCTTCGGCTGGATCGAGGGCATGACCGGCCCGAACTACGACCTCGCCAAGGCCAAGGCCCTCATCGCGGAGGCCGGTCCGGCGGCCAAGGCCGAGATCGAGCTCGCGACCGCGCCGGTGTTCGATCAGCGCATCGTCCAGGCGATCCAGCAGCAGCTCGTTGATGCCGGCTTCACCGTCAAGATCGCGATGACGGACATGGCGACCTATCTCAAGCGCTCGCAGGCCGGCCCGGAAGCCACCTCGACGCTGAGCTTCGGGCGCTGGTCCTGCGCCTGCCAGGATGCCGATGGCGTGCTCTTCCCGCTCGTCCACAAGAGCAGCGGCTGGTCGGCCTATCGCAATCCGAAGGCTGACAGCCTGCTCGAGGAGGCGCGCCAGACGCTCGACAAGGACAAGCGCCTGGCCGCCTACAAGCAGGTTCACGAGATCATCGCGACGGAAGCCCCGCTCGTGCCGCTCTATCAGGCCGCCGTGCTCTACGGCGCGACCAAGAACCTGCAGTTCAAGCCGACGCCGAATGAAAGCATGTTCCTGAACCGTATGAGCTGGGTGGACTGAGGCTTCGTGCAGGGCTTTCTTCTCAGGCGTGCCGGACAGGCGCTCGTCACCATCCTCGGGGTGGTGACGCTGATCTTCTTCGTCCAGCGCCTGACCGGCGATCCGACCTATCTGCTTGTGCCGGAGACCGCGACCAAGACCGATGTCGAAGCGCTGCGCCATGCGCTCGGCTTCGACCGGCCGCTCCTGGTGCAGTATTTCGACTTCCTCGCCGAGCTCGCCCGTTTCGATCTCGGCCAGTCGGTGGTGCAGCGCGTGCCGGTGCTGACGATCATCGCCTCGCGCCTGCCCTATACGCTGATGCTGGCGGCGGGCGCGCTCGTCGTCGCCTGCGGCATCGGCGTGCCGATGGGCATCCTGCTCGCGGTGTTTCGCGACCGCCCGATCGCGAAGGCCGCGTCCGGCATCGTGCTGGCGGCCCAGAGCATGCCGACCTTCTGGAGCGGCATCCTGATGATCCTGGTCTTCTCGGTGCTGCTCGGCTGGCTGCCGCCCTCCTCCACCGGCGATTTTTCGCATCTCATCATGCCCTCCTTCGCGCTCGGCCTGCTCAGCATGGCGACCTTTGCGCGGATCACCCGCTCGGCCCTGCTCGACGAACTCTCGAAGGACTATGCCCGCACCGCCCGCTCGCGCGGGGTCCGCACCGGCCGGCTGCTGCTGCGCCATGTCGCCCGCAATGCCTCGATCCCGCTGATCACGGTCGCGGCGCTGGAAATCTCGAACCTGCTCGCAGGCGCGGTGATCGTCGAGACGGTGTTCGCTTGGCCCGGCATCGGCCAGGTCACGGTGCAGGCGATCCTCGCCCGCGATTTCATGATCGTGCAGGGCGTCGTGCTGATGGGTGCCTTCGTCACCGTCCTGCTCAACCTGCTCTCGGACGTGCTCTACAGCATCATCGATCCGCGCATCGTCCTGGAAGGGACGCGATGAGCGTGGTCGCCTCCACTCCGCCTCGCCCGCGCCGCCGTCTCGCGCTGCGCCGCTGGTGGCCGGTCGCGATCATCGCGCTCGTGGTGCTGGCCGCGATCCTGGCGCCCTGGCTCGCACCCTATGACCCCAATGCCCAGAACCTGGCCGGCCGCTTGAAACCGCCAGGCACCGTCTCGCGCAGCTTCCATTACTGGCTCGGCAGCGACGAACTCGGCCGCGACCTGCTCAGCCGGATCATCCATGGTGCCCGCGTCTCGCTGATCGTCGCCTTCGCCTCGGTCATCCTGTCGGGCACCGTCGGCACCGTGCTCGGCATGATCGCGGGCTATCGGCGCGGGCTGATCGAGACCGTCGTGATGCGCGTCGTCGACATCTTCCTCTCTATCCCGGCCGTGCTGCTGGCGATCATCACGGTTGCGGTGCTCGGGCCGAGCCTCGTCAACGTCATCATGGTGCTCGCGCTGACGCGCTGGCCGCGCTACGCCCGCGTCGCCTACAGCCAGACGCTCTCGGTCGCGACCATGCCCTATGTCCGGCTCGCGGCGCTGATGGGCGCCGGCTCCGGGCGGATCCTGTTCCGTCATATCCTGCCCAACATCATCGGTGCGGTCAGCGTGGTCGCGACCCTCGAATTCGGGCTGATGGTGCTGTTCGAGGCGGGCCTGTCCTTCCTCGGGCTCGGCGTGCAACCACCGACCGCGAGCTGGGGCGCGATGCTCTCGACCGGCCGCAACTATGTCGCGACCGCCTGGTGGGCGGCGACGCTGCCCGGGCTTTGCCTCTTCGTGCTCGTGCTCGCCGTCAATCTGACGGGCGATGCCGTACGCGACCGCCTCGACCCCCGTTTCCGCTAGGGATGATGACCATGTTCGACGACATCAAGGGAAAACGCGCGCTCGTCACCGGCGCCTGCGGCGTGATCGGACGCTGGATCGCGGAAACGCTGCACGAGGCCGGCGCCGTGCTGGCTCTGACCGATGCGCGAGACGACGAGCTTGCGGCCCTTGCAGCAGGGCTCGGCCTCGGTGGCGAGAGCTTCACCAAGGCGGCCGACCTGACCGACGAAGCCTCGATCAAGGCGCTTGCTGCCGAGATCGGCACGCGCTGGGGCGCGGTCGACATCCTCGTCAACAATGCCGGCATCTATCCCAGCGGCTTCCTGCTCGACACCTCGACGGAGGAGTTCGACCGCATCTTCTCGGTCAATCTGCGTGCGCCCTTCATCCTGACCCGCGAAATCGCGACGCAGATGGTGCGCCAGGGCGTCAAGGGCTCGATCATCAACATCTCGTCTGGCGCCTCGCGCAAGATGCGGCGCACCGTCGTGCCCTATTGCACCTCCAAGACCGCGCTCGACCGACTGACCAAGGGCTTTGGCGTCGAGCTCGCCGAGTTCGGCATCCGCGTGAATGCGCTCGAACCCGGCTTTGCCGCCGGCAGCAAGGTCAGCGACCTGACCGAGGCGCATATCCAGAGCACGATCTCCCAGATCCCGCTCGGCCGCCCCTCCTCGCGCGAGGATGTCGGCAACGGCCTGCTCTATCTCGCCAGCAGCGCCTCGGCCTATGTCACCGGCGCGACCCTGACGATCGACGGAGGCAACTCCATCGGCTCGCTCGCCGTCCATCAGGACAAGAAGAACCCGCTCTAGTGGAGGGCAAGATGACGACCTCCCTTGCGCCCGCGCGCTTTCCCGTCTCCGATTACGAATGGCCGGCGGGCAAGAGCAGCGCCTTCTGCTTCAGCGTCGATGTCGATGCCGAGAGCCCCTATCTCTGGAACCTGTCCGAGGCCGCGCCCGCGACGCTTGGACAGATCGAGCAGCGGCTGTTCGGGCCGCGCATCGGCATCTGGCGCATCCTCGACCTGCTTGACCGCTATGGCATCAAGGCGACGATGTTCGTGCCGGGGCTGGTGGCGAAGAACCATCCGGAATTGCTGCCGGCCTTCGTCGAGCGCGGACACGAGATCGGCCTGCACGGCTATTTCCACGAGATCGCCACCGAGGCCGGTCCCGACGAATTCGCCCGCGCGCTCGATGAATCACTGGCGTTGTTCAAGAGCCAGGCCGGCATCGTACCAAAGGGCTTTCGCTCGCCGGCCTGGGAGATGACGCCTGCCATGCTGGCGGAGGTGAAGCGGCGCGGCCTCTATGACAGCTCGCTGATGGGCTTCGACCATCCCTACACGATCGACGGCATCACGCAGGTGCCGGTGCTCTGGGCGGTCGATGACGCGATCTATTTCCGCTTCACCGGCAGCCCGACGGACCGGGCCCCGCCATCGCCGCAGGGCGGCATCCTCGAAGCCTGGCTCGACGAGTGGCACATGCTGCATCGCGAGGGCCGGATGATGATGCTGACGATCCATGACTGGATTTCCGGACGGGCCGGGCGGATCAGGATGCTGGAGCGGCTGCTCGACGCGGTGACCTCTTCGCCCGGCGTCTGGATCGCGACCGTCGGCGAACTCGCGGCCCATCATGCCGCAAGCGCCAATGCCCAGCGCTTCAGCGTGCCACTGCGCCTGCCCGAGCCGAGCGCGCCACGACGCTTCAAGACGCCGCGCTGATGCAGACCTTCACCGTCCGCCGGCCTGCCGTCCATTCGGCCCATGGCCTCGTCGCCGCGCAGAACCGGCACGCCGCCGAGGCCGGCGCGGCCGTGCTCTCACGCGGCGGCAATGCGATAGATGCGGCCGTCGTCACCGCGCTCGTGCTCAGCACGGTCGAGCCCTGGCTCTCCGGCGTCGGCGGCGGCGGCTTCCTCGTCCATGCCGATGGCCGGACGGGGGCGACCGAAACGCTCGATTTCAATGTCCGCGCGCCTGCCGGGATCGACCCGGCAGACTATCCGCTCACCGATGCCCAGACCGGCAACTGGTTCGCCTGGCCGTCCGTGGTGGGGGATCGGAACGTCTCCGGCTATGGTGCGATCTGCGTTCCCGGCGCGATCGCCGGTTTCGCCGCGGCGTTGGAGCGCCATGGCACCCTGTCCTGGGAGGAGGCGCTGCAGCCGGCGATCGAGCATGCCGAGCGCGGGCTGGAGATCGACTGGTTCGCGGCGCTCTGCATCGCGATCGAAGTCGCCGGCATCGCCCGCGACCCAGTGCTGGCCGCGCTGCTGCTCGACAATGGCCATGCGCCCAAGGCCGGCGCCGATACGCGGCGCTTCAAGCCGATGGTGCAGAAGGCAGCCTTGCTCAGGCGGTTGGCGACGTACGGCGCGCGCGATTTCTACGAGGGCGAGACCGCGCAGATCATCGCAGCCGATCTGGAGGCCGGCGGCTCGGCCATCCGGCCGGGCGATCTTGCAGCCTATGACGTCACCTGGGCGCCGCCGCTGACCGGGCGTTATCGCGATTTCGACATCGCCGCCATTCCCGGCCTGAGCGGCGGGCCAAGCTTCCTCGATGCGGCAGGGCGGCTGGCCGCCGGCCCGCTCTCGCCCGAGACGACGCCTGCGCAACGGGCCCTGCTCTATGCCAGCGCCATCCGCGAGGCCTATGCCACGCGCCTGACCACGCTCGGCCATGCAGCGACACCGCAGGCGGGCTGCACTTCCCATGTCAGCGTGGTCGATCGCGACGGGACCATGGTCTCGCTGACCAACACCCTGCTCTCGCGCTTCGGCGCCAAGGTCGCTCTGCCGAATGCCGGCATCATCATGAATAACGGCATGATGTGGTTCGACCCCCGCCCCGGCCAGCCAAACAGCATCGCGGCCGGGCAGAAGCCGCTCGCCAATATGTGCCCGCTGGTGCTGAGCCAGGACGGGCGACCGGTGCTCGCCATCGGCGCGGCGGGCGGGCGCACGATCTTCCCGACCGTGCTCCAGCTGATCTCGGGCATCGCCGATCTCGACCTGTCGCTGGAGGAGGCCTTCCATCGTCCGCGCATCGACGCCTCGACACCACGCATCAAGATCGACGCCCGCGCCGAACCCGATGTCGCCGCGACGGTTGCCACAGCCTTCCCGGTCGAGATCGTCGAGGACACGCTCTATCCCGTGAATTTCTCGATACCCTCGGCGGTGATGACCTCTCCTGCCGGCGGCTTCATCGGCATGGCCCACCCGACCAGCGCCTGGGCGGCGGTCGTCGCGGCGACCGCATGAGCACGAGCGACACCCCCGTCCTGGCGATCGAGGATCTCGTCGTCGAGATCGACGGCAACCGCATCATCGACCAGGTCTCGCTTTCGGTCGGCGCCGGCCGGATCCTCGCGATCGTCGGGGAATCCGGCTGCGGCAAGAGCCTGACCGCGCTTTCCGTGCTCGGCCTGCTGCCGAAGGCGGCACGGTTTAAGGGTGGGGCGATCCGGCTCGACGGGCGCGACCTGACGGGGCTTGGCGAGGCCGCGCTCTCCGATGTCAGGGGCAATGAGGCGACGATCATCTTCCAGGAGCCGGTCGCCTCGCTGAACCCGCTGATGCGTGTCGGCGAGCAGGTCGAGGAGGCGCTGATCCTGCATCGCGGCCTCTCGGCCAGGGCCGCGCGCGAGGAGGCGATCGCGATGATGACGCGCGTCGGCATCCCCGATGCAGGCCGGCGCGCCCGCCAATATCCGTTCGAGCTCTCGGGCGGGATGTGCCAGCGCATCATGATCGCCTCGGCACTGATCTGCCGCCCCGCCCTGCTGATCGCCGATGAGCCGACGACAGCGCTCGACGTGACGATCCAGGCCCAGATCCTCGACCTGATGCGGCGGCTCCGCGAGGAGGTCGGCACCGCGATCGTGCTGATCACCCATGACATGGGCGTCGTCGCCGATCTCGCCGATGATGTCTGCGTGATGTATGGCGGGCGCATCGTCGAGAGCGGCGCCGTCGAGCCGATCTTCGCCGCGCCGCGCCATCCCTATACCAAGCTGCTGCTGGCCACGATTCCGACGCTGCAGGGCCAGCGCAAGGCCGTGCTGCGCACGATCGAGGGCATGGTGCCGAGCGCCGGTTCCTGGCCCGATGGCTGCCGTTTCCGGACGCGCTGCCCGCTGGCCGACGAGGCCTGCCTGGTGCCGCCGCCACTCGCCTCCGTCGGAGAGAGCCATCGCGCCGCCTGCTGGCATTCGGACCATGTCGAGGCGCTGGCATGACCGGATCGCCCCTTCTCCAGGTCCGCGACCTCAAGGTCCATTTCAAGCTGCGTCGCGGCGTCGGTGTGCCCGGCGGCGTGGTCAAGGCGGTGGACGGCGTCTCCTTCGACGTCTCGGCCGGCCGCACATTGGCGTTGGTCGGCGAATCCGGCTGCGGCAAATCCACGACCGCCTATGCGGTCATCGGCCTCGAACAGGCGACGGGCGGCACGGTCCTGTTCGACGGCCGCGACATCACCGGCCTAAGGGGGCGCGAGCGGGCGCAGCTCGCCCGGGAAATCCAGATCGTCTTCCAGGATCCGAGCGCCGCGCTCGATCCGAAGATGAGCATCGAGGCCAGCATCAGCGAGCCGCTTGCCATTGCCGGCTGGACGCGCGGCGACAGGCGCAAACGGGTGGCCGAGCTGCTCGACCGGGTCGGCTTGCCCGCAGCCTTCGCGGAGCGCCTGCCAAGCGCGCTCTCGGGCGGACAGCGCCAGCGGGTGGTGATCGCCCGCGCGCTGGCGCTATCGCCGCGCCTGCTCATCCTCGACGAGCCGGTCTCGGCACTCGACGTCTCGATCCGCTCGCAGGTGCTGAACCTGCTGCTCGATCTGCAGCGCGATCTCGACCTGGCCTATCTCTTCATCTCGCATGACCTCTCGGTGGTCAGGCATATCGCCGACGAGGCGATGGTGCTCTATCTCGGCACGGTCATGGAAAGCGGGCCGATCGACACGATGTTCGAGGCGCCGCAGCACCCCTATACGCAGGCGCTGCTCTCGGCGATCCCGCTTCCGGACCCCATGCTGCAACGCCGGCGCGAAAAGATCATCCTGACCGGAGACCTGCCGAGCCCGCTCTCGCCACCGCCTGGCTGCCCCTTCGTCAGCCGCTGCCCGGTCCGGATCGAGCCCTGCAGCGCGGCCCGCCCGCCCCTGCTGGAGACCGCGGCGGGGTCACGCGTGGCCTGTCTCCTGAGAGGCTAGCGGCCGGCTCCCGGAGGCCGCGACCGGGCTGGCCCGATCCCGACGTTTGAAACGCCCGCTTCCAGGCGGTTCCGTTCTGCGATCGGGCGCGCGGGTGGAATTGACGCAACGGGATATCGGCATCGTTCAAGCTGCCGGTCTTTGATTGGGGGTTGAGCTACCGCAAGGAATGCTACAGCCGACGCGCCGATAGTCGCGCCAGGATGTGGAGGTAGCCATGCAAATCGTTGAATCGATTCGCCAGTGGTGGCGCGTTCAAGTGTTCCTGAGAAAACTCGAGGCACTGGGCCAGGTGACGACCGCCGAACTGGCCCGAGACAATGCCGTCTCCGAGGCCGATTTCCGCCGGCTCGCCTCCCTTGACGACACCGACTCTGCGCTGCTTCGCCGACTGCTTTGGCGCCTGGGATTCGACCCCGAACAGCTGAACCGCAGGCACGCGGGTGTCATGCGGGATATGGCGGTCGTTTGCGCGGGATGCACGATGAGGCGTCGATGCCGTAGCGACCTGGACCTGCAGGGTGTCCCCCTGCGTCACGGACGATACTGCCCGAACACAGGAACCATCAGGGCGCTAAGCCAAGGTTCCGGACCGAGATCGTAACGGCAGCCGGGCC
Source organism: Bosea sp. BIWAKO-01 (assembly GCF_001748145.1). Taxonomy (NCBI): domain Bacteria; kingdom Pseudomonadati; phylum Pseudomonadota; class Alphaproteobacteria; order Hyphomicrobiales; family Alloboseaceae; genus Allobosea; species Allobosea sp. BIWAKO-01. The sequence continues at coordinate 5,734,657 of NZ_BCQA01000001.1, forward strand.
TTGAACATGGCTGATCGGGACGTCGCACATGTCGGGGCTTTACCCCGGAGGCGAACCGCGGCCAGATGCCGAGCTACAGTCTGCCAGCCGACGAGCGGAGCGTTCACGTGAAAGGCGAACCGAACAGAAGCGCGACAGCGACGGCCCGCGACTGGGTCGACCGTGCGATTGCGTTGATCGAGGCCGATCAGCGCCGCTCCGCCGATACGCATCTGTGGAAGCTCGACACGCCCGCGCTGGCTGGAATCGACCTTTACCTGAAGGATGAATCCACGCATCCGACAGGAAGCCTGAAACACCGGCTGGCGCGCTCGCTGTTTCTCTACGCGCTCTGCAACGGCCATCTCCGCGAGGGCACGGCGGTGGTCGAGGCCTCGTCCGGCTCGACGGCGGTGTCGGAGGCGTATTTCGCCCGCATGATTGGCGCGCCGTTCTTCGCCGTCATGCCACGCGTCACCTCGCCGGAAAAGATCGCGGCGATCGAACATTATGGCGGCCTTTGCCATTTTATCGACGATGGCGAACGGATCTATGCCGAGTCTGCCGAACTGGCCGCGCGATTATCCGGCTATTTCATGGATCAGTTCACCTATGCCGAGCGGGCGACCGACTGGCGCGGGAACAACAACATCGCCGAGTCGATATTCCAGCAACTGGCGAGCGAACGTTACCCGATACCATCCCGGGTCGTCATGAGCGCGGGCACCGGCGGCACCACTGCCACGATCGGCCGCTACATCCGCTACAAGCGCCACGCGACATTGCTGTCGGTGGCCGATGTCCAGCACTCCGCCTTCTTCGAGGGGTTCTCCACCCGAAATCCCACATGCAGATGCGATCGCCCCTCGCGCATCGAAGGCATCGGGCGGCCGCGTGTCGAACCCTCCTTCGTGCCGGGCGTGATCGACAACATGCTGCGTGTGCCCGACGCAGTCTCGCTGGCGGCCATGCGTGTGCTGTCGCGTCGGCTCGGGCGACGCGTGGGCGGCTCGACCGGCACGAACTTCGCCGCGATGTGCTTCCATGCGGCGCGCATGGCGACCGTGGGCGAGGCAGGTTCGCTGGTGACTCTGATCTGCGACTCCGGCGATCGCTATTCCAAGAGCTACTACGACGACGCCTGGCTGGAGGCCAACGGGCTCGATCCCTCGCCCTTCGAGCCCGCCTTCGAGGCCTTCCTGCAGGGCGGCAGGCTAGATCTCGACCTCGAGGAATGCCGCGGCTGACGCAGCCAGCGAAATGCGGGCGTCGTCGTAGGGGACGCCCTCCTCCGCGAAACGACGGGGGCGCGAGAACTCGCTCTCGGCCTCGCAGGACCGACATGCCGAAGATGTGTCACAAACCGGAAGAGATCGTCGCCTACCGGATCACCAGAACGGGGATTGTCGTATTTGCCAGAACCTCTGCTGTCTGACTGCCGAGCAGCACCTTCTGCACGCCACGCCGACCATGAGAGGACATCACGATTAGATCACAGCCATTGAGCTTGGCCGATCGGACGATTGCCTCGGCAGGCGAGTCATCAATTTCGTGCTCCAGATCGACCGTAACGCCGTGTTCGGACGCGTGTTGTTCGATGGACGCAAATCGTTCCTTCATGAGCGCGTCAATCTGGTGGTCGTAGCCCCCGATGGGATCACCGACGCCGCTCAGTCGGGCTGCGCGTGCCATCTCCGCACTCAGGGGCGCCGACACGGTCAGAACCGTGACTTTCGCGCCGAGCGGCTTGGCGAGTGCCAGGCCGTGCGCGAGTCCCTTGCGAGCAAGTTCGGAGCCGTCCGTGGCGATGAGAATGTGTTTGTACATTTGCCTCTCCGTCAGCAACCGCATCGGCATTCTGGACGAGGGTGATCCAAAGACAAGCGTACGCGGCCAGGCTTCGTGACGCTCGTGCGATGCGCTCATATCGAGCCCCAGCGGAGACGTTCGCCGAGTGTGTTGCCGCGATCAGTTGAGCCCACCACCCATTGCGGAAGTTCAACATCAGCCACGCGCAATTGGCCTACGTGTTCTCCATTGTATGGCTTAGGCTCACCGCATGGGACTATTGACCTTCAGCATCAACGTCACCCTGGACGGCTGCGTCGACCACCAGGAGGGAATTGCCGACGACGAGACGCACGCCTTCTTCACCCGCCTTATGGACGAGGGCGGGGCGATGCTGTGGGGGCGCGTCACCTACGAGATGATGGAGAGCTACTGGCCGGCAGTCGCCCGCGGCGACGAGGAGGCGCCACCGGCGATACGCGAGTGGGCGGTCAAGCTGGAGGCCAAGCCGAAATACGTGGTGTCGTCGACGCGAAAGGCCTTCCCGTGGACCAACAGCCACCATATCGCCGGCGACCTGCGCACGGGCGTGCAGAGGCTCAAGGACGCGACACCGGCCGGCGTGCTCCTGGGTAGCGGCAAGCTCGCGACCGAACTGGACCGGTTGGATCTGATCGACGAGTACAATCTCCTCGTCCACCCCAGGATCGCCGGCCACGGCCCAACCCTCTACCAGAGCGGGCTGCCCGGCACGCGACGGCTCGAGCTGATCTCGGCCACGCCGCTCCGCAATGGCGCCGTCGCCATGCGTTACCGGCGCGCCCGCTAATCCAGAGCAGCCGCTTCGCGCTCAGCTCGCTCGTCTGCGCGCCATAGGAAGCCTTCTCGCCGCGCAACGGCATACCCGCTGCTGCTGCCGAATCCGGTCGCGCCGCTCGGACGGAGTTCCTCGCAGGCGTCCACAAGGGTCGGCAAGGCCTTAGTATGCCCCCGGCCCATCCGCGACGGCGTACGATCCGGTCCGGAGGTGCTGGCGATCGAGGGCCAGGGCGAGAAGGTTTGCGATGATTTCGACAAGGGTGCCGGGTTGCGGCGGGCGCTCTTGGGGATCGAACGCCAGCCCGATGACGGCGCGGCTTCCCACTGACGTCATCACCGGCCAGAAGTCGAAGCGCGAGCCGTTGAAGGGGTAGACGTCGGCCACAGAAACCGTGCCACTGGTCAGCGACCACCGCGCCGCGTCGATATCGACCTCGCGGGGCTCGATGGCGCCGCGTCTCTCGACGAGATCGCCCAGGGGATCGGACATCAGCATCACGATGACCGGAACCTGGAAGAGGGTTTCGAGCGCATTGGCGGTGCGGGAGAAGACCGCCCTGGGATCGCCGGCCGCGACGATGTCCCGGCTATAGGACCGCACCAGCGCGGCCTGCCGCCGCGCCAGCGCCGCATCGCCTGCCCGGCGGCGGGCGGTCGAGGCCACGGCGCTGGTGATCATCCCGACGACGAAGAGCAACCCGATTGCCCAGATATTGGCGGGATCGTCGACGCGCAGCGTGAAACGCGGTTCGGTCAGGAAGAAGTTATAGGCCAGCGCCCCGAGGACCGCCGCGCAGAGCGAGGGGCCCAGCCCGAAGAAGACCGCCGCGATCACCACCGGGACGACAAAGACGAGCGACAGGTTCGGGATCGTCACCGCGTTGTCGAGCCCGACCGCCACCACGATTGCGATGACGGTCATCGCAACCGCCAGGACATAGCGGACCACCATCGGAGCCTTGAAGAGCTGCAAGGCCGTCAGCGTATCGGGGTCCGGCAGAAGCTCGAACTCACCCGGAGACCTGAGGGTGCTCATGGCAATCTCCCTGATGCCGGTGGGCATGCCCACCATATGGTGCGCCAATCCTGCATCGGCAGCCGCGCTTCCGGCCTGCGCCTAGTGCGGTGCCGTAAAATTGATCCGGACCGCCAGAATGCAGGCCAAGAGCAGCAGCAGGACAAGCGACTGCAACAGGTCGCGCGCGATCCCGCCGAACGGCTGATGACGGCGAGCGGCGCGATAGACTGCTTCGCGTCGCCGCCTCAGCGATGCCTCATAGGTGACCATGTTCGCCTCCGTCATGCGAAGAGCAGATGATCGGCCGTCTCCTCGTAAGCTCGCTATGCGAGCCGTCATCCGGCGGCATAAAGCAGGCGTAAGGGGCTACCCCCGGCACGGTGCTCCCTTCAGAGACAGGGCTGGGTTCCGCGCCTAGGCTGCGGAACGCTGGCCGGCCGCGCGGCCGCTGATCGGCCGGGGCAGATCGTCGAGCGCATAGGTCAGGTCCTCGATGAGAGACGCTGCCGCCGTGACCAGGGGCAGCCGACAGGCGGGGCTGATACCGGGATGCTGGAGCGACAATGCCAGTTTGATGGCGACGGGGTCCGGCTCCCTGGCGGTGAGGCCGAGCAGCGGGACCAGGCGGCGTTGCAGGATCTGCGCCTGCTCGAAGGAGCCGATGCGGCAGGCCTCCCTGATCCGGCCCAGCAGGCGCGGCGCCAGATTGCCGATGCTGGTGATCGCACCACAGCCACCGGAGGCAAGATAGGCGGGGATGGTGTCGCCGGCACCGGTCAGGCGCATGAAGTGCCGGCTGCAGCTGCGCATGATCCGGTCGCAGCGCGCGACATCGCCGCGACGCTCGAGCACGCCCATGATGGTCGGCGTCGCCGCCAGATCGGCCAGTGTTTCGGGCGCGAGCTCGACCGCGCAGCGCTCGGGATCATTGTCGATGATCAACGGCAGGGAGGTCGCAGCGGCAACCGACAGGATGTGCTGGACGAGGCCGGCCTGGGTCGGCCTGTTGTAATACGGCAGACGCAGCAGGATCGCATTGGCTCCCGCCGCGGTGGCGTTGCGGACATCCGCGACGCTCTGCGCCGTCGCGTTCGACCCGGCCGCCGCGATCATGGGATAGACTGGCCCGGCAGCAGCCCGCGCCAGTCTGAGCAGGCGCATGCGCTCCTCGTCCGTCAGCGTCGAGCCTTCGCCGCTGGCAGAGCCGAGAACGATGCCGTCCGCCCCCTCCTGGATCTGCCAATCCACCAGCCGCAGGAAGGCTGGTTCGTCCAGCGCGTTGCCGCTGAAGGGCGTCACCAACGGGGTGAACATCCCGCGAAGCCAGTGATCCATCGCAAACCTCACCCTGTCAGACCATCGATCGTGGCGCGGAGCTGCGGGCCATCGTCCCGGCAGGCATGTCCCGCTCGGGAGGATGGTCAGGCGCAACCACCTTCAAAGTCTCGGCTGGTTCCGCATAAGGTTTCGATGCGGATCGGCATGGGGCTCACGTAAGGGCGCCGCGTGTCCGGGAGCGCCCGGCCGGGCTCGCACCGACAAGCCCAGACCCGACTGACATGCCCGGCGCAGAACCGCCCGGCGGGCCAAACGCCTCGACGCTCATCTCACGCGCGGCGTGGAGCAGCATGGCCGCTTCCTGATGACCAGACCGAAGCCATGAGCATCGCCGACACGATCGCCGTGATGAAGGCCGGTCAGCTGCAGCAGGGCAAGGCGATCGGCCTTGCCCCGAAGCGGGCCGGGCTGACCTGGTACGCGAAGAGCTGAGTCGACAGTCCGCCATCGCGTGCGGCTGGGCAAAAGCAGCCCATCCGCGGACGAAGACATGGGGGCACCCGCAAGCGGCCACCCGATGCCGGATTGACCTCAGGTCTTGGTCAGCCCGAGAGCGATGGCGCAGGCTTTGGCGACATCGGAATCGGGCGACGTGCTGCCCGGCATTGTCGCCCATCCCCCCTTCGCGATGAAATCGCCCTGCTGCCAGGAGCCGACCTTCTTCAGCTCGACAAGCTGTTCGGTCGCGTTGGCCTGCTGCTGGAACCTGACCACGCAGATCGGCGAGAGGGCGGCGATTACCGCCGTGCTGGAACGCGCCGTGGCGTCGCGCTCCGCCCTGCCCTGCGTGACCCAGCCGCCCCAGCTGAAGCCGATAATTGCAAGCGCGACAGCTCCGCCGACGGCGCCCCAGGCGGCCGGTTTCAGTTCTGCTGGAATTTTCATGAGTTTTATCTTTCCTCATCGGAAGAAAAATCGTCCGACGACCAACAGTATCACCTTTTTCGACCGCACAACTTCTTTTCGCCGCAGTGCCCTTCTCTGCTGTTTTTGAAATCTACACTGAGATCTCGTCAACTTACGAGCCAGCCCGTGCTCTCCGTCAGCGAGCGCGGCGGTTCGAGCGGGCGCTCAGCCAACCTCAGATCATCCTGAGGCGGGCTCTCAGCCTTCCGGGCTGTCTCGGCAATTTCGGCATCATCGGCACCGATATTTTGCATCATGACGAACGGACATCGCTGAACAGGGTCCATTCCTTCTCAAGTATTTTAATTTCTTCGAAAAATTATTGAAGATCAGCACCCTGTGCTTTGATTTTATCCGCAATGAAACTTATTGTTTACTTTTTCGGCAATTCGTTTATTGTCCGATTGTCGATCATTTGTTGGCAGTTTTCTACGCGTCTCTTTGCCCGACTGACGAACCCCCTTCGAAAATCGTGGTGAACCCATCGGGCATTCGCTCGGTGGCCAAGAAGTATTGCCAGAAGGAGAGTTCGTAATGAGCACCGGCACAGTAAAATGGTTCAATTCCACCAAAGGCTTCGGCTTCATTCAGCCGGATGACGGCAGCCAGGACGTCTTCGTCCATATCTCCGCCATCGAACGCGCTGGTATGCGCGAGATCGTCGAAGGCCAGAAGCTCGGCTATAAAGCGGTCCGCGACACCAAATCCGGCAAGATGGCCGCCGAGCAGCTGCAAGCCGCGTAATCGATATTCAGCCTCGCCGATAGCCACGGATGTACTGGTGTCGGTCATGAGGTTGGAAGGAAGGGCCAGGTTCAACGCCTGGCCTTTTTCATATCCGCTGGCCCGTATTGGCTCAGCGCCCATCAGGAGAAGCCGCTGTCCGAGAAAACCAGAGCCCGCGTTCAGGCAGACGCCGCATCCCTCAGGACGCTAACCGGATCCCTGTCGCGCAACCGGATCAGCGCGGAGACTGAAGCGGTCATTCGAGCACGCGAAGCCAACTCCGCCAGACTCAGGGATCAACGGCTGAACAAGGAGGCGCTCGACCGCGCCGCTGCGGCGGCAGCTCCCGGTACGCCGCTCCCATGACCGCGCCCTGGTGGCAGAGCGCCGTGATCTACCAGATCTATCCCCGCTCCTTTCAGGATGGGAATGGCGATGGCATGGGCGATCTCGGGGGTATCGGGCAACGGCTCGATTATCTCGCCGGCCTCGGGATCGACGCGATCTGGATCTCCCCGATCTACCCCTCGCCGATGGTCGATTTCGGCTATGACGTTTCCGACTACTGCGACATCGATCCGCGTTTCGGCACACTCGCCGATTTCGACGCTCTGCTCGCCCAGGCCCATGCGCGCGGCATCAAGGTCCTGCTCGATTTCGTCCCGAACCACAGCTCCGACCGACATCCCTGGTTCGTCGAGAGCCGCGCCTCGCGCAAAAATCCGAAACGCGACTGGTATCTCTGGCGCGATGCCGCCGCCGATGGCGGCCCGCCGAATAACTGGGTGAGCGATTTCGGCGGTTCGGCCTGGGAATGGGACGAGGCCACCGGCCAATATTACTACCACGCCTTCCTGACGCAGCAGCCGGACCTCAACTGGCGCAATCCTGCCGTCCAGGCTGCGATGTTTGACGTGATGCGCTTCTGGTTCGACCGGGGCGTGGACGGTTTCCGCATCGACGTGCTCTGGCACCTGATCAAGGCAGAGAGCTTCCCGGACAATCCGCCGAACGCGGCCTATCACCCCGCGCTCGGCGAGATGCACCGCGTGCTTCAGCTCCATTCGACCGACCAGCCCGAAGTCCATGCGATCGCCGCCGAGATGCGCGCGATTGCCGACAGTTACGGCGCGACCGGGCGCGGTGATCGCCTGCTGATCGGCGAGATCTATCTGCCGGTCGATCGCCTGATGCACTATTACGGCCGCGAAAGGCCGGAAATGCATCTGCCCTTCAATTTCCAACTGATCGATGCCGTCTGGGAGGCGCGTGCGCTGGCCGCGCTCATCTCGACCTACGAGGCGGCACTTCCGCCGGGCGGCTGGCCGAACTGGGTGCTCGGCAACCATGACCGGCCCCGCGTCGCCACCCGGCTTGGACAGGCTCAAGCCCGCGTCGCGGCCATGCTGCTTCTGACGCTGCGGGGCACTGCAATCCTCTATTACGGCGACGAACTCGGCCTGAGCGATGTCCCGATCCCGCTCGAACAGGAGCGCGACCCGCGCGGCTTGCGTGAACCCGGGCTCCGCCTGGGCCGCGATCCGGTGCGTACGCCGATGCCGTGGGATGGAAGCGTCCATGCCGGCTTCAGCACGGCCCAGCCCTGGCTGCCACTCAATGCGGACTGGCCGACGCGAAATGTCGCGCGGATGATGCAGGAGCCTGCCTCGATCCTGCGGCTCTATCACCGGCTTTTGGCCATCAGGCGTGCCCATCCGGCCTTGGCGATCGGGGATTTCGCGCTGCTGGAAGCTGACGGCGATGTCCTGGCCTATGAGCGGCGCGAAGGGGCGCAGCGACTGATCATCGCGCTCAATCTCGGCGGACACCCGCAACGCCTGGCGTTACCCAGGGACACAACCGATTGCCGTTTGCTGCTTTCGACGCTCGCCGCGGCGCCCCTCATCGAGAGCGATGGGCTGCTGCTCCGGCCAGACGAGGGCGTCATCCTTGCCGCCTGATCCAGAAGGAAAGGACGATCGCTTGCGTATCGCCATGCTGGCGCCGATCTCCTGGCGGACGCCGCCCCGCCATTATGGTCCATGGGAACTGGTCACCAGCCTCCTGACCGAGGCCCTGCTGGAGCGCGGCGTCGATGTCACGCTCTTCGCCACCAGGGACAGCCAGACCTCGGGCACGCTGGCGGGTCCTTGCCCGGCGCCCTATTCCGAGGACCCTGCCATCGACGCCAAGGTCTGGGAGATGCTCCACGTCGCCCATGTCTTCGAGCGCGCAGGCGAGTTCGACCTGATTCACAATCAGGCGGATTTCGTGCCGCTCGCGTTCTCCAGGCTGGTCGAGACGCCGGTCGTGACGACGATCCACGGCTTCTCGTCGGACCGCATCCTGCCGGTCTTCAAGGCCTATGAAGATCGCGTCCATTATGTCGCGATCAGCGCGGCCGATCGGCATCCGGACCTGCGCTATGCGGCGGTGATCCATCACGGTATCCGGCTCGAGGATTTTCCCTTCGACCCCGATGGCAGCCAGGACCTGCTCTTCTTCGGCCGCATCCACAGGGACAAGGGCGCGGCCGAGGCGATCGCGACGGCACGCCGGGCGGGTCGGCGGCTGGTCATGGCGGGCATCGTCCAGGATGAGGGCTACCATGCGGCGCAGGTCGTTCCGGCACTCGACGATCGGTCGGTCACCTATCTCGGTCCGGTTGGCGGGGCGCTGCGCATGAAGACCCTTGGCTCGGCGCGCGCACTGCTTCACCTCATCAACTTCGAGGAGCCCTTTGGGTTATCAGTCGTCGAGGCGCTTGCCTGCGGCACGCCGGTCATCGCCTTCAACCGCGGCTCGATGCCGGAGCTGATCGAGCACGGCGTCACGGGCTTCCTGGTCGACAGCGTCGATGAAGCCGTCACGGCTGTCGACCGCATCGGCGAGATCGATCGCGCAGCCTGCCGGGCGTCCATCGCGGAACGTTTTACGGTGGAGCGCATGGCCGATCGATACTTGAATCTGTACCGATCCATCCTCGGTCGCTAGCGCAGGATGGGGCGGCGCCCGACAGGGCGACCGCGGTCGACGAGACCGCGAATGGCAGCGCGCCTTCGCCTTTGAATGGCGCGCCGAAGGGTCAGACCACTGCCGCGCTTTGGCCCGAGCGCCAGCCTTAGTCCAACGATCCTGTCGGAATTCCAGGCCCGATGGCTTGAACGACGCGCCGGAAGGATCGGACTGACAAGCCCATCGTCCGTCGAGCCTCACCCGCGCGCCTTGCGGCGCGCGTAGTGGGCGCGCGCCTTCGCGCGGTTGCCGCAGCCCTCCATTGAGCACCATTGGCGTGACTGGTTGCGCGTTTCGTCCAGGAAGACCCAGCCGCAGCTCGGATCGGCGCAGCGGCGCAGGTGATATCGCCTGCGCGACGCCACCAGTTCCAGCACCGAGACCGCGACCGGCAGCAGCGGCAGCCGCAGATCCGGCGGGGATCCGCTGGGGTGCCAGTGATGGATGCGGGCTGCACCAGTGTCGACGAGCTGCCCCACGCGTTCGATGTCGCGCAGCAACGCCTCGGCCTCGACAAGCCGCGCCAGGCCCGCATGCGCCGGATCGAGGGCTTGTTCGATCTCTCCCCGCAATCGCAGCGCCAAACCATGGACCTGCTCTGCTGCCCGGACTTTCGCCTCGGCCTCATCCAGAAGCAGCGCGGCGGAGCGCGTGTCGATGAGCTCCAAGCCGGTAGCCCAATGCACCAGTTCGGCATAGTCGTGCAGCCGCTCTGCGCTTCGCGCCGGGTCGCCCCGCCAGGCCGTCGTGTTGATGAAGTCGAGACAAAGCGCTCCCCCCAACGCTAGCGGGGGATGGGTCGCATAGGAGCGCGGGTCGGTGGCCGGCTGGATCAAACCAGACTTCCCTTCTTGCCGGACGTACTTGACAGCTGCGATGGCTGCTCGACAATACTAACCTTCTAAAAGGTTAGAAAGGGTTGACATGGCATCGGGTGCGCGACCGCCTTTCACCCTCGTCGGCTTCAAGCACGGCTTCGTCCGCGCCCAGGCCTTGGCTCCCGGCGTGCTCCTCTATGGCGTCGTGTTCGGCATCCTGGCGACGGAGGCACGGCTTTCCGCGCTCGAATCCGTCCTGACCAGCATCTTCATCTATTCCGGTTCGGCTCAGATGGCGGCTCTTCAGGTCTGGCGGGACGGGGCGCAGCTGCTGCCATTATTCGCCGCTATCGTGTTGATGAACGCGCGCTACGTGCTCTATGGCGCGGCGCTGCGCCCCTGGCTCGCGGGAACGCCGCCGCTCGCGAGCTACGGAACCCTGTTCTTCCTCGGAGATGGCAACTGGGCGCTGGCGATGGCCGAGCGCGAACGCGGTCAGGACGATGCGGCCTTCGTGCTGGGTTCGGGGATCGCGATGTTCGCGCCCTGGATTTTCGGCACCTTGATCGGCCGCCTCAGCGGCGGCCTGATCGGCGACCCGGCGCGCTACGGCCTGGACTTCATGCTGATCGCCTTCTCGGCAGCGCTCCTCATCGGGATGTGGAAGGGCAAGGCCGATCTCGGACCGGTGCTCGCTGCCGGCCTTGCGGCTGCGATGCTCGCTCCCTTCGTCTCCAGCGGCTGGATCATTGTCGCCGGCGGACTTGCCGCAGCCGCAGCCGGCGCCCTGCTCTTCCGCAATCCAGCCCCGAGCGAGGCCCTGCCGTGAGCCTCGACCAGCGCTTCGCGATCGCGCTCGTGGTGATGGCGGCGGCCTCCTATCTCTGCCGCGCCGGCGGGTTCTTTTTCATGCGCTTCGTTGCTTTGACGCCCAGGCGCGAAGCGGCGCTGCGCGCCCTCCCCATTGGCGTCATGACGGGCATCATGGCGCCGGCCGTACTCCAGGGACGCGTCCCGGAATGCGCAGGTCTCGCCGTGACCATCCTGGTCATGAAAGCGAGCGGCAGCGACCTTGCGGCAGCGCTCGCCGGGGTCGCCGTCGTCGCGCTCCTGAGGCAAAGCCTCCAGTAGAAGTTGCGTCCATACCGGTGCAGCCTCGCCTTTCCCAGGTTGCGCCGCGTCGGGTACAATCGTCGATCTGAGCAAAAGCCTGTTCCCGACACGGGAGGTCGCTGCCCATGGTCATGTCGCCGTCACCGTCCCCGGCAGGCCCGAGCCAGCCGCCGTTCGTCCCGACGCATTGCCACTGTCCGCCTTGCCGCCCAGAACCGGAAGGGACCGATCGATGGAACGCAGAGATCTGCTGAAGGCGATCGCGCTCGCCTCCTCCGCCGGCGCGGCCAGCGGACTCTCACTGGCTGCGGAAGCCCAGGCCCAGACGGCCAAGCGCGGCATCGGCACCCGGGACATCACGCCGCTCAGCCCGGATTATTTCATCCCGGAGCGCTTCAAGGGCAAGACGCTCATCGTCACCGGCTGCGCCCGCGGCATGGGCGCACTCGCAGCGCTTCGCGCCGCCCGCGAAGGCGCCAATGTCGTCGGCGCCGACTGGCTGCAGGAACTGGGCTCCGAACATATGAATGCCATCGCAAAGGCCGGCGGAAAGGCGGAATTCGTCTTCGGCGATATCTCCGACACCGAGACCTGCGAGGAGATGGTGAAGGTCGCGGTCGCTCGCTTCGGCCAGCTCGATTACGCCATCAACAATGCCGGCGTCATGGACGGCGTCTATTCCGGCGCTCCGATCGAATACGAGCGGCAAAAACACCTGCTCTTCGCGCCGATCCATGAGGCCACGGACGCCTACTGGGACAATGTCATGCGTACCAACGCGACCGGCGTGTTCAAGTCCATGCGCGCCGAACTCAAGCAAATGGTGAAGCAGAATCTCGGCGGCGCCATCGTCAATGTCGGCTCTGTCACCGGCTTGACCGGGTTTGGCGGAACGCCGGCCTATGTCGCGAGCAAACATGCGGTGACCGGCCTCACCCGCTCGGCCGCGATCGACTATGCCGCCTATGGCATTCGCATCAACTCGGTGAACATGGCGCAGACTGCAACTCCGATGGTCGAGCGCGCACTGGAGCTCGTGAGCAGGAAGGTGCAGGACACCGGTGGCGGCCCGAGCATGGGCATGTTGAAGACCGACAGCCTGCTGCAGGCGGCCGATTCCCATAAGCGCGACGCGACGCCGGCGGAACAGGTCGCCATCATGCTCTTCCTGCTCTCGAATGAGGCTTCCAACCTGACCGGCGGCACCTACGCCACGGATGGCGGCTGGACGGCCTACTGAGAGGGGCAGGGGGAATTGGCCGGTCCTTCCGCGATCCACGGAAGGAGATCAGCCGGGGACGGGCATGGCGCCCGTCATTCGATGATCTCGTCTGCCAGCAACAGGAATTCGCGAGGGATGGCGAGCCCGAGCTCTCTCGCGGTCTTGAGGTTCAGGACGAATTCCAGCTTTGCCGGCTGCTCCACCGGCAGCTCGGCCGGGTTGGCCCCTTTCAGTATCTTGTCGACATGTGTGGCGGCACGCCGGAAGAGATCGGGCTGGCTTGCCCCGTAGGACATCAACCCACCATCCAGAACAAATTCCCGTGCAGCGTACATGGCAGGAAGCCGGCTCTTCGCGGCCAGCTCCACAAGCCGCTTGTGCTCGCCGAACAACATCGGGCTGGGCAGGAGGATGACGGCATCGGCACGTTCCTTGGCGATTGCGAGGAACGCTCCATCAAGGTCGTCCGGGCCATGGGCCGGCACAAGGCGAAGTTGCAAGTTCAACATCTGGGCCGCAGCCTGGGCCTCCCGCAACATGCCTTCCATCGTCGTCTTGCCGTAGGCGCCGGGATGCCAGAGCGCGGCGACGCGGGAGAGCCCGGACATCGCGTCCTTGAGCAACTCAAACCGCTTGGCGATCAAATCCGGGCCCAGAAACGTAGTTCCAGTCAGGTTCCCGCCTGGCCGGGACAGGCTGATGATCAGGTCGTCGCCAACGGGATCGGCCATGCCGCCCACGACGATAGGAACGGTGCTGGTCGCTTGCTTGGCAGCGCGAGCCGGCGACGTACTCACCACAACGATGACATCAACCTTGAGCCGAACCAGATCGGCCGCGAGTTCCTTGAACCGGTCTGCCCGCCAATCGCCGTAGCGGCGCTCGATGGCGATGTTCACCCCCTCGGTGTAGCCGAGCTCGTGCAGCCCCTTGTAGAAGCCGAGAACGCCCGGGTTATCGCTCGCGCCCGGATTCAATATGCCGATAAGCGGGAGCTTACGCTTCTGCTGGGCGCCCGTGGCGAGCGGCCATGCGGCTGCCGCGCAACTGAGGGAGATGAACTCGCGCCGATTCATAGCCAGCTCCCGAGTTCGGGATTTGGCATCTTAGTGGTTCAGGCCGGTCCATAGATAGAGGCCAAGGTCGGCAGCAAGTGCAGCGCCGGCGGGCCGCACAGGACAATCCGGTTATGCCCGGACGGTGCGCGGCGCCGAGGGGCCAGCTCTTCTCATGAACAGGAAGCCCTCCTATCCTGGCGCGATGCGCTTCAAGGCGGTGATGGTCGATGTCGACGGTGTTCTGATCGTACACCCCGATCCAAAGGGGTGGTCGGCCCATCTCGAACGCGATCTCGGCCTGTCCAGGGACCGCTTGCAGGCTGAGTTCTTCGCGCCGCATTGGCCCGACATCATCCATGGACGTGCCGATCTCCACGCGCGACTTGGCCCCGCCCTGGCGACAATGGGGGCGCCCGTGAGCGCCGACACGCTTGTCCGCTACTGGTTCGAACGGGATGCCCATGTCGACCGGGATCTGCTGGGGCAATTGGCCGAGCTACGGGAGCGCGGCCTCGCCTTGCATCTCGCAACGGTGCAGGAGCATGAGCGGGCCCGGTATCTCTGGCATACGCTCGGCTTCGAGCACCATTTTGACGCCATTCACTACGCGGCTGCGCTGGGCTGGGCGAAACCGGCCCAGGGCTTCTTCGCCGCGATCGAGGCGCGAACAGGCTTTGCGCCTCGCGAGCTGTTCTTCATCGACGATGCGCCCGCGAATATCGAGGCCGCCATCGCGCGGGGCTGGAGCGCGGCTCTGTGGACCGGGAAACGCCGGCTTGCCGACCTGCTGATGGAGTCCGGTTCGTAGGTCGGCATGGGGGTCGAACCGGCAAGGCCGGGATGCTGGCCCTTTCATCCCGGGCGCCTTCGGGCCAGGAGGTGGAGCGTCGCCCACCGCCTCTCGGTCCAGGCCCGGAGGAACACCTTTCATCGCCTCGACAGTTAGTGCGCCATGGGTGCCGCAGCGTGACGCGATGCGTCACGTGCAACCAGCCGCGTAACCTCGCCGAACAGGTCCTTCGGCGCTCTCAGCGCCAAATCCGACAGCGAGAGGATGCCGGTCATCCGCTTCTGCTTGTTCATCACCGGCATGTGATGGATCTGCTTCTCGCTCATGCGGCGCGTCGCATCCCTGATGTCGTCGTCCTCGAAGCACCAGGTGATGCCCGCCGTCATGACCTTTCTCGCCCTTGTCGTGTTGGGATCGGCCCCTTCGGCGCAGCCACGGCAGGCAAGATCTCTATCGGTGATCATTCCGATGAGACGATCATTTTCTCCGACTGGCAGGCATCCGATATCCGCGTCGCGCATCTTGCGCGCGACCTCGGCCAGGGTGATGTCCGGAGAGATCCATTCCGCATGCGCGGTCATAGCGTCACGAACGAGCATGGCTACCTCCTGCTCTGCGTGGCTTCAGATCCGAAGCATGTCACTCGCCGCGGGATTGCCTGGTGGTCTCCATGTAGCACCGGAATGCGCTGCGACCAGCCGAGTACGCTTGCGGGATAATGGCCCCGCGCGCCGAAAGCGTGGTCTGGGAGAGGACTTTGGCGAGGGCCCGCCCCAAGAGCGGCATGCGCTGGGATGATAGCGGATCATCGCGGGGCCGGCCAGTATCCTGTGCTGGCCAGCCGGAAATCAGACCCTGCCGCGGCTGGATATGTGATTTTCAAACGGGGGAAAACCGCGGCTGGCGGGCATTCCTGCAGATTGCGAGGAAGGCGGATTTGCATCCCCATCCTGCGCATCACGCCTTCTCCTGGGCTATGATGCAGATGATGGGTCCGACCAGCAGGAGCGGAGCATGATCCACGCGACATGCCACACAGCCGATGAGGCGATGCGGGCCGAGTTCGACGCAACCCCTTGGTTCGAGGAGGCCGACCTGGCCACCATTGCGCTTCTCGCCAAACGGGGCTGGTCGGCGCCGTGGGTCGCCGACGCCCTCGAGCGCCGGGCCGGATATGAAGCGCTCCGCGACCTGATCCGCTATGCGCGGGACCGGCTGGAACTCGAGTCGCGGGAGGATCCGTCCTGGCCGACCTTCGAGTGCCGCGTCGATGGCGCCGAGGCGACGGCATGGCTCGATCGGCACCGCCCGGATATCGCTGCGGACGTCCGCCGCGCCGCTTCCTAGATTGGCATGGGCGTCCACCGCCGCGGTCTGGCGCGACGGTCGATCATCGCAAACCGAGATTCATTCCGGGTTTGGGGCGGCCCCGTCGCGCCAACTCAGCCGCGCCAACTCGAGACTCACGAAGGCGAGCATAGCGGCGAACATAAGCTTGATGGAGACCGAATTCAGAAGAAATGCAAAATTGAATGGCGCTATATAATCCCCATTAAAAACAACGGTCCATCGCACGGGCTTCTCACCGAAATTGATAAACTGATCGTTGCTTAACGAGTACGCGATCCACCCGGCCACGAAAGCCGCGCAGAACGCATATGTGATTGCCCACTCCGGACGGCTGCTGGTGTGCGGGCGCAGCACCTTTCCGGACAAGATCCCGGATTGCGCGAACAGAAGGACTGCGATCAGGGCCGTGGCGACGAACGCTACGAGGCCAGTCGCCGCGAGGTCGGTGTGCAAGGCCGCGAAACACTCCGAAGACAACCGCCGCAAGGTCTGCACATCGCGCCACGCTGCCGGGAAATAGGCCTGCAACCAGGTTTCGCTCGTCGCACGATCCCAGGGCAAAGCGAGGCCGCAGCGCTGCTGCTTGAGCGCTCGCGCCGCCTTGATTCCAAAAACGCTTGTGAACGCAAACGAGACGAGGATCGGAACAACCATAGCCCATCCAAAACGGGCCCTTGCCTTACTCTCGGTTATCTCGCGCATGAATCAGTGCTGCCATAAGCGGAATTCGGTGCCAAGGGCTCCGAGCATCCCACTTTCCGCTAGGTCTCCTCTCGCACGGCGCGTGGCACTTTCTCATTGGCGTAGCCGATTTAGCGCTGCGGCGAACCAGTCGCGTTGCCTGTGGGCCCGGACCGATGGAACCGCTCGATTGTCCTCTCGGACCATCGCTCAAATTCGACCCTTCCCATTTACGAAACGCTCGTCCTTTGGCGCGACCCTCTCCGCTCCACGGAGGCGGCCATGAACAGCAATTACCCACTGGCCCGGGCCTATCTCATCAACGCCTTCCTGACCCTGGACGGGAACAACCCCGAGGATGACCGCCTCAGGCGCGCCGTCGAATTACTCCTCGAGGCGGTGGGCCGCGCCCAGCGCAGCAGCGCGTACTCCAACGTCGTGCGCTTTCCAGGCGCCGGGCCCATCCTGCCAGGAGACCCGCCGCCACGATCGGGACCGTAAAGCAACAGGCTCAACGCGGGCTTGATCCTGTGGCGTTCAGATTTCAGCCACTGCTGCCCGCCTTGGCCTCGGGTGCGGTCGCGGACTGGCTCCCGGTGGCGCGATCGAGGCACTCGGCCATCTCCGAAGTGCCCCATTTGTGCTTGGAACACTGCGCCGTACCCTGCGTCAGGTCGCGGGCGACGCCGCGCGGTTGCTGGGAGCCGCTGCAGCCGAGCAGGGAAAGAGCGACAAGGGCGAGCATCAATGATCGCATCTGGTTCCTCCATTGAACGCGCCAGACGGGAGCATGCCGGTTGGGCAAGAATGTGAGGCGGAAGCGAAACTGCCAATATCGACTACGATCGATAGCGGTTTGCGCTCCGTCGCTGCTGCACAGCACATGCCCGCGATAGCCATCGACCGACGCCTCCAGCCATTTGCCGGCTGAGCTTCGACGTTGGAACCAAGCCGATTCGGCTGATGGCAATCAACCAGCGAATAACCGCTGCTGCCCCGGGGCGCATGCGCTTCGAACCGCCGACGCCATGCAGGCGCTCGATCATCATTCGAACGACCAACTTGCGCGGCTCGCATGCGCCCGGCCGTGGTGCGGCGATTGCGTATCTCGCCGTCCTGCATATTAATGGGTGCAAGTTCTTCACAATGCCGACGGCCCATCTGGCGGCTCTCGACAAGTATTCACTGGCTGACGCGGTCCGGGTTGCGACCTTCCGGTCCCTCTCTCGAGCACCGCGAGCCGCGCTGTGTGATGACCGGGGGGAGAGCGAATGGTTGCCGGACTGACTGTCGCAGAACGCCAGAGTGCCATCACGATATCAGCGCTTGTCGCCCTCTGCGGGCTCGTGATGGCGATCGCCGGGCACGACGACCTCATGGGGGTGCATGGCGTCATCATCCTTCTCTGCGGGCTCGGCGGGGTCTTCCTGGTCCTGTCGAAGTATTTCGAGCCGGAGCCATCGGATGAGCGCCTGGCGCACTACTACGACGACCCGACAAAGGTCGGCATCGTGCTCGCCCTCGCCTGGGGCGTCGTCGGCATGTTTTTCGGGGTCTGGGTTGCGGCGCTCCTCGCCTGGCCCGACCTGACCTTCGATGCCGCCTGGGCGAGCTTCGGCCGCATTCGGCCCGTCCATACCTCAGGCGTGATCTTCGGCTTCGGCGGCAACGCGCTGATCGCCACCTCCTTCCATGTGCTGCAGCGCACCACGAGGGCGCGCCTGCCCGATCAGTTCAGCCCGTGGTTCGTGCTGCTCGGCTACAACCTGTTCTGCGTGATCGCCGCCAGCGGCTATCTGATGGGGCTGACCCAGTCCAAGGAATATGCCGAGCCCGAATGGTATGCCGACATCTGGCTGGTCGTCGTCTGGGTCGTCTACTTCCTGATCTATATCCGCACCCTGCAGCGGCGGAAGGAGCCGCATATCTACGTCGCCAACTGGTACTACATGGCCTTCATCCTGGTCGTGGCGGTGCTGCACATCGTCAACAACCTGGCCGTGCCGGTCTCGTTCGGCCATGCGAAAAGCTATTCGCTGTTCTCCGGCGTGCAGGATGCGATGACGCAGTGGTGGTACGGCCACAACGCAGTCGCCTTCTTCCTGACCTCGGGCTTCCTGGGGATGATGTACTACTACCTGCCCAAGCGGGCGGACCGGCCGATCTTCTCCTACCGGCTGTCGATCATCAGCTTCTGGGGCATCACCTTCATGTATATGTGGGCGGGCTCGCACCACCTGCACTACACCGCCCTGCCGCAATGGGTGCAGACGCTGGGCATGACCTTCTCGGTCGTGCTGCTGGTGCCATCCTGGGCCTCGGCCGGCAATGCGCTAGCGACCCTCAATGGTGCCTGGCACAAGGTTCGCGACGATGCGACGCTGCGCTTCATGATGGTCGCCGCCGTCTTCTACGGCCTGTCGACCTTCGAAGGCTCGTTCATGGCGATCCGGGCCGTCAATTCGCTGTCGCACTACACCGACTGGACGGTCGGCCATGTCCATGCCGGCGCGCTCGGCTGGGTGGCGATGATCACCTTCGGCTCGCTCTACGCTCTGGTGCCGTGGATGTGGAAGGTCGATCAGATCTATTCGCCCAAGCTGGTCGAGGTCCATTTCTGGCTCGCACTGTCGGGAACCGTCATCTACGTCTTCTCGATGTGGAACTCGGGCATCATCCAGGGCCTGATGTGGCGCACCTATAATTCCAGCGGCACGCTCGCCTTTTCCTTCATCGACAGCGTCGTCGCGATGCATCCCTACTACATCGCACGGACGGTCGGTGGCCTGCTGTTCCTGCTCGGGGCGATCGTCGCCTCCTACAATGTCGGGATGACGATCCGAACGGCGCGCGCGCGGACCGCTCCGCAAGCAACCGGGGCCGACCAGCCTGCCCTACCCGGGGCCGGGCCGGCGCTGCAGCCGGGGGAGTGAGACCATGGCAGAGTTCTTCCATCGCAAGTTGGAACGCAGCGCCATCGGCTTCGTGCTGGCCATCATCGGCGTCTCGGCGATCGGCGGGTTCGTCGAGATCGCGCCGCTCTTCACCATCCACGAGACGGTCGAGACCGCGCCCGAGATGCGCGTCTACACGCCGCTCGAAACGGCCGGGCGCAACATCTATATCCGCGAGGGCTGCTATGCCTGCCACAGCCAGATGATCCGGACACTGCGCGACGAGGTCGAACGCTATGGCCCCTATTCGCTCGCGGTCGAGTCGAAATACGATCATCCGATGCTGTGGGGCTCGAAGCGCACCGGCCCGGACCTGGCGCGGCTCGGTGGCAAGTACTCCGACGCCTGGCATGTCGCGCATCTGATCAATCCGCGCGAGGTGGTGCCGCAATCGGTCATGCCGAAATATGGCTGGCTGATGCGCAACGAATTGCGGACCGAGGATCTCGGCCAGCACCTCGCCGCACTGCGCGTTGTCGGCGTGCCCTATACCGATGCGATGATCGCGAATGCGAGCGCCGATGCCTATGGCCAGGCCAACCCCGACAGCCCCTATGCCAGCGGCGTCAGCGAGCGCTACGGCGAGGCCACCACCATGCGGGCGTTCGACGGGCAGCCAGGCCGCCTGACGGAGATGGACGCGGTGGTTGCCTATCTCCAGGTCCTGGGCCGCCTGACCGATGCGGCGCATCGGCTGCCGGCGTCCACGGCAAGGTGAGGCGATGGACATCGATCATCAATCGCTCGTCGGATTCGCCAAGAGTTGGGGCCTTTTCTACCTGATCGCGCTGGCGGCTGGCGTGCTGATCTATGCTCTGTGGCCCTCGAACCGGGCCCGCTTCGACAGAGCCAGGAAGAGCATTCTCGACAAGGACGACAGGCCGGGGGACTGAAACATGGACCAGGCGAAGCGGGACCCCGTCACGGGACAGTTGACGACCGGTCACGAGTGGAACGGCATTGAGGAACTCGACACGCCGATTCCGCGCGTGGTGCTGTTCTTCCTGGCGGCCTCGACGCTGTTTGCGGTGATCTATTGGCTGCTGATGCCGGCCTGGCCGCTCGGCTGGACCTATACGAAGGGTCTGCTCGGCAACGACCAGCGCCAGATCGTGGCCCGCCAGGTCCAGGATGCGGTGGCCGAGCGCGCCGCCTGGACCGACCGCATCGCCAAGGCCTCCTTCGCGGAGATCGCCGCCGATCCCGCGCTGATGCGCCATGTGCGCGACACCGGGCGGACCCTGTTCGGCGACAACTGCGCCGTCTGCCATGGCAGCGATGGCAAGGGCGGACCGGGCTTCCCCAATCTCGCCGCCGGCTCCTGGCTCTGGGGCGGCGAGCCCGAGGCGATCGCCGAGACCATCCGCGTCGGCATCAACGGAACGAGCGCGCAGACGCGCGCCGCGCAGATGCTGGCCTTCGGCCGCGATGGCATGCTCACCCGCGAGCAGGTGTCAAACGTCGTTGCCTATGTCCTCTCGCTTTCCGGGCAGCCGCTCTCGGAGGCGGACCAGGCGCGCGTGCCCGCCGGCAAGCAGGTGTTTGCAACAACCTGCGTCGCCTGCCACGGCGAGGACGGCAAGGGGCGGCACGATCTCGGCGCGCCGGACCTCACCGATGCCGCCTGGATCTATGGCAGCGATCCGCAATCGGTCTTCGACAGCGTCCATTACGGGCGCCAGGGCCATATGCCGAGCTGGGAGGGCCGCCTTTCACCGACCGACATCAAGCTGCTTGCGCTCTATGTCGGGACGCTGCGGGATGGCGCACGATGAGCCCCTCGGGCAACGGGCGAGCGCGGCGACCCGCCAGCCGGCGGGCGCTCTGGCTGGCACTGCTGGTCGCAGGAGTGGCGCTCGTCGCCGTCGCCAACGCGCATCTGGTCTTTGTGGCGATCGGCTCGCAGCCGGACTGCGTGCCACATGCGAAATCGGCGGGCGAGGCAGGCATGTTTCGTGCCGCCCGCCCGGCCTGCTGAAGCGGGGAGGAGCATCATGGGCACGATCGAAAACGGCCAGATCGAAAGCGGCCAGGACATGCCGCTGCCCCTCGCCGCACAGCGACGGCGCAACCTGCCGGCGGGCACGGCTTTCGCCTGGCTCGGAGCGGGCTGGCGCGATCTCTGCCACAGCCCCGTGCCGAGCCTGCTCTACGGAACAGCGGTGTTCCTGGTGTCGCTCGGCATCGTCTGGGGGCTGTTCCGCTACGAACTCGACTACATCCTGCTGCCCGCTCTCGCCGGCTTCATGGTGGTCGGGCCGATCCTGGCGATCGGCCTTTACCAGAAGAGCCGCGACATCGAGGCCGGCCACCCCGTCAGCCTCGCACGCATGATCTTCGTCAAACCGGCCTCGGGCGGCCAGGTCTGGTATACCGGCGCCATCCTGTGCCTGTTGATGCTGGTCTGGATGCGGGCCGCCGTGATCATCTATGCGCTGTTCTTCGGCTTGCGACCTTTCCCCGGCCTCAACGATGTCCTCGCCATGCTGGTCTCGACGCCGGAAGGCTGGGCGATGCTGCTCGTCGGCACGGTGGCGGGCGGCCTGTTCGCGGCCTTCTCCTTCGCGATCAGCACCTTCGCGATCCCGATGCTGCTCGACGAGAGGGTCGACGCCTTCACGGCGATGGGCACCAGCATCTCGCTCGTCTGGAACAACCTGCCGGTGATGCTCGCCTGGGGCGCGATCGTGCTCGCGCTCTTCCTCCTGAGCGTCGCGACCGGACTGCTCGGTCTGATCGTCGTCTTCCCGCTGCTCGGCCACGCGACCTGGCATAGCTATCGAGCGGTCAGATGAGCTGCTGCGCGCCGCCGTTCGACGTCTCCGGCACGTTCGACGGTTCCGCGGCCCGGCAGGAAATCCGGCTCGCCAGCCGCGAACTGGGCGACGGCCTCAGGCAGGCCGATCTCTCCGTTCCGGGCGTTCACTGCGCAGCCTGCATCCGCACGATCGAGACCGGCCTGATGCAGGTTTCCGGCGTCGAGAACGTCCGGGTCAACCTGTCGACCCGGCGTGTCGCCGTGAAGTGGCGCGGCGAGGAGGCTCCCGACCTGCTGGCGGCACTGGCCCGGCTCGGCCATCCCGGCCACCTCTTCGAGAGCGAAGCGGACCGGTCCGATCCGGAGCTCGCCCGCCTGATCCGGGCGCTCGCGGTCGCCGGCTTCTGTTCGATGAACATCATGCTGCTTTCGGTCTCGGTCTGGTCCGGGGCCGAACGGGAGACCCGGAGCGCCTTCCACTGGATTTCGGCCGCGCTGGCCCTGCCCTGCCTCATCTATTCCGGCCGCGTCTTCTTCGACTCGGCCTGGTCGGCGCTGCGCCACGGTCGCACCAATATGGACGTGCCGATCTCGATCGGCATCTGCCTCGCCTTCGGTCTCAGCCTTTACGACACGCTGCATGACGGCCCGCATGCCTATTTCGACGCTGCGACCTCGCTGATCTTCTTCCTGCTGATCGGGCGGACCCTTGACCATCTCATGCGCGAGAAGGCGCGTGCCGCGGTGCGCGGCCTGATGCGCCTGTCACCGCGCGGAGCCATGGTGCTGCGGGCCGATGGCAGCCGCGACTATCTTCCACTTGCCGAGATCGAGCCGGGTATGCGCGTCGTGCTCAACGCGGGCGATCGCATCCCTGTCGATGGCGTGGTCGAGGAGGGAGCCTCCGAGCTGGATTGCGCCATCGTCAGCGGCGAGAGCGCGCCGCGCTTCGTGGCCGTGGGTGCCACAGTGCGGGCGGGAACGCTCAACCTCTCCGGTCCGCTGACCATTGCGGCAACCGCAAGGGCCGAGACCTCCTTCCTTGCCGAGATGGTCCGGCTGATGGAGGCTGCCGAGGGCGGGCGCGCAGGCTATCGGCGCATCGCCGACCGGGCGGCCGCGCTCTATTCGCCGGTGGTCCATGCCACGGCCTTCCTCACCTTTCTCGGCTGGCTGATGGCAACGGGCGACTGGCATCGTGCGATCACCGTCGCCATCGCCGTGCTGATCATCACCTGTCCCTGCGCGCTCGGGCTCGCCGTGCCGATCGTGCAGGTGCTGGCGTCGCGGCGCCTGTTCGAGAACGGCATCATGGTCAAGGACGGTTCGGCCATCGAGCGCATGGCCGAGATCGACATGGCGGCCTTCGACAAGACCGGCACCCTGACACTCGGACAGCCGCGCCTCGTCAATGGCGGCGGCATCGCCCCGGCGGATCTGGCGATCGCGGCCGAGATCGCCCGCCGCTCCAGCCATCCGCTCTCGCGCGCGATTGCCGCTGCAGCGCCGGCCGGCGGCCACACGCTGTCGGACCTTCGGGAATATCCCGGTTTGGGCATCGAGGGGCGGCTGCAGGGGCAGCTCTACCGGCTCGGCCGGGCCGAATGGGCGCTTGCCGCAGACGTCTGCGGGCACGAGGCCGGTACAGTGCTCAGCCGTGACGGCAAGTGGCTCGCCAAGTTTGCATTCGAGGAGGCGCTGCGTCCGCAGGCGAAGGCCGCGATCGCTGCGTTGCGCAGCGAGGGCATCGCAATCGCACTGCTCTCCGGCGATTCCGAAGCCTCCGTGCACAGCATTGCCGCCAGGCTCGGCATCGGCACGGTCGCCGCAGGGTTGCTGCCGGCGCAGAAGGTCGAGCGGCTCGCCGCCCTCGCGGCCCAGGGCCGCAAGGTGCTGATGATCGGCGATGGCCTCAACGATTTACCCGCGCTCGCCGCGGCGCATGTCTCGATGGCGCCGGCCTCGGCCGCCGATATCGGCCGCAATGCAGCCGATTTCGTCTTCCTGCATGATGGACTCGACGCGGTCCCGACCGCACTCGAGCTCGCGCGCGGCTCCGCCCGGCTGGTGCGGCAGAATTTTGCGCTCGCGATCCTCTACAATGCCGTCGCATTGCCGATCGCGATTGCTGGCTATGTCACCCCGCTGATCGCGGCGCTCGCCATGTCGCTGTCCTCCGTCCTCGTCGTCGCCAATGCGCTGCGTCTCAAGAGCGGATCATCCGTTTCTCCTCAGCCAGCCGGAACGATCTCGGCAAAACCGGCGCTGGTCGCGGAGCCGGGCCAATGAGCAGCCTCGTTTTCCTTGTCCCACTGGCCCTCCTGCTCGGCGCCTCGGCGCTCGCCGCTTTCCTCTGGTCCCTCAAGAGCGGGCAGTACGAGGATCTCGACGGAGCGGCCGAGCGCATCCTGCTCGATGACAAGGACGACCGGATTGCAACAGAACACCAGGACGACGTCGCCCCGCTCGAGCGGACCACGCCGCAGAACATCCCAATGAAGTGAAGGTATTCGCGGCCGATCAGGCGAAGGGTAAGCCAGGGGCTGACACGGGATTGGCTATTCCTCGCCGCTATGAGCGTCCGCGCGCGATGCAGAGGTCGGTCGCCCAGCCGAGCGCGATGCCGGCCGCGTAGGCCACCAGATTCCAGGGCGAGAAGACGCGCCCGAGCAGCAGCGCACCTGGCGTCGTCAGCCTGAAGGAATCGAGCCAGGGCGTGTGATAGAGGCGGCTGAGCTCGACGCAGAGCGCGACCAGCGCGGCAAGGATTGCAAGCCAGGATGCCGGCCGACGCAGGGCGATGATGGTCATCAGCCAATAGACCATCGTCCCCCAGAGCAGCGAGCCGCCATGTTTCACCACGCCGAACGGCAGGCCGAGGCCCATCCCGAACCGGCGCAGGAGCAGCCCCGCAGCGATCGTCGCGAGGCAAAGGGCGATCATGGTCCCGCGCGAGCGCAGGTCCGCCTCAGGCACATTCGTCTCAGACACGGGTTTCCGCCTCGGTCGCCCGCTGGAATGCCAGAGCGAAGGTCGTGCCGGGCGCGCCCTCGAGCAGCGCGATCGAGCCGCCATGCGCATTCAGCATGGAGCGGACGATGGACAGCCCCATGCCGGTCCCGCCGCTATC
Organism: Bosea sp. BIWAKO-01; assembly: GCF_001748145.1. Classification (NCBI taxonomy): domain Bacteria; kingdom Pseudomonadati; phylum Pseudomonadota; class Alphaproteobacteria; order Hyphomicrobiales; family Alloboseaceae; genus Allobosea; species Allobosea sp. BIWAKO-01. The sequence continues at coordinate 5,760,120 of NZ_BCQA01000001.1, forward strand.
GCGGCGCGTCGTGAAGAAGCTGTCGAAGATCCGCACCCGATTGTTCGGCGACACACCGCTGCCATTGTCGCTCAGGGTGAGGCGCAGCAGGTCCGCCTCGACGTCCGCGACGATCTCAAGCTCGGTTGCGCCGTGGCGCTCCGCGTTGTCGGCGAGATGGCCGAGGACGATACGCAGATTCTCGGCGGAGATGCGGATGGCGCTGTCGAGCGCGCCCTCGGCGCGTATCCGGATGCCGGGACAATCCCGCTGCAGATCGGCGATGGCCGGAGAGAGGCTGGTCGTGCCGCCGGTTGGCGTGCTTTCGGCGCGGGCGAGTTCGCGCAGGCGGTTGGTGATCGCGGTCAGGCGATGCGTGTCGGCGATGATGTTGCCGAGGAAATGGCGGCGCATCTCCTCGCTCATCGCCGGACCGTCGCCGGCGCCATCGTCGCGTAGCAGCTCGGCGGCGCCCTCGATCGAGGTCAGCGGCGATTTCAGCTCGTGCGAGACATGGGCCGCGAAGGTCGCGATGAAATCCGAGCGGTTATTCAGGCTGCCGGCCATGTCGAGAAAACTCTGCGACAGGCGCGCGAATTCGGCCGTGCCGTGGTTTTGCAGCGGCCGCATGGCGCTGCGGTCGCCGTGACCGATGGCGGTCGTGCGCGCGATCAGGCCCTGCACCGGGCGGGTGATGGTGCGGTGAAAGGCAAGCCCGATCAGCAGGGTGAGCGCTGCGACGGAGAGGCCGGCAAGCACGACCTTGCCGCGCTCCTCATAGAGATGGCGGAAGACGTTGCTTGGCGTGCGCGAGGCGTAGAGCACGCCGGCGACGCGATCGCGCAGGATGACCGGCGTCGCCGTGAAGATGCGGATGCTGGTGCCGCGGCTGAGCGAGTAGAGCGGCGGCGGCGCATGGCTGGACACACGCTGCCGAAGCGTCGCGGCAAAACGCCCCTGCAGCGCCTGCCCGACCTCCTCGACATGGGCGAGCGACAGGCCGATCTCGTCTCGGCCCGCGATCACCACGCCGCGGGGGTCAAGCAACCGGAACCCGGCGAGCGTGTTCTGCTGCGTTTCCAGCAGCAGCGGCGACAGCCGCTCGCCGGCAGCCTTGAAGGCCGTATCAGTGGGCTGAGAAGCGGCCCGCGCGTCCGGCCTGCGGCCGAGCAGGTTGTCGCGCGTCAGGTCGAGACTGGGCAGGATCGGCCTGAACGGCTCGTCCGCCGGCGAGGACGGCGTTGCCGAAACGTGAGCCCCCAGCGCGGCGTCGGCCGGCAGGTTGCTCTCGAAGTCGCGCCGGATGGCGGCTGAGAGCGCCACGCTCTGGGCGATCAGCTCGGCCTCGGTCTGGTGGACGAGCTGGTTCTCGTAGATCCGGAAGAAGAACAGCCCGACGAGAGGCAAAGCCAGCACCGCCGTCAGCATCAGGAAGACGATGAGGCTGAGATTGGGCCGCCATTTCGCGGCGACCCGGGCCGGGAATGAGCCAGGCGCGTTTAACTCCCGGCCTCGCAGCGCCCAAGCCTGAAGCCGACGCCGTGCACGGTGTCGATGGCGCTGCCGCAGCCCGATGCCGCGAGCTTGGCGCGGATGTTGCGGATATGGCTGTCGATCGTCCTGTCGGCGACATGGATCGCGCCGCCATAGGCGCTTTCCAGGATCTGCTCGCGGCTGAAGACTTGGCGGGGACGGGCCGCAAAGGTCTTCAGGATCGCGAATTCGATCCCGGTCAGCGGCAGCGCCCTGCCCGCGAAGCTGGCCTGATGCGACTCGGGGTCGAGCCGCAGCGCGCCCCAGGAGAGCGGCTCGGCCGCTGCGGCGGCAGCCGGGCGGCCTGGGCGCGTGCGCCTCAGGATGACGGTGACGCGCGCCACGAGCTCGCGCGGGCTGAACGGCTTGGTGACATAGTCGTCGCCGCCGATCTCGAGGCCGAGCACCCGGTCGATCTCCTCGTCGCGCGCCGAGAGGAAGAGGATCGGTGCATCCGAGGATCTGCGCAGCTGGCGGCAGACCTCGAGCCCGTCCATCTCGGGCATGCCGATATCGAGGATGACGAGATCGGCCGGCTGCCGCCTGAAGCTATCCAGCGCCTGCACGCCGTCCCGGGCGATGGTCGTCGTCATCCCGGCCTTCTCGAGCGCGAAACAGATGACCTCGCGGATATGGCTGTCGTCATCGACCACAAGAATGCGGGGCGCCATCGTCACGTGCCTGTCACTGGCCGGCTGGGGCCGGGCTGCTCGTGCCCCCGAGCGGGGCGGTGGGAGTGTTAGCCAAGTAGCGCGACAGGCGCCACGCCCGAAAGCCCCAGGCCCGCCAGTCCGCCTGCTGCCAGCGGTGACGATCGACCATGCTCACGCGACTGCCCGGCATGTATTGGCTGCCCGCCCAGATCGAACCTACAACCGTCGGGCCGACGGCGGCGATGCGCGGCGTATAGCGGTCGAAGGCCGGGATCACCTGGGGACCGAGCGATCTCAGATAGGCGGCGTCGAGTCGCGAGCCCGTGCCGCGCAGCTCCTGGGAATGGCGGAAATTGTAGTTGGCGATCACCGCCGGCGTGTTGACGAAGCAGAAGGCGTAGAGCGCCAGTGCGAGCGCGGTGGCATTGGCCGTGACGAGCCAGTTGACCGATTTCCGCCGGACGATCTGGACGATGATCAGCACGAGGCCGAGCGCGACAAGCAGCATCCAGACGAAGGCGACGAGCCGGAGCCAGGTCAGCGAATAGGCTTCGACATAGAGATCGAGCCGGAGCAGCGACGAGACCATCAGCATGATGTTCTGGCCGACCCAGACGAGGACCAGCGGCCGAACCAGGCGATGGCGCTCCGATGCACCGGCCGGCCGCATCGCGAGCATGACGAAGACAGCCGCCAGCAGCGCCGTGACGACGAGCGGATAGGCGCCGCGATGGGCGTAAGCGGCATAGCTCATGCCGTCCGGAAGCGCGACGCCGCCCCAGAGATAGGCGATGTCGAGCAGGGTCTGCACGGCAAAGAGCGCGTTGAACAGGACAAGCGAGCGCAGGATCGCCGTGTCTCCGAAGAGCCCGTGGCGATCAGGCCCGGTCACGGTCACAGGTGTAGCCGGGCTCGCCTTCGCCTTGCGCTTGCGGGCGAGCCGGACATGGAGCATCGGCCAGACCAGGCAGAGCATCATCAGCCAGAAGGCGGCGCGCCAGGGCGAGGCAAGGTCGAGCAACAGCCTGAGGTCGATGCGGTTCAACCAGATCTCGACGAGCGGATTGGCTGAGGCAAACAGCGTCGTGAACACGCCGACAAGCACCAGCGGCACGATCCAGCTGATGAGCCAGGCGCTGCCCGAGGACTGGCGCGGCCGCCGCGCCGCGAGGCGACCGACACGGGCGAGATCCCGCATCAGCCTGCCGGCGCCGGCAAGCAGCATCAGCCGCGCCTGCCGGAAAAGCTCCTGCCAGCGCGCCTGCTGCTGCTGGCGGAGAATGACGGCAAAGGCCGCCGTGCAGAGAATGGCGACCAAGGCGGAGAGCAGGCTGACGTCTTCAGCGATGGCGAGCAGCCCCGCCCCCAGCACCAGGAGTGCCAGGGCACGCCTGCGGCCGCTGGCGCGGATAGGGTTCGCCCAGAGCGAGGCGATCGCCAGCACACCAAGGAAATAGGCGAGCGAGATGCCGAGCCCATGACCGTAGAACAGGATATCGGCCAGCAGCACCAGGCCGGAGGCGAGTGCGAGCCGGAGGTTAAGCCAGCGCGTCGCGCGGCGCGCGGAGGAAGCGGCCGTCAGCTCGGCTGACGGGGCGGACACGGGCTCTGTGGGCACTGCTGAAGCGGAGGGCTCTGCTGAGAGTGAAGACATGGGCATGGGGTTTCGCTGATCGAGGATTCGGGTGCGCGGGGACCACGCGGCGGAGCGGGAAAAGCCAGGATGGCGGTCTCGGCAGGCAGCGATCTCGCCACGAGCCACCAGCCGTCACCGGCGAGTCGGCGCGGCAGCCTTGATGCGAGGGAACGGGGAGCGATGATCTCTGCCATGCGCCAGAGATGCGGCAGCCGATTGCAGCGCCGGTCCGCAGAACGCTCAGGATTTCAGGATTGTTGTGCAGTTTTTGTGCAGGAAACAGCCCCTGCACGGGAAGCGGCCGATCGTCGACCCTGATGACCGACAGTGTCGCTTGGCGGGGCAAGCCTCGGTGCTTCCGATACCACGATCGGTTTATTCCGCTTCAACCGCCCCGCCCGGCCTGCGACGTCTGCCGACGACGTTTCAAAACCCGCAGGGATCGATCATCATGGATAAGGCGCTCGCGCATAAGAAGGTTCTCATCGCAGGAGGCGCATCTGGAATGGGCCTGGCGCTGGCGCGGCACTGCCTCGACGCTGGCGCCGAAGTCATCATCGCCGGACGCAATGAAGCCCGGTTGCGGGCTGCCGAAGAGGCTCTTGGCTTTCCCGCGGCGCTCACCGCCGTCGTTACAGATGTGTCCCGCGAAGAGCAGGTGGTGAAGCTCTTCGAGCACGTCGACGGGCTCGACCATGTCGTCTGTACCGTGGCTGATATCGAGGGCGCTTACGAACTCCTGCCGGCACTCGACCTGACGGCCGTCCAGAGAGCCGTGGACAGCAAGATCTATGCGCCACTTCTGCTGGCCAAGCATGGCGTGTCGAAGATCGGTCGCGATGGCTCGCTCACCTTCACCTCCGGTATCGCGGCCTACAGACCCTCGGCCCGCGGGGCTGCGGTGGCCGCCGTGAACGCGGCGCTGGAAGGGCTGGTCCGGGCGCTTGCGGTCGAGCTGGCGCCGATCCGCGTCAATGCGGTGTCGCCGGGCTGGGTCGACACGCCGATCTGGGCCTTCGTCGCCGGCGACCGGAAGGACGAGGTGCTGGGCGCCATGGCCGAGCGCCTGCCGGTCGGGCGGATCGGTCAGCCCGACGACATTGCAGACGCGGTTCGGTTCCTGATGGGCAATGGCTTCACGACGGGGACGGTATTGCATGTCGAGGGCGGACACCGGCTGATCTGATCGGTTCGAAGCTGTCGCTGGCGGCCAGAAAATGCTTGAGCGCCGCGGGCTGGATGCGGCGGCGGCGCCATATCATCGAGAGCGAGGGCGGCGGCCCGGGCCATGGTGCTCCGGCAATCTCGCCGCGCTCCAGGGCCTCGGCGACGGCAAAGTGCGGGACGAGGCCGATTCCTGCCCCGCTCGCCACCAGGCGCACGATCATGGCGATGCTGCCGACCTCGGCCGCGGGGCTTGGGCATGCGAGGCCCGCCTGAGCGAAAGCCTCGTCGAACAGACGCCGATAGACGCATCCGACTTCGGTGACGATGAAGCGCGCGCCTGCGAATGCAGCAAGATCCCCGGCGAGCGCGCTGCGTTTGTCGGGCGATGCGATGATGACGAGGGGCGCCGCTGCTATCGGACGCCGGGCCAGACGTTCATCGAGGTCCGGCGGGTCGAAACGGAAGGCGACATCGATGTCTCCATCCGCCAATCGCCTCATTAATTCGCCGCTGCTCGCGATCTTGATCGTGAGCGTGATCTCGGGATGCTCGCGCGAAAAGCCTGCAAGCCATTGCGGGAGCTTCGCCGACGCGATGGTCTCCAACGCGCCGATGGTGACCGATCCGGCAGGGCGCGCCGCGATCGCGCCCATCGCCGCCCGCGCTTCATCCGCCAGCTGCATCAGCTCCTCGGCATAGGGCTGGAGAACTTTTCCGGCAGGCGTCAGCTCCAAGCCAATCCTCGAGCGCGTGAAAGGGCAGCGCCGAGTTCGGTTTCCAGGGCCTGGATCTGGTCGCTCACGCTCGACTGCGCGAGATGAACCTCTTCGGCGGCGCGGGTAAAGTTCAGCGTTCGCGCCACGGTCAGGAAGGTCTTGAGCGATCTTGTAAGCATGACGCAGTCCACGATTTTGCGTCGATACGCTACGCGGCGGGCCGCCCTCTGACCACCCGCCGCGCTCCTCCGAGCACTCGCAAACGGACAGGCTGCACCGCTCTTCCCGGCAGCGAGGACCGCCGTGGGCGGTGTCGCCCATCCGATTCAATCCACGCGACTGCTAAGCCGGCTCCTGGGCCAGCGTTCGCGTCTGCAGGATGCTGACCGGCGGCCAGGACACGCAATCCACCAAATCGAAGGTGAGAGCAAAGGGCGCAAAGGGCCGCTTGGCCAAGTCGAGAGCAGCCTCACGCTTCGGGCCACTGATCGTCATCGCGATCGTCAGATGCGGCCACCAGTGCTCCGGCAGGTAGTGCGGGTCGCAGAGCGCGGGATCGACGCGTGCATGGAGTTTTGCGTGAGCCTCGATCAGGCGCTGAACGGGGCTGGGCTTCAACCAGAGCACCAGCGGCTCGGTATCGAAGAATGCCATCCGCTCGAAGGTCAGCGCGAAGGCCGGCTCGCCCTTGAGCGCCTCCGCGGCGGCGGCGAGGCTGGATGTCCCGATCGCCCGGTAGCGCGCCAGCGTGATGTGGGGGAAATAGCCGAGCGCGCGGATCGAGGGCGCGGTCTCGAAGGCCGAAGCCTTGTCGACCAGCTCCCAGAAGGGGGTTGCAGGATCCTGCGTGCGCAAGGTGATGCCGAACATGAGGCAGCCTGTGTGCCCCGCCTCGCCCCTTCCTGCAACGGCAGAAGCGGGTGGCGCACCGCCGTGATCTCCGGCCCCTCCCCGGCAGCCTCGGCCGCGCGCCGATCCAGCCCCGATCTTCACCAGGTGCTGCGACCTGCACGGCCGGGCTTAGGGATGACCGGCGCGCACTCCGTCACCCACCCTTCTTTCCGCTCGCATCGAACTGCTTGAGGAAGGCCAGGAGATCGGCGATCCGCTTCTCGTCCTTCAGGCCGGCATAGATCATCTTGGTGCCCGGCACCTTTGTGCGCGGGTTCTGGATGTAGTCGGCGAAGGTCGCGTCGTCCCAGGTCAGGCCGGAATCCTTCATCGCAGTGCTGTAGCCATAGCCTTCGCGGGTTCCGGCCTTTTGCCCGATGACCCCGTTGAGGACCGGCCCGACCGTGTTCTTTGCGGTCTCGCCGAGCTGATGGCAGGCGCGGCACTGGGCATAGACCTTCTCGCCGGCGGCGGCATCCTGCGCGCGGGCGGGCTGGGCGGCGGCCGCGAGCAGCGCGGCGCCCATGAGGTAGGCAAGCTTCATATCGTTGGAATCCTATGGTTTTGGCGCGAAGGGGCTGACCCAGCCGCCGCTCTGGGCCGGAGCCTTGGGCGGAAAGGCCTGGGCGAGATAGTCGAGCAGGATCGCGCGCATCTCGGCGTCGGGGGCCGGCATGCTGTGCTTCTCGGTCATCCAGTTCAGGGTTTCGTCCCAGCGGACGCGGTCCATGCCCTGGCGGCCGACGACCTTCATCGAATGGCAGCCGATGCAGTAGCCGAAGGTCTCGTCGCGGCCGCGGAAATCGGGCAACGACTCGGGCGTCTCCTCCTGGGCGAAGCTGCCGGCGGGGGCGAGGAGGATGGCCGCAAGAGCGGCCATCCGGAGCGAGTGAAGACCAGCCATCGTCAACCGACCAGGATCGCGGTGCGGTGGAACGGGTTGGAGCCGTAGCCCTGCGGGTTCCAGTTGGTCGCGACATGCGGCTGGGCGACCCCGCGCGAATCCGTGGCGCGGACCCAGAACTCGAAATAGCCCTCGCTCGGCAAGGTCACCGCGCCGGTCCAGCGCACCCAGTCATAGCGGTTCTTCGGCTTGGCCAGCGTCATCGCCTGCCAGCGCTGGCCGGCATCGAAGGAGACCTCGACCTTGGCGACATCATGATCGCCGGCCCAGGCAGCGCCGCGCAAGGGCACCTCTCGCGTCGTGGCCGGCAGGCGCGTGCCATTGGCGGGCGCCGTGATGATCGAGCGCACCGGCATCGAGGTCATGTCGGTGAAATTGGTCTTGCCGTCGGCATTCGAGCCCGGAATCAGCGGCACGGTCGGGATGCGGTAGGAGGTTCCGCCCATTCCCTGCCCGTCATGCGGGGTCGCGCGCACCAGGATGCGGTTCAGCCATTTCGACGAGAGCGAGGCCGGCCAGCCCGGGACGAGCAGGCGCAACGGGCCGCCATGGATATGCGGCAGCGGCTCGCCATTCATCGCCCAGACGATCAGCGAATGCGGCTCGAGCGCCTTCTCGATCGGCATGCCGCGCGAGATCGCATCGCGGGTGGTGTCGCCGGAGAGATGCGGATCGGCGCCGAAATGGCCGGTGAACTTGGCGCTGGCCTTGAGGCCCGCGGCCTTCAGCACATCGGCGAGGCGCACCCCGGTCCATTCGGCGCAGCCGGCGCCGCCATTGGTCCATTGGTTGCCGCGCCCGGCCGGCTGGTAGAAGGAGCGGCCATTGCCGCCGCATTCCAGCACCATCCGGAAGGTCTGCGCCGCGAAACGGGATTTCAGCTCGGCCAGCGTCAGGGTCAGCGGCTTCTCGACCTCGCCCTCGATCTTCAGCTGCCAGGTCTCGGCATTCGCCACCGGCTCGGGGATCTGGCCGTTATTGCGAATGAAGAATTTTGAGATCGGCGTGGTGTCGTCATTGAGCAGGCTTTCCGGCGTCTCGGCGACGAGCGGCCGGTCTCCGAGCAGCACCAGGCCCTTGTCCTTGCCCGGGAAATCGAAGGGCTGCGGACCCTTTGGCGGAGCGGCTGCGGGCGCGGCAGCCGGTGCGCCCTGTGCGGCGGCCGGCGATATGATCGAGAGGCGCGGCAGGCCGCCAAGTGAGGCGCCGAGCGCTGCCAGGCTGCCGCCGAGCAGGAGGCGTCGCGATGCGCGTGGAGCGGTGGAGCGTTCGGGGATTGTATCGTGATGCGGTTCGGCGGCGGCATCCCGCGCCTGGACGTCTTCCAACATGGTGTTTTCTCCCGAGGACATGTTCCTCGCTGGAGACGACGCCGGGCCGATGCGATTTATTCCAGGTCGAGAAAAATATTCTGGCGGAGCGAAAGAACCGTCAGCCGACGCAAGCCGGGCGGAGGCTGCGCGCCTCGGCCAGCGCCGCGATCTGCTCGCGCGGGATGCTGCGCTCGTCCTCGGTCAGCCTTGCGACGAGGGCGGCAATACCGTCGAGGCGGGCGGGATCGATGCCCTGCCCGATCAGGGCGTAGCTCGCATGGTGGCCGTGCCAGGCGCGGATCGCGAAACCGTCGCGATCCTGGACGGCTGGCCGCGCCGGCAGGCTGTCGTCGATGGCAGAGATCCACAGGCCGACGCGGCAGCCATTGGGCCCGACATAGCCGGCAAGCACGCCGCCGCCGCGCCGCACGGCGGGGTCGAGCGAGAGATGGACGAGGCGCAGCGAGGCGAGCGACAGATCCGGCAGGGCGTCGACTTTGGCGCCCGCCAGTTCGACGCCGAGGCGCGGCGCCGCGGACCCATGGCCGGCCGGCCCTTGCGCGAGCCAGAGCCGATGGGCGGCAACCGCCGCGGACAGCGGCGGTTCTGCCGGGTCCGCGCGATACAGGCCGAACCAGGCCACGCCCAGTCCGCAGGCGATCAGCAGCGCGGCCGCCACCTGCAGCCAGGGCCGGGGGTTCTGTCGCGTCGGCGGCAGGGCTTCCGGCAAGGCGAAGGCCGGCGCCTCCTCCTGCGGGGATACGGCGCGCATGGTGGCGCGCAGATGCGTCAGCGTCGCGACCTTGGCGGCGATCTCACGATCGACCGCGATCGCGGCTGCGACCTTGGCCGTCTCGCCCGGCTCCAGCTCGCCATCGACATAGGCGTTGAGCAGATCCCAGGAGATGGTTTCGCGCCCGGTCATGTCAGCCACCCACCTGGCGGCGCCGCAGCGGGAGAACGCGAAGATTGCCGCCCTCGACCGCCTCCAGCAGCGCTGCGCGCGCCCGGCTGATCCGGCTCATCACGGTCCCCTGGGGGATGCCGAGGATCTCTGCCGCCTCGCCATAGCGAAAGCCGGCGAGATCGATCAGTTCGAGGATGTCGCGATGCGACGGATCGAGGCGTTCGAGCGCCTGGCGCACGGTGATCTCGGCGATCAGGCTGTCATGATGGCGCCAATACCCGCCCTCGGGCGCGTCCGCCTCGGTGGCGGCAACCTCGGAAGCCTGCTCGCGGCGATGCTCGTCGATCCAGAGATTGCGCAGGATCGTGAACAGCCAGGGCCGGAGGCGCTCGTCCTCCTCGGGCGGCGCCCCCGCGAGCGCCTTCATGGCGCAGGATTGCAGCAGATCGGCCGCCGCGTCCCGGCTGCCGCTCAGCCGCAGCGCATAGAAGAACAGGCGGTCCCAGTTCCGGCGCAGGGCACGCTCGACGACGATACGCAGGATGAGCCCCTCCGCGATGGCTTTCAGGCCCTATCCTATCGCAGAGGCTCCCGGGCTTCTCAAGGCTCGGCCAGGGGTTTCCGGCCCCGTCCGCGGATGTCGCGACCTCCAGCCAGGCGCAGCTTGCGTCGCTGCATGCCGCCGCTTGCGCGGGAGCCGATGCTGCAGCCCCGCCCGTGACGAGATACGGGCGGCCTGTCTCAACAAATCTTAATTCCTTTCTCCCACACCAGAGGAACCACGCTGCCATAAAGGACTCTCCGGACCTCGCCTGAGGCACTGCTGCCCAGGCCCACTCACGCGATGAACATGGACCTGCCGACCCTCTGGTACCTGACCGTTGGAACATCGCTGGTCGCCACAGCCATGACGCTGTGGGAGCGCAAGGCGCATGGCCAGCGCTCACGCCCGCTCGGCATCTGGGCTGCGAGTTATGTCGTTTTCGCCGTCGGCTGCCTGCTCGCCATGAGGCGTGAGGCGTTTCCCGGCATCATAGGCCCGGCGCTGACCAATATCGTCATGGTTCTCGGCTACCTCCTGGTTCTCCAGGGCGTCAGATGCCTCGACGAGCGCGTACGCATCGGCCGCTGCGCCGCCGTGCTCATTGTCCTGGCTGCGGCGTGGGCCATCGGTGGCGAAGCGTTTCCGGTGTTCTTCTGGACCTATGTCGCCTCGCTGCCGATTGCCGCGATCTGCGGCCTGACCGCGCTTGTCCTGTTGCGCAGCCGCGCGGTGAAGCCTCTGCGATCCCGACCGATCGCCGTCGCGGTCTTCGTCTGCCACGGCCTGTTCTATTCCCTGCGCGCGACCCTCGCGCCCCTGCTCGTGGAACTCTACGGCGAGCATCTGCTGCCGGTTCTCGCCAAGGCCACGATGTACGAGGCCGTGCTCTTCATGATGGCCATGCCAATGGCCTTGCTGGCGCTGATCCGCGAAGAGTATCAGGCGCAGCTCCTGGCGGATTCCCGCACGGATTTCCTGACCGGGCTGCGCAACCGGCAGGGGTTTTTCGAGCACGGCGCCAAGGCGCTAAGGAATGCGGACGCGCAACAGCCGGTGTGCCTGCTTGCCTTCGATCTCGACCACTTCAAGGCGATCAATGACCGTTACGGCCATGACGCGGGCGATGCGGTGCTCAAACTCTTCGCCACGGTGTCGCGCGAGATCGCCGACGCCGACGGAATCATCGGCCGCTTGGGCGGAGAAGAGTTCGCGCTCCTGCTGCCCGGCCAGAACAGCACCGCCGCAGGCCGGATCGGCGAGGCCGTCGCCAGGGCATTTGCCGAACGCGCAGCGCGAAGCGACGGCTTGAACCTGACGGCGACCGTCAGCATCGGGCTGGCCGAAGCGCAATCGAACGCGACCGCCCTCGCCGAGCTGCTCTCGGCGGCCGACCTCGCGCTTTACAAGGCCAAAGCGCTTGGAAGGAACCGCATTCAGATGGCCGGCGCGACGGGGGTTTCCGAGGCGGCCTGACGCCGATCGAACGCCCCGATCGCGACAAGCCGCGCCGCCTTCCGGACGGCCAGGCGGAAGGGCGAGACATGACCTGCGCGGACGGCGGCTGCCGTCGCAGAAGCAGCCTCGAATGGCCGTTCCGTCCGCTTTGCCGCGGCTCGCTGGAACTCACACAACCTGGCGTTGCAGACGCTTCTCCAGCGCACGGCTGTAATGCGAGATGAAGGAGCAGAACGCGACATAGAGCAGAGCGACGAAGAGGTAGCCTTCGAGCGAGAAGCTGCGCCATTGCGGATCGCCCAGCGCCTGCTTGGTTGCGAGCAGGAGGTCGGTCAGGCCGACGATGCCGACGAGGGACGTATCCTTGAACAGGCCGATGAACAGGTTGGCGATCGCCGGAACAGCAAGGCGGAGCGCCTGCGGCACGACAACCAGCAACGATGTCTGCCAATAGCCGAGCCCGAGCGCCTTGGCCGCCTGCTCCTGTCCCGCGGGCACGGCCTGCAGGCCGCCGCGGATGGCTTCCGCCAGATAGGCCGCGCTGAACAGCGTGATGGCGATGAGTGCACGCAGCAGAGCATCGATCTGCAGCTTTCCCGGCAGGAAGAGCGGAATCATGAACGAGGCCATGAACAGCACGCTGACCAGCGGCACGCCGCGGACCATCTCGATGAAGATGACGCAGACGCCCCTGATGATGCCGAGCTGCGAGCGCCGTCCGAGCGCCAGCGCAATGGCGAGCGGGAATGCGCCGAGGATGCCGCCGACCGCGAGGAAGACCGTCAGCGGCAGCCCGCCCCATAGATCGGTCGCCACGAAGGACAGGCCGAGCACGCCGCCACGCATCAGGACGATCACGGCGGGGATCCCCAGCAGCCAGCCCGCGATGACGGCCCGCGCCCCAAAGCGCAGCGAGCAGCTCGCCAGCACCAGCATGATGGTCAGCAGCAAGGCTGCGAAAGGTCGCCACTGCTCCTCGAACGGGTAGCGGCCGAACAGGATCAGCCGCAATTTCTCATGGACGAAGGCCCAGCAGGCCCCGCCCATGGCGCGACAGGTCGCCGGAGACGCCGCCCACCAGGTTGCATCGAACACCGCCCAGCGCAGCAGCGACGGGAGATAGGTGACGAAGAGGCCGAGCATCGCGACCGTCAGCAGCGTGTTGCCGACGCTGCCGAACAGGCGTTCCCGCACCGAAGGGGCCGCGGCGCTCATGACGCCCCCTTGAGCGCGACGCGGCTATTGTACCAGTTCATGAAGGCCGAGATCGCGAGGCTGATCGTGAGGTACACGCTCATCAGGATCGCGATGACCTCGACCGCCTGGCCGGTCTGGTTGATGATCGTGTTGCCGATCGACATCAGGTCGGGATAGCCGATCGCGATGGCGAGCGAGGTGTTCTTGGCCAGATTGAGATACTGGCTGGCGAGCGGCGGCACCGCGACCTTCATCGCCTGCGGGATCACCACCAGGCGCAGCGCCTGGCCCCGCGTCAGCCCCAGCGCGGCGGCGGCCTCGAGCTGGCCGCGGCTGACCGACAGGATTCCGGCACGCAGGATCTCACCGATGAAGGCGGCGTTGTAGAGCGACAGCCCGATCAGGAGCGCCGTCAGTTCCGGCGTGATCATGCCGCCGCCGGAGAAACCGAAGCGGGTCGGCCGCGGCATGTCGAAGGAGGTTGTCGCGGCGAGATCGAGCGCCACGGCGGCAAGCGGCAGCAAAAGCAGCAGCAACCCGGGCCAGAGCTTCGCCGGCGCGCCGGTCAACTCCGCGCGCCGGCGGGCCCACAGGCCGTGGCCGGCGAAGGCGACGAGGCCGACAAGCGCCGCCACCAGGATGAGGCCGGCGCCATGCTGCAGCACCGGGAAATGCAGGCCGCTCTTGGCGAGATAGACCCCGGGAAGCAGTTGCGGCGCGGCCGATGCGGCCGGCAGCATCTGGGTCAGCACCGCATACCAGAGATAGAGCTGCAGCAGCAGCGGCGTGTTGCGGACAAGCTCGACATAAAGCCTGGCCAGCGGGCTGACGAGGGGATTGCGCGACAGGCTGGCGATGCCGATGACGAAGCCGGCAAGCGTCGACAGCACGATGCCGAGCACGGCAACCACGAGCGTGTTGAGCAGACCGACCAACAGCGCCCGGCCGAAACTGGCGCTGGCGCCGTAGGCGATGAAGCTCTGGCCGATCTCGAAGCCGGCCGCCTGCCAGATGAAGCCGAAGCCCGTCCGGATCGAGCGCGCCTCCAGATTGCCGACGAGGTTCGTGGCCAGGAATGCGACGGTGCCCGCCAGCACCGCCAGCACGATCACCTGCGTCGCCAGGGCGCGAAAGGACGGGTCGTTCCAGCCTCTCGCCACGCGCGTCGGCGCGATCGCGACGACGCTCATCTCAGCGCGTCGGCATGGCGTACATCTGCCCGCCCTTTGTCCACAGCGCGTTTGCACCGCGCTCCATGCGCAGGGCTGTCCTGGGGCCGACATTGCGTTCGAAGATCTCGCCGTAATTGCCGACCCGCTTGATTGCGCGATAGGCCCAGCCCGGGTCGAGGCCGAGTCTCTGGCCCATGTCGCCGGTGAGGCCGAGCAGGCGCTTGATCTCCGGGTTCGCGCTCTCCTTCATCTGGTCGACATTGGCGGCAGTGATGCCCTTCTCCTCCGCCTCGATCAGCGCCATCAGGACCCATTTGACGGCGGTGAACCATTCGAGGTCGTTGCGGCCGACGACCGGGCCGAGCGGTTCCTTCGAGATCATGTCAGGCAGGATCTGCCATTCATCGGGATTGGGTGCGTCGGAAGCCCGGACCGAGGACAGATATGACATGTCGGCAGAGAAGGCCTGGCAGCGGCCACTGAAGAAGGCGGCGCGCGCCTCGTTCTGGGCCTCGAACACGACGGGCGTGAATTTCTTGCCGTTGGCCCGGAAATAATCGGCGAGATTGAGCTCGCTCGTCGTGCCGGTGGCCGTGCAGATGCTGGCGCCGTCCAGTTCGAGTGCGCTCTTCAGGCCGAGCGATTTCGGCACCAGGAAGCCCTGGCCGTCGTAGAAATAGACGCCGGCATAGAGCAGGCCGAGCGAGGCGTCGCGCGTCAGCGTCCAGGTCGCGACGGTGGTGAGCATGTCGATCTCGCCCGACTGCAGGGCCGTGAAGCGTTGCTGCGGGCTGAGCGGGACGAACTTCTCCCTTGCGGCATCGCCGAGCACCGCCGCCGAGACCGCGCGGCAGAAATCGGTCGTCAGTCCGGTCCAGCGGCCAGAACTATCGGCGATCGAGAAGCCGCCGATGCCGGTGCTGACCCCGCAGGTGACTTCGCCGCGCTTGCGGACGGCATCGAGTGTCGGCCCGGCCTGGGCCGCGGCGGAGAATGTCGCGGCCGCCGCCAGCACGGCCGCGGCGAGGCCCGATCTGACGAGGCCTGATTTGACGAGTCCCGACTTGAACAGAGTCTTCACGTGTCCCTCCCCTGGAACCGCCGCTCGCCGCTGCGACCGGCTTGCGGACTTGCGCTCTTGTTGACCGGCGCATGCGCGGGCTTCGCCGGCTGCGCTCTTGCTGTTGGCCGTGTCGCGGCGTCGTCAGGTCACGGCGCGCCGTTTGGCGAAGCGCTCGTCGCGCCAGATCCCCGAGGTCATGACGTCGTTGAAGGCATCAGCGGCGCGCTCGATATCGCCATAGCCGAGATAGGCGGGCGCGAAGCCGAAGCGCATCATGTCCGGCGCCCGGAAATCGCCGATGACGCCGCGCGCGATCAGGGCCTGTACGACGGCATAGCCGTTGTCGAAGGTGATCGAGACCTGGCTGCCGCGCGCGGCATGGGCGCGCGGCGTGACGATGGCGGCGCCATGGGCGCGGCAGACCGGTTCGATCAGCTCCATGAACAGATCGGTCAGCGCGAGACTCTTGGCCCGCAGCGCGGACATCTCGACATCCTCGATCGCGGCGAGGCCGGCGTCGACGACGCGCATGGACAGGATCGGCTGAGTTCCGCACAGCAGGCGCTGGATGCCGCCTGCCGGCCGGTAGCCGCGCTCGAAGGCGAATGGTGCGGCATGGCCCCACCAGCCGGAGAGCGGCTGCGACAGGGCATCGTGATGACGCGCCGCCGCATAGATGAAGGCCGGCGCGCCTGGTCCGCAGTTCAGATATTTGTAGGTGCAGCCGATCGCGAGGTCGGCTCCCGCGCCGTCGAGATCGACCGGCACGACGCCGGCGCTGTGGCAGAGATCCCAGACCGCGACGGCGCCCTTGGCGTGGATCAGCCGGTTGAGCGCCGCCATGTCGCGCAGCTCCCCGGTCTTGTAGTCGACATGGTTGACCAGCACGACCGCGGTGCGCTCGTCGATCAGATCCTCGATCCGCGGGCCGTCGACGCCCTCGAGCTTCAGGACGAGATCGGGCCGCCCGGCCGCCACGCCTTCGGCGACATAGAGATCGGTGGGGAAGCTGCCGCCTTCGGCGACGATGACATTGCGGTCGGGACGCAGCGCGAGCGCGGCATGCAGCGCCTTGTAGACATTCACCGACACGGAATCGCAAACCACCGTCTGTCCCGGCGCCGCGCCGATCAGCCGTCCCAGACGGTCGCCCAGCGTATTGACCAGCGCAAACCAGCCGGCGTCGTTCCAGCTGCGCACCAGCCCCTCCGCCCATTCCTCGCGCATGGCGACCGCCATGTCGCTGAAGGCGGCCACCGGCGCCGGGCCGAGCGAGTTGCCGGCCAGATAGATCGCGCCCGCGGGCAGATGGAAACGGGCGCGCAGGTGCCCCAGCGGATCGGCGGCATCGCGCCGCGCGATCTCGGACGCCACCCCTGCCCTGTCCAGCGATGCCAGGTTCATCTCGCCTCCACTCATGGCCGATGCCGCCAGCGCGGCCCGTCTGTCGGGGACTATTGGGACGGATATCGAAGATGTCAAATGATATATATATTTTTGCCAATCATGCGGTATTATATATATTGCCGGCACGATGCGAGGATCCGATGGACGAAACCGACGTCGCCACCAAGACCGAAACCGCCTACCGGACGCTGCGCCAGGAGATCCTCGAAACGCGGCTGAGGCCGGGTGCTCCGCTCAAGCTCGGCGCCATGCGGGAGGCCTACGGCATCGGCTGGACCCCGCTGCGCGAGGCACTGTCTCGCCTCGAGGCCGAGCGCCTGGTCACGTCCAGCGCCAACAAGGGTTACACGGTCGCGCCCGTCTCGCTGGAGGAGTTGAGCGACCTGACCAGGGCCCGGCGCCTGGTCGAGCTGCCGATGCTGGCGGAATCCATCGCCAATGGCGACGAGGCGTGGGAGACCGCGCTGGTCGCCGCCCATTTCCGGCTCTCGCGCTGCACGCCGCCGGTGGAAAAGCCGGAAGAGCTGGTCATCAGCGATTGGGAAGAGCGGCACGAGGCCTTCCATCTGGCCCTGCTGGGCGCCTGCACGTCGCGCTGGCTGATGCGCTTCTACGTTCAGATCAAGGATCAGCTGCGCCGGCATCACCGCATCCTGTCGATCGCGCCCGCGCTTTCGCACACCGAGGCGGGCACGCCATGGCAGGACAGCCCCGCCTTCACGGCCTTGCGCGATGCGCTGGCGCTCGAGCCGCATACCGCCTTGATGAATGCGGCCCTGGACCATGACGTCGATCGCGCCGTCAGGCTGCTCGACGAGCATATCGAATTCACCCGCAAGGTCTTCGTCGCCTCCGACCTGGACGGCGCCCCCGGCCCCGCTTCCTGACCCTTCGCGCATTCTCGTCCTTCCCGCCCGTCGCCGGTCACACCGGGCCCAGACAAGCCTTGATGAGGATATCCATGCCGTCCGCTCTCCCCGGCGCCAGCCCGTCGCTCGTTCTGGTCAATGGCCGGATTCTCGGTGAAGCGGGGCCCTGCGAGGCCCTGGCCATCGCCGGCAACCGTATCGTCGCGCTTGGGAGCTCCAGCGAGATCGCCGCCCTTGCCTCGGCCGGGACAGAGCATGTCGATCTCGCCGGCAGGACCGTCACTGCCGGCCTCATCGATGGCCATGCCCATCTCGACCGCGAGGGCCTGAAGAGCGTGCTGCCCTCGCTCGCCGATTGCCGTTCGATCGAGGACATCGTCGCGCGCATCGCCGAGATCGCCCGGCAGAAGAAGCCGGGCGAGTGGATCATCACCATGCCGATCGGCATCCCTCCCAGCTATGAGAGCGTGCTGGCCGGAATCGCGGAACATCGCTTCCCCGACCGCTGGGACCTTGACCGCGCCGCGCCGGACAACCCGGTCTATATCCGTTCGATCTGGGGCTACTGGCGCTCGACCCTGCCGCTGGTTTCGATCGCCAACAGCCGCGCCCTGCGGTTGGCCGGCATCGATGCCTCGACGATGCCGCCGGCCCCGTCGATCGAGATCTGCCGCGATGCCGCCGGCGAGCCGAACGGCATCTTCGTCGAGACCAACAAGATGCCCGTGGTCGAACTCAGCCTGATGCGCCGGGCGCCGCATTTCTCGGCCAGCGAGCGCGCCGGCGCGCTCGCCGCATCGATGAAACTCTACAACCAGGCGGGCACCACCAGCGTGTTCGAGGGCCACGGCATTGCCGCCGAGGTGCTGGACGCCTATCGGCAGGTCCGGTCCGAGGGCCGCCAGACCGTGCGGGCATCGATGATCTTCAGCCCGGCCTGGCCCTCGACATCGGGGGAGGATTGCCGGGCCCTGCTCAAGTCCTGGGGACATTGGCTCGCCGGCCGGGGACTGGGAGACGCCTGGCTCGGCATGGCAGGGCTCTACGGCGAAATCGACGATTCCGCCGAGAGGGAGCTGCGCAGCGCAGCCTTTCCGCAGACGGGCTGGGCCGGCTTCCACTATAATTCGTCGTTGCCGCGCGACGCCCTGAAGACGGTGCTGATCGAAGCCGCGCGCAATGGCATCCGGGCGGTCGGCATCCTGCCCAATATGCTCGACCTCTTCGCCGAGGTGGACAAGATCGCCCCGCTCGCCGGCCAGCGCTGGGTGCTCGGCCATGTCGTCAGCCTGACGCCGGACCAGGTGAGGCAGGTTGCCGGTCTCGGGCTGGCCGTGACCACGCATCTGACCGCCTATATCTACAAGCGCGGCAGCGAGCTGGTCGAGAAGCTCGGGCGCGAGCGGGCTGGCGAGATCGTGCCGCTGCGTTCCCTGCGCGAGGCCGGCGTGCCGATTTCGTTCGGCAGCGACAACGCACCGCTCAGCCTGTTCCACTCGATCGCCCATGCGGTCAACCGACGCGACCGGACAGGCGCCGTCATCTCCCCCGAACAGGCCCTGACACGCGAAGAGGCGCTGGAATGCGCGACGCTCGGCGGCGCGAGGCTGACCTTCGCGGATGGCGAGATGGGCAGCATTGCCATCGGCAAGCTCGCTGATCTGGCCGTGCTCTCGGCCGACCCGCTGCGCTGCGCGCCCGACGAGCTCGCCCGGATCGAGTCGCTGTTGACCGTCGTCGACGGGCAGATCGTCCATCGCGCGGACGCCGGCGGCGGGCGCTGAGGGAGGCTGCCATGACCGAACTGCCGACGAAACCCGTCTTTCTCGACTATGATCAGGCCCGGCTCGACCTGAACTACAATCAGGGCGCCTGGGCCGCCAACGCAGACGAGATCATCGCCTGGTACCGCGAGGCGAGCCTCATTGCGCATCGAAACCTGGCCTGCCGCTCGCTCGCCTATGGCGAGGGACCGTCCGAGCGGATCGACTTGTTCCCGGCGGCCTCGCCGCGGGCGCCCCTCGTCGTCTACGTCCATGGCGGCGCCTGGCGCATGCTCGACCGCATGGACAGCGCCTTCGCGGCGGAAGCCTTCGTGCGGGCGGGGCTGAACTTCGCCGTGCTCGACTTCGCCAGCATTCCCGCCGTCCGGCTGCCCGAGATGGTGATGCAGGTCCAGCGCGGCATAAGCTGGCTCGCACTGCGCGCGACCGAGCTGGGTTTTGACCCCGGACGCCTGTTCGTGATCGGCCACTCCTCGGGCGCGCATCTCGTCTCGGCCGCGCTCACCGCCGAGACGCCGCATCGCATCGCGCCTGGCATGGTCGCCGAGGCCCTCTGTGCGAGCGGCGCCTATGATCTGGAAGGGCCGATGCTCAGCGCGCGGGGGCGCTATCTCGACCTGACCGCAGCCGAGATCGCGGCGTTCAGCCCGATCCGCCATGTCGAAGCGCTGACCTGCCCCGTTCTCGTCGCCTATGGCGAGGCTGAAACCGACGAGTACCGGCGCCACGCCACGACGTTCCACGCAAGCCTGCGGAACGCGGGAAAGGCAACGCAGTTGCTGCGCGCCGAAGGGCAGAACCATTTCGAGGTCAGCCGCATGCTGGCCGCGCAGGATAGCCCGATCTTCGACGCGCTCATGAAGGCCGTCTGAAGCGGCCTAATTCCGGGCGTACGGTCCCATTGCGGGAAGGTCGCCAGCCGCATTCGGGGGCGACGGTATCCGCGCTGCCCCCGCCCTTGCTCTCGTGGCGTCAACGCGCCTGGCGGCGTCCAGTGCTGCCCCACGCACCGGCAATTGTGGCCAGGCTTCGGCCGGAAGCGACCTCAACAGGACGGCACCAACGCCGCCAGTTTCGAGCGAGACGAAACATTTCAAAGTCACGACCTGACGACCGGAATTGGCCCTTTTGTATGGACCGGCTGCGTTTCACAACGGTTGGGCGCGATAACGGAAGTCGCTCATATGTATCCGGCCTACTGATCGGCTCGCGGGCCGTGGCCTCGTTGGGAATACGCGCGCACCTTTGGCCTCATTACCAGATCGGCCGTTCAGCGGCCAAAAGGGCCACCAGGCTCTGGGTGCGCATATTGAATCCGTTCCATGCCTGCTCCGTCGCGAACTCCTTGGGAGGCTGCTAGATGGCGAGCGCCTCCTCGTGTGTGTCGAACGACCGTCCGTTGCGCAAAACGCTCCAGCTGATGCGAGCGAGCTTGTTGGCAAGGGCTGTCGCAAGCTTGTTGCGGTGAAGCCGCGGAGCCGCCTCCTTCAACCAGGTTCCGAAGCTGAACTTCTCCCAGTTCTGCGGTCTCATGATGATGACCTTCGCGGCTTGGATGAACAGCATTCTCAGATAGGTGTTGCCCTGTTTCGAGATGCGCCCGAGCACGGTTCTCCCGCCGGTGCTGTATTGCCGCGGGACGAGACCGAGCCAGGCGCCAAAATCGCGGCCTCGGTCGAAGGCTTCACCGTCGCCGATCGCGGCGACCAGCGCCGTCGAGATGATTGGCCCGACACCTGGAACGCTCATGAGCCGTGTGCAAGCAGCCTGCTCGGCCGCGATCTTCTCGATCTCGGCGGTGATCGTCTCGATCCGCTCGTCGAGCCACAGCCAGTCCTCGTAGAGGCCGACGATCAGATCGCTCATACGAGGCGAGATCTCATCGGCACGGTTCTTCAGGATGTCGAAGAGCGAGGTGCGCAGGGCCCGCAACCCCGGCCGAATGGCGATACCCTGCTCGATCAGGAACGCCCGGATCTGGTTGACCGTTGCGGTTCGGCGCGAGACCAGCCGCGACCGGATGCGGTGGTAGGCCTGCAAGTCGAGTTCGTCCTGCGTCTTCTCCCGCACCACCCGCAGGTTCGGTCGCAGCGCGGCCTCCGCGATGGCCTCGGCATCGTTGTAGTCGTTCTTCTGCCCCTTCGCGAAAGGCTTGGCGTACTTCGCCGGAATGATGCGGGGCTCATGGCCGAGCCTGCGCAGCGTACGGGCAACGAAATGCGCACTTAGGCACGCCTCCATTCCGACGATGCAGGCAGGAAGGATCTTGAAGGTCTCTTCGAGCGCCAAGCGTCGGATCTTGCGCCGGAAGGCGATCTTGCCGTTCGCGTCGAAGCCGACGAGGTGAAAGACGTCCTTGCCGATATCGATGCCGATAACGGTGAGTTCTGCTTCAGTGTTCGAAGTCGTCCTGGTCATGGGGCTGCTCCGGCTTGACGGTAAGGCCGCAGCTTACGCGGCCGCGGGAGCAGCCGGTCCATCCCATTACCCGACATCCAGGGAGTCTGCTTTCGGGCAGTCTGAACCGCCTTCGAATTTCGCGCCTCCGACGAGGATCATAGCTCCGGACAATCGTGCCATCTCGGTCCGAAGCGCGGTCCATTGGCGGCGGGTCGGATGGTTTCGTAGGAGCACCCGCGTCACCACGGCCCCGACGACAGCAAGGATGCCGGTCGAGACGATCGGGTCGCTGAGCAGCGCGACGATGTCGCTATAGCTCGTCATGGCCAGCGCGGAGGGCGTTCAGCGGCGTTCCGGCAGCCATATGGTCATCCCCGGTTCGAGCCCCTCGCCGCTGCCTTCCGGGTCGAGACGGAGGCGGAAGGCGTTCAGGTCATGGTCGCCTGCGGCGCGCGCGGCCCGCCAGGTCGCGAACTCGCCGAGCGGAAGCAACTCGGTCACGCGCGCCGGAAGCTTGCGTCCGCCCGCGACCGTCAGCGTCAGGCTACTGCCGATGTCGACGCCGCCCAGCGCGTCTTCCCGCAGGGTGAAGGCGAACCATCGGTCGCCGTCGACATTCAGCGTCAGCACCGGCTTGCCCGGGCCGATGATTTCGCCGGTCTCGGCGACTCGGATCCCGACCGTCCCGTCGGCCGGGGCCGTCAGCCGGGTCTTGGCGAGCCGGGCCTGGGTCTCGGCCAGCGTCGCATCCGCCAGGGCGACCCTGGCATCCGCCAAAGCGCGCTCCTCCGCAGTCGGGCCGGCCCGCGCGAGCGCGGCCTGCGCGGTCTTGGCGTCGAGATCGGCCTGCGCCTTAGCGAGCGAGGCCGTGCTCTCGTCGAGTTGCCGCTGGCTTGCGAAGCTGTTGTTCGCCAGCGCGGCAGCGCGCTCATATTGTTGTTTCGCCAGGAGCAGGTTGGCCTCTCCGGTCTGCACCGCCTCTGCCGCGATCTGAACCTGCTCCTCGCGCACACCGGAATTAACCCTGTCGCGATCGGCCCGGGCACTGTCGGCCGCAGCCTTCGCCTCGCCGAACTGGGCGACCAGGTCGGGATTGGCGAGCACCGCTAGGAGATCGCCCTTGCGGACCCTCTGCCCGGGGGCAACCGCAATGCTGGCGAGGCGCCCGGTGGTGTCGGATGCGACGCGGATTTCGGTCTGCCGCACCATGCCGGCGATCTGCCCCCGTGACGGCTCGCTGCGCCTCAGCCATAGGCCGAGGCCGGCCGCCGCGATGGCAAGCACTGCGGCGAGCAGAAGAAGTCTCCGCATTCTAGCCACTAGACGCCTCCCTTCTCCCGGAAAGCCGCACGCCCAGAATGGCGAGCACGGCATAGAGCCCGGCCAGGCTCCAAAGGCGGACCCAGTCCCTGAAGACATCGACGAAGGCGGCGCCCATCTGGTTGGCCCGGACCAGCGCATCGATGCCCGAGGTGCTCGGCAGGGCAAAACTGGCGCTGCGCAACAGCGGCGGGATCGCCTCCGGCGGCCAGGCCACGCCGACAAGGAAAAAGAGCGGCAGACTGATTGCGATCA
This sequence comes from Bosea sp. BIWAKO-01, assembly GCF_001748145.1. Taxonomy (NCBI): domain Bacteria; kingdom Pseudomonadati; phylum Pseudomonadota; class Alphaproteobacteria; order Hyphomicrobiales; family Alloboseaceae; genus Allobosea; species Allobosea sp. BIWAKO-01. The sequence goes on from NZ_BCQA01000001.1 coordinate 5,783,285, forward strand.
GCAGCAGCACCGCCGTCTCGCGATGCTCGAACCAGCTCCCGACGAACTGCCCGAGAAAGCTCACCGAGAGGATAAAGGGGATCGCCAGCACGAGCAGGTCGAGAACGCGATCGCTGGCTGAAAAGCCATAGAGCCGCGGCAGGACGATCAGATAGAGGGCGAAGCCGGGCAGCGCCAGCAGGAGATGGGCGAGCCCCTGCCCAAGCACTGCCGTGACGGCGGCGCGGTTGCGTCTGGCGCCATGCCCGCCGCGCTCGAAAGCGACCCCGCCCAGCGTCGCCGCCCCCATCAGCAGTGTCTGCTGCAGAATGAGCACGAAGGCTGCTGGCACGATGTAACTGCCATAGCCCCCGGTGGGATTGAACAAGGGCTGGTTCAGCACGGCGACCGGCGAGCCGCCGGCCAGGGCGGCCAGGGCGAGGCTGCCATCAGGGCGGGCGCTGCCTGCGCTCAGGTCCGAGCGCACCGTGGCTACTCCCTCCTGGATGCCTTGCAGCGTGCGGCTATAAAGCAGGAAATAGGCGGAATCGACGAAGGCCGGCAGCCGCGCCTGATTGCCCTTTAGGACCTCCCGCTGCGTGCCGGACGGGATGGTGAGGATGCCGAACACCTCTCGGCGCGCTAGTGCCTGCTCGGCTTCGGCGAGGCTCGCCGGCCGGGCGGCGACGGCAATGGCCTCGTGCGCATCGAGCGTCTGCAGGATTCGGCGGCTGAGGTCGGTATAGTCGTCGTCGACGACCGCAATCGGGATATCCTTGACGAGCTGGCCCAGATAGGGCTGCGGATAGAACAGCCCGTAGATGATCGGCGCCAGCACGATGAGGCTGAAGACGCCGCGATCGCCGAGGACGCGGCGATACTCCGCGGCGAAGGCGGCGACCAGCCCCGGTCCCGCCGCAGCGTGGGGCGCGGCTTCCGCCGCAAGGCCGGGCAGCCCCGCCCGCGCCAGCGCGCGCAGCCGCAGCCAGGCCAGGGTGAAGTAGAGCGCCGCCAATCCGGACAGGATGACGAAGGGATAGACCGAGGCCTGGACCGGGACGCCACGCGCCGCTTGGTCGAACAGGAGCTGGATGTACCAGCGCAGCGGCAGCACGCTGCCCCAGGCCTGGGCGAAGGTCCCCATCGCCAGCGCCGGAAAGCCTACGCCCGCGAAGCCGAAGGCCGGCGAGCATACGATGCCACTCAACCCAAGGCCGGTGGGCAGGTCCTTGACCAGCAACTGCAGCAGGGCGCCAACCGACAGATACCCGATGATCAGGAGAAAAGCGGAGGCGACCATCATGCCGGGATCGCCGCGAAACGGGATATCGAGCAGGCCGTGGATGATGCCGAGCTCCACCGCCATCACAGTGATGAAGATGCAGACATAGGGGATCAGCTTGCCGACCAGCGCCGTCAGCGGTCTGCCTCCGGCGGCGGCGAGCCATTCCGCCAGATTGCGCCGCCTGAACTCCGAGCCGACCGCATAGCCGGCCGCGATCGTGACCACCACATGGAGCACCGTCGGCAGCACCGCCCGCAGGAGGAACTGCACGTAGTTCAGGGCCGGATTGGTCAGGACATATTGCTCGACGACAAGCGGCCCCGGAGCATAGGCCCGGTTGCCTCGGCTGCCCTGCAGCCGGGCGATGGCGTCCGAGAGCGCCGACTGCAGGGAGCTCGACACGGCATTGCCCGGGGTGAAGAACTGCTTGTTGTAGAAGATCACGACCTCCGGCCGCCGGCTGGCCAGCAGATCGCGTTCGAAATTCCTCGGAATGTAGACAGCCGCGAGCACCGAGCCCGCGCGGATTGCATGCATCGCGCTGCTGAGATCGGCCGAGCGCGTCGCCACCAGAACGCCCGGCGCGGCATTGATCGCCTGCACGAAGTTCTGCGAGCTTTGGGAGTGATCCTGGTCGACGATATCGACCCTGAGATCGCGGATCACCGCATTGCCAAAGGTCGCCGCCAGCAGCGCGAAGGCGATCAGGGGAATGCCGATCACCAAGAGCAGCGCCACCCTGTCGCGCCGGATCCAGCGAAGCTCCCGCGTGGCGACGGCCAGGACGCCGACGGCGGGCCGGGCGGCCATCAGCGCACCCTGGTCCAGTCGGCATAGGCGCTCATGCCGGGGCGAAGCAGCGGCACCTTTTCGACCGGATAGGCCCGGACCTCGAAGGTCCTGAGATCGAAATCCCCTGTCGCCCGCGTCGCCCGCCAGCCGGCATATTCCCCGCGCGTGGCGATGGTGCGCACCTCGACCATCACGGGCTTGTCGCCGAGCGCCGGGATCTTCACGGCGAAACGGTCTGCGACCTTCAGGCCCTTCACCAGATCCTCGCGCATGTCGAAGCGCAGCCAGACATCGCTCAGATCGACGAGGGAGAGCAGCGCCACGCCTGGCGAGACATATTCCCCGAGCTCGATGCCGAGCTGATAGACCTGCGCCGCGACCGGCGCCTTGACCGCAAGTTCCGCCACCTGCGCGCGCAGGGTCTCGATCGCCGCCTCGGCCTTGACGACGGCCGCCTTGGCGACGGCGCGCTCCTCCGGCGTATAGCCGGCGACGGCTTCGTCATAGGCAAGCTTCGCCTGCTGGGCGCTGCGCTTGGCGACATCGAGGGTGGCCGTCGCCTCGTCGAGCCTCTGGACCGAGGCGAAGTCGCGCTCCGACAGGCGCTTAGTGCGGTCGTAATTCTGCTGCGCCAGCGTCAGATTGGCCTCGCTCGAGGCGACGGCTGCCTTGCGTTGCGCCACCACCTCGGAGCGCGTGCCGACTTCGATGCGCGCCAGATCGGCCAGCGCGACCTGCTTTGCCGCCTCGGTCTCGCGTAGCTTGGTCAGCAGTTGCGGGTTGTCGATCTCGACCAGAAGCTGGCCGGCCGCAACATTATCCCCACGCGCGAGCGGACGCTTGCCGACGCGGCCATCCACCCGCGCTGCGACGTCGATCCGCGTGGCGTCCGCCTCGCCCTGGATCAGAAGCGGCTGAGGCTGGGCGAGATACCAGAGCGAGAGGCCGACGATCGCCGCCACCGACACCGCAACCACCGCTGCCGCGCCGCGCGACGGCCCGGGCGGCTCGGGAGCGGGAGGCGGCGCCTCCGCGGCGTCGACCCGTTCAGATCGAAGCGACCCCGTCACAGCCATCCTGCGCCCTCCCTCAGAGGCCCCGCGCCCTATCATAGGCATCGCGCCGGCCTGCTGTCACGGCGAGGCGCGGAATGGAGACTGCGCCGGCGCTCCTCGCCCGCGACGGGCGCGAGTGGGAGCTGGACAAGCGCAGCATCACCCTGGGGCGCGATTCCACCCGACTTCCGCCGCGACGCGCCCACGGTTCCCCGCAGCCAGGCATGCGCCGAACTAGCGCAGCGGAATGCCCAACGTCGACTCGCGGTCACATTGCAAAAGGGCACTTGAAGGCTGAGGCGGAGAAGCGAACTGGGCGCGCCAAGAGGTGCCTCTGAAACACGGCGGCTACACAGCGATGCCGCATAAATTTGGGGCTCATCCGCGAAATGAAGATGCTTAGCGAATTGGTGGACTAAGAGTGAACTATGCCTGTGGATCGAATTGCGATGAATCACCTTGCCGGGCATTCATCTCTCGGCGCCATCTTGCCCACCATGAGCAACTATCGCCAATGCAGAGCCTTCCTGATGCACGCGTTCCTTACACTTGAGGATGACTGCCCAGAAGACGATCGGCTGCGGCGCGCTATCGAGATTCTGCTAGAGGCGGTGGCCCTCACCGAACGAGCCGCAAGGCCTTCGAACGTTGTGCGGCTTCCGACTCGACCGAGCGTCTCGAATGCATTGCGCCCTCGAACTCCGGGAGCCTGACGGAGGTTTGCCGCCTCTGGCTAGCCGGTTGGGGTCTTTGGTGCGGCGGCGGGAGTCGAACCCGCCCGATGAATGCGCGATGCAAGCCAAATTTGGATCGGTCGCCCGACGCCGCGTCAGATCGTTCATGAACTGGAGCGAGATGGTGGGGCCAGCCTGGATGCTTCTGCATCGGCTCGATAACTCCCGCTCTCCTCATCCGCGTGGTTGAAGGCCGTTTTCCAAGACAGTCCGTGCGGCCACAAACACCTCCCGCTTCACCGCTAGGCTGCCCTGCTGCTGCTCCAGAAGCAGGAGCGCGGTTTCGTAGATCTCGCGAATGTCATCCGGTTCCAGTACACCTTTTTGTACAAGACATCGCAGCAGACCCGCCATTGTCGATGTCGAGATGAGATTTCCGGCCGATGCCGCGTCTGACGGATGGAGAGACATGCCGCTGCTCATTGCGCCGCTGGCTGCGGCGGGTCGGGCACGTCATGGCCCTTGGCGGAATACGCGCTGATCTTGTTGCGCAGCGTGCGGATAGCGATGCCGAGCATGTTCGCCGCATGGGTGCGGTTGCCACCTGTCTCCCGCAGCGTCGCCAAAATCAGGTCACGCTCGACGTCGGCAACAGGCAGGCCGACGAGCTGCTCAACGACGGCGTGATCCAGGTCTAGGTCGGGCATGGTCACGGTCCTCTCCGAGCCCCCAGCTCTGATGGACGACGACAAGGGGGCGCCCTCAAGGTTAAGAATTGGTGAATTCGAGCAGGGGCGGCGGAACTGTGACCGCGCTGCTGCGGGCCTAAAGGCCATTAGTTCCCGACGCTTTCTCAACTCGCGCAGCAGGGCATTCAGTGCCCGCAACCCCGTCCGGTGATCGGCTTTGACGGGGCGCTCCGAAGGACTTCAACCGGGGGCGCAGCGAGGCGCGCCATTGACCTCCTCGCTCAATTCCACGAGCATTCTCACTCGAGGCCTACCGCGCCGGTTTCTCCTCCCCGGCCCGCGCGTGACTGGCCGGGCGGTTGTTAGCAGATGGCCGCCCGGCCTCCTTCCGCGACGGAAGGTTCGTTTCTGCAAAAGCGCCCGCCCGCGGTCCCCTCGCGTTGTCGCGTTCCTCAAGACCAACGCCGCCACGCGGCCAACGTCCAACTTGGGTCGGGACCTGGCTTTAATCCGTCCAGGAATGTCCAGTTGCGGGCAACGAGCCAACGTCCGGAAGTGGCGCACCGCAGACCAAGGCGTGGCACAGGTGGAGGTCAGGTCAGGCATCCCCGGTCATCTCAGACATTCGCGACGACGCGCCTGCCGGTCTAATCGACCCCTTCGCGGCCCCGACAATCTCGCCCCCCTTACCCCGCAAACACCGACCGCTCCGCAAACCCCGTATGCCGCCGCATCATCCGGCCCACGACCCGGTCGCGCGAGGTGCGGATGTGGCGCGCCACCGCTTCGCGGGCGGCTGACGCATCCCTGCGCGCCAGCGCCTCGATGATCTCGTCATGGTCGTGGCGGACCTCCTCGCCATCCTCGGCCGCGCCGAGATCGGCGAAGAGTAGGCGCTGCATCTCGTCCATGGTCTGGGCGATGCCGCGCAATAGCCGGGCGTTGTCGGCAATGGTCGCGATCGCCTCGTGAAAATCCTGGTTGGCGCGCATGAAGGCGCGGTAGCTCGCCTGGTCGCCGATGCGCAGCTCGACGGAGGATAGCCGGCGCATCATTTCGACATGGCTGTCGGTGATGCGCGGGGCGGCGAGTTCGGCTGCGGCGCATTCGAGGATCAGCCGCATCTGGATCAGCTCGTGGAAATCGCGGAGCGACAGCTCGGTGACGCTGTAGCCGCGGCGCGGAATGACGCGGACCAGCCCGTCCTGCCGCAGCCGTGACAAGGCCTCGCGCAAGGGCGAAGTGCTGACCTTGAAGCGTGCGACGAGATCCGATTCGTTGAAGACCGCCCCTTGCGCGATCTCGCCAACGATGATCGCGGCGCGGAGCTCCTGATAGACGCGCTCGGCCAGCGAGAGCTTGGCATCCTGTCCTGCTTCGGCCTTGGCCGGCATTGTTCAAGCCCTTCGTGAAAAAGGTCGCGGCGCCTGATGCGCCGCGACCGCTCCCTGCCCTATTGGTCGGCGGGTTCGGCAGGCCCCGTCAAGCCCGCCGACCAGCGAAGAAGCGCTGGACGACGACGAGGATGATCAGCGCTGCGAGCGCTTCGACGAGCGCGACCGCAATCAGGCCTGGCGCGATCTGGCCCGTGGCGTCCTTCAGCAGGCCAAGGCCATAGGGCGCGAGGAAGCCGCCGAGATTGCCGAACGAGTTGATGATCGCGATGCCAGCCGCAGCCGCCGTGCCGGCGAAGAGCCGGTTGGGCAGCTGCCAGAACACGGGAATCGCGCCATAGGCCCCGGCCAGCGCCAGCGAGAACAGCACGACGACCATCTGCGGCGAGCCGTGCAGGGCAAAAGCGACGCCGGCGAGGCCGAGCGCGCCGACGATCAGCGAGCCGACGCATTGCAGCAGCGGGCGTCCCGTCCGGTCGGCCATCAGGCCGTTGCCGATCATCACCGCGGAACCGACGAGCGAGGCGCCCGAGACCAGCCAGCCGATGGTCGCGACATTGCCGAAACCGGCCTCGCGCATGATCGTCGGGCCCCAGAAGGCGACGGTCGCGTTGGCGACGATGATGCAGAAATAGACCAGCGTGAAGATCCAGAGCCGCGGATCGCGCAGTACCATCGACAGGCCATGCTCGCGCGGACCGAGCACCCTCGCGTCGCGCTCAAGATCGTCGCGGACCGCGCTGCGCTCGGCATCCGAGAGCCAATGCGCCTGTTCCAGCCGGTCGGTGAGCCAGGCGAGCGCAAAGAGCCCGATCAGGATCGTCGGAATGCCCTCGACGATGAACAGCCATTGCCAGCCCGACAGGCCGCCCAGGCCCTGCATCCCGGTCATGATCTGGCCGGCGAGCGGGCCGCCAATGACGCCGGACAAGGCGACCGAGGACATGAAGATGCCAAAAACCTTGGCCCGGCGCTCGCTCGGGAACCATTGCGTCAGGAACAGGATGACGCCCGGAAAGAACCCGGCCTCGAAGGCGCCGAGCAGGAAGCGCAGGATGTAGAAGGTGGTCGGCGTCGTCGCATAGGACATCAGCGCGCAGATCGTGCCCCAGCCGATGGCGATGCGGGCGATGGTCTTGCGCGCGCCGATGCGCTGCAGCAGCAGGTTGCTCGGCACCTCGAACAGGAGATAGCCGATATAGAAGATGCCGGCGCCGAGCCCATAGACGGCCTCGGAGAAGCGCAGCTCGTCGGCCATCTGCAGCTTGGCGAAGCTGATATTGACGCGGTCGACCCAGGCCAGCACCCAGAGAACCATCAGGATCGGGATCAGGCGCCAGAAGATCCGGCGATAGGCGGTGTCGAGCAGCGTCGCGGTCGCGCGGGCGGCCGCGCCCGGTAGCGATGTATCGGTCATGTCAGAATCCCCTCGGCGGCCTTCGACCAGCATGAGCGAAGTCGTGGCTCGATTTGTGATGCATCAATAAAACATCATAAACGAAACGAGCCTGTCAACAGGCACGGTCGGGGCTATGACGAGGCCGATCGGTTGAACGCGCCCTCTCCCGCCATCCCAACGTCGACCCCTTGACCGCTGGCACTAACTGCGAGCAGTAATTGAAACATCAAAAAAACATCTAAGGGATGAGCATGTCCATTCTGACACTCGGCGCGGCCGGAGATATCGTGGTCCGCGAGCGGCTCTATGCCAGCGACGCGCTAATCGATGAGGGTTACGGCGAGACGCTGGCCTATCTCCGGCAGAGCGATCTGGTCTGGGGCTCCTGCGAGGTGCAGTTCGCTCGCCAGGGCTATCGCAGCGATGCGCCGATCGCCTATCTCGTCGACCCGACGGTGGCCGGCGATCTCGGCCGGGCCGGATTCGGGCTGATGACGGTCGCGACCAATCACACCTGCGATTTCGGCCCCCATGCCTTCCTGGAGACGCTCGACCATCTGCACGCGGCCAGTGTCGACACGGTCGGGGGCGGCAAGGACCTTGCCGCCTCACTCGTGCCGGATCTGCGCGTGATCAATGGCTGCAGGTTAGGGACCATCGCAGTCTCCTGCCTGCTGCCGCCGGACTATGCGGCGACGGAGACGCGGCCGGGCATCGCGCCGCTCGCAATCGAGCAATGGCCGGAAATCCACCCTGTCCTGCTCGCGACCGAGCCCGGTGCGCCGATGCGGATGCGCAGCCGGGTGCGCGAGAGCGATCTCGCGCGGTTGTGCGGTCAGATCGCCAGCTTGCGGTCCCATGTCGACGTGCTGATCGTCAGCGTGCATTGGGGCTATGGCCGTGGCGACCCGCTGGCCGAATACCAGCGACCGCTAGGCCAGGCCCTGATCGATGCCGGCGCCGACATGGTGCTCGGCAACCACGCCCACAGCCCGGCCGGCGTCGAGACCTATCGGGGCAAGCCGATTCTCTACAGCCTCGGCAACCACATCGCCCAGCAGGACTGGGACAACGCCACGCCCGACCAGAAAGCGATCTTCTCGCAGATCGACCCCTGGTCGCTGGTCTGCCGCGTCGGCATCGGCACCGGCGGTGTCGAGACGATCGAATTCCGCGCGACCGAGTGCAACGCAAACGGGATGCCGGTGCTGATCCAGGAGCCGGCCCGCGCCCTGCCCGTGCTCGACCGCTTCGACCGGCTCTCACGCGGCATGGGCACGGAAGCTGAGATCGACGGCGCGCGCCTCACGACCCGGTTCTCAGGCTGAGAAGCGAATTGCGGCGGCGTGGATGCGAAAGGCGCCACGCCGCTGGCGCGAATCCCCCTAAAGTAGCGCGCGCTCGTCGCGGCCGAGCAGGCGGAAGGCGAGATAGATCGCGCCTGCGCTGAGCACGAGCAGGATCGTCGAGAGCGAAGCGGCGGTGCCGTAGTCGCCGTCATTGATCGCGATATAGATCTTGACCGGCATGGTGATGGTGCCGCCGACATAGAGCACGAGCGACGAGGAGAGTTCGTTCACCGCCGTGACGAAGGAGAGCATCGCGCCGGCGATGATGCCGGGCAGGATCAGCGGGATCGTCACCCGCATGAAGGCCTGGACCGGGCTGTAGCCCAGCGAGATCGCCGCCTCCTCCATGCTCGGACCGACCTGGCGCAGCGCGGCGGCCGAAGAGCGCACCGCATAGGGCAAGCGCCGGATGAAGACGGAGAGGATGATGATCGCCGCCGTGCCGGTCATCACCAGCGGCGGCGTGTTGAAGGCGGCGATGAAGGCGACGCCGACGACGATGCCGGGCATGACATAAGGCACCATCAGGGTGGCATCGAGCAGCGAGGTCTGGGCGGTGTTGCGCCGCGCCACCAGGCAGCCGATCAAGGTGCCGATGACCACGATCAGCAGGACCGATGCCCCTGAGAACAGCAGCGAATTCCACACGACATCGCCCAAAGTCGCGATGATGCGGCGATAGCTGTCGAGGCCGAAGCCCGGCTGGAAGACCGGCCCGTTCGTCTTCCTGACCGAATAGATCGCCGCGATGATCGCCGGCATCGCCCCGCCAAGCGCGATGAAATAAACCGCGGCATGGGCCGCGACATTGGCAAAACCGCGCAGCCTGACCTTCTCCGGCCGGTTGATCAGGGTGCTGTGATAGACGTTTTTCCGCGACATGAAGCGCTGGATGAAGACGAAGACCATCGACATCAGGATCAGCGCCAGGCTGAGCGTGGTCGCCATGCCGAGATTGGAGCCGATCTCGGCGGAATAGGCGGTATAGGCCTCGGTCGCCAGCACATTGAAGCCGCGCCCGAGCAGCCGCGGCGTGCCGAAATCGGCGATGGCGTGGATCAGCGCGAGCAGGCCGCCGGCCGAGAGCGCCGGCAGCACCAGCGGGAACGAGATCTGCAGCACGCGCTGGAACGGCGTCAGCCCGAGATTCTCCGCCGCCTCCTCCAGCGAGCGGTTGACATTGGCGAGCGCGCCCGAGGTCAGCAGATACACATAAGGATAGAACTTGAAGGCGAAGACGATGAGGATGCCCCAGACGCCGTAGATCGGCGGCATGAAGATGCCCCAGGACATCAGAGTCTGGCGCACGAGGCCGCCCGAGCCGAACAGCACGATCCAGGAATAGGCGCCGATGAAGGGCGGCGAGACCAAGGCCAGGATCGCCAGCATCGAGACGAAACGGCCGCCGGCGATGTGGATTCGGGCCGTGCAGAAGGCCATGATCGAGCCGAGCAGCAACGCGCCGGCGAGCCCGCCGAAGCCGACGATCAGCGTGTTGATGAAGGCGTTGAAATAGCGCGTGCTGCCGAACAGCCTTTGCCAATTGGCGATAGTGAGCTGGCCGCTCTCGTCGCGGAAGCTGGACACCAGGACGAGCCCGAGCGGGATCAGCAGCAGCACGATCAGGATCGCCCAGGCCCCGACCGCGACCAGCGTCCAGAAATCCGGGCGCCAGCTGCGGCGCGTGGCTGGCACGGCAACAGTGCTCATGCCGCACGCTCCGCGCCGACGCGCCGCCCCTGCGCATCGAAGGGATGGAGATCGGCCCTGTCGAAGCTCAGGCGGATCTGCCGGCCGGCCTCGATCGCGAGATCGGGCGGCGGCGAGCCGATCTGCGCGACGAGCCGGTGCCCTTGCGCCTGGACGGTGAGATGCGCCTCGCGGCCGAGATAGCTGAAATGCTCGACCGTTCCGGCAATGCTCGCGGCGCCGTTCTCGCTTCCCCCTTCGCTAGCCCCCGCCTCGGCGAGGCGCAGACGCTCGGGCCGCAGCGCCCATTGCGCGACGCCCGGCACGTCAGGCAGGCCGAAGGCCGAGGGCGCGAGCAGGTTCATCGTCCCGACGAAGGAAGCGACGAAGCGCGTCGCCGGTTTCCCGTAGATCTGCTGCGGCGTGCCGATCTGCTCGACGCAGCCATGGTCCATCACGCAGATCCGGTCGGAGATTGCGAGCGCCTCCTCCTGGTCATGCGTCACATAGATCGCAGCAATGCCGATGGTGCGCTGGATGGCGCGGATCTCGTCGCGCAGGTCGACCCTGAGCTTGGCGTCGAGATTGGAGAGCGGCTCGTCCATCAGCAACAGCCGCGGCTTCACCACCATCGCCCGGGCAATGCCGATGCGTTGCTGCTGACCGCCCGACAGCGCGGCGGGCAGCCGGTCGGCCAGCGCCGCCAGCCGGACCGTCGCCAGCGCCTCCGCGACCCGCCCGCGGATTTCGGAGGTCGCGACCTTGCGGGCTTTCAGCCCGAAGGCGACGTTCTCGGCCACCGTCAGATGCGGGAAGATCGCATAATCCTGGAAGACCATGCCGATATCGCGCTTGTGCGGCGGCACCGCCAGCAGGTCCTGGCCGGCGAGATCGACCCTGCCCTCGGTGAGCTGCGAAAAACCCGCGATCGAGCGCAGCAAGGTCGTCTTGCCGCAGCCGGAGGGGCCGAGCAGCGTGAAGAACTCGCCCTTCGCGACCGAGAAGGAGACGCCCTTCAGGGCCGTCGTCGCTCCGTAGCGCTTGATCGCGCCATCGACAGTCAGATACGCCATGCCGGCAAAGCACCCCCGCTTTTGTCCCTAGTTGCGCATGGCCGCGATTGGACGGCAAGATGAGAAACTTCGCCGGCGCAGATCGGTGTGACAGGGATGGGGATGGCTATGACAGCGAGCGGAAACATGTCGCGCAGGACCTGGATCGGGCATCTCATGCTGACGGCCGGACTGCTTGGCGTGGCCGGCGGGGCCTCTGCGGCCGACAACAAGGTCGTGCTCTACACCGCGCATAAATCCTCGATCGTGCAGAAGATGATCCCGCTCTTCGAGGCCGAGACCGGAATCAAGGCCGAGGTCGTGCAGCTCGGCTCCGGCGATGTCTTCCGCCGCGCTCGTGCCGAGGCGGGTGCGCCCAAGGCCGATGTGATCTGGAGCGTCACCGGCTCGCTCCTGACCGAAAATGCCGACCTGCTGGCGCCCTATACGCCCAAGGACCAGGCGGCGATCGACCCGCGCTTCATCGCGAGCCCGGCCTGGACGCCCTATACGACCGTGATCTACGTGCTGATGGTCAACAGCAAGATGGTCAAGGACGCCGAGATCCCCAAAACCTGGGCCGAGCTCTCCGACCCGAAATGGAAGGGCAAGGTCGCCTCGGCCCGTGCCGACAATTCCGGCTCGGCCTTCCAGCAGATGACGACGGTGCTGACCGCCGGCGGCGACAAGGGCTGGGAGGTCTATGGCAAGCTCGCCAAGAACTTCATCTTCTCCGACAGCTCGGGCGCCGTGCCGCGCTATGTCGCCGATGGCGAGGCGCCGCTCGGCCTGACGCTCGAGGACAACGCGCTCGAATATGTCGCCGGCGGCGCGCCGGTGAAGATCGCCTATGTCGCGGACGGCACGACGACCTCCCCTGACGGCGTGGCGATGGTGAAGGGTGCGCCCAATCCCGAACCGGCGAAGCGCTTCATCGACTGGGCCTTGTCGAAGAAGACGCAGGAAGCGCTGGTGAAGGAAGCCGGCCGCCGTTCGGTCCGCGGGGATGTCGCGGCGCCGGGCGATGTGAAGCCGCTCGCCGATCTGACCCTGGTCAAGCTCAAATCCGTCGACGAACTCGGCGGAACCAAGGCGATGCTCGAGAAGTGGAGGCAGGCGACCGGCCAGTAATGGCCTGAACGGGGCGGCTGAAGCCGCCTCGCGCCGAGACTCCCCATGCAGATTGAATGTTTCAGCCTCGGCAAGCGCTTCGCCAGCCCTGAGGAGAACGAAGACAGCGTCGTCATCCTGCCCGGCCGCGGCTATGCCGTGATCGATGGCGTGACCGATCGCAGCGGACGCCGCTTCGGGGCGATGCGGGCCGGGCGCTTCGCCTCGGCCCGGGTCGCGACCGAAGTCGCCCGCTTTCTCCTCAGCGAAGACCTGAGCGTTCGCGGCGGCGCGGATCGCGTGCGCCGGCTGGTCCTGGCGCTCAGCGACACGCTGCGCGAGGGCTACACGGCGCATGGCCTGTCGGCGCGGGCGGAAACCGATGCGTCAGCGCGGATCGGCTGCACGCTGGCGCTGGGTTACCATGACGGCCCGACACTGCAGCTGGTCTCGATCGGCGATTCCGGCATCCGGTTGAGCGGGAAAACGCTGGGCACGGTCCGCCATGTCGAAGCGAAGCCGCTCGACCGCGTCACCGCGCTGATCCGGAGGGAATGCTGGGCCTATCTCGGCCGGATGCGGGCCGATCCGCTGCCGCAGCGCACGATCTCGGACGAGGCCGTCTGGAACGGGTTGCGCGTGCCGCCGGCGGGTTTGGGCCCGGAGGCCTGCGCCGAGGTCAGGGCTCATGTGCTCCATCTTTGCAGCGAGGAGATGCCGACGATCTCCCGGGCCGAGATCGAGCGGCTGCTCGACAGCGGCATCAGCGGCCAGCGCGCCTTCGCCAATCATCCGGCAAGCGATCTCGGGTATGGCGTGCTCGACGGCTTCGCCATCGCCGAGCGGCATGTCTTCACCGCCGACTATGCCGCAGACGAGGTCGCCCGGCTCGAACTGTTCAGCGACGGCTATTTCGCCGAGCCGGAGGCTTTTGGCGTCGCCGCCTGGGAGGCGAGCTTCGCCGAGGTCGAGCGCATCGACCCTGACAAGATCGGCCCCTATGCCAGCGTGAAAGGCTCCGGCCCCGATGGCTGGACCGACGACCGGACCTATCTCGGTGTAGCCTTCGACCGCTGAGCGCTTCCGAGGTCAGGTCGATCGGGGCGATCGCAGCTTCGTTGGTCTGCCCTGCCCGCAATCAGGAATGGAAGCGCGTCGCCTCGCCCCTCCGGCCGGCGGCGCTTATCCGCCGGACAGACGGTTTTGAACGCGAGGCCATGATGAAATCGCTCGACTTCCGCTCGGACTATGCACAGTCCGATGAAGGTTTGTCCGAACTGACGCGGCTCATCCACGACGTCTTTGAAATCGATATCTCGCCACTGGATCGCCTGGGCCACGATCCGAGCGTCGTCGGGTTCGGCTGGTGGCTCGGTAATGAGCTGGTCGCCAATGTCAGCCTTTATGAGCGACGGCTCTGGCTTCAGGGAAAACGGGTGACAGCCTTTGGCGTTCAATCCGTCGCGGTTCGACCGGAATGGCGTGGAAGAGGCTTGTTTCGCGACCTGATGGGGCGAGCACTCGGTTTCGCCGACGCCAGAGCAGACCTCGTCATTCTCGCCACCGACACACCAAGCCTCTATACGCCTTTCGGCTTCCGACAGCTCGGCGAAACAATCTTCAGCGCCGCATCGGCGCAACGACAGATACAGTCGAGCTATCGTGCGCTGTCGTTGGAAGAGGACGGCGATCTGGCGCTTCTACGGGGTCTCTTCTCCAGCAGAGCGCCGACCTCGCTCGTGGCTTCGGCTTGCGACCACCCGGCCTTGTTCATGTTGAAGGCCGTCGCGGCACCTGAAATCGAATTGCTCCACCTTCCGGAATTTGCGGTGGTCGTTGCGGTCAAAGGGCGAAATGGGCCGTCGATGACCCTGCTCGACATCGTTGGCCCGGCGATACCCTCGCTGGACGAGATCGTTTCTGCGCTTGGCTACGCTGGAGAGCGGATCAGCGTACGCCTGACGCCCGACCGTCTGTCCTGGGCGCCCGAGCCGCAGATTCCGGTCGATAACGGATCCATGGTCCGCGGCTCCTTCGCGCCCGAAGGCCAGGCCTTCATGCTTACCGACATGCGGATCTAGCCGCAGGCTGCTTCAGGCCACCCTCCGGTCGCCGGGGGGGCATTTCGCCCGCGCATCTACACCGGCCCCGCTCCCCGCGGGAATCGAATCGTCCGCGCGGGACTGACGGCTCAGGATCGGCGGAATCATCGAATCCCCACTCGGTCCGAACCCGCTTGGATTGCGCTGGACCCACTCATGCCCCGGCCCGCGCGGCGCCTGTGGCTCCGGCGCGGCCGGCGTACCGAGGCGGAAATGCCCGCCGCGACCAGCACTGCCGCCGACCGGCAGCATTGGGGAACGGCCTCTGGCCGAGGCCGCGCGCCCGGCACGCCCTTGGGGATAGGCGCAGCTCTCCACACACATCATCCCTCGCATTCAACCGGTTGGCCGAAAACGCGTTTCGTCCATTTCCTCCCGTTTTCGACGCTCGCATGCCGGTAGGTGAAGGAATGGATTTTTACGACTCGTTAACCATTCCATTCCTAGATCAAGGCAACCGAAAATTTACCAAGATGACTGACGTGTTAACTCAACCTAGGCCGATCCGCCTCAAGGGGCGCTCCTATCTTGCACTGACGCTGACCCCGGAGCTTCCCTTCGAGGACTGGCTGACGCGGCTCGACGAACTGGCTGGCCTGTCTGCCGGATTTTTCCTGCGGCGGCCGGTGGTGGTCGACGTCGAAGGCCTGAATATCGACCGGCCGCAGCTGCGCGACCTCGTCGGCCAGCTCGGCAAGCGCAATGTGCGGATCATGGGCATCGAGGGCGCACCACCCTCGCTGCTCGGCGCGGACCTGCCGCCGGCGATGTCAGGCGGACGCGCGGCCTCGGATATCGAAGCCCCGACCGCCGAACAGGCGCCGCAGGCCGAGGTCGCCGAGAGCGTGCAGCCTCCCGCCCCTGCCCCGCAACCGGTCAAGGCGACGCCGTCGATCATCGTGACCGAGCCGGTGCGCTCGGGGCAGTCGCTGATCTTCACCGAAGGCGACGTCACCGTCATCGGCTCGGTCGCATCGGGCGCCGAGATCGTCGCCGGCGGCTCGATCCATGTCTACGGCACGCTCAGGGGCCGGGCGATCGCCGGCGCGATGGGCAATGCGTCTGCGCGCATCTTCTGCCGCAAGCTCGAGGCGGAGCTGCTCGCGATCGACGGCTTCTACAAGACGGCCGAGGACCTCGGACCCGACATGCGCGGCAAGGCCGTCCAGATCTGGCTCGAAGGCGAAACATTCAAGGTTGGATCACTCGCCTGAAACGACGGCGTATCCACAGAAAGCGGGAGAGTGCAATGGGCAAGGTCATCGTAGTCACATCGGGCAAGGGCGGCGTCGGCAAGACGACATCGTCCGCCGCATTGGGGGCAGCGCTTGCGCATAATGGCGACAAGGTCGTGGTCGTCGATTTCGACGTCGGGCTGCGCAATCTCGACCTCGTCATGGGCGCGGAACGACGGGTGGTCTATGACATCGTCAACGTCATCCAGGGCGAAGCGAAGCTGACGCAGGCGCTGATCCGCGACAAGCGGCTGGAATCGCTCTACCTGCTGCCGGCCTCGCAGACGCGCGACAAGGACAATCTCACGCCCGAAGGCGTCGAGAAGGTCATTGCGGCGCTGAAAACGGCCTTCGACTGGGTCATCTGCGACAGCCCGGCCGGCATCGAGCGCGGCGCGACGCTGGCCATGCGCCATGCCGATGTCGCGATCGTGGTGACCAATCCGGAAGTCTCCTCGGTGCGTGATTCCGACCGGATCATCGGGTTGCTCGATTCCAAGACGCTCAAGGCCGAGCAGGGCGAGCGGATGGAAAAGCACCTGCTGCTGACCCGTTACGACCCGCTCCGGGCCGAGCGCGGCGACATGCTGAAGGTCGACGATGTCCTCGAGATCCTGTCGATCCCGCTGCTCGGCATCATCCCGGAAAGCATGGACGTGCTGCGCGCCTCCAATGTCGGCTCGCCGGTCACCCTGGCCGATGGCCGCAGCGCGCCGGCGATCGCCTATTTCGAGGCTGCGCGCCGCCTCAACGGCGAAAACCTGCCGGTAACTATTCCCGGTGAAAAGAAGGGCTTCTTCGGCAAGATTTTCGGAAGGAAAGCGGCATGAACTTCCTTCGTATTTTCACCCGCTCCCAGTCGTCGGCTCCCGCCGCCCGCGAGCGCTTACAGGTGCTGCTCGCCCATGAGCGCGCCTCGGTCGGCGATTCCGATCTCGTCACCAAGCTGCGCGACGAAATCCTGCGTGCAATCTCGAAGCATATGCAGATCGATGACGACCGGGTCAGCGTCAAGATGGAGCGCGGCGCCAAGGTCTCGACGCTCGCCGTCGATATCGAGATCCCGTTCGACGCAGACAAGAAGACGAAGAAGGCGGCCTGAGCGCCGCCCCACCCTCGCCCAGAGGCATCAGCCATGCTGGATCATCCGACCGGAGCGCGTATCCGGTCAGATAGTCCAGCATTTTGCGTTCGCACGCATCGAACGGGCTCGCGTCCGGGCCCGGCTCAGAGCCCGGTCAAAGCCTGACGATCGTCCTGCGAGCCGGCCCAGCTGAGCCACATGGCAGCGGTCCAGGAGAAGTCCGGGCCGCCGCATCCTGTGCCGTCGCGCGGGTCGAAATACTCCCAGAATCCGTTCTGCCGGACGAGATCGGCGCTGTCGCGCCGGAGCAGGCCAGCCTCCTCGGTCAGACCATAGGCCGCGAAGCCGTCGGCGATCATCCGGTTCATCATCAGCCAGACCGGGCCGCGCCAATAGCGCGTCGCATCGAAACGTCGATCGCGCGGGTCGCTGCTGGCGACGGAGAAGCCGGCTGCGGCACGGGTCGCCGCGAGATGGCGCTTGAGCGCGAGCGCATCCTCCTGGCTCGCCATGCGCGCATAGAGCGGGAGATAGGCGGCGCAGGTGACGGCCTCGCTGAGCCGCCCGCTGCGCAGGTCGAGCGACCGATACAGCCCGTCGGGCCCCTTGAGCCGCGACATCGCCTTCTCGCTGCGTGCGATCCAGCCTTGCAGAGCCGCGGCCTCTTCGGTGAAGCCCAGTACCTCCGCCAGCTTCAGAAGATCGCGATCGGCGCGCAGCAGGATTGACTGGATGCCGAGATCGCAGACCCGGAAGGAGAGCCCGCGCGCCACGGCCACCCCGTTCCAATGCAGGGCCTTAGCTTCCTCGACCAAGGTCATGACCCGGTTGTAGAAATCATGCGTCGGGCGGTGGGCCGCATCGACATGGCCGAGATCCTTGCGCAGATGCGCGACATCGACCTGCGGCACGACATTGGCGAGCGGCTCGTCCCAGTCCGGCGAATTGTCCCGCCCCGATTCCCAGGGGTGGACCATGGTGACGAGGCCGGTGCCGTCGGGGTCGCGGGTCTCATGCCACCAGCGATGCGAGGCGAAGAGTTTTGGGACGAGAGCCCGGATCCGCGTGGCATCGCGGCCGGAGAGCCCGTGCAGCACCCGCGCCGCCGTCGCTGCGACGGGAGGCTGCGAGATTCCCGAGGTCAGCGGCTGGCGCTGGATGCCCCAGGCCTCGGGGCCGGGATAATAGCCGTCAGCCGGGGCGCGGAACACGATATGCGGCACCATGCCATCGTCCCACTGGCCCTCGAACAGGGTCTCCAGCTCGCGCCAGGCACGGTCGAGATCGAAGGTGGCGAAACCGAGCGCGACGAAGGCCGAATCCCAGTTCCACTGGAACGGGTAGACGCGGCCATTGGGGACGGTGAAGCCGCCACGGTCGTTGCGGCGCAGCACGGCGCGCGCGGCCTCATCGCGGTCGGAGGGAGGTGTGGTCGACAGCATGGCTCAGGCTCCGGGATGAGTGCGGCCCGTTTCCGGGTCGATCCAGACAATGCGGGTGGGGTCGAGCGCCAGGCCGAGCGTTTCGCCCGCCGCGATCCGGGCCGCGGGGGGAGCAACGACACGGGCAAGGTCGTCGCCGATCCTGCCGGTGAGCAGGAGATGCGAGCCCATCGGCTCGGCGACCCGCACGGTGAAGGGCACGCCGCCGCCGGCATCGGTCAGTTTCGCGTCCTCGCCGCGGAAACCGAGGACGATCGGCCCGTCGGCAGGCGATGCCAGTGTGAGCCCGCCGAGCCGCGCCTGGCCGGAGGTCGCGACCGTGTTGACGAAATTCATCGGCGGCGAGCCGACGAAGCCACCGACGAAGCGGGTCGCCGGCCGCGAATAGACCTCGGTCGGCGTACCGATCTGCACGATATGGCCGCCATGCATCACCGCGATCCGATCGGCCAGGCCCATGGCCTCGGTCTGGTCATGCGTGACATAGATCGTGGTCGTTCCGGCCTCGCGGAGCACGCTGCGCAGCTCCGCCCGCATCTCGAGCCTGAGCAGCGCGTCGAGATTGGAGAGCGGCTCGTCCATCAGGAGCACGGCCGGCTCGACCGCGAGCGCGCGCGCCACCGCGACGCGCTGGCGCTGGCCGCCCGAGAGCTTGGCCGGAAAGCGCTCGAGATAGGGCTCGATATGCAGGAGCTCGGCCGCCTTGCGCACCCTGGCCTCGACGCGCGCCTGGTCGGCGCCCTTCATGCGCAGACCGAAGGCGACATTCTCGAACACCGTCATATGCGGGAAGACGGCATAGTTCTGGAACACCATGGCAAGGCCGCGCTGGGCGGGCTTCAGGGAGGAGACGTCGCGCTCGCCGATCATGACCTTGCCCGAGCTCTGCGCCTCCAGCCCGGCGATGATGCGCAGCAGCGTGGTCTTGCCGCAGCCGGAGGGGCCGAGCAGCGCGACGAATTCGCCATCCTCGACGGTGAGCGAAATCTCCTGCAGGGCAACCGCATTTCCGAACTGCTTGGCGACCTTGTCGATCAGGATCCCGGCCAACGGTCTCCTCCCTATTTGCTCGAGACGCCCCACATCGCGAACAGGTATTTCCTGACCGCGAAGATGAAGAGCACCGAGGGAATGATGAGAATGAAGCCGCCGGCGAAGCGGTAATGCAGCGGCGACTCGGAGAGCACGGTCAGCAGATAGGCGGTGAGTGTGCGCTCGCGCACGGTGAGCACCGAGGCGGCAAAAACCTCGTTCCAGGAGATGACGAAGGCGAAGATCGCCGCTGCCGCGATGCCGGGCAGCGCCAGCGGCAACACCACCTTGCGGAAGGCCTGCCAGCGCGTGCAGCCGAAGACCCAGGCCGCCTCCTCGTATTCGCGGGGAATGCCCATGAAGAGCGACGAGGTCACGAGCGCGGCGAAGGGCAGCGCCAGCGCGGTATGGATCAGCGAGACGCCGAAGGGCGTGTCGTAGAGCCCGACGCGGATGAAGATGACGGTCAGCGGCAGCGCCAGGATCGCCAGCGGAAAGGCGCGCGTCAGCAGCACCAGCAGGCGAAAGGCGCTCTGCCCCCGGAAGGCGAAACGCGCCAGGGCATAGCCCGCGGGCGCCCCGAGCAGGATCGAGAACAGCATGGTCAGCGATGCGGCGATGAGCGAATTCAGGGCGGCGTTCCAGACACCCTCGATCTTCAGGAACGTCGCGAGCGCCGCGAAGCCAGCATCGCCGGGCGCGAAGGATTTCGGCCATTTGAACACGGCGAGCCTGCCGCCCATGGCGCCGAGCCCGATCAGGTAGATCGGCACCAGCACCCAGGCGCAGAGCGCCAGGACGCCCGTGACATAAAGCCATTTGCGGGGCGCGCTCATCCTTGCGTCTCCGGATCGACGCGCAGCGCCTTGAGGTAGATGATCGTCGCCGTAAGCGAGATCACCATCACGAGCACGGCATAGGCGGCCGCGACACCGTAATTCTGGTTCTCGTTTTGCCAGGTGTAGGCTTCACCGACGATGATCGGGAAATTGCGCCCGCCGAGCGCATAGACCACCGCAAACACCTCGAAGGCCAGGACCGTGCGCAGGATCAGCGCCGATTGCAGGCTGGGCTTCAGCAGCGGCAAGGTGATCTTGCGGAACTTCGTCCAGGGGCTGGCGCCGAAGATGTCGGCGGCCTCGCCGAACTCCTTGGGAATGATCTGGATGCCGGCGACGAGAATGATCAGGACGATCGCGGTCGCACGCCAGATTTCGGCCAGGACGACGGCGAAGAACAGCGCAACCGGCGCCTCGCTGTTGAGATAGGCGGTCGGGCCGCTGATCACCCCGATCTGGAACAGCAGCGTGTTGAGATAGCCGGAATCCTGCAGGATCGCGAGCCAGACAAGGCCGGCCGCAAGGTCGGAGACGCCGAGCGGGATCGTCCAGATCCAGAGCACGAGTTCGCGCCCGCGCGTCATCCTCTGCAGCATCAGCCCCATGACGAGCGCGAGCGCCACCTGCAGCGGGATCACCACCGCGACGAGGGCGAAGGTGTTGCGCAGCGCGGTGGGAAAATTGAGGTCGCCCGCCATGCGGGCATAATTGGCGAGCGAGAACCCCTGCCCGCCATCGAAGGAGAGCAGGATGGTCTGGCCGAGCGGTATCAGGAAGAAGGCTGCGAGAAAGGCGACCGAGGGCGCGATCAGCAGATAGGGCAGCCAGCGCGGCTGGAGCATGGTCGAAGGCCTCTGCAAGGCGCTCCAGGGAGGCTGCGCTTCGGCCGGGGGGACCGGAGCGCAGCTTATCCGGAGCTCAGGTGACCGGGCAGGCGCCCTGGCTCGGCTTGTCGGGAGCCCAGCAGGGCGCGGCGGTCTGGATCATCAGGCTGCGCAGGATCTCGGCCTGAGCGTCCAGCACCGCGCGGATCGGCTCATTGCGCAGCACGATGCGCTGGAACGTGTCGAAATAGACCTTGTTGAACTCGCCGCCCTTGTCGCCGAGGCCGATCGGCAGGAGGGCGACGATCGCGTCCTTCGCCCCTTGCGTCTTGGCGACGCCGTCGGCGAGCAGCTTGACGCCGGCCGGCAGGTCGGGCGGCAGGGGCGCATCCACGACCGGGAAGAAGCCGACCTCCTGCGCCGCGGCAAGCTGCGTCGCAGGCTTCAGCAGGTGCTCGATCACGGCCGCGGCCTGGGCCCGGTTCGGCGCATCCTTGGCGATGGAGAGCCCGGCGATGACGGGCATATAGGCGCGCCCCTTGGCGCCGGCCGGAGGCGCCACGACGAGATACTGGTCGGGCTCGGCGGTCAGGGCGTCCTTGACGCGGGCGATATGGTCCCAGGCGATCCAGACCTCGCCGGCCATCAGCGGCTCCTGCATGAAATTATAGTTGTTGGCGTTGGGGTTCACGGTCGCCCAGAGCGCCTTGAAATCGGCCCAGCCCTTTTCGGCCGCGGCCGAGCGGAACTCGGTCACCATCGAGCCGGTATAGGAGGGCACGAGATTGCCCTGCACGAAGCGGGCGAACAGGCCCTTCGGACCGGCCGGGAAGCCGATGCGACGCTGGCCGGTCTTCTCCTGGATCGCCTTGCCCCAGGCTGTTAGCTGTTCATAGGTCAGCGCATTGACATCGGCGCCAGCCGGCAGGAAGGGCAGCGCCGCCTTCTTGACGACGAGGACGTAGGTCGCCTGCATCCAGGGGATATATTGCTGATTGGGCGTGCCGAGCTTGCCGAGTTCCATCAGCCCGGCCGGAATGCCGCTGGAGGCGAGCTTGGCCGCGATATCGTCGACCGTGTCGAGCGAGCCTGCCGGCACGAGCGGCTGTAATTCGCCATGCAGCGCGCCCATCAGGCTGATCGTGCGCTTGCCTGCCGCCTGCTCCGCCTTCATGCGCACGGCAAATTGCGGCGGCTCCTCGACCACATAGGTGGTTTTCGGCGCCCCCTTGAGCAGGACCTCGCGCACCTTCTGCGCCTCGTCGATCGGGCGCAGCTGCGTCGAGAGGAAAACGAGGTCCTGCGCCTTCGCTACGGGCGCCACGAGAATGGCCCCCGCCGCGACGGCGGCGCATGCCAGATGGTTGAGCGTCTTCATATCGTCCTCCCTGCCTCGCTTGTTCTGGTTTGCTTGGGATAAGGCCGGTTGCGAGCGCCTGGCCGTTTCCGTGATCGGATCAGCGACGCGCCTCCCCCAGCGAGGCGCGTGCAATGAACTCGACCGAATTGATCTCGGTCAGGTCGCGGGGGTCGGCTCCGCCGATGCGCGCCAACGCCATCTCCGCGAGGCGGCGGCCGGTCGCGGCGATGGGCAGCTCCATCGTCGCGAGCGCGGGGTCCGAGAAGGCGGAGGCGGGAATGTTGTCATGGCCGATGATCGCGATGTCGCGCCCGACGACGAGACCGCGCTCGCGGATGGCCCGCATCGCGCCCAGCGCCATGCTGTCGGTCGCACAGAGCAGCGCGGTGGGCTGCGCCGGCTGCGCCAGAATCAGCCCCGCCGCACGATAGCCGCCGGCCTCGTCGGCGCTGTCCTCGATGATCGCGCCGAAAATGCCGGCCTGGCGAAGGGCCCGCGCGAAGCCGCTGCGGCGCAGATGCGCGAAGGTGAAGGCCGAGGGCGCCGCAAGATGGCCGATCCGGCGGTGGCCGAGGGCGGCCAGGCGCAGCACGGCATCGTGGAACGCGGCCTCGCCATCCCCATCGACAAAGGCATAGGGCTCTGGAAAATCGCTACGCCCCATCGCGACGAAGGGAAAGCCGGCATCGGTGAGGTAGCGCAGGCGAGCATCCTCGCGGCGGGTGCGGACGACGATGATGGCGTCGGTGCGGCGGCCGTCGACAAGCCGGCGATAGGTCTTGAGCTCGTCGGGGCCGGGCAGCGCGGCGATCAAGGTCAGATCATAGCCCTGCTCCGCCAGCCGTTCGCCGATCGAGCCCAGCAGCTCTAGATAGAGCGGCTCGTTGAAATGGCCCGGCCCGGCCGGAAGCACCATCGTGACGATCTCGGTCAGCCCGCGACGCAACCGCCGAGCTGCGGAATTGGGCCGGTAACCGGCCGCCTCCGCCGCTGCCCGCACGCGGTCTCGCGTGGCGAGCGCAACATCGTCATAGCCGTCGAGCGCCCGCGAGACGGTGGTGATCGACAATCCCAGCGTTTGCGCCAGCGCGCGCAACGAGCTCATCGGCATCTCAATGGTTGGACGATCGGCGCCTCACGTTCAGGATAACCCGATCCAAAACGTTTTGGGAAGCCGGTTCAAGCTTGGCATGCGTCACGGCTTGCGGCCCCTGCGCGGCGTTTTTCCGGCTGAGGTCGCTCGTGCCTAGGCCCGGCGGGCTGCGGCCGAGAGGCGCACGGCCTCGGCAATCTGTGCAAACTGCTTGGCGAGCGGGCTCGTCTTGCGCCAGACCATGCCGATCGTGCGCGATGGCTGGGGGTCCTTGAAGCGCGTGACGCAGACCGAGGCCGAGCGTGTCTCGACCGCGACTGCCATCTCCGGAATCAAGGTCACGCCCATGCCGGCATCGACCATCTGCACCAAGGTCGAGAGCGAGCTTGCATCCAGCAGGTCGCGCGGGTGCATGGTGCGCGGGTTCTTGTTGCAGAACGAGAGCGCCTGCTCGCGAAAGCAATGCCCCTCCTCCAACAGCAGCAACCGCATTTCGTGAAGGTCTTCGCGATTGGGAGCCGGCTTCCCCTCCTCCTCGCGTGGCCGGACGAGGACGAAGCTCTCCGTGAAGAGCGCGGCCTCGGTCAGCGAAGGCTCCGAGACCGGCAGCGCCACGACCGCCATGTCGAGCCGGCCCTCATTCAACTCCTGCACGAGTTTCGGCGTCAGCGTCTCGCGCACATGCAGGTCCAGCCCGTCATGGAGGCCGGTCAGGTCGGCGATGAGGCCGGGCAGCAGATAGGGCGCGACCGTCGGGATCACACCGATGCGCAGCCTGGCGACGAGCCCGCCACGCGAGCTGCGCGCATAGTCCTCCAGCTCGTCGACCGAGCGCAGGATGTCCTTGGTGCGCAGCGCGATCTCTTCGCCGAAACTCGTCAGCCGGACCTGGCGCCGGTCCCGCTCGAAGAGTTCGGCGCCGAGCTCTTCCTCGAACGCCTTGATCTGCATCGACAGCGCCGGCTGGGAGATGGCGCAGCTCTCCGCCGCGCGTCCGAAGTGGCGCTGGCGGGCCAGCGCCTCGAAATAGCGGAGCTGTTTCAGTGTCAGGTTCGTCATAATCTTAGCTTATCGACGCAATCAGAAAATCGGAATTAATATAATGAAACCCTTTTGCTAAGAGGCTTCCAGCGAAGACGAGGAGCAGCCGATGTCGAGACCGCCTCGCGTTGTGAAGGCTGCTGGCGTTCGGCTCATGGCCGAGCTGGCCATCGCAGCCGCCGGCGCCCGTCGATCGCCCCTGTTTCCAGCCCACCGGCTGGCTGGCCTACGGAACGGAACGGGCCTTTGCAGCGCCCGCCCCGTTCGCCCGGCAGGCCATGACGGCGGATCGCCTGCCCCGGCACCGACCCGCCTGTGATCGAGAAACGCGCAATCAGCGTAACGTGAATTGGAGAGAATCATGAATGCGAAAACTGAGGGGGGAGCCGGGAAATGCCCGGTCGCTCACGGGACCAGCGGCACCCAGAGCCGCGACTGGTGGCCCAACCAGCTGCGCGTCGACTTGCTGAGCCAGCACTCGTCCAAGTCCGATCCGCTGGACCAGGCTTTCGATTATCGCCAGGAATTCAGCAAGCTCGACTACGAAGAGCTGAAGAATGACCTGCGCAAGCTGATGACCGACTCGCAGGACTGGTGGCCGGCCGATTTCGGCCATTACGGCCCGCAATTCGTCCGCATGTCCTGGCACGCCGCCGGCACCTATCGCCTGAGTGACGGCCGTGGCGGCGGTGGCCGCGGCCAGCAGCGCTTTGCCCCGCTCAACAGCTGGCCGGACAACGTCAATATCGACAAGTCGCGCCGCCTGCTCTGGCCGATCAAGCAGAAATACGGCCAGCGGATCTCCTGGGCCGACCTGATGATCCTCACCGGCAATGTCGCGCTGGAGACCATGGGCTTCCGCACCTTCGGCTTCGCCGCCGGCCGTGCCGATACCTGGGAGCCGGATCTCGACGTCAACTGGGGGGCCGAGACCGCCTGGCTGACGCATCGCCCGCTCGATACGTTCGATGCCCCGCTCAGCGCCACCGAAATGGGCCTGATCTACGTCAACCCGGAAGGCCCCGGCGCCAATGGCGACCCGCTCTCGGCGGCCCATTTCATCCGTGAGACCTTCGCCCGGATGGCGATGAACGACGAGGAGACCGTCGCGCTGATCGGCGGCGGCCATACCTTCGGCAAGACCCATGGCGCGGCGCCCGAATCCCACAAGGGTCCGGAACCCGAAGGCGCCGGCCTCGAGGCGCAGGGCCTGGGCTGGGCCAGCAACTATGGCACAGGCAGTGGAGCGGATGCCGTCGGCAGCGGCATCGAGGTCACCTGGACGCAGACGCCGGCGCAGTGGAGCAACCACTTCTTCGAGAACCTGTTCAAATACGAATGGGTGCAGACCCGCAGCCCCGGCGGCGCCATCCAGTGGGAGGCGAAGGACGCCGAGGACGTCATTCCCGACGCCCATGATCCCTCGAAGAAGCACAAGCCGACCATGCTGACGACCGATCTGTCGCTGCGCGTCGACCCGGCTTACGAGAAGATCTCGCGCCGCTTCCTGCAGAATCCGCAGGCCTTCGCGGAGGCCTTCGCCCGCGCCTGGTTCAAGCTGACCCATCGTGATCTCGGCCCGCGTTCGCGCTATCTCGGACCGGAAGTGCCCCGGGAGGAGCTGACCTGGCAGGATCCGGTGCCGGCCGTCGAGCATCCCCTGATCAATGACGAGGATGTCGCGGCGCTGAAGGCCAAGGTCCTGGCCTCGGGACTGAGCGTCTCCGAGCTCGTCGGCACGGCCTGGGCCTCGGCCTCCACCTTCCGTGGCGGCGACAAGCGCGGCGGCGCCAATGGCGCGCGCGTTCGCCTCGCGCCGCAGAAGGACTGGGAGGTCAACCAGCCCCTGCAGCTCGCCAATGTGCTCAAGGTCCTCAAGGGCATCCAGTCGGAGTTCAACCTGGCCGCGACCGGCGGCAAGGAGGTCTCGCTGGCCGACCTGATCGTGCTGGCGGGCAATGCCGGCGTCGAGCAGGCGGCGAAGGCTGCCGGCCAGAACGTCACCGTGCCGTTCTCGCCTGGCCGCACCGATGCCTCGCAGGGGCAGACGGACATCCATGCCTTCAACGTCATGGAGCCGCTGGCGGACGGCTTCCGCAACTACCAGAAGGCGGCCCTCAAGGTGCCGGCCGAGGTGGCCCTGATCGACAAGGCGCAGCTGCTGACGCTGACCGCGCCCGAGATGACCGTGCTGGTCGGTGGACTGCGCGCGATCAACATCAATGTCGACGGCACGAGCCACGGCGTCCTGACCGACCGTCCCGGCGCGTTGACGAACGACTTCTTCGTCAACCTGCTGGACATGGGCACGCAATGGAAGGCGAGCCCTGAGTCCAAGGACGTGTTCGAGGGCACCGACCGCAAGAGCGGCGCACCGAAATGGACGGGCACCCGCGTCGACCTCGTGTTCGGGTCGAACTCGGTGCTGCGTGCGCTGGCCGAGGTCTATGCCAGCTCGGACGCGCAGGCGAAGTTCGTGAAGGACTTCGTTGCAGCCTGGACCAAGGTGACGAATCTCGATCGCTTCGATCTGGTCTGATCCAGACGAATAATACCTTCAGCGGCCGCCCCCGGGCAGCCGCTGAAGCTCTGTCCTTGCCCGTGAGCCAGGCTCGGCTTCCGGCCAGGGGTCAGCGAGAGCCCGACGCCCCTGACGTCGATGGCCCCTGCCCCATCTTGCAAGATCCGGCTATTCCGGCCATCTGATGGGCCGCGTTCCCCAGCCAGACAGCATGCAGCCATGACAACCCAGACAGCCGAAAGCCGCAGCTTCGAAGCCGATGTCTCCCGCCTGCTCCATATGATGGTGCATTCGGTCTATTCGGACCGGGACGTCTTCCTGCGGGAGCTGATTTCCAACGCCGCCGACGCCAGCGAGAAGCTGCGCTACGAGGCCATCGCCAGGCCGGAGCTTCTCGGCGACGATCTGAAGCTCGCGATCACGATCGCGGCCGATCCGGAGGCCGGCACGCTCGTCATCGCCGATAACGGCATCGGCATGAGCCGCGACGAGATGATCGAGGCGCTCGGCACCATCGCCCGCTCCGGTACCCGCGGCTTCATGGAGCGCATCGCGACCGCCGAGGGCAAGGAAGGCGCACAGCTCATCGGCCAGTTCGGCGTCGGCTTCTACTCGGCCTTCATGGTCGCCGACAAGGTCGAGGTCGCCAGCCGCCGCGCCGGCAGCGACGAGGCCTGGCTCTGGTCATCGGACGGCAAGGGCGAATTCACCGTCGCCCCGGTCGCGCTGGATGATGCCCCTGTGCGCGGCACGCGCGTGACGCTGCATCTGATGGAGGATGCCAAATCCTATGCCGAGCGCTGGACGCTGGAGCGCATCGTCAGGGAACAATCCGGCCATGTGCCGGTACCGATCTCGCTGATCGAGAAGCCGGGCGCGGAGGCAACCACGCTGGCCGACGGCGCGGCGCTGTGGGCCAAGCCCAAGAGCGAGATCAGCACGCAGGACTACACGGATTTCTATCGCAGCGTCGCCGCGCAATATGACGAGCCGGCCGCGACGATCCATTTCCGGGCCGAGGGCCGCCACGAATACACCGCGCTACTCTTCGTGCCAGGCGGGCGTCCCTTCGACCTGTTCGACGCCGATCGCAAGGGCCGTATCAAGCTCTATGTGAAGCGCGTCTTCATCACCGACGAGGCTGAGTTCCTGCCGCGCTATCTGCGCTTCGTGCGCGGCATCGTCGACACCGCCGATCTGCCGCTGAACGTCTCGCGCGAGATGATCCAGGACAGCCCGCTGCTGAGCGCGATCAAGAAGGGCGTCACCAGCCGCGTTCTCTCCGAGCTGTCAAAGCTCGCCGAACAGGACGGCGATACCTTCGCCAGGATCTGGGAGAATTTCGGCGCGGTCATCAAGGAAGGGATCTACGAGGATTTCGAGCGCCGCGCCCAGTTGCTCGGGCTCGCCCGCTTCAAGACGACGGCCGCAAGCGACGGCCGGCGTAGCCTGAAGGACTATGTCGGGGCGCTCAGGGAGAACCAGACGGCGATCTACTATATCGCCGGCGACGACGCAGAGCGGATCGCGAATTCCCCGCAACTCGAAGGTTTTCGGGCGCGTGGCATCGAGGTGCTGCTGCTCAGCGACCCCGTCGACAGCTTCTGGGTCTCGGGAGCGCCGGAATTCGAGGGCAAGCCCTTCAAGTCGGTGACGCAGGGTGCTGCCGATCTCAGCCTGATCCCGCTTCTCGACAACGCGACGGCGCCCTCTGCCGAGACGAGCGAGGCGGTGCAGGCCCTGCTCGTAGCGATGAAGGAGGTTCTCGCGGACCAGATCGCCGATGTCAGGGCCTCCGACCGGCTGACCGACAGCGCGGTCTGCCTGGTCGCGGCGGAAGACGGTCCTGATCGCCAGTTCGAGCGGCTCTTGACCGCGGGCGGGCGCATCGAGCGCGCCAGCAAGCCGATCCTCGAGGTCAATCCGCGCCACGCGATGATCCAGGGACTGGCCGGCGTGCAGAACGAGGCCGTGCGCAGCGATGTCGCGAACCTCCTGCTCGACACCGCCCGCGTGCTCGACGGAGAGCGTCCCACCGATGCCAGGGCGTTCTCCGAGCGCCTGGGTCGGCTGGTCGCGCTTGGCCTCGCAGCCTCGTAGAGACCGAATGCAGCGTGCGTGCCGGTCCGGCGCGCACGCCCTCTCGGCTCCAGACGAACGTGCCGACTACGCGTCCGAGACCACCGTTTCCGGCGGGGGCCAAACCGGCCACGGAAAGCGGTCTTTTAGGCGCAAAATCAAGGCATTGCCCGATAATTCTAAGACTTTGAATCGCCTGGATCGACCTGCCCTCACGGGCAGGCATGAGCCTCAGCCGCTGGTCAGTTGAGCCTGCAGATCGGCGAAATCCGTGAACACCAGATCCGGCCATTGCGCGAGCAGCGCAGCAGGGGCGTTGTAGCCGAAGGTCACCGCCCCGCAGGCCATCCCGGCCTTGCGGGCAGCCTCGATGTCGCGAAGCTCATCGCCGATCGCAATCGCGCGCTCGCGCGGGATGCCAAGCCGCTTCGCTACAGCCTTGAACTTGGCGCTTTTTCCCCAGAGCGAGGCGCCGCAATCGAAGGCGCTGACATGGTCCGCGGCCCGGCCCAGCGTCCGCCGGATCGTCTCCTCCGCATTGGAGCTGACGACGGCGATCCGGATGCCATGACGGGCGAGATTTGCGAGCGCCTGTTCAACCCCGTCGAAGAGGCGAACCTCGCCCTGACTCTGCGCGTTGAGCTGGCGCATATGCGCGGCGATCGCCGGGAGCTTCCACAGGGGAACCCCGAGATGGGCCACGATCTCGCGGCTGCCCAGAGCCCGCAGATTGTCCCTCTCCTGCTCCTGGACCTCGCGGAAGCCAAATCGCCGGGCGGTCTCGTTCAGCACCGAACAGAACCACGGAAAACTATCGGCCAGCGTTCCGTCGAAATCGAAGATGGCGAGCGCGTAGCGAGGCATGGCCGGAGTCGAACCTGTGAGCGGTGTGCCGGCGATACCCTGATCGACAGCGGTTGAGGACATTCATTTGAATGAGATGTCGCTTGCGAGTGAGATGCTGCTGGCCCGATAGCGCGTCGCAAGCGCGGATCACAGCGCCAATTTCGGAAAGTCCGGTTTCGATGGAGTGACCGAGGTCAGCCGTGGGCGCGGTCCAGCAGCGGAAGCTCGAATGACCGAGAACGGAAAGTGGCGACACCGCCGGATCTCTTCGCCGGATGCATGGTTGTGACATAGTCTGGCGAAAAGTCGTCCGACGGTCATGAACCCACCGACATATCGCTGCTCGAACCGACGGGGCCGGCATGGATTACTTCAGGCGCTTCACCTTCCTGTTCGCGACGCCGAACTTCGACGCTGAGGATCTCGAGGGGATCCGGTTCAACCAGATCGTCGACGAGATCGAGCGCTCCGGCTTCGAGGTCGTCAAGGCGCGCAAGTTGGAAGATGCCGAGATCGCGGTCCAGACCGATGCAGCCATCGGCTGCATGGTGGTCGATTGGGGCAAGAAGGGGCTGGAAGGCAAGACGGCGCATCTGATCAACCTGATGCGCCGCCGCGGGCTCGACTTCCCGATCATCCTGCTGATCCGCCGCAAGCGCTTCGAGGACGTGCCGGTCGAGGTGCTCGACTTCATCGACGGCTATATATTCCTGTCGGAGGAAACACCGCCCTTCATCGCCAAGAGCCTTATCAGCCGCCTCAAGCAATATGCCGAGACGCTGAAAACGCCATTTTTCGGTGCGCTCGTCGACTATGCCGAAGAGGGCAATCACCTGTGGACCTGCCCCGGTCATAATGGCGGCGTCTTCTACAGCCGCAGTCCGATCGGGCGCGTTTTCATGGAGCATCTCGGCGAGGCGGTCTTCCGCGACGACCTCGACAATTCGGTGCTCGATCTCGGCGACCTGCTGACCCATGAGGGGCCCGCGCTGAAAGCGCAGAAGGAAGCCGCCCAGATTTTCGGCGCCGAGAAGACCTATTTCGTCCTCAACGGCACCTCGACCTCCAACAAGGTCGCGCTCGCGGCACTGGTCACGGATGGCGACCTCGTGCTCTTCGACCGTAACAACCACAAGGCCGCCCATCATGGCGCCCTGCTCATCGGCGGCGGGATCCCGGTCTATGTTCCCACCGTCCGCAACGCCTGGGGTCTGATCGGGCCGATGCGCTGGGACACATTCGACGAGGCAGCGCTGCGCGAGCGCATCAGGACGCATCCGCTGGTCACGGATCGGGATGCCTGGCAGAAGCCGCGCCCGTTCCGCGTCGCCGTGGTCGAGCAATGCACCTATGACGGCTCGATCCACAGCGCCGAGATGATCCTGCAGCGCATCGGTCATCTCTGCGATTACATCCTCTTCGACGAGGCCTGGGCCGGATTCATGAAGTTCCACCCGCTCTATGCCGGGCGCTTCGCGATGGGGCTCTCCGATCTCGGGCCTGACGCGCCCGGCATCATCGCGACGCAATCGACGCACAAGCAACTGGCGAGCTTCTCCCAGGCCTCGCAGATCCATATCAAGGACAGGCACATCCGGGGGCAGAAGCGCCGGGTCGAGCATCGACGCTTCAATGAGAGCTTCATGCAATATGCCTCGACCTCGCCCTTCTATCCGCTGTTCGCCTCGCTGGATGTCGGCGCGCAGATGATGAAGGGGCGCTCCGGCGAAGTGCTCTGGGACGATACGATCAAGCTCGGAATCGAGCTGCGCAAGAAGATCCGGGCCGTCCGGCGCGAATTCGAGGAGAAGGAAGCGCGGCCCGAGCGGCGCTGGTTCTTCGAGCCCTTCGTGCCCGACCGGGTGACGATTCCCGATGCATCGCGGCAGGGTGCGGTCCATGACGTCGCCTGGGAGATGGTCGCGACCGACCAGCTCGCCCTGGACCCGGCCTATTGGCAGCTCGCGCCGGGGGCGGCCTGGCATGGCTTTCCTGGACTGGAGCCGGGCTTTGCCATGACCGACCCCAACAAGCTGACGCTGCTGACGCCGGGCTTCGACCGCGCGACCGGCAGCTATGTCGAACACGGCATACCCGCGCCGGTCGTCGCCCAGTTTCTGCGCGAGAACCGGATCGTCGCCGAGAAGAACGACCTCAACTCGCTGCTCTTCCTGCTGACGCCGGGCGTCGAGGCGAGCAAGGCCGGCACCCTGATCAGCGGCCTCGTCGCCTTCAAGAAGCTGCATGACGACAACGCCCTGCTGGAGGAGGCGATTCCCGAGTTCTGCCGACGCCGGCCTTCGCGCTATGGCGGGGTCCGGCTGCGCGATCTCTGTGGCGAGATGCACCGGTTCTTCCGCGAGGCGGATGTCAGCGGACTGCAGGCCAGGCAGTTCTCGCCCGAGCACCTGCCGGAGATCGCGATGTCGCCTCATGACGCAGCGCGCTGCCTGGTGCGCAACGATGTCGACTACCTGCCGATCGACGCCATTGCCGGGCGCATCGCCACGACGCCCTTCGTCGTCTACCCGCCAGGCATCGCATCGATCGTTCCAGGCGAGCGACTGACCGCACGGGCCCAGCCGATGATCGACTACCTCAGGATGTTCGAGGCGAGTTTCAATGCCTTCCCCGGCTTCGATGTCGAGATCCAGGGCATCTATCGCGAGACCGATGCCACCGGGCGGGTGCGGCTCCACACCTATGTCGTGAGCGAACAGGCCCAGGGTTAAGATCAGCGGACCGGCAGCGACACGCCATGCAGAACGAAATCCCGATCATCATCCGCCCGTCGCGCGACGCCGATGTCGAGCCGATGCTGGCAATCTATCGCCGACATATCCGGCGCGGCATCGAGGCCGGGGTCGAGGACAGCGGCACGCCGCAGCCGGACGATCTGCGCGACCGGCGCAAGAACCTGCGTAACCGCCGCCTGCCGCATCTGGTCGCGACCTTGGGAGGGGAGATCGTCGGCTATGCCTATGTCGTCCTGTTCCGCAAGCGCCCGGCCTATCGCTTCACCGTCAAGCATTCGATCTATGTCCACCACGACCATCTCGGACGGGGGATCGGGCGCCTGCTGATGCAAGCGCTGATCGACGCCTGTGCGGCTGCGGGTTTCAGGCAGATGATCGGCTATATCGACGCCGAGAACACTGCCTCGCTTGCCCTGCACGAGCGCTTCGCGTTCGCCAGGGTCGGTCTGCTGCCGGGCGTCGCCTATCGCTATGGCAAATGGTCCGACAGCGTCATGGTGCAGCGATCGCTCGGCGCTGGCGCCACCTTGCCGGCGACGCCAAACGGCACGGCCTCGCCGACCTGAACTGCGCGCCTGGCGTTTCAAGCTGGGCCGCGACGGTCCGCCACCGCGATCCGTCGGCTCGCATCGCGGCCAGATCCTCCGGTCAGCCGCCCCACGGACGACCGTCAGTAGGCCTCCGGGACGTAGAGCTCCGGCGGAACGGCGTTTCGGGTGTAGTCGGGATGGCGCACCCGCTCCGGCAAGGTGATGTCCTGCTTCGGCACGGTTTCATAGGGTATCTGGCTGAGCAGATGTGCGATGCAGTTGAGCCGGGCCCGCTTCTTGTCGACCGCCTGAACCACCCACCACGGTGCGTGCTCCGTGTGGGTGCGATCGAACATCTCCTCCTTGGCGCGAGTATAGTCCTCCCAATGAACGCGGCTCTCCATGTCCATTGGCGAGAGCTTCCACTGCTTCAGTGGATCGGCGATCCGCATGCGGAAGCGGAATTCCTGCTCCTCGTCGGTGATGGAGAACCAGTATTTGATCAGGATGATGCCGGAGCGCACCAGCATGTGCTCGAAATCCGGAACGGAGCGGAAGAACTCCTCCAGCTCTTCCTGCGAGCAGAACCCCATGACCCGCTCGACCCCGGCGCGGTTGTACCAGCTGCGGTCGAACAGCACCATTTCGCCAGCCGTCGGCAGATGCGGCACATAGCGCTGGAAATACCATTGGTGGCGCTCGCGCTCGGTCGGCGCCGGCAACGCCACGACACGGCAGATCCGCGGATTGAGCCGCTGCGTGACGCGTTTGATCGCGCCGCCCTTGCCGGCAGAGTCGCGCCCTTCGAAGAGCACGACAACCTTGAGCTTCTTGTACTGGATCCAGTCCTGAAGCCGCACGAGTTCGTGCTGCAGGTTGAACAGCTCCCGGAAATAGACCTTCCGGTCCAGCGTCGGACCTCCTGAGCCCAGCCCCTCGGAGACAAGTTCGTTGAGCCGATCCTCCTCAAGCTGCAGCTCCAGCTCCTCGTCGAAGCTGTCGGCGATCTCCGCTTTGATCCGGTCCAGATCGATTGTCATGAGCTGCAAACCTTCGACATGCGTTTTGACAAATGAGGTACGGACGCACCAGGAGACCGCGGTCTTGCGGGGATCAAATCCACGCCATCCGCAGCCGAAATTCTTGTGCGCCCCTCGCCTGCCGCAGCAGTCTCGCCGGCTAAAGTGACGCTGCGATGACCCACATGCCCTGCGGTTTCTCAGGCGGAGCATAGCCGTACGGGGAACGGGCCAGAATTCCTGGTTTACGGCATCCTGTTCTTTGCCTCTGATGTCATCGAGACCGATATCCGGAGGGCGCGATGCGTGGATACCTGCTGGCCTGGCTCGTCTTTCTCGCGTCGCTTGCCCCAACGATGGCCCAAACCAGGCGCCCGGCAGCACCGGTGGCGACGCTTCCGCAGCTGAAAACCTGGACGGGCGATTTCGACGGCATGCAGGAGCGCCGCGTCGTGCGGCTGCTCGTCCCCTACAGCAAGTCGCTCTATTTCATCGATCGCGGGCGCCAATACGGCGTCGTCGCCGAGATCGGGCAACGCTTCGAGGCGTGGCTGAACGCGCGCCACAAGGCGAAGGCCCTGACCATCAGGGTCGGATTCGTGCCCGTCCCGCGCGAAGACCTCCTGCACGCGCTGAATGCAGGACGCGGCGATATCGTGGCCGGCAACCTGACGATCACGCCCGAAAGACAGGCGGAGGTCGATTTTGCCGATCCCTGGACGACGAGGGCCAGGGAGATCGTGGTGACCGGTCCGGCCGCCCCCGAACTCAAGGGCATCGACGATCTGGCCGGGCGGGAGATCTATGTCCGGGCCGACAGCAGCTATGCGACGCATCTGCGCGCGCTGAGCAAGGCGTTCGAGGGGCGCGGCCTCAAGGCCATCACCCTGAAACCCTCCGACCCCAATCTCGAGGATGAGGATATCCTCGAGATGGTCAGCGCCGGATTGCTGCCCTTCGCGATCGTCGACGACCACAAGGCCTCCCTCTGGTCGAAAGTCTACAAGGGTCTCTCGGTGCGCCCCGATCTCGCGATCAACGAAGATGGTTCGATCGCCTGGGCCATGCGCAAGAACAGCCCGCTCCTGCGCGAGGAACTCGCTGCCTTCATCAAGGAGCATCGGCTGGGGACCGCGTTCGGCAATGATGTCGGGCGCCGCTACTATGGCAGCGACCGGATCGTCAGGAATGCCTATGCGCCGGAGGACGAGAAGCGCTTCCGCGAGCTCGTTGCCCAGTTCAAGAGCCA
Source organism: Bosea sp. BIWAKO-01 (assembly GCF_001748145.1). NCBI lineage: Bacteria > Pseudomonadati > Pseudomonadota > Alphaproteobacteria > Hyphomicrobiales > Alloboseaceae > Allobosea > Allobosea sp. BIWAKO-01. The sequence continues at coordinate 5,818,804 of NZ_BCQA01000001.1, forward strand.
GGGCGAAGCTTATCGCTTCGACTGGCTGATGCTGATGGCGCAGGGCTATCAGGAGTCGCAGCTCGACCAGAGCCGTCGCAGCCGCCGCGGTGCCGTCGGCGTGATGCAGCTGATGCCGAAGACCGCTGCGGCACCGCCGATCAGTATCGAAGGCGTCGACAAGGACGCCGCCAGGAATATCCAGGCCGGGGCCGCCTATATGCGGCACATCACCGAGACCTATATCGTCAGGGATGCTGCCGTCGATGCACGCAATCGCGTGCTCTTCGCCTTCGCGGCCTATAATGCCGGGCCGGGCAACCTGCGGAAATTCCGGCGCATAGCCCGCGAGAAGGGGCTGAACCCCACTATCTGGTTCGACAATGTCGAACATGCCGCCGCCCAGGTCGTGGGCCGCGAGACCGTCCAGTATGTCAGCAACATCTACAAATACTTCATCGCCTATTCGCTGATGCTCGAGCGCGAGCAGCAGCGCAGCGTCGCAGCAGAGGCACCGTGAGCCGGGGCGCCGGCGCCCGGTCAGCGCCATCCGCGGTCGGTCAGATGGTCGGACCGGCCATCATGCCCGGTGCGCGATTATTTCGGAAACAGGAACTGGAGCTGGGCCCTGAGCTGCCAGTCGGCGCCGCCGCTGGGCTTTGCGACGTTGTAATAGGCCGCGAGCTGCGCGTTGACGGGCTGGTGGCCGATCTTGAACACCCGACCAAAACCTCCGCCGATCGGCACCGTCCAGCGGTCGCCATGGCCGGCTTCCCAGTCGGCAGTGATGATCGGAGACGAGGTCAGGTACCAGCCGCCGTGGAAATTGTAGTTCACGAAGGGCTGCAGCGTCATCGCGTTGACCGCGCTGCGGTTGCTCTTACCCGCGAAGGACCAGACATTGTTGACGAGAACGCCGACGACCCAGGGCCCTTCGATGGCCAGGGCGACGAAGGCCGGACCGGCCGAGTACTTGCCGGCCGTGAGCGTCTTGTCGGTGCCGGTCGGGAACACGAAGGTCGGCCCGATGCCCCAGATGATGCCGTGCGTCGGCTGCTTCGGCGAGAAGAAGAAGCTCGGGTTGATGTCGCCGAGCCCGAACTCGCGCTCGCCATTCACCGTCAGGGCCGGTTGCGAGATCACCGGGGTGATCCAGCGCGTGATCAGGTTCCAGTCCTTGTTCAGCGTGATCGGGATCACGGGCTGGATGTTGAGGACGTTCTGCAGCTGCTTGTGCGGCCCGACATTGAAGTTGAAGTTGTTCTGGAAGGGCAGGCTGATCATGTCGGCAACGGGGTTCTGCGCCGCCTTGGCCAGATCGGCCGTGCTTTTCCCTGGTTCCTCCTGCGCGACCGCGAAAGAGCTCGCCAAGCCGATTGAGATGGCGAGCGCGAACCTCAGTGCCAAACGCCCGCAGCCATCGCGCCGTGCAGACATGAGATGCTCCGTCTGAAGTCCAGACCGCCTGCAGCCAGTGGAACAGAGTTCAGTTTGGGACGCTAGACCTCGCAACACCTGGCAAACATAAAGTTGAGCCTCCGTTGTTTGCGGGACACATCTGCGCGAAGATTGTGCGGCATCTCCAATCGCCGCAACATAAGCGATTGCCCCTCCGGGCCCCTCTGGCAAGGCCGGGTTCAGCCGCCCTACCCTAAGTTCAGGGCCAAGCCCCGATCACCTTCAGCCGGCTGGGTACGCCCCTGCTCAGGGCACCACCGGCGCCTGGTGCTCATCGTCGATCGAGCGCGTATCGCCTGTCCCGATCAGCGTTCGCGTCGCGTCGATCGAGGCATAGATCCAGAGGATCTTCATGCCCTCGGTCGCCGAGACGTTGCGAAACCGATGCGGCAGATTGGCGGGGATGAACGTGATGTCGCCCGCCGCGATCGGGTACTCGACCCCATCGATCTCGGCGATGGCCTGGCCCTCCAGCAGCATCACGCTCTCTTCGCAATTGTGGCTGTGCAGAGGGATCGCAGCCCCCGGCTCGAAGATGGTGATGCCATTGATGAAGCTGGTCGAGCCCGTGCGGCGCGTGACGAGCGGAATCGTTTTGGCTCCACCGCCGCGCTGGCGCGCCGGGATCTCGGACGGACGAAGAACGGCGGGCCTGGCGCGGGCCATATCCTGGACGGTCGACATGCGGGTCTCTCCTGATGGATTGAGTTCAGGACCGGACGGGTCCGATCAAAGGCGGCGTTCGGCTTCAGGCCGCGGCACGTCCCGACAGTTGCCGGCGCAATTCCGCGATCACAGCCTCCGCGAAGGCATCCGTGCCCAATCTGCCGCCGATATCGCGGGTGCGTGTCGCCGGATCGTCGAGGACGATATCGACCGCGCGTTCGATTGCACCCGCAGCCTCGATCAGCCTGGCGTTGGCGTCGCGCCGGCCGCGCCAGTCCAGCAGCATCGCCGCCGAGAGAATGAGGGAGGTCGGGTTCGCCAGGTTCTGCCCTGCGATATCAGGCGCGGACCCGTGCTGGGCCTGCGCGACGCAGATATCGTCGCCGGCATTGATCGAGCCGCCGAGACCGAGGCTGCCGGACAGCTCGGACGCCTCGTCGGAGAGGATGTCTCCGAACATGTTGGTCGTCACGATCACATCGAAGCGATCCGGCGACCGGACCAGCAGCGCGGCCGTCGCGTCGACGATCAGCTCCTCCAGCTCCACGTCCGGATAGTCCGCTGCCACCTTGCGGACCTCGCGCAGGAACAGGCCATCCGACAGCTTGACCACATTGGCCTTGTGGACGGCGGTGACCTTGCGGCGGCGGCCGCGCGCCAGCTCGAAGGCAGCGCGTGCGATGCGGGAAGAGGATTTCGCCGTGATCTTGCGGATCGACAACGCCATGTCAGGATCGGGCATGAACTCACCGCCGCCGGCGAACATGTTGCGGTCGGAGTAAAATCCCTCGGTGTTCTCGCGCACGATGACCAAGTCCATCGGCTTGCGCAGGATGCTCAGGCCCTCGCGCGATCGGCACGGGCGCAGATTGGCGAAAAGCTCGAAGACCACGCGCAGCTCGCCGGACGGATTGATGCCGCCCTTGTCGCGTGCCGGATAGTCATAGTGGGAGACCGGGCCGAGGATGACGCCATCGACCTCCGGAATCCGGGTCATGACGTCCTGCGGCAAGGTCGTGCCCTGCGCCTTCAGGCTGGCGAGGCCGATCTCGCGCGTCTCGACATCGAGCCCGAGCGCGAGCGCCGCGTCGGCAACCTCGAGTACGGCAAGGGTGGCAGCGGTGATCTCGGGCCCGATGCCATCACCGGGAAGAACCAGGATTTTCATGATGAACCTGCTGGGTTTGTCGGCCGGCTTGCGTGACGCGAGCGCCCTCCGGGGTGTTGTCACCGGAGGGCGCTCGGCTCAGGCTGCGGCCCGTGACAGCGAACCGCTCAATGTCGGGTGCTTCGTCAGGCCGGCATTGACGTTGACGCTGCGGTCGATCTCGACAGTGTCGCCGGTGATGCGGAGGATGACGGTGTCGCAAAACACGGTCTCGACATAGCGCCAGGTCATGACGAAGGTCGCCTCGTCGCGCCAGACGCCGCTTGCGATCACGCGCATGCGGTCCGGCTGGTAGGCGTGATGCAGATCCTGCCCGCTCATCGTCGTCTGGCCTTCGATGCCATGTCCGAGGCCGAGTGTGACCCTATGCGTGCCGCGGTGGTCGACGAGACGGAATTCGCAGCTCCCTGCCCCGAAGCTGAGCGACGCTTCCGATACCTGGTTGGCATTCGGCGCGAAGCGAATGCTGCGGCCACTGATCTCGGCCGCGCGGGGGCTCTGCAGGGCTCCCATCTCGACCGGCATCGCCAGTGTCGCCAGGCGTGAAGCGAGCGCAGCATCCGCCGCCGCGGAGCCCGGCTGCGTCAGGGCCGGAAACAGCTCCGCCCAGACAGTGCTCAGAAGCCGCTTCTCGCTCAGCGGAAGGGCCGCGGTGACGGTGATCGCCGCGCGCTGCTCCGGCAACAGGATGTAATATTGCCCGAAGACGCCGGCGGCGCGGGTGCCGCCATGGGGCGTCGTCCACCACTGGTAGCCGTAGCCCGGGCGGATATCGGGCACGCCATCGGGATCGGCCGGGCGATAGCGCTTGCCGTCGAACGACATCATCTCGAATTCACCGACATGGTTGTGCCGTGTCGCCCGGACCCAATCGGCCGGGATCACCTGCTGGCCGTTCCACATGCCGTCCTGGAGATGCAGGACGGAGAATTTCATCATGTCCTCGGCGGAGCAGCTCAGCCCGTTCCCGCCGGTGCTGATGCCTTCCGGCGAGACATCCCAGCCGATCTCGCCCATGCCGAGCGGACGGAACAGGCGCGGTTCCAGATAGTCGCTGACGGTCTGCCCGGTCAGCTTCGTGACGATGGCCGACAGCATGTAGCTGGAGCCGCTGCTATAGACGAAGCGCGTGCCGGGGCGTTCGACGACGGGCTCGTTCAGAAAGGCCTCGATCCAGCTTCCGGTAAGGTAGCGCCATTCGCCTCCGGACAGGCCAGTGCGGTGGCCCGTGCGCATGGTCAGCAGGTCCTTGACCGTCATCGCTGCGAGGTTCGGGCTGATTTCGGCCGGCAAATGCTCGGGGAAGAAGTCGACGACCTTATCGTCGAGGTCGAGCAGCCCATCGGCCTGGACGAAGCCGACAGCGACGGCCGTCCAGCTCTTCGTGGCGGAATGCTGCATATGCGGGCGGTCGGGACCGAACGGCTTCCAGAAAGCCTCGGCAACGACGGCATCGTCCTTGAAGACGATGAAGCTATGCAGTTCGAGGCCGGCGAGTTGCACGGCGTCGAGAAAGCGCGTGATCCCGGCGGCGTCGACATCGCGCGATGAAGGCGTCGCCCGGGGCAGTCGTGTCAAAGTCATGGTCCGGTCCTGTTCAGCGGAATGAGCGTCAGGGGCGGTGCGCCCGGCATCCGCGCCTGACGAGAGAGTTTTGGGGATCAGCTTCGGCACCGGCACCAGCCCTTCGGCCATCATGGCGGTGCCCGGCATGGGCTACCTGGCGATGGAGACACCCCAGGCTCGCGGTTGCCCCATGGCCCAGCTCCTGTACCCGGAGACATAGGAGCGGACAGCGCTGGTCCGGACCTCCGAGTAGAGCACGATCATCGGAACATCCTCGCGAAACATCACCTCGAGCCTGTCCATGATCGCCTGGCGCTTCTCCGGGTCGGCGATCTCCATGCTTTGAGCAAGGAGCTTTTGCGCCTCGGGGTTGTCCCAGGCCTTGCGGGGCTGCTCCGCCTTGGAACCGGTGAACATCTCGAAGGACAGGGACGGGTCGAGCCGTGCGGAAAAGCCGTGCGACATCAATTGATAGGAACCCGCGAGGTAGCGGTCCTGCTGCGCGCCCCATTCCAGCACGTCGAGATCGAGGTTGATCCCGGCCTCCTTCGCCATCGCCTGCGCGATCACCGCCTGGTCGAACATGCTCTGGTAGCGCTTGTTGGTGATCATCCTGATCGGCTGTCCCTTGTAGCCCGCCTCCGCCAGAAGCTTCCTGGCCAGGGCGAGATTGCGCGTGATCGGCTGCGCCTGGAGCTTTCCGTGATAGGCGCTCGCCGGTGGGATCGGTGAGTTGTTGGGCCTGGCCGTTCCCTCGCTGACCTGGTCGACCAGGACGGGCAGGTCGAGGGCGAGCTGCAAGGCGCGCCGGATGCGGACGTCGGACAGCAGTGGATCCCTGGTCTGGATCAGGATGTCGTTGACATTCATCACCGATGCCGAGTCCAGAGTGATATCCTTATTGGCCTTGTACTCGGCCAGATCGGCGTTCTGGACATCGAAATTGACGTCGATATTGCCCGCAAGCAGGGCCGCCTTCGCCGTCGACTCATCCGGGATGATGGCGAAGCGCAGCTTCTGGAGCGTGGTGGACTTGTTGCCGGTGAGGCCGTCCCGCTCCCCCGGCAAGGCGGAATATCTGTCGTTGCTGACCAGATCGATGAACTGGCCGCGCCGCCATTCGCCGAGCTTGAAGGGCGCCGTCGTGACAGGCGTAAGCCATTTGCCATCGGGGCCGAGCGAGCTCCTGTGATAGATGCCGGTGCCGCCGCAATCGGGACGGGCGAGCGTTCCGAGGAAGAGCGCGGAGGGTTTTGCAAGCGTGAACGCGACGGTTCTGGCGTCCTTGGCGACGACATCCGTCACCTTCACGGCGCCGCGCCCATCGACCTCGGAGAGGCAGCGCCAGCCGGTGGCGGGATCGGTGTAGCGCTTCCAGGCGAACAGGACATCGTCGCTGCCGACCGGCTCGCCATTGCTGAAGTGGAGATCGTCCCGCAGCACGAAGGTATAGGTCCTGCCGTCCTCGGAGACGCTGATCGATTTCGCCAGGAGCGGGCCGACGCTCGCATCCTCCCTGAAGGCGACCAGCCCTTCGAAAAGATGGTTCTGGACCGCGTCGGTATTGGCATCGCGATTGACGCCCGGATCGAGCGACCGGATATCGGCGTTGAGGCGAAGGCGGAGCGGCTGCGCCTCCTGGGCATTGGCGATGCCGGCCAGGAGGCCGGTGGACAGTACCAGCAGCGTGGGCAGTCTCATCTTGATCCCCTCGTTTCTTGAGTTGGCTTCAGCTCCACGGGCCGTCGCGCTGCGGCCCATGGGCATGATCGATTCAAGGCCGCCGATCGTGCCGCCTCGCTCGGGAGGCCGACGGTTGTGCGCGGCACTTCGATCCTCGTTCCCGGCGAACAGGCGGCGACGTGCGCCCTGGCCGGCGCGCTCAGCGCGCGGATCGGGCGCCCTGCGACGCCAATGGCGGGCATCCGGGTCGCCGGGTGGCCGACGCCCTGCCCGCTGCGATCCCGCGTGCCCCCGGGGAATGGGCGGCTGCGCTGCCGCGACGGGCTGGCGATTTCACTCGGCGGGCAGTGCGAGGAAAACGGCATTGTTGCTAAGCTCTCCCCCCTCAAGGGCCGCCCGGGCCCGCTGCAGCCTTGACGAGACGTATCAGAATGTTTTTTGTGATACAATGACCATTATGGACACTGAACCCAGCCGCCAGCCCACGCGCCTCCAGGAAGAGCTCGCCGCGCGCATCATGGAGCTCGCCCGCGTCGACGGCGTCGTTCCGGGAGACCGCCTGAACGAGAAGACCCTGGCCGAACGCCTGAACGTCTCCCGCTCGCCGGTGCGCGCCGCGCTTGATCTGCTGGCCATGCGCGGGCTCGTCATCCGGCGGCCGCAGCGCGGCGTCGAGCTGCTTGCCACCCTGCCGGCGGAAGCGACCGCATCCGGCGAACGCGCCGGCGATGACGACCTGCTCGTGCGCATCGCGACAGACCGGGACAATGGCAGGCTCGGCGACGAGATCTCGGAAACGGAGCTGATGCAGCGCTACGATGCCGCGCGCCCCACGGTCCGCAGAGCACTCGATCTACTCGCCGATTTGCAGATGGTGGAGCGCAAACCTGGCTATGGCTGGCGATTCCTGACGAGCTGGAGCGCAGAATTGCGCCGGGACAGCTATCGTTTCCGGCTGGTCATCGAGCCGGCCGCCATTCTCGAGCCCGGGTTTGCGCTACCGCCCGGCTTTGCCGACGAGATGCGGCGCCGGCACGATGAAAGCCTGTCCCTGCCGTGGAGCGAAACCTCCAGCGTCGCATTCTTCGAGATGAACGCTGCGTTTCACGAGGGGATAGCGGAAGCCTCCGGCAACCGCTTTTTCCTCGAAGCCATGCGGCGCCAGAACCGGCTCCGACGCTTCTCGATCTACAACTGGAAGCATGGCTTTGAACGGGTGCGCGCCAATTACACCGAGCACCTGGAAATCCTGAGGAGGCTGGAGGCGGGGGATATGGAACTGGCTTCCATGCTGATGAAGCGACACCTGGAGATAGCAGTCAGCATGATCCCAACTCCGCAGTAAGTGTTTTTTCTTCGCAAGAAGTTAAATCAACGCATGCTTTCGGCCATCTGATCCCCGCCTATTGGCTACCATCCCAGCGCGCAGCCATCCTTGCGGGGATCGGAGGCGCCGATCAGCGAGCCATTGGCCCAGTCGATCCGGATCGCCTGGGCGCCTCCGATCGGCCTCGCGGCCGCCCTCACCTCAAAGCCGCGGCGTTCGAGCTCTGCGCCGTGGCGCACGAGCAGGGCCTGCTCGACCTCGACAATGCGTGTGCCCGGCAAGGGAAACAGGCGCGGAAGTGCCATGGCGCTTTGCATGTCCAGGTCATGGTCGAACAATCGCGACAGGAAATAGGCATGGCCCATCGCCTGGTAATGGCCGCCCATGACGCCAAATGGCATCGACACGCGGCCGCCTTCGGACACCATGGCGGGGATAATCGTGTGCATCGGCCGCTTGCGGGGCGCGATGGCGTTGGGATGCGCCGACTCAAGCGAGAAGCTCTGCCCCCTGTTGTGGAAGAGCACGCCGCTTGTCCCGCAGGCGATTCCGCTGCCATAGCCGGAGAAGAGCGAGTTGATCAGACTGACCGCATTGCGGTCCTTGTCCACGACGCAGACATAGACGGTGTCCTTGTGCACCACGTCTTCGAAGCTCGGCAGATTCAGCGCGCGCCCCTTCGGGTCGATCCTGGCGGCAAGCTCGTCCGCAAACCGGTCGGAGAGAAGATGGGTCACCGTGGCGGCGCCCGCGTTCGGCGTGTCACCGAGAAACCGGTTGCGCGCGGCATAGGCAAGGCGCGCGGCCTCGATCTCGAGATGCAGGTTGTCGATCCCGAGCGGGTCGCCCTTCAGAGTGAAGCGCGACAGGATATTCATGATCAGGAGCGCGATCACGCCTTGTCCGTTCGGCGGACATTCATGGACCTGACGGCCTCGAAAGTTGCTCGAAATCGGTTTGACGTATTCGCCCTGCGTAGACGCGAAGTCCTCCAGTTCATGCAGCCCGCCCCGATCCTGCAGGGTCTCCACCATCGCCTCTGCGATCGTGCCCCTGTAGAAGGCATCGGGACCGTCCCGCCCGATCGCCTCGAGCGTCGAGGCAAGCCTTGGCTGGGAATGGAGCTGCCCGAATTCGAGCGCCCTGCCCTCGGCCAGAAAGATTTCGCTCGCGGCCTTGTCGGCGCTGAGCCGTCCGACGGCATGGCGCAGATCATAGGCGACCCGCGGGGTGATCGCGTAGCCGTCCCGCGCAAGTGCGATCGCCGGCTGCAGCACTGCGCCGAGATCCAGCCTGCCATGGTCTGCGACGAGCCGGCCCCATGCCTCGACCGCACCTGGAACCGTGACCGAATGCACGGACTGGCCGTCGATGCATTCGACGCCGAGCTGCCTGAAACGGTCGATCGTTGCGGCGGCCGGCGCGCGGCCGGCGCCGTTATAGGCGATGATGTCGGCTGAGCCTCCCTTGGACAGCAGCGCGAAGCAATCGCCGCCGATGCCCGTCGATCCGGGTTCGACGACGCCTTGCACGGCGACAGCGCCGATGGCCGCATCGAGCGCGTTGCCGCCTTGCCGGAGGATGTCGATCGCCGCGAGCGTCGCCGCCGGATGGGATGTCGCCGCCATCCCGGACCGCGCTGCGGCCAGGGACCTTCCGGGTTGTTCGAAATCTCGCATCGTCTCACTGCGCCAGAGAAAAGGAGTGCGTCGCGACGCCAGGATGCGTCAGCGATGCCGCGACTTCAGCGCCGCGGCGTCGATGGACTGACCGTCAGCCGGCGGCCTTGTCCCACGCGGCCTGTTCGCTCAGTTCTTGGCCACGCCCCACAGGATGAGGTTCGATGCCCAGGGCGCGAGACCCGTGATGCGCTTGTTATGGGCGAGGCAGTCGATGTCGTTATGGGTGAAGATCACCGGCACATCCTCGAGCAGCATCGCGTGGAGCTCGTCGAAGATCGGCTGTCGGATGGCGGCATCGGTCGTCTGGCTCGCCTTCTCGATCAGCTTGAGGGCCTGCGGGTTTTCCCAGACCTTGCGTGGCTGCTTGTCCTTCGGGCCCGAAATCTGCTCGAATCCGAGGGCCGGGTCGAAGCGGGGCGAATAGGTGATGGACGCCATCATCTGATTGCCCTTGTTGTAGCGATCGAGCTGGGTCGCCCAGTCCAGCACCTCGATATCGACGTTGAGACCGACCGACCGCCACATCTGCTGGGCCACCACGGCCGAATTGAAGCTCGGCACGGTCGCGCGCTTGTTGGCGATGATCGAGATCTTCTCGCCCTTGTATCCCGCCTCCTTCAGCAGAGCCTGAGCCTTCGCAGGATCGTAGGAGAATCCCTTCCTTTCAGCCTGGCCAAAATATTGGGATGTGTCGTACACCGGCGAATTATTGACCTTGCCCAGGCCGCTGGTGACGGCGCCAACCAGCTCTTCGTAGTTGATGGAAATGGCCAGCGCCTGCCGGATTTTAACGTTGTTCAAGAGCGGGTCGCGCGTTTGAAGTATGAAACCATGCCTGACCGGGTTTGTGCCGGTCCTGATTTCGAGATTTGAACTCTTGCGGATCTCCGACACTTCGCTCTCGGGCACCGACGAAATATCGATCGCTCCCGACTGCAGCCCGGCCTTCACCGTTGCGCCGTCGGGAATGGCGAGAATCTTGACCTCCTTCACCAGCGCCTTCTTCGCGCCCAGGAAGCCGTCACGCTTGTCGCCCTTCGGCGATGAGTAGGCGTCAAAGGCCAGGAGCTGGACGGACTGCCCGCGCTTCCATTCGCCAAAGCTGAACGGTCCGGTTCCGACCGGCTTGTCCCAGGAGCCGTCGGCCTTCACCGAGTTCTTGTGCAGAATGCCGGTCCCGCCGCAATCCGGGCGGGACATGGTGTCGAGAAACATCGCATCCAGCCGGTTGATCGTCATCACGAAGGTCTCCGGCCCCGGAGCCTCCGCCGAGACAACCTTGGTGCCGTTGCGCCCGTCGAAATCGGCCAGGCAACGCCACTCCGTCTTTGGGTCCATGTAGCGGTTCCAGCTCCAGAGCACGTCGGCGGAGGTTAGTTCCGCCCCGTTGTGGAAACGCACGCCCTTGCGCAGGGCAAACGTATAGACCTTGCCATCCGGCGAGACGTCGACCCTCTCCGCAAGGAGTGGGCCTGGGATTCCTCCCTGCGAGTAGCCGACGAGTCCCTCGACGACATGCAGCATGACGATATCGGTATTGCCGTCCCTGTTCACGCCAGGGTTCGAACTGCGAATATCCTGGCTCAGCGCGGCGGTGATGGTCTGCGCAATTCCGGGGGATGACAGGAGAGGCAACAGGCAGGCCGAGGTGAGCAAGCGGTTCATGCGAATCCCCTTCTTTCTCTTTTTCGTCGAGCAACAACCGTATTCAGGCAGCCCTCGCCGCTTGGGCGCGGCGCTTGGCAAGAATGGCGGCGAAGAACTCTTCGACGCGGCTCACGGCCTTCAGCCCGTCATGAGCCATGTTCGGCACGAGATCGAACCTGACGTCGATCTTGTGAGCCTCGAAGGATTTGCGCAGCGAGAAGAGGCGCTCCGGACGGGTCGCGCCGGCATGATTGGCGTCGGGCATCCAGTTGGGACCGCCCGGCTTATGGGTTATCTCCCACGTTTCCAGGTCAGCGTCGCCGACGATCATCTGGACCGGGACCTGCCGCATGGCATCGAGATCGACCGGCGCTCCAAAGAGTTCCGCGACATTGCGGGTGCCGACCCACCAGTCGCGCGTGGGATCGAGCAGCGTCACGGAACCGGGTGCGCCGATCGCAGCCGCCCATAACCGCTTTGGCTGCAGCATCAGGAAGCGATGCGCAAAATGACCGCCGCCGGAATAGCCGAACAAGCCGAAGCGGTCGCAGGACAGGCCGTAGCGCTGCACGACTTCATCGACCATTGCGAGCAGCGCCTGGTCATAGCGGATCGAACCCTCGCGCATGTACTTGAAGCCGTCGCGATTGCGGTCTCCGAGCGGCCCGATCGGGAAGAGCGGCGCCAGGACGATGCAATCGTTCCAGCGGCCGAATGCGGAGAAGGCGTCGCGATATTCCGTGAAGCTGCGCCCGGTGCCATGCATCGCCACGACGAGCTCCATGCCCTCGGGTCGGCTTTCGATGCTGGGGGGAACGTAGAGGCAATAGCTGAAGCGTGGATCGGCTCGGCTGGCCGCGGTCGGCGTCGCCCCAAGTTCGAAGACGTGGAGACTGTCCCGCTCTCCAACAAGCTGTTGGCCCATGACCCGCCTCCACGTCGAACCAAAATTGGTACCAATTTTATTGCAGATTGATTTTGGGCCGGCAAGAGCTATTCCAGCGCTGCCACCTGCAATCTGGAACGACGGGATGAAGCGACCACTGGCGGCCAAGATCGTCGAGGCGATTGAAGCTGGCGAGCTACGGCCTGGAGAATGGCTGCGGCAAATCGATCTCGAGGAGAAATTCGAAGTCAGCCGCTCCGATGTCCGCGCGGCCCTGGATGAACTCGTCGTCCGCAAGGCGATCCAGCATGTGCGCAATCGCGGCTATCGGGTCGCCATCATCGACGACACCACCCTGAACGAGATCCGCACCGTCAGGGCAATCCTGGAGCGGGGCGCCGCGCCCTTGATCATCAGGAACGCCACCTCCGCCGATCTCGAAGAGCTCGAGAAACTCGCCGATACCTTCTCCGAAGCGGTAAAGCTCGGCAGCTATCTCGATCGCAGCCGCACGAACCGGGACTTCCACCGCAAGTTCTTCCGGGTCGCGGGCAACGCCGTTCTTGAAGAATCGATCTGGGCCCTTCGCGAACGCTCGCGTGCCGCCCCGCTGACCTTGTGGACGTCGCATGAGGCGCTGGTCCGCAGCGATGCGGAGCATCATGCGATCATCGCCGCCCTTGCAGCACGGGATGAGGCGTTGCTGGCGGCGCTGATCGAGAACCATGTCATCAGGGGACGGCATGGCACTGACGATCGGTAAAGGCGCCTTAGGACGACGCCTTAATGATCGCGGCGACGACAGGCACGAGTGCCTGGCCGATTTTGCGCGTGTTCTCGGCGTCCAGGTGCACGCCGTCGATGATCGAAGCCTTCGCAACCGACGCGGCGTCGAAGAAGCTGCAGCCGCGGCGGCGGGCAACCGCTTCATATTCCGGTGCCAGGAGTTGTGACTCGGCGATATCACGCCCGCCGGCAGGCTGCCCGTCCGCTGCGCTCGACGCGGCGAAAATCGGCGGCGAAACCACCAGAACCTTGGGCGCCGCGGCACCCCAGCCATAGGGAAAGCTCCGCGCGATCTCGATGAGCCGGTCGATTCCGGCTGCGGCGCCTGCAGCCCGCCCGCAGATATGCGGCTTGAGATCGTTGGCTCCCAGCATGATGATGAGCAGATCGAGCGGATAGTGGCTGCCAAGCAGCGTCGGCAGGATCCGCGCGCCATTTCGGTCAGACGGCGACATGTGATCGTCGAAACAGCTGGTTCGTCCGCCCAGCCCTTCGGTCACGACGGTCGCCGCAGGCCCCAGCCCAGTCGCGAGCACATTCGGCCATCGATCCTGAAAAGCATGGCGCCCGCCCCGCTGGTGGTCAGAGCCCCAGGTGAGGCTGTCGCCGAAAGCCAGAATATTGAAGCTCATCATACATCCCAGATCTCGCAGAGCGCGGATCAGCGCTGCCGCCGATGGCTCGACTGCTTGTCCCAGCAGGACGACTTGCCGTAACCGCCGGGACGAGACCGATCAAGCCCATCGAAGATCCAGCGACAACCCAGGCATGGAAGCCGATAGCGGCCTGCCTCTCCCCTCGCGACGAGCGTGGAACCAGCGAGCCAGGGCGCATCAGGGAGGCGCTGCCCCATGGACAGCCGCAGCACGGCGTGGAACGCTACCCCCGGCTGGGGAGAGATTGCCGTGAAGATGACTTTGGTCGTGAGCAGCGTGCTGCTGGGCATGCTGGGTCTGGGCTCGACTGCGTCGGCGCAATCGGGCGGCACGAGGCCGGAATGCAGGGGCGTCAAGAATACGCTTGGCTGCAACTGTGCCCTTAGCAATGGTGGCTCGATAACCGCAGACCCCGATCGCCCGGGCAAGATCAAGTGGAACGGGCCGTCCCGGCGCGCGCCTGCCTATGGCTTTCATGAACTGCACGAACCGATCGGGGCGCGGTTCCTAGGACCTGAGGGCGCATGATCCTCAAGAGCGATATCCTCAAGAGCGTTATCTCGAGAGCGTTCTCGGGCCCCTGCTGCTCTACGCGCTGTTTTTCGGCGCGAGCTTCAGCGTCAGCTTTGCCGCCCTCATCTGGCTCACGGGTGCGCCATGGGCCTCGCCGCTCGCCGCGGGCCACAGGATACTGGCCGTCCTGTCGTTGATGATGGCTGGCATTGCCACCGACCGGTTCTGGCGTGTGTTTCTGCTCGGCGAATAGGTCTGCGAGCGGCGCAACGGTGCCGGCAGCGAGCCCCCAGCCTTTTCGACCCGCCCTGGCGCCGCACACGTCCCATCTTCTTGCCGGGCGTCTTACGGCCTAAGCTGGGGCATCGGAGGAGAGTGAACGATGGCTACCCTGGAACGAGCGATCAGTATTGCGGCAGAGGCTCACGCCGGACAGCTCGACAAGGCCGGCACCCCCTATATCGCCCACCCGATGCGGCTGATGGCGCGCTTCCTGGCCGGCGGCAATGAGGAATCGGCGATCATCGCGACGCTGCACGACGTCGTCCAGGATTCGAAATGGACGCTCGACGACCTGCATCGCGAGGGCTTTTCCCCCGAGATCCTGTCTGCGCTAGAAGCCCTGACCCGGCGCGACGGCGAGGAATACGTGGACTATATCCGCCGCGCCGCCAGCCATCCGCTGGCGCGCTTCGTCAAGGAGGCCGATATCCGCGACAACCTCGCGGAAGAGCGGATGGAGAAGGTCTATGACCGCGAGCGGCTTTTCAACAAGTATTCCGCGGGGTTGCGCGTGATCGCTGAAACCCCGCTCAAACGGTAGCGTCGCCCTCGATCTGGCAACCGTCGCCGCCGAAGGCGGCAACGGCGTCCTTCGATAAGCGCTCAGCCATTGCTGGCGAATCGCGTGCCGCGCGGATCGCCTTCCGGCAAGACCTCGGGCTGCTTCCAGACGACGCCGTTCGGGGTCGGGATCGGCGTCATCGTCAGCTGGTATTGCGGCTGGCCGCGAAAATTGGGATCGCCCGGCTGCTCGGTCTGGATCTGGTAGCGCAGCAGCATCGCGAAATCCTCATGCGCCGTGTTGTGGCAGTGGCTGACATAGGCGCCGCCGAACTCGCCGAAGCGCACCTGGAACTTGACCCGGCCGGAAGGCCGCAGGCGCCAGACATCCTTGCGCGCCAGGCGCTCCGTCGCCGGGATGGGCGCGCCGCCGCGATCGATGGTGACGCCCTCCTCGAAATGCAGGTGGATCGGGTGATCCCAGCCGCCGCCGCCATTGATCAGCGTCCAGTGCTCGACCTCGCCCGGCTTCGGGATCAGGAGCGAGATGCGGTTTGCGTTGAGCGAATGCGCGTTCTCGCCATTGATCTTGATCGTCCAGGGGAAGCTCGCGATATCGCCGCATTCCGGGATGCACTGGCCGTCGGCGCCCCGTGAATCGCCGGAGCCGGAGCGCCCGAACTCGATCACGCGTTCGCGCACAGGGGCGACGATCGGGATCTGGGTGGTCAGCGTCTTTGTCCCCGTGCGCCAGTCGGGATCGGCGAAATT
Organism: Bosea sp. BIWAKO-01; assembly: GCF_001748145.1. Classification (NCBI taxonomy): domain Bacteria; kingdom Pseudomonadati; phylum Pseudomonadota; class Alphaproteobacteria; order Hyphomicrobiales; family Alloboseaceae; genus Allobosea; species Allobosea sp. BIWAKO-01. Next base: position 5,834,375 of record NZ_BCQA01000001.1, read on the forward strand.
GGCGCTGCGATCGGCATCGAGCGGATTGCTGGCATTGTAGAGCTTGCCGGGATTGTCGACGCTCTGGAGCTGGTTCACCACCCGGAACTCGAGGAAGGGACCGATGCAGGGGTCATCGTCATCGCCCTTGAAGGCCGAGGCCATCGAGACCGGCCCCTTGGGGAGTCGCCCATCGGTCTGTTTCAGCAGGTTGACCAGGTAGACGCTGTCGCCGGGCTCGAAGGCGGCGAAGTCGACGACGATGTCGAAACGCTCGGCCACGCCCATCTCGTCGGTCTCGGTCAGGGCGATCGGGTTGACCAGCAGGTTGCCGTCATTGGCGATGAAGTAGAACGGCACATTGGTCAGGCGTGAAAAGCGCCGGCTCTTGTTGACCGCCAGCGCCAGCTTCATGAACCGCGCCATCGCCGCATTCAGGATGCGGAAGCGGTAGCGCCGCGGCAGCACCTCGAAATAGGGGTAATAGGTGCCGTTGACGCAAAGCATGTCGCCGAGGAAGCCGTCAGTGTCGAAAATGTCGAAGCGGGCCTGACCATTGGCGTCGAAGGCGGGGTTCGAGACCGCCAGATTCACGTCGAAATCGAGATTGCCCCATTTCAGCTGCGAGCCGCTGGGCAGCCGCAGGTTGATGCCGTCATTGAGGTCCTCGCGGCCGCGATCGGGGCCGCTATAGATATTGCACAGCCCGAAGATGCCCTTGTGCACATTCTCCGCCGTGAAGAAGAAGCGGTGGTCGTGGAACCAGAGGCTGCTCTGGATCTCGCGGAAATCGCCGGGGACCTGGACAAGGCCTTCGCGGTCATCGGGCCCCGAGCATTTCCGGGCATAGTCGCGATCACCGGTCGGCCAGACATTCGGCATGTCGCGCCGGGCCATCGCCATGCCCCAGTGGTAATCGTAGAAGGTGCCGGGGAAATGATAGGCGTTGCAGGCGCCGTCGCTTTCGGCGCCGTTATGGGCGTTATGGAGATGGATCGAGATCTCGTTCCGCCCAAAGCCGCCATTCTTCCTCCGGTCGACCGGCAGATCGTTATAGATCCGGGTCAGGATCGGCTCGCCATAGCGCGCCTTGATCAGGGTCGGCTGGCCGATGCCGGTGCGCAGGCCGGCGGCCCGCCCTTCCCGGCCAGGTGCGCGCGGGCCGAAGGTCCACATCGAGGTCGCCGCCTGTTCCGGCATGCCGTCGCAGAAAGAGCAGCCGGCCTTCACCTGCCCGAGCGAAAGAAGATAGCCCTTCTTGGGATAGAGCTCCTCCCAGCGCTGATGCGCAAAGAACTCGCCGGGCGGGCGGCCCTCGAACGGCCCCGCATTGGTGACCGGGTTGCGGTAGAGCCCACCGCCTGAACTGGTGAAATCGGTGTGGTAGGAGAAATTCTTCGCCGGCAGTTCCTGCGCACCCGAGGCCCCGCCCCAGGCGGCGTCGCCATTCGACATGCGCGTCAGCGGCAGGGGTTTCAGCACCTCCGGGCGCGGCATCAGGTCATGGAACTTGGCGACACCGAAGGTCGGGCTGCGCGGCGCGCCCGTCGGCACCTGCGCATAGGCGCTTTTGGCGAAGGGGCTGAGCCCGTTCTTGGCGATCAGCAGGCCGCCCGCCGTGAAATAGCCCCAGCGCAGCAGATCGCGCTTGGTGATCTCCCCGATGGACAGCGCCTTGACGATCTCGAGCCGGTTATCGAGCGCACGCTGCGCCTCTCGCAGCCGTAAACCCTTGGTCAGACGCGGTAGATACATGCCGACCTCCCCCGATGCCGCAGATGCGGCAGAAATACCGTACCGGTGATAGCTAGAGGGCGCCGCGAATTGTAGAGAAGATGGTCCGCCGATCCGTACGGCGAAGGTCAGAGCGCGAATCTATACTTAAGAAGGGGCCGCGGCTGCGTCCTGTGCAATCCACCGCCATTCACGGATCAATGCCCGGATTCAGGGCGGGATTCCTGCCCATAAAACAGGCATTGACGGTGCAGGAGGCGCTCCCCACACCGTCCGAGACATGCGCCTCCGGGACGCTCCCGCCACCGCCGTCAGAGTCGGTCGGCGTCGATCACCGCCTGGGCGAAGGCCCGAGGAGCCTCCTGTGGCGGATTATGGCCGATGCCGCCACTGAAGAGCCGGTGCTCGTATTTGCCGGTGAAGCGCTTCGCATAGGCCGCAGGCTCCGGATGCGGCGCACCATTGGCATCCCCCTCGATGGTGATCGTCGGCACGGCGATCGCCGGAAAAGCAGCGAGTTTCTTTTCCACCTCGTCATATTGCGGCTCGCCCGCGGCCAGGCCGAGCCGCCAGCGATAATTATGGATCGAGATCGCGACATGGTCGGGGTTGTCGAAGGCCGTGGCCGAGCGCGCGAAGGTCGCGTCGTCGAAGGCCCATTTCGGCGAGGCCAGCTCCCAGATCAGGCGCGCGAAGTCGCGTGTGTATTTTGCGTACCCTGCCTGCCCGCGCTCGGTGGCGAAATAATACTGGTACCACCATTGCAGTTCGGCCTTCGGCGGCAGCGGCGCCTTGTTCAGCTCCTGGCTGCCGATGAGATAGCCGCTCACCGAGACCATCGCCTTGCAGCGCTCCGGCCAGAGCGCGGCGACGATATTGGCGGTCCTGGCGCCCCAGTCATAGCCGGCGAGGACCGCCTTCTCGATCTTCAGCGCATCCATCAAGGCGATGAGGTCACGGCCCAGGGCCGCTTGCTGGCCGTTGCGCGGCGTGCCGTCACTGAGAAAGCGCGTCGTTCCATATCCGCGCAGATAGGGCACGATCACGCGGTAGCCGGCCCCGGCGAGAAGAGGTGCAACCTCGACATAGCTGTGGATGTCATAGGGCCAGCCATGCAGCAGCAGCACCGGCGGACCATCCGCCGGCCCGGCCTCGGCATAGCCGACTTCGAGAACGCCGGCAGAGATCCGCTTCAGCGCGGCAAAGGACGTCTGCGCGCCCTGCCCCGTGCCGCCCGCAGGGGCGGCGGGCGACGGGCTGGTCTGGGCGCGGGCATCGCCCAGCGCAGCGAACGGAGCAAGCGCAGCTCCCAGCGCCAGAGTGCCGAGGAAACTCCTCCTGGGGTGATCGATCTTGTCCGACATGGCTCTCGTCCCGATTGCTGAATGACAGGGAAAGGAAGCCGGTCCGCTGTATCCCGGCTGTGTCGCGGCGCAGCCAAAATTGAAATCACGCGTAGCATCGGCTGGCCGGGATACGGTCAGATACAATCCGCCTCCGCCTGGCTTGGGACGGACACCATAGGCGATCCGCGCGAAGAGCGCGCCGGCTACGGTGACAGGCACAGACCTCTCATCCGGTGCGAGCGCCAGCCTCCAGAAGCAAGACAGCCGCAACCGTCGCCCTATTGCTCCTGCGACGGCTCGACCTCTGTCGCTCGCAGCGCCTGGACACCAACCGCCGCCACGAGGCCGGTCAGCACGATACCGGCGAAGCCAATGATCACGGCAAGCATGCGCGAGCTGAAATGCGTCGGCGTGAAATCCCCATAGCCGATCGTGAAGCCGGTCACGAAGGTGAAATAGAGGGAGTCGCCGATACCCCAGTCCTCGATGCGCCCGATCAGAAATCCCGGCACGAGCATGGTCGCGAGCACACCGGAGAGAACCGGCCACATCACGCGGAAACTCCCGATCAGCGCGAAGAAGAAAGCGTGCCGCTTTTGCCTGGCATCCATGAATCTGAGAATCGCGTAAGATTTCGTGAGCCGAGGATAGCCTCGCCGAGCAGTAATTGCCAGTTGCGGAGGAGCTACGCGTGGCCGGCGCCAGACGTTTCCGTGACGCACTTCGCTGGCTTCGCCAATCATTGCCCTGGTGCACGCACAACCTGACAGGTCGCGTCAGGTAAATGTCAGGTTCATCGGCGTAGGGTTTGCCGGTCGCCGCACCTGCATGCCCCAAAAGCCCTTCACGCACCTGCGAAGAACACAGCGAACACGACGTCATCCAAAGCGTATCCGGCTGGATCACCCGGTCGAACGATGCTGCTGGAATATGCCTCCGGTCCAAATTGGGACCGTCAATCATAAAATCCAGGGAGGTTACTCATGGTCATGCGACGTATTTGCCATTTTCGCACTACGCCCTGCGCGCGGGCAGCGGGTGAGAGCGGTCGCGCGAGCGGTCATCTGGGAACCGTGGCGCTGGTCGCGCTGCCGCTGCTCCTCGCAGCAGGCGCAGCCCAGGCCGCGTCATCGGAGGGGTGCGAGGGCGGCGGCTTTACCGTGCTGGGACGCACGCAGAACGCCACTATCCCCGCCAGCGCTCTTGGGACGAGTTTTCGGGTGCAGGGCAAATATGCCCAATTCGATGTCGACTCGGCGACCCTCGGCATCCGCAACTTCACGATGACCGGCGCGCCAAACCCGCTCGACATCACGGGCGGAGTGCCGACGCCGGTCTACGCCAGCAAGCTGCCCGACCATCGTGGGCTGACACTGACCAGCTCCCTCACCGTCGAGATCACGGGGGAAGCGATCGAGATCGGGCGAACGGGCAGCAACCTTGCCATGAAGATCCAGGCCAAGGACTGCGCCAATGGCGGCATCTTCCAGATGGAGGTGGAGCGTCAGGACGGCACGCCGACCCTCTTCACCCATATCCTGGCGGAAGGCGCCAACCCTCAGCTGAAGGCGTTCTATTTCGACAATCGCAACTTCCGGAACCGGGAAGGCGACGAGGTTCCCTACAAGGACATCACGGTCACCGTCTCAGCCCGCGTCAATTTCGGCAATAACTTCTCCCGCAAGTTCGTCGGCAGGGACAGCCCTCAGGTTGCCACGCGCAGGTCGGAACCGGACTGCGTGAACCTGATCGCCACCCGCGTTCCCAACAGCCCCGCGACCGTGCGTCATTGCGGCGGCGTGTCCCGCTGGGACGTGGCGAGTGGCGGCCGCATGGGCCAGGTGATGGGCGAGGATGCGGTCGAGGTCGCTCCGCCAGCCACGGAATGCGTCAAGAAATGCCAGGCGCAGAACCGGGTTCGCGGCCGGTCAACGGTCCTTGGCTTCCCCTTCCCGGTCAATCCCGAAGACCAGCTCCAGCCGCGCTTCCCGCGGCAACAGCAGGCGGGCGCAACGCAGACGGTTGCGACGAACCCGCAATAGGCGGGCACGTCCAGGCAGCCCGAGCCCTATGGCGAGCGCGCCACCCGCGCTCGCCGGCGATCATTTTTGAAAGCGTCGAACATGCCAATCGAAATCCCGCATGAGAATCCGGGAATTGAAAGACGACCTAGCTCTTCAGCGTCCCGGCAGCCTCCCTTTGTGGAAGCAGAGCGTTCGGCGCAGGAACTGCTCAGGCGCCTGAGGGAGGCCGATCGAGGTGGCCCATCTGGCCCCACCCATGAGGTCCTGTTCTTCGGCGATCTCGTTGGCCGCCTCAGTTCGAAACGCCGGGCGGCTCTGAAGGCATCCCCACGCGGCAGGACCGATGGGCTGGCGAAACCCGCCGTGCGATAGCGGGATTGAGCGGCCGATGCCCAAACCAGTGCCCCGCCGTTCCGGCAGAAGCGGCGGGGCTCAGGCCGATCGTGGCGCCTCTGGCTCCACAGCCTGCGCGCGATTCAAGGCGCGCGGTAGGTATGAGCCCCCGGCGCTTGTGAGCCCCGGCGCTAGGGATGCGCCCTGAACTTCTCGAGCGTACGCCGCATCAGGTCCTCGTCATCGATGGCGATCATCACCAGGTTCGCCACGATATAGGCCAGTCTCTGTCGTTCGCGCTCAAGGTCCTGGCCAGTGTCGAGGCCGGGCCTGATCTTGTCCCAGGCCGCATCCAAGGCCGCCTGCGCGCGCGCAATGTCCACCGGATCCGTGAGCGATGAGAATGGCATCGTCGCTCCCCCCAACACCAGGCTCCATCGAAAATCTGGCCATCGCGCTTAAAAATGCAAGCTCTCCGGTCGCCGACAAAAAGCCCGCCACCCCTTTTGGAGTGGCGGGCAGTGCCTTGGGATCTCTGGGAGATGCCGGGACAACCCGCAGCGTCGGCACTTGTTCCCACGACAACCGCCACTTCTGCTGGCGCGCCAGAGCCTCAGCATCGCTCAGCCGGCCGGGAACGCAGGCGCGGCCCGGCCGTTGATCTCCGTCCGCCCTTTCAAAGGAGGTGCATCATCATGCCGGCGAAATCCAAAGCCCAGCAGAAGGCCGCGGGAGCGGCGCTCGCCGCCAAGCGCGGCGAGATCAAGACCAGCGAGCTGAAGGGTGCGTCCAAATCGATGGCGAAGTCGATGACCGAAGAGGAACTGCACGACATGGCTTCGACCAAACGCAAGGGCAAACCCGAACACGTGCCCGAGGCGCACTGACCCTCGCCGCATCGCCCGGGTGATCGCATGTCGATGGCCACCTGGCGTGAATGCGGCGGCGAATTGTCGATCGAGCACGGACGCCTGCGGTCAGCGGCTGTCAGCCGGGCGCTTCGTGCGTCGTGGAAGCGTTGGCGCGTTCGCCGCCGTGGCATCGAATTGTTGAACGGCCCGCTCCGCGAGCTGGCCGATGCTTCCCTCCCCCCAGAGCCCGACCACGATATAGCTCAGGCGTTCCCGTTGTAAGGGCGCCCTCGACCGTTCGATCTCTCCGCGTGCGTGGATCTGGCCCCACGCAGTCTCGAACGCTGCCACGATGACAGCGATTTCTTCTGGCGTGGCGACAATCGAATGGAACGGCATCGACCTTCCCCTGGACGGGAAGTGAGCGCGGCGCCCCCCTCAAATGCAAGTGCAAATATTGACGCGGAATCGTTTTGGCCGACCTGAAAGGCCGGAGCCGTGCGGGTGGGCGGCCGCCCCCCTCAACGCGCCCGAGCGGGCGCGCGCTTTCTGCCCCGACCGCGTCGGTCCATGGCGAGCTTGGCGAGCACGCAGCCGAACACCGCGATCATCAGGGGCGGCGTCCGCAACCGCGCGATCAGGAACCCGAGCGGAACGGCAAACTGCTTGGGGTACTTTCCTTCGGCAATGTCGCGAGCCAGCCATAACCCGACGAGATGAACGAGGGCGCGCATGCATCTTCCCTTCCGCAAACCATGAAACGACCGCACAAGGACAGTTTTGCCCCGTGCGTTGAACGGCGCTACTGCCGCCGCTGACGGGGCGCACCCGGCTTCGCCGGGCTCTGGACCGCGACCGGGTCGCTCGCCGGAAATGTCTCCTTCAGCGCCTTGTCGAGCCGCTGATCTGCGGTGACTTCGCGCCCAGCCCTGCGTTGCGCGTGTTGTTCCTTACGGAGGCTCTCAACCGCCGGGTTCGTGTCTGGGCGCATCGCTCGTCTCCATTTCCGTGTCATCGTCGACAGGGGCGTCCAGGGGTAACGTCGCGCGGTTTGATCCGTTCCACCGCGATCTCAGTCGAGGACGCTGCCCGGGCCGTCGCGCACCAAGCCATCGCGAACAAAGTGACGGGGTTTGACGTTCACCCCATGATCCGGGCGGGCAGTGCCTCCCGCAGCCAGGCAGGAGAACCGCATATGGCGATCAAGCGCCCCGTCAGTCTCATCGCCGGCGTCGCAGCCTCGGCGCTCGCGCTCGCCGCTTGCGACAGTCGCTCCACCCTGCCCGAGGGGGCCGGCTACGGCCCCAACCCGACATTGCCTGAGCCCAGGACGACATGGTTTCCGACCGTAAAGATCGCTGATGCGATCGGCTGGAAGCTGGGTGAGAAGCCGACCACGCCGAGCGGCGGACAGGTGACGGCTTACGCCACGGGGTTGCAGCACCCGCGCTGGCTCTATGAACTGCCCAATGGCGATGTGCTCGTGGCGGAAAGCGACGCACCACCGAAGCCGCCGGAAAAGAGCGGGGGCATCCGCGGCTGGGTGCAGGGTCTCTTCATGAAGAAGGCTGGGTCGCAGACGCTCAGCGCCAACCGGATCACGCTGTTGCGCGACGCCGATGGCGATGGCGTCGCCGAGACGAAGAGCGTCTTCCTGGAGAACCTCACCTCGCCCTTCGGCATGGCCCTGATCGGCGAGCAGCTCTACATCGCCAATGCCGATGCACTTGTCCGCGTCCCCTATCAGCAAGGCGAAACCAAAAGTGCGGGCGCGCCGGTGAAGGTCGCCGACCTGCCCGCCGGCCGGAACCACCATTGGACGAAGAGCCTGACCGCCAGCGCCGACGGCTCGAAGCTCTATGTCGGCGTCGGCTCGAACTCCAATGTCGCCGAGAACGGCATGGCGGAAGAGGAGCGGCGCGCGGCCGTGCTCGAGATCGACCCGGCGACGGGAGCGACGCAGGTCTTTGCGACAGGCTTGCGCAACCCTGTCGGGATCGGCTGGAACCCCGTGACCAGGGAACTCTGGGTGGCGGTCAACGAGCGCGACGAGATCGGCGACGACCTCGTGCCGGACTACATGACCTCGGTAAAGCGCGGCGGCTTCTATGGCTGGCCCTACAGCTATTATGGCCAGCATCTCGACAGGCGCGTCGAGCCCCAGAAGCCGGAACTGGTCGCCAGGGCGATCAAACCGGATTACGCGCTGGGCTCGCATACCGCCTCGCTCGGGCTTGGCTTCGTGCCGCCGGGCCGCCTCGGCCCGCCCTATCAGGGCGGCGCCTTCATCGGCCAGCACGGTTCATGGAACCGCTCGCGCCCGGTCGGCTATCGCGTGATCTTCGTCCCCTTCAAAGATGGCAAGCCCGCCGGCACGCCGCAGGAAATCCTCTCCGGGTTCCTGAACGAGAAGGGCGAGGCACGGGGACGCCCCGTCGGCGTGCTGATCGATCGGCGCGGCGGTCTGCTGGTGGCCGACGATGTCGGCAATACGGTCTGGCGCGTGGCGCTACCGTCGGGCTGAGGCTGCGCCCGGTGTCCCCCCAGGCGAGCGGCATGTGGTGGCGGTCAGATCCGGCCGCGCGAGACCAGCCGCCGCCCCTGCCTTAAGGTTATGAAGATGACTTGATTGAGTATCCGCCAGAAGGGGCATTACGCTGAGCCTGGCTGACCTGAAACGAACCCCAGGACTGACGATGATCTCGCTGACGCTGTCCGACGGATCTCCGGTTCAACTTCTCCCACGCCGGGTCGCCCGGATCAGGAGGGCTGTTCCCGGGGATGGCGACCCTCAGGCCAAGACCCGCATCGATTGCGTCGATGTCCTGCTGGTGGTCGAACTGCCGGACTATGTCGCCGCCGTCGTCGGCGAGAAACTCCCGACGCTTGCCGAACTCGCCCTGCCCGATGGATCGCCGGTCTGGTTCGATGCCGAGAAGGCATCAGGGCCGCTTCCGCTCGAATCCAGACACCAGGCGGACGGAGTTGCATCGTCCCTTCACATCAGCGGCAAGCGGCAGTTCGTCGGCAGTTCCCATGAAGACGTCGCCGAGGTGATATCCTCCGCCGGCGGATCCGCACTCCCGATCCCGCGGGCCGGTCTGTTCAGCAAGGCGATCGGTCTGGTTCACTCGATCCGCGACATCCGATCCCAGGAGAGGGAATGGGACTAGGTTCAGGGGATCTGGCGCCTGCGCCAGGCCTTCGAGGGGCCGGCCGCGACACCCCGATCAGATCGCTCACGGCAGCGCCTCCGCGCGTTGCCGTTTAAATCAACCGGCCGCCGCCAGCGCACGCCGCTTCATTGGCGCTACGCCTTGTTCGTCAGGACGGAGTGTCAGAACCGAGACGCCGGCCCCCGTAACGGCAACGGTGTGCTCGAACTGAGCGGACAGCGAGCCGTCTCTCGTCACGACGGTCCAGCCGTCAGCCTCGGTCCTCACGCTACTCCGGCCGCGATTGAGCATCGGCTCGATCGTGAAAACCATGCCCTCGCGGAGGGCGAGGCCGGTTCCCGGCTTTCCGAAATGCAAGACCTGCGGTTCCTCGTGCATCTCCCGGCCGATGCCGTGACCGCAATACTCGCGCACCACGGAATAACCGCTCCGCTTGGCATGCCGCTCGATCGCCCAGCCGATATCGCCGAGCCGCGCGCCCGGCCGAACCGCCTTGATGCCCATCCACATCGCTTCGTAGGTGGTCTGGACCAGCCTCCTTGCGGCGGGATTCACCTCGCCGACGAGATAGGTTTTGCTGGAATCCGCGATATAGCCGTTCTTCTCGAGCGTGATGTCGAAATTGACGATGTCCCCGTCCCGAAGCACGGTCGTTTCAGATGGAACACCGTGGCAAACCACATCGTTCACCGAAGCATTCAACACAAAATCATAGCCATATTGGCCCTTGCTCGCAGGTCGGGCCTGGAGATCATGGACAATGAAGTGCTCGACCAATTCATTGACCTGAAGTGTCGACAGGCCGGCGAGCACAGTTCGATCCAGCATGCCGAACACGGAGGCCAGCAACCTCCCGGATTCGGCCAGCAATGCCAGCTCGCGAGGCTGCTTCGTCATGCGTCAGTCTCCGCCAGCGGCTGAGCCTTGACGCCTGCGGCACTCAGTTCGCGCTCGATGATCTCAGGGAAACTGAGCCCCGGATTGGTCTCGCAGAGCATTCCGAGCTTGATCCAGTAGGCAGCCTGCGCATTGATCGACCGAAACGACACTTTGCTCGCCCGGCGCAGTTGATCGTGCAGGTCATCATCGATGTTCACGATGCCCATCGGGGCCTCCATATATGCTTCATATATGGAACGTATATAATCCGAAAATGCGAAAGCCAAGTGGCAGCATCGCACGCGCCCGATGCGAGCCGCCTGACACCGATCCGGAGAAAGCATGACGTATCGCACAGCGTGGTATGACCGCCGCCGGGCAAGCAATCCGCAAGGTCCCGCCCGCAAATATCCGGATCGACTTTGGTCGGATGACGCATCCGACGAGTTGTGACACCTTCAGCGCCACCGATGGCCTCAGTATGGATTTATAATTCTCCTTCAGCCGAACGGGGCGGGACAAGAGGTGACGATCAATCCTTGGCTCATGGCGGAACAATTCGAGTCCGTGAACTGCACGGTTGCTGTCTGGACGGGTGAGAGTCCCACCGCAACTTTCATCGGCATACGCGCGGCTGCGCGCTATGCAAATGCAGCCTTTCTGGGTGGCGCAATCGTGGAGATCATCATCGATCACACCAATGGTTGCGCCATCATCATCCGGGATGACGACCTGATCGCGCTGCTCGAATACGCGGCCTTCAACTAGGCCTCGCAGACGGTGTCAGCGCCGTATCCCTTGTCGGCGAGAAGTGTTTCGATCCTATCGTAGATCATGCTCAGGAGCGACGCCAAGCCCTTGATGTCGTGGGTTTCTCCACCCGTCTGGACAAATCCGAGGCGACGTCCCCTGGCGGCGCCGCAGGCGTGGAGCCTGGCGGTGAGGCCGCCGCGCGATTGGCCAAGCGCCTCGGCTTTTTGAGTCCCCCTCTTTATGCCGCCTGCGCAGTGATCCGCCGGACGATGATAGTGTCGATCATGTCAGCGGAGGGGTCTCGCTCCACCATCTCGCTCAGGCTCTCCAGCATGGCGTCGAACACGCCGACCTCCAGCCAGCGCCAGTACCGACGGAACACGCCGTTCCATTTGCCATAGTCGTCGGGCAGATGCCGCCACTGCGACCCCGTGCACGCCAGCCGCATCATGCCCTCGAAGTAGCGGCAGTTATCTTGTGCGGGTCGGCAGCCGCGCCCGCGCTCATCCGGCAGCAAAGGCCCGATCAGCGCCCATTCCTCGTCCGTCAGACCGATCCGCTCGCCCAAGGCGTCCTCGAGGAAGGAACGTTGAATCGACACGTTGGCTGTGCGTCAATACGCAGCATTATTGCCTTGGGCAGGCAGTCGACGTCCAATACTCTGGCCTGCGCAGCGCATGGCTGCGCCGTCGGATTTGATGTGATGGACAGCGCATGAATCTCAGTTTCGTAAAGATGCATGCCAACGGCGATGACTTTGTCATCGTCGATGCCCGCACGAGCCCCAACCCGGTTGATGCTGACGTCGCGAGCTTCCTTGGCGACCGGAGCCGCGGCGTCGGCTTCAACCAGCTGGCGGTGGTGCTTCCCTGCGACGATGCTGCCGCTCGTCTCATCTTCTGGAATCCAGACGGCACGACCCTGGGCGCGTGTGGCAGTGCAACGCGCGGCGTCGCCCACCTCTTGATGAAGGAGGCCGCGAGCCAAGAAACGACCTTGCGCACCGAGCGAGGCTTGTTGCGATGCCAGTCGACACATGATGGGCCTATCAGCGTCGACATGGGCGCACCTCTGCTCGAGTGGCGCGACATTCCTCTAGCCAAGCCTTGCGACACGTTGCGATTGCCGCTTGCCGGCGAGCCTTCCGCCTGCAGCATGGGCAATCCGCACTGCACGTTCTTCGTTGATGATCTCTCAGTGATCGACCCTTGGTCGGCAGGACCGCAGATCGAACACCACCCTCTGTTTCCTGAAAAAACCAATGTCCATTTCGTTCAAGTGCTGGACCGGAAGCGCATACGGCTGCGTATTTGGGAGCGAGGCGGAGCGGTGCCGGCGGGATCAGGATCTTGTTCTTGCGGCGCAGCCGTAGCGGCCATCCGCCGCGGACTTGTCGACAACGAAGTCGAGGTCATATGTGATGGCGGAAGCGTGGGTGTTTCTTGGAAGGCTGGAGGCGGCGTGTGGCTGACGGGCAGGGTCGCAACCGTTTTCCATGGCGAAATCGCGCTCCCAGAGAAATCGATGCATCGTTAGGACGGCGCCTTTGTCCACGAGGCCCAGGCGGGTGGAATTTCGTCGTCACGTCAGCGGCAAGCGGCAGATCGTCGGCAGCTCCCGCGTCGACGTCGCCAGTTGATATCCTGCGCCGGCGGAGCCTCGCACCCGATTCCGGGGGGCATTCCCGTTCAGTCGGGCGATCGATCGGCATTTCGACGAACGCCGCCGATTAGCAAAAAATGCCGGCCAGCGCAGCGGCAAAGGCCGCGCCGACCGGCTTGCCCGCGATGGGAGGGGAAAGCGAGCAATACCAGATTAGTGTGATCTCTAATCAATAGAACAGCGGCAAACGCAATATCGCCATGCGTTCATTATTTCAAAATTGCAAGCAATTCCGATATTGCCTCTACGGCATCGAAATATATTCGACTGAATCTCTACTTGATAAGCCGACTTCACGCAGAGCCGAACCACCCGCCCGACTGTACCCGACCACCCGGCACGCCCGTCCATCGCGGCGGAATGCGCCGTGAGCGCTCCGGAGGGCCAGCCCGGACCAGCCTTCAGCCCCCCGACAGCAGCGAGGCGCCGACATTGATGCCGAAGGCCAGGATCGTGGTGTTGAAGAAGAACGAGAGAATGGAATGGGCGAGCACGATCGTCCTGACCTCACGCGTGGTGACGCCGACATCCGATGTCTGCGAGGTGCAACCGATCGTGTAGGAGAAATAGAGGAAATCAACATAGTCGGGCTCGCCCTTCCCCGGAAAATCCAGGCCGCCCTCGGCACCATCATCGCTGTAGAAATCATGGGCGTAGTGCAGCGAGAAGAAGGCGTGCACCAGCGCCCAGGAGCTCAGGATGGTGACGGCGCCCAGCGCCAGGTGCAGTGACTTTTCGTCGGGCGGCACGGTCTTCAGGCCGGCGAGCTGAATGCCGATGGCCGCAACGCTCGCGGCGGCCGCCAGGCAGGCAATGATCAGGATGGCAAGCGCACCTTCATCCTGCTCGGCGGCGCGCGCCCTGATCTGCTCGACAGTCTCGCCGAAGATCATCGTCGTCAGCAGCCCGAGATAGAGGATCGCGCCCGCGTCCCACGCCACCAGAAGCCGCGTCACCCAGCCCCAGTCGCGCGGCAGCACGATCGTCAGCAACACCACCGCCACCAGCGCGATCAGAAGGCGGGGCCGAATGAGCAGGGATTGTGGGAGGAGCTTCATCGGATCTCACGCCTGCAGGCCAACGACCCTGTCCAGGACGGAGCGATGCCGGTCAGATCATCGGGCGGGATGGCGCATCCGGGCCGATGATCCAGCCCCTCATGCTTGCATCGGCTTTCCCAGGAATCGCAATCCACGTTTCGGGCAGAAGCTCTAGTCCCGAGTGACCACATGGCCTGGCGCATCTCGGACAGCAGGGGCAGGAACCGACCAAGACTGCGTCCACGTCTCGGAGAGGGTGCGGTTTCGCGACTTGAGATAGACGCGCAAGTCGGCAGTTTGCCCTACTGGCAAGGTCGCGTCGAGGATGACACGAAAGCCTTTCGTGGCAGAATTGGCGGCGATGATGGTGTGGGCGATCGAACCGGCGGTCGTCGAGGCGACGATCTCGACACGCTTGGGGTCGCTCACGAAATACGCCAGATCGCCATCGCCAAAATCGATGATGAACCGCTGCTTGCCCATTCCGTCCGCATCGGGATCCCGGCTGTCCCAACCGCTGAAGCTGTTGCGGACCTGCGCCATGGCATGGAGCTCGTTGGTCGTCGACAAGGCCGTGATCCGATAGGTGAATTCACTGGCCTTGCCGATGTCGAGCGGCCGCGCTGGCGTCCAGCACGTCACGATATTGTCGAATGCCTCGTTGTTGGTCGGTATCTCGATCAGGTCGACCCGGCCCTCGCCCCAGTCACCGATGGGCTCGACCCAATATCCCGGACGTGCGTGATAATGCGCTTCCAGGTCCTGGTAATGCCCATATTCGCGGTCGCGCTGCATCAGGCCGAAGCCTCGCGGATCGCGGTCGCCAAAACTGGAGATCCGCAGGCTCGCGGGATTGCGGATCGGCCGCCAGATCCATTCTCCGGAGCCGTTCTGCATCAACAGCCCGTCGGAATCGTGAATTTCGGGCCGAAAATCGGTTCGGTGTCCAAGGTCGCCTTCGCCCGCAAGGAACATTGAGGTCAGCGGCGCGATGCCGATGCGCGGGATCTCCACGCGCGGCACGAGGGTCGCCGTGACCGACATCGCAGTCGTACGGCCAGGCGAAACGACATAGCGGAACGCGCCCGCCACGGACGGGGAATCCAGCAGGGCGTAGATGACCAGGTCGAGGCTGTCCGCCTTCGGCTCTTCCAGCCAGAGCGCACGGAAGAAGGGAAATTCCTCGGGTTGCTTGCCCCCCACATCGAGCGCAAGCGAGCGCGCCGAGAGCCCGTAGCGATGGCCCCGCCCGATCAGCCTGAAATAGCTCGCCCCCAGGAACGAGATCACCTCGTCCTGGACCTTGGGATCGTTGAGGGTGGTCGTCACCGCAAACCCGGCAAATCCAAGCGACGGCGAGAGCTGCTTGGGCACCGGCACCTTGCCGTATTCGAACAGGCTCGTCGTGAACGGGATCGGGATGGCGTTGCCCTCCTTCACCACATGCAACTGCACCGGCTTGTCGTGCAGAAAGCCGAGATGGAACGGGAGCAGGCGGTAATCGGAACCACTCTCCTGCCACAAGGCCTTTTCCCGACGGAAACGGATCTCGCGATAGCTGTCATAGGTCAGCTTCGACAACTCCGACGGGATCGTCAGGCCACCGGAATCGAAGGGCCGCCCGCCCAGGATGCGCGCCTGCGCGACGACATCGTCGTAGCCAAAACGGGCAGCGCCTGGTTGAGGCGCTGGCGCGGCAAGCGAAGGCTGCCCTCTCGCAAGCAAGGCGGCTGCGATCAGCGTCGCGAGAGCGGAGCGGCGGGTGTGGAAATGGCTTTCGCCTGAATTCATGAGTGTTCGGCTCGACAGTGATTGGGTAGGAGCCTAACCCCGGCCTGCCTCTTTATGTTCCGCAGGTCGATTGGACGAGGACGTGCAATCTCCTGTCCGCCTGGCCTGCCCCTGACGAGCCAGGGAAGCGGAATGCCATAACGCATTGCCTATACGGGCTTCTCTTCTTGGCTTCCCTGCATCTGCCGCTGCCTGCGTGTCGCCTGTGCGCGCTCGAGCGATCTCGCCTTTCGTCGGGCGTCGCGCAACTCCTCGATCGTCGGCTGCCACCACCCCCGGGCAAGATCCGCCCCGCTCGCCGGCTGCCGCGCCGGCCATGTCCGCACCAGCTCGTCATGGCCGGGCCTGCGCCAGCTTGCCCAGACGAAATCGCCGGTCGCGCCGGCACTCCAGGGGTAATGCTGGTGCAGGCTTTCGTCGTCGACCAGCTCCCCCGTGACTTCGGTGAAGACCAGCGCGCCGGCATGGGACATCAATGGGCGGTCGCCGGGTGGGAGCTGACTGGCAAGGACGGGGTAGCGATGGCGTTGCCGCTCCCTGGCTTTCGCGCGCAACGCGTGGTGCTCTGCCGAGCCCTTCAGCTCGTCTCGCCGCCGCTTCCGCTCCGCCGGCTCGGCGCGGCGGGCGGCCTCCTCGATCGCCGGCCAGCGGCGCCGCAGCTCCTCGAACGAGCGATAGGGAATGCGCCAGAGCCTTTCCTCGCCGTCCCACCAGGCCCAGGGTACGGCGCGCAATTCCGAGACGATGGTCCTGGAATAAGGCGTACGGACCATGAGGTCCTCTGCCGGCGCGAGATAGTCGCTCACGATCGGATCGAATGCGAAGGCGTCCCTGCCGCGCGCATCGGCATGGGCGAGAACGCCAGAAAGCTCGCGCTGCAGCCAGCGATCGAGCCGCCTCTCGGCCGTGCTCCCCGGCACGAACCAGGCATGGCGATCATCGCGCCAGCGCGCCCGGGGAAAGGCCGTGCGGAAGCGCTCGACCAGTGCAGCGTCAAAGGGGAAGGACGCGGTCGCGCCGGCCCTGTCCTCGCCGGCCGGTTCGACGGTGATGCTGTCTCGCGGGGATGGCATCGCGGCTCCGCCCTTGCCCTCGATATGCGAACTCAGCGCAGGAAGAGGTCAGGAAGCAACATCAACTGCACCGAAATTGTTCAAACCGGCAGGACAGCTCTCCGCGCCATCTCATTCCGGGCAGACTGGAAGGTCCGCCAGCCGGGTGCGAAGGCGTGGGGCGACCCAATCCAGGAAGGAGCGCGCCTTGACCGGCAGTTGGCCCTGGGCGGCGTAGACCAGCTGAACCGGGATCGGTTCCGGCGCGAACGCTTCGAGCAGCGGCACGAGAGCGCCTGACCGCAGCTCATCGACGATCTGATAGGACAGCACCCGCGCCACCCCCAGGCCAGCCACGGCCGCATCGACGGCCGCTTCGGTCGAGTTGACTGCCAGGCGCGTGCGCGGCTCCACCGAAAGCGCGGTCGTATCGCCACGGTAGCGCCATTCCGGAGAGGTCGAGAAGCCGCGGAACGTGATGCCGTCATGCTCGCGCAGGTCCTCGGGGACGGCGGGACGACCGTGCCGCGTCAGGTAGTCCGGGCTGGCGCAGATCACGCGCCTGACCTGGCCGACGCGCATCGCCATCAGGTTGCTGTCTTCGAGATGGCCCAGGCGCACGCCGATATCCAGGTGCTCCTCCAGCAGATTGACGTGACGATCGATCAGGAACAGGCGCAGATCGATCCTTGCGAATTCAGACAGGAACCCGGCCGCGACGGGGAGCACATGGCGACGCCCAAAGACGACCGGCGCCGTTACCGAGAGCTCGCCGCGTGGTTCGCTGTACTCGCCGGAAGCGGCCCGCTCCGCCTCCTCGACCTGTTCCAGGATTCGCCTGGACATGGCGACGTAGTCTCGACCTGCATCCGTCAACGCGATCCGTCGGCTGGTGCGAACGAGAAGACGGGTTCCCAGATGCTGTTCGAGATCGGCCACCTTCCGGCTGACGGTGGTGAGCGGCGCGCGCAGACGACGCGCTCCAGCCGAAAGGCTGCCCTCGTCGACGACCGCGAGAAGCACCGACATCGCGTCGAAGCGATCCATTCCAGCCTCCCGAATTCCGGGAGGAAACATCCCGATTTCTCTGGATACCTCAGATTCAAGGAAGGCTCTAGCGTGATCCTCACCCCCGCGTGGTGCGAGCCTGAAAGACTGCCCTGCGCAGCATAGGAGCCTTCGATGACCGTCCTGTCCCGTCGCGCCTTCGCGCTTTCCGTTCCCGCGCTTTCCCTTGCAGGTGCGTCCGTGCTGCCCGCCGGCGGCGCGATCGCTCAAGCGCAGCCGCCCGCGTCGAGGGCTGTTCCCCCATTGGCGCGGGTCTCCATTGGCCGGTTCACGGTGACCGCGCTGACCGACGGCTTCGCCGACATGCCGTTCTCCTATTTCGTGGGCCGTCAGCCCAAGGAGATCGAAGAGGCGGCCGCGGCGCAGTTCGCAGCCAGGCCCGGCGGCATCCGCCTGGTGTTTACGCAGTACCTGATCGAGGATGGCGAGCGGCGCATCCTGATCGATACGGGCCCGGCCGGCCTGATCGGAGAGAGCGGGAAGCTGCCCTCAGCCCTGGACGCGATCGGGGTCAGGCCGGAGAGCATCGACGCGGTCATCGTGACCCATATGCATCGTGACCATATCGGGGGCCTGGTGGCCGGCGGGCGCCGGAACTTCCCGAATGCAGAGATCTATGTCGACAGGCGTGAAGTCGCTCACTGGACCGATCCGGCGAAGCGCTCGGCGGCTCCTGACTTCCTGAAGAGCAGCTTCGATGCATCGGCCGAGGTCATCCGCCTTTATCCGAAGCTGCAGGCGATCGATGGCGAGCGCAGCCTTGCGCGCGGCGTTTCGATCGTCGACCTGACGGGCCATACCCCCGGACATATCGGGGTGCGCATCGAGGACGGCGGCAAGAGCCTGATGATGGTCTCGGACATGCTCTTCCATCCCTCGCTCCATCCGGCCGCCACCGATATCGGCTTCGTCTTCGAGCAGGATCCGGAGGCGGCCCGCGCGATGCGCGCCCGCTTCTTCCCGCGCGCGGCCGAGGAGAAGGCCTTGATTGCCGCCACCCACATGCCCTTCCCGGGGCTGGGCCACATCGTTTCCGAGGGCGGCCGGTTGCGCTGGCTTGCTGCGGAATGGGCCTACCAGGCCTAAACGGCCTGGTCGCGCCAGGCGCTATTGCTCCGAGCCGGCGGCTGCGCCGGCTCGGCTATCGGAGGTTCGCATGCTTCACAAATATCTTGAGATCGCTTCGACCCCGGCCGTCAAAGCTGCGCGCCAGCACTATGGCAGCGCTGGTCAATACGCACGGATCGACGGCACGCTCGATCCTGGCGCCACGCCCCGAAATCACCTGCTCGGACCGGACGAGGAGGCGTTCATCGCTCAACGCGGCGAGTTCTATCTCGCCTCGGTCTCCGAGACGGGCTGGCCCTATCTCCAGTTCCGCGGCGGACCGGCCGGCTTCTTGCGGGTTCTCGACAGCAAGACGCTGGGCTTCGCGGATTTCCGCGGCAATCGGCAATACATCACGACGGGCAATGTCGCCGGCAACGACCGGGTGTCGCTCTTCCTGATGGATTATGCCCATCAACGCCGTCTGAAGATCTTTGGACATATGCATGTCGTCGACGCGCCCGCCGACACGGCGCTGGCGGCCAGGCTGAGCGTCCCGGGCTATGACGCCCGTGTCGAACGGGCTGTCACGATCACGATCGAGGGCTTCGACTGGAACTGTCCGCAGCACATCACGCCGCGTTACAGCGAGGCCGAGCTCGCCGAATGGCTGGAGCCGGTCAAAAGCAGATTGCAGTTTCTCGAAGAGGAGAACCGCAAATTGAAGGAGCGCCTGGCCTCGGGGGCGGCATGACCGCATCGTCGAGCCACGACGGTTAGTGCCGGTCCCCCGCAAGGCGATGGATTCACCCTGATTGCGGACTGCAAATATACCAGGATCCAGCCAGCCGGTACCGCTGCTACCAATGTGCCAGACACGACATCCAGAAACCAACGCTACAGGGCATCCCATGAAACTCGGCTTCATCGGCACAGGAGCGCTCACGGCCGCGATCGTCACCGGGCTTCGATCGGCCGCGGACCGGTCCGTGTCCGTCGTCCTGTCGCCGCGCAACGAAGAGATCGCTGCCAGCCTGGCTTCCCGCTACCAGGATGTCCGCGTTGCGTCGGACAACCAGGCCGTTCTCGACGATTGCGACACCGTCATGCTCGCGGTTCGTCCGCAAATTGCGCATGAGGTGGTGCCGGACTTGCGGTTTCGCCCTGATCACCATGTCGTCAGCCTGATCGCGACGCTGCCGCTCGAGACGATAGCCACCCTGACCGCTCCCGCCGGGCACGTGACGAAAGCCCTGCCCATGCCCATGATCGCGCATCGGCAGGGAGCGACGATCATCTACCCGCCAGATCCAGCTGTGGCGGCCTTGTTTGGCGCGCTGGGACAGGTGATCGAGGTCGAGGATCCCGGCAAGTTCGATGCGCTGAGTGTCGTGACGGCGACATATGCCAGCTACTTCAAGTATCTCGACACCATTCACGGATGGCTGAAGGACCGCGGCGTGGAGAGCGCGCAGGCGCGCGATTACATCGCCTGCCTGTTCAAGGCGCTGGCATCCGCCCCGGAGGCTGCGCCGGGTGCCGACTTCATGCACCTGGCGGAAGAGTATGCGACGCGCGGCGGCATCAACGAGCAGGTCTTGCGCGCGCTCACGGATCGCCGCGTATTCGAGGTCTTCTCAGACAGTCTCGACGACGTGCATCGCCGCATCGCCGCTGCGTGAGCCACGACCAGCCCGCTCGCAGACGCCCGGCAGGAAGCCGGGAATCCGCGAATTTCCGGGCGTGCCTGCCGATCACTCAGAATGTGATCTTCACCGATGGCGCGCTCCGTTCGGCCTCGCCATGGAAGACGGCCTCGATATTGTTGCCGGCGGGATCGAGCAGGAAGGCGGCGTAATAGCCGGGATGATAGGGGCGCTCGCCCGGCGCGCCGTTATCCCGGAAGCCGCTGTCGAGGCCAGCCTTGTAGAACGCGTCGACCATGGCGCGGTTCCTGGCCTGGAAGGCGATATGATGCCGGCCCGTGAGCTGGCCCTGCGCTGCCTTGCTCTGCGCGCTCGAGACGAATAGTTCGTCCACCCAGAAATAATCCTCGGCCGTCCCGCCGATCGGAATGTGGAGTTCGCGCAAGATGCCCTCGTAGAAGCGGCGGCAGGCGCCGAGATCCGCGACAACGAGCTGGATATGATCGATCAGCCGGCCGCGATGTAGTTCCTGGGTTTCCATCTGTTCCTCCCGATTGCGCATCGACTCAGGCGGGACAGCGTGGTTCCAGGCCGCGACGAGATCTGGCAGGACCCGGCAGCCTCGTGAACCCCTCGCCCGATGACGAACCGGCTCCGGATGACCGGAGCCAGTCGCTGGAGGTGTCGACGGTCACGGGCTCTGCCGGTCATGCACGAGCGGGATCAGGCGCCGGCGGAGGGGAGCCTGCCATCGGGCGTATAGCGATCCACGGCGTCAGGCAGTTGCCGGGATAGCCGGGACAGCAGCTCGTCGCGGGACAGGCCCGTCTGGCGTTCGAGCCTGGCCAGGACATCGGGTCCGATCGCCTGTTCCAGATCCGGGGGCGCAACCTCCTGATTGGCGCCCTGGCGCACCCAGGAATCGGCCTTTTCACCCTGGCCGGCCTGTTTGAAGCGATCGATCAACTCGCCCAGACCTCCGTTCAGGAAGCCGCCGATCCCGCCCGCGCCCAATGTGCCGCCGAGATTGCCGAGCACGGAATCTGCGCCTTTCGGGATGTCGCCGGCGGGCGCCCCGGTTGGGGTCGGCTGACTGGGCTGAGTGACCTGGCCGAGCCACTCTGCGATCTTGTCCTTGTTCTGGTAGCCTGCGAGGGCCAGCAGGCCCAGCAGCGCCGTCATCGACGGAAAGCCCTGGTTGTCGTCGCTCATGCTGTTTGCTCCTGCTGCCGGGGTTAGACGGTGTGTCGGCGGTTCGCGAAAAACGCCCACACCGCCAGGACGACGACGGCGCCGATAATGGCCCCGATCAGGCCAGCACCTTCGCCTGGGGCGTACCAATGCATGGCCTGCCCAATGTATGTGGCCACGAAGGCGCCCACGATCCCGAGGATGGTGGTGAGAATGAAGCCCGAAGGCTCATTCGATCCAGGTGTCAGAAATTTGGCGACCACGCCGGCGAGAAAGCCGACGAGGATGGTCCCGAGAATGCCCATAATGTCCTCCCTCAAGCGCCTGGTCACATTCGAAGCTTGGCCACATCTGAAGGCGCAAGAGCCGCCGCAAGCGACGCGCAAGCGCAGATCCTGAACCGGCGAACGGCACAGAGGTTCCCTTGGGTTCGCCAGCCCGGGCGAATCCGCGCCGGCGGTTCGGAACGAAACCACTGCCAACTCCGTTTGGATCGCTGGGACAGTCCGGAGTTCAAGATGAAGCTGATCGCATCGGCCCAACTCGTCTATGGCTTTTCTGCGCCGACGCAGGTGATCGGGCTGATCCAGGCGTCACATTCCAGCGATCAGTCGATCCTTGCGGAAGAATTGACGGTCGGCGGCGATGTGCGGCCCATCGCAGACGAGACACCCTCGGGAGATCGCCGGTTCCGGGCCTGCCTCTCGGGCGAGACTACGATCAGCTATACCGCCACGGTCGATAACGGCGTGCGCCAGTTGCTGCCAGCGTCCGGGCGCCAGCATGCGTGGAACGAACTGCCGGCCGAGGCGCTGCCCTATCTTCTGCCCAGCCGGTTTTGCCCGAGCGACCGCTTTCAGCGCTTTGCCCGGCGCGAGTTCGCAGGCGCGGGCGACGGCGTCAGCCGGGTCATGGCGGTTCTCGACTGGATCGCGTCCCATGTCGACTACGTCGCGGGCGTCAGCACGCCTGAATCGACGGCGGCGCATACATTCACCGTCAGGGCGGGGGTTTGTCGCGACTTCACCCATCTCGGCATCACCTTCTGCCGTGCCCTGTCGATACCGGCCCGCGCAGTCAGCGCCTATTCGCTCGATGTCCAGCCGCCCGATTTCCACGCCGTCATGGAAGTCTATCTCGAGAACGCCTGGTGGCTGGTCGACCCGACGCGCCTCGCCCCTGTCGAGGGCATCATCCGCATCGCCCATGGCAGGGATTCGACGGATATCGCCTTCCTGACCACGGATAGCGCCTGTACCGTGATCTCGCAGACCGTCCAGGTCCGGCGCAGCGATGCAGCCTGAGGGACGCATGGCAGACCAACTCGATTGCCTCGTGATTGGCGGCGGCCCCGCTGGCCTGACGGCGGCGATCTATCTTGCGCGCTTTCACCTCGGCGTCACCG
The DNA here is from genome assembly GCF_001748145.1 of Bosea sp. BIWAKO-01. NCBI lineage: Bacteria > Pseudomonadati > Pseudomonadota > Alphaproteobacteria > Hyphomicrobiales > Alloboseaceae > Allobosea > Allobosea sp. BIWAKO-01. Next base: position 5,857,352 of record NZ_BCQA01000001.1, read on the forward strand.
TCATGGACGCCGGCCATGGCCGGGCCCTGCAGATCCCCTGCACCCATAATCACGCCGGCTTCCCAGAAGGCATTTCCGGCCGCGAGCTGCTGTCACGCATGCGGTCGCAGGCGATCCGTTACGGCACGGAGATCGTCGATCGCCGCATCGAGGAGTTGAGCCGCGACAGTTCCGGTTTCACGGCGCGAGGGCGGGATATCGACATCACGGCGCGCTCGGTCCTGCTCGCCACCGGCGTCACGAACCGTCGGCCGCCGATGACCGACGCGCTGCATGCGGATGCGCTCAAGGCGGGCCGCCTGCGCTACTGTCCGGTCTGCGACGGCTACGAGGTCACCGGGCAGGACGTCGCGGTCATCGGCTCCGATGCCGGCGCTGCGAATGAATGCGAATTCCTGCGGTCATATACGGCGCGGGTCAGCCTTGTCCTCGATGGAGCCGAGGGCCTTGCCGCCCCCCTGAATGAGCGTCTCACGGGTCTCGGCGTTCGCATCATCGGCGGACCGGCGCAGGATTTCCGACTGGAGGAGGACGGCCTGAGCCTGTCTTCGGCCGCAGGGCGGCTGCGCTTCGACACCGTCTATCCCGCCCTTGGCTCGGTCGTTCATTCCGAGCTTGCAACCGCATTGGGCGCGACTGTCACGGATGATGGCTGCATCCAGGTCGATCGCCACCAGCGCACCAGCATCACGGGACTATACGCGGCCGGCGATGTCGTGATCGGTCTCGACCAGATCAGTCATGCCATGGGTCAGGCCGGCGTGGCCGCGACAGCGATCCGCAACGATCTCGCCGCGTCCCGTCCACAGCTGCGCTAGTTATGGCGGCACGCCCCCTCCTCTGTGCGACGCCGGGCGAAAGGATGTTCCAGATCATCCGCTTCGCCGGCTTTCAATCCGGACAGGAGAAGGCCTGCCGACTATTGAGGCACGCCTCGGCGGCCATTGCGAAGATTATGGGGGATGAGATCGCCGGTATTTCACAATCTCCCACTGCGCTCGCTCAACAGGGGTTGGTGCCGGTGCTGGAATTGTCTGTACTGGGAGCCATGATTCGATCGAGGGCCAAAGACTGGCCGCATCAGCCTGCGGTAAGAGCGTGTTAATCTTTGTTAATCAAGGGTTCCGACATGTCGATCGCTCCAAGACACCGGCCTGCGTGCCGATGAGCGTGTCCGGACAGCGTCCGGCGCCCGGCCCTGCGCGCGGCCAGCCCCGGGGGCGGCTCGCATGCCTTGCCACCGCGGCCCTGCTGGGGGCGATGGCTGCCAGTTGCGGCGAGCAGAGGCTGACCGATGCCGAACTGACCTTCGCCACGCGCTCCATCGCGGTCGCTCCGAGCCGGGCCCTCATCATGCTGCCGCCGGGCGGGCCTCCGATCGTGAACGTCACGCAGCGCAATTACGAAAATGCCGTGTCCCAGACCATCACGCTCGCCACGCGAGGCCGGACGCCGGGCGAGAATGCGATCCATGCCGCCTTCCTGACAGCGGCCGATGTTCCGAGCTCGGACGGCGCCGAAGGCCAGCTTCTGTCCCTTCCGAGCATCGAGGATTTCGCGATCGCGCGCGAGATGGAGGAGCGGCTTCCGGGCGTCGCCATGGTGCCCTCGGCCGCCTATGTGCAGAACCGCTACGGCCCGTTCGGCTATGCCTTCGGCCGCGGCCCCGGGGGCGATGGCTGTCTTTACGCCTGGCAGCGCGTCGCGAGCGAGGACAGCCTCTTCCGTCCCAGATCGGGCGTGATCTCCGTGCGCCTGCGCATCTGCGCGCCGGGTGCGTCGGAAGCCGCCTTGCTGCGCCTGGCCTATGGCTTTTCCGTCAACGCCTCGCTCAGGCGCGCCGGCTGGAACCCGATCGGGGATGCGCCATCCCCCTCGCCCGATCTCGGCGAGGCGGGCGCGCCGATCTATCCCCTGCCCCAGACATCCGTGCCTGACGCGGTCGAGCGGCCGCCTCGGGTTGCCCGCCCGAAGCGTCCGCAGCCGGCCCGTACGGAGGTGAGAGACCCTGTGCCGGACAGGCCTTTGCCGGACCGCCCCCTGGAAGGATACCCGACCGTTCCGCCGCCCTTGTCACCTTGACCGCAACCAGGATCACCTGAAGACCGATGCGAACAGCAAGCTACGTCATCGTCTGGGCTGTGATCGCCGCCGTGGTCGTGGTGCTGATCACGCTGCCGATCAGCCTGCAGGCGCATCTGATCGCGGGTGCGATCGTGGTCACGGCGATGATCGCGCTGAAGTTCCTGCGGCCTGACGGCGTCTGGCGGCTGATCGCGCTGGGATTGGGAACGGCGATCGTGCTGCGCTACATCTATTGGCGCACGACGAGCACCTTGCCGCCCGCGAACCAGATCGAGGACTTCATCCCGGCGATGATCCTCTACCTCGCCGAGTTCTATAATATCGGCATGCTGTTCCTCAGCCTGTTCGTGGTCGCGCTTCCCTTGCCGCCGCGCAAGACACCGCCGGTTGACCTCCAGAATGCGCCCACCGTCGACGTCTTCGTGCCGACCTATAACGAAGAGGCGGATCTGCTGGCGACGACGCTCGCGGCTGCGCTCGCGATGGATTACCCGGCGGATCGCCTGAAGGTCTTTCTCCTCGACGATGGCGGAACCGACGAGAAGTGCAACGCGGATAATTTCGTGGCTGCCAACGCCGCCAGGGAGCGCCGGGCGACGCTGCAAAAGCTATGCGAGGGCCTCGGCGTCACCTATCTGACGCGCGAGCGCAATATCAGCGCCAAGGCCGGCAACCTCAATAACGGCATCGCTCACTCCGAAGGCGAACTGATCGTCGTCTTCGATGCCGATCATGCGCCCGCACGGTCCTTCCTCGCGGAGACCGTGGGCTTTTTCGGCCAGGACCCGAAGCTGTTCCTGGTGCAGACGCCGCATTTCTTCATCAATCCCGACCCGCTGGAGCGCAATCTCCAGACCTTCAAATACATGCCGTCCGAGAACGAGATGTTCTACGGCATCATCCAGCGCGGTCTCGACAAATGGGACGCCTCGTTCTTCTGCGGTTCGGCTGCGGTGCTGCGCCGCCAGGCACTCAAGACCACCAATGGCTTCGCTGGCCGTAGCATCACGGAAGACGCCGAGACGGCGATCACGCTGCACGCCACCGGCTGGCACAGCGTCTATGTCGACAAGCCGCTGATCGCCGGCTTGCAGCCCGCGACCTTTGCGAGCTTCATCGGGCAGCGCTCGCGCTGGGCGCAGGGCATGATGCAGATCCTGATCTATCATCGCCCGCTGTTCAAAACCGGCCTCTCGCTGCCGCAGCGGCTCTGCTACTGCTCCTCGGCGCTGTTCTGGCTGTTTCCCTTTGCGCGCTGGATCTTCCTGATCTCGCCTCTGTTCTACCTCTTCTTCGGATTGCAGATCTTCACGGCATCGGGGGCGGAATTCTTCGCCTATATCCTGAGCTATATGGTCGTGAACCTGATGATGCAGAACTATCTCTATGGCCGCTATCGCTGGCCATGGATCTCCGAACTCTACGAGTTCATCCAGTCCGTCTACCTGCTGCCCGCGGTCGTCTCGGTCCTCATCAATCCGGGCAAGCCGACCTTCAAGGTCACGGCCAAGAACGAATCTCTGGAAACCCGTCGCGTCTCGGAGCTGGGGCTACCCTTCTTCATCATTTTCGGCGTCCTGGCGCTCGGCGTCGTCGCGACCTACTGGCGGATCATCACCGAGCCCTACAATGCCGACACGACCGTGGTCGTCGGCCTCTGGAATCTGCTCAACCTGCTGATGGCGGGCTGTGCGCTCGGCGTCGTCTCGGAGCGGCCGGAGGGGCGCGCGGCCCGGCGCTTCGCAGTGCGGCGCCGCGGCGAGATCACCATCGACGGGCAGACCGCGCCGATCGTCACCGAGAACGCCTCCGTCGACGGCGTCGGCATCCGCGTCCTGTCCCATGTTTTCGACAAGCTGCCTGTCGGCAGCGAGGCGCTCATTTCTTTCGAGACCACGATCGACATGCCGGCCGGCACGCTGCCGGTGCGCGTGATGCGTCTTGCGCCCGACGACAAGGGCTTACTGATGGGCTGCCGCTACGTCCCGAGCGAAGCCCTGCACAGCCGCATGATCGCCGATCTCGCATTTTCCGACGCCGAGCGTTGGACCCTGTTCCAGAAGGCGCGGCGCCAGAACATGGGGGTCGTCTACGGCACGATCCGCTTCCTGCGGATCGCGCTCTTCCAGACGAGCCGCGGCTTGTCTTATTTCTTCGGCCTCTACCGCCTGACACGCTCTTCGGCGACACCGGCGAGGCCAGCGGAATGAGGCTGCAGCCATTCTCCCTGATGGCCGTTCTGGCCCTGCCGCTGCTCTGCGGCGCCAGCATGGCACAGGACGAGCGCGTGCAGCCGGCACCGGCCGAGCCGGCGCCATTCATGATCGCGCCGCCGAAGCAGCCGCCGGCCGTGAAGCCCGCCCCCGTGGCACCGGCTGCGCCTGCTGCCGAGCCCCCTGCCCCGAGCCAGCCGCCGAAGCCCGCGGCGGCAGCGTCTGCGCCCGTCCCCTTTGCGTTCAAGCTGCTGCTTCCTGCCGCCCGCGTCACCCTGGAGGGCGAGAGCGACAGCCGCAACTGGGCTTTCTTCCTGACGCAGGACGAAGCCGCCGCCGATCTGAACCTGGACGTGGCATTCCAGAATGCGCTCGTCGTGATGCCCGAAGCCTCGCGGTTGACCGTGCGGATCAATGGCGAGCGCGTCATCGAGCAGCCCATCGCATCGTCGGACCGGCTGGCGCGGCTCTCGGTCGCGATCCGCAAGGCTCTTTTGCGCGCAGGCGAGAATACGATCGGTTTCGAGGTCGTGCAGCGCCACCGCACGGATTGCACCCTGGCCTCCACCTACGAACTCTGGACGCGCATCGACGGCGCCGGCACGCGACTGAGCTTTCGCAGCCCCGATGCCGCGCAACTGCGTTTGCGAGGCATCGACGATCTGCCGTCGATCGGCGGGGACGAAAGCGGCCAGACGACGATCCACATCGTCGCGCCGAGCGCGTCGCGGGCGATCGCGGGCAACACCATCCTCGCCGTCGCCCAGGCCGTAGCCCTGCGCGGGCGCTTTGGGCAGGTCGTGGTGCGGGTGTCCGAACGGCCACCGGAGCGGCTGCGGCCGGGCTCGCTGACGGTTGTCATCGGGACAGCGAACGAACTGGGCGAACTGCTCGGCACGATCCCGGAGGAGGCGGCCACCCGCAGCTTCCTCGGCTTCGTCGCCAGTCCGAAGCTGGGTCCGGCCACACTTCTCGTCACGGGCCAGGGCTGGCCGGACATCGAGGCGGTCGTCGCCAAGATCCTGACCGAGCCGGTTTCGAGGCCGACCAATATCAACCGCACCAGCATGGATACGGCGAGCTGGCACACGCCGAATCCGCCTTACGTCACGGGCCGGCAGGTGCTGCGCTTCGCCGAACTCGGCGTTCCCACCCAGGAATCGACCGGCCGGCGCATGCGGGTGCGCGCCGTCGTCGCGATGCCCGGCGACTTTTTTGCAAACGCCTACGGTGAGGCCACGCTTCTTCTCGACGGAGCCTATTCCGCCGAGGTCCTGCCCGGCGTCAGCCATATCGAGATCTTCGTCAACGGCAATGTCGCCGCGACCGTGCCGCTCAACACGACGACCGGCGGCCTGTTCCAGCAGTTCCCGATCACCGTGCCGATGCGGCATTTCCGGCCGGGGATCAATGAGCTCTGGCTCGAGGCCGTCACGATCGCGAAGACCGATCTGAGCTGCGGGCCCGGCGCGACGCTGCCGGGCAAGAGCCGTTTCGCGCTGTTCGATACGACCTCGCTTGCCGTTCCGGATTTCGCGAAGATCGGCGTCAAGCCAAACCTCGCCGCCGTTTCCGGCACGGGATTTCCCTACTCGGTGGCGCCGCGCGTGGCCCTGGTCATGGGACGGCTCGATGCCGCCAATTACGGCGCGGCGGCCACTCTGCTGGCGCGCCTGGCCCAGCGCGCCAGCCGGCCCATCGCGGTCGATCCGCTTGCGAATGCCGCCACTGTGGGAGATCGCCCGGCGCTGATCGTCGGAGCGGCCGGCCAGTTGCCAAGCGGCCTGCTGCCGCGCGTCGGCATCGCCGACACCGTCCGCACCACATGGCCACAGCGCGCCGACGCCGTCGTGGTCCCGCCCGATGCAGATGGCACGGCCGTGTTCGACGCCGTGCTCAACCGTTTCCAGGGCCGCCAGACGACACCGGAAGATTCAGGCGGCGTGCCGCAATCCACGAGCGAGATCCGCGACCGGTGGCGGAACTCGCTCGGTGGCCCGCTGGCTCGCTATCTCGTTGCCTTCGACGGCTGGCTGCAGCGCACCTTCGACCTGTCATTTGCCCAATTGCGCACACCTTCGCGCGCGGCCTCGCTCTACGAGCCTGCCGAGGGAACCGACCTGATCGCAGCCCAGGCCGCCGATCCGGAGACCCGGCAGGTCTGGACCGCTTTCGTCGCCCGGCGCGAAGAGGCGCTCGAGAGCAGCGTCGCCCGCATCGTGACGCCGGGCAATTGGGCTGCCATGGCCGGCAGGATCACGGCTTTCCGGGGTGGGCAGGAGACACATGTCCTCTCCGCCGACCGCACCTCCTTCTTCATGACGCGGCCCTTCAGCTTGGCAAATATGCGCCTCGTCCTCGCCAACTGGATGTCGAGCAATATCGGCACCTACGCGCTCACGCTCTTGGCCGCCTGCATCAGTCTCGGCATCGGCACCGCGTTGATGCTCGGACGGTTGGGGCGGCGCTCATGAGAAAGCTCCTGGCCACAATCGCAGCCACCATGATGCTTCTCACGACGGCCTTGTCCGCCTCCCTCCCCGATGGCGCGTGGGAGCTCTACCGGCAGAAATTCGTCACGCCCGAAGGGCGCGTGATCGACGATGCCAATGGCGGGATCAGCCATAGCGAGAGCCAGGGCTACGGCCTGCTGCTGGCCTGTCTCGCGGGCGACCGCAGCAGCTTCGCGAGCATATTCGCCTTCACGCGCACGGAACTCCTGATCCGCGACGACGGGCTCGCGGCCTGGCGCTGGGATCCAAAGGCGAGCCCGCATGTCACCGACATCAACAATGCCAGCGACGGCGATCTGCTGATCGCCGAAGCCCTCGCCTGCGCCGGCGCGCGCTGGGCCATGCCGGCCTACACGGCAGCGGCGCGCCAGATCGCCCGGTCATTGGCCAAGGTCGCGCTGTTGAAGCGCGGCGGCGAGACCTGGCTGATGCCCGGCGCCGTCGGTTTTTCCGAGAAGGACCGTCCCGACGGGCCCGTGGTCAATCCATCCTATTGGGTGTTCGAAGCCCTGCCGGCGCTCGCCCAGCTCACCGGCGATCAGAGCTGGATGCAGGTGCAGGCGAGCGGCCTGAAACTGCTCGATACGCTTGCCAGGGCGAAGATGCTGGCCCCGGACTGGGTCTCGATCAAGGACACGCCCAGGCCTGCCGACGGCTTCCCGCCCCAGTTCGGCTACAACGCCATCCGCATCCCGCTCTATCTGATGCGGGCGGGGCTCGCCGACAAGGCGCGCATGGAGCCGTTCCGCAAGGCATGGGCCGGCGGGACTGCCGTGATCGACGTCAAGACCGGCAATCCCGTCGAGCCGCTGCCTGACGCCGGCTATCGCATTCTCGCCGCGGCCATGGCCTGCGCGCTCGACAAGACGCCGATCCCGGCGGAATTGAAGACCTTCCAGCCGACGGCCTATTATCCCTCGACCCTGCACCTCTTGTCCCTCTCGATGCTCCGCGAGAGGTATCCGCAATGCATGTGAAATACGCCGTTCTGGCGATAACCCTGGCGAGTGCCGCGTTCTATGCCTTCGGCCGCCACGGCCGGGAGGTCGATCTGTCATTGGCGCCGCCTGCGGCGATCCGTCAGGCGGCCGCGGCCGGAAGCTCTTCGCCTGACAGCCAGCAACCCGCGCCGGAACTCGCCCAGGCGCAGTCGCCGGGGCCCCCGTCCGGCCAATCGGCGCAGCGCCCCCCCGTCGTCGACGAGAGCGCACTGCGCTATTTCGCCTCTCAGGGCGACACGCGACGCCTGGAGGCCGAGCTTGCCCGTCTGCGAGCGCTCTACCCGGAATGGAAACCGCCCGCCGACCTGACATCTCCGGCACAAACCGGCGATCCCGAGCTCGAGCGGCTGTGGAGGCTCTTCTCGGAAGGAAAGATCGCCGAGGTCCGGGCCGCTATTGCGCAACGCGGCACCAGGGAGCCGAACTGGCGTGCGCCTGCCGATCTCGTCGCCCGGCTCGATGCTGCCGAGGCGGCGCAGCGACTGGTCAATGCCTCCAATGCACGGCAATGGGAGCAGGTGATCCGGATCGGCACCGAGACGCCGGCCCTGCTGACCTGCGCGAATGTCGATGCGCTGTGGCGGGTGGCCGAGGCTTTCGTGCAGACCGGCAAGCCCGAGCGGGCCCGGGACGCCTATGCCTATGTGCTGAGCAACTGCAACACCCCGGCAGAGCGGATCGGGACGATGCAGAAGGCGCTGGCGACGCTGCCCGATACGCTGACGGACGGATTACTGGCCCAGGAGAGGCAGACTGAGTTCTCCAGCATCCGCGACGAGATCGCGCGGCGGCGGATCGGACGTGCTGCCGAAGATACCAAGCTCACCGTATCCGCCGACGACATCCGGCGCGTCGAGGCGCTGGCAAACGCCGCGACGACGCCCGACGATGCCATCCTGCTCGGCTTCTACACGCTGCGCCACAATGATCCTGTCAGGGCGGAGGCGCTGTTCCAGTCCGCCTTGCAGCGCAAGGGCGGGGCGAAGGCGGCCGAAGGCGCGGTGCTCGCGCTGGCCGCCAATCGCAAATATCGCGAGGCCGAGGCGCTCGGTGCGCAATGGCTGGACGCCGGCGCCGCCAACCGCAAGGCCTATCTCGGCGCGGTGACGTCGCTGATCACGCAGGAGCCCGCTCCAAAACTGGATCGCGCCGTCGTCGACCGGATCGCGAAGACCGTTGCGACCGACCGCTACGCGCCAGGCGCGGCCGGCCTCGGCTGGTATGCCTATAATGCCGGCCAGACCTCGTCGGCCGAGACATGGTTCGAAACCGCCCTCTCCTGGGACCGCGGCTATGAGCCGGCGGCCTATGGGCTTGCCCTGGCACGACAGCGCCTGCGCGACCAGGCCGGCCTGCGCGCGATCGTGAGCGACTGGGGCGCCCGCTCGGAACGGATTGCCGCGCTGCTCGATCCCCGCCGCAACCGCACCTCGCGCGGCCAAGACGTGCGAGGTCAGGACACGCGTGACCAGCAGCTGCGCCGGGAGGATCTCGCCGCGACGGCAGCGCCGATCGCGCGCGAGCGCGACCTTGTCGAACCAGCCCCTAACCGCCCCCTGCGCTCCCGGGCGGCCCGGCAGATTATCCAGAGCGATATCGACGCCGAGCCCGTCCGGCGCCGCCAGGCTGCAGCCCCCGTTTCCGGCAGTTGCGGCAATGGCCAGTCGGGCGCAGCCGCCTTGCAGCGCGGCTGGTGCCTGCTCAACCTGAAGCGCCCTGCAGCGGCAGCCGCTGCCTTCGAGGCTGCCATGCGCACCGGTTCGGCTCAGGTCGCGGCCGACGCGGCAATGGGCAAGACCTATGCAACTCTCCAGCAGGGGCTGACGGCGGAGGCCAATGTCGCAGCCGCGCAGACCAATCCGGCTCCCGCAAAGCGCCGCGAACTCTCGGCGCTGCTGCTCTCCGAGCGGTTCTATGCGCAATATGACAACAAGGACTTCAACGGCGCCTTGGTGACCCTGTCGGAGCGTGCCCGTCTTGCGCCTGAAACCACCGATCTGATGATGATGCGCGGCTGGTCCTACTTCCATCTCGGCCGCTACACCGATGCCAGCAGGGTCTTCACGGCGCTTTACAGGAGCAACGGGTCGCCGCAGGCGCTGGCCGGATTGACCGCGATCGGCGATGTGACGCGCCAGAACAGGTACTGATTTCGCACGCGGCCAGTGGCTCAGACCGGGCGAGCACCGCTTCACCTCCCGCATAGGACCAACCGACAAAGGCGCGCGTCTTTGCCGCGGGAACCGATGGCCGGGCCGCTCGTTTCACTGTCTCGCATCGGCTTATCAGAACGCGAGGTCCGCCATGCCTCTGATCGACGAATTAAAGCCCGTAGCCGCCGGGGTGAGCGCGGCAGGTCGCCGGGATGATCCGCGCGTCCAGAGAATTGCCAGGGCGATGTGCCGAGCGGCGCGCATCGACCCCGAGCAGCCGGCCGGGACGGTTGCGATCTTCACGATCATGCATTGCCACGCCGGACGGTCGGAGAATGATCCGGCCTGGATGCTGTTCGAGCGTCAGGCTGAACTCTTCATCGCCATGAATCCCGACGTGGTCGAAGCGCTCTGATCCGCCGGAACGGTGCAGGCCCTCTCACAATGTGCAGACATGGTGAGCGCCGGCCCTCGACGGTCGCCGAGATCGTGACGTCGAAGCGACCGACAGGGCCATGAGGGCGCTCACGGTGCGCGCCCGCATAAACGGTCTGACGGCTCGCTAAATGAAGAAGAAGTCGCTCGATCCGAGTGTTCCGATTGCGATGTTGGCCAGGATCACGCTGTTGTTTTCATCGACAGTGATGACGACGTCCGCTCCGATCTGCTGACTGGCTGCCGCGACAGCGCCGAAATTCGCGAAGGTCGCGGTCGAGAACTGAATGCGATCGTTGTTTCCACCGACATCGCCAAAGTCACTGATCGTGTCATGGCCGAAATTCTGGCTGAATATGAAGGTGTCATTTCCAGTGCCTCCAATGAGCACGTCGGCGCCGGCGCCGCCATCGAGGATATCGGCACCTGCCTCACCGGACACAGTGTCATTGCCGCCCAGGCCTGAGAGACGGTCATTGCCGCCACCGCTGGCGAGCACATCGCCAGCCGCTCCGCCGGTCAAGCTGTTGTTGAGCCCATTGCCTGAGCCGGTGAAGGGGCCGAAGCCGACGAAGCTCAGATTCTCGACATTGCCCGCCAGAACGTAGGTCTGGAGATCGGTTCGAACCTCATCCCTCCCGGCGCCGGCGTTTTCGATCACCACGTCAAGCACATCGTCGACAATGTAAGTGTCGGATCCCGCGCCGCCCTCCATGCGATCGCCTCCAAGGCCGCCATCAAGCAGGTCGGCGCCCCCTCCGCCAAGCAGGGTGTCAGCGTCGTGGCCGCCGATGAGCACGTCGGCGCCGCCACCGCCATCCAGCAGATCTGCGCCGGCACCGCCATCCAGCTGGTCTGCCCCACCCCCGCCAAGCAGGGTGTCAGTGCCTGAGCCAGCGATGATCACGTCATCGCCGCCACGGCCATCCAAGGTGTCATCGCCGGCTCCACCGGTGATGACATTGTCCGAACCGTTGCCGGTCCCCGTGAAATTCCCCACGCCAACGAAGGTCAGGTTCTCGACATTGGCACCGAGGGCGAAGACGCCGGCGGTTGCGAGCACGAGATCGCTGCCGGCACCGGCCTGTTCAATCACGAGGTCGGAAGGGCTGTCGACATGGTAGATGTCGTCGCCGAGGCCACCCAGCATCCGATCGTTGCCGGCCCCCCCGTCGAGGATGTCGTTGCCTGAGCCGCCCATGATGACGTTGGCGAGGCCGTTGCCTGTCCCGCTGAAGGCGCCAGCGCCGGTGAAGCTCAGGTTCTCGACATTGGCCAGGCCGGCGAGCGAGTAAGCCGCCAGCGCGGTCCGAACCGTGTCGGTCCCGGCGCCGATATTCTCGATGACCGAGTCCGCTGCATTGTCGACGACATAACTATCGTTGCCGGTTCCGCCGGCCATCGTGTCGGCGCCGACGCCACCGTCGAGCGTGTCACTCCCGCCGCCGCCATTGAGGATGTCGTTGCCCGCCAGCCCAAGCAGCGCATTGGCACCGCCGAGACCCGTCAGAATATCGTCCTCACTCGTGCCGGTGATCGTTGCTGCATTCGATGCACCCGGCGAGTTGCCAACCACGTTTGCGACGGTGACGGCGATGTCTTGCGTATCGGCGCCGCCATTGCCATCGGAAACGGCAACGGTGACGTCGTAGACGTTGTCACCACCGGTGTCGGTCGGGGTCTCGAAATCGGGGGCCTGCAGGAAGGACAGCAGACCGGTCAGGCTATTGATGGCGAAGCGGCTGCCATCGACGCCGCCAGCGATCGTATAGGTCAGGGTGTCGCCGGCCTGCGGGTCGCTCGCCGTAACGGTGGTGACGATTGTGCCGTTCTCCGCAATGGTGATTGCCGCCGTGCCACCACCGCCGTCCGAGGTGATCGATGGGGCATCGATCAGGATCTGTGCGGCGGCGATGGTTTGGTCCGCGAAGCGGAACTGTTCGACATTGAGAACCCGGTCGGTCCCTTCGTCGCGTATCGTAGCCGGCGTGTCCGGGCTCGCAGGCGGGCTGATATCTGTAACCAGATCCACGACAGTGAAACTGCCATCGGGGTTCTGTGAGATTCGATAGTCGGCTCGATTGCCGTAATACCTCACCATATCGTCGTCTGCGCCGCCATCGAGCGTGTCGTTGGCTGCTCCACCCAGGAGCACATCATTGCCCGCGCCGCCACGCAGAACATTATCGTGATTGCCGCCATAGATCTCATCGACGAGACTTGTGCCGGTGACATTGGGAATGCGGGTAACGGTGTCGGTATCGCCAAAGGAGTCGATCGCCGTGTCGGGCGGCAGGCCAATCTGAAAATCAAGGCCGTTGAGGTTGACGCGGACGCCCTGTGGCCCCCCTTCGGCACCATAGTCCAGCTCATCGGCGCCGGCGCCGCCATCGATGGCGTCTGCGCCCGCACCGCCGATGATCGTGTCGTTCCCGTCCCCGGCGATGATCGTATCATTGCCGTCCCCGCCAAAGACGAGGTCGTCGCCGGCGCCCGTATTCAGAACGTTGGCATTGTTCCCCCCGTAGATTTCGTCTCGGAACAGCGTGCCGGTGATGTTCCGGATACCGGGGATGAAGTCCGTGTCTCCGAAGGAGCCGAGAACAGTATCGGGCTGGATACTCTCTTGAACGGTCTGCGCGCGCATGTTCACGCGGATGCCATGGGTGGCGCCGAATTCGACGTCGAGGCTGTAGTCGACGGTATCGGCATTCTGGCCGCCCGAACCGAAGACGGCATCGTCGCCGCCCAGCCCGAAGAATGTATTGCTCGCCGTCCCCGCTGCGCCGCTGCCCGTGCCGCTGAAGAAGACATCGGCACCAGCCGTGCCGCTCACCGCCTCGATGTCGAGCAGCGTGTCGACCGTCCCGAAGCCATCTCGGGCCGTTCCGGCGGCCACGGTGAAGCCATTGCTCGTCTGCGAGGTCGCGCTCAGATTGATAATGACACCAGCTGCGCCGCCTAAGCCTGCGTCGTTCTGATACGAGGCACGATCAAAGCCCTCGCCTCCATCGATGCTGTCGGCGCCGCCCAGTCCACTGATTGTGTCGTTCCCCCCAAAGCCGCTGATCGTGTCAGCCTCCGCCGTTCCGACCAGGACATTGTTGAGTTCGTCACCGATGACCTGGGCCATGGCATTCTCCACTGCAACTGAAGGCGAGATGCCAAAACTGCGCTGTCCGGCTCACTGCCGCATGACCCAAACGGGCTAAGCTGGTGCCTGTCAGAGGCGACGGCTCCCGGACCTCAAGAGGAGCGCGGTGGAAACGCTGTCGACAGGCGCGAGAGCAGCAACACCAGTTCCGCCTGTCGGTGCGTATTGGTCTTGGCAAAAACGGTTTTCAACTGATTGCGGGCCGTCTCGCGCGTCACGTGGAGCGCCTCGCAGGCAGCATCGAGGCTCCCCCCGCCGCCGATAATGGCCGCCAACCGCGCTTCAGCGGTCGTCAGGCCGAAGGTTGCACCGAGGGCTGAAGCCAGAGGGCGCGTCTGCGCCTCCAGATCGGTCACGAGGAGCAGAACGCGTCCGCCCGAAAACGACTCGATTGCCCCGCTGGACAAGGCGTGGGATTCGACCACGATCGGGCGACGCTCGCCGCGACGGACGAGAATCCTTTTCCCGCTCACCGCGTGAGGGTGATACGAGCGGCAGGCGTCGGCCAATCCGGCGAAGGCGGCTGCGGCCTCGCGGTCCTGCACGATAATGTGCGCCCCAACCACGCGAAACCATTGATCGTAAAGACCGGTTACCGCGGTATTCTCGCGCAGGACGCGGCCGAAATGGTCGAGTACGAGGGCTGGCTGCCCGACGAGACCGAGTGCGTCCGTCATCCCGGCAATGCGGGCGCGACCGACGGCCCGCGAGATGGTCGCGGCTTCGGTCAGGCGTTGGCAGAGCGTGGCCAACTTCGTTTGCTCGCCAGGATCGAAGTAGCCTTGCCCGACAGTGCGCTGGATAGCCATGCACCAGAGATCGTCGCCCGACTGGAACCCGACGCCGGCCCACCAGCGCAATCCGAACGGTGCGAGGAACTCCTGATAATACGGCTCGCGCTCGATCGTGTGTGGGGTGATGAAATCCTGGTCCACGCCAACGCCGGTCTTCAGCATTTTCGGGATCGCGCGGACGCGCAGGTCACGGTGGAACCAACCGTCGCGAACATAGCGCTCGGCAAGCTGTTCGGCACTGGTACTCGTTGCCACCAACGACACGCCGGAGATGCCTGGCGAGGTACGAAAGAGGGACGCGCACTGCGCACCCGCCGCCGCCGATATCTCCTCGAGGATGCCACCCCAGGCGCCTGGTTCAGCCACCGCGTCCTGCACGCGCGCGACGACCTTCTCAAGCTTTCCAAGGTCAAGGCCCTGCGGAGCCTTGCGCCCGGCCGGCTTGGCAAGGCCCACGCCAAATGGGGCAGCGTCGCCGTCTGCGATCGCATCCAAAGCCACCTGCAAATGCGGATTGCCGGGCGGAGGCCGTTTGCCAAGGCGCATCTCGATGCCCTTCCCGCAGCCCGCCTCGGCACGGTGCGTGCCTTCCGCAACGGTAGATAATGAAATGATCTGACGCGGCGTCAAGCACACACCAGATGCGGTCACGCCGGCGTCGGGGACCGGTCCCGACACGCAGCCTGCAGCAGGTCGTCCAAGGTCGGCCGCGCCCCTCCAACCGTGAGAATGCCGCAAGGCGAGGCAATTGCTCATGATCCGCCGCCAGGTCCGCTGAACCCGGGCCCTCGCGGTTTCGGCATCAGCAGAGCCCTGTGCAAGCGCCCGGAAGTTTGTCACGATGGGCTCAGTTCCCAGCGGGGTTCGATCCCACGGGACTTGGTTCCCGGGGGGCTTGGATCCTGGGATCGATCAGCGGGGCATGCGGATGAAGTTCCGGTTGCTTGTCTCGATCGCGGTCATGACGCTGGCACTTGGCGCCTGCAATGAGCGGCAGGCCGCGAAACCTCCGGCCGCCCCGCCCGCGCCTGCCGTCGGCGTGATGCCGGCAATGAAGAAGGGCGTGACCTGGACCTATTCCTTCGTCGGCCGCATCAAGGCACCGGAAAGCGTCGCCCTGATGGCCCGCGTGCAGGGCTTCCTCGACAAGATCCAGTTCACCGAGGGGCAGGACGTCAAGACAGGCGACATCCTCTACCAGATCGAGAAGGTGCAATATCAAGCGCAGCTCGACCAGGCACTGGCCAATCTCGCAGCAGCGAAGGCTCAGGAGCTCAATGCCCAGCTGACCTATGCGCGCTCGCAGGACCTGGTGAAGACGCAGGCTGTCTCGCAGGCGACGCTCGACTCCAACCGCGCCGCTCTCGACGTTGCCCATGCAGCTGTGCTGCAGAACCAGGCGGCCTTGACCCAGGCCAAGGAGAACCTCGGCTACACCGACATCATCGCGCCCATTGCCGGCCGCATCGGCCGCACCGCCTATACCCAGGGCAATCTCGTCGGCCCCAGTAGCAACGCACTCGCGACCATCGTCAGCCAGGATCCGATGTATGTCCTGTTCCAGGTCAGCGTGCGCCAGCTTGAGGAACTGCGTGATGCGCGCCGGCGCGAGGACGGCAGCCAGAGCAAGATCGCGATCACCGTGCGCCTGTCCTCGGGCAAGGAATATCCCCATCCCGGCGTCTGGAACTACACCGACCCGCAGGTCGACCAGCAGACCGACACGGTGACGATGCGGGCCTCGCTGCCCAACCCGGAGCGCCAGCTGATCGATGGCGAATTCGTCTCCGTCGAGGTCCGCGAGCGGCGCGAGCAGCCGCGCCTCGTCGTGCCGCAGGCGGCCATCCAGGTCGACCAGGCCGGCAGCTACGTCATGGTCGTCGACAAGGACAACAAGGCCCAGCAGCGCCGGATCAAGCTGGGCGCACAGCAGGATTCCGATGTCGTCGTCGAATCTGGGCTGACCGAGGGCGAAAACGTCATCGTCGACGGCCTGCTCAAGGTGCGCCCCGGCCTGACCGTGTCCGCCACGCCCGTTGCTCCGGCAAGCGGGAGCTAGACGTGATCTCGTCGATCTTCGTCGACCGGCCGCGCCTCGCCTTCGTCATCTCGATCGTCATTACGCTGGCGGGGTTCATCGCCATCCTGACGATCCCGGTCGCGCAATTCCCCGACATCGTGCCGCCGCAGGTGACCCTGACCGCGAGCTATCCCGGCGCCGATGCCGAGGTGGTCGAGACCACGGTCGCCCAGCCGATCGAGCAGCAGATCAACGGCGTCGACAACGCGCTCTACTACCAGTCGACCAGCGGCGCCGACGGCAGCTACACGCTCAACGTCACCTTCGCGCTCGGCACCAACCCGGACATCAACACCGTCAATGTCCAGAACCGCTCGTCGCTGGCCCAGCCGCAGCTCCCGACCGAGGTTACTCGCCAGGGCCTGACCGTCCGCAAGAAATCCGCCGCGCTGCTGCAGGTGGTCGAGATCCACTCGCCGAAGCACAGCTTCGACTCGCTCTATCTCAGCAATTACGCGACCATCAACCTGGTCGACGCGCTCGCCCGCATCAACGGCGTCGGCCAGGTCAGCCTGTTCGGCCCGCTCGATTACTCGCTCAGGGTCTGGCTCGATCCGAACCGGCTGACGGCGCTCAGCCTGACGCCCAGCGACGTCATCTCCGCCGTCCAGGGCCAGAACGTGCAGGCGGCGCTCGGCCGCATCGGCGCCGCCCCGGTCAGCAGCGACCAGCAATACCAGCTCACGGTCAAGACGCAGGGCCGCCTCACCAAGCCGGAGGAATTCGCCAATATCGTGCTGCGCACCAACCCGGGCGGCTCGGTCGTGCGCGTCAGGGATGTGGCGCGCGTCGAGATCGGGGCCCGCACGGCCGATCGCTACAGCCGTTTCAACGGCGCACCCGGCGCCGCCATGGGCATTTACCAGTCGCCCGGCGCCAATGCGATCGAGGTCGCCAGGAAGGTGCGGGCGACGATGGAGGAGCTCTCCAAGCGTTTCCCGGAGGATCTTGCCTACGGCATCTTCTTCGACACCACGGTCTTCGTCAGTGCCACGATCGACGAGGTCATCCACACCCTGCTCGAAGCCTTCGTGCTGGTCGGCATCGTCGTCTTCCTCTTCCTCGGCAAGCTGCGGACCACCATCATCCCGCTGATCGCGGTGCCGGTCTCGATCATCGGTACCTTCGCCGTGATGCTGGTGATCGGCTTCACCGCCAACACGGTCTCGCTGCTCGCGCTCGTGCTCGCGATCGGCATCGTCGTCGACGACGCGATCGTGGTGATCGAGAATGTCGAGCGCGTCGTCGAGGAGGAGCCGGAGCTTTCGATCGCGGACGCGACCAAGAAGGCGATGGCCGAGATCACCGGGCCGATCATCGCCATCACCTTCGTGCTGCTCGCAGTCTTCGTGCCGGTCGCGTTCATTCCCGGCATCAGCGGCCAGCTCTTCCGGCAGTTCGCGGTCGCCGTCTCGGCCGCCATGCTGATCTCGGCGATCAATGCTCTGACGCTGAGCCCGGCGCTCTGCTCGATCCTGATCCAGCGCGGCCATGGCGGCGGCGGGCCGATGCGCTACGTGATGAACGGCATCGACAAGGTCCGAGACGGCTACGCCGCGATCGTCAAGCGCCTGGTCAGGATCGCCATCGTCGTCGTGGCAGTCCTTATCGGCATCATCGCGGCGACGGGCGGGCTCTTCCTGACTACGCCGCAGAGCTTCCTGCCCGAGGAGGACCAGGGCGCGTTCTTCATCGCCATGCGCCTGCCCGAAGGGGCCTCGGTGAACCGCACCGCGGCCGTGGTCGAGCAAGTCGAGAACATCGTCCGGCCGGTCGCCGGCGTCCAGGGCGTGCTCTCCGTCGTCGGCTTCAATTTCATCGACGGCCTCGCCTCCTCCAACCAGGCCTTCTTCGTCGTCCGCCTGAAACCGTTCGAGGAGCGCAAGGATCCGGCGCAAGGGGTCGGCGCCATCATCGGAGCGCTGCGGCCGCAGCTCGCCGCCGTGCAGCAGGCAACGGTCTTTCCCTTCAACCTGCCGCATCGGGCTGGGCAGCACCGGCGGCTTCCAATATGTGCTCGAAGCCTTGCAGGGCCAGTCGCCCGCCGATATCGCCGCGACGATGCGCGGGCTCCTGATCGCTGCCAACCAGCAGCCCGAACTCGCCGCGGTCTTCAGCACCTTCGCCGCCGACACGCCCCAGATCTATCTCGATATCGACCGCGACAAGGCCCAGGTGCTCGGGGTTCAGATCTCCAATATCTTCAGCGCCCTCCAGGCGACGCTCGGCGGATTCTACGTCAATGATTTCAACGTCTTTGGCCGAACCTGGCAGGTCAATGTCCAGGCCGAGACTCCCTTCCGGAGGGCCGTGACCGATATCGGCAAGATCTATGTCCGCAACAATGCCGGCACGATGGTGCCGCTCAATGCGCTCTTGCAGGTGCGCCTCGTCACCGGGCCGCAGGCCCTGACGCGCTACAACGGCTACCGGGCGGTGATCATCAACGGCTCGCCGCGGCCTGGCGTCAGTTCGGGCCAGGCACTGCAGGCGATGGAGCGCATCTCGGCGACGACCCTGCCGGCGGGCTACGGTTTCGAATGGACCGGCACGGCCCTGCAGGAGAAGGCCGCAAGCGGCGGCACCACGATCGTGCTCGCGCTGGCCGTGCTCTTTGCCTATCTCTTCCTGGTCGCGCTCTATGAGAGCTGGAACGTGCCGATCGCCGTGCTGCTCTCGGTCACGGTCGCGGTGCTCGGCGCAGTCGCCTCGGTTGCGCTGACCGGCGTCAGCCTCGGCGTCTACGCCCAGATCGGCCTCGTCGTGCTGATCGCGCTCGCGGCGAAAAACGGCATCCTGATCGTCGAATTCGCGCTGGAGCAGCGCGCCAAGGGCGAGTCGATCATCGATTCCGCGGTGTCTGGCGCCAGGCTGCGCTTCCGCCCGGTGATGATGACGAGCTTTGCCTTCATCCTTGGCCTGCTGCCGCTGGTGATTGCCACGGGGGCCGGCGCGCTCAGCCGGCGGGCGGTCGGCACGCCGGTCTTCGGCGGCATGCTCTTCGCCTCGATCTTCGGCATCTTCCTGATCCCGATGCTCTATGTCGTGTTCCAGCGGATGCGCGAACGCAGCAAGAGCGGGCCGAAGGATGAGGCCCCGGCCCGCGAGCCGGCCCCGGCCCCGGGCCCTGGACACTGATCCCGGATCCAGTGCCGGACCGTCCGTCCCGCCCTCGGCTCGGTTCAAAGATCCCGCGTGCGGTCGGGGAGCTTGTCGATCGCCTCGTCCGCGCCCTGGTCCTTCTTGAGCACGCCTTCGCGCAGGACCTTGGTGGCGGCATCAGCCTCCTTCTTCGTGTCGCCGGGAAGAGGTGCCGTCTCGGGCGTCGCAGTGAGACCGATATCCTTGGGCTTCTTGCCGTCATTGCGGGCCGTTGCCGCGAATGTGGCAAGGGCTTCGGGTTGTTTGGCCATTTGGAACCTCCCTGGTTTCCAGGGTAACCCGCCAGCCCGCGAGCCTGTTCCAGGGTGCTGTCGACAGCAGCCAGGTCGAAAGCGCCGACGGTCTCGTCGCGACCGTCGGCGCCCATCTGTCGAGATGCCCCTTCACGACACGACCGGCCGAGGCCGGGCTGCCATGAACGCGCGCGCCCGTCGCTCAGGCGACCTTGGCGTGCAACGTGCCGATGCCCTCGACATGGCCCTCCATCACGTCGCCGCGGACGACCGCGCCGACGCCGGACGGCGTGCCGGACATGATCAGATCGCCCGGCTGCAGCTCGAACAGTCCGGACAGATAGGAGATCATCTCCGGCACCTTCCAGATCATGTGGTTGAGGTCGCCCTGCTGGCGGATCTCGCCGTTCACCTTGAGCCAGATCGCCCCGTTCTCGGGATGGCCGATCGTGCTCGCAGGCACGATCTCACTGAGCGGCGCGGAGTGCTCGAAGGCCTTGCCGATCTCCCAGGGCCGGCCCGCCTTCTTGCACTCGTCCTGCAGATCGCGCCGCGTCATGTCGAGGCCGATGGCATAGCCATAGACGTGGTCGAGCGCGCTCTCGACCGGGATATCCTTGCCGCCCTTGGCAAGCGCGACCACCATCTCGATCTCGTGGTGAACATTGCTGCTGCGCGGCGGGTAGGGGAAATCGGCGCCATCGAGCACGACGCTGTCGGGGTTCTTCTGGAAGAAGAACGGCGCCTCGCGATTGGGGTCGCCACCCATCTCGATGGTATGAGCGGCGTAGTTGCGGCCGACGCAGTAGATGCGGTGAACGGGGAAACGGCTTTGCGTCCCCCGCACCGGGACCGAAACCTGCTCCGGGGCCTGGACGACATGGTTCTGAGGCGTGGCGATATTCATCTTGCGGGATCCTTCGTTGGCAAGAGAGGTCTTCAGCGCGCGGCGGCGTAGTAGCCGAAGCGACGTTCGAGCCGGGCGAGCAGTTCGTTGAGGGTGAAGGCGAAGGCGAAGAGCACGAGCAGCAGCGCCCAGAAATGCTCCATCAGGAAATGCGACTGGTAGATTTCGAAGAGCGTGCCGAAGCCGACGACGGAGACCAGCAGCTGCCCGATGACCACGCCCTTGACGGCGCGGATCATGCCGAGCCGGATTCCGGCCAGGATTTCGGGCAGTGCCGCCCAAAGATAGATCCGGCTGAAAGCCTGCCAGCGATTGGCGCCGAAGCTGCGCGCCATCTCAACCAGCGAGGGCGAAATGGCGCGGATGCCGGCGCGCGTATTGAGGACGATGATCCACATCGAAAAGAGCACGACGGTGAGGATGATCGTGGTCTCGCCCAGCCCGAACAGCACCATGATCACCGGCACCAGCGCGCTGAGCGGCGCGGAGAGGAAGAGGTTCACCCAGGGCAGCAGAAGCCGGTCGGCGATGATCGAGCGGCCCATCATGATGCCGAGCGGGACGCCGACGCAGATCGCAATCGCATTGCCGAACAGGAAGGCGCGGCCGGTGATCAGCAGCGCGTCGAGGAACGAGGCCGTCGGGACGATCTCGAAGACGCGCCAGATGATGCGCGACAGCGGCGGCAGGATGAAGCCGGCATCGGTATGGCCGGCGATCTCCCAGACCACGGCCCAGACGAGAAGCGCCGCCATCATCGGCAGGCGGATACCTGAAATGACCATGGCCGTCCCCTAGTCCAGATAGTGCCGGAGCTGCTGCCAGATCGCCTCGACGACATCGAGATAGGCGCTGTCGCGCCTGATCTTCTCGGGGTCGCCGCCACGGATGATCTGCGGCTCGATGATCGCCGAGACGCGGCTCGGCCGACGCGAGAGCAGCGCGATCCGGTCGGAGACATAGACCGCCTCCTCGATGCTGTGCGTGACGAAGATGAAGGATTTTCCTTCATTGGCGACGAGTTCGAGCAGCTCTTCCTGGAACTTCCGGCGGGTCTGCTCGTCCACGGCCGAGAACGGCTCGTCCATCAGCACGACCTTGGCATCGACCGCCAGCGCACGCGCCAGGCCGACGCGCTGGCGCATGCCGCCCGAGAGTTCGTGCGGATATTTCTGCTCGAACCCCTTGAGGCCGACGCGCGCGATATGGCGTTCGGCGATCGCCTCGCGTTCACTATGGGCGACGCCGCGTAGTTCGAGGCCAAAGGCGACGTTGCGGATGACACTGGCCCAGGGCATCAGCGCGAAATCCTGGAAGACGAAAGCGCGTTCGGGGCCGGGTCCGGTGACCTCGCGGCCGTCTACGAGGACCTGGCCACCAGTGGCGGGGATCAGGCCGGCGATGATCTTGAGGAGTGTGGTCTTGCCGCAGCCGGAAGGGCCGAGCAGCGTCGTCAGGCGCCCTTCCGGAAACTCCAACGAGATGCCGCTGAGCGCCTCGACGCCGCCGGCATAGGTTTTCGAGACGCTGCGCACTTCGACGATCGGCCGGGCCGCGCGGGCGGGAAACGGCGGACGCTCACCGAGGTGCTGCGGCATGATGGCTGCGTTGGGATTCATCTGCGCACCTCCGGTCGAAACAGGGTGACTTCGATCCGCTCGAGCAATTCGATGAACAGGACCGAGAACACGATGATGGCGAGGATGGCCGCGTACATCTTGGGATAATCGGCGACCGATTGGTTGTAGGAGATCACGTCGCCGATGCCGGTCGGCGTGATCAGCAGTTCGGCGAGGATGACGCCGATGAAGGCCGCGGCGCAGCCGAGCCGGAGGCCCGCGAAGATCATCGGGCTGGCCGCCGGCAGGATGATGAGGCGGATGCTCTGGCTGCGCGTCGCAAGAAACGAGCTGCCCATTTCCAGAAGCGATTTCGGCGTGTTGCGCACGGCGCCGAGCGTGTTCAACACGATGACCGGCATCGCCATGATGCAGACGGTCATGACCTTCGCGGTCAGCCCGATGCCATAGGCGAAGGTCAGGATCGGGATGAGGGCCGCCAGCGGCGCCGCCTGGGCGATCACGAAGATCGGCGCGAACAGCCATTCCGAGGGTTCGTGCAGCCCCATCAGCACGCCAAGCGCGACGCCTAACAGGATCGAGGCGGTCAGCCCGATGACGAGCGGGTGGAGCGTGATCAGGAAGGCCTTGAACAGGGTTCCGTCGGCCATGATCGCGCCAAGGCCACTGAGCGTTTCCAGGAAAGTCGGAAAGGCGGGGCTGAGCGGAATCCGCCCGGCATATTCCCAGAGCGCGAGAGCGGCCGCGAAGGACACCAGGCGCAGCACGAGCGGATGGATCAACCAATCGCGCCAGCGCTGGGCCGGAGCCCTGCGAAGCGCCGGCAAGGCAGGAGCAAGTTCGGAAATCTGCAAGGGAGAGTACTCCGCTTGTGCACGTTTTCGAAACGAGGGGCGTATGGGCTGGGGCAAGGCCGCTCCAGCCCATGGCGGGTCGGGACGGGCCTAGCTGCCCAGGGCCTTGCGTGCCCGCTCCAGCGGCGCGAGATACCAGAAATCCTCGACCTTCAGCTCGCCCGCCGGTCCCTGCAGCTGGCCTGCCTCGGTGTAGAACTCGAAATCGGCCTTCGCGACCTCGGCACTGCCGCCGCCCGGCGAATAGACGCCCTCCTTGGTCGCCAGCGTGTAGAATTTGGTGATGCCCTCCAGCACCTCCTTCGGCTGGTCGGCCATCAGCTTGCGCTTGACCCGCTCCTGCTCGACGATGGCCGGATTGGCCGCCATTTCCTGCCAGAGCCGCAGGAATTCGGTGACGATGACATCGACCTGCTTCTCGTTCTTGCTGATCCAGTCGGTCCGCCCGAACAGGGTCTCGTCGGAGGCCGGCTCGCTGACGCCGGGCAGGACATGGAAGCGGTCGCCCGCCTTCTCCAGCAGCAGGTTCTTGTTGGCGAGATCGACGATGGTGGCTTTGATCTGGCCCTTCATCATGCCGATGATCCGGTTCTCCGAGCCCGGCACATAGCTGCGCTCGCCGAACTGGATGCCCTCACGCTTGGCGATGATGTTGCCGATCGCCTCGGTCCCCGTGGCCCGGGCGTGAAAGGCGATCGGCTGGCCGTTCATGTCCTTCCAGGTCTTGTAGGACTTGTCCGCCACCGGGAAAAAGACGAGGCGCGTGCCCTGGAAGAGCACGCGCAGCGGCGCCTTGCTCTTCTGGACGACCGCATAGGGCGTGCCGACGCCGAGATCCGCCTGGCCGTTGATCACCGCCTGGATGGCAAGGTCCTCCTTCGAGAAATGCGTCACCTGGTAGTCGACGCCCTTCTCCTTGGCGCGCTCCAGCGCGATGATCATCGAGAGCGTCTCGGTCGACAGCACGTCGCCCAGCGCCACCCGGACCTTGGCTTGCGCCTGCGCGGCGGCGCTTCCGAGCATCAGCGCGGCGCTGACGGCGGCAGCACCAAACAGGACGGACCTTCTCCTTAACAGCGTCATGGCTCGACTCCTCCCAGAGTTCTGTTTGCCAGAGTTCGGCTTGGTTCTTTTGCGTTATGGTCGCAACCAATTTTATTTTGGGCACTGTCATGCGCAGGATTGATCCTGTCAAGGGCGGCATTTCGGCTATTTCGATCAGAATCCCCTGCGTTTCCACGCCATAATTTCAACCAATCTGAAAAATGGTTGCAACCACCGGCGATCCGTGGAATGACGATCGGGTCTCCTGCCACCGGTCTCGCCATGATGGATCAGAAATCCCCCACCCCGCCCGACGCTGATTTCTCGGGCGTCCTGACGCAGCTCTATGGCTTCATCGCCTCGGCGCGGCTGCCCGATGACGGGCGCCTGCCGCCGGAACGGGAATTGGCCGAACTGCTCGGCGTCAAGCGCACCGAGCTGCGCAAGGGCCTCGCCGTGCTCGAACGCGACGGCCAGCTCTGGCGCCATGTCGGCAAGGGCACCTTCGTGGGACCGAAGCCGCCGCAACTGGTCGATATCGCGGACCTGGCGCAGCGCAGCAATCCGGTCCAGGTGATGAGGGCGCGGATCGGGCTCGAGCCTGAGCTTTCACGCCTCGCGGCGATCAACGCGACGGTGGCCGAGATCGCCACGCTCGCCGAACTGAACGCCTCCTGCCGCGCCGCGACGAGCTGGCGCGAATACGAGGCCTATGATGCGCGCTTCCACCACCAGATCGCCGAGGCTGCGCATAACCCGATCCTGATCGCGCTGTTGGAAACGCTGAACGCGGTGCGCCGCGCCGTCACCTGGGGGCGGCCGCGGCCGAGCCATTCAAGCCCGCCCGCCGATCACCACAGCTTCGAGGACCATGACCGGATCGTCGACGCGATCGCCCACCGCGAGCCCGCGGGCGCCGCGGACGCGATGCGCCGCCATCTCCAGAACGTGGAGGACCGGCTGATCGGCCGCGCCGTGTGAGGCGAGCCCCGATCCAGTTTCGACGTCATCGCGGCAATCTCCTGCGCGCAATCCCAAATATCAGGGTAGCGGCGACAATGGCGGCGGCGAGGTTGTAAGCCATCCCGCTGACGAAGGCAGAGACGTAGAGCTGGGCCTGGCCATCCCCATCGATGCCGGCGGCAAGCGCCGCACCAAAGAGGATGCCGACGACGGCCACTCCCAGCGCCGCACCGACTTGCTGGAGCGTTGCGACGACACCCGAAGCCATGCCTGCCTGTCCCTCCTCGACGAAACCGAGGACGAGGTTGAGCAGCGGCGTCATGATGAGGCCCTGCCCGGCGCCGACCAGGATCAAGGCCGGGATCAGATGCGCGACGACGAGCTCGGCTCCGTCCAGCCAGACCTGCGCGATCAGAACGCCGAGCGACACGGCATAGAGAAGTGCGCCCGCGGCAATGGCGGCTGCGCCAAGGCGCGCGACGAGGCGTGGCGCCGCCATGGAGGCAATGACGAACCCGATGCTGCAGGGGACGAAACTGAGACCTGCCTCGAAGGGACTGAGACCAAACCCAGTCTGCGCCAGGAGAGCAAAACATAGAAAGAATGAGGACGATGTCGAATAGATCAGGACGACCAACAGGCTGCCTTGGGCAAAGCGCAATTGCCGCATGAGCTTCATATCGACCAGAGGCTCGCGGCCCGCCCGGCGTCGGTTCTCCTGCTGCCAGTAGAACGCAGCGATCAGGGCGGCGGCTCCGGCCAGCGACGCAAGGGTCCAAAGCGGCCAGCCCTGCGCCGGCCCTTCGATCAGCGGCACGAGCAGGAGCGTCAGCCCCAGGCTCACGAGTGCGACGCCGGACCAGTCAAGGCTCGGACGCTCCGGCGCGTATGTCTCGGGAATGTACGGCGCCATCAGGATGGCGAAGACACCGACGGGAACATTGATGAGGAAGATCATGCGCCAACCCAAATCGAACAGGTTCGCCTCGACGAGAAAGCCGCCGACCACCTGGCCCGCGATCGCAGCAAGGCCCAAAGTCATGCCGAGGAGTCCGAAGGCGCGACGAGCGTCGTCAGCGGAGAAACTCACCCGGATCGAGGCATAGACCTGCGGAAACAGGAGTGCCGCCGCCAATCCCTGCACAACGCGCGCAGCGATGAGGATCTCGATGGTCGGCGCCAATCCGCAGAGTGCCGAGGCGAGCGTGAAACCGGCAATCCCGACGACGAAGAGCCGCCGGCGGCCATGAATGTCGCCGAGCCGGCCACCGGTGATCAACAGCACCCCGAAGCCAAGTTCATAGCCCGCGACGATGAAGCCGATCTGCGACAGGCTGGCGCCGAGGTCGGCCTGCATGGCCGGGATCGCGACATTGACCACGAAGAGATCGAAGATCGTCACGAAACCCGCCAGAAGCAGAATGGACAAACCGAGCCAGGGCGGGCGGGCCCCGTCACGTTCTGCCGGGCTGCGCAGGGCTTGGGCCGTAGCGGTATCGGAACTCATGTTGCGTCCTCGGATTAACGACGCAACAGCCATGAAGCGGCATTGACGCTGATACAATTTAACTCATTATGCTATTACTATTAGTGCTGATGGGACCATGGCGACCTTCGAACGGACCCGACCCGAGCTTTCAGAGTTCCTGCGTGCGCATCGCGAGCGGCTGACGCCGGAGGATGCCGGCCTGCCCGCCGGCAAGCGTCGGCGTACGCCTGGCCTCAGGCGCGAGGAGGTTGCCGCGCTCGCCGGGGTGGGCCTGACTTGGTACACATGGCTCGAGCAGGGTCGCAATATCGGCGTCTCCTCCGGATTCCTCGACAATCTCGCCAGGGTCCTGAAGCTCGATAGCGCCGAGCGACGGCATCTCTTCCTGCTCGCCCAGGAGCGCCCACCGGCCGAACCGGGAACGACATGGTGCACGGTTCCGTCGCTGGTGAACCGGCTGATGGACGATCTCGCTCCGCACGCGGCCTATATTCTCAACCTGCGCTGGGACGTGCTGGCCTATAACGACGCGGCCGAAGCCCTGTTCCGCTTCGGCAGCCAGCCTTCAAACCGGCGCAACCTCCTGTGGATGCTGTTCTGCGACCAGCACCTCGCCGATACGCTCGTAGACTGGGAAAACCAGGCGCAGGCCATGTTGGCGAGCTTTCGCCGGGATTTTGCAGGCGCGCGCGGGGATGCGGACATGCGTGCCCTGGTGGCGGAACTGGAAGATGTTTCGCCAGAATTCAGGACATGGTGGCGCAGCCCGGACGTGCACGCACCCTGCACCGGCACGCGCATGCTCCGCGTCGAGGGCCGCCCCGTCACCTTCGAACACACGTCGCTCACCGTCGATGGCGGGCGCCATCTGCGATTGGTGGTTTATGCCGCCCTTGCCCCTCAAACCTCCAACGAACGGACCGAGTGCCTGCCTGCGTTGGAGGAGACCTGAGCGCTTCGCGTCATCTGCGCAGCCTCAGGCGTGAACCAAGGCGCGGGCATGATGTCCCGTCGGGGGAACCGACGGTTCAATACGCGCTTCTGTCTTCGCTCCTGGGATCGTTGACCGGCCTCTCGCGATAGATCTCCCCCTCCCTTGCCCTGGCCCGCCAGGGCCGCGCCCTTTGAAGCGCGATTTCATAGGCGGGGTCGGTCCGGTCCAGCGTTGTCATGGCCAGGCCAGGCTCCGGGGATGGCGAAGATTGCGCGGCCCATGCCCCGTCCGGTCCAATGATGCCGGCAGGGCCTTTGGCGGCCTCCTGCGCGGGGGGGGCAGCAGCGATCCAGATGCAGTTCAGGCCGGCATGAGCCCGGAGCGCGATCTGAAAATGCGCGGGAAGGCCGTATGACGAGAACAGAACCCCATCAACGCCGAGACGCTCATAGTCGCTGAAGATTTCGGGGAACTGCGATTCAATGCAGATCGCGCAGCCAAACCTGTAGCCATCGACGTCGACGATGACCGGTTCCGTTCCAGGCGTGTACCAGCCGGCAAGTTCGGTATTCGAGAGAAACCTCTTGTCATATCGGGTGAGCAGGGCTCCGCTATCAGAGAAGACATAGAGACTGTTGTGCGGCGGATATCCCCGACCGAGCCGATGGGCCCCGCCGACGACCGCGACGATGCGGAGTTGCCCGCACAGTTCAGCGATCGCGCGAAGTTCGGCCTCCTGAATTGCCCAATCGAAGCCCTGCCAGTCGCCCTGTTTCAGGATCTGGCTCTTTGCGTAGCCGGACAGCGCCCCTTCGCAGAGATTGATCAGGCGAGCCCCTTCGCCCGCCGCACGCGCAATCATCGCGCGGATGGTGCTGCCATTGGCGGCAATGTCCGGCGAAACAACGGTTTGTGCGGCCGCTATCTTCAACACTCCCCCCTTTCCGTCTCGCCCCAAAGATCTCGCAAGATTCGACGCGCTGTGAAACCGCTTGCAGGGGCTGCAGTCCTATGGCGCTTGCTCCATGATGCGGAACCCGGGCTGCGATCAGCGCCCGCCAAGCCGCATCATGACGGGGCTCATGTCCGTACTGAAATCGATCATCAGCTCTGTATGGCGCGTGCAGCTCCGCCCGAGCCTCACCGTCCTGCTCGGCATGGGCGCGCTCGTCGGGCTCTACGAAATGACCGGGCGCCACACCGGCGTCATTGCATTCCTGCTGCTGGCTGGCCTCGCAGGCGGGCTGGCCTTTATCTGCCGGGCCGCGCGCGGACCGCGCAATGACGATCGCCGCTGACACTGCCCTCCAACGGGCAGCATCGGCGGCGGCCACCATATGCGCCGGCTAGTTCTTGGGCGACAGCTTGCGCATGACGTCATCGAGGTTGAAGCTCGCCGGCTTCTGCCGGATCGGGAACTCCTTGAAGCTTTCCAGCCATTTCCCGACGACCGCCTGCGATGGGACCACGACGAAGGAACGATCGAAGAACCATTTCTCGTATTCCATCGAGGTGTCACCGCGCTCGAAGGGATCGGCCCGCAGGTTGAACAGCTTGGGCGCCCGCAGATTGGTGAACTCCCTGCGCCAGACGTCGATGCCCTCATGCTCCTGCGCCTTGAACACGACCTTCCAGTCGGCGACCCGCACCGCCACCAGTTCGCCGTCGTCGTTCCAGTAGAGGAAATCCCGGCGCGGGGAATCCTTGGCGCTGCCGGTGAAGAACGGCATCAGGTTGTAGCCGTCGAGATGCACCTTGAAGCTCTTGCCGTTGGCCTGGTGCCCCTTCATGCATTTGGCGACCACATCCGGCTCTCCGCCCGCGGCGCAGAAGGTCGGGATCAGATCGTAATGCGAGAAGGCCTCGTTATAGATCGTGCCGGGCTTGATCACGCCCGGCCAGCGGATGAGGGTCGGCACGCGATAGCCGCCTTCCCAATTGGTCGCCTTTTCCCCGCGGAACGGGGTCGAGCCGCCATCCGGCCAGGTCATCACCTCGGCGCCGTTGTCGCTGGTATAGACGACGATGGTGTTCTGGGTGATGCCGAGATCGTCGAGCTTCTTCAGGAGCTGGCCGATATGCCCGTCATGCTCCACCATGCCATCGGGATAGATGCCCTTGCCGGTCTTGCCGGCGGATTCCGGCTTGAGATGCGTGTTGACGTGCATCCGGGTCGAGTTGAAATAGCAGAGCCAGGGCTTCTGTGCCTTGTTCTGCCGGTCGATGAAGTCGATCGCGGCAGCCGTCGTCTCGTCATCGATGGTTTCCATCCGCTTCTTGGTCAGCGGCCCGGTATCCTCGATCTTGCCGTCTGCCGAGGAGCGGATGACGCCGCGCGGTCCGAAACGCTTCTTGAATTCCGGATCCTTGGGGTAGTCGGGGTTCTCCGGCTCCTCCTCGGCGTTCAGGTGGTAGAGGTTGCCGAAGAACTCGTCGAAGCCGTGATTGGTCGGCAGGTGCTCGTCCTTGTCGCCGAGATGGTTCTTGCCAAACTGGCCGCTGACATAACCGAGGGGCTTCAGCAGTTCGGCCACCGTCGGATCCTGCGGCTGCAGGCCGACATCGGCGCCGGGCAGGCCGACCTTGGTGAGGCCCGTGCGGATCGGCGACTGGCCAGTGATGAAGGCGGCGCGGCCGGCGGTGCAGCTCTGCTCCCCGTACCAGTCGGTGAACATCGCGCCTTCATTGCCGATGCGGTCGATATTCGGGGTGCGATAGCCCATCATGCCGCGGTGGTAGATGCTCGGATTGAACCAGCCGATATCGTCGCCCATGATCATCAGGATATTGGGCTTGCGCCCGGAGGCCGGCGCGGGCGCGGGCTGCTGGGCCTGCGCTGTCTGGATCGTCGGCGCGGATGCAAGGCCCGACGCGGCAAGCGCGGTGCCGCCAAGAAGAATGCGTCTGCGAATAAGGTCCGGTCCATCGGTCGCCATGGTTTCCTCCTGAGTCAGGCAGAGAAACTCAGGCTAGTGACGCATGGCCTCGAGGGCGAATCGGTATTTGCGCAAAGCTGCGTGAGCTGGAACGGTCGGGGCAGAGCCGAACGGGCACGACCGCCGCGTCGGAGGCTTCGCCCTCAGCCGAGACTTGCCGCCGGCAGTGGCTCCATCAACTCGATACGGTTCCCGAACGGGTCGTCCACATACATGCGGTCATATCCGTCCAAGGGTTGGTCCTCCGACACGCGGTAGCCGCGCGCCTTCAGCGCGGCGACCAGCGCTGCGAGATCGCTCACGATGAAGGCCGGGTGCGCTTTGCGGGCTGGCTTGAAATCGGCGTCCACTCCCAAATGGACCTTCAACCCTCCCTGTTCGAACCAGCATCCGCCCCGGCTTGCGAGATGAGCGGGCTTGGCGACTTCGCCGATGCCGAGAACATCCGCATAGAAGGCGCGCGCCTCGCTTTCACCACCGGGCGGCATGGCGAGTTGCACGTGGTCGAGGCGCGTAACGGTCATTGTCGCAGTTTAGTTTCGGCCGGGGCCGGAATCCACCGCCGGCGAAAGTGCAAAAAATCGCCTGTGTGGTGGCCAGGGCCATTGGGCGGCCCCGAGCAGTCACCATGCCCCCAACCCGGCCAATGCGGCAGCGAGATCGCCATAGCTGCCGACGACGCGATCCGCGCCGGCCGTCGCCAGCCGCGCGCCATGATTGCCGGCGCAGTGGGCGCCAGCGGTGAAGCCGATGACCTGCATGCCGGCTGCCTTGCCCGCCATGACGCCGTTGACGCTGTCCTCGACCACCACGCACTCGCCGGGCTGTACGCCCATGGCCGCGGCGGCATGGAGAAAGAGGTCGGGCGCGGGCTTTCCGTTCAAAACCATGTCCGAGGAGAAGATATGCGGATCGAACAGGCCGATCAGGCCGGTCTGCTGCAGCTTCCAGCGCAGCCGCGCGGACGGCGTGCTCGATGCGACGCAACGGCGCGCCTCGATGCCGTCGATGGTCTGCCGGGCGTCCGGCAGCGCGGCCAGATGAAGCTCTATTCGGGCCGTCGTGTGGTCATCCAACTGCTTGAAGAAATCGGACGGGAGGGGAGCGCTGCGCCTCTCCGCGATGATCGACTGGAGCCTTGCCTGCCACATCGGCGGGGACAGCCCCATGAATGTATCCGTGTAGACATCGCGTTCGAGGACGACGCCGACCGAGGCCAGGAACTCAAGTTCGGTAGCGAGATAGATCTCCTCGCTGTTCACAAGCACGCCGTCGCAATCGAAGATGATGAGCGTCATCGAGGGCCGTCCGGTTTCAGGCGATGTCCTCGCTAAAGCATCGCCTCGAAAAGTGCATTGCGGTTTTCTGGGAGAGCCGATGCAAGCATGGAAGGCTCGATCGGAAGCATTCCAGAACGGGCAGGCCCATCCGCCGGTTGACGGGCTTCCCCTGCTGCCCCACAGCACCGGCATGAACGCGGAACCTCGCCCCCTCCCTGATCCGTTCCGTACCGGACTCCTCACCGTCGGCGACGGCAACGAGATCTACTGGGAAATCTCGGGCAATCCCGACGGCAAGCCCGCCTTGTACCTGCATGGCGGCCCGGGCACCGGGCTCCGCTCCGGCAGCTATCGCCGCCATTTCGACCCGCAACGCTACTGCATCATTGGGATCGACCAGCGCGGCTGCGGGCGAAGCCGCCCCCTCGCCCCGGACGCTCCCAGCGAACTGCAGCGAAATACGACGCAGGCGCTGATCGGGGATATCGAGGCCGTCAGAGCGCATCTTGGCGTCGCGTCCTGGCTCGTCTCGGGCGTCTCCTGGGGCTCCACGCTGGCGCTGGCCTATGCGCAGGCGCTTCCGGACCGGGTCTCAGCGCTGGTGCTGGTCGCGGTCACCACGACCAGCCGCGAGGAGGTCGACTGGATCACCGAAGGCGTCGGGCGCCTGTTTCCCGAAGCCTGGCAGCGCTTCGAGCGGGAGTCCGGCCGGAGCCCCGGCGAGCGCGTCGTCGAAGCCTATGCCAGGCGGCTCGCCACGGGCGACCTCCGGGACCGCTTGCTCGCTTCTCGCGCCTGGAATGACTGGGAAGCGACGCATATCTCGCTCGATCCGGGCTGGGAGCCGGCCAGCCAGCCGCCCGACGAGGACCGGGCTTTCGCCTTCGCAACCCTGGTCACCCATTACTGGGCCCATGACGGATTTCTGCGGGATGGGCAGGAGATCCTCGGGCGCATCGCGGAAATCGCACATATTCCCGCCGTTCTCATCCATGGCCGCCGCGATTTCGGCGGCCCCGCGATCACCCCCTGGACTCTGCACCAGCACTGGCCGGCCAGCCGCCTGATCATCGTGGAAGGCGAAGGGCATGGCGGCCCGCAATGCTTCGCGCAGATGCGGCTGGCGCTCGACGCATTCGCGCAGAGTCGGTAACGGGCGCGGCAGCCCTGCCCCATCCATCTGCTGTCTGGCGCGCGAAGGCCTGAGGCTAATGCGGCGCCCGCGTCTCCTACTGGATATGCGCCGCGTTCAATCGCGGCCAATGGCGGTCGGCCTTGGCGATAAACCCTGCGGGATCCCCGAGCCAGGTCTTCCGGACAGCGCGATCGTAATTGAGGTAGAGCTTGCCATCGACGATGGACCACGCCTCGGGCTCGATCTTCACGAGATAGCCACGCGAGGTGCCATAGGCGCAGAAGCCGCCATAGGCCGGCAGGTAGCGCGCCGGATCGGCTTCGAACAACGCCTTGTGCGCGGCGCTGGCGAAGCGCCAGGTGGCGCCGTGAAGGCCGACGGAAAACTCCGGCTTGCCCAGCTTCGGGCCGCCATCGCGAAAATAGGCGACGGGATCGTAGCCGCGGATCGCGACCCCGTCCGGTGAACCCAGCGTGTTGACCGGGCGGGGCATCTCGGCCCGGACACCCGATGCTGCGAGCACCGCGCCAGCGAGCAGGATGAAGCTGCGTCTGCCGAGCACGGCATGCCTCCCGTCCCTCTCGCCATTCGCGACGAACGCGCGTCCGGCAGGGCCGGCGCCGAGATCATCATCGGCCGCCCCCGCGCTGCGGATCGGAGGCATCGTTTCGTGGTCCATCTCGTCTCTCCGGAGCAGCCGCCCCAGGCGGCTTTGGGGGAGAGATCGCGCGGCGGGGCGATTTGGTTACATCGTCACGCAGACGTGAGCGCCTGGCTGAGGCGGAGATGAGCGCTAGCAGAACCATCCCCATGCACAGCCGTGGGCTGCAGTATCGACCACGGCGGCGAGGAAGGATCGGGCGCGCCCATTGTTCCTGCGGCACATGGACGTGGTCAGCCTCCGCCCCAGAACTCTCTCGCCCCCTCGCGATCTGTCCCCCTTCACGGAGATTTCGTCGGAGCCGACGAGCAGCTTTGTTTACAGTCCTGCGCTACGTCCCCAACACCGCGACACAAGGAGATGGAATTGAGTTTTTCCAGGGTGGCAAAGGCCGTTGGTTCGGTGAGTTTCCTTTTGGGGATCGTGATTGCCGCCATCAGCGTGCAATTCCCGGACCTGTTTCAAGACATGGGGCCCATTCAACAAATCGGCGCAGCAAGCTTCTTCTTTGCTGGCGCGTTTGTCGCGATGCAAACCCTCGTCAAGCGAATGGAAGGCGGACATCCCGATGATAGCTCGCTCGCGGCGAGCTTGAAGGAGCTATCTGGGTCATTGCTCTATTCGATCGTTGGCCTGACCGTTACGGCGATGTCGGTCTGGGCGTCATTGACGCAGTAGGCATGCCACGCGAACGGTCCGGGCCGGACGCCGGTCAGCGGTCCGCCCTGCCTTGCCAGGCATCGCGTGATCGCAAGGCGTCACTCGACCCCTCATGCGACGCGAGCGATATCGCCCCCAGCCACTCGCCGGCAACATAGCCGCGGACGACGGCGATACGAAACGGGTATGACGGATCGGGGACGGCGCATCGCCGGTCTATGGAAGGTCACTGAACGATCTCGCCTCGCAAGGAGCTGCTCGCCTCCGCATCCAGCTGACCGCATACATTTAGTGCGTTACGTAAAGATCAGGATCGGGGGCCACAGACGACGGTCAATGGACATGATGCTGCTTGCTCTATGGCTCACGACGATCGTTGTCGGCCCACTCCTGCTCGGCTGGGCTCGACGGCCACACATTCAGGCCGCCACGCTGGCCATCGCATCGTGCGCCGTGTTTGCCGTATATTCCGCGCTCCAGCCTCCCGATCGGCATTATCTGGACGGCATCGTTTTCTGGTCGCTGCTCGGCGTCGTCGTGAACACGGCTCTGGCCGTCGGATCATGGGCAGCTGGGCGCGCCGCACGGTCGCTGCTCGACCGCCGGGCGCAGTGAGAGCTGGACAGTGGCAGCGCCCCGCCCCCCTCGTCGCCCTAGTCTATGATCAGTGCGTTGCAGCATAAAACCTTTCGCGATCGCGAAGCGCTGTCATTCCTTTTCGACCTCTACTGTCATGCCGCCCCGCTCTTGCAACTTAGGAAAGGCATCTCCGGGCCGCTCGTCGCAAGCTTCGCTCACTGAACGCGTGCCTGGTTTGCCGCTCTCTCCGGTTCTATTTCACGCGACGAGAGGTCGTCTGGCCAAAACACGCAATGCCGAAGTCTTGGCATCGTTAAGTTAACATTTGTTAAGGCGCCATTCAAACAGCCTTGATCCCAGGTTGAATCCCGGTTTGGGGCGACAATTTGCGTATTTGATGAATTTCACAGGAAATCAGATCACGGTCATTTGCATGAACATTTCAATTCACCGACGGTAATATGGATAAGAAGTCGGATTTCAGCCCGACTTCGTGCATTGGGTTACAGGAGATCAGTCATGATCACTTACAAGATAGCCCTTGTCGGAGGCCTTCTCGCATTGTTCGGGATGGCCAACACGGCGCAAGCCTACGAGTTCGGCCCCGAAAGCATCGTCCACGAGCAGTACCAGAATCCGTACGCCCTGCAGGAGCAGCAGCAGTATCGCGCCTATCACGAACACATGAAGGAGCTGCGCGAGCATCCCTATGTCGCGCCGGCGACGCGGCGCCATCACGGCTGAGAGGCGCGCACATCCAGGTGAAGGGGCCGCACCAGCGGCCCCTCTGTTTGGGGGGGCTCGCCCCGTCGGCCTGCGGCCGATTGGCTGGGCTGCAGGGCCAAATGGCCACTTTGCGGAGCTCCCCGCTCGGGCAATGATGGCCAGCCGAAGCTCCGCGTCGCTTTTGCCTGAAACCTGCCTGGCTAAAGCGCTCCTCGTTCAATCGTCTCTGAAGCGGGCCGTGTCAGTCCTGCAGCGACGCGGACCAGCTTCTCGGCTTTGCCGCTGGCTCCATTCGGAGACGGCGCGCTCGGTCAGCAATCCCTACGAGCCTGCCACAATGGGGCCGGGGCCGGCTCCCGAAGAAAGATCGCGCCAAAGCGTCAGCATCGCAGATTAACACTTGGTAATTCTATATTCAGATAGATTTAATCCAGAATGCAAACCTGCAATAGGATTCAAAATCTGACAATCTACAGATTCACGAAGAAATAATATCACGTTTATTTGTATGAACATTTCGGCGTCTCGGCAGTATGATAGATACGAAGTCGGAATTCACCCCGGCCTCGTGGATTAAAACTCAGGAGATCAGTCATGATCACTTACAAGATAGCCCTCGCAGGAGGCCTTCTCGCTCTGTTCGGCCTTGCCAACACGGCGCAGGCCACCGAGTTCGGCGTCGAGAGCATCATTCATGAGCAGGCCGAGAACCCGCTGGCCCTGCGCGAGCAGCAGCAGTATCGCGCCTATCACGAACATATGAAGGAGCTGCGCGCTCATCAGCTCGTCGCCCCGGCCATGCCGCAGCATCGCAGCTGAGAAGCAAGCACGCCTCGAAGAAGAGGGCCGCCGCCGCGGCCCTTTTTTATGCCTCGGGATCAGCCCGGGCCTGGACCAATCGCTGTGCCGTCGGCCGCCCCTCCGGTATAGGAGGGCGCGCGCAGAACCTGACGCTCACGGGCATGAAGGTGAAAATGCGCAACGCCGCCGATGGCCGCTGGATGTGGGTGATCGTCGGCGCGGACCGCAAGGTCATGGTGTTCGAGCGCGACATCGTCTGGATCAGCTTCCCCGGCCATCGCGGGACGGAGAAGTGGCTGCACGATGCCTGGCTCGCCGCGAAGGGACACAGCGTTCGGCAATCCTGAAGGTTGGCGGCGGGGCCAAGGGGGCATGCCGCTCATGGACCGGCGAGCACCCCTTGGCCTTGCCGGCCAGCGATCACGGCGACGGCGATGGAGGCAAGCCCATACGGCGCGGGAACCTGCCCCGGCCCAAAATCCCCACCGGATTGAAGCTCTGCGGCATGGACGCGACCGGAACCGCCGCTCCCGGACGCTTGCGAGCGTGCAGGGTGAGTGCAAGGCTTCAGTCAACGGAGCGACATTGGATTTCAGACGCATGGCGACGAACATCACGGGCGCTGGAACGCTGGTCGCAACGCTCTTCCTGCTGGCATCGTCCGCTGGACCTGTGCTGGCGAAGCCAAATCAGCGCAGCGCCATATTGGGGTGGTGGATTTGGAACGAGAGTGGGATTTCTGCGGCAGAACCCAGGGAAAGACAGCAGAGCGAGCCAAGTTTCGCATTCAACTTCCGAGAGAACGGCGTCCTGGATAGCTTCGTTCATATGCCCAGCGGCCTGGGACGAGGATCAGGCGAAGCTCTTGGCTCCGAAGGGCGCTATCGCCTGACGCACGGTCGCCTTGTCATCACGCGAGACCGAGAGTCGGCCGACGGCTGGCCGAGCCGGAACGACAACCCGCCTCTCCGGTACTCCTGCCGCTTTGAGCTGGCGCCCGATGCTGCCAGCTTCGTCCTCGCCAATTGCCCGATCTCTGGAGCTTGGGTTCGGAACGTACGCGAATAGACCCCGCTCGCGGCCCGAAGCGAACGGCACACGGGTAGGCGCAACGCCCCCTGCCCGCGCTCAGCGCACTGACGGACCGGCCCCTCCCTCCCCGCCGAGCTCGACCCAATAGCCTGGCTGATAGGGCAGCGGCAGGAAGCGCTGATGCAGCTCCCGCAGCGTGGCCTCGGGATCGAGATCCGCAAAGAGGTCCGGATGGAGCCAGCGGGCAATCTGCTGGATGGCAACGAACTGATAGGGGTTGTTGTAGAACTGATGCCAGATCGCGTGGACGCGCCCGCTCTTCACCGCCGCCGTATGGGCGAAGGCCGGGCGCTTCGCAAGATTGGCGAGTTTCCGCCTGGCTTCCGTCAGATCCGCGCCCGGTCCGAGCCCGACCCAGGCGCCGCCCGGCGCGAGCGCACCCCAGTTGCCGCCGGTCGCGATCACCACATCGGGGTTCATGGCGATGATCGTCTCGGGGTTCACCGTGCCGAAGGTGCCCGGCAGGATGAGGCTGCCGAGGTTCCGCCCGCCCGCAACCTCGACCATCCTGCCGAAATTCTCCGGCCCGAAGGTCATGCAGCAATCGTCGGAATAGCCGGGAATGCGGTCGACCATGACGAGCGGCCGCTTGAGATCGGCCACCGCCGCGAGGCGATCGGTGACGCGTGCAATCTCGCGGGCGCGGAAGGCGATGAGCTCCTCGGCGACTTCCGACCGGCCAAACAGCCGCCCCATCAGCCGAAGCGACGGCTCCGTGTTCACGAACGGCGCGTGACGGAAATCGACATAGACAACGGGAATCCCGACTGATGCGAGCTTTTCGACGAGCTTTGTCTCTGCGCCGGCGATCTGTGCCTCGACATTGAGGAACAGCACATCCGCTCTCAGGGCGATCACCGTCTCGATATCAAGATTGCCCTCGCTGATGTTTCCGAGCGCCGGCAGCGTCGCGATCGCGGGATAGCGCTCGAGATAGGCGCGGTAGCTATCGGGATCGGCCTTCTGCAGATCATCGCGCCAGCCGACAATGCGGCGGAACGGCGCCTCCCGGTCGAGCGCGGCGACGGCATGGATCTGCCGCCCCTCGCCCAGGATCACGCGCTGGACCGGAACCGACACCGTGACGACGCGCCCGAGCACGTCGGTCACGGAGACCTGCTCGGCCCAGGCCGGCCCGGCGCCTGCGATCACCGCGAACGCAAGCGCAAGGCAGCGCAGGAGCGCCGCGAGCGCGCGGCCGCCTGCGCCGCGGCGGGCACGCTGAGGGGTTTCGCCGCGACCCACCATTACAGATCGACCGACATCGAGAGCCGGAAGGTGCGCGGCGCGCCGGCATAGAAGGTGCCGAACGAGGCGACGCTCGACCAGTATTTGCTATCGGCGACGTTCTGGACGGTGGCGCGGAAGGTCGTCTTGCGCCCGGCGATCTCGGTCGCATAGCGCGCGCCGAGATCGAACCGCGTCCATTCGGGCAGCGACTGGCTGTTGGCGGTGTTGATGAACTGCTTGCCGGTATGGATCAGCGTGCCCGTCAAGGTCAGCCCCTTCACCCAGGGCAGATCCCATTCGGCGCCGAGATTGAGCTGCATGGAGGGAACGCCGATCGGCCGGTTGCCGAGATTGGCCGCGAGGGCCGTCTTGGTCAGCTCCCCGTCGAGCAGGGTCGCACCGCCAAGCAGCCGAAGCTCGGGCGTGACCTCGCCATAGACATTCAGCTCGAGACCGCGCACGCGCTGCTCCCCGCTGACCGAAAAGAATCCGCTGCTGCTCAGCTCGGCACTTGGCCTGGTGATCTGGAAGGCGCTGATCCCGGCACCGAACGTGCCGAACTGCGCCTTCACGCCGGCCTCGTATTGCTTGGCCCGATAGGGTGCGAAGGCCTCGCCGGCATTGGTTGCATTGGTCGGCGCAATGTCGCCGCGGCTCAGCCCTTCGACATAGTTCGCATAGAGCGAGACGTTATTGAGCGGACGCAGCACGAGGCCGACCACCGGGGTCGTGGCCGCCTCGTCATAGGCCGAGGTCACCGCGCCGGTCGTGGTCGAATAGTTGTTCGTCGCCACGGATTGGCGACGCACCCCCAGCGTCAGCAGGATGCGCTCGTCCAGCACGGAGAGCGTATCGGCCAGCGCGACGCTGGTGAGATCGCTGTCCGAGGTCCTGGCGCGGGGGACGCGGGTCGCAAATTGCGGCTGGGTCAGCGCGGGAGCGTAGATGTTCGAGCTCACGGCCCGACCGACGGTCAGCGCCCGCTCGATCTCGTCGTGATAATAGGACGCCTGGAAGGCCAGCTCGTGCTTGACGAAACCCGTCTCGAAGCGGGCCCGAAGACCGCCCTCATAGATCTGCCGGCCGATCGCCAGATCGAGATATTGCGGGGTGTAGGTGACATCGCCTCGGCCGTTCAGGATCGTCGGCAGCGGCGAATTGCCGAAGAACCGGTCGACATGGGATTGCGAGCCGCCGGCATTGGCAAAGAGCGTCACGTTTTCAGTAAGATCGAACTCGTTCTTCAACAGAACCGAACCATCGTCGATCCTTGAATGCTCCCAGGGCTGGATCACGTTGCGACGCCCGCTCGGGGCGGCCGGCACCGCAACGCCGGGGCTCGCCAGGAAGGGCCGCGTCGGTGCATCCCAATAATCGCGTTGCGCCAGGACATAGAGCCAGCTGCGGAAGCGTTCTCCCTGATAGTCGAGCGCGAGTGAGCCGATGCCCGTGCCGTTATACTGCCGGTCGACCGCGGTATCGCCGCCGCGCAGGCTGCCATTGACCCGCACACCGAACTCGCGGCCCGCGCCATAGCGCCGGGCGATGTCGAACGTGGCGCCGCCATAAGCCTTGGAGGCGAACTCCGCGCCAACCCGGGTCAGATCGCCTTCCGCCCGCTTCGGCACCACGTTGATGATGCCGCCGACGCCGCCGTTCGGGGCGATGCCGCCGAGCGCCGCCGCGGGCCCCTTCAGGAGCTCGATCCGCTCGGCATAGTCGGTGAAGACGCGATAGTTCGGCGCGACACCAAACACGCCGTCGAAGGCGATCTCGCCATTATTGCCTTCTGAGATCGGAAAGCCGCGAATATTGAACGAATCCACGATGCCGCCTGATGGGTGCGAACTGCGCACCGAGGGATCGAGGATCAGCGCATCGGCGACCGTCGCCGCCTGCAGGTTCCGGATCAGGGCCGCGGTGTAGCTCGTCATGTTGAACGGCGACTTCAGGGTCTGCGTATTGCCGAGCAGGCCGAGCCTGGCCCCTTCAGCCACCTGGCCGCCGGCAAAGGGGGGCGGGACCTCGCCCTTCATGCCCTGCCCGTCCACGATGATCTCGTCGAGCTGCACCCGCGCGGGCGCAGCGTCCTGAGCCAAGGCGCCGGTTGCGCCCAGGCCGACCATCCCCATGCCCAGCAACGCCGGGACCACGCGGCTCACCATCGGATCGCTTCGAAGTTTCATCACGCCCTCATGAAAATTCAGAACAGGCCGCATCGAACAATAGCGGCGTGCATCATGGAGCTTCGTATCGATCAATCCCTATTAACCGTCAACAACACGGGAATGATATACGAACATACATTTCACTTCTCATCTGAAATACAGATTATTACTTTTGAACAATTCAAACATGACTACGAAGAGCGAAAATAATTTCGAACATACAACCACTTAACGCGAGCCCATCTCGGCCCAAAACGGATCATGCACCCCGGTGCAGGCCCCAGCCCGTTCCTGCCGGGCACTCGCGCCGGATTCGCAGAGGCCAGTCGATTTCAATTTTTGCAGGCCGCCCGGACAAAATCAGAGGCAGCAGGCTCGACCTGGCGAGAGGGCGGCGGGGTCAGGCCGCGTAGAGGCGGACGAGATCGCGCGCGGACGAGATTTCGTCGCAGATCCACTCATCGACCAGCTTGACCTCGCGCCGGCGCCGCATGTCGGGCGGACGGACGAGGTAATAGGAGGCGCCGGTCGGCACCGCCTTGCGCAGCGGCACGACGAGCCTGCCGGCCTGGATCGCCTCATGGGCGAGCACGACATCGGTCATGGCGACGCCCAGGCCCGCTTCCGCGGCGCTGAGCGCCATGTCGAGGGCGTCGAAATCGAGGCCGCTGCGCGGATCGAGATTCGTCCCCGATTTCTCCGTCCAGGTCGCCCAGTCCTGCCGATCGGGCAAGGGGTGGAGCAGAGTCGCCTGGGCCAGATCGGTCTCGCTGGCCTGGCGCCCGGCGAGATAGCCCGGCGCGCAGACCGGGAGGATCCATTCCGCATAGAGCTCGGTCGTGTAGTCGCGCGGCCAGTTGCCGACGCCATAGCGGATGCCGAGATCGGCATCGGTGTCGTTCAGCGTCATGTCGTTCAGGCGCGTCTGGACATTCACCTTGATCAGCGGGTGCCGCTCCTGGAAGGAGCGCAGCCGCGGCAGCAGCCAGCGCAGCGCGAAGGTCGGCAGCACCTTGATGGTCACGGCCTCGCGGTCGTTCTGGAAGGGGTTCACCGCATTGGCGATGTGGTCGAACGCCTCCTTGACGCTGACCGCGAGCCGCTGGCCCGCATCGGTGATCTCCAGGCCATTGTGATTGCGCAGGAAGAGCTGAGCGCCGAGCTGCTCCTCCAGGATGCGGACCTGGCGGCTCACCGCGCTCTCGCTGACATGCAACGCGAGCGCGGCCTTCTTGATGCTGAGCTCGGCTGCCACGATCTCGAAGCAGCGCAGCGCATTCAGCGAGGGGAGCCTGCGGGTCAAAGCGACCTCCTGCTAAGTGTTCGGGTCGCGCCGCCGGCCACGCCAGAGGGCGTCACCACGCCCGAGCGACCTCTTCAGCTGATCTCCATGCGCGGGTCGAGGGCATCCCTCAGGCCATCACCAACGAAATTGAAGCTGGTCACCGCCAGTGTAATGGCGAGACCGGGCATGATGGCAAGCCAGGGCGCGCTCGACAGATAGATCTGCGCGTTGTTCAGCATATTGCCCCAGCTCGCGTTGGGCGGCTGGATGCCGTAGCCGAGAAAGCTGACATAGGATTCGAGCAGGATCGCCTTGGCGACATTGAGCGTGGCGGCGACCACGATCGACGCGACCGCATTCGGCAGGAGGTTGCGCCACATGATCCGGAAGCTCGACGCCCCCATCGCCCTCGCCGCGACCGCGTAATCCTGGTCGCGCAGCGCCCTGATCTGCGCCTCGACGATGCGCGCGACATTCATCCAGGAGGTCGCCGCGATCAGCAGGGTCATCGAGAGCAGGCCGGGCTTGACCAGCGCGGCCAGCGCCAGGAGCAGGAAGATCGTCGGAAAGCACAGGATCGCATCGACGAAGCGCATCAAGAGCGAGCCGATGATGCCGCCGTAATAGCCCGCGATCATGCCGACGCCGGTTCCGGCTGCGATCGCGATCGCCATGGCGGTGAAGCCGATCGCGAGCGAGATCCGCCCGCCCATCATCAGCCGGGCGAGAATGTCGCGGCCGAGTTCGTCGGTGCCCAGAACATGGGCGCCGGAAAGCGGCGGCGCGAAGCGATGCATCACATCGATATGGGTGTCGTTGAACGGCAGGAGATAGGGCCCCAGGAAGGACCCGAGCACCAGGATCGCGATGGTGGCTGCCCCCGCCATCGCCAGCTTGTGGCGCCGGAAGCGGCTCCAGGCACTCTTGTGCTCACTGCCTGCGCGGGTGTCGGCCAGGTCGATCAGGCCCGTTGCGTCGGTCATGGCTCAGCCCATCCGGATGCGCGGATCAGCCACCGCGTAGAGCATGTCGGCCAGCAGCGACCCGAGCAGGACCATCACGGCCGAGAACATCAGGATGCCCATGACCACGGGATAGTCGCGATATTCCACGGAATCGAGGAAGAGCCGCCCCATTCCCGGCCAGGTGAAGACCGTCTCCGTCACCAGCGCGCCGCCGAGCAGCGTCGGGAACTGCAGGCCCGCCAGCGTGATCAGCGGCAGCAGCGCATTGCGCATCGCATGGCCGCGCAGCACCGCCTGCTCCGGCAAGCCCTTGGCGCGGGCGGTCCGGATATAGTCCTGGCCGATCACGTCGAGCATGGCCGAGCGC
The DNA here is from genome assembly GCF_001748145.1 of Bosea sp. BIWAKO-01. Lineage (NCBI taxonomy): Bacteria > Pseudomonadati > Pseudomonadota > Alphaproteobacteria > Hyphomicrobiales > Alloboseaceae > Allobosea > Allobosea sp. BIWAKO-01. The sequence continues at coordinate 5,900,831 of NZ_BCQA01000001.1, forward strand.
ATGAAGCGGGCCCAGATCGCGGTCTCGACCAGCGCCAGCACGAGCGCCGGCGCGATCAGATGATGCGCGACATCGAGAAAGGAGCCGTCGCCGATGGTCTGGCGATTGCCGGCCGGCAGCCAGCCGAGCTGTACCGAGAACAGGTAGATCGCGATCAGCCCGAACCAGAAGGTCGGGATCGAAAGCGCCACCATGGCGCCGACGGTCGCCACCATGTCGAAGATGGAATAGCGCCGGATCGCGCCGAGGATGCCGATCCAGCAGCCAAGCGCGATGGCGATCAGCGTCGAGACAGCCATCAGCTCGAAGGTGGCGCGCAGATGCGAGCCGATGACGCTCCAGACCGGGCTGTTGTCGCGGAAGGAGCGGCCCCAGTCGCCGCTCAGCATGCGCAGCAGCCAGTCCCAGTACTGCACCGGCAAGGGCCGATCGAGCCCGAGCTGGCGAGCGATGCGGTCGAGATCCTCCTGCGACATCTGGGCGGACTGGGCGAATTGCGACATCGGCCCGCCCGGCGCGAGATAGAGGATCGCAAAGCCGATCATCGAGACGATGGTCAGCAGGATGAGGGACTGCCAGAGCCGCCTCAGGAGAAAGGGGATCATCAGCGCCCGCTCACGAAGCCCAGAACCAGCTGCGCATGTTCCAGCAATTCGAGGAGCAGTTGATATTGGCGGCGAAGCCCTGCAGCCCGTCCTTGATGCCTTCGGCCATCACCGTCTGGTAGATCGGCAGCAGGACGAGATCGTCGCGGATGATCTTCTGGATCTTGCCATAGGTCGCCTTGCGCTGCGCCTGGTCGAACTGGCTCGCGCCCTCGGCCAGCAGTCGGTCGATCTCGGGGTTCTGGTACTGATAGGTGTTCAGGCCGCTGCCGGCCTTGGCCGGGATCGCCTTGCTGCTGAAGCGCGGCGTCACGTCCGGGTCGTTGCCGAGCATGAAGTTCGAGCCGACCATCACGGATTCGAATTTCGACTTCTGCCAGAACTCGCCCCAGATCACGGCGCCCGGCATGTTGTTGATGCGCATGGCGACGCCAAGCGTCCGCCAATCCTGCATCAGGAGCTGCTGCGACTGCTCGCGGCCGGGATTGCCGACCGTGGTCGAGTTGGCGAATTCGAGGCGCACGCCGTTTTTCTGCCGGATGCCGTCGGAGCCACGGGCCCAGCCGGCAGCATCGAGCAGCGCATTGGCTTTGGCCGGATCATGGCGTTGCGCCGGCAGGCTGGGATCATAGGCCCAGGATTGCTGCGGCAGGAAGGACTCGGTCGGCACGGGAAGGCCGTAATACAAGGCCTCGATCCGCGCCTGCTTGTTCATGCCGAGATAGAGCGCTTCCCGGACCGCCTTGTCGGCGAAGGGGGCGAATTCGAGGTTGAGCGCGATATGCTCGATGAAGGCGGTCGGCGAGAGCGAGAGCTTGCGGCCGCGCAGGCCTTGCGCCTCCTTGACGAAATGGGCGGAGATGCCGCTGAGCCCGAGATAGTCGATCTGCCCGGTCCGGAACTGCGTGTAGAGCATCGTCAGGTCGGGGATGTATTTGAAGACGACCCGCTCGAGATAGGGGCCCTCGCCGTGATGGGCCGGGTTGGCCTGGAGCAGCAGATGGTCGCCCGCGACGCGCTCGCCCCAGCGGAAGGCGCCGGTGCCGACGGGTGCGCTGTTGAACGGCGCGGTGTTGGGATCCTGCGCCTTCTCCAGGATGTGCCTGGGCACGATGAAGGTCAGCGCCAGGATCGAGAGATAGGGCGAATAGGCGCTCTCCATGCGCCAATGGATCTCGTCGGGCGCGACGACGGTGATCTCCCTGACGAGGCTGTGGCCGACGCGGTTGCGGACCCTGAAGCCGGGCGTATTGATCAGGTCGAGCGTGTATTTGACGTCCTCGGCCGTGAACGGCGTACCGTCATGCCATTTCACGTCCCGGCGCAGCTTGATCTTCCAGACCAGCCCATCGGCGGACAGCCCACCATTTTCGACGCTCGGGACCTCGCTCGCGAGATCGGCGACGAGCCTGCCCTGTGGATCGATCGACCAGAGCGGGTTGAAGAGCTGCCACCAGACGCCCTGGTCGACCTCGCTGCCCGGCATCAGCGGATTGAAGACGGTCGGTTCCTGCGAGATGCCCGCGATCACTTGGCCGCGCGGCTTTTGCGGCGGCACCAATGGGCGGGCCTGCGCATATGCGCCCCCGAGACCGCCAAGCAGCGAGGCTGCTCCGGCGCCGAGCCCGAGGCCGAGAAGTTCACGGCGGCTCGTGCCGCGGCCTGCCTTGCTATCGATCATCGCATTATCCCCTTTTATCCTTACGGGCTGTGTTCAGCCTCGAATGATCGCCGGCCGCTGCCGGCAAAGGCCCTCGATCGCCGCGCATCCGTTCGGATGCAGGAGCGGCGATCCGGATTCTTGTTCGAGCATTGGTTTCCTCCGGAAACCGGATCTCCGTCCGATGCCCTCAGGCCGCCCGCCGCAACCCGTCCCGCATCGGCGAAAGATCAGCCTCGGTGACGCCGAGTTCGCCGAATTTCGACGGCAGGTCACGGCCATCCATGATCGCGGCGATCGCCTGCCCCATGGCCGGTGAGGTCAGAATGCCGCAACCGCCCTGCCCCGCCAGCCAGTAGAAGCCCGGCGCGTCCGGGCGCGTGCCGGCCACCGGGTTCTTGTCGGCGACGAAGCTGCGCAGGCCCGCCCATTGGCTCAGCGGCCGGCCGACCCGCAAAAGCGTATCCTGCTCGATATTCTCGATCGCCTGGGCGACATCCATGTCGTCGGGATAGACATCGCCCGGCTCGGTCGGCACTGCGTCAGCCAGGCTGCCCATCAGGCAGCCGGTTTCCGGCTTCACATACCAGCCGTAGCCGACATTGCTGACATGTGGCCAGTCGCGCGTATCGAAGCCGGACTGCAGCGCGAAGGTAAAGGCGGTGCGCCGGTGCGGCACCACGCCCAACGCGCCAAGGCCGGCGAGCCGCGTGACCTCGTCGACCCAGGCGCCGGCCGCATTGAGCAGCAGCGGGGCGCGCAGCTCGCGATCGCCCAGGCGCACCGACCAGAACTCGCCCTCGCGGCGGATCGACTGGATATCGGCCTTCGTCAGGAGCGTGGCGCCATTGGCCTTCGCACCGCGCAGATAGCCCTGCAGCAAGGCGTTGACGTCGATATCCATCGCGTCGGGCTCGTAGACGCCGGCATCGACCTTGTCGGCGACCAAGGCCGGGAAATGCGCGAGCGCGGCGGGGCCGTCGAGATAGTCGGCGCGGGCGCCGACGGAGTGGAGATTGTCGCGCAGGCGGATGAGCGCCGCCTCCTGGCCCGCCTTCGCGACTGTCAGGCAACCGCGCGGCGTCATGATCGGGTGATCGGTGAAGCCCTCGGGCGGCGTCTCCAGGAAGGCGCGGCTCGCCTGCGCCATCTTGCGCATCGTCGTGGCGCTGATCCCGACGGTGAACTGCGCCGCGGTGCGGCCGGAGCTGTGATAGCTGAAATGCTCCTCACGCTCGATCACGGCGACCGAGCCATGGGCGGAGAGGAAATAGGCGGCTGACGCGCCCGCTATCCCGCCGCCGATGATGATGACGTCAACCTGCATCGGCCGAACGCTTTCCTGCACTGCTGCCTGGCAACCGACGACCGGTTGCGCTGATCTGAAGGAGGGCACCGGGACGCCGGCTTGTCGATTTCAATAATTCGAGGTCGAGGGCTGAAAAACTGGAACCACCCCGGGCCAAGTTTCCGGACCGAATTTCTGGCCCTCCGCCTCCAATAATTGAAATCGACAAGGCGCCCGTCGCTGCGCTCCCTCATGGCGCAAGCCAACGTCATGCGAAAGCGATCATGAGCGACACCAGACCATCAGCGGGCGGGCGGCGCCTGATATCCTCGGGCAGTGAATTCGAGCAGACCTATAGCTACAGCCGGGCCGTGGTCGTCGGGCACCATGTCATGCTCTCGGGCACGACCGGCTACGACTACGCCTCGAGCACGCTGGCCAAGGGCGCGCGCGAACAGACCCTGCAGCTCTTCCGCAATGCCTCGGCGGCCTTTTCGCAGGCCGGCGCGACGCTCGCCGATGTCGTGCGGGTGCGGATGTATCTTTCGCAGGCCGAGCACTACGAAGAGATCATGGCCGTCTTCGCCGAGACTTTTCGGGGCGTGAACCCGGCCTGCACGACGGTCGAGGCCGGGCTGTTCGACCCGGAGATCTTCGTCGAGATGGACATGGATGCCATCCTCGATGTCCGCGCTTAGCCTGTTCCCGCACGCGCCCGACGATGTCGTCGCCCAGCTCGGCGCCGAACCGGTCGCCCTGCCGCGCCAGGCCGATGTCGTCGTCATCGGCGGCGGCATCATGGGCGCGGCATCGGCCTATTATCTCGCCGGCGCCGGGCTCAGCACCACCCTGATCGAACGGGACAAGGTCTCGTCGCAGCAATCCGGTCGCAACTGGGGTTTCGTGCGGACGCAATATCGCGACCCGTTCGAATTGCCGCTGGCGATCGAGGCGCTCTCGATCTGGCCGGAGCTGGAACAGGAGCTCGGCCAGGCGATCGGCTGGCGCCGGACCGGCTGCATCTTCGTGGCGGAGACCGACGCGGAGCTGCAGAGCTTCGCGCATTGGCACGAGGTCACGCGCGACATCGCCGTCGATGCCCGGATGCTGTCTGGTCCAGAGCTCGCTGGCCTGATGCCGTCGCTGCGTGGCCAGGCGCCCGGCGCACTGCACACCCCCTCGGACGGACAGGCCGAGCCCGCGCTCGCGACGACGGCCTTCGCCCGGGCGGCGATGCGGCGCGGCGTCCGCGTGCTCGACGATTGCGGGGCGCTCGCGATCGAGACCTCCGCCGGCCGGGTCAGCGGCGTCCTGACCGAGCATGGCCTGATCCGCTGCGGCACCGTCGTCTGCGCCGCCGGCCTGCAAAGCCACCGCCTGCTCGCCCCGCTCGGCCTCGCCCTGCCGCAGCAAAGCGTGCGCAGCACGGTCTCGCTCACCGCCCCGCTGCCGCCGCTCAGCGAAGCCTGTTTCTGCGGCTTTGGCATTGGCTTGCGGCAGCGCGCCGATGGTTCCTGCATCATCGCAGCCGATTCCAGCTCCGATATCGATCTCTCCCTCGATTCCTTCCGCGCCTCGCGCTTCTTCCTGCCCGGGCTGCTGCGCTACCGCAGCGGTTTCGCCTTCAGGCTCGGGCGGCCGCTCCTCGACGATCTGCATGAGCGCCTCTCCGTGCCGAAGCGTGAGCGGCCGGTAGCGCGCCGGCGCCCGCGCATCGCCGCCAATGAGGCTCGCGCAGCCAAGACCGGCGAGAGCGTCAGGCAGCTTTTCACCGGTGCGGACGGCATCGAGATCGTGAAATCCTGGGCCGGCCAGATCGACGTGATGCCGGATGCGCTGCCGGTCCTCGACAGCCCCTCGGAGATCGCCGGGCTGATCGTCGCGACCGGCTTCTCCGGGCACGGCTTCGGTCTCGGCCCCGCTGTCGGGCGCCATGTCGCGAGCCTGGCCAGCGGTGCGGGACCAGCCGCCATCCTCGCGCCGCTGCGCTTCGACCGTTTCGCGCGCGGCACCTATTCGCGCCCGCACGCCCCCCTCTGAGCCCCATTCGGGATGTCGTCATGACCTTTGAGACCGCAGCCCATTACCGGGCCATCGCCGCCACATTGGCGCTGCCCGAAGGCGCCTTCATCGATGGCGCGCTTGCCCGCCCGGCCGATGGAGCGCTCCTGGAAACCGTCAACCCGGCAACCGGAGAGGCTTTGGGCACGATCGCCCATTGCCAGCCCATCGATGTCGACCGGGCCGTGGCCGCCGCCCGGCGCAGCTTTCGCGACGGCGGCTGGTCGCGCTCCGCGCCGGAACTGCGCAAGTCGGTGCTGCTGCAGCTCGCCGAGTTGATCCGCATCCACGGGGCCGAACTCGCCGTGCTGGAAAGCCTCGACAGCGGCAAGCCGATCCGGGATTGCCTGAAGGAGATCACGGTCGAGGTTCCCGCGACCTTCCAATGGTATGCCGAGCTGATCGACAAGAGCTTTGGCAGGGTCGCGCCCACCGGCGAAGAGGCCTGCGCCTTGATCACGCGCGAGCCGATCGGGGTGGTCGGCGCGGTGCTGCCCTGGAATTTCCCGCTGCTGATGGCGGCCTGGAAGCTAGCGCCGGCGCTCGCCAGCGGCTGCTCCGTCGTCGTCAAGCCGGCCGAGCAGACCTCGCTCTCGCTGCTGCGGCTGGCGGAGCTGGCGACTGATGCCGGTCTTCCCGCCGGCGTGCTCAATGTCCTGCCGGGTCTCGGCGAAACCACCGGACGGGCGATCGGCCTGCACGGCGATATCGACGCCGTCTCCTTTACCGGTTCGACCGAGGTCGGCCGGCTGTTCCTGCGCTATGCCGCAGAGAGCAACCTGAAATCGATCGGCCTCGAAATGGGCGGCAAGAGCCCCTTCATCGTGCTCGACGATGCCGAACTCTCGCCGGAGTTGATCGAGAACGCCGTGACCGCGGCCTTCTGGAATGGCGGCCAGAACTGCTCCGCCAATATGCGCCAGATCATCGATCGCAAGCGCCAGGAGGAATATCTCCATCTGGTCACCGAACGCGCCCGCGCGCTCGTCGTCGGAGATCCGCTCGATCCTGCAACCGAACTCGGCCCGATGGTCTCGGCCGAGCATCGCCGGACGGTGCAGGGCTTTGTCGAAGCCGGGCATCGCGACGGCGCGCGCTGCGTCCTCGCCTCCAGCCCGGCATTGCAGGTGCAGCCTGGGAACTTCCTCGGACCGACTGTTTTCGGCGACCTCGGCCCGCAGATGACGATCGCGCGTGAGGAGATCTTTGGCCCCGTGCTGGGCGTGGTCCCGGTCGATGGCCCGGATCACGCGCTGGCGGTCGCCAATGACAGCGATTACGGGCTGCACGCGACGCTCTACACCAGGGATCTCGACCGGGCGTTGTTCATGTCCCGGCGGTTGGCCTGCGGCACCGTCGCGATCAACGGCTTCACCGAAGGCGATCTCAAGACGCCCTTCGGCGGCTATAAGCGCTCGGGCTCGCTGGCCCGCGACAAGGGCCTGGAAGCCATGGGGCAGTATCTGCAGACGAAGACGACCTGGATCAGCATCAGCGCGCCGCTGCGCCAGGGCTGATGCGACGAGACAGGCAGGCCATAGTCATGGCCAGAGGATCAGGCAATGGACAAGGCGATGAGCATGGACAGCTCCACCCGCGCTCAGATCGAGCGCTTCTATGACGGCACCTTGCGGCCCGACGAGATGGTCGCGACGATGTCGACGGATGGCGGCTGGTTTCCCTCCCGGACCATCCCGCGCTCAGCAAAGCCATCCGTGCTGAAGCGATCCGGCCAGGCTTTGCCGAAGCTCGCGATCCAGGACCACGGAACGAGCTTCGATCTCTACGACTATCTCTCGGTCAACCGCGTCGCCGGGCTGATGGTGCTGCGCGATGGCGAGGTAGTCGAGGAGAGCTACTCGCTAGGCATCGGCCCGCAGACGATGTGGAATTCCTGCTCGCTCGCCAAATCGGTGGCCGCGACGCTGGTCGGCATCGCGCTGCGCGAGGGCGCGATCGAGAGCCTCGACGATCCGGTGACGCGCTATGCCCCGCTCGGCGGCGTCTATGCGCAGGTCTCGATCCGACAGCTCCTGCGCATGGCGTCGGGCATCCGCTGGCGCGAGGACTATACCGACCCGACCTCCGACCGCAGGCAGCTGCTGGACATCCAGATGCAGTGGCAGACAGGCGGCATCGCCCGCCACATGGCCGGCCTGCCCGCCGAGACGGCGCCGGGCCAGTCCTGGAGATACAATACTGGCGAATCCTACCTCGTCAGCGCGGTGATGGAAGGCGCGACCGGCACGAACCTCGCCGATTATCTCTCCACCCGGCTGTGGTCGCGCATGGGCGCGGAGGCCGACGCGACCTGGTGGTCGGAAAGCCCGGACGGCATGACCGTATCCGGAAGCGGCATGCACGCGACCATGCGTGATTACGCCCGTTTCGGGCAGTTCGTGCTGGATGGCGGGCGGATCGGCGGCGTGACGCTGCTGCCCGAGGGCTGGACCCATGAGGCGGGAGCGGCCTTCCCGATCGGCGATAAGCTCATCCCCTATGGCTATATGTGGTGGATCCCTGTCCTCGACGATCCCGCGCTCAAGGGCACCTTCCAGGCCGAGGGCATCTATGGCCAGTACATCCATATCAACCCGCAGAAGCGCCTCGTCGTCGTGGTGCTGAGCGCGCGCTCGAAGCCGAGCTTTCGCCAGCGTCTCGAGATCAATGACGACGCCTTCTTCGCCGCGCTGGCCCGCGCGCTATGAGATGACCGGTCCGGAGGCACAACCGCGCCGTGCTGCGCGAGCACAGCACGTGACAACACCATGGGTGACGTCACCGCGCAGCGCGCTAAGCTGACCCGGCCGCTATCGTGGGCTGCCCGCTGCTGCGATCCAGCGCCCGGTAGTAGCCGGCAGGCGCTGAGCCGACGTCTTCGAAGCGAGCCGCAGTTCGGGAGATGTGCCATGAACATCTCGATTTCGCGTCTCCTGCTGATCACCGCAGCGGCGTTCGCGCTGCTCACCGCGGGTGTCGTGGGCTATCTCTTATGGTCGCAGCCCCGGCATTTGCGCGTCGCGGCAGGCCCCAGGGACGGGATCGATGCCAAGCTGCTGATCGCCTTCAATCGCCTGCTCGACGTCAACCATGCCGGGGCGCGCCTGGATCTGGTCGCGACAGCCGATATGCACGAGAGCAATCGGTTGCTGGAGAGACGCGACGTCGATATGGCCGTCATGCGGCTCGACGATCCATTGCCAACCGGGGCGGCGCTGGTCGCATTGCTGCGCACCACTCTCGTGATCGCCGCGGCACCGGCCCGGCACAAGCTGGAGACGCTCGCCGATGCAAAGGGCAAGCGCCTCGGTCTCGTCTCCCGCTCACCGCTCGACGAGCCATCTTTCGTTCGGCTGCTCGACCTGTTGGGCATCACGCCGGCAGATGTTCACCTGACGATCGTGAAGCCCGAGGACGTCGCCAGGCTCATCGCCAGCGGACAGCTCGATTGTGTCGTCGTGCTCGGCGTCCCGGCCGATCCCGTGGTCAGGGACGTGGTCGCCGCGGTGGGCGACAAGAGGAAGAATCCCCCGACGATCCTCAGTGTCGAGCTTGGCGAAGCTCTGAAGCAGAATACCCCGGCCGCCAGCTCCGAAACGATCGAGAAGAACGCATTTCCTCGCCTGTCCATTCCCGATGACGACGTCGACACGGTCGGAGTTCCAATCGTGCTTGCCGCCAATCGCGCAGCAACCGGCCCGATGCGCGTGCGGCTCTACAACAACGCGATCATGGAGGTGACGCGCGGCCTGCTCGAACGGCGCAGCGAGCTGGCGCGCGAGGTGCCGCTTGCCAGCCTGATCACAGCGCCGGACAGCGAGAAGGATGCACGTTTTCCGGTTCACCCCGGCACCGCCGCCTATCTGGAAGATACCGACACGAGCTGGTCGACCCTCTTCAGTGAGCAGATCTGGAATGTCGTGCTGGTCGGAGGGGTCGTCAGTTCGATGCTCGCCGCCGCCGGCGGCTTCCTCCACCAGGGCGGTCCCGATCCTGTCGGCGGGATCCTGTATCGCCTGAAGGACATCACGGAACGCGCCGGAGCCTCGACCGATCCAGCCGACGCGCCAGGGCTGTCTCATGAGCTCGGCGTCCTTGCGATCGACATGGCAACCCTCGGCTACAAGCGCCATTGCAGCTACGAGGAGTTTGCGCCGCTGCAACTCGCCTATGAGAGCGCTCGGGACGCTGTCGCCGCACTGCGCGCCGGGCCACCGCCCACGGCTCGCGGCAATGTGGCATCCGAGGCCGCTATACGATCTGCGTCACTGCAACGGGAGCGCAGCCCATGAGCGCCGAGCGCGACCAGGTCTGACCGATCGACCGCACCTCCGCGCCATTCACTCACGCGGGTGTAACCGCGAGACCAAGGGCTTTCAGAGGCCGGGGCACCGGGAGCGGGGTCGTTCCGGTGCCCTCTCTTTTGGGGCTATTGGCCCACGACGAGTGGAAGCCCCTGCGCCCTGGTGACGACTGGAGGGTTCCATTTGCCGGTCAAGACCTCGGATTTCGGGCCGTAGAGGCGCATCGTCAGATTGAACTCGCCCTTCGGCGCCGGAAGCCAGTTCGCCTCCTTGTCCTTGCCCGGATTGTCGTTCTGGAAATACAAATCGAGCGATCCGTCAGAGTTGAATTTGAACGGCATCCAGCTGCTCACCGCAAAGCGGTTGAGGCTGTTGGCGACCTGGAAGCCCTCCGGGTCGTAGAGCGTGACCGACCAGAAGGCGTTCACAGGTGGCAGGGCGCCCTTATCGAAATGCAGCGTGTATTTGCTGGCGCCGTTGAGCGGCCTGCCGGCTTCGTCACCGAGATTGAGAGGGTAGATCGCATCTTCGGGGAGATTGGCGCCCAGGCCTGCCTGCGCAACGATGGCGCGCTTGAGATAGTAATTTCCGTAGACGCCCATGGTGTCGGTGTTCATCGACCAATGGTTCGCCACCCGGGCAAGCGTCGGGATCTTCCATTCCATGAGCTTCTGCCCGGCATCCGGCGCAGCGTCGAGGCCCTTCTTCACCGCTGGCGGGAGCTTGTCGATATCGAAGCTTTCGCCCGGAACGATGCCGATGCGCTTCATCTGAGCGATGATCGGCTGATCCGTGGCATGCGGCGGATGAAGCTTCAGCAACTCGGCAGCATAAGCGAAGTATTTGGCCGCCGGCATGGTGTCGACCTGAATTTTCGGCGCCGTCTTCATGTCGATGCCTGGATCGATCGTCACCTGGATCGGCTTCGGCGTCTTGCCCCAGTCGGACAGAGCCGTGACCTTGTAGCCGGCCTGGATCTTGTGAACGGCCTCATAATCCGGCGGGCCGTCCGTCTTCGTCCGGCCGATGACCCAGACATAGGGCGTCGTCGCACCAATACCCGTCATTCCGGCTGGGACCGTCCCGGTCCAACCCGGAGGCGTGAGCAGGAAATTGCCGGCTTGCGTCCCCGTCGTCCGCCATCCCGGCGATGCAAAAACGTCTGTCCACATGTCGAGCATTGGCAAAAGATAGAAACGCCCTCCCGTATCGGGGGCAGATACGACTTGCGGCTCCTGGGTCAGATCGAGCCACGCAATAGAGTAGAGCGTATCGAAATTGACCCTGACGACGACCTTCATATCGGCCGGCGGGAACGCTGGCACGTTCACGAACATGTTCATCGGGCCCTTTCCGAATTCTTTTCCGGCCTCGATGTTCGTGGATTGCTTTCGGGTTATATCCATGGTGATCAGCGGATAGAAGTAGAGATAGGCATCGAGACCGATGGCTTGCGCCTCGACTTCGGTCAGCGCCGGCTGCGAGCTCTGGGCCACCGCGCCGTGTACGGATCCAAAACCAAGAAGAACACCAAGAGACAATCCAATCGCAATTTTATTCATTTCACGCTCCCGTTTCCACCAGAGTCATCTAAAATTACAGTTTTGAATCCAGAATCAGCCTTCCACAAATCAGCGCAGCAATTCGCCGATTAAGTAATCAATGGTCTATGATCGACGAACACCTTCGGTCGGCAAGAGCCGCGCAGAATTCATTGTGACCAAGAAGGAGATCACGTCAATTGGGAATGGAGAGGAACAACACTGTGGCTCACGGGGTGCGAAGAGCTGTTCGACCGGTGCTATGAACCGGCCCCGGCAATGACATCGGAGGCCAAAAGGCTCGCTCCTGTCGACGAAACCGGTGCTCTGTCCGCCTCAGATGCCTGACTGCGACGATCGAAGCTTGTTATCTCCTGGGATCAGCGGCGTCGATATCGTCCGACCCAGCGATCTAAGCTTCCGTGTTTGCGCCGGCTTTCCTGAAATCCGCAATCCACGTCTCGGGCCAATGCTGTAGCACCGTCGCGGATACGCGAATGCCGCACAGTCACGGTGCAGATCGCGACGCCGTCGCCGTGGGGATTCGGTTCATCAGACGACGACCGCGGCAATCAGCGTGAATGCAGCGGCAAGCGTGAAGAGAGCGATCCAGGTGGGGTAGCGCGGCGCCAGCCACATCCCAAGGGCGTGAACATGATCCATGCTCGGCCGGATGCTTGTCATGATGGGCTCCATTGCATGTTGCCGGGTTCTGCCCGTCGACGGCGCGGCTGAACCCCAAGGCTGAGGCTGAGGCCAAGGCAGAGGGCCGCTCCGCGAAGGACGATCCGGAGGCGGGCGACGGCCGTCGGCGACATCATCCCAACGGCATCGGACTTGTGCGGTATCGCGCAAATGCCTGCCCCTTGCCGGGCGCGACTGGGATCGTGGTGGGCCGAGGCAAGGTCGGCGTCGGGGCTGGTCTCAGTTCGGTCCGAAGCGAGACGGCCCCTTCACTGGACGCTCAATTGGCGGATTAAGCAAGCAGCCGGCCCGCGTCATCTTGGCCGGGCCTCAGGCGCGGCTTGCCGACGGGCTGACAGGCACAAGCGTAAAGCGATCGCCGGAACGCCGCGGAGCGAAGCTCGTCCTTTGATTGAGGTCGCCGGCCTCATAGCGCATATAGGCCTGGATCGCGGCCATCGCGGCGCCAAGCGAGGCGTAGGGGCCAAATCGGATCATCGAGAGCACCAGCACACCCCGGTTCTGAGGGCCGATCCAGAAGTCGTCATCCTGCCCGGCGACAATCGTTCCGAAATGGCGACCGAGCCGGTCCTTCATTTCCCAAACGCTGCGCTCGAGCTGCGTGACGACGATGTCCATGAACGCCTCCGGCCGGTCGGTTGCGCGCTTGTGCCGGTCGCGAGGATATGGGGACGATGGGTCATGCCGATAAGGTCGACAGCAGGGAGGACAGTCGCCGCAGCGCTCCCGGTCAGCGAAGCCCCCGCTGGAACAGCCCGCTCTGAAGGGCAAGGAGCAGTGCTGCCTCGATCGCCGTCCGGAGCGTCTGTAGCGCGTCATCGCCGCGCGCTGCGACGATCCGGTTGACGCGTAACCGCTCCGCCTTCGGCAGCGCGGGGAGGCGTCGCGATCGATCACGCTCGCCCGCCGGCATAACATTCCGGCATGAAGTCATGCCTGCCGGCTGATTGCCGGCCGGGACCCGGTTCCTATGCTCGGCCCAAGGACACACACACTTCGGATCAGCTCTTCATGGCACATGCGACCACCGAGCACACGCGCCCGGGAGATCACGGCGCGACGGCCGATCGACCTGTCGGGCTGAAGCAGACCTCCTTGAACACGGATACAGCCGTGGAGATGGTCGGGGTCAACAAGTGGTATGGCGAGTTCCATGTGCTGCGCGACATCAACCTGAAGGTGGCGCGGGGCGAGAAGCTGGTGATCTGCGGGCCCTCGGGCTCGGGCAAGTCGACGATGATCCGCTGCATCAACCGGCTCGAGGAGCATCAGAAGGGCCAGATCATCGTCGACGGTACCGAGTTGACCAATGACCTGAAGAAGATCGACGAGATCCGCCGCGATGTCGGCATGGTCTTCCAGCACTTCAACCTGTTCCCGCATCTGACGATCCTGGAGAACCTGACGCTGGCGCCGATCTGGGTGCGCAAGATGCCGAAGAAGGATGCCGAGGAGATCGGCATGCACTATCTCAAGCGCGTGAAGATCCCGGAGCAGGCGCTGAAATATCCGGGCCAGCTCTCGGGCGGCCAGCAGCAGCGCGTCGCGATCGCGCGCTCGCTCTGCATGAGCCCGAAGATCATGCTGTTCGACGAGCCGACCTCGGCGCTCGACCCCGAGATGGTCAAGGAGGTGCTCGACACCATGGTCTCCCTGGCCGAAGAGGGCATGACCATGCTCTGCGTCACCCACGAGATGGGCTTTGCCCGCCAGGTCGCCGACCGGGTCATCTTCATGGATGCCGGCCAGGTCGTCGAGATGAACGAGCCCAACGAGTTCTTCAAGAATCCGCAGCACGAACGCACAAAACTCTTCCTGTCGCAGATTCTCCATTGAGGGCTCGCGGCCCTGCATCCACCGAAGGCGCGGCGCGTTCGAACGCGCCTCGCCACGGGGCGCGGCCGGTGTAATCTGCCGCCCCCTGCCGAGGTGCCAAGACTTGAATCACCGCCAGCTTGAGACGTTTGCCGCCGTGATGAAGTCCGGCACCGTCTCGCGCGCAGCCGAGTTGCTCGGCATCACGCAGCCGGCGGTCAGCCGCACCATCGCCGAACTGGAGCGCTCGGTCGGCTTCCTGCTGTTCGACCGGGTGCGCAACCGCATCATCCCGACGCCCGAGGCGAAGCTGTTTTATGCGCAGGTCGAGGCCTCGTTTCGCGGCATGGACACGCTGCGGGCCACAGCTGCCCGCATCCGCGATCATGGCTCGGGACAATTGCGGATCGGCTCGCTCTCGGCGCTCGGCTCGTCGCTGGTGCCCCGCGCCGTCCGGCGTTTTCGCGAGGGCCATCCCGATATCGGCGTCACCCTGATGGTGCTGCCTTCGCGCGACGTGCGCGAGGGCGTCGTCTCCGGCCAGTTCGATATCGGGCTCGCCGCCGACGAGATCGATGTCAGCGGCGTGCTGCACCAGCCCTTCGTCTCGCCGCGCGTGCTCTGCGCGATCCCGCGCGAGCATCCGCTGGCCGAGCGCGACCTGATCACGCCGCATGACCTGCACCGCCTGCCCTTCGTCGCCTATGTGCCGGAGGACAGGACCCGCCAGCGGCTCGACCTCGTCTTTCACCAGGCCGAGGTCAGCCCGCATGTCGTGGTCGAGACGATCTATGCCGCGACCGTCTGTGCGCTCGTCGCCGAAGGCGTCGGCATCGGCCTGGTCAGCCCCTATGCGGTCGCCGGCGCCGATATGAGCCGGATCGTGCTGAAGCCGTTCGAGCCGGCGGTGCACAGCAAGAGCCTGCTGATCCTCCCGCTCGACCGGCCGAAATCGCAGCTGGTGCGCGATTTCATCGATTGCCTGCTCGCCTCGCGTTAGATCATCGGACCGGACATCGTACCCAGTCCGATGACCTGATCTCCTGTGTTTGCATCGGCTTTATCCAAAAACCGCAATCCACTTTTCGGGTCGATGCTCTAAAGCCCGCTCCCGCGAGACACGCGGCCAGGATTGCGGCATCAAGCCGTCTCCCAGCCGATTGTCGGCGGCGAAGCCCCCGCTATGGTCGGCCCGGACGCCATGGCGATGAGAGAAGACTGGATGCCCGCGATACCCCTGCCCTTCGTCGTCGCGCTGCTGCTGGCCATCCTGTTCGTCCGGGTCGTGCTTCAGGACAGGACGCTCGTCCGGCCGGCCACCGTCTTCATCGGCGCCTGCATCGTCCTGGTGGTCATGGTCGGCTTGCGCTGGACGATCGATGCACGCTGGGTCCGGTTCCTGCAGCCCGTCATGGCGGCCCTGCTCCCGCCCATCGCCTGGCTCTGCTTTGCAAGGCTGCAGCAGCCGCCCGCGCGCCGATCCTGGCCTCACCTTCTGGTTCCGGTCGCGATCCTCGTCCTCTCCGCCCTGTGGCAGCGCTGGCAGGCGCCGATCGACCTCATGCTGGCCCTGCTCTATTTCGGCTATGGCGCGGCCCTGGTTCGCAACGGCCAGGTCGGGCCCGATCGCTTCGACAGCGTCCGGTTGTCCGATGCCGTGGGCGCCGGCCGCGCCGTGTCCAGCGTCGGCGCGCTCCTGATCTGCTCAGGCATCGTCGATCTTCTGATCGCCGTGGATTCCGGTTCCCATCAGGGCAGCCATGCGGGCACCATCGTTGCGGCCGGCAACCTCGTCATCCTCCCCTTCATTGCCTATGCGATCGCGGTGATCGGCAGGAGCGTACCGGAGGACGAGGCCCGCGATCGATCCGGCACGAGCCAGCCCGACGACCCCGGGCATGCGCCGGGCGCGACAACTCCCGCAGCGACGGAGGAAGACGCCGGCATCATGGCGATGGTCGAGACCGCGATGCGCCAGAAGAAGCTCTATCGCGACCCCGATCTCACCTTGAACCGCCTCGCGCGCCGGCTTGGCGTTCCGTCACGGTCGATATCGACCGCGATCAACCGCACGCTTGGTCGCAATGTGCCGCAGCTCGTCAACGAATACCGGGTTCGGGAAGCCATGCGTCTGCTTGATGAAACCGACCTGCCGGTCACGGCCGCGATGTTCGAATGCGGTTTCCAGACGAAATCGAATTTCAATCGGGAGTTCGCGCGCGTGGCCGGCACGACCCCGAGCGAGTATCGCCGCTCGGGTGGTGCTCCTGCCGGGGCAAACGGCGCTTCTACGGCCTGACCGGAGGCGACCTGGCGAGAAAGCCGATCACCAGAAAGGCGATCTCGCGGTGGATCTCCTGGCGGCCGCGCGGTCCGTCATCCCTGCAGATGATGCCGCTGCCGGGCTCGACCTTTTCGATAAGGGCGACGGCATCCGGCTTGCAGAGCCCGACAAAGGCGAAATGCGTCGCGTCGGGAATGACGACCGAGGTCGCGGACGGCTTCGGCAGATGCTCCGCGAGATAGCCGGATTCAAGCTTCGCGGGTAACCCGTCGATATCGATCCCCGCGCCGATCACCAGGGCCGGCATGTCGAGGCGCGCCAGGCTTTCGGGCGTAAAGCCACGGGCAAGACCGAGGTCGAGGGAGACGAACGCCTTGAGGCGCGGGTCGGCCAGGTTGTCTTCGAGTTCGCGCCTGTCCAGGCCGAGCTCACCCTTGAGGACACAGGCACGGGGGCTGGTATTGGCCTTGCAATCGGTCTCGAACCGTTTCGTGTCGAAGCGCGCGCCGGCCAGTGCCGAAACCGTCCAGCCTCCCAGGGAATGGCCGATCGCGGCGACCCGGCTGATATCGACCTTGCCCGCGAGTGTGGCATCGCGCTCCACGGCGTCGATGACCCGACTCAGATCACGCGGGCGCTCCCACAGCATCGCCGCCTGCGCGGGGGCCATGTCGAATGTCGTCGTTCCCGGATGGTCCGGTGCCGCGACGATGCTGCCGCGTGCGGCCAGCTCCGCAGCAAGCCAGGAGAGATTGCGCCAGCTGCCGCCATAGCCATGCGACAGGACGACAAGTGGCAGATCACCGGAGAGCGGCGCGGCGCCGCGAATGACGGGAACCCCATGGAAGGCCGGGTTCTCTCCGACGATCTCGGTGCCGCCGTCCTGCTTAGTCGGATACCAGATGCTGACCTGGAGGGGTCGCGTCCCGCCAGCGTCGAGCGTCGCCTGCCGGAAACCGACGCCGGCGGCGGAATGGGCAAGGACCGTCGTAATCAGCCAGAAACCGGCTGCGCAAAGGAATCGTCCAGGCATGGAAACCTCGAACGCCGTCCGCCGGAGACCTCGAACGCGATCGAGAACGCCGCTTTCCGCCAGTTTCACGAGGACACCGGGCGCGCTCGCTGATGCGTCCGGCATGGAATGGTCCAGCAGGTATAAGGTTTAGGCATCAAGCTATTGCCCCAGCTGAATTGTCGTGAGAGGCCCCGCCGCTATCGTGGCGCAGCAGGCTTGGCCTGCGGTGATGGCCGGAACCACGCAGCAAACGGCAACACGCCGTAGCGCGCCGGCCCCTAATGACAGGGGATTTTCCGATGAGCTTTCCTTCCCGGCGCCTGGCGCTCGGTGTCGCCGCCCTCGGACTGGCTGCGTTGAGTGGCTGGACCGCACAGGCCCAGCAGCCGGATCTCAAGAGCCTCTCGGGCAAGACCATCACCATCGGCATCCATAACCGCTCGCCCTGGGGCTATCGCGACAAGGACGGCAATGTCGTCGGCTATCACCCCGACCTCGTGCGTGCGGCGCTGGCCCCGCTCGGCGTCAAGGCGATCGAGTTCACCGTCGCCGATTTCGGCGCGCTGATCCCCGGCCTGCTCGCCAGCCGCTTCGACATCATCGCGTCGGGCGTCGCGATCACCCCGGCGCGCTGCCAGCAGGTGCTGTTCAGCGAGCCCGACCTCTCGGCCGGCGACGGCCTGCTCGTGCTCAAGGGCAATCCGCTCAAGCTGCACAGCTACGAGGACATCGTGAAGAACCCGAACGTCAAGCTCGGCGGCGGTCGCGGCACGGAGAATGCGAAGAACGCGCTGGCCGCCGGCGTTCCCGAAGACCGGCTGCTGCTCTTCCCGAACAACGAGGCCGTGGTCAGCGCCATGCTGGCCGGGCGTGTCGATGCCGCGACGCTGTCGGCGCCGAGCGTCGCCGGGCTGATGGAGGCCGGCGGCATGAACGCGATCGAGCGCGCTCTGCCCTTCAAGGGCTATGTCAAGCCGGGCGGGCAGGAATACATGATGGCGACCGCCGTCGTCTTCGCGCCGAAAGACAAGGAGCTGCAGGCCCTCTACAACGCCAGGCTCGCCACGCTGAAGACCGACGGCACCATGAAGACGATCATGGCGAAATACGGCTTCACCGATGCCGAGATGCCGCCCGAGGCCTCAACCGCCGATCTCTGCGCGGCAAAGCCATGAGCGCCGGCCCAAAAACGCCAGCCCGATCATGAGCTTCGCCGACGTCCTTGCAGGGATCTATCAGGGTTTTGGCGTCACCGCCTCGGTGACGCTGCTCGGCATGGCCTACGCCGTGCCCTTCGCCTTCATCGCCGGCGTGCTGCAATTCAGCACGCGCGGCTGGCCTCATGCGGCCATCACCGCGGTGATCGAGTTCTGGCGCTCGTCGCCGGTGATCATCCTGCTCTACGCGTTCTATTACACGCTGCCCGGCTTCGGCATCCGGCTTTCGGGCCTCGCGGTCGGGGGGCTGGTGCTGGGCCTCAATATCGGCGGCTATGGCAGCCAGGCGGTGCGGGCCGCCCTGCAGTCGCTCGATCGCGGCCAGGCCGAGGCCGGGCGTTCGCTCGGCTTCCGGCGCTGGCAGATCCTGCTACTGATCGAGCTGCCGCAGGCGCTGCTGGCGATGATGCCGACCTTCGTCAACCAGTTCATCCAGCTGGTGAAGAGCACGGCCCTGGTCTCGCTGATCACGCTCAGCGACATGACCTTCCGGGCCAAGGAAATCTCGCAGCTCCATTACGACCCGGTGAAGGTCTATACCGGCCTTCTCGTCGCCTATTTCGTGCTCTGCTATCCCGCGACGATCGTCGGGCGCTGGCTCGAGCGCAAGGTCGGCGCCGGGCGGAAATTCGCCCATGACGTTTGACCCTGCCTTCGCCCTCTCGATCGTGCCGCCGATCGCGCGTGCGCTGACCACCACGCTCGCCGTCACGCTGCTGAGCTGCGTGTTTGCCGCCCTGCTCGGCTTCGGGCTGGAGATCACCCGCCGCTCCAGCAAGCCGATGCGCTACGCGATGCGCTTCGTCATCGACTTCATCCGCTCCACGCCGGTGCTGGTGCAGCTCTACTTCCTCTACTACGTGCTGCCAGTCTACGGCATCAAGCTGCCGGCGCTGGTCGTCGGCGTCGCCGCGCTCAGCCTGTATTACTGCGGCTATCTCGCCGAGGTGTTCAAGGCAGGGATCGACGGGATTCCCAGGGGGCAGTTCGAGGCCGCCAAGGCGCTCGGGCTCAACCGGACCAAGACCGTGCTGCTGGTGATCGCCCCCCAGATGCTGCGCAACATCGCCGCGCCGATGGGCAACTACTTCATCTCGATCTTCAAATCGACGCCCTATCTCGCGGTCATCGCCGTGCCGGAATCCTTCGGTTCGGCCCTCGACATCGCCTCCGACACCTTCCGCTACGGCGAACCGATGGCTGTCGTCGGCGCGCTCTTCCTCGCTATCGCCATCACGCTCTCCTTCCTCATCCGCAAATTCGAGGCGCGTCTGGCGCTCTCGGCCCAGCGCTGAGTTCCGTCCAGGCCATGAATCCTGCCCGGGCGTTGAATCCTGCTCGGGCGCAGCGTTCTGCCCGGGCATCACCGCAACCCACATCATCCGAGACCGATCATGGACCAGGCCTTCCTCGACCAGCTCACGCAATGGCGCCGCCAGCTGCATGCGCAGCCCGAGCTGTCCGAGCACGAGCATGCCACCTCCCGCTTCGTGCAGGAGAAACTCACCGAACTCGGCATTCCCTTCGTCGCGGGCGTCGGCGGCACCGGTGTCGTCGCGACGCTGTCCCGGCCGGGCTCGAACCGGACCGTCGGCCTACGCGCCGATATGGACGCGCTGCCGATCCAGGAGCTGAACACTGCAGCCTACGCCTCGCAGACGCAGGGAGCCATGCATGCCTGCGGCCATGACGGCCATACCGTCGCCCTCCTCGGCACGGCCGCTATGCTCGCCGCCGACGAGGGTTGGAAGGGCCAGGTCCAGTTCATCTTCCAGCCCGCCGAGGAGAACGGCGTCGGCGCCAAGGCGATGATCCAGGACGGGCTGTTCGAGCGCTTTCCGATGGAGCGCGTCTTCTCCTTCCATAACTGGCCCGGGCTCGAGGCCGGCACCATTGCGGTGCATGACGGGCCGGTCATGGCGGCGGGCGGGCGCTGGAGCGTCACCCTGCACGGGCTTGCCGGCCATGCCGCGATCCCGCACCAGACCCGCGACCCGATCGTCGCCGCCGGGCACCTGATCGTCGCGCTCCAGACCATCGTGGCGCGCAATGTCGATCCGGTCGACGCGGTCGTGCTCTCGATCGGCCAGATCAGCGGCGGCGTCGTCAGCAACCAGATCCCTGAAAGCGTGACGCTGCTCGGCACCTTGCGGACCTACCGGCCCGAGGTGCGCGAGGCGGTGATCAAGCGGATGGAGAGCATCATCGCCGGCATCTGCGAGGCCTATGGCATGCAGGCTGATGTCGAGATCCTGTCGACCGGCCGGCCGATCATCAACACGCCGGCGGAAGCCGCGCTCTCGGTGCAGGCGGGACAGGCGATCGGGGCGCCGGTCCGGCGCGATGTGCGGCCGAGCACCACCGGCGACGATTTCTCCTTCCTGATCAAGGAGCGGCCCGGCGCCTATGTCTGGATCGGCAACGGCCCGGCCGGTCCGGAGGGCGAGCTGCACAATGCCCGCTACGATTTCAACGACGCCATCCTGCCGGTCTGCGTCGGCTGGATGAGCGAGGTCGCCAGGCGCGCGCTCGCAGACGCCGCGTGAGCCATAAGGACCGGGCATCGTCTCATGCCCCCAGCCTGATTGTCCCGCCCCGCCAAGCGCTTACACCTTGTCCCACGAAAGGGATCAGCCATGCACGACCTCACCCGCTGCGTTCATCATCCGGCCGTCAACGAGGAGGGCTATGCCAGCCTCGCCGTGCCGACGCATCGCGCCTCGACCATCGTCTACAAGGACGCCGCGAGCTTCGCGGCCCGCAAATATCGCGGCTTCGACGGCTATACCTATGGGCTGCACGGCACGCCGACGACCCGCACGCTGGAGGCGCAGCTCACCGCGCTGCATGGCGGGGTGCGCACCGTGCTGGTGCCGTCGGGCCAGGCCGCGGTCACCATCGTCATGCTC
Organism: Bosea sp. BIWAKO-01; assembly: GCF_001748145.1. Lineage (NCBI taxonomy): Bacteria > Pseudomonadati > Pseudomonadota > Alphaproteobacteria > Hyphomicrobiales > Alloboseaceae > Allobosea > Allobosea sp. BIWAKO-01. The sequence goes on from NZ_BCQA01000001.1 coordinate 5,922,235, forward strand.
TCGGTGCTGCTGCCCGGCGACAAGGTGCTGATCCCCGACCACGTCTACCCGCCGGTGCGCAGCTTCTGCGACGAGTACCTGAAGCCGCGCGGCATCGATTATGGCGTCTATGACCCGCTGATCGGGGCCGGCATCGCCGACCTGATCGACGACGCCACCAGGCTGGTCTGGGTCGAGTCGCCCGGCTCCGGCACGATGGAGGTCCAGGACGTGCCCGCCATCGTCAAGGCGGCCAAGGCCAAGGGCGTGCTCGTCGGCTGCGACAACACCTGGGCGACGCCGCTGATCTTCAAGCCGCTGGCCCATGGCGCCGATTTCGCCTGCGAGGCGCTGACCAAATATGTCGGCGGCCATTCCGACCTGCTGCTCGGCTCGGTCACCGTCTCCGACATGGCGCTGCGCGAGAAGATGAAGGAGACGCTGCGCGCCTTCGGTGTCGGCGTCTCGCCGGATGAATGCCAGCTCGCTCTGCGCGGCATCGAGACCATGGGCCTGCGGCTCACCCATATGGGCAAGGTCTCGGAGGATTTCGCCCGGCGGCTGACGCATTCGCCGGCGGTCGAGGCGGTGCTGCACCCGGCCCTGCCCTCCTGCCCCGGCCATGCCCTCTGGAAGCGCGACATGGGCCGTTCATCAGGCGTCTTCAGCGTGGTCCTCAAACCCGTCGCCGAGGCGGAACTCGAAGCGGCACTGACCGCGCTCAAGATCTTCGCGATCGGCGCCTCCTGGGGCGGGACGCGCAGCCTGATCGCGCCGATGGCGGTCAAGGGTGACCGGACCGTCAGCCCCTGGACGGCGGAGGGCACCGTGCTGCGCATCAGCATCGGTATCGAGGACCCCGACGACCTCTGGAACGACCTCGACGCGCTGCTCGTCGCGCTCGAACGCAGGCCGGCCGCCAAGGTCGCCTGAGACACTCGACCCGAACCGAAGACCGACGCGGCGGGAGCAGGCTTCCGCCGCGCAGGGAGAACTGTGCCCGGAACCAGGCAGCAAGAAGACCAGCAAGAACAAACAAACAGTGAGGGAAGCTACAATGACACGCCCATTCATCCGGCTTGCGGCCGCCGCCCTGGTCGCGACCTGCGCTGCGGCCTCCGCCCAGGCGGCGGACACGCTCAAGACCATTCGCGATCGCGGCAAGATCATCTGCGGCACGAGCAACGGCGTCCCCGGCTTCTCGACGCAGGATGCAGCCGGGCGCTGGCAGGGTTTCGATATCGACATCTGTCGCGCGCTCGCCGTGGCGATCTTCGACGATTCCGAGAAGGCCGCCTTCGTGCCGTTGAGTTCCAAGGACCGCCTGATCGCACTCCAGGCCGGCGAGATCGACGTCCTGCCGCGCACCACGACCTGGACGCTCGCGCGCAATTCCGGCCAGGGCGTCACCTTCACAGGCGTGAATTATTATGACGGCCAGGGCTTCCTGGTCCACAAGAGCCTGGGCGTGACGAGCGCGACCAAGCTCGACGGCGCCTCGATCTGCGTGGCGCAGGGCACGACCAGCGAGCTTAACCTCGCCGACTTCTTCCGGCGCACCGGGATGAAATACGAGGTCGCCGCCTTCGGCACCCCCGAAGAGGCGCTGAAGGCCTATGAGTCCGGACGCTGCGACGCCTACACCACCGATGTCTCGGCGCTCTCGGCCAATCTCCTCAAGTTCCGCAATCCCGACGAGCATGCCGTGCTGCCCGAGATCATCTCGAAGGAGCCCCTCGGCCCCTGGGTGCGCAGCGGCGACGATGCCTGGTTCAACCTGGTGCGCTGGACGCTGTTTGCCCTGATCAATGCCGAAGAGATCGGCGTCACCAAGGCCAATGCCAGGGAGCTCGCCGCGAACTCCACCAATCCGGAGATCCGGCGCTTCCTCGGCCGCGATGGCCGATATGGCGAGGCGCTTGGCGTCCGCAATGACTGGGTGGTGCGCGTCGTCTCGGCCGTCGGCAATTACGGCGAGAGCTTCGAGCGCCATCTCGGCCTGAACTCGCCGATGAAGCTGCAGCGCGGGCCGAACGCACTCTGGACCAATGGCGGCCTGCAATACAGCCCGCCCTTCCGCTGAGCGCAGGCGTCACGCCGCCCTCAGCGGCGTGACGATCAACTGATCACTCGACGTAAGAGAGCGGGCCGCCTCGGGACTGCGGGAGCAGACGGGGCGGTCCTGCCGCTTGCGCGCCTGGAGGCCCCTTCCCACAGCACCCGGAATGGGGTTCAGCGCTTGAGTTGCCCGGCCAGCGGTTCGAGATTTGTGACCCTGCGGCCGAACCAATGCCGAATGGTCTCCCTGCTGGTCGACAGTTCGATCCCGTCCGGATCGAGGCCGCTGACGCGCCAGTGGCCCGGGCCGTTTCCTGCCAGCGCGGCCAGAGCCGAGAGTTCGGCGGCCGAGCGGTTCAGGCGATCGATCTCGCCGCTTGCGCCAGACATCAATGCTTCCGCCCCTGAAAGCTCCGTCTTCAAGGCGGCTGCCGTCACTTCATTGGCATTCTGCGCCGGGCCGCCATTGATCTGCAGGGCCTCGACCTCGACGCGATAGAGGCAGGCATCGGGCAAATCGAGATAGAGCTTCGCTTTGGGGTAGCGACGGGCATATCGCTCCTTCGCGTCAGCCTCCTCGGCAGCCGGGATCAGATGCGCGCGGCCGACCAGCGTCAGGCGTGGGCGCGTGAGCGCATCCGGAGCGCCGGCCTCGGCGAGCCCGAGCGAGACACGGTTGTCGGCTTCGATATTCCGAGCGTGAACGGCGAGCCTTGCGACGAAGAAGAACGGAGTGCCATCCGGCTCGACCGCCAGGTTGGTCGCCATCGTATAGGGATAGCCGCTTTGCGGATCGAGCGTTGCCAGGGCTACGAGCCGGGCCGTTCTCAGCAAGCTCCGGGCTTCCTGCATGGCCTCGAAGGGACGGGCAGCAGCCAGGTTGAGTTCGATTCCACGGGGCGTGATCGGAGTCGTCGGCTGCAGCTGCATGGTTCGTCTCGCATTGGTTGAGCGGGGCCGAGATCTACACGCCGCGCCAGCGTGGTCGATATATCCGATCGTGCGAGCCGGCCCTGCTTCAGGGCTCCTTGCTCGACGGCCGTTTCCCCTTATGATCAATATCATCGCTGGCGGGTGTGACGCGCCGCTCGGCTGGTACTGCCCGTCATCGGGCCGCCATCGGCATCCTCCCCAGACCCCGATCCCGAATGGCTGGCGCATAGGCCGGGGCGAACGGCCCGATCGCACCCCATGCGACGATCGACCTGCCAGGAGCGTTCCACATCTAGCTGGTGGCCCTTGAAGCGGCGTGGCTAGCCGGCGGTGCCGGCAACCGGTATTCCGCCCCGACATCCGCCGCAGCACGTGCCAAGGGAAACAGGCAATGGTCAGCATTCTCGGGATTTCCGGCAGCCTGCGACGCGGCTCCTACAACAGCGCCCTGCTGCGGGCGGCCCAGGCGTCGATGCCTGACGGGGCGGAACTGGTCGAAGGCAGCATTGCCGGTATCCCGCTCTACAATGCCGATGACGAGGCCGAGACCGGCATTCCGCCTGCAGTTCAGGTCCTGAAGCGGCAACTTGCTGAGGCTGACGGGCTGATCCTGTTCACGCCGGAATATAACAATTCGATCCCCGGCGTGATGAAGAACGCGATCGACTGGCTGTCCCGCCCGGCGAGCGATATCGGCCCGCTCTTCGGTGGCCGCCCCATCGCCACTCTTGGCGCCTCCATGGGCGGCTTCGGCACCGTGCTGGCACAGGAGGCCTGGCTGCCGGTGTTGCGGACGCTCGGCACCCGTCCCTGGTTCGAGGGACGCATGCTGGTCTCGCGCGCGCAGACTGTGTTCGATGAAGCGGGCGAACTGAACGATCTTGCTACCCGGGATCGCTTGCGCGCCTTTCTGGTCGGCTTTTCCGCTTTCGCGACGTCGCAGGCGCGCTGAAGGCCCCTGAGCCTACAGACAATCCAGCCGTGTGATGATCACGCCTGTCCGGTCGATCTCGAAGCTGCGCTCGTCGACATAGGTCACCAGGGCGCCAGTATCGAGCGTATACGAGGTGCTGCTCAGGCCGGGGTAAAGACGCCAGACAATCACGGTATACCGGTTGCCGTCACCGTCCTCGCAGGGCTCGCGGTAGAGTTCGGTCGGCATGGCTGCGATCGAGCGCGGGCGTGCCGGCAGGATCGCCTTGCGACCAAAGGACCAGCTGGCCCGCCATCTCGGATGATACGCTTTCGGCAGAACACCCATCTTCGACACCGCAACGCCACTCCCTGAACTCAACGATCGGGCGGCTCGCATGTTCCCTGCCGTCTCCGATGTTCCCCAAGGTCAGGCGCCGGGTCCATTCGCGGGCGGATCGGGGCCGGGCATCGTAGCCTCGGGGGAACGGAAAAATGGCGCAGCGCTCTGTCAGCCGAACCGCATCCGGTGCTATGCCGGGACGCAATTTTGAAGGCTTGCCAGGAACCGATCGAGCGCTGCACACTCCAATGGATTGGGGATACAGCCACGCTGGAGGCCTCGCCTATGCCCGAGTTTCCCATCTTGCTTGTCATCCGGACAGATCGGGAGTTCCGCTTGGTTTGCGAACGGATCGGACAGCTCGAAAGCAAGCCGCCAAGCCCGATCCGAACGATAGAATTGCGACGGCTCAGAACGGCTGCGCTGCACTATACGCGTCGGGCGCCGGAGCAGCACCAGACAGCCAATACGGCCAGGGTTTCCGCACCCGTGTCCGCAGTGCCAAGAAGACAGAACGCCAGCACGTGAAAGCGGCCGGGAGCGCTCCGTTCAGCCCCAAACGAGCCGAGATCTCCAGCCCCCGTCGCCAAGGATGTCCTTTCAGAGCGTTGGCGAGGCCTCAGGCCCGCCTGACTGCGGCCCTGGGCTTGATGAAGACGGAGGTCACGGCGGGTTCGGTCGCACGGATCCGCCTTTCGATCCGTTCGACGCTGGCCTCGATCCCGCTCGTGGTCAGGTCATCCTCGAACTCGAGGCTCAGGGCGACGACGATCTCGTTGGGACCGAGATGGACCGTCGTCATGCCATTGACCGTCCTGACCTCTTCGTCGGCGCGGACGATCTCCAGGATGGCGCGCTGAACCTCCGGGGTCGCGGCCTCCCCGAGCAGCAGCGCCTTGCTCTCGCGGGCGAGAAAGATGGCGGTGGTTCCCAGAACGGCCGCGACGCCGAGCGAGGCGACGCCATCCAGGATCGGCTGATCGAACCATGCGGCCGCCGTGATGCCGACGAATGCGATGGCAAGGCCGATCAAGGCCGCGGAATCCTCGAAGAGAACGGAGAAGACGGTCGGGTCCTTGCTCTGCCGGACCGCGTCGAGGTAGCCGAGCTTGCCCTTTGTCCGTTGGAACTGCTTGAGAGCGACGCGCCAGGAATAGCCTTCGAAGACGAGCGACAGCCCGAGCACGACGTAGTTCACCAGCAGGTTCGTCGCGCGGCGGGGGTCGAGGATATGGATGACACCCTCATAGAACGACACGCCGGCCCCGACGGCAAAGACCATCAGGGCTACGATGAAGCTCCAGAAATAGAGTTCGCGACCGTGGCCGAGCTGATGCAAGGCGTCAGGCGGGCGCGCCGCGCGCCTCAGGCCATAGAGCAGGAGCAGGCCATTGCCGGTGTCGACCAGCGAATGGATGCCCTCGGACAGCATCGCCGAGCTGCCGGTAAAGGCGGCCGCCCCGAACTTCGTCACGGCGATCAGCAGATTTCCAGCGAGGGCGGCGTAGATCACCTTGTGCGAGCCGGTATGTGCTGCCATGCCGGTGATCCCCGCCTGGTTCGGTCAGTGCCGACGGGCTCGCCCGGCGCCGCGCTAATGCGTCAACGTACTCACTTCGTCCTGGGTCAGCGGCTCGCCATCTGCCGTGATCTGTTCCACCCGCCCCTCGAACAGGTCCTCCGCGACGGCCTCCAGGGCGTGTTCGATCGATGGATACTCCATCCAGTAGACAGTCTCGGCTTCGCCCGCATGTTTGTCACGCGCACGGAGCAGCACGCCGATCTCGACGCCGGCGTATTTTGCGATCACGTCGACGGGTCTCATGGGGCTCACTCCTCCGTTGCGTGTCGAAGCGTAACTGTTGGGGCGTGGCGCTGGTTCCGTTGCGCCCGGGAGCGGAACGCAAGCGCGCAGCGTCGAAGGCCGGCCAGGGGACGGGAGCGGAGGCCAGCCCGGTCCAGGAGCGGCGCCGCACCGGGACCTGATCGCAGGGGCGCAGTCCCGATGCCGCCGCCCACCCTTCCCCTTCCCCTTCCCCTTCCCCTTCCCCTTCCCGTTCCCCTTCCATACTCCCGCCATGTTTTGGGGGCGCAGTCCGTCCTGCGATGACGCCTGATCGGCGAATCTCATGCTCCGTCCTGCGCCTCTGATCAGCCAACGATTTGCCAACGCGCTCGGGAGATCGCCTGGCGTGCCGATGGCTCCATCGGGGGTTTCCGGCCGCAGACTTCCGAGCCCACGGAATGGGCATGGTGCCGGATAGACAGCTTCATCAGCACGACCAGGGCAGGCCGAGGAGGATGCGCGATGCATGATCTCACCATAAACGGCCACTCCCTCTCGGTTGACGCTCCCGACGACATGCCGCTGCTCTGGGTGATCCGGGATATTCTCGGCATGACCGGAACCAAATTCGGGTGCGGTATCGCCCAATGCGGCGCCTGTACCGTTCATATCGACGGCGAGCCGACCCGCTCCTGTATCACGGCGATCAGCGATGCCGCGGGAATGTCCGTTACGACGATCGAAGCGATCGGCGCGACACCAGCCGGCAAGGCGATCCAGGCAGCCTGGTTGAACCTGGAAGTCGTGCAATGCGGCTACTGCCAATCCGGGCAGATCATGTCGGCGAGCGCGCTCCTCGCCGGCAACCCAAAGCCCACCGACGCCGATATCGACGCCGCCATGTCCGGCAATATCTGTCGCTGTGGCACCTATTTGCGCATTCGCGAAGCCATCAAGCAGGCCGCGGCCATCGCTGGCGCGCGGTGAGGGCCAGAGCCATGGCACATGCAGAAAATCTCGGGGATCACGTCGTTTCGCGTCGGTCGTTCCTCCATGCCAGCGCTGCCGTCGGCGGTGGCTTGATGATCGGCTGGCCCTTGCAGGTGGGTGCCCAGCCAGCCGAGCTCGCGCAAGCGAAACCCTTTGCGCCCGGAGCCTTCATCCGCATCGACCGCATGGGAAAGGTGACCGTCATCTCCCCGATGATCGAGATGGGTCAGGGCACCTACACGTCGCTGCCGATGCTGGTCGCCGAGGAACTCGACGTCGACATGAGCCATGTCGTGGTCGAACCTGCCCCTGCGAATGCAAAGCTCTACGGCAATCCCCTGATCTCCGGCGTGCAGATGACGGGCGGCTCGACTTCGATCCGCGCATTCTATCTGCCGCTGCGCCACGCCGGTGCCGCCGCGCGAAAGATGCTGATTGCCGCAGCCGCGGCCAGGCTGAACGCGGATGCTGGCAGTCTGACGACGCAGCCGGGCTATGTCGTCCACGCTGCAAGCAGCCGCCGGATCGGCTATGGCGAGCTCGTGGACGCCGCGGCCAAGCTTACTGTCCCGAGCGATGTCACGCTCAAGGATCCCGGCAGCTTCCGGATCATCGGCACGCCGGCCAAGCGGCTCGATGCTTCGGCCAAGGTCAACGGCACGGCGATCTACGGCATCGACGTCAGGCTGCCTGGCATGAAGATCGCCACCGTCGCCGCGTCTCCTGTGTTCGGCGGCACGGTCGCATCCTTCGATGAGGCGGCGGCGCTCAAGGTTCCGGGCGTCCATCAGGTCGCGAAGCTCGACAACGCCATCGCCGTCATCGCCGATCACTATTGGGCGGCGAAGCAGGGCCTCGAGGCCTGCGCCGTCAGGTTCGAGGATGGACCGCATGCGGCCACCTCCATGGCCGACATCGTGGCCGCCCTGGCAACGGCTTCGGAAAGACCCGGCGCCGTTGCCACAAATGAAGGTGACGCGATCGCCGCCCTCGCCAAGGCCGCGACCAGGGTTGCGGCGATCTACGAGGCCCCGTTCCTGGCCCACGCCACGATGGAGCCGATCAACTGCACCGCCGAGGTCACGAGCGACGGCTGCGATATCTGGGTCGGTTCGCAGGTACCCGATATCGCCCAGCTCGTCGTCTCGAAACATCTCGGGCTGAAGCCGGAGCAGGTGCGGGTTCACAACCACCTGCTCGGCGGCGGTTTCGGGCGCCGGCTCGAAGTCGATTTCATCGCCCAGGCGGCGCTCATCGCCAAGCAATCCAAGGGCCCGGTCAAGGTTGTCTGGAGCCGGGAAGAGGACATCCAGCACGACATGTACCGGCCGTATTACTATGACCGCATGAGCGCCGGGCTCGATGCCCAGGGCATGCCGGTCGCCTGGAACCACCGCATCGCCGGCTCGTCGATCATGGCCCGCTACTTCCCGTCGGCCGTCAAGGACGGCGTCGATCCCGACGCGGTCGAAGGAGCAGCGGAAATCCCCTACGCCATTGCAAACATGCATGTCGATTATGTCCGGGTCGAACCTCCGGGTATTCCGACCGCGTTCTGGCGCGGCGTCGGTCCGACCCATAATGTCTATGTGGTCGAGAGCTTCATCGACGAACTCGCCGCGGCCGCGAAGAAGGACCCGGTCGAGTATCGACGCGCCCTTCTGGCTGGAAATCCGCGTGCGCTCCATGTGCTGGAACGTGCCGCGCAGAAGGCAGGATGGGCCAAACCGCTGGGGCCACGCCAGGGGCGCGGCATCGCCTTGTCGCAATCCTTCGGCAGCTATCTCGCCGAGGTCGCCGAGGTGACGGTCTCGAAGAGCGGCGATGTCCATGTCGACCGCGTCGTCGCGGTCGTCGATTGCGGGGTCGCAGTCAATCCCAACACCATCGCGGCGCAGATCGAGAGCGGCGTCGTCTTCGGCATCACCGCGGCCCTGTACGGCGAGATCACCCTTAGGAATGGCAGGGTGGAGCAGAGCAATTTCGACAGCTACCAGATGCTGCGCATCGATGCGGCCCCGACGATCGAGATCGAGATCGTTGGGAGTAGCGAGGCCCCTGGCGGCCTTGGCGAACCCGGCACCTCGGCGCTCGCGCCCGCCGTGCTCAATGCAGTCCATGCGGCCACCGGCATCCGGCTCCGCAAGCTGCCGATCAAGCCCGAGATGCTGATGGCGGGATGATCAGCAGCAGCCCCCCGGCGGTGCCCTGCCCCGTCCCATGCGGCAGGGCTGCTCGGTACGTCCACCGACATCGCGCCTGCTGCGACGGTCCGGCGATACCAGTCGCTCCAAAGCCACATCCGCACGTCCTGAAAGCCCGGCGCGCAAGATTAACGACCGTGTAACGCCGGATTAACGCCAGCGAATACGCTACCTGGACTAGGATTTCTCCCAAGTCGCCTCATTCCCAGTGATGGGCAATGGGATTCGCGGGGGAAACATGAATATTGCAAATCGGCCCAGCGCCGCGCAGATCGTTCCCTCACCGTTCTCTCCCCGCATTGCGCAGGGCGGCGGGATCGGCCGCCCTCTCGGGGGATGGCCCTGGCCGGCGCCCCTGCCCAGGCCCGAGACCCATTCGCCAACATGCGCCTCGCGCAGCATCGTCTGGCCGTTCCCCCCAGGCATGGAGTGTTTCGCCGCCTGGAAGACGGCGCTGTCGCGCCTGGTCGACTGCGCCATACCGGCCGATGCAGACCCGGCCCTGTTCGATTTTCACGGCCGCTCCTGGCAGCTCCCCGAGGCCTTCGTGCAGGTCAATGGCGGATCGGCCATGTCGATGTCCCGGACCCAGCGCGTCATCGACGACCGGCCGATCTCCCAGATGTCGCTCTATGTGCTGACAAGCGGAAGCGCAGTCGCCGATTATGACGGACGCAAGCGCAGCCATGGCCCGGGCGACGTCGTCGCCGTCGACTATTCGCTGCCCTATGAATCCCGTACGCCGGGCTATGAGGGGATCACGCTCACCTTCGACAGAGCCAGCGCGCCGGCCGGACTTCAGGGCGATGTGCATGGCATGGCGCTCTCGGCCCATAGCAGCGCGGGTAAGCTTCTCGGCACCCTGATCCGGTCGCTGGTGGAGCATATCGACGGGCTCAGCGTCGACCAGGCACAATCGGCCGTCGACGGCATCCTGCGCTTTGCCGCAGCCGCCCTTCCCACCGGGGCGCCGAGGCGGGAGCGCGAGGATGTCCCCCTCTTCGATCGCGCCCATCGGCTCGCCCGAGGCAGGCTGTCCGACCCGGATTTCGGCCCCGACGACCTGATGGCCGCGCTGGGCGTATCGCGCTCGAAACTGTTCCGTGCCTTTGAGGCTCATGGCGGCGTGCGGCGCTGGCTGCTCGGCATCAGGCTGAGCGCCAGCCTGCAGGTGATGATCAGGTCTGCGGGAAAGCTGAAAATCTCGGCCGTCGCGCATCAGCACGGATTTCGCAGCGAGGCCCATTTCAGCCGTGCGTTCCGGAAGCGCTATGGCATGAGCCCAAGCGCGGCACAGGCCTCGACCCTGCACGCGCATGGCAGCCTGGCCTATCTGGGCTGGGCGGAGGACGAAGTGGGAACCGAGGGTTCGACAGCCGAAGCCTGGCTCGCCACGGCTCGCACCGGAGACTGGGCAGGGGCAGGACGAGGGCGCTCATCGCGCGTCTGAACCGGCGTTTCCGGGCCTGCATTCTCATCGTCGGCGCCCCTTCCGAGCCTCTCGGCACTGGACTGCCCTCAAGCTCTACCGAAGCGGCGCTGCCCGCGCCTTGCCTGCCGATCTCATCTTGATGACCCGACGTCCCAATGCGTGGCTCCTCCCGGTTCGGGGCCGTGACAGCGCGGTCGATATCGGGGATCGAGCGTTGCGGATCGGATCCGAAGCCTCCCGGCTGACCCCAGAGGCCGGGTCGATCTGCCCGAAGACAAGCAAGACCAGCCTTCGGCAAGAAGGCGCGAGCGACAAGTACCGGGTGGGGCGCGACGATTTCATGCAGAAGCCGCAAGATCGTGGAGCGCCTGGGGAGCCCCCCGTGCCGACGCAGCCTTCCTATCTGGGCCAGGCTCTCCGCAAGGCATGGGCCTTGGTCACGCTGGCGAAGCGGCGCTCGCACGAGGACGCACCATGGGACGGTCAGGAGGTCTTCGACATGCTCGGTGGCTGGCAAGGCACCGGCGCGAGGCGGCGCAATCGCGAGCGGCGCGCGATCAGGAAACAGGCGCAGCGCCAGTCGTCATTACCGGAGGTCGGGCTCGGGATTCCAGGTTTCCATCGCGATCGCGAACCGAACGCGGATGCGGCCGCTGAACCCGCAGCTCGACAGAAACATGTGAGGATGCCCGGACGATCGGGCTCGTCACGGCCCCGCCGGAATGGCTAAGGCTGAGCCTCATCGCCTCAGGAGATTCGCCTTGTCTGCCCCTGCCCCTTCCCTCGCCTGGTCCCATCTCGCCGGGCGCGAAGTCTCGACCTCGTCGGAAGAGTGGCGGCACGAATGCGAGATCGCCTATCTGCTGGCGATGCCGACCGCGAAGCGCAACACCTTCCTCGATGGCGTTCCCGGCTCAACCGATCGCGAAGAGCGCGGCATCAAGGGCGTCCGCGGCGAAGCGGCGGTGGCCAAGCTTCGCGCCGAAATCATCCGCCTGCACGGTCTCAAGAACAAGACCTAGATCACGCCGGATTTGGACGAAATCGTCTAAATGCAGAAAATGCGATAGAATCCAATATTTCAGAGCATGCTCAGCGCGAAAGACCGTTGCCGCGCTTTCGCAGCATGCTCTCGCGGCGTGGCTCGTCGCCGCTCGTCTCAGCCGTCATTCGACGAGTTGAGATCCTCGGTCTTCAGCGTGTCATCGCCGACGAGGCCCGCGGCCTGGCGCAGCGCGTCATTGACGCGGTCCTGCCAACCCGGTCCGCCGCCCTGGAAATGATCGAGCACATCGCGATCGATCCGCAGCGTCACCATCTCCTTGGCGCCGGGAAGCGCGGGCCGCTTCTGGATCACCGGCGGCGCCTTCGGTGCGGCCGGCTTGAACAGGGCTTCCGCCTGGTCGCGGGCGCTGGTCGGCCGGCGCGGTCTGTCGATACTCATGATGCGTCCCTGCTCTTGCTGCGGGCTTTCCTGACGACGTCAGGCTCGTTGGTCAATCGCTCGCGGCGTTCCGTCTTCTCTGCCGTGCTTGCGTCCATCTCGCTCATGGCGTGGTCCGCCGCGCGAGCGGCGCGGGCTCGCACCGTGCTGGCGCTGACCTTGAGCGAGGCATGTGACGCTGTCGGGACAATTGTGGGCACAAAGCCTTTCCGCAGCCGCACGCCCGCCCCCTCGCCATTCTCGGCGATGAAGATGATGCCGGCTTCGGACAAGGCGGCCTGCATCTTCTCGACGCTGCTCATCCTTGCATCCTGGCCGGCCTCGAAGCGGTTGACGGTATTGACGCCGACGCCTGCCTTCTGCGCCAGCTCGGGCATGCTCCAGTTCAGGGCCGCACGGGCCATTCGGCATTGATATGATTTCATATGGTGGTATTATCACCATATACGATTAATATCAAGTTTCCTTGATCACGATGTTCGCGACCGGGTCTTTGGCTGGGAGGGACATTGTTGAAAACCAAGGAGCGCCCTGGGAGGGCGCCTCGTTCCGCGTCAATCCGGCTGTCTCCGAACCCGAACTGGTGAAAATGCCCCCCCAGGAGCCCATGGATTGCTTGGCGGGCGGGCGTTGAGCCCCGCGTCCGGTCGAGCTCGTCCCCGGTCTCGTCACGATCAAGCGGACGAAGTTCGCCCCCTTGGAAGTGGCGCGATCTATCAGGAACTCCTGCGCGCGAAGCTGACACGACCTGTCAGCGAAATGTCAGCGAGGCGGATGTAGGATCGACCATTGAACGGGACGAACGGCGGCGATGGCGCAGTCACGACCCGTGTGCAGGTGACGCGATGATTGCGGGGGACGAAACGCCCACAAGGCCCTGGCGACATCAGGTCCTGCTCGTTGCCGAGGGCGACGATTTCCTCTGTAGGCTCGAGGAGATGGACTCCTGGCTCGAGCGCTGGAAGATCATGTACCGCGTCGTCTCGGTGAAGCGGGACGAGGGCGCCATACGGATCTGTTTTCGCGAGGCGAGCCTCGCCCACGCCTTCCATGAACACCTTGGCGGCAAGCTCGTGCCGCCTGACCCGTGCGCCGTCGCACTGGCGGCCGATCCCCTCGCCGGGTCAGGAAACCCGCTCGCACTGAGAGCCGCCGAAGCGTGATCCAGCTCGCCTCGTTCGCGTAGCCTCTGCGCGCGGCGCGGAAGGCCGGCGGAGCCCGCGCAAGCCTGCCGCCGCATGCCGCGTTGCGCCGCTCAATAGCCCAGCGCGCGGAGCAACATGATCCGGAACGGATGCGCGAACGCGTAGACCACGAGAATGTTCGCGATCATGACCCCGATCCAGATATGCCGACCGGATCGGGGCATCTTATCCAGCAGCGTGCCGGCGCTGTCCTGTCACCGGGTCAGCGGCGCCAACACGGCTGCTGCGAGGATCACGACGATCGCTGTCCGGAACAGAACCCAGTGACAACGCGTCATCGTCAGGTCGGATCTTGATTGCGCATTCATGGGCAACTCCCTCACGCACACTCAAACGACGGGGCGGAGGCTGGCGCCGTTGCCGGCAAAGGACAAGCAGAAACGCACGAATTCGGCTTGCAGAGGCGCAAGTATTCGGCGCCAGTTGCTTAAGCGCCACACCTGGGACGCAGCGCCAGAATGCAATCGCAGGTCGATTTCTTGCCGCCCCCTCCCCCGAATGCCAGGACATTCCGCGAATACTAGAGTGACAGCCAGACGGCTGGCGGCGGGATTCAGAGCAGCCGGGTCAGAACCGGGGCACGCCCCAAGGGCCCCTGGGCGGCCCCTCTTGGACCTTCACAGCACAGACAGGCGCCGCCCGCCAAGGGCGAGCAGTCTCTGCATCGATCAGGAGACGACCTTATCCGCCAGGAACGACCCCACACCCGCGCTCACACCGATAAAAGTCATAAACTGCAAAGTCTCCCCCCAAGACTCTACGTCGAACATAATGAGATAGAGCAAGGTCAAGACCATCATAAAGGTTTGACCAAACAGCATCCTGAAGCTCTTCTCATGAGCTATGGCAAGCGCTCTAAATCTGCTCTCATGAACTATGAAAAGCGCTCGCAACTTAGCCAACGTCACAATGCCCCCCATTTCCTGCCCGCAGAACGCCGTGGCCTGGATGCTGGATCGCAAGCTGCAGTTCATTCCTGCAGATGCGCCCCTGGGTTGCAATATCGGCCAAGGGCGAGCCGCGGGCTTTTTTCCTCACGTTGCGTCAACAATACAGCCCGCCGGCCGCAAGAACGCGCCAGGTTTGGTCGAACCTGCTCATGGCAGGCCCTCATCTCGATGAAGGCCCGCCGCCCGCGGCGGGATTGGACGGCAACTGCGCCGGGATCGGCGTCGCGACAGGGAGGAGCCGCCGTCCTGGCGAAGCAGCCTTCAGGTCACGCCCCGACGATCGACGAGACGTCGATCGCATAGATCTGCCGCTCATGCTCGTGCATCGAATCGATGCAGACGGTGCGGCCGTCCTGGCTCCAGCGCGGATGCAGGTCGCAGCGGTTCTCCTTCGTCAGCTTCGGGTCGGCATAAAGGGTGCCGATATCGTAGCGGATGTCGTTGGCGACGTCGTAGAGGATCAGGATCCGCTCATTGCTGACAGGGTCGGGATAGGTGTCGGTCAGCAGCCAGCGCTGATCGACCGGCGAATAGGTCATGTGCCCATTTTCGGTCAGCACGCCCTTGCCGACGATGGAGACAAGGGCAGGCTCGGCATCCTCGTAGAGATGGTAGTGGATCGCGCCTGCATGCGGCCCCCAGACGATGATGTGATCATCATCGCGCCAGAGCGGATGGGAGATCTGATATTCGGACTTCTCGTAGTCGAAGGTGCCGACCGCGGTCGGGTCGAAGTCGTCCTGCAGCTGCGGCAGCGGATGGTCCGAGCACTCCAGCAGCCTGATCGAGCCGCCATCGGGATCCATGGTGATCAGCCGATGCAGGAAACAGGTCTCGTCCTCGACGCGCTCGGTCCAGCGATGCAGGAAGAGGATGCGGTTGGAGGACGGGTTGATCTCGATATGGCTGACCCAGTGGATCGCCTTGGCCATCGACGGGCGGTGATCCAGCGCCTTCAGATCGGCATAGCTGACGAGCAGCCTGGTTTCCCCGGTCTCGAGATCGAGACGGTGGATGCCGTCATCCCCCGGGCAAGGCTGCAGGTCGGCGCGGCGCCCGGCGAGGCCGGCATAGCCGATCGTCTTGTGGGTGACGTAGAGCCGTTCATAGTCGACGGTCAGCGCGTAGCGACCATTCGGGGCCGCGACATAGATCGGCGTGTCCAACTGGCGCGAGCAGCCGCTGGCGCGGTCGAAGATGACGGAACCGAAGCCGGGATAGAGGCCAGTGCTTCCATCGGTGCGGATATTATAGATCAGCCTCTCGCTGCGTGCCGCGTCGAGCCATTGCAGCTGGCTGCCCATCTGCCAGTTCCAGGCTGTCGTGCGGCCGCAGACATGGAACTCGCCGCTGCCTGCCAGGTCGAAATAGCCGATCTCGGCGACGCTGTCGGGCGCGAGCTCGAAATCGCGCGCAGCGACGCGGTGCCCGAGCAGGATGCGGTTCCCTGCGCCCCAATTGGTCTTGTCGTAATAGCCGAAGAAGTGATGGCCGGCGCCGTTGCCGATCCGCGAGATCGGACAGGTTCGCGGGATCGGTTGAACCAGACTATGCATCGGCGTCACTTGTGCTCTCGAGAGGTCCGGGCGGAGCGCCGCCCGTAGCGGTTGTTTCCGCCGAGCCGGCGAAGCGAACAGGCGCCGAGAATATGGTTTCGGGGGAATACGAAAAATTCTTTTTTGAAACGTCTTTATACAGAAATGATATACACTGATTCAGATGCTGGGGAGGACGAGGTTTTATGGGCAGGCCACTGAACTTCCAACAGATTCAGGTCTTCAAGACGGTCATGGAAACCGGCACGACGACCAAGGCCGCGATCGCGCTCAACACCACCCAGCCCTCGATCAGCCGCAAGCTCGCCGACCTGCAGCAGGCCACTGGCGTGCAGCTCTTCGAGCTCCATCACGGGCGGCTGCGCCCGACGCGCGAAGGGCGCCATCTCTACCAGTCGGTCCGCAAGCATTTCGAAGGGCTCGCGAAGATCGAAACCGTGGTCGGCATCCTCAGGAAATCGGGTGCAGGCGTGCTGCGTATCGGCAGCACGCCGACGCTCGCCACCGGGCTGCTGCCGAAGGTGATCGAGCGCTTCATGCAGCGCTTCCCCGGCACCTTCATCAGCCTGCAGACCGAGGCGACGCCCCAGCTCGAAGACCATCTGCGCCAGGAGCTGATCGACCTCGCCCTCACCACCGGGGCGATGGATACGGCGTTGTTTCAATGCTCGACGATTGCCCGGGCCAAGGCCGTCTGCATCGTGCCCCACGACCATGAACTCGCCCGCCTGCCCTCTGTCGATCTCGACACGCTCCAGCGCTTCAGGCTGATCCTGCTCAACGACTCCGACAACATCGTCATCCGGATGCGGGAATTGCTGGGCGAGAACGGCTATCCCGAGGATGTCGCGGTTGAGACCAATTCATCGATCACCATTTGCGCGCTGGTCGCGGCCGGCGTCGGGATCGGCGTCGTCAATCCGTTCATCGCCAATACTTTCTCGGGACAGTTCGCGATCAAGGACCTGAACCCGCCGATCCCGGTCGAGGTGTTGCTGGCGCAATCGATCACCATGGCGCCGTCCATGCTGACCAAGGCCTTTTCCGAGATGCTCGTGTCATAGGCATCCCGGGGAAGACGCATCGCGCGATGCCGGCCGTCATAACGCCTGCGGCCTGCCCTTGCGCGCCATGGCCAGGACCCGGTCGAGGATCGTGTCGGTTTTACCGAGCCAATCCGACATCCGGGCTTCCATGGCGATATCGGGGGCGATGCCGAAACCGTCATACATCTCCCCGCTCTTCTGGAAGGAGGCCATCGTCGAGAGCCGCACCCTGATGCGGCTCTGCGGCAGCAGGAACGGGATGCTGTTGCCGCTGCGCCCGTTGCTGGCCGAGCCGACCAGCGTGACGTTCCGCCAGCCCTTGAAGGTCGACACGAAGATGTCGCCGGCGCTGCCTACGCCCCAGTCCATCAGGACATAGACCGGCCGGTCATAGTGCGGCTTGCCGGCAACCGCGCGCAGCACCCCGAAATACCAGTCGGTGAAGTCACCATCCGGCACCTGCCATTGCGGCTCGAACCCGGCAAGAAGTGCCTCGAGCGCGATCCTGTCATCGGCAGGGAGATCGGGGTCGGCCCGATAGGACATCGCCTTGTCATCGACCTTGAGAAGATCGACGAGGCTTTCCAGCGGGGTCTCCACCGGAGCCCGCAGCCTTGCGACATTATGGATATAGGGGCCGTCCTCCGGCGTCATGAAATAGGGAAAGAGCGCCGACAGGCACTCCCGCGTACCGCCGCCACATTGGCGCGCATCGATGATCAGGGCATCCGTATCGCGCAGCGGCGCCATCAGCTCGTCGATGCGTGCAGCCAGCGCGCTGTCATTCTGGGAATGGATGCGGAGATAGCCGATATTCCCCGGCCGGATGCCGCTTTCGGTCGGCAGCGGCAGCAAGGGCCCGGGCGCCATCGGCGCCGCCGCGACCGGTACCAGGACCGTCCTGACCGACTGATTGCCGGCGTCGCAGAGCTCGAATGCGATATTCGGATCATCGCGCAGCCCGAGCTCCCGGCGCATGTAGCTCACATGGCGGAGCAGCCGCAGAGCACGGGTGAGGCGCTGCGAGCGCGAGGCATAGGGGCCGCTCGTGATGTCGCCGGCTTTCTCCAGCCATTGCAGGAACGGCAGGCCGTCGATCGAGCGGACGAACGGATGCGCGCCATCGAGCAGGCGCCGCGTGTCCGGATCAAAGGCAAAGGCCAGATTGTGTTCGACGCCGATCGCGACCGGGCTATGGCCGTCCGGCAGAACCTGCATCCAGTCGACGACCTGGGCGTGTGAATCGCCGAGATGCTGGACGAGCTTCTGGACCTGAAGCGTGAGATTGCGGACAGAAACCCGTTCCGGAAGCCGCTCAGCCATAGCCTGGATCGCCCGCTCGTAGGGATAGCCGACTGCCGCCACATAGGAATGGCGGGTGCGAATGATCTCCTGCAGCGTCGCCAGATCGGCCCGGGCCTCCTCAGCTGCGATCAGTCGTTCAAGCGGGCCGGGCTCGACGAGGCGGTTGTTCAGGAAGGCTGCGAAGGCGGTCATGGCATCCAACGGTTCTGACGATCGATTGTGGTGATCACGGTCGACGGGGCCGTCTGCCCCCCGCCCCGATTCCATCTGCCGTGATGGGCTTCGGCTATCGCCGGGGCGGCCGCGCCGGCCGCCTTTCACTGGTGTTCGCGAAGCTCGGGCGCGGCAGGAGAACGACCGGGAGGCAGGCCGATCCCGGCGTCCGGCGAGGCCGGCTCGGGATGATGGCAGGCCGCGAGATGCGCGCCCGCCGCACCATCCGCCGTGAGTTCCGGGCTAACGCGTGCGCAAAGATCCGTGGCTTTCCAGCAGCGTGTCCGGAAATGGCAGCCCGAGGGCGGATCGGCGGGATTGGGCGGGTCGCCCTGGAGCGTGATGCGCTGGCGCTGCCGGCTGGCCTCGCGCCCCCTGGCCTGCGGGATCGCCGAGATCAGGGCCATCGTGTAGGGGTGGCGCGGCTGCGCAAAGATGGCGTCGCGGGGACCCATCTCGACGATACGGCCGAGATACATGACAGCGATCCGGTCGCTGACATAGCGAACCACCGAGAGATCGTGGCCAATGAAGACGAAGGTCAGGCCGAGGTCCCGGCGCAATTCGCCGAGCAGATTGAGCACCTGGGCCTGAACCGAGACGTCGAGCGCCGAGACGGGCTCGTCGAGAAACAGGACTTTTGGCTCCAGGATGAGGCTACGCGCGATGCCGACTCGCTGGCGCTGGCCGCCGGAGAGTTGGTGCGGATAGCGATCGCCATGTTGCGGATCGAGCCCCACCTTCTCGAGCATCGCCAGAACGCGCTCATGCCGTTCAGAGGCGCGCGGAGAGAGCCCGGCGATGCGCAGCGGCTCCTCGACGATTTTGTGCACCGTCATGCGCGGATCGAGCGATGCGAACGGATTCTGGAAGACCAGCTGCACGTCCTGGCGCCAGCGCCGCAATGCGCGCGCGTCCATCTGCAGGACGTCGCTGCCCTCGTAGAGGAAGGATCCGCCCGTGGCCGGCACCAGGCGCAGCAGGGCGTTCAGCAGCGAGGATTTTCCGCAGCCGGACTCGCCGACGATGCCGAGCGCTTCCCCGCGCCTGACCGAAAAGGAGACGTCCGACACTGCCTGGATCGCCCCGACCTGCCGCCGCAGCAGGCCGCCGCGAACCGGGTAGTGACAGACCAGACCGTTGACCTCGATCAGCGGCGGCGAGGCGTCAGCCGCTCTAGGCGACGGCACGGCTGGCATCGGCGAGAACCTCTTCACTGAAATGGCATGCGACGCGCCGGCCGGGCGCGATCTCGCGCAAGGCAGGGCGTGTCTCGAGACAGGACTGCCGGCGCAGCGGGCAGCGCGGCGCGAACCCGCATCCCGGTCCGGCGGTCGCGAGGCTGGCTGACAGGCCGGGGATCGAAGGCAGCGTCTGCACGCTGCTGTCGAGATGGGGAACGCATGCCGCCAGGGCCCTGGCATAGGGTTGGGCCGGGTTGGTCAGGATCTCGTCCGGCGTCCCCGCCTCCACGGCGCGTCCGGCATAGAGCACGATGACACGGTCGGCGACCTCGGCGACGACACCGAAATCATGGGTGATCAGCAGCAGCCCCATGCCGCGCTCCTGCTGGAGGCCGACGAGCAGGTCGAGAATCTGGCGCTGGACCGTGACGTCCAGCGCCGTGGTCGGCTCGTCCGCGATCAGGAAGGCAGGCTCGAGCGCGATCGCCATCGCGATCATGGCGCGCTGGCGCATGCCGCCCGAGAATTGATGCGGATAGGCGCCTGCCCGCTCCTCGGCGTTCGGCAGGCCGACCTTCTTCATCAGGGCGATGGCCTCGCGCCTTGCGTCAGCCGCGGTCGCCCCGCGATGGACCCGGAACATCTCGGCGATCTGCCAGCCGATGGAATAGACCGGATTGAGCGCGGTCGGCGCATCCTGATGCACCATCGCCATTCTGGAACCCCGGAGCATCCGCCGCCGCTGCGCCGGCATGGTCAAAAGGTCCTCGCCCATGAAGCGGATGCTTCCGCCGGTCACGCCTGCGGCCGGCGGCAGGATGTCCATGACCGCAAGGGCGGACATGCTCTTGCCGGCGCCGGATTCACCGATCACGGCGACCACCTCGCCGGGGCGCACCTGAAAGGACAGGTCCGCCACGATCGGGACCGCGCGCGGCCCGCGCCCGAGCGCCACCGAGAGCGCCTCCACCTCGAGAAGCGGCTCCCCGCCACTGATTGTCTTGAAGCCAGTCATCGTGCTGCCGGGCATGGTTTTCACCGCGAGCGAGGGTCGAAGGCGCGGCGGACGGCTTCGCCGAGCATGACCAGGGCCAGGACGGTCACGGTCAGCACCAGGCTCGGGAACATCAGCATATGCGGCGCGCTGGCGAGATAGGGCTGGGCATCGCTGATCGCGGTGCCCCAGGAGATGGTCGGCGGCTGCAGGCCGAGCCCGAGATAGGAGAGCGTCGCTTCGGTCCCGACATAGCTGCCGAGCGAGAGCGTCGCGAGGACGAGCAGCGGGGCGACCGCGTTCGGCAGCACATGGCGCAGCGCGATCCAGGTGCTGCTCGCCCCGGCAACGCGCGCGGCGCGGACATATTCGGCGTTCCGGATCTGCAGCACGCTGGCGCGCATCAGCCGCGCCTCGGTGGCCCAGCCCAGCAGCGAGAGCACCAGCGCCAGGCGCAGCACACCGCCACCCGTATTGCCCAGCGTGGCGAGGATGACGATCGCCCCGAGCAGCGTGGGCAGGCCGAGCACGACATCGGTGACGCGCGAGATCACCGCATCGATCACGCCGCCGTTGAAGCCGGCCACGAGCCCCAGGGCTCCGCCGATCAGGGTGCTCCCGAGCGTCGCGAGGAGCGCCACCGACAACGAGGCGCGGGCGCCATAGACCGTCCGGGCGAAGACGTCGCAGCCCTGGATGTCGAACCCGAACCAGCTGCCATAGGCCGGCGGCTTGCGCGAATTCAGCAGGATGCAGCGCTGCGGATCGACATTGGTGAAGAGGCCGGGCGCGAGCGCCATCACGGCGAGGATCGCGAGCACCACGAGCGCGACCCAGACGAGCGGCGACTTGCCGAGGAGAGCCAGCGCCTCGCCGGTGAGCGAGCGGTTGCGCCGACGCGGCTCCACGCCGTCTTTGCCAGCGAGCGGCGTGGCCTGAAGCAGATCAGTCATAATGGATCCGTGGGTCCAGGAGCGCGTAGGAGAGGTCGACGAGGAGATTGATGACGAGATAGGCGACCACGATCACGGTGACGGCGCCGACGATGGTGATGCCGTCATGGCTGCGGATCGACTGGACGATCAATCCGCCGACGCCGCTGATGTTGAACACCCCCTCGACGACGACGGCCCCGGCCATCAGGCCGCCAATGTCCTTGCCGACATAGGTCACGGCCGGGATCAGGCTGTTGCGCAGGGCGTGCACGCCGACGACACGCGCTTCGCTGAGGCCCTTGGTGCGGGCAGTGCGCACATAGTCGCTTTGCATGCTCTCGATCACCGCCGACCGCGTCAGCCGCGACAGCGTGACCTGATGCGCCAGCGCCAGGACGATCGCCGGCAGCAACAGCTCGTACAGGCTGGTGGGATCGCTCACCGTCACCGGGAACCAGCCGAGCCGCACGCCGAAGACGAGCTGCGCCAGGTTGGCGACGACGAAGCCCGGGAAGGCGATGATGACCAGCCCGATCAGCGTGGTCGTGGTGTCGAAGGTCCTGCCTGGCCGCAGCGCCGCGAAGACGCCGATCGTCACCCCGAGCAGCACCTCGATCAGCACGGCCAGCAGTGCCAGGCGGATCGTGGCGGGAAAGGCCGCGAGCAGTTGCTCCGACACGTCCCGCCCCGTGAAGGAGTGCCCGAGATAGCCGCGTCCGAGATCGGCGAGATAATAGCCGTAGCGGACGATCAGGGGCTGATCGAGCTTGAACTCCTCGGTTGCGGCCACGACGAAGGCCTCGGGGCACTCGCGATCGCCGCATTTGCCCGCCAGCGGATCCCGGCATGCCCCAGGCCAGGAAGAACACGATGAAGGTCGTGCCCAGGAACACCGGAATGAACTGCAGGAGCCGGCGCAGGATATAGCCTGTCATGACGTTGCTCGCGTTTCCCAGCCGTGACGGGTGCCCCGCATCATTCCTTCAGCGCCAGCGCGGAGTAGTCGATGCGGCCGTTCGTATAGAGCGTGACCTGGCGCACCTTCGGGGAATGCCCGACGGTCATGGCGGGGTTCCACAGCGGCACGCGCGGCATGTCGGCCGTCAGCAGCCGCTCGGCCTCCTGATAGGTCTTGATCGCGGTGGCTGAATCTTCCTTCGCAGCCTTGTCCAGCAGGGCGTCGAAGGCCGCGCTCTCATAGGCGCCGCGGTTGGAGGTGCCCTCCTTGGAGTAGAGCGGCACGAGTGCATTATCGATCGACGGGTAGTCCATGGTCCAGTTCGATGGGAACGGGCCGTCGACCTTGCCGGAGCGGGTATAGGAGCGGAACGTGGCGTTGTCTGACAAGGCCGAGGTGACGCAGGTGAGGCCAAGCACGTTCTGGATGCTGTTGCAGACCGCATCCATTGCGGATTTCACCTCGCTGTCGCCGGCGTAATAGAGCTTGATATCGCCCTTGTAGCCGCCCGCCTTGGCCAGCAGGTCCTTGGCCTTTTCGGGGTTGAAGCTGCAATACTCGCCGCAGGCGCCAGCCTGGTAGCCCTCGACGCCGGGCGGCACCCAGCCGGTCGCGGGCTGACCGATGCCGTTGAAGAGAATATCGACGATCGACTTGCGGTCGATCGCCATCGACAGCGCCTGCCGGATCGCCGGCTTCAGCATTTGCTGGTTGGCATCGGTATAGGGCATGCCGAGCGCCTGGATGTTGGCGCGGGGCTGGATCACGGCGCGGCCGCGCAGATCGCGCTTCCAGAGATCGGCGACGAGTTTTGAGGCCGGAATGTCGCGCAACAGGTCGAGATTGCCGGCGACGAGATCGTTATAGGCCGCCTCCCGGCTCGTATAGATCCTGAGATCGACGCCCTTGATCGACGGCTTGGCCGGCCCGCCATAGCCGGGGAAGGCCGCGAGCTTGTAGCCGGTATCGGGCGTGCCGGAGACGAGCTGGAACGGCCCGGCACCGATCGGTTTCCTGCCGAACGCCGCAGGATCGGCGAAGAAGCTGTCCGGCATTGGGTAGAAGGCCTTGTAGCTCAGCTGAGACTTGAAGACCGGCACGGGAAGCTTCAGCTCGACCTGGAATTCATGGTCGTTGATGACCTTGAGCCCGCTCATCGCCTTGGTCGCGGGAACCGGGGGCTTCTCACCCTTGGCCGCCTTCGGATTGAGATCGCCATAGCCTGTGATGATCGAGAACCAGTCGTTGTTCGACTGACCGTTCGGCCCGTAGGCAGCCCAGTTCCAGGCATCGACGAAGTTCCTGGCCAGAACCTCGGTGCCATCATGGAACTTGCGCCCGGGCCGGAGCTTGATCGTCCAGGTCGTGTTGTCGGTGGTCGTGATCGACAGGGCGATATCGTCGATGATCGCACCGGTCTTGGCGTCGTTCGCCACCAGCCCGGCGAGGATCGGCTGCAGGATATCGGAGCCGCAGGTCTCGTTCGTGTTGGTCGGAATCAGCGGGCCTGCCGGCGTGCAGGCCGAAACCGAGACCCAACCCGGCTGCGACGTCTGGGCCTGACCGGCGGTCGTACCCGCTGCAAGGGCACCCACCATCGCAGCAGCCTGCAACGCAGCGCCAACCAAAAACCTGCTCTGTTTCATGTTCCACTCCCAGAATCGGCAACGCTCCGCTGGAACGCCGCGCCGTCGTCGCAAAGGTACCTAGCCGCCAGCCTCAGGTGCTGGCCCTGGCTCTTCTGATCTTGGAGCGGAGCGCCGCCCGGAGCCGTCCAGGACCGGGGCCGCAGGACGGAGAAGCCAGAGGATAGAACCGCGAGGAAATACGGAAAAATTCTTTTACGGAACATCTCTATGCGGAAATGATATACATCTGGCAGCCGCACATCCCGGGCCGAGCGGGCCGGGAGCGCGGGCTGGCGGCCACTTGTGCTAGGATCGGTGTCGCCGGGAGCCATGGCTCCCCGAGGCGATACCGACGAGCACGAGGGCCATCATGTCCGGGCTTGATCCGTCGCATATCATGCAGGTCGGGATGGGGTTCTTTGCCTCGAAGACGCTGCTTTCGGCCGTCGAGCTGGGGCTTTTCACGACGCTCGCCAGGCTGCCGATGACGGCTGAGGAGATCGCTGCGGCCTTGCAGCTCAGTCCGCGCGCCATCCCGGATTTTCCCGATGCGCTGGTCGCGCTCCGATTTCTCGACCGCGACGGTGACGGCCCCGGGGCGCGCTATGCGAATACCCCCGACAGCGCCTTCTTCCTGGACCGGAACAGCCCCGCCTATATCGGCGGCATCCTGGAAATGGCGAATGCGCGCCTCTACCGCTTCTGGGGGGACCTCACCGAGGCCCTGAAAACCGGCAAGCCGCAGAACGAGACCAGGCATTCCGGAGAATCGGTCTTCGCCACGCTCTATGCCGACCCGGCGCGGCTCGAGCAGTTCATGAATGCGATGTCGGGCATCTCGGCCGGCAATTTCAAACTGTTTGCGGAAGCTTTCGATTTCTCAAGATTCAGCAGCCTCTGCGATGTCGGCGGCGCGACCGGGCAGCTCTCCTGCATGGTCGCCGCCGCGCATCCGCATATGCGCTGCACCAGCTTCGATCTGCCAAAGGTCGTGCCGATCGCCCTGCGCCGGATCGAGCAGGCGGGCCTGAGCGACTGGGTCGCGGCGGTCGGCGGCGACTTCTTCGCGGATCCACTGCCCAGGGCGGATGTCATCACCATGGGGATGATCCTGCATGACTGGAACCTGGAGAAGAAGAAGGCGCTGATCCGCAAAGCCTATGACGCCCTGCCGCCGGGCGGCGCCTTCGTGGTGATCGAGTCGCTCATCGACAATGCCAGGCGCGAGAATGCCTTCGGCCTGATGATGTCCCTCAACATGCTGATCGAGTTCGGCGATGCCTTCGATTATTCCGCTGCAGACTTCGAGGGTTGGTGCCGCGAGGTCGGCTTCCGGAGGTTCGAGACCATGGCGCTGGCCGGCCCGTCGAGCGCCGCGATCGCTTATAAATAGCTGCCCCGGAGGACAGGTCGCGTTCGCCAGACGAAGAACCCCGCCGCATCCCATGGAAACGGCGGGGCCAGGAGCGGCGGGGCGACTGGCACAGCCCCTCGGAGCAAAAGGCTGCGCAGGGCGCGGGGCGGCGGCTTAGGCCGCCTTCCGGTTGATCCCGGATTCGGCGAGTTTGGTCAGCTTCTTGTCGGCCGCGAATTCCTCGTCGAGATTCTGCTGCAGCAGGGTGGCGCAATCGTTCCGGCCAAGCTGCTTCGCCCAGGCCGTCAATGTGCCGTAGCGCGTGATCTCGTAATGCTCCACCGCCTGGGCGCAGGCGATGATCGCGGCATCGACCACCTGCTTGTCGGCGACCTCGCCCATGACCTCGTCGGCTTCTTCAAGGATGCCGTCGATCGCCGGACAATCCACCCCCTTGGCCTCCGCGCCATGTTGCTTGAAGACCTGTTCGAGCCGCTTGATATGCCCTTCGGTTTCGCCGCGATGGGCGGTGAGCCCCTGTTTAAGCTGGGTGTCCGTGGCCTTCTCGATCATCTTCGGCAGCGACTTGTGGATCTGCTTTTCCGCGTAATAGATATCCTGAAGCGTGTGGACAAAGAGATCATCCATCGTCTTGATGTCCTTGGAAAAAAGTCCCATTCCATCCTCCTGGATACCCCCGCCGACGCCGATCGGCTCTGGCGCGCTTTCTTCCGCACCAACGTATCGCTCCCCAGCCTGTTCCACGGCATGGCGGACTTCGGCGGGACGAGGCCAATGGGCTGAATTGACAGATGATGCCGCCAGCGGCAGCTTTGGCCCATGACCGGCTCGATCCTGACGCTCCGCGCACGACGTCGACGCGCTGCCCTGGCGCGGCGTAGCGCGGCTGTCCGGCGACGACGATTGTGACCAATCCCCCGTCAGTCTCGAACGACCCGTGACCTGCCAGCACTCGCCCGGCAGGTTTTTTATTGCCCTGGAGATGAACGATGACAGCAATTTCGCTGAAGGAACTCGGCGGCAGCTACGCGATTGCGCGCCTGCACCACGCAAGCGCGTTTCCCGCCTGGGCAGACGGCTTGGGTTTCGTGAGCATCAGCCGGACAGATGACGAACTGTCGATCGTCTGCTTGCGCGAGCGCATTCCGGATGGGGTGCAGACCGACGAAGACTGGATCGCGTTCAAATTCATCGGACCGTTCGCATTCGGCCAGACCGGCATCGTCCTGTCGGTCATAGAGCCGCTCTCGGCCAATGGCGTCGGCATCTTTGTCGTCTCGACATTCGACGGCGATCATCTGATGGTGAAACAGGCCGACAGGGACAGGGCGCGCGCGCTTCTGGGAGGTGCCGGCCATTCGCTCATCTGAATGATGACCGGACCGCCATTGTCGTGGAACCTCGCTCAGGGCCCGGCGTTTCCTGCGGGAGCCGGGCCTGACAACACGGAGGCCACCATGCGAGACGGTTACGGACGGAAGATCCCCACGACGGATGCCGCCCCCATCCTCCCCCACGGACAGGGCGGGCAGGGCAAGAGCCAGGACGCTCGCGGCGAGCGGATGCGCGATCGCGCCCCCACGGGGCAGAGCCCCGAGAAGGCAGCCGAGCGCCCTCCTCCCGGCATCTGCGAAACCTGAGGTGATGACGATGACAGCCGTGAAGCACACCGACGCGCCGGTGCCTTATCGGACGGCGCAGCGACCAGGACAATCGGGCGCGCCGGAACAGCGACGGCCGGGCCCGAGCCCCTTGTCACAGCATCAGACCGGGCCGCATGCTCCGTTCGAGGCCGATGAGCATGACAGCGCCGCCACGATCAGACATGGGGGCACGATCAGTCATGGGGGCCAGCCTGATCCGAAGAAGCCGGGCTGAGAGCCTGGCCTGCCCTCGGCCATGGCGGGGCTGGGCAGGGCTCAGTTCCGATAGATGCGTGGCGCGTCCTGGACGCTGGGCACGCTTCGCAACATCCTGACCCCGAAGCCGGCCACAAGCGCCAGTACGCTGAGCCAGATCAGGATGTCGAGAAAGCGCGAGCGCATGACAGGTTTCGCCCGACATCGATGAGGAGTGCAACTTTTGTACTAACCTCGAACGGTACGCTCGGGTTCCGTGTTGCTTCCCGATAATAGCGCCGAGCGGCATCGTGCTCTCTCGGCAAGCGCTATCGAGGTGGCTTCCCAGGATTCCGGCCGATGCTTGAAGTCGGCATCAATGGGCCTTCACCGGCGGCCGCGCTACCGGGCCAGGCCATGCCAGCGAAGGCGCATTCGTCAAGTGCTGAGTGGCTGTCCGCGAAACGGAATCCCCGAAAGCCGATAGGCGAGTGTCGCGCCCATGCCGGGCTTCCAGCGGCACGGGTGCAGCAACGCGCGGCCGCGCGGACAGCGTTCCCTGCCGGTTCTCACCCTGACGTAACGGCGCGCTTGCCGGCTTCCATGAAGCTGTTAGCATCGGCGCAAGCTTATCCCCCGCCTGCCTTTCCCTGACATTCCAGCGAATTCGACGTTTCTGCGTTCACTGAGCGAGATGCGGCCCCATGGACAAGAAGCTTACGCCACCCTCACTCAAGGAGATCGTATCGCAATTGCGATATGACTGGTTCGGCAAGGATGTGCAGCAGACTCCGACCGTCAGCTATGTTTGGACCGCCGATCAGTTCGGGCATTTCGGCCTCGGCTTCCAAATCACCTTCCTGTTCAGCTGGATACTCGCCGCCCTCTTCACCGATCTCCCGGCCTGGAAGACTGCGATCATCGCGGCCCTGCTCAATATGCTGCTCTGGATCGTCAAGGAGGTGCTCGACATCGTCCGCGAGAAGGGGCGCCAGGGCCCGCTCTTCCCCTTCAATCGGACGGAGCTCTGGTGGAATGTCGCGACCGCGCTGTTCTTCATCGGCGCGGGGGCGGCGGTCGCCGGCGCTTCGGGGCTCGGCGGTGTCCAGGCCATCGTGGCGCTCTTGGTCATGCTCGTCCCGGCCACGCTGCTGGTGCTCTGGTGGGTGAGGCGCAAGATGACCTTCCAGCAGGTCGGCCTGCCCTTCCTGTTCCGCCTGACCAATCTCTGCTCGACCATCGAAAAGCCCGATCCCGGCTACCGCGACGCGCTGATCGCCCTCTCGGAGCCGCCGAGGAAGGGCGCAAATGCGCCGCGTTTTCCGCATGTGCTGCTCACCGGCACGGTCGGCTCGGGCAAGACCTGCCTCGCCTGCGGCATCGGCACCGAATACGCCTTCCGGCTCGGAATCGCACGCTACACCACCCTGGTGAAGCTGTTCGAAGCCGCGATGGAGCGCAAAGAGGATGCCGACACGCACCACCCTCCGCTCGAGGAACAGGATGGCCGCATTCTCTGGCCCTGGCGCAATGTCGACCTTCTCATCGTCGATGATGTCGATGCGCTCTTGGTCGAGCCGCCTCTGCCAGAGCCGAAGACCGAGACCGCAGCCGAGGCCACCATCAAGCGTCCTGCCGACCAGCGCGCGTTGCGCAAAATCGTCTTCAACCAGCTCGCGATCGTCGGCATCGAGCGCTTCAGGACGCGCCGCACGGTCTGGGTCGTCAGCGACCCGAGCGAGGCAGAGGAGTGGCGCGACACCATCGCCGAGGCGCTCGGCCTGCCGACACGGGACGACACCGCCCTCCCCGTCATCCGCCTGCTCAGGGACGCAAAGGCGCTCGCCGCGATGGCCAAGACGCGGGCGTGAGGCAAGACACGGGCTTAGGGAAGACGCGGACTTGAGGAGCCCGCATCTCCTCCGGCCCCAACCGGAACCCGGGCCCAGACGCGGTGAGCTGCGGCTTGGGTGCGGCAGGCTCGCGCGGTTCAGGCCTCCCGGACCAGCAGCACATCCGCATCGACGCCCCGGAGCACGCCTTCGGCATGGCTGCCGATCGCATCCTGCACCAGCCCCCGGCTGCGATGCGCGCCGACGACGACGAGACTGACGCCGGTCTCCTGCACCTGCCGCTTGATCACGTTGACCACGGCCCCATCGTCCAGGACAGGCTCGATGCGCTCCCGCACGGCCTGCGGAAGCTCTGCCGCCGCGAGGAACTCCGTCATGCCCTCGGCGGCCTCGGCGTGCAGATGGTCCGCCGCGCCCTCGACCTTGTAGCGGCCGGCCGCCGCCTGCGGGCTGACGTGCAGCAGCAGGAGGCGCGCCTCCGGAAAGAGCGCGGCGGCGGTCAGCAAGGCCGCGCGCGAGGATTCGGAGAAATCCGTGGCGACGAGGATGCGGTCATAGGGGCGTTCCGCCCGCTTGCGGACGACCAGCACCGGCACGGTGGCATGGCGCACGATATGGTCGACCGCCGTCCCGGTGACATAGTCGCCGAGGCTGTTGAAGCGCGCGACGCCAGTGATGATGACGCCGCTGCGGCGCTCCACCGCCAGATCCGCCAGCACGCTCGGAGCCGAGCCCACCCGGACGACCAACTCTGCCTGCGCCGCCGCCGGCGGCAGCTCGGCGCGCAGCCGGGCGGTCGTTTCCGCCAGGTTCGGAACCGCGTCCTCAAGGACATGGGCGATGGCGAGCCTCGCCCGCCATGCCTCCGCAAGGCGCAGGGCGCGTTCGAGCGGGCGATCGGCCCTGGCCGAGAAATCACTGGCGATCAGGACTTCAACGGGAGGCGCCTTGCTCGTCTCGGCCATGTGAACAACTCCCGGAATCGCGATGATCTCTTCGGCGCCTTGGATAGCATGGCGGCCTGCCGCGATCATCCGGTGGCCCCAGCCGGCGCAGGTTTGTCGCCTTCGACGCGCCGGGTGGCGTGACAGCCGCAAGGGACTACCAGGCGTCGGACCGGGGCCCGCGATCCCCTTCGCCGCGGCCGTTCAGTTGGCCCAGTCGACAACAGTGAGATCAAGCGGCAGCGCCAGCTTGATCGCCAGAGGCGGCACGAGCGGCGTCAGGCTGACGGGCGAGCCGGTTTCCGCCGCCCGGTCGAAATCGGCTGTGCCCGCCAGATCGACCGCCTTCACCGTGGCGGCCTCGAAGACATAGGGCAGGCCATTGGCGAGAAGTGGCGAGGGCCCGTCCATGACGTGCAGATGCAGATGCGGCTCCGAACTGTTGCCGGTATTGCCGACCGCGCCGATGACATCGCCGCGGCGCACCCTGTCGCCGGTCCTGACGCGGACGCTGCCGGGCTGCATATGGGCGTAGAGCACGAAGGCGCCACCGCCGATATCCAGCACCGCGAAATTGCCGTCAGCCTCGCCGATCGGCAGCCCGTCAGGAAGCGCTCCGGGGACCTGATCGGCAAGATCGGCGCGCATGTCGACGATGGTGCCGTCGCTCACCGCCAGGATGGGCTGGCCATAGATGTGATAGCTCGCGACCTGTTTGCGATCGCCCGCGAACAATCGGCCATCCCCGCCAAGCTTCTCCCAATCGATGGCGAAGCGCTGGGCAAGACGAAAGGCGCCGTTCAGCGGCAAAAGGGCCCGGACATGCCGGGTGGAATCGCAGCAGCCGTCGCCCGCGATATAGTTTTCGCCCCGAAGCGGCGGGCCTAGAACCGGGGGCGCCGCTGTCGTGACTGCGGTCGGGCCCAGCTGGATCGCGGCATCCGCCTTGAACTGATCGAACCAGACATCGACCTTATGCGTCAGCCGTTGCGGCGCCGCACGTCCTTGCGGCAGCGCGATGTGGAGAAACGCGACCCCGTATTGATAGCCGCCCAGCTCCGCCGACTCATTGCCGCGCCGCCCGGCGGGGGAGAAACGCCGCGCGATCTCGGCCTCGTCGAGCGTCGCCAGCGGCTCCTTGTCGTCGTCGCCATAGAGCGTGAACCGCTTCATCACGACGCGCTCGCCTGTCACATTCGAGAGCTGCAGCTCATAGACGATATGCTGGCGACCATCGGAGCCGAGCACGGGCTGCGGCGTGAACAGGACCTTGCCGATGAGCCCCGTCAACGTCACGCCCTGGTGCGGGGTGGCCGAGGATTGCGCGAAGGCCGCGGCGGGCAAGAACAGCGGGACGGCAGCAATCGCCGCAAGACGCATCATTCTGGTCAATGGGTCCATCGCAGCGTCCTGTTGCGGATATCGAGGGCTCAGGCGGGCGCCAACCGATCGAGTGTCAGCTCGATATCGGTGAAATCCCTGGGGGCGGCTTCGCAAAGCGCGGAGGTCGAATGCATGCCGAGCGAGGCGACGATACTTGCCGCGAGGCCCCGCCTGGCGGCATCGGCGCGGTAGCCCAGGCCGGCCAGCTCGTGCTCGATTCCGTCCGCGTCCGCATCGAGATAGCCCATGCGCGCGGCCAGATCCTCGATGCTGCGGCCATGCGCCCGCAGGAACAGGATGCGGCAGGCGACGGCGCGGGCATTGGGATCATGGACTGCCGCGCCGCTGAGAATGCCGCCGATCAGATTGGCGGGCGGAGTGGCCACGTTCAGCGCGAGGAAGAACAGGCGGTGCGTATAGGAACATGTCAGGGCGCTCTGCGCCGTGCGTCCGTCGCTGAGCAGCTGTCCCTCCATCGCGACCGGGCGGTTGAACAGGTTTTCGCTGTAGCTGATCTGCAATTGCTGCACCGGATCGGCGTAGATCCGCATCGCGCCGATAATCAGCCGGCCCGCCTCGACGCGCGACCAGGCCGGCGAAATCGCGAGATAGGTTCCGGCCAGCCAATGTTCGCCGGGCTGTCGCGCTCCCGCCCGGGCTGGGGATGGGGAGACCGGGCCCGCCGCAGGCAGCGGCGGCAGACCGGCCTCGCTCCTGAGCGTCGCGAGCACGGTTTCCGGCACGCTGAAGCGGGCGCAGATCGCCTGCTGGAACTCCTCGAACGAGGACGAGGCCAGGAAGGGCGCCGTCAGCGAACCGCCGAGCACGCTTGCCCAATCCTCATAGACGCTGGAGGTGCGCGGCATCGCCTTGCCCGAGAGCCATTTGTAGGCGTTCTGGGTGACGAACAAGGTGGCCGGATTGACCGCCGCAAAGCGCGCGCAGAGTTCCTTGTTGGTCGGGCAGCCCAGGGCGAGCGCGGTGAGTTTCAGCTTCAACGCAAGGTTGAACCAGGATCGTTCGAGGGGCTGCTGGCCGATCTCCACGCCAAAATGGTTCACGGCCGCCCCCAGGGATTGCCCCGCCCTCGCGGAGTGATCCCGGCGGATGCTAGTGGACCGCCGGGCGCGACACCAGCGTGGCAGGCGGTGTTGGTTTAAATTGCGCTGCGAGCGGCACGATCATCCGCGAGGTGACTGATCTGCCTTGGGTTTCCCGGATCGTGGCCGCCCCGGTTTTCAAGAGGCGGCTCTCTGCCGTGCAGATGCGTTCCGTCCGGCTTCCTGAGAAGCCGGACGGAACGCCTGAGGCTGCTTACTCCGCGTAGGATTGCGTCGCCCAGGCGGCCTTGAGCTTCGGTGAGACCTGGGCGCCGAAGGGGCCGAACCACTTGTTGAACAGGGTTTCGGCCTCGCCTGATTTGAACATCTTCGCCATGGCGTGATTGACGATCCAGAGAATCGTCGGGTTGAGCTTGGGCACCATGAAGCCCTGCGGCGCATAACCGTATTCGGTGCCGACGATGGTCAGGGCGTCAGGGTTCTTCGACTGCCGGATCAGGCTGTAGAAGGCGCCGTTATCGCTGAAATAGGCGTCGGCACGCCGTGTCTCGACGGAGATCAACGCCGCGGCGTGGTCGTCGACATTCTGGATGCGGATGTTCAGGCCCTTTTCGGCGATGAGCTTCTTCAGGTCAGGCTCGCTGCTGCCGCCGGTGGCGACTGCGACGATCTTGCCGTTCAGGTCCTCGTATTTGGTGATGCCGGAATTCTTCAGGACGAGCAGCTGGCTCGACGAGACATAGGAGACCGAGGAGAAATCGACCTGCTTGTTGCGGCCGAAGGTGTTGACAGTGCCGCCGCATTCGAGATCGACCGTGCCATTGGCGACCAGCGCCTGGCGGTTCTGGATGCTGACCGGCACATATTTGACCTTGAGGTCGGGCAGCTTCAGCTCCGCCTTGATGTCCTCGATGATGCGCTGGCAGAACTCGACGGAGTAGCCGGACGGCTTCTTGTCATTGTCGAGGAAGC
Source organism: Bosea sp. BIWAKO-01 (assembly GCF_001748145.1). Classification (NCBI taxonomy): domain Bacteria; kingdom Pseudomonadati; phylum Pseudomonadota; class Alphaproteobacteria; order Hyphomicrobiales; family Alloboseaceae; genus Allobosea; species Allobosea sp. BIWAKO-01. The sequence continues at coordinate 5,955,716 of NZ_BCQA01000001.1, forward strand.
CATAGGGATAGAGCGTTTCGCGAATCCCCATGGTGATGGTGTTGGTGTCGCGCAATTTCTTGACGATCGCGTCGACCTCCTGGGCCTGGGCCGTGGCAGCCAGGCCGAAGGCAAAGAGCCCGCCCAGCGCGGCAACAAGGTTCCGTTTCATGTTCTTCTCCCCTTTGTAGCGATTGCCCGCGCACCGGCCGGTGCGCGGGAGTTCTAGAAACCAGTGCGGGCCCGCTCCCGCAGCTGCTCGCGGCTCATCTGCTCGAAGCCGAGCGCGGGCAGCAGGTCGTTATCCCCGACGAAATCCCGGCCATAGGCGGCAGACAGCATGGTCAGGCCAGCCTCGTGCAGCGTCGCCGGCCGCCCGGCGAGCCGCCCGAGCAGGACCGTCGGCAGCAGCCCGAAAGGCGCATCCTCGAGCACATAGCGACTGGTCAAGGTCGCCGGGCCGAAGCCGCCATTGCCGCGCTGATGCAGCTCCGCATTCATCTCGGCGATGCTTGCGACCGGCAGCTGGTAGGAAAAGGCGTAGTGCTCCTTGATCGTCCGCACCGACACCTCGAAAGCCTCGGCGATCGCCAGGCGCTCCGCGTCGAGCAGTTCCATGACGCGCCCGACCGCCGGCGTGACGTTCTCGGCCTGGCCCCAGCGCTCGCCGCGCTCCATCCGGGTGAGATTGAACAGGGCGATCGCGAGATGGTTCTGCGGGTTGAGATTGCTGAGCGCGATAGCCAGCAGCCCGTCGCGCTTGACGAAACGATCGCCGAACAGGGCGGTGCAGAGCGCGTGGCCCTCGTCGAGCCCGGATTCGGGCACGGTGGCGATGTCGATCTTCGAGCGCAGCGAATTGACGGCGGCCTCGGTCGGCGAGGCCTTGCGCCCCGTCGTCAGCGTCGTGCCCCAGGCGATGATCGGCGCGCGGATGCCGCGCGCGGCCAGGAGACGCGAGAGATAAAGCGCCCCGAAGGAGGCGTGCGAGCTGATGATGACCGGTTGCCCCTCCCGCAGATGTTCGGCGGTCGCCTCCAGCGCCATCTTGTGAGCATTGCCCGGCATGGCCAGCATCACCACGTCGGACTCGGTGACGGCCTCCTTCGCGCTCTGGGCGATGCGGGGGTGGATGCTCGTCTCGATCGCGCCGCGGGCCCGCAAGGGCGCCCCCGCCGCCAGCTCGACCGTGCCCCGGCCGGAGGGCGACCAGAGCATGGGATCATGCCCGTTGATCGAAAGCTGGGCAGCCGCGCCATAGGCGGCGGCGCCTGCACCAAGGATACTCACGCGCATGGGATCTGGGCCTTTGGATCGGGGGACGATAAGGGGCGGCGGCAAGCCGGCGCGAAAGCCGGCGCCTGCCAAAATGCAGGCCTTACGGCGGCCCGGTTGAATCCACTATAACGGAACACGCTCAAGTAGAACCTCGCTCCTGCCGGACCTTCTGGTAGAGCAGAACCATCAGGCCGCGGGCCGGCTGATCGAGCTCGTTGCAGATCGAGTGGGGCACATCCACGGGATAGCGCGCCGTCTCGCCGGCCTTGACCGGATAGCGTGAGGCCCCGCTCGCGATGACGAACTGGCCCGACAGGACCGTGAAATGCTCGACCGCGCCGGGCGCATGCGCGGCGCTGTCGAGCCGGCCATGGCCGGCGATCTCGACATCATACCATTCGACCGTGCCAGCCAGGCTCGGCGGGCTGAGGATGCGCAGCTGGCAGGAGCCGTCGGCACTGCGGATCTCCGGCGTATGCTCCGGCGGAACGATCTCGATCGCGCTGCCGCCTGGAGAGGATTCGCTGCCTTGCAGGAGCGCGGAAATCTCGATCTGCAGCCCGCGCGTCAGGCTCCAGAGCACCGCGAAGGTCGGATTGGCCTCGCCCCGCTCGATCTGCGACAGCATCGATTTCGAGACGCCGGACACGGCTGCGAGCTGCTGCAGCGTCAACCCCCGCGCCTTGCGCTGGCGCTGGAGGATCGGTCCGATCTGGGGGGCGCTCAGCTCTGTCATGAAGGCGGCCTAATGGGTCAGGACCTTGGTCAGGAACTGTTTGGCGCGCTCGGTCGCCGGGGCGGTGAAGAACTGCGCCTTGGGCGTGTCTTCGAGAATCTCGCCGCCATCCATGAACAGCACCCGGTCGGCGACGCGCTGGGCGAAACCCATCTCATGCGTCACGACCATCATGGTCATGCCTTCGAGCGCCAGTTCCTGCATCACCTCCAGCACCTCGTTGATCATTTCGGGATCGAGCGCCGAGGTCGGCTCATCGAACAGCATGGCGGCCGGGTCCATGGCGAGCGCACGTGCGATGCCGACGCGCTGCTGCTGGCCTCCGGAGAGCTGGCTCGGCCGGCTCGTCAGCTTGTTGCCGAGCCCGACCCGCATCAGGATCTTCTCCGAGCGCTCGTCGGCTTCGGCCCGGGAGCGCTTCAGGACATGGATCTGCGCCAGGCTGACATTCTCCAGCGCGGTCATGTGCGGATAGAGCTCGAAGCTCTGGAAGACCATGCCGATACGCGAGCGCAGGGCCGGCAGGTCGGTCTTAGGATCCGAAACCGAGACGCCGTTGATGGTGATCGTGCCGCGCTCGAACGGCACGAGACCGTTGACGCATTTGATCAGGGTGCTCTTGCCCGAGCCCGATGGACCGCAGATCACCACGACCTCGCCCTGACGCACCGTTGCCGAGCAGCCGCGCAGGATCTGCAGCTTGCCATAGGATTTGTGGACGTCCTCGACGGCGATCATGTCGTGCGGCCCTTCCTGTAGAACTCGACCGCCTTCGTCGCCGACAGGCAGATGATGAGGTAGACGACGGCGACCAGCGTATACATTTCGGTCGGCCTGCCATCGCGCGAGGCGACGATGCTGGCTGTCGTCAGGAAATCGTGCAGCGCCACGACATAGACCAGGGACGTGTCCTGGAAGACGATGACGATCTGGTTCAGGACCAGCGGCATCATCGCGCGCAGCGCCTGCGGCATGACGATATGGCGCATCACCTGGCTGCGGCGCAGACCGGTGGCGAGGCCGGCCTCGGCCTGCCCCTTGCGGACATTGGCGATGCCCGCGCGGATGATCTCGCAGTAGAAGGCGGCCTCGAACAGCACGAAGGCGATCAGCGCCGACATCAGCGAGCCGATCGGCCGGCCGATCGCCAGCGGGATCAGGAAATAGAACCAGAACAGCACCAGCACGAGCGGCAGGGAGCGTATGACGGTGACATAGGCCGCAGCCGGCGCCGCGATGAAGCGATGGCTGGAGAGCCGCATCAGGGCGAGGCCGAAGCCGAGCACCAGCCCGCCCACGGTGGCGACGAGCACGAGCAGGGCACTGAGCGCCATGCCCTCGGCGAGGAAGCTCCAGGAGCGGGCGATGACGCCCCAGTCGAAATCGTTCATGTCGCGGCCTTCCGCAGGGCCGAGCCGCCGATGCGGTCGTCGATGAAGCGCATCAGCGCCGTCACGCACAGACCGATGACGAGATAGCCGACAGTGGCGAAGGTGAAGGCTTCGAGCCCCTGGAAGGTATAGTTCTCGACATGGCGGCTCTGCGCCGTCAGCTCGAGGACACCGATCGTCAGGCTCAGCGATGACAGCTTGATCGTGATCAGGAATTCGGAGGTCAGCGGCCCGACGATGGCGCGAAGACCGAGCGGCAGCACGACCAGCCGGAAGGCCTGGACCGGACGCAGCCCCGTCGCCAGCGCAGCCGGCAGCAGCGGGTTTCCGACTGCCTCGATCCCGGCCCGGACCTGCTCGGCAACGCGCGATCCGGCGAACAGGCCGATCGCGACGACCGCTGTGACGAATTCAGGGTTAGGCAGATCACGCTTCAGCCAGAGCCCGATGGATTCGGGCACGATCTCGGGCAGAACGAAGAACCAGAGGAAGAGCTGGACCAGCGGCGGGATATTGCGGAAGACGTCGATATAGATGCCGGCGACCAGGCGAGCGCCACGGGCCGGCAGGCTGCGCGCGATCCCGACGCCAAGACCGATCGTCAGCGCCAGGACCCAGCTGGCCAGGCTGATGGCCAGTGTCCATTGCACGCCGCTCCACAGCCACTCCCAATAGGGCTCCTGCAGGAGGATGGACCAGTTCCAGCGGTAATTCATGCCGCGGGTGCACGGCCAAGCCGTGATCCAGGGACCGCTGCCATCCACCGAGTCCCCATCGAATCCCTCCCAAGATTCCGCTATATCGGAATGATGAGATCGGCCACCGGGGATTGTCAACAGCCGGCGCAGGATATTGAGGCATGCGGGGCGCAACTGGCCAGGGCAGTGATCGGCCGGCTGCCATGCAAAATCCGTGGGGCACGGAGATCATGTCCTTCGGGCGCCTGGTGTCCCCTTCCCGGGGCCGGCAGCTTATGCCTCGCCCCTCACTTTACGGCAGAGGAGCCCTGTGCTGGAAAAGCCTCGTTCGCGATCATCGGCATCGAACGCCTCAGGATGCGCCGCATGGCCCGGTCCGTTGGCGATCCCAGCAAGCGCGGGACTGGCGCGGCACCATCGCCGACAAGGACGAGTTAGCACTGGCAGAAACCGCAGCCTCTGCATCCGGACCGGGGCACGATGAGGGCTGGCGCGCGAGGCTGCGGGTGGCAACCTGCGCGCGCCTTCTGGATGGCCCCGGAACGATCGGGGCATGATCAAATCAAAACCGGAAATGAACGATCGATATTCGACGATTAAATACGCTCTCTCATTACTTTTATAGATAGATACGACATCATCATTATAAGAATATAATTACAATAATTTGTATTTATCGCAAAATATATACTATCTAATATGCAATCTATGAAGATTTATTCTTTTTATCCCCGTCTTGCCCCCCGTTTGAAGTCGCCTCCAGTCACCATTGTCGAACTGTCCTGGCCCGTATGTGATGAAGATCACATACGGGCCCGGATTTCTCGGGTGACACAGAGCGGCTGGGCGCGCCTGCGATCCTGGCTTCATCCTCGAGTGGGAGAGAGTGTGATGTCAGGCCGGTCGTTCCAGGGGCCTCTGTTCTTGCCCTTGCTCTCGTCTGCATGCGCCGCCTTGATCGCGGCGACCTCTGCGATCGCGGCGGACGCCCCGCAGCACAGGACATTTCAATCGCGGACTTGCCCCGTCTGGGACAAGGACCTGCATCACCTTCTCGACTGGAGCGAGGCGTTCAGCATCCACGCGCCTGAACTGCAGCGAAGCGTTCGCGCCGAAGCCCTCAAGCTTCGGGAGAGATGCCTGCGCGATCTCAGCATGGCCTCGCTCGATCGCTACGTCATGCTGATGAAGCTGCTTTACGATGACGAAGCGGACGAGGTGGAATCCTACGATTGAGACGCTTGGGACGCTGGAGACAAATGCGTCCCTCGGCCAGCGGAATTCCCCTGGCTCGGATCGTTCGAGACGTCGCCATTCGGGGGGCGCCGACGGAAGGCGAGAGGGCCTCGCGGCGCGAGCTTGGCTTACATCACACTGTCATATTTGGGGTGCGTCGATCCCTGGCCAACAGGGACCACAACCATGCGCCATATCGCGTTCGCTCTTCTGATAGCCGCCACGCTGGCCTTCTCTCCCGTTCATGCCGAGGATGCGAAACCCTTCGCGACCGGCAAGACGATCGACCTCACAGCCGTCCTGAAGCCGCCTCCGGCGCCGGACTCGGTCCAGACGAAGGCCGAGATCGGTGAGGTCCTGACCATTCAGGTTACGCGCACTCCTGAGATGGAAGCGCGGGCCCAGGCCGATGTCGTCGAGGATGTCTGGCGTTTCGCCGACGTGATGGGACCGGCCTTCAAGACCGAAGCCCTGCCCGTCTTTTCGGCCTTCTTCGATCGCATCGTCGCGACCGAGGGCGCGGTGGTCGATCCGGCCAAGGACAGCTGGAAGCGGCCGCGGCCGCATCAGGCGAGCCCGTTGGTCAAGCCTGTCGTGAAGGTTTCGAACTCCGGCGCCTATCCTTCAGGCCACACCACCGTGGGGACCTTGATGGGCATCGTGCTGTCGAACATGGTTCCGGAAAAGCGCGCCGAGATCATGGACAGGGCCTGGGTCTATGGCTGGAACCGCGTGATCGGCGGCATCCATTATCGCTCCGATATCGACGCCGGCCGCATCGCAGGCTCGGTTATCGCTGCGCGCATCATGGAGCAGCAGGACTTCCAGACGGAGTTCACTGCGGCCAAGGCGGAACTGCGCAAGGTGCTCGGCCTCTGAGCGATCAGCGAGAGGCGGGTTCGGCGGCGGGTCTCTCCCCTTCCGAACCCGTGCCAGTCGATCGGCCAGCAGACGAAGCCGTCATCGCGCTGTCCAAGAGGAGCGCCGGTAGCGCCCCATCAAGCTGCTCAACCCCCGGCGCGAAGCCCCCGTCAGGTCTGCGGGCCAGCAGGCGTTCCCTGGTGAAAGACCATTTGCCAGCGGCCGTCGATGAACCGCCAGATCGAGCTTCGCAGCGTGTGCCGCTCTTCCCTGCCATTCGCGACGCGAAAGCTCAGATAGGTCAGCAGAACCACGTCATCGGCCAGCGATCGGAGAACGAAATCCCGGGCGGCCGGCACGTCCCGCTGCTCGGAGCTGTCCCCGACCAGACTTCGGATCACCGCGGCCTTCTCGTACACGCCGCCCGATCGACCGAATTCGACGAAGCCATCCGCCAGAAGCCGATCAAGCGCTTCAGGTGACGCTCGAACCGATGGCTTGAACAGCTCTTCCTCCAGCCCCCTGATCAGCTCGAGATCCTGTTTCACCGTGCCCTCCCCGCGCCGCCCTGCCCGACCGATGCCGCGTTCACAAATGCCGAGCTCTGGCCGACGTCGCGGAGATAGACCACAGGGACATGGGCGGCCGTCGCGATCCGCTCGCGCTCGATCTGCGGTCGCTTGTCCCTATCGAAGGCCCAGACATATCTGAGGAAGCCCAGGAATTCCGCATCCAGCTTTTCGGTGCAGCCATCGGGGAGATCGGGCCGCGGCCGGTTCAGGATGCTGCGCCACAGGACGCGGGCCAGGCAGGTCGTCCGCGGGGTGTCGAGCCAGATGACGATATCGGCGCGCGGCAGCCTCAGTTCGAAGGTCTGGCTGGAGTAATTGCCTTCGCAGATCCAGGCATCGCCGGAGAGCGCGTCCCGCACCCGCTCCCGAAAGAGCCGGGGCTCGGCCTTCGTCCAGCCCGCTTCCCAGAACAGGCGATCGAGATGCACGACCGGCAAGGCGAGACGCTCGCCCAGTGCCCGCGCGAGCGTCGACTTGCCGCTGCCGGCATTCCCCAGGATCACGATCCGTCGCATCGGCGCAGGCCATTTCCCTCGTTTCGACCCGCTCACGCACCAGCCGGATCGGGCGGCTAGCGTCCGTAAGCCTGTGCGATTTGTCCTGCAAGCGACGCCCAGGGCATATCCGGCTTCCGGATCCCTCAGGAAGGTGTCGAGCTGGCGCCCGGGTTGCCGACGAACGCCGCGATCATAGCCGGAAGCCGCGTCCGCATGCTGCCCGGCCACCCATGGACCAGCTCGACGTGGCGGCGTTGCTCAAGCACCTCGCCTGACGCCCCCTATGATCGCGCTCTTAGGGGCGCTGGCACGGCCGGGATGTTCGCCTGGGTCGGCTGCGAATTCGCGGATTATCGGGCGGTCACCGCGTTTCTTCGCCGGCTTAGCATCCCAAAGGACAGCATTGTCGCGTTCTCGCATGGGCGGCGCAGTCTCAGCGACGAGGAGGCGCTGGAGCAATCTGCCAGGGAGTGACCGTCTCACGCGCAGCCGCACACCGTCGACATCGATGTCGTCCAGCTTGAAATCCGCGAACACCGTCCACTCCGGCTTGCCCTAGCGTCTTCCTCGCGCCGCATTCCGCGCTGCATGGCGGCAAAGGCGCGGGCGAACCGATCCCTGGGGAAACGCAGCACGAGGGCTGCATCATGCGGCACCGGCGGAACGACCTGATAGGGGATGTTCCACTCGCCCAGCCAGCGCTCCATCGCCTCGAGCCGAGACAGGAAGTGTCGCCCCGCAATCGGGATAAGGACCTCGCTCGACCAGATCTCGGCAGCTTCACTGGGGGAAGGAACCATCGCGCGCCCCATGCTTGCAAGGAGTGGCTCCGCCGGATGGCAATCTCGGCGGAGCCCTAGGCCGCACGGCCCACGGGAGAGCGAGAGGCCGTACGTCGACGAAACGTCGTGACCCCTCACCGGTTCCATCAAAGGTCGCGCTTCTTCTGCCATGGGCGGGCCGGACTCGTTCGGAGCGGACCGCACCCGGTCAGGCGCGATGCGGCGCAGCGCAAAGCGCTTTCCGTGAAAGAACAAATATGACTGGAACCAATGACTTAGAAGGCGGTTTTCTCGCCGACGGGGCGTGAGGGGTAGCGACCATGACGACCGAGTTCTCCCGCCGTGCGCTCGTCCCCCTTCTCACGGCTGCGGCACTTCCGGGCTGCGCCGCGCTCCGCCCGGGCGCTCTGACGGAAGACGCGCGCGATATCCCCTATGGTCGCCATCCCAGACAGCGGATGGATATCTATGTCCCCCAGGGCGGCGGCACGGCCAGACCCGTGATCTTCTTCATCCACGGCGGGTCCTGGGCCACTGGCGAGAAAGAGACCTACGCCTTCGTCGGGGACGCGTTCTCGGCGCGCGGCTTCGTCACCGTCATCGCTGATTATCGCCTCGTTCCCGAAGTCCGCTTCCCCGCCTTCATCGAGGACGGCGCGCGGGCGCTCCGCGTCGTGCACGACACGATCACCCGTTACGGCGGTGCGCCGCAACGGATCGAACTCGTCGGGCACTCGGCCGGTGCCTATAATGCCATGATGCTCGCTCTCGACAGGAGATATCTCGCGGCCGCCGGACTTAGCCCAAGCGCTATCCGCTCGGCCGTCGGGCTCTCCGGGCCCTATGATTTCCTGCCCCTCGTTATCGATGTCACCAGGGCCGCGTTCGGGAATGCCCGGGACCCTGCCCAAACCCAGCCGATCAGCTTTGCCCGTCGCGATGCGCCCCCGATCTTCCTGGCAACTGGTTCCGATGACACCACGGTTCCGCCGCGCAACAGCAAGCAACTTGCCGACGCGCTCACCAAGGCGGGGGCGAAAACCGTTGCGTTGAAAATCTATCCCGGGCTCGGACACGCCGACACCATTGCAGCGATGTCCGTGGCGCTGCGATGGCGCGCACCGGTCCTGGATGACGTCGTCGGGTTCATCAGCGCGCGCGGCTGATCCGACGACGCCCTTAAGGCATCGACGATGGCACGCTGGCCGGCGGAGAAGGCAATACTGCTTCCGTTGCCATTGCTCGCTGGCCGTTATGCGGTGTCTCGATGCTGAACAGGATCGAACTCACGCCATAATCGGCGGCACGCTCGCTGCTGCTCAGCAGCCGCAGTCCAAGCTCCGCCAGAACCGCGTCATAGAAGGCGCGGGCCGGGCGACGTCATTGGTTCCCACCGAGATGTGATCGATCATCGCGCTGCTCCGCACGGCCGGCGAGCACGTCCTGGTATTCCGGATGGAGGCTTGCCCAGTTCGCCAGGAAGGAGCAGACCGGCACGATCTTCTCGCCCCGGCCGCGGGCAAACTCGAACACCCCGCGCGCCAGTTCGGAGCCGAGGCCTCGACCGCGCAGAGCCGGTGGAACCTCGGTATGCGAGACCACGAGATAGCCGTCGATACGCCGGTATGTCGCGAAAGCCTGGCCGCCGGGAACATCCATGACCAGGCGATTATGCCCGGGCTCGTCGCGGATCGAAGGTGGGGCCTGGCTCATCGGTTCGCTCGGCATGCTCTCTCCGTCGGCACGGACACCATTCGCGATGAACCCTGCTCGCCGCACGAGTTCCCTGCCGGCCGCGCAGTTTGTGCCGGGACGGAAGCCGGGCGGACGGCCTGCCCGTGAAAGTGAAGGACGCCTGATGGAGATCGTCGACCATCCCGGTGCTTCGGCGCGTTTCTGTCGCAGGGAACGGCAAGCGTCAATAAGACGTCAATTCAGATTAAATTTTAGGCAAACTGTATATTAGCTGGCTTCAATTACGGACCCGTGAATTCGCAGCGAATTAATGTCTGATTCTACGCTCGTTGGCTCGAAGCAGGAATCAAACAAGAGATTCCTTGAAGAAATAAAAATGACATGACGGCGCCGAACAACATATGCGTGAACGAAATAACTATCCATAACGCTTCACAACAATCGAGTGTTACTACATGCTGCATCGCAACATATCTTGAATCGCCGCGTCACGATCCGACTATATCGACATCCATTACGCTCGGAATGCAATACCAATAATTTCAGCATCTCCACAGTTAACCCATATGATCAGCGATTAACATCTGCTTAATTTTTGCTCTTTCGCAGATGCACAAAAGAAACGATAAAAACAATATCGAAGTAATTTCGAAATTTCGCGACGTAAGCGGGAGGCGATCTTGTTTAGATCTGTCATATTTATGTCATGGCTCGTAGCTGCCGCCCTCTTCGCGATATTCTTGACGCAGCCGACCGGTATAAAGCTTCAATTTGCGCTCAGCCTTCTGATGATCGCCGTGATGTTCACCATCAGCACGCTCCGGTTGACTGGTCTCTGGCGGCATGTCTTTCTGGCATCGGCCTCGGTCGTTATCATCAGATACTTGCATTGGCGCCTGACCGAGACGCTTCCGAGCGTCGATCAGGTCTGGGATTTCGTTCCAGCTATCCTGCTGCTGGCGGCGGAATTGTATTACATCGTGATCCTCGGGCTCGGATTGTTCGTCAATGCCCAGTCGATCCGGCGTCCCAGAGCACCGCAGCTTCCGGGCAACGAACTGCCGAGCGTCGATGTCTTCGTGCCATCCTATAACGAGGAGCGCGATCTCGTCGCGGTGACGCTCGCCGCTGCCAAGCGCATGGACTACCCCAGCGACCGGCTCACGGTCTATCTGCTCGACGATGGCGGCACGGACGAGAAGGTCTACTCGGCGAACGCCGGGAAGGCGGCGGAAGCGGCCGAACGCCGACGCTCGATGCAGCAGCTCTGCGTCGAACTCGGCGTGCGCTACCTGACACGCGAGCGCAATGTCCACGCCAAGGCCGGCAATCTCAATAACGGCCTCGCCTATTCGACCTCCGATCTCGTCGTCGTCTTCGATGCCGACCACGTGCCGGCCCGCGAGTTCCTGCGCGAGACGGTCGGGCATTTCGCCAGGGAGCCTCGGCTGTTCCTGGTCCAAACGCCGCATTTCTTCATCAATGCCGACCCGATCGAGCGCAATCTCTCGACCTTCAGCCGCATGCCCTCCGAGAACGAGATGTTCTATGGCGAGGTCCAGCGGGGGCTCGACAGCTGGAACTCGGCCTTTTTCTGCGGCTCGGCTGCCGTATTACGGCGCTCGGCGCTCGAGGAGGTCGGCGGTTTTGCCGGCGTCTCGATCACCGAGGATTGCGAGACGGCGCTCGAGCTCCATGCCCGCGGCTGGAAGAGCCTCTATGTCGAGACGCCGCTGATCGCGGGCCTGCAGCCCGAAACATTCGAATCCTTCATCGGCCAGCGCTCGCGCTGGTGCCAGGGCATGATGCAGATCTTCATGCTGAAGAACCCGCTCCTCAATCGTGGACTGAACCTGCCCCAGAAGCTCTGCTACGCCTCGAGCAATCTCTTCTGGCTGTTTCCGTTGCCGCGGCTGGCGTTCATGATCTCGCCGCTGTTCTTCATTTTCTTCAACATGCAGATCTACCACACGTCGCCGCAGCAATTCGTCGCCTATACCGCGTTCTACATCGTCGCCGTCATGATGATGCAGAACTACATGTATGGCCGGCTGCGATGGCCCTGGGTTTCGGAACTCTACGAATACGTGCAGTCGCTCTATCTGGTCAGGGCGCTGGCCGGCGTCATCGTCAACCCGCGCGCACCGAAGTTCAACGTCACGCAGAAGGGCGCCGTCCTCGACGACGACCATCTCTCGGGCCTGGCGCTGCCCTTCTACATCATGTTCGGCATCCTCGCGGCCGGCGCCGGTTATACGGTGATCCGCTATATCAACGAGCCGGCCTCGCGCGGCCTGCTCCTGGTCGTGGGCGCCTGGAACATCTTCAACCTGGTCCTGGCGGGCATTGCGCTCGGCGCGGTCTCGGAGCGTCGCGAGCGCCGCAAGGTGCAGCGTCTGGCCACCGATCGCACCGGCGAACTGATCGTCAATGGCGAAGCCGTGCCGGTGCGGCTGACGGATGCCTCGATCGGCGGCGTCAGGCTTCTGGCCGGCGGCATCCTGAAGCAGCCGATCGCCCCTGGGCGCCAGGCAGCGACGCTGCGGGTGGCGGCCGACGGCGCCGGCGCATCCTACGAGGTGCCGGTCCTGATCGCCTCGGCCGTCAGCACCGAGGGAGAACGTGTCTATGGCGTGCGCTTCACCGGCATCGGCGCCGATCGCTATCGGCTGATCGCCGATGTCGCCTATGCCGACCTCTCGTCGATGCGGGCCATGCGCGCACGCCGCCACAAGCGCCGCAACCTGGTGCTCGTGAGCGCAGAGACGCTGGGCTGGAGTTTCACCCAGACCCTGCGCGGGCTGTTCTTCGCCGCGTTCCGGCGCAATCCGCCGACGCAGGCTGCCGTCCCAGCCATCCCCATCCGGCCGGTGGCCATGGGCGCAGACGGTGTGCCCGTTCGCTCCTGACCACGCCTTCGCTCCGGCGGGCCCCGCCAGGTGGGCCCGCCGCCACCGAGCCGATCATCGTCGTGGAGTTCTCACCATGGTTACGCGTCTAAGCGCCTTGCTGATTGCCGGCGCCGTCGGGCTTTCCTCGCAGGGGGCCCATGCCCAGGCCGATGCAGCGCCCATGCGGACACGCGCGCCGCAGCCGCGCCTGGCGGCCAAGCCTCCCGCCGACCTGCCGTTCCGGTCGATCGCGGCCTCCGCCGAGGACCTTACCCTTCGCGGCGAATTCGCTTCCACCGAACGGACGGTCTTCCTGTCGCCGACGGATGCCCTGCGCGCCCAGGCCTTCCGGGTCGGCTTTTCCAATACGGTCTCGAACCTTCCCGAGGTCTCGCGGCTGTCCGTCCGGATCAATGACCAGCTGATCGGCGACATCGCGCTGAATGCGACGACGGAAACCGGACAGGCCGTTTTTGCCATTCCGCCCGGCGTGCTCGTGCCGGGCGTCAACGCCATCCGCTTCACGGCCAACCAGCGCCACCGCGTCGATTGCAGCATCGACGCGACCTATGAATTGTGGACGCAGATCTCGCCGGCCCATACCGGTCTGGTGAACATCGCGCCGACCCCGTCCGTGCGCGGCCTGGCCGAACTGCCGATGCTCGCAGGGCTGGCGGCCGGGCGCACGCCGATCCGCCTGCGCCTGCCGGACGGGTTCGACACCGCCGCGCTCGACCAGGCCATGCGGGCGGCGAACGCCCTGATCCTCGCCGGCGCCATCATGCATCCCTCGATCGAGGTCGCCTCCACGCCCGGCACCGGCCCCGGCATCGATCTCGTTCTGGGCGGCGTCTCCCCGGCCGGTGCAGGGCTGCGCCTGGCGCCGGAGATCGGCCTTTACATCAACCAGGAGAGCGACCCGTCGCGTGCGGTCGTCTCGATCATCGGCTCGCCGGAGATCGACCTCAATCTCAGCATCCGGCGCCTCGAGGCCTTTGCTGCGCAGGCGGAAAGGCCCGGCTCGCGGGCCGGCCAGCGCGCGCTCGCCAACCTGATCGGCCGCCGGATCGGCAATGGCAGCAGCCTGACCTTCGGCGATCTCGGCCTGGAGACCCGCGCCTTCGACGGCCATCTCATGCAGATGAGTTCGCGGCTCGTGCTGCCGGCCGATTTCTTTCCCGCGCCCCATGGCGCCGCGCGCCTGACGCTGGATAGCAGCTTTGCCGGCAGGGCGAGCCTCGACCAGCGCATCAGCGTCAGCATCAACGACCAGGTGGCCGCGATCGTACCGATCATGAATCCGGGCCGCGGCGGTCTCAACGGCCGGACGATCGAGCTGCCGCTCGAAAGCTTCAAGCCCGGCGCGAACATCGTCACGGTCGAGGCGCTGATGAGCGATGCGAAAGCCGCCTGCGACGCGACGCTCGCCCATGCCCCGGCCGCGCGGCTGATCATCGGGGCTGGCAGCAGCATCAGCTTCGACAGGCTGGCGCGCGCTGCCTCCTATCCCAATCTCTCGGCGACGCTCGGCCTCAGCCTGCCCTATACCGATGCCGACACGCCGCTCGCGATCGGGGTTTCCGCCAGGGATCCCGCCTATCTCGACGGCGCCCTGACCATGATCGGGCGGATGGTTGCGAGCGCCCAGATGCCGCTCAACACGAGCTTCCGGTTCCGCCCGCTCGACAATGCCGCCGAAGCCGGCATCTTCTTCGGCGCGCCCTCGGAGGCCCCGCGCGAGCCGAGCGGGCTGGGCACGCCCGTCGCCGGAGGCGCCGGCGACCAGCCGGCCAACGTGGCCACCGCCCGCACGCGCCTTGCCGCCGCCGCCGGAGAGGGCACGACGCAGACCGATGGCACCGCCCAGTCGCTGATCCCCGGCATCAGCAGCCCGGCCACCGCCTCCGATCTCGTCAGGAGCGCGGGCGGCGCGACCGACGGGGCGTCCCGCAACTGGCTCCCGAAAGCCAGCGATCTCCGTGGCATCGCGACATGGCTGGAGAATTTCGGCCTGCTCGACAAGGCGCGCGACGGCAACGCGGCGCGCAGCTTCGACGACACGACCGATGCCCTGGAGATCAGGCAGACCGCCCAGCGCCATGGTGGCAGCTCGGCGCTCAGCGCCTTCTTCGAGCCTTCGACCAGGCCCGTCGTCCAGACCGCCGTGCTCGGCGCCGACCCGGCCGCCTTCGTCGCCCTCGTGGAAAAGGCGACCACCGATCAATTCTGGTCGCGCCTGAACGGCGAGGCCGCCCGCGTGCGGATCGATGACTGGGGGCCGACCAATCTCGGTGTGCAGGAGCGGGTCTATTCGGCGATCAGCGACCGCTCGCCGGGCAATATCCGCCTCGTCGCGGCTGGCTGGCTCTCGCTCAACCCGTCCTATTACCTGGCGATCCTCGGGGGGCTTGTCGCGCTCCTGGCCCTGACGACAACCATTGCGCTGCGCGCAAGGCGGGCGTGATGCGACGCCTTTCGGGCCTCTCGCGGATGCTGGGCGGCGCAACGCTGGCCGGGCTTTGCCTGGCCAGCCCCTTGAACGCGAGCGGGACGGCGCAGGACGACAAGGCGACGATCGGCCTGGCGGCGGCCAAAACGGACATGACCAAGGCAAGCACGACCAGGAGTGCAGCGCCCCTCCCCGCCAAGCCGCGCGGCGCCGAGCTTCTGGTCCGGCTGTGGCCGGCCTATCGCGACCGCTTCATCACGCCCGAGGGGCGCGTCATCGACAATGGCAATGGCGGGATCTCTCATTCCGAGGGCCAGGGCTATGCCATGGTCCTGGCGGCGGCAGCCCAGGACCGCGAGACCTTCGACCGGCTCTGGGCCTGGACATCCCGGGAGCTCGGCGTGCGCCCGGACGGGCTCTCCGCGTGGCGCTGGCAGGCCGATGCGAAGCCCAATGTGACGGATACCAACAACGCCAGCGATGGCGACATCCTGATCGCCTGGGCGCTGGGCGAAGCGGGAATCCGCTGGGAGGAGCCGCGCTACACGCAGGCGATGCAGAAGATCACGGCGGCTGTGTTCAGGCAGAACGTCGTCGGCAGTCGCGTCGGGCCGGTGCTTCTCCCCGGCGCGGTCGGCTTCGGGGCCAAGGAACAGCCCGATGGGCCGATCGTCAATCTGTCCTACTGGATCTTCCCGGCAATCGACCGCCTGCAGAAGCTCGACCCCGCACAGGATTGGGCGGCATTGCGCCGCTCCGGGCTGGCGCTGCTGCGGGAGAGCCGCTTCGGGCCGCTGAAACTGCCACCGGAATGGCTCTCCGTCGGGGCGCAGCGTTCTGCGCCGGCGGCCCAATTCGAGCGGAGCTTCGGCTACAACGCCATCCGCATCCCGCTTTATCTCGCCTGGTCGTCGCGTGCGGCGACCGACCATCTGCTGCCCTATCTCACGATGTGGAACCAGAACGAGAATATCGGGCCCTTCGTCATCGAGATCGACGACGGGAAGGCCAGGGAGCCCCTCGACGCGGCCGGATACAAGATGGTCTTCGCACTTGTTCAATGCGTCGCAAACAACAAGCCGGTTCCGACCGAGCTCGCTACGCGGAACAACGAACTCTACTACCCCTCTACTCTCGGATTACTCAGCCTGTTAGCGATCAGTGAAAGGAGGCCGCAATGTCTCTGAGGTCAACGCTTCTCGTCGCAACCGCCATGGTGGGCTATTTCGGCCTCGCCATGGCGCAGACCGCTCCGTTTGCCATCGCTCCTAGCGCCGCCCCCGCGAGCCGCGAGGCCAGGGACCCTGCGCCGCTGCCCATGGCGACCCCGGCCCGCACGGCCGCCCTGCCACGCAACGAGCAGGGCCTCAAGCTCGTGCGGCCGCAGCAGAGCGAGGCCAGGCCGGCCGCGCCCGCGCAAAAACTCGTCGATGAAAGCGCGCTGCGCTATTACGCATCGGAGGGGCAGACGGCCCGTGTCGCAGCCGAGATCCGGCGCCTGAAGACGCTCTCCCCGAGCTGGCAGCCGCCGGAGGACCTCTTTGCGGCGAGGACAACGCAGGTCGATGAGCAGCGCCTCTGGGACCTCTATGCCCAGGGCCAGCTCGGCGAACTCAGGGAACAGATCGAGGCCTTGAAGGCCGAGTATCCCGACTATTCGCCTTCGGTCGACCTCGCCGCCAAGGTCAACAGCGCCGAGCGGCGCCAGGCCATCGTCGCGGCCTCGGAGGAGCGCGACTGGGAACAGGTCGTGGCGCTCGCCATGGAGAGCCAGGACCTCCTGACCTGCCGCGAGATCGATGTGCTCTGGCGCGTCGCGGAGGCTTCGGGCTCGCTTGCGGACCGGGATCAGGCGATGACTGCCTACCGCTATATCCTGGCGAATTGCGACAATGCCGGCCAGCGCCTGGCGACGGTGCAGAAAGCCGCCCTGATCCTGACCGAGGAGGACCTGAACAAGCTGATCGCCGCGGGCAAGCGCGGCCGCAATGGCGGCGGCGAGTTCGACACGGTCAGGCTCGACATGATCCGCCGCGATATCGGCGCGATCACAGCCGGGCAGACGGCGCCGACACCGTCCGAGCGCGAGCTGAAGCTGATCGAGGCCTCCGCCCGCAGCGGCAAGAATGCCAATGATGCCGGCCTGCTCGGCTGGTATGCCTTCCAGGCCAAGGACTATGCGAAGGCCCGCGACTGGTTCAAGCTCGGCTACGACGCATCAAAGGATGCCAAGCTTCTGGAAGGCCATATCCTGGCCCTGAGGAATCTCGGTGAACTCGCACAGGCGCGCAGCCTCGCCTACCAGAACCGCAGCGTCGGGCCGCTGATCCGCAAGGCCTATATCGAGATCGCCGCGACCGCGCTGACGAAGCCCGATGCGCCACCTTCTGCCGCCGACGAAATCCGGCGCATCGAGGAGGTCGTCGACGGCGAGAAATCCGGCAACGGCGCGCAGGCGCTGGGCTGGTACTATTTTCACGGCAGCAAGTTCAGCGAGGCCCGCGGCTGGTTCGAGAAATCGGTGAGCTGGGGCGAAAGCGAGGAGAATGTGCTCGGTCTCGCGCTCAGCATGCAGAGGCTGGGGGACCGCAAGGACTATGCCGCCTTCGTGGCCGCCAACAAGGAACGCTTCCCCGCCATCGCCAAGCTGGCGCAGGTCGATCATGGCCGTGTCGTGGCCAGCGGCAAGCGATCGAGCGGGCGTGGTGGCGGTGCCCCCTCGGGCGTCGTTCGCGAGGCGGTCAAGCTCTACGAGACGGGCAATTACAAGGAAGCGGCCGCGCTGATGGACCGCAACCAGCAGCGCCTCGACAAGGGCATGCAGATTCTGCGCGGCTGGGCGCATTTCAACGCCAACAACTTTGCCGACTCCGAGAAGATCTTCAAGCAGAACGCCAGTGCCAAGGGCGCCGATCATGGCGCGTTCCTCTCCTATATCGCCAACAAGAGCATGGCTCACCGCTGGTATGACTGACCAGAGGGAACCCGTTCGAAATCCCGGGTCGGATCGCGACACATCCCGGGCGCAGGGCGAGACGATGTCTCGCCCTGCGAGCGAACAGCCGGCGCCAGAGCAAGGCCTGAGGGTTGATGTCATGCGTGGACAGTCCGTCGGAGGCTTCGCCTCCAAAGCCATCCGAGCCTCGCGCAAGGCCAGAAGCAAGATTCCGTCGCTCGCCGCCCTGCGCAGGCTGGCCGGCGAGACGCAGGCGGCGCGCATCCTCCAGCTCGAACTGGAACTCCGGGAGGCAAGGCAGCGTCTCGATGAGATGACGCGGCTGGCCCATATCGACGCCTTGAGCGGCCTCGCCAATCGCCGCGCCTTCGACGACGAGATGCGGCGGACGGTCGACCGTGCCGCGCGCTACGGCACGGCTGCGGCGGTCGCCATCTTCGACATCGACCGCTTCAAGGCAATCAACGATCTTTACGGACATGGCGTCGGCGACGGCGTCATCGTTGCGGTCGCGCAATGCCTGCGAAGCCAGGTCAGGGCATCGGATTTCGTCGCCCGGACCGGCGGCGACGAGTTCGCGATCATTCTCGCGAATATCGACCTGGAGGGTGCGCGGTTGCGCGCCGAACGCCTGCGCGAGGCCGTGGGGCGGCTGGAATACCGCCTGGGCGACGTCGTGATCCCGGTGCCGGTCTCCGTCGGGGTCTCCGCAATCGAGCCCAACAAGGGGCAGTGTGCGCTGCATGAGGCCGACCAGGCGATGTATCGCCAGAAGCGCGCCTCGCGAACGATCTACGTCCTCGGCTGAGCGGAG
The DNA here is from genome assembly GCF_001748145.1 of Bosea sp. BIWAKO-01. NCBI lineage: Bacteria > Pseudomonadati > Pseudomonadota > Alphaproteobacteria > Hyphomicrobiales > Alloboseaceae > Allobosea > Allobosea sp. BIWAKO-01. The sequence continues at coordinate 5,974,551 of NZ_BCQA01000001.1, forward strand.
GCCTGGTCGCAGGCCGGGCATCCGCACGCAGGGCCGCCGACACATGGCCGTCAAGCGCCAAGGACCGGCCCCATCCTGATCGCTTGAACGTCTCGCACAGCGGGAGCCACCAGAGCCGGATCCGCTGGCCGGGCGTCAGGTCGGACGGTCTCGCACGACAGCATAGCATGGCAGAAGTCGGTCGATCTCACCGAGCTCCGCGGCGGCGCGAGCGGGCGATCGGCAGCTTAGTCACATGATTGCCCGTGCCTTGACCAGGGAGGGAGCGCGCAACGGCCTTCCGTCCGGCTCTATGTCTTGCCTTCGACCCAGCGTCCGATCATCTGGTATTGGACCTTCGCCTGCTGGTACTCCCGGTAGAAGCTGAGCAGGTCGCGCAAGGGGTTCGAAAGGCGCTCGAGGCCCGACATGAAGGCAACGACGGTGCCGATCGTGGTCCGCCCGTGGATCACCATCCAGCCGCCGACGAGGAGAACCATCAGCGGTCCGATCGCGTTTGCGATGTTGAGCAAGGTCTTGAGGCCGTATTTCAGGAAATAGAACCGGATGCGATTGCGGAAGATCGCACGGATCGTGGCGGATTCTTTCGCGGTCTCCCTGGAGTGGCTCCCGGTCTGGGCGACGGTTTCATCGCCCAGCTTGCGGACCAGCCCGACCTGCCTTTCGACCAGGATGTTGAGGTCGGCCTGCATGTAGAGCGCGAGGAAGACCTGCGGCAGCAGGAAGACCAGGCTGATCAGCGCAATCAGCGGCTGGATGTAGAGCATATAGGCCATGATCACGCAGAGAAACGTCAGATTGACCACGAATTCCGAGATGCCGACCCCGACGAAGCCGCCGACACCGTCGATCTCCCGGCCAATGACATTGACCGTCTGTCCGCTGGTGTGGTCGTCCGGAGAGGCCCGCTTCGATGCGACGATCGTCAACCGGTCGCGCGAGTTCTTCACGACGCTTTCGCTGACCCAACCCTGATAGACGAGAAGCGCATATTTCAGCGCAGCCTGGATCAGGACGATCGCGAGATAGAGCAGGCCGAAGAGCAGCAGCATCCGGACATCCCTGTCGGCAATCGCTACGTCGACGATCCGCCTCTGCAGATCGATCGGCGCGAAATTCAGCAAGGCCACCGCTATCGCGATCAGCCCGACATAGAACTGATGGACGCCGCTGGCGCGCCAGACGAAACGGCTCAGCGTCTGGTCGGACGCGATCGTCGCGGTGGAGGCCTCGCTCGGCCTGATCCGCCTGAGAAGGGGAAGAAGGATGCTGCTCACGGGGGACCTTGTCGAAGCCTGGGCGACAGGGAACGAACGGCCCGGCAGACATGTTCCCCGCCTCGGGGGTTTGTCGCATCACGCCCACACCCGAACGAGGATACTCCAAGACACGCCGAGCGTCTTCCACCCTCGACCCGTTCGGCAATGTTCGGGCAATCCAAGTGTTTTGATCAAGGGGACTGGCCCGCCGCATGGGGCGATGGACGGGCCAGTCCCTCATCGCGCGTGGAAATCGGGCCGCGCGATACCATATTCCCGCCCCTCGCCTCTTTCGCGGAAAGGGTTGTTTTTCCGTACGAACGTTCGTATATAAATCACGTATTGAGGGCAAGCCGGTTTCGCGCCTTTGCCAGGGAACGCCATGGGCAGACACAGAAAGCACGATCCGGAAGAGGTCCTGAACGCAGCGGAGCGGGTCGTGCTCAGCCGCGGCGCGGCTGGCCTCTCGATCGATGCCGTCGCCAAGGAGGCGGGCATCGCAAAATCCAGCGTCCTCTATGACTACAAGTCCAAAGGCGCCGTGCTGGAGGCTCTGATCGAGCGGATCATCAAGGCCGACGAGACGAAGGTTGCCGCTGCGGTCGTGGCAGCCGCTGCCACCCCGAATCCAGAACTGTTCGGCAGGATCGAGGCCACCGCCGCCGGCCAGCCTTCCGAAGACGAACGCGCCATCGCGATGGCGGTCAGCGCGGCGGCCTCCCATGAGGATGCCTTTCAGCGCAGCATGCGCGACTGGCTCTCCCGCGACCTCGACGCGATCCAGACCGGGACCGAAAAGCCCTTCGCCTCCCTGATGGCCTATCTCGCCCTCTTCGGGCTCTCATCCATCGAATATCAGGGCTTCCGCGAGTTCGAGCCATCCGAACGCGCCGCCATCCTGAACGGCATCAAAAGCATCTTCGAACGCATCTCCGAGAATCCGGCTTCCCCATGAATTCCCACTCTGTTTCTGCCCCTTCCCGCCTGTCGAAGGTCGGGGAGCAATCCCTTTTGCGCCGCCCCCTCTTGTGTCGGCTTGGAGCCCTCGCGCTCATCCTGTCCATGACGGTGGCGACGGCGAGCGCCCAGGACCCGTCCCAGATGCCGCCGCCGGCCGTCGCCGTCCTTCAGATCGCGCCGCGCGCCGTTCCGGTCGTCCGCGACCTGCCCGGCCGCATTGCCGCGACGCGTGTCGCGGAAGTCCGCGCCCGGGTCTCGGGCATCCTGCTGGAGCGCGTCTTCCAGCAGGGCACGCTCGTCAAGCAGGGCGACGTGCTCTACCGGATCGATCCAAAACTCTTCGAGGTCAGGGTCGCGAGCGCGCAGGCCGCCCTCCAGAAGGCCAAGGCCGGCAAGGCCAATTCCGAGCAGCAGCTCGCGCGCCAGAAGACGCTGCGCGAGCGCGAGGTGGCGAGCGGGATCAATTTCGAGAACGCGGAACTGGCGCTCGCCCAGGCCAACGCCGATGTCGGGCTGGCCGAGGCCGCGCTGGCGGAGGCGAAGATCAATCTGGACTACACGCAGGTCCGGGCCCCCATCACCGGCATCATCGGGGCAGCACTGGTCACGGAGGGAGCGCTCGTCACCGCCGACGCCACCCAGAACCTGGCCCTGATCCAGCAGATCGACCCGGTCTACGCGGATTTCACCCAGTCGGCGCAGGAACTCCTGGCGCTGAAGCGCGCGGTCGATGCCGGCAAGCTCGCCAGCCCGGAGCCGGGCAAGGCCCGCGTCGAGCTGGTCTTCGACGACGGCGCGACCTATGCGCAGGCCGGTTCCCTGCTGTTTGCCAGTGCCAGCGTCGATGCGACGACCGGCCAGGTGACGCTGCGTGCCGAGTTCCCGAATGCGAAGGGCGATCTGCTGCCCGGCATGTATGTCCGGGTCCGCCTCGAGCAGGCGGTCCGCGAGGGCGCGATCACCGTGCCGCAGCGCGCCATCCTCCGCACGCAGGAGGGCCGAGCCCAGGTCTACGTGATCACGCCTGACAATACCGCCGAGGCGCGCGACGTCGAGCTTGGCGAGGCCATCGGCTCCGACTGGCTTGTCCTGTCCGGCCTCAAGGCCGGCGAGAAGGTCGCCGTCGACGGCGTCCAGAAACTCCAGCCCGGCGCCAAACTGGCGCCGGAGCCCTGGTCGCCCGCGACCGATGCCGATGGCTCGAAGAGCCGATAGGTCCTGACATGGCACAGTTCTTCATTCGGCGGCCGATCCTCGCCTGGGTCTTCGCGCTGTTCATCTGCATTGCCGGCGCGCTGGCCCTGCCCTTCCTGCCGATCGCGCAGTACCCCAAGGTCGCGCCGCCGCAGCTCTCGATCTCGACCGCCTATCCCGGCGCCTCGCCCCAGGAGATCTACCAGGGCGTGACCCGCCTGATCGAGGAAGAGCTGAACGGCGTCGCCGGGCTGATCTATTTCGAGTCGACCTCGGATACCTCCGGCTCGGTCTCGATCAACGCGACTTTCCAGCCCGGCACGGATATCGACCAGGCTTCGGTCAAGGTCCAGAACGCGATCAAGCGGGTCGAATCCCGGCTGCCGCGGGCTGTCACCACGCAGGGCGTTTCCGTCGAGGAGGCGTCGGCGGGCTTCCTGATGATCGTCTCGCTGACTTCGCTCGACGGGCAGATGGACGAGGTCGCGCTCGGCGACTACCTCAACCGCAATGTGCTCGGCGAGCTTCGGCGCATCGAGGGCGTCGGCCGGGCGCAGCTCTTCGCGGCCCAGCGCGCCATGCGCGTCTGGATCGACCCGGTGAAGATGGTCGGCCTGAAACTGACCGCCGACGACATCACGGCCGCGATCGGCGCGCAGAACGCCCAGGTGGCGGCCGGCCAGATCGGCGCCGCGCCGAACCCGGTCAGCCAGGACCTGACCGCGACCGTGCTCGTCAAGGGCCAGCTCGCCAATGCGGACGAGTTCGGCGAGATCGTGCTGCGTGCCAATGCCGACGGCAGCACCGTTCGCCTTCGCGACGTCGCGCGCATCGAGCTTGGCGCGGAGAACTACAATTTCAGCAGCCGTCTCAACGGCAAGCCGAGCGCGGCGGTGGGCATCCAGCTCTCGTCCACCGGCAACGCGGTCGCGACCTCGCAGGCGATCCGCACCAAGCTCGCCGAACTTTCGCGCTTCTTCCCCAAGGGCGTCGAGCAGTCGATTCCCTACGACACCAGTCCCTTCGTCTCGGCCTCGATCAAGAAGGTGCTGTTCACGCTGCTGGAGGCGGTCGGGCTCGTCTTCATCGTGATGCTGATCTTCCTCCAGAACATCCGCTACACCGTGATCCCGACACTGGTCGTGCCGGTCGCGCTGCTCGGCACCTGCGCGGTCATGTACGCGACCGGGTTCTCGATCAACGTGCTGACGATGTTTGCGATGGTGCTCGCCATCGGCATCCTCGTCGACGACGCCATCGTCGTCGTCGAGAATGTCGAGCGCATCATGGCCGAGGAAGGCCTGTCCCCGCGCGCGGCGACGCAGAAGGCCATGGGCCAGATCACCGGCGCGATCCTCGGCATCACGCTCGTGCTCGCCAGCGTCTTCATCCCGATGGCCTTCTTCCCCGGCTCGACCGGCATCATCTACCGCCAGTTCAGCCTGACCATGGTCGTCTCGATCCTGTTCTCGGCCTTCCTGGCCTTGTCGCTGACGCCGGCCTTGTGCGCGACGTTCCTGAAGCCAATCGCCAGGGGGCATCACGAGAAGAAGGGGCTCGGCGGCTGGTTCAACCGCAATTTCGAGCGCATGACCGCGGGCTATTCCCGCAGCGTCGTCAGCCTGGCGAAGCGGGCCGGCCGCGTCATGGTGGTCTATCTCGCGCTCGTCGTCGGGCTCGGCTACCTCTTCGTCAAGCTGCCCAGCGCTTTCGTGCCAAACGAGGACCAGGGCTATGTCATCGTCGACATCCAAGGGCCGCCGGAAGCAAGCGCCAACCGTACGCTCGCCTCGATCAAGCAGATCGAAGGCATCTTCCAGGCCGACCCCGCCGTCGCCAATGTCGTGGCGATCCAGGGCTTCAGCTTCTCCGGCAATGGCGCGAACGCCGCGCTTGCCTTCGTGACGCTGAAGGACTGGAGCGAACGTGGCGCCGACAGCACGGCCCAGGCCGTGGCGGACCGCGCGAATGCCCAGCTGTTCAGCCTGAAGGATGCAACGACCTTTGCCCTGTCGCCGCCGCCGATCGAAGGTTTCGGCACGACGAACGGCTTTGCCTTCCGCCTCCAGGACCGCGCCGGCGCCGGCCAGCGGGCGCTCGCCAATGCGGCCGCGGACCTGCTTGCCCGGGCCGCCAAGAGCAAGGTCGTCACGGGCCTGCGCGTCGAGGGCATGCCCGACGCCGCGCAGCTTCTGCTCGTCATCGACCGCGAGAAGGCCAACACGTTCGGCGTCACCTTCACCGACATCAACACCACGATCACGGCCAATCTCGGCTCGTCCTATGTCAATGACCACCCGAACGCCGGACGCATGCAGCGGGTGATCGTCCAGGGCCGCGACCGCGACCGCCTCCAGACGGAGGACCTGCTCAAGCTCAACGTCCGCAACGCGCAGGGCGGGATGGTTCCGCTGTCATCCTTCGCGATCGCGCAGTGGCAAAAGGGCGCTCCGCAGATCGTGGGCTATAACGGCTATCCGACCGTCCGGATCACCGGCGAGCCGGCTCCCGGCCAGTCCTCGGGCGCAGCCATCGCGGAGATGGAGCGGCTCGTCGCCGAAGTCCCGGGCGGGTTCGGCTTCGAATGGACCGGGCAATCGCTGGAGGAGATCAAGTCCGGCTCGCAGGCGCCCATGCTGTTTGCGCTCAGCATCCTGTTCGTCTTCCTGCTGCTCGCCGGTCTCTACGAAAGCTGGTCGATCCCGCTCTCGGTGATGCTGGTCGTGCCGCTCGGCATCATCGGCTGCGTGCTCGCCGTGATGCTGCGCGGGATGCCCAACGACATCTACTTCAAGGTCGGCCTGATCGCGATCATCGGCCTCTCCGCCAAGAACGCGATCCTGATCGTCGAGTTCGCCAGGGATTATTATGCGGAGGGCCGGTCGCTGCTGGATTCGGCGACGGACGCGGCCAAGGTCCGGTTCCGGCCGATCATCATGACCTCGCTTGCCTTCGCGCTCGGCGTCGTGCCGCTGGCGATGGCGACCGGCCCGAGCGCCGCCAGCCAGAACGCGCTCGGCACCGGCGTGCTTGGCGGCATGATCTCGGCCACCGTGCTCGCGATCTTCTTCGTCCCGGTCTTCTTCGTGTTCGTTCTCAAGCTGCTCAGGACAAAGCGGCCGGGCGAGCAGGAGGACGGCGACGCAGAGGCCGCCGCAGCAGCAACGGCTGCCCGGTCTCAGGAGCCAGTCGGTGGGGCGGCGGTCGCGCCGGCAAGCTCCTCGGCCTGACCTGCGAGCGAGGTCGCGCCCGGCTTCGGAGAGCCGCGCCTGACGCCCGGGGACTGCAACGAGAACGAGGCGGTTTCGTTCGCCGCCTCGTCCTCGATCGTCAACCTCGGATGAAGGCGAGGATGTCCTTGTTGACAATATCGGCGTGGGTGGTCGCCATGCCGTGCGGCAACTTGTTGTAGATATTCAACGTTGCCCGCTTCAGCAGCTTGGCCGAGAGAGGCGCGCTATCGCCGATCGGCACGATCTGGTCGTCATCACCATGCATCACGAGAGTCGGCGCCTCGATGATCTTGAGGTCCTCGGTGAAATCGGTCTCGGAAAAGGCCTTGATGCCCTCGTAGTGGGCCTTGGCGGCTCCCGTCATGCCCTGGCGCCACCAGTTCTGGACGATGCTGGGATCCGTCTCGACCCCGGCCCGATTGAAGCCATAGAACGGTCCCGACGCGAAATCGGTGTAGAACTTGCTGCGATTGGCAGCGAGACTGCTCCGAAGGCCATCGAATACTTCGATCGGCAGGCCGCCAGGATTGCGCTCCGTCTTGACCATGATCGGCGGGACCGCACCGATCAGGACGAGCTTTGCGGTGCGGCTTCGGCCATGGCGCGCGACATAGCGCGTCGCCTCGCCCCCGCCCGTGGAATGGCCGATATGGACGGCATTGCGCAGGTCGAGATGCTCGATGACGGCCGCGGCGTCGGCGGCGTAATGGTCCATGTCATGGCCCTCGCTGACCTGGCTGGAGCGGCCATGTCCACGCCGGTCGTGAGCGACGACCCGGAAGCCCTGCGCCAGGAAGAAGAGCATCTGGGCGTCCCAGTCGTCCGAACTGAGCGGCCAGCCATGGTGAAAGACCAGCGGCTGGGCTGATTTCGGGCCCCAGTCCTTGTAGAAGATCTCGACGCCATCCTTGGTCGTCACATAGTTCATGCGTTGGCTCCTTCTGCTGTTGTGAGGGGACGCGATGGCGGGTCGTGCGAAAGCCGGGAACGGAAGCGCTCCGGCCGCTGCCACGCCGGCCGTGCCGCGCAGGAGATCCCGCCGAGTGAGGTCGGGCGTGCAGGCAAAGGCTTTGTTCGGCATTGACGCCTCCAAGGCTAAAATATTCAGCAACGACCTGAAGACTTCAGGAAGACGAATTCATCGCGGATATCCCGAGGCATCGACCCCGAAACCGTAGAAAGACTCACGCAACTGGTGGCTTTCGAGGCAATTCAATCCTGAAAATATTATCGTTTCCGATCAATACGCCCCAGGTCGATCCACTCTATACGGAGGTATAGGATATAATACCTTCCGCATGATTTGATTTCGGCGCAGACCGGCCCAGCTTCGGATCATCCAAATGGAGGTCCACATGGGAAAACTGTCGAACAAGATCGCCGTGATCACCGGCGGCAATAGCGGCATCGGCTTCGCGACGGCGCGCCTCTTCGCAGCCGAAGGCGCGAAGGTCGTAATCGTCGGACGGCGCGAAACCGCCGTCAACGAAGCGGCCACGGCACTGGGGCGTCAGGTCATAGGCCTTGCCGGTGACGTTGCCGACCTCGCCACGCATGAACGTGTCGCCGCGCTGGTCGCGGAGCGGTTCGGACAGGCCGATATCTATGTGGCGAATGCGGGCGGCATCCGTATTCAGCCCAGTTCCGCCGTGACTATGGCTGACTATGACGCGCAATTCCTCACCAATGCGCGCGGTACCTTCTTCGGTGTGCAGACGATGGCCCCGTTGCTGCGTGACGGCGGCGCGATCCTGCTGACGAGCTCGATCGCGAGCCGCAAGGTGCTGGAAGGCCACGCGGTTTACGCCGGCAGCAAGGCCGCGATCGAGGCGTTCGCCCGCAACTGGGCGCTGGAGTTCAAGGATCGGCGCATCCGCGTGAATGTGCTCAGCCCCGGCCCGACCGACACGCCGATCCTCGCAAAGCTCGGCGTCGCTCCCGAAGCGCAGCCGCAGGCCGCGCGGATGATCCCGTTCGGCCGGATGGGCAAGGCCGAGGAGCTCGCGCAGGCAGCCCTCTTTCTCTGCTCCGCCGAGGGCGCATTCGTCACGGGCGTCAACCTCGCCGTCGACGGCGGCATCTCGCTGACCTGATCGCCGCAGAGGCTCCTGCGGCCTCCCTCGCGCCGCAAATCTCGATGATCGCGGCGCGGCGGCGGGATGACCACGCCGCCACCTTCGCCAAGACTGGAGCATCCCCGGGAGCGGTGCTTCAGCTCCGCATCGCCTAGGCTGCCTGCGCCTCGCGCAGTCCGACCGGGAGCGCCTCCCAGGCCCGGATCAGCTCGCCGATGGAGGCGACCTCCATCTTCCGCATCAGGTTGCCCCTGTGCAGCTTGACCGTCACCTCGCTGATGCCGAGGTCGAAGGCAATCTGCTTGTTGAGACGGCCGCGCGCGACCTCCTGAATGATCTCGCGCTCCCGCGGCGTCAGGGTCCGCAGGCGCTCGGCATGGCCCTTGACCCTCGCCGCTTCCGCCCGTCGCGCCGCATCCAGCGCAATCGCGGCGCTGACGGCGTCCAGTAGCGTCTGGTCGCGGACCGGCTTCATCAGGAAGTCGACCGCGCCGGCCTTCATGGCCTGAACGGTCATGGGGATGTCGCCATGCGCGGTCAGGAAGATGATCGGCTTGGGATGTCCATTCGCTGTCAGCTGGCGCTGGAGGTCGAGCCCGCTGGAGCCGGGCATGCGCACGTCAAGGATCAGGCACCCCGGCTTGTCGAGCGCGCCGCTCTCCAGCAAGGCCTGTGTCGATCCGAACGACACCGCCTCGAAGCCGGCCGACAGCATCAGCTCGGACAACGCTTCTCGCACCGAAGCGTCGTCATCGACGATGATGACGAGGGGCTGCTCCGTCTCGGCCTGGCGCTGGGCCAAGCGCTGCATGGAATTTCGGGCAAGCGAGCGGTCAATGATCATGTCCACCTTCCACCTCTCTATTGACGCAGGGCTCTCGCGATCGCCGTGAGCAGGGCCTGGCCGTCGAAGGGCTTGCAGAAGAAGCTCTCCACGGCGCGCGCCCTGATCTGCCCGGCGATCTCGTGGCGCCCGGTGATGAGAAAGACTGGCAGGTTCGGGCGTTCCCGGTTTACGAGGTCACGCAGCTCGAAGCCGTCCATCCCCGGCATGCCGATATCGGTGATGAGGAGATCCAGCCCGGAGAGGCCCGCCCCGATCAGCCCTGCCGCGGAGGGGAAGCTGCGAACCGCATAGCCGGCCGACTCGAGCAGGTCCTCGAGCGACTCGAGCAATCTCGGATCGTCATCGACCACGGCCACGACATGTCTCTGCTTGCTCACGCTCAGGCTCCTCCCATCCGGCGCGAATGCTGGATCGGGATTTCCAACCGCTCCGCAATTCGCACCAGGTCGGCGAGCGATGACGCCGACATTTTCTGCATGACGTTCCTTCTGTGGATCTGAAGGGTGACTTCGCTGATGCCGAGCGCGGCCGCCGCCTGCTTGTTGAGGAGCCCGCTCACCACGAGAGGCAGGACTTCGCGCTCCCGAGGGGAGAGCTCGCGATAGCGCTGCCTCAGAAGTGCGAGTTCGCCGCGCTTCGCCCTGGTTTCCAGATCCTGCGCGATCGCCGCGCGGATCGCGCTCATGAGCGCCACATCGCTGAAGGGCTTGGTCAGGAAATCGACGGCGCCATGCTTGATGGCGGCGACCGACGACGGAATGTCGCCATGCCCCGTGATGAACACGATCGGCGGATGATTTCCCTGTGCGATCTGCCTTTGCAGCGCGAGCCCGTTGATATCGGGAAGCTCGACGTCGAGGATCAGGCAGGCCGGGAGATCAGGCTTGGCCGCGCCGATATAGTCGCCGGCCGTCTCGAACGGGATGGACGGGACGCCGTTGGCCGCCAGCAGCTCGCCCAGCGCCTCCCGAAGAGCGGCGTCGTCGTCGACGATGAACACGATCATATCGTCAGCGGTCATGATCCGCCTTCGTTTCAACGGGCAGGGTGAAGATGAACGTCGCCCCGCCGGGCTGATTGTTCTCGGCCCAGAGACGCCCGCCATGGGATTCGATGATTGTTCTAGAGATGGCCAAGCCCATGCCCATTCCATTGGGTTTCGTTGAGAAAAAGGGCTCGAACACCCTTTCAGGAGCGGCGATACCCGCACCCGTGTCCCGGACTTCGGTGCGGATCTGATCGCCGGCGCGCAGGCATCGGATGCGAAGCACCCCGCGCTGCGCCGGCTCCATCGCCTCCAGGCCGTTGCGGATCAGATTGACGAGAACCTGCTGGATCTGGGTCCGGTCCAGGTCCAGCGGCGGAAGCCCGGCCTCGACATCGACCTCGATGCGGAGGCGGCGCCGGGTCGCCTCTTCCGTCATCAAGCCCCGGGCCTCATGGAGAATGGCGTCGAGCTGGCAGGGGTCTCGCGCCTCGCCCGTCTGCCTGAACAGGGCGCGGACCCTACCGACGACGTCGGCGGCGGAATTCGCGTCGCGGATGATGCGCTCGACGGTCTTCTGCGCCCGCTCCAGATTGGGCGGGTCCGAGGTGAGCCAGCGCTGGCAGGCATGGGAATTGGCGACCACGGCGGCGAGCGGCTGGTTGACCTCATGGGCAATCGAGGCGGAGAGCTCTGCAAGGCTTGCGGCCTGGGCTGCGCGCGCCAGGCGTTCCTGCGTCAATGTCAGCGCCTCCTGCGCACGCACCTGATCTTCGATCTCGAAGCAGATGCCGTTCCACTGGACGATTTCCCCCTCGACATTCCGCATCGCCGCGGTTCGCGTCTCGACCCAGCGAAACGCGCCATCCGCCCGGCGCAGGCGGTGCTTCATCGCATAGGAGGAGCCCGTCGCCAGCGAGAACCCATATTTCTCTTTGACGTCGGGGAGGTCGTCGGGATGGATGATCGCCTCGAGGGTACCGGCCAGGCCTGCCCTGCCCTCGTCATCCTCGTCGCCGAGCTTGTCCCCGAGCCCGAAGCCGAGAAATTCGCGCAGCTTCTCGCTTCGGTAGATCGGCGCCCCGTCCGGTGCGGCGCAGTAAATGAGGGCAGGCAGCGTCTCGACCAGCTGACGCAGCGAACGCTCGCTCTCCCTGAGCGCCTCCTCCACCCGAAGCTGATCGTCGATGTCGTGGGACAGGCCGTACCATTGGACGATGCCGCCGCCTTCATCGCGGAGCGGCTCCGCGCGCCCGTCCATCCAGCGATAGACGCCATCATGGCGGCGCAGGCGGTAGCGCATCGAAAAGGCCTGGCCGCAGCGCAGGCAATGCTTCAGTTCGGCCCAGAGGCGATCGGCGTCGTCGGGATGGATGGCGGCCTTCAGGGCCGCCGCGTATGGCTCCGTCCGAGGCTGTTCAAGGCCGCCATCGTCAAGACCCAGGAAATCCGTGAAGCGGCGGTTGAAGAAGTTCGGCTCGCCCGTTGGCGTCAGCCGCCAGATGAAGCTCGGCACCAGATCGACCAGCCGCGTCAATTCCTGCTTCCGGAAATTCAGCTCCGTCTGCGTGGTGATCAGATCATGGATATCGACGGATACGCCGTACCACCGAACGATCTTGCCCGTATCGTCACGCAAGGCTTCCGCACGCGTCTCGGTCCATCGATAGGTGCCGTCGGCGCGGTGCTGAAGGTATTTCATGGCGTACGGAGCGCCCGTCACGACGGACTTGATGAAGGTCTGCTCCGCCAGCTCCAGATAGTTGGGGTGGATCATCTTTCTCAGCGACAGAGCCCCATCGGGCGCGGTGACCGTGTCTAGCGTGGCGCCGGTCACCTCCATCATCCGCTTGTTGAGATAGGCGGGCCGGCCCTCCGCCGTCATGCTCCAGATCATGGCCGGGACCGTGTCGATCAACTGCGCGAGATGCTGCTCCCTCTCGCGCAGGGCGGCCTCGGTCTTCTTGTAGACGTCGATGTCGATCGAGGTGCCGAACCAGCCTGTGATGCGTCCCTCGCCATCCCGCGTCGGCCGCGCCGAGATGCGGTGCCAGACATAGTGGCCCGTCGCGCGCAGCATCCGATACTCGATGTTCCACGGCTCGCCCGTCTTCAGGCAATGGCGCAGGGTCGAGGCTGCCCTGTCGACATCCTCGGGATGGACGCCGCGCATCCAGCCGGCCTCGCCGCCATCGATGAATTCACGCTCGCCGAGACGGCGGTTGAGATCCTCCAGGGCCATGTCGATGGCGACCTGTGCGGCAGGCGTCACATAGGTGAATTTGCCCATCGCGTCGAAGGCCCAGGCCTTGCCGTGCAGGCTCTCGATCACCTTGGCTGCACTGACCGCGTCCACGGTCTCGCCGAGGGATTGCGCGATGGTCCAGCGGTCGCCCGGCCTGGAGACCATGGCGTCGACATTCACGCTGACGCCATAGCCCGGCTCGGCACGCAGCTCGGCCCAGCGATAGCTGCCGTCCGGCTGGCGCAGCCGATAGCTCGTCACCTGGGGCACACCGGTCCAGAATGCGTAGGCCCCCGCCTGTGCGATCGCAGCCCTGTCCTCCGGGTGGACGGCACTCTCGGCCGCCTCGCCCGGAGCAGCTCCGAACCCGTCCGAACCGCCAGGCGCTTGCCGCGGCACTGTCCCGACCCGAGCGTTGGGGCGGGCCGGCTCGCGGAAAACCAGCACGCCGATGCAAGCGGCAACCAGGAGGAAGGCCCCGAGCGACAGCGCGGCCTCCCGAATGGCGCCCGGATACAGAAGCGCGGCGACGGTCGCCCCGGCAAGGGCGGCGAGCAGCGCGGCCCAGAGCGACACAAGCAGATGGCCGCGCGCATGGAGAAAGACTGCGCCGAGCGGAGCCAGGAGGCCGAAGGGAGTTCCGGCCAGCCAGCAAGCTGACAAACCCAGAGCCAGCGTCCCGACGATCAGGGCCGACGGCGTTCGATGAAGCGCTGCGATCATGGTCGGCTGCTCCCTCCGGGGACGGAATGCCTGGAAACCGTCACAGCTTCACTAGCACCAGTCCTCGAAGACACGGCTGGCAAACTCAGGAAAACCTAACGCCGGGACGCCTCGCCCGCACTTATGGAAATCCATGACTTGCACGTCGCTGTGCAGGCGGGTTGCAAGTCGCATCGGACGGGCGCGCGCCAGCACGCGCAGGATGCCCGCCGCCAGTTTCCGCTGGCGCCCTGCTGCGGCCTTAAGCGGGCATCGCCAGCGAAAGACCGCGTGCACCGCATTGGTCATGGATGAGGTCGATGATCTCGTTCCTGGCGGATATCCCCATGGCGAGGCTCGCGACACGGAACTGCAACTCCACGTCGATCGCAGCCGCATCGATGGCCTTCAGGGCAACGGCCGGCGCCGGGTCCTTGACGATCCGGGTACTGGTCTCGAGCACGGAGCGCATGACCTCTTCGACGACGCATGGCCTTTGCCCCGCGGCAAAGCGCAGACTCAGGGTGATGAGGTGCGACTCGTCAGGGCGGCTCAGGCTGGTCAGGCTCTGTTTGGCGAGCACGCTGTTCGGCAGCACGACGACATTGTTCACCCCGGTCAGCAGGTTGGTGGAGCGCCAGTTGGTTTCGGTGACACGGCCCGCAGTGCCGTCGCTCAACTGGACCCAGTCACCGATCGCGTAGGCCTTGCCGAGCGTCAGGGCGATGCCGGAAAAGACATCGCCGAGCGTATTCTGCAACGCCAGGCCCAGGATGACGGCGACGACGCCCGAGGTCGTCGCCAGGGTGGCTATCGGCATGCCGAAGACGAACCCCATGACCGACAGCGCCACGCCGAGATAGATGACGGCAACGGCCATATCCAGGATGAGATGCGCTTCCCTCGGCTTGCGATTGAGCCTGACATAGATGTGGATGAAGCCGATGATCGTCCACGCGAGATGGGTCCACCAGAGGATCAGCGCCGATTTGGCGAGCAGCGGAGCAAAACCCTCGGTGTAGATGCGATCGGGCTGATGTGGAGCGATGTCTCCAATGCTGAGCATCAGGCTCATGCCGGTGAAGAACAGGATCTGGACGATCAGGCGACCGGTCGGCCGGTTGCAGCCCTGAACGTGCCACACGACGATGCCGGCAGCACCGAGCACGTTGATCAGGACAAGCGACAGGAAGTGGTCATCACCGAACATGGGGGATTCACCGATAGCGGTTGGTCATGCCGAAGGGCGGCCAGGCACCGGATCGGGCTGCCGGATCGTGCAACCGGATCGTGCACCTGGCCTGTTCCTCTATTTCTTGAGCGGGAATGTCAGCTCCTGCTGGGCGGTATCGACCACGAAGACAGCGAGCAGTTTTGCGGGTTGCGTCTTGCTGGCGTTTTCGCTGACGCCGTGGCGGTCTCCCGGCAGCTCCGAAAAGCTTTCGCCGGCCCGATAGTCTTTGACGGGGCCATCATTGACCTGACTGCGGATCACCCCTTCGAGGACGGTCGCGTAGATGAAGGCGGAGGTCGGATGGGTGTGGCCCTCCGAAAAGCCGCCCGGAGCGTACTCCACGAGAACGCCCCTCATGCTCTTACCGGGCACGTTCGGCAGGACATGGTCATAGACCAACGTGACCTTTGCGCCCTCCCCGCCCCCGGGCGTGTCATGCGCCAGGGCCGGCCCCGACAGAAGGGCCGTCAACACGACCGCAGACCCTAACAGCTTGATCATATCCAGCGTCCTTTCATGGTTCAGGCACCGGGCCGCATCGGATGCGGCCCATGCGCAGGCGGTTACTTGCGCGGAGCGGTCGCGAACCAGCGCTCGAAATCGATGCGGCCGAGGCGGGGCTTGTCGTCGGAGACGAGTGAGCCGTCCTCCAATCTGGTCCCGAAATACTGGGCATCGGGATCTGCGACGACGGCGCGGCTGTCTCCGATCGCCTTGAGGTAGCGCGCGACGAAATCGCAAAGCCGCGCGCGTTCCGGGCCGGCGATTTCGATGATGCCATTGGCCGGGGCGGCCAGGGCGGCCTGCGCCACGAAATCGGCGACATCGTCGGACGCGATCGGCTGGAGGTTGCCCGTCGACAGGCGGGTCGTGTCGCCGACCGTGCCGGCCTGGGCGATGCCGCCGAGGAATTCCAGGAACTGCGTGGACCGCAGGATCGTATAGGGAATGCCGGATTCCCTGACGATCTTTTCCTGCGCGACCTTGGCGCGGAGATAGCCGCTATCGGGCAGCCGGTCGGCGCCGACGATGGAGAGCGCGACATGGTGCTTCACGCCGGCCTGCTTTGCCGCAGCCATCAGGTTCCCTCCCGAAACCCGGAAGAATTCGAGCACGGCCTTGTCCTCGAAGGATGGCGAGTTCGCGAGGTCGATGACCACCTCGGCCGCCTTGAGGGCCTCCGCCAAGCCTTCACCGGTTATCGTATTGACGCCGGTATTGGGGGCCGCCGCAATGACCTCGTGCCCCTGCTTGCGCAGGCGCTCCGCGGTCTTGGAACCGATCAGGCCGGTGCCACCGATGATGACGATTTTCATGAGATGTCTCCTTTCGCGGCCGTCCATGCGGCACGCCGTTCGATAGGCCCTGAGGGCGAGCGGCCTCATCGAGGCCGGGCTCGTCGGCCAAACCGGGCATGGGCTCGGAGGCTGCACGCCCTGGTTCGGCCCCGACCAAAGAGGTCGTCAGTAGTCCCAGAAGACCGGGACGAAGCGGAAGGCATCGCCCTCGACCGCCACGCGGCCGACGGAGGGGAATGGCAGGTGGGTGGCGACCAGCTGTTCGCCGGTCGCGGCGAGCTCCGTCAAGAGACGGACACGAACGCGGGCCGCCTCCTCGGGGGCGTGTTCGAAACCGTTGTGCCAGTCGGGGTGGTCGAACCCGACCGCAAAAACGGCATCTCCGGCGAATGTCAGGCGGTCTGCGCCGGATGCCAGGCGGACGACGCTGTGCCCGGGCGTGTGGCCTCCGGTGCGATGAACAACCACGCCTGGCGCCACCTCGTGCGTCTCATCGAACGGCCGCAACTGCTCGCGATAATCTTGCGCGAACCGCTTCGCGGCTGCCCGGAGCGCGTCCGGGAACCCCG
Source organism: Bosea sp. BIWAKO-01 (assembly GCF_001748145.1). Classification (NCBI taxonomy): domain Bacteria; kingdom Pseudomonadati; phylum Pseudomonadota; class Alphaproteobacteria; order Hyphomicrobiales; family Alloboseaceae; genus Allobosea; species Allobosea sp. BIWAKO-01. Next base: position 5,991,152 of record NZ_BCQA01000001.1, read on the forward strand.
GCGGCATGACGGCGTGGGTGAAGTCGGGCGACTCCCAGAACGTGATCTCGGCCGCCGCCACATGGATCCGCAGGTCCGGACGCAGCCGGTCCTTCACCCCGTCGACGAGGAGCCCGCCGATATGGTCCATGTGCATATGGGTCAGCACCACGTCGGTGACCGATGCGAGATCGATGCCGGCCGCCTCCAGTCGCCTGACCAGCTGCCCTGCCCGCGGCAGGTTCAGGTTCGGGTCCAGGCCCAGCCCGGCGTCGATGAGGATGGTCTGGCTGCCACTGCGGACCACGACCACGTTCAGCGACCAGTCGAAAGCGTCGGGCGGCAGGAACATGTCGTTCAGCCAGGCCGCCCGCGCGGCCGGCTCGGCGTTGTGTCCCAGCATCTTGGTGGGAAGCGGCAGCACCCCGTCGCTGACCACCAGCACGTCAATCTCGCCGATCCGCACCGCGTAGCGCGATGGCACCAATTCTTCGGGCCCCGGCGTGGCGGGGCGTGAGGCGATGTCCAGGCTCATGTCTGTCTCCTACTGACCACCGTTCCATTCACGGCATCGACGACGCTAGGTTGAGCCGTCCAAGCGGTCGATTGGGTCTGAGGATAGGGTGAACCATACCATGTTATAGGTCCGCATCATCAGTTGATGGGGTGTCGAATACTGGGCGAATTCTGCGGCACGGCGGCGGACCATCAATCGCGAATGGCGATCGACGGAATGCAAACCGGAGCGTCAGACGCGGCATCAGCTGGCAGCCTCGGAGAGCGCCATCAGAATGCGCCGCCTGCGACCCGAAGCGGCGATGATCCGCCCTCGTCGAGCGGCTTGGTTTGAATGTTGGGGGATGGTTGGGCTTTGAGCCGGCGCGACGCAGCCCGTCCTGGCGCCAGCTGCGCTGATCCAGCCCTGGAACGCCGGCAGACGGTTCGGATTGCGCGGCCGGAGGGCAGCCGGCAGCCGCGACTAAGCGTCATGACACCCAAGCGGGATTGGGATTGCCACCGCCTGATTGTGTTTCGGCGCGGGAGCGCGATGACGTTCCATGGCGTCCAGGCCATTGCCTGGAAAGCTTATCGGCTTTGGAAGGGCGCCCCGATATCGATCGAGCAAGCCCGGCCCGATTGACCGGCAGGGCTGAGGGCGCGAGGGCTGCGGGGGTCCGCCCCCGCAGCCGCCGGTTCACCGCGGCGAGGCAGCCAGCTCAATCAGGGCGGCGACCTCGGCGGGGGGGGGACGCGATATCATCAGGGCGTGGGACGCGCCCTTGACCACAACGGTCTTCACCGACCGCGCGCGCTGCGCCATGAAATCCATCACCGCCGGCGGGATGTTCCGATCACCCGTGCCGTAGATCATGTAGGACGGCAGCGCCTTCCACGACGGCACGCCGGAGGGCTCCGTCAGCGCGGCCTCGGCGACGGGGCGCTGGGTCGCGGCCATCAGTGCCGCCTGCCCGCCTGGAACATCGGCCGCGAACTGCGCCCGGAACGTGTCCGGCCTGATATAGAGATTGCGTCCACCACCCGGCAATGCGACGGGCTGGAGGGCGCTTCCCAGCGTGCTTCCCGGGAACTTGCCGGAGAGGGACAGGCTGGATTCCCCCGCCTCCGGCGCAAACCCGGCCACATAGACCAGCGCCTTCACATTCGCTTGCCCATTCGCAGCCTCGGTGATCACCGGGCCGCCATAGGAATGGCCGACCAGCACCACCGGGCCAGGGATCGAGCGGATGATCGTTGCGACTTCCGCCGCGTCCCCCTTCACGCTGCGCAGCGGATTGGCGGCGGCGATGGTGTCGTAGCCGCGCCTGTTCAACCGCGCGATCACCGCATTCCAGCTCGCGGATTCGGCGAAGGCGCCGTGCACCAGGATGATGGTCGGCCTGGCCTGCGGCGCCGCCTGCGCCGATTGTCCTGCCGCTCCGGCCAGCGTCGCGGCGGCGGCCAGGACGAAGACATTCATTCTCATCGATGGTCTCCTGCTCATGGGTGTTCTCCTGAATTGTCCGAGGTTCGGGATGAGCATGGGCACCGCGCGTGGCAGCGCCTATCTGTTCAGGGAGTTGGCCAACCCATCCGAAGATCCAGGTCCTGCTGGACCGATGGCAGGACAGGACGGGGCGCAACGATCGGCCGGCTGGAAGCGCCCCACCTCAGGCGGCCGCCGCCTTGCCTGCCGGGGAGCGCCGTAGCGCCCAGAAGGTCAGCGCCAATCCGAGAAGAGCCGGAAGCGTCACCGCCGGAAAGTCCCGCGGAATCACCGCGGGCGAGCAGATCCCGACCGCAACCTCCCAGAAATGGAAGAGCGCGTGCGCGCAAACCCAGGACGTGGCGGCGGGCCCACAACCCGAGGCGTCGCTCGGGCAGGACCAGGCCGAGACCGAAGGCGACGCCGAGGAAGAGCTGGATCATCCCGATGTCGCGAACGAAATGCTGGTTGAAGAAGCCGGTGTCGGTCACGCCCGGCACCAGTTCGTACCAGGCCAGGGGGGCGATGAGCATGAAGAGGCCATTCGCGGACAGGAATTATCCCGTTGAAGGCCACCATGGTGATGACCGCCGCAGGGGCGACCCGGTTGGGAGGCAGGATGGCCTCGCTCATGAAGAGTTCTTTCATCGTCGCCTCTCGCTGAAGGGCGCCGGCCACCATGCCGCCGGGAACAGCGCGGAGCAGGCTGGCAGCGCCGGGAAACGAGAGGAATTCTTCAAGCCAAAAGCCTGGAGCACCATTGGGCCTGCCGGCGTCCATTCTCGATAAATGTCAGGCTGGCCTATCCCTTGGCATAGGGTCGACAGCGCTAAGCCCTGCGCAGGGCTCGCCGCCCCCGCCCGTGGCCGTCCTTCCGGCTCTCGGCAAGCACGGCGGCAGCAGGCTATCGGGTGCAGGGTATCGGCGGGTTTGAGCGATAGGCAGGCCATGCGCCAGTATCGAGCGCCGCCTGATAATACCGCTCGCAACATCGCCGGCAAACGGTAGCGCCAGCCTCTCGGCCCGCCGTGCCTGCCCGGGGAACAGCCTTTTTCGGATGGTCAAAGAGAAACGCGCGCAGGGCATCCCACCTGGAAGCATTACGCACCTTTGCCCTACACATGGGCGCGCGGTAAAACGCACCAATGAACACACCGACCGTCGTCAGAGACTTCGCCTCCATCATACAAACATCTCTTGCTCCCGTGTTCCTATTGGCGGGCACGGCAGGTTTCGTGAATATGTTCGCAGCGCGCCTTGGACGGGTATCCGACCGGCTGAACGATATCGCGGACCGGAGCGAACAGGACAAGATATCGCTCGTGCAGCTCTCATATCTGCAGAGACGTGTGCTCGCACTTGAAATTGCGCTGGTATTGGGGGTTTCGTCAGGGTTCTTCACTGGTGGAGCAATCCTGAACTTGCTTGCAGGAGCGCTGCAATTTGGGTTCCGCGAAGAGAATGTATTCTGGTTTTTTGGCGGATCTATAGTCCTGCTCATTGGGTCTCTTGCCGCATTCCTGGTTGAGTTGCTTTTTTCGGCAAGGAACATGGTACGGCAGATGAAAATAGCCCGCGCAACGGCGAGACAGGACTGATCTTTGTCCGGGACGGCGCGCGAGAGAGGTTGCCGAGGTTCGTCGGGGTCGGATACGGGCAAAGGTAGGCCCCCCAGGCAATCCTGAAACAGCGCTAGGCTTCCGCCTCATGGACCTGCCCGATCTCCCGCCTGCCTACACGTTTCCCCGCCTGTCCCGGACCCGGGAGGCGAGCGACGCCGCGTTCGAGGCCAAGCGGGCGGCCATGGGGCCGCATATCCGCCGCCGCTGGGCCTGGGATGAGGCATTCCAGCGGGATCTGCACGAGCGTCACTTCCAGGCCAAGCCGTTCTTCATGATCATGCGCGCGGGTGAAGCGATCGGGACGCTGTCCCTGATGCTGATGCCGGACCATGTCAGGTTTGGGGAATTCTATCTGCTTCCGGCCTTTCACGGGCGCGGCACCGGTACGGCCATCCTGCGCCATTGCCTGGCGCTTGCGGATGAACGCGCCCTGCCCGTGCGGCTGGAACACCTGCACTGGAACCCGGTTCGCTCGCTCTACCTGCGGCATGGCTTTGTCGAGACCGGCCGTTCGGAGATCCATTGCTTCCTGGAGCGTCCCGCTGCGCAGAGCCCCGCCTGATTACTGGTCCGGTCGCGCGGTCTGGATTGCCTTGGCGGCAGTCCAGACCGCGCATGCCTTCAGGTGGCCCGCCGCGACTGCCCGGGCTCTCTGCATCACCGGCTTGCCTGTCGGCACTTCGGGTTCACAGGTCGAGCACGAGGTTGCCCTTCGGCCGTGCGCAACACAGCAGGATCTGGCCATCGCCGGGCGGGTCGAGCGGCTCTTCGAAATAGTCGACCTCGCCTGCGATGATGCCGGTCCGGCAGGTGCCGCAGATCCCCGAGCGACAGGAGAATTCAGGGTCGAGGCCGCTGTCCTCCGCGAAGGCCAGCAGGGATTCGGCTGCCGGGTTCCATGCGACGCTGCGGCCCGACCTGCGGAATTCGACGAGCGGCCCGGTTGCCTCCGCAGGCGATGCAACCGGCGGAGCGGCAGTGTCGGGGCTGCTTGCCCCGTTGGCGGCCCGTGCGGCGCCTGCGCGGCCGGAGCCTCCGAAGACCTCGGTCGCGATACGATCCGGCGCGATGCCGAGCGAGCGGACCAGGCCATGAATGGCGTCCATGAAGGGCGGTGGCCCGCAGAGATAGACGTCGTAATCGTCAAGCGGCAGCAGGCTCTGGAGCAGCTCGCGGGAGACGAGGCCTTCGCTGTGAAAGCGGCCAGCCCTCCGGTCGGCTTCCGTCGGGAACCGGTAGCAACAATGCACGCCGACATGGGGATGCTGCGCCGCGATGGCATCGACCTCGTCGGCTAGCGCATGGACCTCGCCATTGTCGCAGGCATGGATGAAGAAGACGCGCCTGCCGGCATCGGCGGCGAGCGCGTGCAGCATCGAGACCAGGGGCGTCAACCCGACGCCGCCGCTCAGCAGCAGGACGGGACGCGCGCTGTCCTCGCGCAGGACGAAGTCTCCGCGTGGCCCATCCGCCAAGAGGATATCGCCGACCTCGACCTCGTCATGCAGGAAACAGGAACCGATCCCGTCAGGCAGCCCCGCGGATGGAGCAGCCTCGCGCTTCACGGTGATCCGGTAGCGCCCCGTCTCCGCCGGAGGCGACGACACGCTGTAGGTGCGTGGCACGAACCGACCCTCGGAGGGAGACGCGCAACGCAGCACAAGGAACTGGCCCGGCCTGAACGGGCGCCATTGTTCCCGCTTGACCGGGGCGAGCTCGAAGGACGTGATCGTGCTGCTCTCGCGCTTTTTGGCGAGAACCGCGAGCTCGCGAAAGCCGCTCGTCAGAGGCGCGTTCACCGATGACGCCCTATTCCGCGGCGGCGAGCGAAGCGGCCTGCTCGGCCTCGATGAGCTGCGCCAGCCTCCGGCGGAAGCGCAGCGGGCCCTTGTCGATCTTGAGGTCGAGATTCGGTGTGCGCTTCTCGTCCATGCCCTTCTGCACCGCAGTCAGCACAGCGCGATCCTCCTCGAAGGCGCCCCTGACCGAGGCCGCGAACCGTGCCGAAATCTCGGCATCGTCCGGCGCGAAATTGCGCATCTGGAACCAGTAATAGCGGGTCCGGCGCTCATCGATCGGGGTCATGAAATTATAGCTGTCCATCAGGAAGACGTCCTGGTGGAATGGCCGGTCTTCGCCGCCGGTCCCCGCCGGCGCGAAGATGGCCTTGATGATCGCGTTGCTGGGATAGCGCACTTCGTAATGCTGCTTGCGGTCGCAATGCCCGCTGAACTTCAGGAACGGTGCGTAGAAGGGCGCGGGCGGCGCGTCCGGCATCCAGCGCCAGACGGTGACGCCGTCCTCGTTGACCGTCGTCTCGAGCGGCGTCTCCTCGGTTCCGGCGCCGCCGAAGGAGGATTGGTGAACCCAGGCGACATGCGAAGGGTCGAGCAGGTTGTCGGTCATGTAGAGATAGTTGCAGTCGATCGTCATGCCGTCGCCCTGGTTGATGCCCCAGGCCGGATCGCCCCAGTGATCGACGGCGAAGATCGTGGCAGGGTCGGCCAGGGCCGGATCCCCCATCCAGACCCAGACCAGCCCGTAGCGCTCCGCCACCGGGTAGGAACGGACGCGCGCCACATGCGGGATGCGCTCCGCGCCCGGAACCCGGGTGCAGGTGCCGCTGCCGTCGAAGGTCAGCCCGTGATAGCCGCACTCGACCGTGTCGCCCTTGATGCGCCCCATCGACAAGGGCAGCTTGCGATGCGGGCAGGCATCCTCCAGCGCGGCCAATGTGCCGTCCCTTCGGCGATACAGGACGATGTTCTCAGAGAGCATCGTCGTCGGATGCAGCTGATCCACGATCTCCCGATCCCAGCCAGCGACGTACCAAGCGTTTTTCAGGAACATGTCGGCTTTTCCCACCCCATTGACACGCCAATTGTTATGCGCGCCGCTGTCGCTGACGAAGCGTTATGAATTGCGTTCCTTGTTAGAAAAACTAAAATGAAGGACTGCCGCCGCTGAAAGGGAAGCCGTGCAGAAACAGCTGCCCTTGAAAGCCATGCAGGCCTTCGAACATGTGTCGCGACATGGCAGCGTCACCAAGGCTGCCCTTGAACTCGGCGTCTCGCCCGGCGCGATCAGCCAGCAGATCCGCAAGCTGGAGCAACATCTCGGGCTGCGCCTGCTCGAGCGGAGCGGCAACGGGGTCGAACTCACCTCCTGGGGAAGGATGTACCAGAAGGGCCTGACCGCGGCCTTCGACGATCTTCGCCAGACCCATGCCGCCCTTGATCGCGCACGGGCGAATGCCGGCCTCGTCGTGAGCTGCCTGGCGTCGGTGGCAAGCCGCTGGATCGGCCCCAAACTCTTCGACTGGCACGCCCTGCATCCGGCCGCCAGGGTTCGGTTGATCGGCGCCGAGGCCGAGCCCGTCCTGCACCAGGACGCTTTCGATTTCCGCATCTCCTACGGCGACAAGAGCAAGGGGTTCGCCCATTTCAGCGAGCTGTTCACCGACTGGGTCGTGCCGGCCTGCGCGCCTTCCCTGATCGCCGGACAGGATGTCAGCACCGCTGACGACGTCCTGCGCTATCCCCTGATCGGCATCGAATGGGAACAGCAGCATCGCCCAGCGCCGTCATGGTCGGAATGGGCGGCAAGCGTCGGAGCAAAGCTGCGCAGGCCCGAAACCGAACTGGCCTTCTCGCTCTCGAGCTCGGCCCTGGACGCCGCCGTCAACGGGCGTGGCTTCGCGCTAGCCCAACTGGCGATGATCGCCGAAGACCTCACGGCCGGCCGCCTCGTAATCCCCGTCGACCATCGCCTGCAACTGAGCGAACCCTATTTTCTGGCCTGGGACCGCGCAGCGTTGGACAAGCCCTTCGCAACCGAATTCAGGGCCTGGGTCGTCGCGCAGTCCAAACGTCAGGCCAAGCTGTCCTCTCCCGGCTAAACCTGTCGGAAAGCCGGATTGCGTCGAAGACTCTTGCCAGCGCGCGCCCTTGCCTGCGCGCCGAACGGAGCCTCAAGGCAGGCCTGCGCCCCTCTCCCTCAGAAGCTCACGGCCAGGTTCGCCTTGAAGGCATGGTCCTGGGCGTCCCTGGCAAGCTGCCCGGTATAGGACACACCGAGCGTGGTGCTCCGGCCGACAGCGATATCGAGGCTGGCATTGATCAGCGCGGCATTCCTCGCGATCGGCAGGCCCGAGACCGTGAAGGGATTGGAGCCCGCGAAAGCCAGCGTCGCCTGCGGGTCGACATCGCCGAAGGCATGGCGCCAGGCCAGCCCGCCGCGCAAGGTCATGTCCATGCCCTGTAGCGCGAACGCGGTCGAGGCGCGCAGGCCGAGCGTGGAGTAGCCGAGATTGCTGTCGCCGCTGCGGCCCGAGAGCGCCGCGATGCCGCCTGTCTCGTTGAAGCCGTCGGCGTGCAGGTTGACATAGGCGAGGCCGGCGAAGGGCTCGAGCGCGACCTGTCCGACATCGAGCCGGTAGCCGAGCTCGCCGAAGACCTGCGCCGTGCCGGCGTTGTAGCTGCTCTTCAGGCTGTTGCCGAAGCCGGTGAAAGCGACCAGGCGCGAGGTCTCGAGATCGTGCCAGGTGTAGCTCGCGCCGGTGCGCAGGCCGAGCGCGCCCCACTGGCCGCCAGCGTAGAGGCCGAGATGGTAGTTGTCGCTCTCGCCCGAGGACAGCCGCTCGCTCGCCTTGAACTCGCTATGGCTGTAGCCGGCGAGCAGGCCGACGCGCATCGTGTCGAAGACGGCGACATCGGCGCCGATCATCAGACCGCCGGTCGAGCGGGTCAGCTTCGATGCGTTGTGATCGCCATCGCTGCGGCCCCAGGCGCCGTAGCCCTGGCCCCAGACCGCGAAGCGCTCGGTGCTGAATTTGGGCATCGGCCCCGTCACGGCAGGCGCGAGATCGGCAGTGAAGCCGTAGTTCATCGTCGCCATCGGCGCCGCGCCGACCGCACCGAAGGCCGAGCGCAGCCGGTCGACCGCGGCCGAGCGCAACAGGGCGCTTTCCTCGACCAGCGCCGTCTTCGCCGCGGCGTGAATCTCGCCCGAGAGCAGATCGAAGGCGCCGCGGGCCGAGGCCGCGTCGAGCATCAACAGGCTGTTATAGAGAGCCAGCGTCCCGCCGGCCTGCGGCAGGTTGTTCAACGCCACCGCGGTCGCGAACTGGTTGCGCGTCGCCGTGACGGTCTGGAACACGGCAGGCGGTGTCGATGGCGTGGCGGGATCGGTGGCCTTGATCTGGATTCTCAGGCCGACCGCGCCCGCCCTCGGCTCCAGGCTGACATCGAGGAAGGCCGAACTGGTTGTCACCTCGGCGAAACGGCCGACGATCCCGCCCGTGGCGGTCAACAATGTGTAGCGCCGGCCGGTCTGGTAGCTCACCTGCGGATCGAGCGCGGAGATCAGGACGTTGCTGCCCGTCACAGTTGCCGAGCCGGCGACCGCGATCAGGTCGGACATGCTATTGCCGGCGATCTCGGCCGCATAGGTCGAGCCCGGCGCCAGCACGAGGTTGCCCTTGATGGTCAGCGTGCCGACCGAGTTGCCCGGCGCGATCCTGCCCCCGGCCAGCACGGTGGTGGCGCCGAGCGTACCGTTGCCGCCGAGCTCGGCGCCCGACTGCACGGTGACGGTGGAGCCGACCAGCGAACCATTGACCGAGAGCCGCCCGGCCGCGACCGTGGTCGGGCCGGTGAGCCCGCTGGTCCCGGTCAGCCTGAGGTTGCCAGCGCCCGCCTTGGTGAAGGAGCCGGCGCCATCGATCGCATTGGCGAAGCTCGCATCGCTCGGCTGGTCAATGACCAGCGCGGCATGGTTCAGGATCGTGCCGCTGCCGAAGCTCGTGGCGTGGCCGATCAGCGTGCCGGCCGAAATCGTCGTGCCGCCGGTATAGCTGCTCGCGGCCGCAAGCCGTGTGCTGCCGGTGCCGTTATGGATCAGCGCGCCGGAACCCGAGATCGCCCCCGTGAAGATGACGGGGTTCGAGCGGTTGAAGACGAGCGTGCCGTCATTGACAACGTTGCCGGCGATCGAGCCGGTCGTGCCGCCATTTCCGAGCTGAAGCGTGCCGGCGCTGATCGTGGTCACGCCGGTATAGCTGTTGGTCCCCGTCAGGACCTGCGTGCCCGCGCCGAGCTTGGTCAGGCCGCCGGCGCCGGAGATCGTGCCGCCGAGCTCGAGCTCCGTACCCGCCGCCACATCGACGGAGCCGGTAACCGCAAGCGTCACGGGGCGCGAGCTTGCGAAGCTCGCCGTCGTCGCGAGCGTACCGCCGTTGAAGGTGAGCCTGCCGGCAGCGTCGCCGAGATTGGCGTCCGACGAGACCTGCAGCGTGCCGGCATTCAGCGCCGTGCCGCCGGTATAGAGGTTGACCCCGCCGAGCACGATCGTGCCGCCGCCGGTCTTGGCCAACCCGCCGGAACCCTGGATCGCGGCATTGACCGTCGCGGTCATGCCGGGGTCGATGCGCAGCTCACTCGCGGCCGAACTGATCTCCAGTTTGCCCGGGCCGTCCAGCACATAGCCGCTGGTGGAGAAGTGAAGCCCCTCGATCTGCTGGTTGGCAGCGATCGTCACGGTGCCGCTGGCCGGGCCGCCGAAGACAGCCGTCAGGTCGCCCCAGCCGCTGCGGATGATGCCGGTCTCGTCCGTCCAATTGGTAGTGGCCGCGCTCCAGCTGCCGCTCCCGCCGTGGACGGTGCCGTCCGGCGTCGTCGTCGCGCCGTTCCAGAACTGCAGACCGGTGTAGCTGGTGACGAGATTGACCTGGCCCGATGTGGCCGTGTCGATGCTCAGCGTATAGCCAGCCGGCACCAGCCCGAAGCCCAGTCCGCTGTTGGTCAGCGTGCCGTAGTCGAACAGCCGGTAGGTGCCCGTGCCGAAGCCGGCCTGGGGCACGATGTTGAGCAAGCCGGCGAGCGTGAGGTTGCCGTTGACGATGACGCGATCATTGACCCCGCCGCCGATCACGCCCGGCGTGCCGAGCTCGAAGTCGAGCTGGGACGCCGCATTCAGGACCAGCGATCCGACCGTCAGCGTGCCGGGGCTCGCGCCCGGCCCGAGGCGCCCGCCATCGGCGACCGTCACCGAGCCCGTGATGCTGCCGGTGCCGCCCAGCGTCGCACCCGAGGCCACACTCACCGCCGAGTTGCTCAAGCTGCCCGTGACCCGAAGCGTGCCGCCCGACACCGTCGTGGCGCCGATATAGGTGTTCGCCCCGGTCAGCACCGTCGTGCCGGCGGTGGTTGTGAGCGCGGCGGTGCCCGCCAATCCCGAGATCGAGCCGCCGGTGGAGCTGATCGCGCCGGTCAGCGAACCGTTGCTCAGCGTTCCCCCGGCAAGGGTGACGGAGTTGATCATCTGCCCGAAGCCGCCGAGGTCGAGCGTGCCACCGGCATTGACGGTGGTGGCGCTCGCGACACTGAACAGGTTGGCTCCTGCGGCCGTCAGTGTCCCCCCGGAGACGGTCGTAGCGCCCGTATACGCGTTTGACCCGGTGAACATCGTCGTGCCGGCGCTGACCGTCAGGGATGCGGTGCCGAACAGGCCCGTCATGAAGCCGCCGGTCGAGCTGATCGCGCCGGCCAGCGCGCCGTTTTTCAGCGTGCCGCCGGCGAGGCTGACGCTGTTGATCGTCTGCGCGAAGGTGCCGAGATCGAGCGTGCCGCCGAGCGAGACCGATGTCGCGCTGCTGGCGCTCAAGGCATTGGTGGCGCCAGCGATCAACGTGCCGCCGGAAACGGATGTCGCCCCGGTATAGGCGTTCGTTCCGGTCAGAGACGTCGTGCCGGCCGTTGTCGTGAGCGCGGCGGTGCCCGACAACCCCGATATCGTGCCGCCCGTCGACGTGATTGCGCCGGTCAGCGTGCCGTTCATCACGATGCCGCCGGCGAGGCTGACGGCGTTGATCGTCTGCGCAAAGCCGCCGAGATAGAGTACCCCGGCGGGGCCGACCGATGTCGCGCTGCCGGCGCTGAAGGCGTTGGCCGCACCGCCCCGCAGCGTGCCTCCGGAAATGGACGTGTCTCCGGTATAGGCGTTCGTTCCGGTCAGGATCGTCGAGCTGGCGGTTGCCGTCAGCGAAGCGGTGCCTGACAATCCCGATATCGTGCCGCCCGCGGAACTGATCGCGCCGCTGAGCGATCCGTTGGTCAGCGTTCCCCCGGAGAGAGTGACGCTGTTGATCGTCTGCGCAAAGCCGCCGAGATCAAGCGCCGCACCGAGATCGACCGATGTCGCGCTGCCGGCGCTGAAGGTGTTGGCCGCGCCGGCCTGCAGCGTGCCGACAGTAATCGATGTCGCCCCGGTATAGGCGTTCGTTCCGGTCAGGGTCGTCGTGCCGGCCGTGGTCGTGAGCGAGGCAGCGCCGGACAATCCCGAGATCGCGCCGCCCGTGGAACTGATCGCGCCGGCGAGCGACCCGCTGGTGAGTGTGCCGCCGGAAAGAGCGAGGCTGCCGACCGTCTGCGCAAAGCCGCCGAGATCGAGCGTGCCACCCGCTGTGATCGTGACGGCGCCAGCCCCTCCAAGCAGCCCGCCGGCCAGCATGGTGAGGGTGCCGCCGCTGATCAAGGTCTGGCTCGCGGCGAGGCTGCTCTGCAGCGAGAGCGTGCCCGTCCCCGTCTTGGTGAAGCTGCCCGATCCCGCGATGCCGCCGAGGGTGAGGTTCGCACCGGTCTCGATGGTACCGCCGCTCGCCCCCAGCGTTACGTTACGCGCGGTGGTGATGGCAGCCGTGGTCTGCAATGTGCCGCCGTTCAGCGTAAGGCCGTTGCCCGCCAGGCCGAGGCTGGAATCCGACGCGATCGAAAGCGTGCCGTCGTTGACTGTCCAGGCGGGCGTCAGGACCGATGTGCCCGTCAGGGTCCAGGTGCTGCTGCCCTCCTTCGTCAGAGCGGTGATGCCGGCATATTGGCCGCCGCCGGCATTGACGGCAGAGACGTCGAACGAGCCCGCGATCACCCCGCCGAGTGTCAGCGTCGTGGTGCCGGCGCCAACGACATTGCCCGTGATAGCGTAGCCGCTCTCGAGGACGAGGCGGTTGTTCGAGCCGAAGAACGCGATCGCATTGGCCCGAACGCCACTGCCGCCCAAGCCACCGCTGACGGAACCCGCCACGGTGATCGTCGAACCCGCCGCGGTGATGCCGATGCCGCCCGCTCCGGTTACCCCAGTGAGGCCGGACGTGAAGGCCGCGCCGCCGGCGCCACCTGTGCCGCCGGCTCCGCCCAGGACCGACGTTCCGGCCCCGATCGTGAGGGTCCCGCCCGAGGTGACCTGGGCACCGATGCCGCCGGCGCCACCCGTGCCGCCGAGACCGCCGGTCGTAATGGCGCCGCCGCCGATGCCGCCCACGCCGCCCGCCCCGCCACTGATGACGGAGAGGTTCTGCAACACCAGGCTCCCGGCGGCGAAGGTAACGCCATCGCCGCCAGCCGCACCCTGTCCGCCAGCTCCCCCGGTGAAGCCGACCGCCTGCGCGGTCCCGCCGGCACCGCCCGCTCCTCCGGAGCCGCCGCTCACATTGGCATTGACGGACAGCGTGCCGAGCGAGGATATCAGCCCGGCCCCGCCGGTTCCGCCGGCCGCGCCGGTCCCTCCCGCGCCCGAGGAGACCGCGGCTCCGCCGGCGCCGCCGCTCCCCCCTGCGCCGCCAGAGATCGCGCTCAGGACCGTGAGGGTGCCGTTGGTGATCCTGACGGCGAAGGCACCATTGCCGCCACCACCGCCGGAACCGCCGACGCCGACGGCGGACGCGCCGCCCACACCGCCTTGACCGCCGTTACCGCCGGACACTGTCGCCGTCGCGAAATAGGTTTGGGAGATGCCACCGAGCACAGCACCCGCGCCGCCGCCACCGCCACCGCCGCCGCCACCGCCGGTGGCCATCGTCGCAGAGCCGGCCCCGCCTCCGTGGCCACCGTTGCCACCGGCTATCGGCGCGTTGATCGGCCTACCCGTGGGGGTGAGAAGCGCGACTCCACCTCCGCCTCCGCCCCCGCCTCCGTAAGTCCCAAGCGAACCGTCTCCACCGGCGCCGCCATTGATGCTGCCGGCGCTTCCGGAAGAGTCGGCCCCACCACCACCGCCGCCGCCGCTACCCGCCCCGGAGAAATTGACGCCGCCACCGCCGCCGCCCTGACCGACTGAAACGCCACCGGCTCCGCCTGCGCCCGTGGCGCCGCACCCTGTGCCGGCCGTTTGCCCGGACGCGCTGTTGCCATCCGGGCAAACGGCCATGGCCTCGGGCTGCCCGATCAGCAGAACAAGCGGCAGGGCGGTGCCGGCGAGCAGCATCGCTCGGAAGGGGGGCAAAGCATATCCCATGTGAATCGTATCCGGCGAAGGGGGGCGTGCCTCTGTCTTGCGACGTCACGATCCATCGCATCGTGAAGCGCGCGAAAACAGGCGGTGCAAAGCTCGTCTCGGTTGTGCGAAAGCCTTACCTCACGCAAATACCCCTCACGCTGAGGCCGATCTGATCTGGTCGACCGCGGCGATTCATCGCCGAAACAGCTCATGATTGCGGCTAGCGCATAAAAACGCAAAGGCATAGCGGCGTTTTAATCGCTGAATCATCTCAGTTGCGGCGTCGGCTCCCGCGTCCCCGGACCGGATCGCTGTCTGGAGACTTGCCCCTCCCTTAGGGGACGCCGTCTGTGTGGGGAACCTCGGGCTCGCCAGCGATACCGCAAGGGCGAGACACGCCAGCGCACGAACCCGAAAGGGAGCAGTTCCCACCGAGCCGCTGCGTTTGGCGCGGAATGGCAAGACTCGCCTCCCCGCGGTCTGCGAGATCGCGAGACCGAACCGCCGTCGTCGATGGCGCGCCGCCATGGGCGCCGATCGAGGTTGACGGTGCGCGTCTGATCTTTGCAGCGCGTCAGGTTCAAAGCAGCTTACGGAGGCACATATGAAGATCACTCGTCGGTCCGCTGCTCTTAGCGGATTCGCCTTGCTCGCCGGCACGGCAATGGCTCGCTCGGCGCTCGCCCAGCAGGGGTCCTTTCACGGTATCGGCGAAGGTCTCGAGGATTTTTGGCTGGCGACCGACGCCTACATCTTCGGATACCCCTTGGTGACGATGGAGATGACCCGGCGGATCATCACCAATGTCGCCGAGCCCGTGGGAACGCGGGGGCCGATGGGGCACATCATCAGGCTGCGCAGCTATCCCGACGCTTCGTTCAAGGACGTCACGGCGCCGAATGCCGACACGCTCTACACAAGCGCCTTCTTCGATGTCGGCAAGGAGCCCTGGGTGCTCAGCATCCCCGACATGAAGGGCCGTTACTCCGTGATGCCGTTGCTCGACGGCTGGACGACGGTGTTCCAGGTCCCGGGCAAGCGTACGACCGGCACCGGAGCGCAGACCTATGCGATCACCGGCCCGGGCTGGAAAGGCACGCTGCCGGAGGGCGTGAAGGAGTATAAGTCGCTCACCAGCATCGTGTGGCTGCTCGGCCGCATCTACTGCACCGGCACGCCGGAAGACTACGCTGCCGTCCACACGCTGCAGGACGCGTGCAAGCTCGTTCCGCTCAGCGCCTATGGCAAGCCCTACACGCCGCCGCCGGGCAAGGTCGATCCGTCCCTCGATATGAAGACGGCCGTGCGCGATCAGGTCAACCGAATGGATGCGGTGTCCTATTTCAAGCTGCTTTGCGAGCTGATGAAGACGAACCCGCCGGCCGCAGCAGATGCGCCGCATATCGCAAAGTTCGCGCGCATCGGCATCGTTCCCGGGCAGGACTTTGACGAGAGCAAGCTCAAGGCGGATGTCGCCAAGCGCGTTCCGGAGGTCGCGTTCGACAAGATCATGCAGCAGTTCAAGGCCAACCCGGCGCTCAAGAACGAGAACGGCTGGGCCTTCACGACCAGAACCGGAATCTACGGCACGGACTACGTGATGCGGGCTCTCGTGACCGCCATCGGACTGGGCGCCAATCGCCCGCAGGACGCGGTCTACCCGACCTCGACGGCGGATGCGGAGGGGAAGACATACAGCGGCGCGAACAGATATGTCATGCGCTTCGCCAAAGGCCATTTACCGCCCGTCGAGGGGTTCTGGTCGTTGACGATGTATGACGACCAGTACTTCTTCGTGAACAACCCGCTCGACCGGTATTCGATCAGCCCGCGCCAAAACCTGCAGGTCAATCCAGACGGGTCGACGGATCTCTACATCCAGAAGGATTCACCGGGGAAGGACAAGGAGTCGAACTGGCTTCCCGCCCCTGCCGGCGGTTTCATCCTGATGCTGCGGCTGTATTGGCCAGGCGAGACCGATCCGTCGATCATCAACGGGACATGGTCCATTCCAGCAGCCCGGAAGGTCGGCTGAGCGTCCAGGGTTGGCCATTGCCGGCAGCCCCGGACGCGCCGGCGGCCCGGCGCCTGCCGGTGAGGAGCCTCCTCGGATGGTTGCGGCATTCTTCCGCCAGCGACCGCCGCCCCCCTCCTGCTCACGGGGAGTTGCCGGGGCCTCACCCTCGAGCGCAGGTCCCGAAGGGCGCCGGAGGCTGGGCATCCGACAGCTCCTATGCGATGGAGCGGGCTAGGATCTCCATCTGACCGAGGCCATCAATGTCCCTAAGCGCTCGTCTGGTCGGCATTCGGATGCCTGCGATCGCTCTGCGTTCAACGGCGGGGCGAAAGGTCGATCTGGCGTCACTGCCTGGAGGGCGCACGGTGATCTATTGCTACCCTCGGACGAGCGAACCGGGGAAACCTGCGCCCACTGGCTGGGATGTCATTCCCGGCGCGCGAGGCTGTACCCCCCAGGCCTGCGCATTTCGTGACCATCATGGCGATCTGGCTCGCCTTGGCGCGACCGTGTTCGGTCTCAGCACCCAAGCAACCTCTTATCAGCAGGAGATGGCGACACGTCTGCACCTGCCCTTTGACGTGCTGAGCGATGAGGACTTCCAGCTGACGGATGCGCTGTCGCTTCCAACGTTCGTCGCGGACGGAATGCGCCTCATCGAGCGGTTGACCTTGGTCGTCAAAGACGGAGCGATCGAGCACGTCTTGCATCCGGTAACCAGGCCCGAACGGAGTGCGGAAGACACGCTTGAATGGCTCGCCGCGCATCCGGTTTAGTTCCAGAGTGAGTTCCGCTTGAGGGTCGACAGGGCCCGCTTCGCCTCCGGCCCGGAACCCAACATTCGATCAGACGCCAACAAGGGTTCGCCCTTCCCCCTCGGGCGCGGCCGATGTGCTCCCTGCCGGCGCTTGTCGATGTCGGGAAAGGCGGGGGCTGCCATTGCCGGTAGCCCAGACCGCGCTGGCCTTGCGGCGGCCCGGCGCCTGCCGGTGAGCAGCCTCCACGGATGGTTGCGGCATTCTCCCGCAAGCAACGAGCGCCCTTCCTGCTCGCGGGGAGTTGGCGGGGCCTGCCCCACCTGCGCCCCTGGAGATGTGCACGCCTGCGCCGTCCGGGCGCGAAGCTGGTCTCTGCACCTATGGAATGACGAGCAAGGCGCCGCTGTACCGACGTTCTTCCGCCGCAACATGGGCCTCGACGATATCCTCAAGCGGGAAGGTTTGACCGATATCGGCTTTCACGTAGCCACGGGCGATGGCCTCGAACAGGTCGGCCGCGTTGGCACGAAACGTCGCCGCCTCGGCGTTGTGCGGGAAGACGGACGGTCGGGTCAGGAACAAGCAGCCCTTCTTGTTGAGAAGCTCGGGATCGATGGCGGGGGCTTTGCCGGAAGAGGCCCCGTAGCTGACGACGAGGCCGAAGGGCTCCGCGCAATCGAGAGACCTGAGCAGAGTGTCCTTGCCGATGGCATCGTAGACGACACGAGCCTTCCGGCCGCCTGACGCCGTCAGGAACTGCTCGGGCCATGACGGGTCGTTCGTGTCGACGACCTCGACGCAGCCGGCGGTCAAGGCGGCCTCGCGCTTCTGCGGTGATCCCGTCGTGCCGATGACCGTCGCGCCAAGCGCCGTGGCCCACCGCGTCAGGATCTGCCCGACTCCGCCGGCCGCCGAATGCACAAGCAGAAGCTCGCCAGCTTTGACGGCGTGGGTCTTGCGCAGCAGATACTGCGCCGTCATGCCCTTGAAGAGGAGTGCCGCCGCGGCCTCGTCGCTCACCGTTTCCGGCAGCGTAACGAGCCTATCCGCCGGGACGTTGCGTCGATCCGCATAGGCACCGACGCCCGCGTTCATGTAAGCGACCCGATCGCCAATCCGGATGTCCGCGACGTCGGGGCCGAGCGCCTCGACGACGCCCGCCGCCTCGAAGCCGAGGCCGGTCGGCAGGGGCAGCGGATAGACGCCCTTGCGCTGATAGATGTCGATGAAATTGAATCCGATTGCGGTTTGCCGGATCTGGACCTCGCCTGTCATCGGCGGCGCAAGCTCGTCGGTCCCAAGCTTCAGAACCTCAGGTGATCCAAACTCGGTCAGCGTGACGACACGTCTTGTGGTCATCGGGTGCGGCCTCCATGGTGAATCGGAGGATCACACCAACCTGAGGTATGATGCAAGACATACCTTCGAGACGACCGATGCCTGATGAGTTCGGCCACCCGACGCCCGACGAGATGGATTTGGGCGCGATCTTCGCGGCGCTGGCGGACCCGCTGCGCCGCGAAGTCGTCCTGACACTCGCCGTCGAACCAGACGTCGTCCGCCACTGCAGTTCGTTCGATCTGCCGGTCACCAAGGCCACGCGAACGCACCATTTCCGGGTCCTCCGCGAGGCAGGCCTCATCCACCAAACCGACAGGGGCAACAGCCGCTCCAATCGGCTGCGCATCGCGGAGTTGAAGCAACGCTTCCCGGCGCTGGTCGAGCTTCTTCTCGCTGAAGCTCGCTCAAAGATGGTGCGATCCTAGGCTGCCGCGTAGACCCGCGACGCACAAGCGGCGAACGACCGCTTAGGGTCGACGATGCCCCTTCGCCTCCAGCCCGGAACCAGACACTCGATCGAACGCCGGCAAGGAGCCGCCCCGTCCCCCTCGGGTGCCGCAGGGCTTTGCCTGTCGGCGGAGGGTCCGCGGGGCGGATGACGGTGATGACCGGCGTGACGGGCGGAAATCCGCTCAGCCCAGCGACCTCACGCACTCCTGCTGCAGCCACTCTGCGAGCGCGCGAGCGCCCCTGGACAGCTCTCGCTCGCCGGTCCAGATCAGGCCGTAGTGACTTCCATCGGCGTCGAAGCCGAGAGGTGCCAGCAAACGCTGCCGGTCCAGGTCGTCGGTCGCCAGGACGAGCGGGCTCAGCGCCACCCCGAGCCCGGCTGAAGCGGCCTCGACGATCAGGAAATGATGGTCGTAGAACCGGATCTCGCTGGGCCGATGACATGAGGGATGGGCCGCGAGCCATTGCGACCAGGCGTCCGGCCTGGTCCTGGAGCCGAGCGCGATATAGTCGCCGCCCTCGAACGCCGGAAGGACGTGGGGGCTCATCACGGGCCCTACCTTTTCCGCGAACACGCGCTGGACATGCCATGCGTCGGGCAAGGCGAAGTCGAGCCGGCGTATCGCGAGATCGATCCGGTCGCGCCGGAACTCGACCGGCCCGCCGCCGACCGAGAGATGCAGCGCGACATCGGGATGCGCGGCCTGGAAAGCGCCCAGCCGCGGGATCAGCCAGCGCATGGCGACCGAGGACTCGCAGGAGAGCACCAGGGCGTTCTGCCGGGACGTCGTGGCGCGCAGGCCCTCGACGGTCGCCGATAGCTCCGTGAAGAATCGGCCCAGCGTGAGGTTGAGCATCTCGCCGGCAGGCGTCAGCCGCAGGCCGCGGCCGCTCTTCTCGAACAGCTTGAAGCCGAGATCCTCCGAGAGCCTGGTGATGCGCCGGCTGACGGCACCATGGGTCAGCGCAAGCGCGCCGGCCGCCTGGCGCACCGAGCCGAGGCGCGCCGCAGTCTCGAATGCGCGCAGGTCGTCCAGCGATGGCAGTTCCGACCGCTTCATTGGTGATCTGCTATCACCGGTCCGGCGCAGAAACTATCGCTTTTCTTGTGGCGTGGACGGGGCATGATCGGGACATGAAAAGCGACGGGACAATGACGGTCGGGGTTCTCGCCGACGACCTGACCAGCGCGGCGGACGGGGCTGGCCCCTTCGTCATGCGCGGCCTTGGCGCCTGGGTCGGCCGGGGCCGGTTGCCCCGGCAAACGAGCGACGTCATCGCCGTCGACAGTGGCTCGCGCTCGGTTCCCGAGACTGAGGTCGCGGAGCGAGTTGCGCGGCTCACCGCAGAGCTCGCCTCGCGAGACATCCTCTACAAGACGGTCGACTCGACGCTTCGCGGACATGTGAGGGCCGAGCTGGACGCGGCGTTTCGGGCGAGCGGGCGCAAGAGGCTCGTCTTCGCCCCGGCCTTTCCCGCGGCCGGGCGCATCACCGTCGGCGGCGTCCAGCTCGTGGACGGCATCCCCGTCTCGGAAACCGCCTATGGCCGCGATCCGGTGCATCCGGCACGCCATTCGGTGCTTGCCGACCTGGTCCCGCCCGCCATCGGGAACGTGGTGATGCTCGACGCCACGACGCAGGACGAACTCGACGCGCAGGTTGCGGCCCTGCCCGAACCGGAGGCCACGCTCTGGGTCGGCTCCCCGGGGATGGCGGCAGCGCTGGCGCGGCGGCTGGCGCCGATGCCGACCGGGGCCCCGACTGCAACGACCAGTGGCGGGGATGGCGACATCCTGGTCGTCATCGGCAGCGCGAACCCGCGCAGTCACCGTCAGGCCGATCAGGTCGAGGGGGCGAACGGCGTCACCCTGCTGCGCAGCCCGGCACAGCGCGAGGACGATCCCGCGCCGCTTCTGCGACGGATCGCGGGGGATGCGGCGGACAGGCTTCGCGCCGGATCTTTCGACGCGGTGATCGCCACGGGCGGTGACACGATGGAGGCGATCCTCGACCTCCTGCAGATCAGGGAATTCGAGATCCTCCACGAACTCGAGCCAGGTTTTCCGCTTGGCCGCGCCTGGCTCGATGACGGGCGCGCGCTCCGTCTCGCCATGAAGGCCGGGGGTTTTGGCGGGGACGACACTTTGCGCCGTGCGGTCACCCGGCTGCGCCACGCGGCTTCCCCTTGCGAGGTCGTGCTGCCATGACCGGAACGCCTCCCCTCGCCATCACCATGGGCGATGCGTCCGGCATCGGCCCGGAGATCGTGGCCAAGGTGCTCGCCCACGGAGATGAGCGCGCCGTCGTCTTCGGCAGCCCTGTCGTGATGTCCGACATCGTTCGCCGCCTTCGCCTGGACGTTGCCGTCCGGACGGTGGCCGCTCCCGAGGAGGCGACGCTCCAGCCCCGCTGCATCGAGGTGATCGAGGTGACCGGGCTCCGCGAACCGCCGCCGCTGGGGAGGATCAGCGCCCTGTCCGGCCAGGCCTCGTTCGATGCCATCGTGGCCGCGATCAGGGCGGCCAGGGCCGGCACGGTCAGCGCCATCGTCACCGCGCCGATCAACAAGGAAGCCATGGCGCGCGCCGGGATCGGCTATCCCGGGCACACCGAAATCCTCGCGGATCATGGCGGCGCGCAGCGCGTCGCGATGATGCTCGCCAATGAGGAGATCCGCACGGTTCTCGTGACCATCCACACCTCGCTGCGCCACGCCATCGAGCAGGCCGATTTCGACGCCCAGATGTCGGCCATCCGCCTCGCGCATGAGGGCGGGAAGGCGCTCGGGTTCGCGGCCCCGCGCATTGCCGTTGCGGGCCTCAACCCCCATGCCGGCGAAGGTGGCCTGTTCGGGGATGAAGAGATCGCGATCATCGCGCCCGCCATCGCGGCCGCACGCACTGAGGGCATCGATGCGAGCGGCCCCTGGCCGGGCGATACCGTGTTCATGCAGGCCCGCAAGGGGCGCTTCGACATCGTCGTGGCCCAGTATCACGACCAGGGCCTGATCCCCGTGAAATATCTCGGCATCGAAAAGGGCGTGAACATCACGCTGGGGCTGCCATTCGTCCGCACCAGTCCCGATCACGGCACGGCCTTCGACATCGCGGGCCAGGGCATCGCCGATCCCGCCAGCCTGGCGACAGCGCTCGCCTATGCCCGCCGGCTCGTTTCCGCGCAAACCATGTCGAACAGAACGGAAAAGGTGTCCTGATGGGACTTCGCTTCATCTTCATGCTCACGCGCAACGACCGCACCGTCGAAGACGCGTCGGAGCAGTTGCAGACCGCGCTCCATCTCGGCGTCCGGCATATCGGCTTCAAGGATATCGGCCTGCCGCTTGCTCAGTTGAAGGCCCTCAACACAGCCATCCGGGAGGGCGGCGCGACATCCTATCTCGAAGTCGTCTCACTCGACCGCGACAGCGAAATCGCATCGGCGAAGGCTGCGGTCGAGATCGGCATCGATGTCCTGCTCGGCGGCACGCGGGTCGACGACGTGCTCCCGATCATCGCCGGCACGACGATCCAGTACTGTCCGTTCCCTGGGCGGATCTCCGGTCATCCCAGCGTGCTGGAAGGCAGCATCGACGAGGTCGTCGCCAGTGCGCAAACCTTGGCGGCCCGCGAGGGCGTGCATGGGCTCGATCTCTTGGCCTATCGCTCGAGCGAGAACGTGCCGGCGCTGATCCAGGCCGTCTGCGCCGCGGTCTCCAAGCCCGTCTATGTCGCCGGGTCGATCGACACGCCGGAGCGGATTTCGGCCCTCAAGGAAGCCGGAGCCGCCGGCTTCACCATCGGCACGGCCGCGCTCGACGGGAAATACCCGGCCGAGGGCAAGGACGTGCCGCACCAGCTCGCCAGGATCATCCGCGACGTCGCAACGCTCAACCGGCACATTTCGCCGTTCCACAAGGAGAACCTGACCTTTGCGTTCGGCCGGTTCTCCGACACCTGGCCGCCCCATATCGCCGCGCGCGTCAACAACATGCAGATCAAGCTCGCGAGGTTCGAAGGCGAAGCGGCCTGGCATTTCCAGAAGCATGAGGACGAGGTCTTCTTCGTCCACAAGGGCCGGCTGCTGATGCGGTTCCGTGACCGCGACGAGCTCGTCGAAGAAGGCGAGTTCATCGTCGTGCCGCATGGCGTCGAACGTTGCCCCGCCGCCCCCGAGGGCGCCTGCGAGGTGGTGCTGCTCGAGCTGGGCCCGGCGCCAGCCGCCGGCATCGTGGAGGATCGTCGGACCGACGCCGGGGTCTCCCACAGCTGATACGCACCGTCAGCCGAAACCTGGACCGGCGCGCGCAAGCACCCGCAGCCGATCCCGTCTCCGACCCGGAGCTCTCTGCGATGGGTCAGCGCACCGCCAGCAGGTATTTCAGGCCCTGCGTGAAGGCGCGCGGCGCGACGGTGAGGTGATCTTCGTCGTTGAGGACCGCTGACTTCAGCTTCAGGCCCGGATAGTTTCGGCCCTGCAACGCTGTCTCCAGAGCCCGGCTGTCGGCGACCATGTCCACGGTCTGGTTGTAGCGCCGATCGCCTTTCTGCAGGGCCTCATAGGCGCCGACATAGAGATAGACACTCGCCGGCAGGTCCTGGTTCTGCGTGGCGTAGCTCGCCTCCAACTTCAAGGCATGTCGCTTGTCGTACCAGAGAGAGGGACTGCCGAGGATATAGCCGTTGAACAAGCCGGGCTCGGTGAAAAGGATCTGCGTCCCAAGCAGGGCGCCGTAGGAGTGGCCGAGAAAGATCGCTCTGGCAGGCTCGGCCCGGTAGCGAGCGCTGATGAACGGCTTCACCTGATCGCGCAGATATTTCTGATAGGCGCGCGCCTGACCATGGACCGCATTGGCTGGTGCGGTGCTTGGACCGTTCGGTGTGGGAGTATAGTCACGCTGGCGGCTGACCATGCCGTCCTCGCCCTTCCCGTAGGACAGGCCGACAAGGATGAATTCCTCAATCTTGGGCCCTTCGACGTTCAGTCGGCGCGCTATCTGCCGGATGATCGGGAAAGCGTAGTCGGCGTCGGTGACATAAAGCACGGGGTAGCGCCGCTGCGGCTGCTTCGCATAGGACGGCGGCAAGGCGACGAAGACCTGGTAGTCGCGGCCCGAGACCGGATCGGGCACGTCCCATACCTCGCTGCCGACGATCTCGTAGGGGCGCCCCTCGCCAGGCTGCACCTTTGCAGTCGATTGGGCCTGGGCGTGCAGCGGACCGCTGGAGACGCCGAAGCCGGCAACCAGGGCAATCAGCAGGGCATTTTGAAAACGTCGTTGCACGTGAAGTCTCCGCTGGCGACCACTGGTCTCAGCTCACGGGATTAAGGGCGGCCGACTGTTAGTGGCGCGCTCGCGCAACAATGAGGCTCGGATGCTCGCGATTGGATTCGCATTTAAGAAAACATGAATCGAGCTCCTGCCGCGGAGTTCTGAATTCGGTTCGGGCCCAGGCTCGAGGAGCCGGCGGATGATCAAGCCAGCGTCGATTAGCGCCAGCCTGCGAAACCCCGCGCTGGCAGATCAGGGACCAGGCCGCGCCTCCTCGCAGGGATCCGGTCCAATCGTCCCGTTCTCAGGCGTCAACTGCGGGAATACGTCAGGGCTTCGCCTGCGCGCCCGGTTCCAGTTTGAACGTTAACTTGTTGATCTTGCCGGTGAATTTGAACGGAACATCGTAGCGATACTCGAGCAGCGTGACCCCAGTGCGGGTGTCCTGGCCAACGTCAAAGGTCTCGTCCTCCGGGAACGTGACCGGGATGGTGTGTTCCATGGAATTCCTGGTTACTTCCTTTCCGTCCACGGAGAGTGCGCCTGTCCCGCCCCTGCCCAAGCCCGGACCGTCGGATTTGAAGTCAAAGATGATGGTGTGCTTGCCGGCTTCCAGCTCGGGGCCCTCCCACGCCGTGCGCTTGAGGTCGAGCAGGTTGTAGAGGAACACCACCTTGCCGCGGCCGATGCCGAATTCGCCCTTGCTCAGGAACAGGCCATAGCCGCCGAAGCGCCCGCCTTCGGTGACGATCATGCCTTCAGCGCCGCCCTCGGGGATCTCGACCTCGGCCGTGATGGTGTAGGACTTGCCGAGGATGCTCGGCGCTGCGCTAGGCGGCACGCCGGTCAGTTCGCCCGAATATGTGAAGGCCGTTCGTCCCGCGGTGAGGCTCGGGCGCGGCGTATTCCAGCGCGCGAGCGTCGAGTTGTCGAGCGGCAGCACGTTGTACTTCTTCGCCTCGGCGTAGAAGAGGTCCTGCATCTGCTTGAGCTTGTCGGGCATTTTGGTGGCAAGATCGTTGAATTGCGTGGGGTCCTCCTTAACGTTGTAAAGTTCCCAACTGTATCCGGTGATCACGTCCGGCGGCGTGGCTGCGCTCAACTCCCACGGGAGATTCGCCGGCGTCGTGGCTGCGACCCACCCGTCGTGATAGATCGAGCGATTGCCGAGCATCTCGAAATATTGCGTCGTATGCCGGGTCGGGGCGTCGGCGTTCGCCTTGTCCCACGTATACACCAAGCTGGTGCCTTCGATGGGGATCTGCTTGATGCCATTGACCGTATCGGGTGCCGGGATGCCGGCCGCTTCGAGGATGGTCGGCACGATGTCGATGACGTGGTGGAACTGGCGGCGGATGCCGCCCAGATCAGTGATGTGACCGGGCCAGGACATGGCCACACCCTGGGCTGTCCCGCCGAAATGCGATGGCACTTGCTTCACCCACTTGAAGGGCGTGTCCATCGCCCAGGCCCATCCCGCCGCGAAATGCGGGAATGTCCGCTCCGATCCCCAGAACTCGTACCAGAGAAACTGGTCCTTCACCGGCACGGCAACGCCATTGAAGGTGGTGAACTCGTTCGGTGTGCCGTTGAGCATGCCCTCGGCGCTCGCGCCATTGTCGCCACCGATATAGATGATCAAGGTGTTGTTGAGCTCGCCGAGGTCTTCGACAGCCTGGATGACCCGCCCGATCTCATGGTCGGCGTAGGCCAGGTAGGCTCCATAGACGTCCGCTTGCTTGATGAAGAGCTTCTTCTCATCCCAACTGAGGGAATCCCATTCCGGCAGTCCCTTCGGCCAGGGTGTCAGTTGGGCGTTGGCGGGCATGATGCCCAACCGCTTCTGGTTGGCGAAAATGGTCTCGCGCACCTTGTTCCAGCCATCGTCGAAGAGGTGCAAGTCGCTGATCTTCTTGATCCACTCCGGCGTGGGATGATGGGGCGCATGGGTGGCGCCCGGCACGTAGTAGACAAAGAACGGCTTGTCGGGCGCGATCTCCTTGAGCTGTTTGATATGCTGGATAGCGTCGTCGGCCATCGCCGTCTCCAGATTCCACTTGGGATTACCCTGGAACGGATAGATGGCCGTCGTATTGCGGAAGAGGTTCGGTTGCCACTGGCTGGCGTCGCCACCGACAAAACCGTAAAAATATTCGAAGCCCATGCCGTTGGGCCATTGATTGAACGGCCCGGCTTGGCTCGACTGGAATGAGGGCGTGTTGTGGTCCTTGCCGAACCACGAAGTGGCGTATCCGTTCTCCTTGAGGATCGTGCCAACAGTGCCCTTCTCGATCGGGATGATCGAGTCGTAGCCCGGGAATCCGGTCGCGAGCTCGCCTACCACTCCGAAGCCAACCGAGTGATGGTTGCGTCCCGTGATAAGGGCCGCCCGCGTCGGCGAGCAGAGCGCTGTGGAGTGGAAATTCGTGTAACGCAATCCAGCGCTTGCGATGCGATCCATCGCAGGAGTGGGGATGACGCCGCCGAAGGTGCCTGGCGCACCGAAACCCTGGTCATCCGTCATGATGAGCAACACGTTGGGCGCGCTCTTGGGCGGCACGACGCGCGGAGCCCACCAAGCCGTCGACTCCGAGGCTTTCTCCTTGATTACGCCGCCGAATTTCGGATCGGGCGGGGGAAGTTGCTTCCCGTCGAGCGTGGTGGTGGCGCTGGGAGAACCTGGAACACCTGTACTCTGTTGGGCCAGCGTTGGGTTGCAGACCCATGCGAGAAAACTGGCGCCAGCAACCAGAGTGGGTATGGCTTTCATGATGGAAAGCTCCCCGGTTACAGAGTGCGAGATATTGTGATCCTCGGCGGGGCAGCGGTCAAACGGCTGATTTGGCCACTAAAGCCGATTCAAAGACAAAGGGTTAGATCATCGGATCTGGATACGATATCCGGTCCCATGATCTGGAGCCCTCCTTCCGGCTCGGCCGGAATCTTGCCGAAGAGCAGACCGTCCGGCGGTCTTCGGAGGGCGGTAAGCGGACCTCGGCCGAGGTCAGACCATCAACCTCCGGAGCACCGTTCGCGGCGCCCTGGATCTGCTGGCGCGGTTCCGCGGGAGGCCCCGTAGCCCAACCCGGCCGGTCCCGACCTCCTTCACAAGCGGAACCAGCTGGACGCCGGGATGCTCGGCGCAGCAAGCAGCTTCTGCGCGGCGATGAGCGCCTCCAGGCGGTTATGGGCGTTCAGCTTGGCCATCAGCGTGGTCATGTGGCTCTTTACGGTCTTGTTGCTGAGCGACAGCTCGCGGGCGATCTCGTTGTTCATCTTCCCACAAAGCAGGAGCCTGATGATCTGCTCCTCCCGGACGCTGAGCCTGTTGCAGGCCGGCTTCTGTCGTTCGTGCGCCTTGTCCTTCAAGGCGCAGATCAGCTTGGTCGCGAACACGGGACTGACATAGACATCGTTGCTCTGCGCGCATTGAAGGGCCTGGATGAGGTCGTCGACCGGGCTGCCTTTCAGGACATAGCCCTTTGCGCCGGCATCAAGAGATCTGATCGCATCATCCGCGTTGGCCGAATCGGTGAACACGATGATCTTCGTCTTGGGGGAGATCCTGGAGGCGTCTGCAATCGCCTGAAAGACATCTCCCGCCATGACCAGATCGACAATCATGTCATCAGGCTGATGGGAGCAGATGATCGAGACGATATCGCCGGCAGCCTTTCCGGTCGCGGCGAGCGTGAAACCGCCCCATCGCTGCAGCAGCGCGGACACCCCCTCCATCATTACCGGATGATCATCGACTATTGCGACGGAACGGTCCGACATGATCTTGCCCCCATATGCCTATCATCCCGAATCAGCAAAATATTGTCTGCAATTTCATCAACTATCAAAGAAATATCAGATTATACTTTGAATCATCTATATTTATACTTCTCCACCTCATCAAGCAGCCCAAGGGATGGCCGTTGGGACGGCCGCCCCCAAGCGTGCAGGTGCTGCCGGTCAGGGTGTGGCTGAAGCTCTGATTGCCAGCGAGTGCCGCAAGAATACGAACTGCTGCTTGATCAGAATGACTTCACGACTCACGCGACACAGGCACCTCGCCATGAGGAGCAGGCTAGCGAACGCGAAATGACTCATCGATGACGCCCAGTTAACAGAACTGTCATTTTCGCGGGGACCGAAGAGGAGGTTTTATTCTGTCGCGGAACTGCACTTTGGAGCCGCGCAGTGCATGCCTGAGGCAAGCGCATGGGTTTCGCCGGCGAACGACGAGACTAACCATTCCGAGAGTTCGTAAAGCGCGCGGTTCATTTTGTGCTACAGTGACGGAGCATTTCGCAATGGGCCCAGGCAGCGTCTTCCGCCAGCCTTCAGGAGTGCACAGGAGGGTTGCGCACAGTTGAAACTCCTGATCGTCGAAGATGACGTCCGCACGGCGGCCATCCTGCGCAAGGCCTTCATCGAGGAAGGCTTTGTCGCCGACATGGTGCATGACGGCCTGGACGCCGTCACGGAAGCCCCGGGTGGACGCTACGATATCGTCATCCTTGACGTGAACCTGCCCGGCATGGATGGCTGGCAGGTGCTGACGGTGCTGAAACAGGCCGACCCCCGCATGCCGATCCTGATGCTGACGGCGCAGGATGCTATCGAGAAGCGCGTCAAAGGCCTGACGCTGGGCGCTGACGATTACCTGACAAAGCCATTCGCCTTCGCGGAACTCCTCGCACGCGTCCGGACGGTCTTGCGCCGGGCCAGTTCCGCTCCTGCCGAAATCCTGCAATTCGATGATCTGAAGGTCGATCCCCAGCGCCACAAGGTCACTCGCGGCGGCACGCCGATCCCGGTTTCACCCAAGGAAATCCTGCTGCTCGAACTGCTCCTGCGCCATCGCGGCGACGTGCTGTCTCGGACCTTCATTGCCGACAAGGTCTGGGACATGATGTTCGACTGCGACAGCAATGTCGTGGACGTCAACATCCGCCGCCTGCGACAGAAGATCGACGACCCCTTTCCCCGCAAGCTGATCCACACCATCCGCGGGCGCGGCTATGTCATCCAGTAGCCTGCTGAGCCGCTGCGTGCCGGCATCGATCGCGGGCCGCCTGACGGCCTGGTTCTGCGCCTCGGCCTTCGCTTTGGTCCTGGTGACCGCCTTCGTCCTGTACGACGCCGTCCGGGCGACGGTGCAGTGGACGGAGGATCAGGTTCTCGAGCAGCATCTCGGCGAAATACGGTCTCTCCTGCAGACGCCCAAACCCGACACCGCCATGATCACGCATGAGGTGCGCGAGGCAGCCGATGAGGCCCGTCAGGTTCTGATCCGTGTGGTGGCGAATCTTCCGGACCTGGTGCTGGCGACACCGGATATGGACAAGCGGCTGCCGGCCAGCCGCTTCCAGACGCCAGCCCCCGGTGGAACGCCCCATTATGAAACCATTACCGAAAACGGCTTCAGGTTTCGGGCGCACAGCGCGCTTGTGCCGCTGAAGGCGGAAGGCTGGCCCAAGGACACCGTCGTCCAGGTCGCGATGGATACGACTCTCGATGACATGGCGGTCGATCGCTTCAGGGACGTGCTCGTCGCGGTGATCCTGCTGTCAGGCGCCTTATGCGCCCTGGTGGGCTGGATCATCATTCGGCGCCAGCTCTCGCCGCTGCGGAGCGTGATCCACGCAACCGCGAGCATCGAGCACGCGACGGCGAATGAGCGCCTCGACACGGCCGGCTTGCCGACGGAGCTGGCCCATCTCGGCCTGGAATTCAACCACATGCTCGACCGGCTCGAGGGCGCCTATTCGCGTCTCCGGCAATATGCCGACAATGTCGCGCACGAACTCCGCAGTCCTGTCAATCGCATGCTGCTGACCGTCGAGGTGGCCCTCTCGAAATCGCGCGACGAGGCCTCCTATCGCGACGTTCTGGAGAACACGCGAGACGACATGCTGACGATGGCGCAGATCGTCGACAATCTCCTCTTTCTGGCCAGGGCGGACAGCGACGAGGTCCAGCTTCAGATGGAGCCCGTGCGCCTCGCCGAAGAAATCGCAAACGTGCACGAGTTCTACTCGGCGCTGGCCCAGGAGAAAGGCATCGAGCTGCGGATCCGCACCGATCCCGAGCTCGTAATCGTGGGCCATGCCATGCTGCTCAGGCGAGCCTTGAGCAATCTCTTGAGCAACGCCCTGTCGCATACGCCACCCGGCCAGTTCATCGACATCACAGCCCATCGCGACGGCGAAAGCGTGGTCGTCGCCGTCACCGATGGCGGCGACGGCATCGAGGCTGAAGATCTGCCCTATGTCTTCGATCGCTTCTTCCGCGGCGACCGCTCCCGATCGAGCTCCGAGCGGCGGCTTGGCCTTGGACTATCGATCACGAAAAGCATCGTCGCCATGCATCACGGCCTGATCGCGGTCGTCAGTGCCAAAGGCACCGGTTCGCGTTTCAGCATGACGTTTCCGGCCTCGACACGCGCGCATGGTTAAGGCATCGCCTCGATCGGTGGCCCCGATCGGTGGGTTGGGGTTATCGCACGATCAGAAGGTGAGACCGGGGCGCCTGAGCGCGCCCCCTCCCCTTCGATGAGCTCCCCGGCCTAAACCGGAGATGGCCTGGCCCTGTTTCAGCGTTCCTTGAAGATCCTGTTGGCGTGGTCCGCGAAGGGTTTTGTCAGGAACGAGAGCGCGGTGCGTTCCTCGGTGGTGATGAAGACCTCGACCGGCATTCCGGGCTGGAGCTTGCGATCGCCGAGGGCGGCGGCGAGATCGCCGTCGATCTGGATCTCGCCGGTGTAGAAATTGGCGCCGGTGGTGGGGTCGCGGGTGGTCGCCGGGGAGAGATGGCTGACGCTGCCCGGCAGCTCCGGGGTCGCGTTCTTGGCGAAGGCGGAGAAGCGCAGGCGGGCGGGCTGGCCGAGCCTGACCTGGTCGATATCGGTCGGCGCGATCCTGACCTCGACGGTGAGCCTGGCCTCGCCGGGCACGATGGTGGCGAGGCGCGCGGCCGGGGTGATGACGCCGCCGACGGTGAAGACGGTCAACTCGTTGACGAGGCCGGCGATCGGGGCGCGGATCTCGGAGCGCGAGAGCCGGTCCTCGCTGGCCAGGCGCCGGTCGCTGAGCTCGGAGACCTTGGCCTCGACCTGGCGCAGCTCGCGCTGGGCCTCGGTGCGGGCGGTCTCGTCGACGGCGATGATCTGGATGCGGGCCTCGCTGATGCGCAGCCGGGCGCGGGCGATCGAGGCCTCGATCTCGCCGCGCTCGCCGAGCAGGCGGGCCCATTCGCGGTTGATGTTGTAGACCTTGGTGCCGTCGATGAAGCCCTTCTGGAACAGGCCGAGATATTTGTTGCGCTCGAGCTCGACCAGGCGCAGCTCCTCGACCTTGGCGACCTGACGGGCCTCGAGGCCTTTCACCTCCTCGCCGGACTGGACGATGCTGATCTCGAGCTGTTCCTTGCGGCTTTCGCGGTTGGTGCGGTTGCCGTCGAACAGCCGGGTTTCGCCCTGGATGATCTGGGCGGCGTCTTCGGAGAATCTGGCGAACTCGGCCGGGAAGGTGATCGCGGCGAGAGTGTCGCGCTCGGCGATCAGGCGGGCCTTGCGGCCGAGATTCTCGCCGAGCTGCGAGCGGATGATCGAGAGCTCGGCCTTGGTCTGGACATCGTCGAGCCAGATCAGGGTCTGGCCTGCCTCGACCCGGTCGCCCTGGCGCACCGCGATCGCCTGGACGACGCCGCCGTCGCGGTGCTGCACCTCCTTCAGGTTCTGGTCGACCTTGATCGAGCCCTGGGCGATCACGGCGCCGTTGAGGTTGGCGCTCGCGGCCCAGCCGCCGCAGCCGACGACCAGCAACAGGGCGAGCGCCGTGCCGGCCAGCATATGCCGGCCGAGGCCGAAATCCGGCTCGCGCTCCTCCTGCGATACGACATTGCGCCTGGTCATGCTGGTCTCTCCCGTCCGCCCGACCGGGATGCGAGGCCGAACTGCCCCGCACCGAGGTCAATAGTAATAAAGCCTGTGACTGCCCTGGATCTCGATCGAGTAGTCCTTCTCGTCATGCTGCTCGAGAAAGACGTCGACATAGGTGTAGTCATCCTCGCCGATCTTCTCGATGCGGAAGCGGAAGGGCCGGCCCGCAGCATCGGCCTCGTCGCCATAGGCGTTGGCGAACGGATCGGCCCCATCCGCGGCCGTGTTGTCGGCGGGAGCGCCATCGGTTCCGAATTGGTACTGCTTGACGACGATGCGGTCGCCCGCCTCGAGATCGAGGATCCGGTGGATCAGGTCGCGGTCATTCGCATCATAGGGCACGTCGAAGGAGAAGCAGTCGTCGCCGGCCCCGCCCGACAGCGTCACCGCGTCAGCGCCGATGGTGAAATGGTCGTTGCCGCTGCCGCCGATCACCGCCTCGATATTGGAGAAGCGGTCCTCGCCGATCTCGACGCCGACCGCCTTGCCCTCGACCAGGTTGATGTCGATGCATTGCGTCGCCTGGGAATAGTCCAGCGTGTCGCAGCCGCTGCCGCCATCATAGCAATCGGCCGTGGCATCGAGCGTGCCGATGATCACGTCATTGCCTGACCCGGCTTCGACCCGGTCCGTGCCCGCGCCGCCATCGAGCGTATCGTCGCCGCTGCCGCCCTCGAGCCGGTCGTTGCCGGCCCCGCCATCGAGGACGTCATCCCCCTCGTCGCCCTCGATCCGGTCGTCGCCAGCCTCGCCGAAGAGCCGGTCGTTGCCGGCATTGCCCTCGACCCGGTCGTCGCCGGCGCCGGCGAAGACGATGTCGTCGTCGCCGTCGCCCTCGATCCGGTCGCGCCCGTCGCCGCCAAAGACGATGTCGTCACCGGTCCCGCCCTGGATCTGGTCGTCGCCGCTGCCGCCGGCGAGATGATCGTTGCCGGAACCGCCATCGAGCACATCGTCGCCGTCATCGCCGGAGAGCGTATCGTTGCCGGCTTCGCCGAAGAGCCGGTCATTGCCGGCGCCACCGGCTGCGGCATCGTCGCCGCCGCCGAGCTGGGCCGTGTCCTGGCCGGCGCCGAACTGGACGATATCGACATGAGCGCCACCGGTGACGACATTGTTGCCATTGCCGGTGCGGACGCTGTTGTTGCCGTCGCCGGTGAAGACGGTGTTGTCGCCTTCCCCGCCGTCGATCCAGTCGTCGCCGTCGCCACCATCGAGGATGTCGTCGCCGTCCTCGCCATAGACCTGGTCATTGCCGGCGCCGCCCATGACGTGATCGTCGCCGGCATCGCCATGAACCTCGTCACTCCCGGCGCCACCATCCACCGTGTCGTCGCCCTCGTCGCCATGGATGACGTCGTCGCCGGCATCCCCGGCGATCTGGTCGTCGCCCTCGCCGCCCTGGATCACGTCATTGCCGTCGCCGCCGGAGAGCTGGTCGTTGCCCTTGCCGCCGACGATGGTGTCATTGCCGGCCTCGCCATAGATGATGTCGTCGCCATCCTCGCCGTAGAGCCGGTCGTCGCCATCGCCGCCATGGATCGTGTCGTTGCCGTCGCCGCCATAGACGATATCGTTGCCGCGGCCGGCATAGATCAGGTCATGACCGGCGCCGCCGCGGATGAAGTCGTTGCCGGCGCCGCCATGCAGGATGTCGGAGCCGCCGCGGCCATCGATCACGTCGTTGCCGTCGCGCCCGTCGATCAGGTCGGCGCATTCGGTCCCGGTCAGGCTGTCATCGCCGGACGTGCCGTTGATCTCGATGAACTCGACGACGCTGAAGAGCGCGGTCTGGGCGACCGCGACGGTCGCGTCGCTGACCTCGTAGCTCAGCGTCACCGGGCCAAAATAGCCGGGCGCCGGGATGAACTCCCAGCCGCCCTCGACCGCGGTCAGCGTGCCGCTGGAGGTGGTGAGATTGCGGATCGCCAGCGCATCGCCATCGGGGTCACGTGCCCCTGCGAGCAGGCCGATCGTGGTGATCAGCAATGTCTCGCAGCGTCCGATGCTGCGCAGGCTGACGACGCCGGCCAGCTGCGGGGCCCGGTTGAGGCGTGGGCCCCCAGGACCGCCAGGGTTCTCACCGCCGGGGTTCTCGCCGCCGGGGCCGGGATGGCTGCCCGGGCCGGGATGGTGGCCGCCCGAGCCGCCGCCGGCCGAGGCGATGCCCTCGAAGTCATGGCCTCCGCCACCGCCGGCACTGCCGGAGAGGCCGCCGCCATGGCTCAGCGTCAGGTTGTCGTTGCTGGCCGGATCGCTGCCGAAGACATCCTCGAGCCTGGCCGGCGAGAACCGGCGCAGCGGCAGCTGCTCATAGTCGATCGGCGGGGAATCGATGCCGAGGAAGGCGGCAAGCCCGGCCGTGCCCACAGCCTGGCCGCCGGAGCCGAGCGCCTGGTCGTCCTCGGCCTCCTTCCTGATCGCCCCGGTCTCGTCCTCGGCCTCCTTGTCCGCCTCCTCGGCCTCGGCCTGCGCCTGCCGCGAGGGGCCTCCCCCAGCCGCATCCTCGCCCGGGGTCTCAGTGGGCGGACCGAGATCGGACTTGGCGTGGCTGGGGAAGAGGCTCTTGACGTAGATCGCGACCGCCGTCAGCGCGAGCACGACCAGCGCCGGCCAGCGCGACGGCGCCGCATCCTCGTCGGTGATCTTGCGGTAGCTCTGCTCCGCGGTGGGCGCGCCCGGCGCGCGGGCCTTGAGGGTCTTGATCGCGATCATGCCGACACCCGTTCATGCGCAGGCTTGAAGGGAGCTGCGATGGGACTGGCCGGCGGCATCCGCAGCGGTGCTGCCGGCGTGCTGGCGGGGGCAACCTGCGTCGCAGCCGGGGTCAGGATCTCGTTCCTCGGCCCGAAGGCGGCGAGCTTGCCGTTCTGGATGACGCCGACGAAGTCGACGGCGGCGAGCGCGCTCGGCCGGTGCGCCACGATGATCGCGATGCCGCCGCGCTCCTTGACCGTCTCGATCGCCACCTTGAGCGCGCTCTCGCCCTCGCCGTCGAGATTCGAGTTCGGCTCGTCCATGACGACCAGGAAGGGGTTGCCGTAGAGCGCCCGCGCCAGGCCGATGCGCTGGCGCTGGCCGGCCGAGAGCGCCGCCCCCTGCGGCCCGAGCTGGGTCTGGTAGCCATCGGCCAGCCGCACGATCATCTCGTGGATGCCCGCCGCCTTCGCCGCCGCCACCACCCCGGCCGCATCGCTCTCGGCCGAGAGCCGCGAGATGTTCTCCTCGACGCTGGCATCGAGCAGGCTGACCTCCTGCGGGAGATAGCCGATGAAGCGGCCGAGCGCGGCTTCCGGCCATTGCGCCAGCTCGGCCCCGTCGAGCCGGACCGAGCCGCGCAGGCACGGCCAGATCCCGGTCAGGGCCCGCACCAGCGTCGTCTTGCCGCCGCCGCTCGGCCCGATCAGGCCGAGCGCCGTGCCCGCCTTCAGGTCGAAGCCGACCTCGCTGAGCAGGACCTGGCCCGAGACCGGGGCGGCGACCGTGATCTTGTCGACCTTGAGCGCGCCCACCGGCGCCGGCAGCTGCATCGGCACCACCGCCTGGCTCAGCGCCACCACCGTCTCGCGCAGGCGCTGGAAGGCGGCGCGGGCCGCGACGAAGGACTTCCAGTTGGCGATCGCGAGATCGACCGGCGCCAGCGCCCGCGACGAGGCGACCGAGGAGGCGATGATCGCACCGGCCGAGAGCTCGCCCTTGATCGTCAGATAGGCGCCCATCCCGAGGATCGCCGATTGCAGGATCATGCGCAGCACGCGCGAGACCGCGCCCAGGCTGCCGCCGAGGTCATTGGCCCGGGTCTGCAGCGCCAGATGCTCGCGGTTGGCCAGGTTGAAGCGCTCGACCGCCCGGTCGGCAAAGCCCATCGCCTTCAGCACCTCGGCATTGCGGGCATTGGAATCGGCGATCGCGCCGCGGGTGATCGCCGCCTGGCGCGTCGTGCCGTTGAGCCGGCGGGTCAGGATCTCGCTCGCCACCGTCAGCAGGGTCAGCACCACCGCGCCTGCCAGCGTCAGCGCGCCGAGCCAGGGGTGCAGGAAATAGGCGAAGGCGAGATAGAGCGGGATCCAGGGCAGGTCGAACAGCGCGCCCGGCCCCTGGCTGCCGAGGAAGCCGCGCACCGTGTCGACATCGCGGCCGCGCTCCAGCGCCTCGGTGCTCGAGAAGCCGAAGCGCGGCATGTCGATCGCCACCCGGTGCGCCAGCGGCGCGATGTCCTTGTCGAGCCTGGCCCCGACCCGGACCAGTACCTGCGAGCGGATCACGTCGAAGGCGCCCTGGAACAGGTAGAGCCCGATCGCCAGCGCCGAGAGCGCCGCCAGCGTCTGGACGCTGCCCGAGGTCAGCGCCCGGTCATAGACCTGCAGCATGTAGAATGAGCCGGTCAGCGCCAGCACATTGATCAGCCCCGAGATCACGAACAGGAAGAGGAAGGCCGAGCGGAAGCCCTGCGTCAGCCTCGCGGCATCGCGGCGGCGGGCGGAGGTCTGTGCCTTGGAAGGTGCCATGATCGCAAACCGTCAAATGGAGAAGCAGTCGGCAGGAAGGCGGCCGGCGGGCACGGGCCCCGCCGGCCGGGAGGACGCGGCTTCTAGAGCGTGAAGTTGCCGGCGGTCAGGGTGTGACTGCCCTTCAGGTTGATCTGGAAGTCGGCATCGCCGTCGCCGTCGACATTGCCCTTGACCACGGTGTAGTCGCCGTCGGCCCGGGTCTCGTGGGAGACCACCAGCTGGGCGGTGGCGGTGAAGGCCGGGCCGCTGGTCAAGGTGAAGCTCTGGTTGCCGGCAAGCGCGCCATTGGCGTCGATGCCGGAGAGGTCGAGCTTATCGCCAGGCTGGAAGTCGAGGATGGTGTCGCCATCCGCCGCTTCCTTGCTCAGGAAGCGGAAGGTGTCGTTGCCCGCCCCGCCCTCCATCACGTTCACCGCGGCACTGGCCGTGATCGTGTCGTTGCCTGCGCCGGTCGCGACGTTCTCGATGCTCCAGAGCGTGTCGGTGCCGCTGTCCGTGCTGACCGCGCTGCCGCGTCCGAGCAGGCCAGTGCCGAGATCGACCGTCAGGTTCGCCAGGATCGCCGAGAGATCGAGCGTGTCGATGCCCGAGCCGCCGTCGCTGTCATCGCCGAAATAGACGTCGTTGCCGTCACCGATCGAGCCCACGATCACGTCATTGCCCGCACCCGCCACCACGGTGTCGTCGCCGGCTCCGGCCGTGATCCGGTCGTCGCCCGTGCCACCGAAGATCCGGTCGTTGCCGGCTTCGCCCTCGATCAGGTCGTTGCCGGCCCCGCCGAGCAGCACGTCGTCGCCGGCCCCGCCGAAGACCACGTCACGGCCCTCCCCGGCATCGACGAAGTCGTTGCCGTCTCCCGCCGAGATCGTGTCGTCGCCGCCCGCACCGATCAGGACATCGTCGCCGCCCTGGCCGATCAGGTTGTCGGCACCCGCCGCCCCGATCAGGACGTCGCCCAGCCCCGTCCCGACATGCGTCCCGGGGTTGGTGCCCGGACCCGGAGCCGGCGTGCCCGTGCCGGCCCCGTCATCATCACCGTCGTCGCAGCCGCAATCGTCGTCGCCATCATCATCACCGCCACCGGTGCCGGCGCCGTCATCATCATCATCGTCGCCATCTCCGGCGCCGTCATCACCGTCGCCGTCGTCATCATCGTCGTCCTCATCCGCGCCGCCGGTGGACCCGCCAGCAGACGCTGGCCCGGTCTCATTCATTTCATCCTGGGCACGCATGCCAACCAGATGGTCGGAGCCGCCGCCCGTGTTGAGCACGACGTGGTGGGCCGATTCGAGAGCCGTCACGTCGACCGTGTCGTCACCTGTGCCGGAGTTCACCGTAATGGTGTTAAAGCGCAGATCCGAGGGGGTCAGGTTGCCGATCACGAGGACACTGTCGTTGCCGCCGCCGGTATTGATCGAAATTTCTTCGATCTGGTCCAGCTCGGCCACGACCGAGGCCGTACCCGTGCCGTTGCGGGTGATCACGATATCCGTGTTGGCATTGAGATCGCTGGCGAGATTGCCTGCGACTTTCAGCCACTCGAACCTGGAATAGATCGAGAAGACCTCGTCCGAATTGTCGCCGGTGATGCTGAAGGCATCGCCGACCGTTCCGTTGGCTCCGCCATTGACGACATCGCGGCCATCGCCGACCCGCCAGACGATGGCATCGTCACCGGCGCCGGCATTGATCGTATCGTTGCCCCCAAGGCCGAAGATCAGGTCATTGCCCGCCGAGCCGGTGATCGTCGTCCCCGCCACCGTTCCCAGCTGGGTGGTGTAGACCGTCGCGCCGAACTGAACCTTTTCGACCGTCGTCAGCGTGTCGCGGCCGTCGGCATCGCTCGTAATCGTCTGCACGCCTGCATTCGTCGTGGTGAGCGTATGGTCGAGCACCGATCCGGTGAATACGGCCGTGTCCGTGCCGCCGCCGCCGGTCAGGGCGTTGTTGCCGGCATTGCCGGTGAGGACGTTGTCGCCGGCATTGCCAGTCGCGTTGACATTCGCGGCTCCAGTCAGCGTGACGTTCTCGACATTGGCGTAGAGTGCCAGGTCGAGATTGACCGAGCCGGTCACCGTATCGATGCCGCCGGCGGCGCCCGCAGCCTCGATGACCTGGTCCCGCTGAGCGGCCGTGGCGCCTGCGACATCGTCGATGACATAGGTGTCGTCGCCGGCGCCGCCGGTCATGACATCGCCCGTAGCGTTGGGATTGGCGCCGCCATCGAGCAGATCGTTGCCGTCGCCGCCATTCAGCGTGTCGAGACCGGCTCCGCCGCTGAGCACGTCGTTGCCCAGACCGCCGGTCAGCGCGTCGTTACCGGCGCCGCCGCTGAGCGCGTTGGCGAGGGCGTCACCGGTGATGTTGTCGTTGCCGCTCCCACCGATGAAGTTCTCGATATTGGCGATCGTGTCCGAGTTGGCGGTGGTGGTCCCCGAACCCGTAACGACCGCGGGGGTTGCGCCGTTCAACGTCACGGTCAATGCCGCGCCTGCCGCCGAATAGTCCGCGGTGTCGCTCCCGGTGCCACCATCGAGAACGTCCCGGACGGGGACGGTGTCGGTACCGGCGACGAGCGTATCGTTATCGGCGCCGCCGTTCAGCGTATCGGCGCCGGCTCCGCCATTGAGGACGTCGTCGCCTCCCAGGCCGTTGAGCGTGTCGTTGCCCGCCAGACCGTTGATCAGGTTTGGATCGGCGGTGCCGTTCAATGTCTCGTTCCCACCGGTTCCCACCCGGGCAACGATCTGGGAGGTCACCGACTCGGCAAGCCCGTCACCATCGATATAGCTGACGATCACCCGGTAGTAGTTGGCGTCGGTGATGGCGCGGGTGGCAGTCGCCGTCGGCAGCCCGGCATTGGTCCAAGGTCCTGTTCCCGTTGCCGAGGTCTGCCATTGGTAGCGGATGGTGTTGGCAATGCCGTTGGCATCGACGATTCCAGCGGTGCTGGCGGTCAGGACATTCGTGCCGGTGCTGGTGATCGTCGGTGCGCCGCTTGCTCGTGCAAGCGACACATCCGTGAACGTTCCCGTCGGAATACCGTTGGCATCATAGTTCGTGAACCGCGCGACCTCGATATTCACGAGCGTGTCGGTGCCTTCGTCGTCGATCAACGGGATCTTGATGCCATCTGCCCCGAGGACCGGCGCCACGACAGTATCGACCACTGTCACAGTTCCGTTGGCATTGCGCGTGATGGTGAAGTCGGCGCGGCTGCCGTGGAAGACCGCCACGTCGGTGTCGGTTGCCAGGGCGCCGTCGGAAATGATCTCGCGCACCGCTTCGAGCTGGCCCGGATTGATCTTTCCGGTCCGCATCAGGTCGGCGATCGATTTTCCGTCCCAATTAGCATTCCCGGTTCCCGAGATGAGGCTGGTCAGGCCATCGACCGTGAACAGCTGGGCGCTCGCCGGGTCCTTGGTGGCATGCACGGAGATCCGGACATTGAGCCAGCGGTCGCCGTCGATCAGATCGTTGCCGGCATTCCCGGTGATGGTATCGCTGCCGGCGCCGCCGAGCAGGATATCGCCACCATTGCCGGGGTCGAAGACCGTGGTGTCGGGAGCGAGATCGCGGAAATGCGAGCCAGGGACCGCCATGGCCGCGACGGTCGCGGCCGATTGGCCGATGACCGCACCCGGCGCCAGCTTGACGAAGTCCTCAAGCCCGCGGATCAGGTCGACGTTCTGAGACAGAAGCTTGCTGTCCGTCGCCGGCCCGTTGACAGGGCCAGTTCCTGCACCGACAGCGCCGACCGGAAAGCTGGTCCCGATCAAGGTATCGTTGTGCTTCCAGCCCGAGGCACCTTCGACCGAGTCGTTGCGGTCCCGCAATGTCAGCGCAAGCTGATTGGCGAAGCGCGAGATGCCGAGATCGATGACGCCGTCGGTTTCGTCTCCCTTCTGAATGGACCAGTCGAAGCCCAGCATGCCGTTATTGCGCTGGATGCCGGCGCCCTGGACCATGATGTCGTCGCCGGACTCGCCGTCATAATCCGTGTCGTTGCCCTGCCCGTTGAGGATGTCATGACCGATGATCGGCGAGTTGAAGAACAGTTCTGAATTTTCACCCGACAGACCGTCGAAGCCTTCGCCACCCTCGATCCAGTCATCGCCTTCGTTGCCCATCAGTCCATCGGGCGCGGAACCGCCGAGAACGAAGTCGTTGCCTGGGCCGGCGAACACCTCCTTCGCGTCCGTGGCGCCCATGATGAAATCGTTCCCCTCCCCGCCGAACATCAGGGTGAGGCCCGCATCGCTGACAATCACGTCGTCACCGGCTTCGCCGCGCAGGAAGTTGTCCCCGAACGGATCCTCGATGATGTCGTCGCCGTCGCCGCCGAACACCTGGTCGGATTCCATGCCGGCATTCAGATAGTCGTCGCCGCCGTCGCCCCAGAGGGTGTCGATGCCCTTGTCACCATACAGCCTGTCATTGCCTTCGGTGCCGCCGAGAACGACGTGCTCGCCGCCGGAGAACTGCAGGATTCCGCCATCGAAGATTGGCTTACCATCCGCATCGAGGACCGGATTGCCATTGGCATCCAGGCGGGCCGTCCCTTCGACCCGGTGAACCTTGGGATCGATGCCTTGCACGAAAGGATCGGAGTGCACGGGATCGAGCAGGCTGCGATCGGCTGGGTCCGTCCCGTCGCGCGAGGCAACGCCGCTGTAGTTCTCCTGCCCCGCCAGCTTGTCGAGCTCCAGGATCATGTCGGAAACCGCCATGAGGTTGCCCGGGAGATGCGTCGAATGGAGGTCGCCCAGGTCCGTATTGCGCATGACCAGGTCGGTGAACGTATTGGGCTCCAGCAGGTTGAGCAGGTTCATGCCCTGCGTGCGGCTGAGATAGTAGAACCGGTCGCCGTTCTGCAGGTGCTCGAGCTGATACTCGAACACGAAGTTGAAGGTCGAGCCGAGCTGGCCGCCGAACTCGTTGATCTCCTCGGCCAGACCGCCGATCCAGAGATCGACATGGTTCAGCCCGCCAAGGCTGTCGTCATGGGGACCGGCGCCGTCCGCCGCATAGATGCCGGTCGCATTCAGGAAGTCGAGGCGGTCGGCCGGCGCATGAATCGTATGCGCCAGGACCGGCGGCTGCATCGCTGCATTGGCAGGCACGTTCTGATCGGTGCCGAGCACGATGGCCATCGCGGCCGCACGTTTGCCCTCCGAGGTCGTCTCTGCGGCGATCAGGGGATGGGTGCCGTAGGCTGCGATGAAGTTGACCACCGATAGCGGGTGCTTGATGTGCTGGGTGAAGTCGGCCCAGCTGGTATAGGGCTTGAGATCGGCGGCGCCGGTCGTGGCGTAGATCTGCGCGCGCGCATCATTCAAGCTCGGGATGCCGGTGTCGCGTCCGCGGGCGAGGTTCAACGCGGGAAGATCCAGCGGCAGTCCGAGCAGGTTGTTCCGCAAGGCTTCGACGACGAACTCGTCGATTTCATTGCCGACCGAGCGAGACATGCCCCGGATGAGCGCACCGGTCGCCACCTCGTCACTGAATCCGACATTGCCAAGGCTGTCCTGGAACACGCCGCCGGCCGTAAACTCCTGCGGATTGAGGAAGGCCTCGATCAGGCCGACCTGTTCGGGATCGTCGGCCTGCACGTTGTCGCTATTGACGAGCGAGAGATCATTGTTGAGCCGGTCCACGGTATCGACCAGCATCGAGTGGCCGAAGCGATAGACGGTGTGGGCGAACTCGGCGACGATCGCCGGATCCAGATCGGCGGAGTTGGTGAAGACGAACGGATCGACATTCGGCTGAATGCGGCGCGCGAACTCCTCGAACACGAGATGCTGGTACTGCATCTCGGTGACGAAGCGGGCTGCCTGGAACAGACGCTCGCCGTCCCAGTCCAATGCATCGATCGCCGCCGCCTTTGCCAGCGGGTCTGCCAGCGCATTGATGGCATTAAGCTCGGCCTGACTGATCGCCGTCCGGGCGTTGTTGGGATCGGCGGCGAGCCATTCATTGACGATGGCCACGTCGCCGGAGGCGATGATCGTATCCTTGTTCGCCTCGACGAGGCGATTGTGCTCGGAATGGAAGATCGTGTGAACCGCGGTCAGCCCGATGTTCTCGTTGCCGCGGCCGTCGCCGGTCACGAAATGAGAATTGAGCATCTCGTCGTCATATTGGGTGTTATGCCCTTGACCATCGTTTGGAAGGACAGTCCCGGCGGGATTAACGACCGAATTGCCATCAGGCTGCAACACGCCACCGATGCTGACCGGCACAGCGTCGTGCGCGATATCATTCAAGAAGGCGTGGCCCGTGCCGACGGTAGAGACGACAAATGACTGCCCTGGCAGCAAGGATGGAAGTCCCGGACCTGCTGGAGTCGGCAGGTGGTGCAGATCAAGTCCGCTCGCCGTGCCTTCCATCAAGAACTCGCCAGGCACTGTTGAAACCAGCGCGCCCGATGCATCGACGACTTTGACGGCCACGAATACCTGGGCGAAGCCGTTTGGCCCTGGAGTGAATTTTCCGTATGCATCGACGAGCAGCTTGGGCACGTCGAGCACATCGAGGTCATTCAGGAGCAGTCCAAGCTTCTCTTGTGCCTGGTGCTTGACTTCGGCCCAATTCGCAATGCCGCCATGGACGCCGTTGAGCAGGTGGCCGGTGTTCACGGCATGCGAGTCCGCGATGCCGTCATTGCCGACCGAGTCCACGCTGAACTTGTACTCCCGCAGGAAAACCTGGTGCGAGGCGCTGGAGGTATAGGTCTGGTTCTGATCGACGAACGGCGTCGTCGTGTTCTGGGACTCGGTTCCGAGCGGATTCGGGTTGCCGGCGGCGTCGAATGGCGTCACCCGCGACAGCGTCATGAAGCGCAATGCCGCCGGGAGATCGTCCGCGGTGCCGAGGATATGGTCCTTGCCGGCGATCAGCGGATCGTCGGCCTGCAGCGGAATGTAGATCGTGCCGTTGTTGCCTTTGGTGACGAGATCGAGGCCGTGATCGAAGAACTGCCCGAAGAACGTCATCCAGGCGCTGTTCGGCGGCGAGAGGCCGACGTCGGCCGAACGGTGCTCGATCAGGATCGAGCCATCGTTCGACAGTTCGAGACCGGCATCTGCGAGGAGATTGACCAGGTGCTGGCCAGCCGGGTCGGCCACGGCGCCGGAGAGCGCGACCGCATTTGCCGCCGCAGTGGTCGCCAGCCCCTGGGCGGTGGCCTCCGCAAGGACGACCGAGTTGAATTCGGGAATGGTGACACCGTCGCTGACGGCGCTCTGCACGGCCGTCACGGTCGCCACAAAGGTCGTGAGGGCGTTCACCTGAGCCTGGGCGCTGGCAATGTCCGCGGCCGCGGCAGCCGAGCCGGGCGTCTGAAGCGCCGCCAGGACGCCGCTTGCTGCCGCAAGGGCGGCGGTCGCCGCCGCGACGGCGTCGCCTGCGGTGGTCAAGACGTCGACGACGCCATCGGCGGCCACGTCGGCGCGAAGCGCCGTCAGGCTGGCAAGCGCGCTGTTGATCTGCGTCTGTACAGTTCCCGCATTCGTCACCCCCTGTGCGTAAGCGGCCGCCGTTGCCACGGCGAAGGGAGCAGCCGCGGCCGCCGCATCACGCGCGGCCAGGATCAGATCGGCGGCAGCCGCCGCTACGGAAGACCCCGGCGTCAGCGAAATACCCCCAGCCGCCGCACTCCTTTCGAGCGCCGCGATCAGGGCAGACCTGTTGTTCAGGGTCTGATCGACGATCAGGTTCGAGATGATGCGAGGGTCAGCATCCGCGATGCTGTGGACGTTCACGCCCGGTTGGTTGCTCGAGGAGGTGATGGTGGGGTCGTAATTGGTATTGGTGACGACCGGCGCTCCGGGGGGGCCGAGCGGCATGATGTCGCCATCGGCATCATTGATATAGGTCGGGGTCAGCAACCGCGGGAAGATTTCGTCCGCAGCGCCAGTCTGGCTCTGACCTGGAAGGAGATGGTTGTTACTGCCATCGACCGTTCTAAGGCCGATTGGCAGCAAAGATGCATCTTGACCGATAATATCGACAAGATTTTCACCCGCAGCGTTACGCTCTGCAACCTTGATCTGCTCGAGTATCTTGTTCAGATCGCCAAGGTTTACAACGAAACTTGAAGACATGACAAACCCCCAGTTGAAGAGCGTAGATTTATATTAGGGGCAAATTAACTCTTCCATCGTATAGGCAGGTAGAGGACAAGGTCACCGCAATTTCGGGACCAATGTGTGCCTGTCTGGTGCCTCTGGTCCGTGGTCTAGCGGGACCGAGACCACCGACCTTGGTCTGTTGGACCGCACCCACTGAGTTCCCGGCATGGCGGCAGCATTTGAAAATCT
This sequence comes from Bosea sp. BIWAKO-01, assembly GCF_001748145.1. Taxonomy (NCBI): domain Bacteria; kingdom Pseudomonadati; phylum Pseudomonadota; class Alphaproteobacteria; order Hyphomicrobiales; family Alloboseaceae; genus Allobosea; species Allobosea sp. BIWAKO-01. Next base: position 6,035,611 of record NZ_BCQA01000001.1, read on the forward strand.
TGCCATGCGGAAGAGACGACCGAACGACACAGACTGAATAAGCTCACGGGGGCGGCCAGCGACCGGACAGGGCGAGAATCGGCACTGAACTACCGTCGCGCAAAGACTCCTTCCCGCGATTCTATTCCTTCGATCTGGTTCGCAAGCTGGCGATAGCCCGCATCCGGCAGACCAAGGATCAGGCCGAACGTTGGCGCAGAACTCCGCTCCGAAATGGTAGCTCGCCCCTGCGCCTTGTGCTGCCGCCTCAGATCGGCAACACGGCGTCGGGCTTCACATCGGCCACCGAGGCGTAGGTATGGGTTTCCCTGACGCCGGGCAGAGGCAGGATCACCCGTTCCAGAAAGTCCTGGAACAGGGACATGTCGGCAATTCTCGCCTTCACGAGATAGTCGAAGCCACCAATGACCATGTGGCATTCCAGAACTTCGGATGCCTGTGAGATCGCCTGGGCAAACCGCTCGAAGATATGCGGGGCCGTGTGGTCGAGGCGGACCTGGATGAAGACCACGGTGCCCCGACCGATCTTCTGCGGATCGAGGATCGCCCTGACGGCCCTGACATAGCCCTCCCGGAACAGGCGCTTGACGCGCTGGCTGGTCCCGGTCGGGGACAGGCCGACCCGGTTCGCCAGCTCGAGCGTGGTGCGGCGGCCGTCTTCCTGCAGCAGCCGGAGCAGGTTGCGGTCGATCGCGTCGAGATCGGCGATTTCATATTTCACGCCAAATGACCCAAGACAGAGTGAATCTCACGTCGCATTCACGCAATGAGCATATTCAGCCGCACCTGTACCGGCAATAGGCTGTGATTGTTGCAGTCCGGTTCTATCGGCGGCCCCATGCCCGCCGGACCGACCCACCGTCACGGAGGCCCGCTTGCGCAATGCGATGCTCGGAGACGGTGCCGGCGGCAAAGGGCTGGCAATCCTGGCGGGTGCGGCCTTCGTTGCGATCACCACTCTCCAGTTCGTCGCCGCGCGCTTCAGCCTGCGCGAGCATCTGACCGCGGCCGATATCGTGAGCCTGCGCTTTCTCGGCGCGGGTCTCGTCTTCCTGCCCGTGCTCTGGACGACCGGCACCGGCAAGCTGAGGGCGCTGGGCTGGCGGAGAGCCGCGCTGCTGGCGCTGTTGGCGGGGCTGCCCTACCCGCTCATCATCAATCAGGGGCTGACCCAGGCGCCGGCCGCCCATGCCGCCGCGCTCTCTCCCGCCTCCATCGTCTTCTTCTCGTTCGTGCTGTCGCGCATCGCATTCAAGGAGACGGTGTCCGGCGCGCGCCTGATCGGCATCGGCATAATCATGGCCGGGCTCGCGCTCTTCGTTTTCCATGCTGGGCTCAGTGCCGGCGACACCTGGCGCGGCGATCTGCTCTTTGCCGGATCGGGCGTCATGTTCTCCGCCTATGCGGTGCTGGCGCGGCTCTGGTCGGTCGATGCGGTGACGGCGACGATCGCCGTCGTCCTCGTCTCCTGCCTGCCGCTGCCTTTGCTGCACGCCCTGGCGCCCAGCGGGCTCGGGGCCGCCTCGCTTGCCGAAATCATCACGCAAGTCGTGGTCCAAGGCTTCCTGGCCGGCGCGGCTGCGATCGTTCTCTACACCTATGTGGTTCGCCAGCTCGGCCCGCAACCGGCCTCGCTGTTCATGCCCTGTATCCCGGTGACGACGGTTCTGACCGGCATGGTGGTGCTCGGGGAAATCCCGACACCGCCCCAGTTCGTCGCCATCGCCGTCATCACATGCGGAATGGTTTTTCCGATCCTGAGGAGAGCCTAGACCGGGGCCGGCGCAAGTGCGTGCGGCGCGCTATGCCGGGACTTCGCCGTTCCCGTGCGCCGCCCTAAACCCGGCGGCAGGTGCTGCGCGTGAAGCGCTCGATCTCGGCCAGCGCCGCATCCAGGCTCGGGTAGGGACCGTGCTTCATCTCCTTCATGCAGCGGCGCGCCCGGCCTGTCCTGCACATGATCTGGTTCGTCTGTCGCGGCGGGCCGCAGGTGCACGCTCAATGAGCCATCGCGGTTCGCACCAGGTTGATCAGACACAAGCGCGGAGCATGACCGCGCCGAGCTCTCCAGCACCAATGACCTAGGTGGCACTGAACCTGGATCGGGTATTTGACATCAACGTCTCCACAATAGCTGATCGTCATGTTCAATTTTTTTGGATTCTCTTTCATGCTCAATCGGCATATCTACGATCAGCCCGTAAAATTACTTGCACTTGTAATCGCGGGGCTGCTGATTTCGACGAGTGGTTCCTTTGCTCAGAACTGCCCGTCGGATGGCTTCGGTGGCTACCGCTGCGACAACGGCGTTACCGCTAGTCCAGATGGTTTCGGCGGGTTCCGGTATAATGACGGGTCGTCAAGCCACTCGGATGGCTTCGGCGGCTATCGCCACAGTGATGGAACCTCGAGCCGATCGGACGGCTTCGGCGGGTTCCGACACAGTGATGGCAGTTCGACCCATTCGGATGGCTTCGGCGGCTATCGAAACAGCAATGGAACGTATTGCCGTTCCGACGGCTTCGGCGGCTTTCGCTGCAACTGATCCGTGCCGCCTACGGGCTGTCGGGTGCGGCGTCACCATTGACGGCTTGGCAGCGAAGCTGACGATGCGTTCGTCTCGCCGGGGCGCACGTCGAACCCGCGCCCGGAGTGTCAAGCGGCGTGTATTCGGCGACAGGTTGTGCTGAGAGATGGTTTCAGACGGCGACAGGCCGGCAATCGCCGGATTCACGAGCGTGCCGAAGCTGTTGGTGACCATGTAGCGGCCCGCGTCCCTGGAGAGTTCGCCCTCCCCGCGTTTCGCCGTCGAGCATCGGTTTTTCGTACGAAGCATGCTCTAAACGATAAGACTCGATCACGTTTTCTGCGTTTGGACGATTTTGTCCAAACGCAGCGTGATCTATGGCGCATCCGATCAGCGGGATTGCGCGCGGTTCCAAGTACCGGGAGCTTGCGATGGGCGGCCGCGATGGGTCGTCGTGGTGAACGGGCCGACCACGATCATCTCCGTGCAATCTTGGCCTGCTCTAGGAACGGCCGCCATGACAGGGCCTTGTGCCTCAGCAGACGAGATCTCGCGATGCCGATTACCGTGACGCCATTCGACGCGACCGAACGTCAAGCCATCCTCGGCCTTTCGGTTTCTCCCGAGCAGGACGACCTGATCGCGAGCAATGAGGAATCGCTCGAGGAGGCCGATGAGCGGCCGGAATGCATACCGCTCGCCGTGCGTGCGGACGGCGCGCTCGTCGGCTTCGCCATGTATGCGCTGGACCCCGATGACGGCCATTACTGGATCTACCGGCTGATGATCGACGCGCGCTTCCAAGGCCGGGGCTACGGCCGCGCCGCGCTGGCGGCGCTCGTGCCCCTGATCTCGGCCGAACCTGACTGCGCGCACATCACGATCAGCTATCACCCGGAGAATGAGCGCGCCGCCGGGCTCTATCGCAGCTTCGGCTTTCGCGAGACCGGCGAGGTCATCGCCGGTGAGACGGTCGCGCGCTTCAAGGTCGCATCGGCCACAGGCTGACCCGCCCGCCGTTTCCGCATCCGGCCCTCCACCCCGCGAACCAACGGCAAGGCCGAGCGCCTCATTCAGACCAGCCTGCGCGAATGGGCTATGCCAGACCTGAGCTCCGCCGAGCGCCGCGCCGCCACCGGGCCATGGGCAAACGACGACAACCGCCGCCGGCCTCACTCTGTCCTCGGCGGAAAGCCGCCATGGACAAGGCGGAACAACCTTCAAGGTAGCGACAACTAGGCCGGGACTTCGCCATTCCCTGATTTCACCGAGACCCGGCGGCAGGCGCTGCGCGTGAAGCGCTCGATTTCGGCCAGCGCCGCATCGAGGCTCGGGAACGGACCATGCTTCATGGCCTTCATCGTTTCCAGCGCCTGGCCCGCCGTGACAAGCCGGAACTCGCCCGCAGGGTTTTCGGTGATTTCGCCCATCGGCCGGCCGAGCAGGTCGCTCAGCAGCCAGACGGTGTCATCGGGGCTCTGGGTGACGGTGATGTCCACGAAGCACTCACTCTGATCGGGATGCCGACCGTCCGTTCACGCGGAGGCGGGCCGGCGCTTCTTCGGCTTCGGCGGCGGCTCGGCTGCGAGGCGTTCGCGGTCGAGCGCCTCCTTGGCCAAGCGCTCCGCCTTCAGCCGCGCGGTCTTGGCCTCGCGCGCCTGGATGGCACTCTCCTCTTCGGAGATGATCCGGTTGCGCACCGATGACTGGGTCTGCGTCCTCAGGAACGCATTATCGGCATTGGCAATGAGCTTTGAACGATCAGACATCGGTTTTCCCCTCAGATCTTCGCGACGGCGGCGCCATTCCCGACGATCTCGTGATGGCCGATCACGCGCTCGCGGCCATCGGGCCCGCGCACGCGGTACTGCTCCTCGGCATTGTCGCGCGACGGCATGACGCGCAAAACCTCGAACGGGCCTGGCCGCGGCTGATTGATCATGTCGTTGGTGAGGCTGAGGAGATCCCCCGCCTTGTAGGCTGTCGTCGTCATGTCTTCGTTGTCCTTGGGGCGCGGGGCATCAAAAGCTCTCCGCCGTCAGTCGGTGATAGCCGCCGCGATGGCGGGAATAGGCAGAGCGGGCAGCCTGGTAAATCGTGTCGCGGTTCCGGTCGAAGACATCGAGAACGGCTGCTTCAGCATCGCCAGCGTTCGGACTGAGCTTGTGCAAAGCCGCGAAATCGACCTGGAACGAGACCTCCAGCGATGCGTCGGAACCCCAGAAGCTGACGCAGGCGCGCCCTGCGTCGAAGCGCCGGATCGAATTGGGAAAATTGAGGCTCATCGTCAGTGTCCTCCCGGCTGCGCCGGTGCGAGGCGGCCGGCGACGCCAGCACAGGCTTCCGTCGCAGACGACTGCGACGGCTGCACCTGCCGCCCGAGCGCCATCACGAAAGGTCTCATATGCGCCGTCGCCACACCAACGCGTCCGAAAGATCGCCGAACGCCGGACATGATACGGCCTCGGACGTTATGAAGATACGGCACACGCCGCGCGCGGCGGTCAATCACGCCACGGCGGATCTCGGATGGGTCGAACAAGCCAGCTGTTTTCTCAACGACGGCCACGCCGAAACAAATCAACCGCCAGGCGGCTTGGTCTCGGCGACCGTGTTTTGCACATGGGGAACCGTGGCACGGTTTGTAAGGCTGGCGCCAGAATAAAAGCGGCCGGCATGGCCGCGCCGCCCGGTCCTCGTCAAACGAGCCGCCTGGATCCGGGTTGGGATCGGAGGTAGCGCAGGCAAAGGCCGCCTGCCCCTGCCATGTGCGTGACCGAGGGCCGAGAGCCCCCAGCGTCCGCCCCGTCACTCCGCGAGCGCAGCCTGCACCAGCGCGGCCAGCCGTTCGTAATCGGCTTCCTCGTTATAGGCCTGGGCCGAGAGCCGCAGCCACAGCCCACCGGCGAGAGCGGAAACCGGCGCATCGCAGCCCCTGACCTCGAAGCGCCGCCGGATCGCCAACGCCCCCTCCGCGCTCGCCTCAAAGCGCACGGGAAGGCGCACGAGCCTCATCGCCCGCGCGAGCTCCGGCCCGGAGCCGGTTTCAGTACCGAGCGCTGTTGCGAGGATCTCGGCGCCACGCCCCGCGAGATCGGCATTGCGCGCCCGCAGGGCGGCACCGCCGAGGTCCTGGTGAAAGGCGAGCGCGGCCGTCACGGCCAGAAAGGCGCTGGGGTCGCGCGTGCCCGTCCAGTCGAACTCGGCGAGATAACCACCAGCGAAACCATGCGAAATCGTCAGCGGATGGATCGCTGCCTGGCGGTCCGGTCTGGCCCACAGGAAGGCGCAGCCCTTCGGCGCCATCAGCCATTTGTGGCAGTTGCCGACATACCAGTCGGCATCGAGGCCCTGGAGATCGAGTGCGATCTGGCCGGGCGCATGGGCTCCGTCGACGAGCACCGGCACGCCTGCAGCGCGACAGACCGCGATCAGCTCCGCCATCGGCAGCAGGAGCGCGCTGGACGAGGTGATATGGTCGAGCACCGCGATGCGGGTGCGTGGCGTGATGGCGGCCGCGACAGCCGCGACGATCTGCGTGGCGCTGGGCTGCGGAAACGCAATCGGCGCTTCCACGATGCGGGCTCCGCTGCGCTCGGCGAGATAGGCGACCGTGTTGCGCACCGCGCCATAGGCGTGGCTCAGGATCAGGATTTCGTCACCCGGCGCGAAATCCAGCGAGCGCAGCACGGCGTTGCAGCCGCTCGTGGCGTTGTCGACGAAGACGAGGTCCTCGCCCTTCGCGCCGAGGAAATCCGCCAGCGCATCTGCCGCCTGCCGCAGGGCCGGAGGCAGGACCGAGCGCATGAAGAGCGAAGGCTGGCTCTCCATCTGCCGGCGCCATACGTCCTGGGCGGCGAGAACGGTTTTGGGCGTGGCGCCATAGGCGCCGTGATTGACCGTCAGCTTGCTCCAGTCGAGCAACCATTCCCCGCGGATCGAGGCGCCGAGCTCGGCAGGTTTGGGCGAGACGGAGGTGGCGGTCGCTGTCATCGCTTCCTCACCGTTTCAGGCCGGAGGCCGCGATACCCTCGATGATATGGCGCTGGAACATCAGGAAGGCTGCGAAAACCGGGACGAGGCTGAGCACCGACATGGCGAAGAGCGGCCCCCAGGACGAGCGGCTCGTCGCATCGACGAAGCCGCGCAGCGCCAGCGGCACCGTGTAATTGGCGACATCGGTGAGATAGAGCAGCGGCCCAAAGAAATCGTCCCAGGTCCAGATGAAGGAGAAAATCGCGGCTGCCGCCAGGACCGGCTTGGACAGGGGCAGCATGATGCTCCAGTAGATCCGCCAGGGTCCGCAGCCGTCGATGACGGCCGCCTCGTCGAGTTCCCGCGGGATGCCGCGGAAGAACTGCACCATCAGGAAGATGAAGAAGGCGTCGACCGCCATGAATTTCGGCACGACGAGCGGCCAGAACGTGTTGAGCCAGCCGAGCTTCTGGAACAGCACATATTGCGGGATCAGGGTGACGTGATAGGGCAGCATCAGCGTGCCCAGCATCGCCGCGAACCAGAATTTCCGCAGCGGAAAGTCAAGCCGCGCGAAGGCGAAGGCGGCGAGCGAACAGGCCGCCAGGTTCCCGACGACGGCCAGCCCCGAGACGATCAGCGAATTGAGGAAGAACCGGCCGAAATTGATGCCGAGGCCGTACCAGCCCTCGACATAGCTGGCCAAGGTGACCGCCTTCGGCCAGAGCGAGAGATCGCTGAAGATCTCGTCCTCCGGCTTGAAGGAACTGCTCAGCATCCAGAGCAAGGGATAGAGCATCGCCAGCGAGGCGAGCGCGAGCGCGATATGCTTGGGAAGCGCCCGCCACGACCGGTCGGTCTCCTCCGGCGCGACGCGGCCGTCAGCGCTGATCGTCTTCATAATAGACCCAGAAGCGTTGCGAGAAGAAGGTGAGCGCCGTGAAGGCCGCGATCGTCAGCAACAGGACCCAGGCCAGGGCCGAGGCATAGCCCATGCGGAAATAGGCGAAGCCCTGCTGATAGAGATAGAGGGTGTAGAACAGCGTCGAGTCGACCGGGCCGCCGGTGCCGCCGCTGATGATGAAGGCCGGCGTGAACGCCTTGAACGCCTCGATCGTCTGCAGGACCAGGTTGAAGAAGATCACGGGGGCCAGCAGCGGCAGGGTGATGCGGGTGAGCTGCTGACGCCGCGTCGCGCCGTCGATGCTGGCTGCCTCGTAGAGATCCCGGGGAATCTGGCGCAGCCCGGCGAGGAAGATGATCATCGGCGAGCCGAACTGCCAGACGCTGAGCAGGACCAGCGTGTAGAGCGAGGTTGCCGGATTCGAGATCCAGCTCGGTCCGTTGATGCCGAAGGCGAACCAGAGGAATTCGTTGACGAGGCCCTCATAGCCGAAGACCTGCTTCCACAGGATCGCGACCGCGACGCTGCCCCCGAGCAGCGAGGGCAGATAGAAGATCGCCCGATAGATGCTGAGCCCCGCGATGCCACGATCGAGGATCATCGCAACCGCAAGCGCGAAGGCGAGCTTCAGCGGCACCGACAGGACGACATAGGTCAATGTCACGCTCACCGACGCCCAGAATTTCGGGTCGGAGGAGAACATCCGCTGATAATTCGCCGCCCCGACCCATTGCGGCGCGCGCAACAGGTCAAAGTCGGTGAAGGACAGATAGAGCGAGACGAGCGTCGGGCCGAGCGTGAACAGCACGAAGCCGGCCAGCCACGGCGCGAGGAAGAGATAGCCGGGCAAGGCATTCCTGACGCCGTCCCAGCGACGCCGGGCGACACGGCCCGGCGTTGAGGCGGCGAGACTGGCACTGTGAGCCATGGATGATCAGGCTTTCGAGAGGATGCGCTCGGCCTCGGAGACCAGTTGCTCGGCCGCCTGTTGCGGCGTGAGCTGCTTGAACCCGACCTTCTCGGCCGCCTGACGGATCAGGGCGGTGACTTCGGCCGCGCCCTTCGGCGGCGCCGGCGGAAGTGGCGCCGGTCCGCGCTTGCTCAGCTGCGAGAGATGCTCGACCTGCATCTGCCCGCCCTCGTCGAGCTCCGGCGCCAGCAGGGCGCGGATCTTCTCCGAGGGCGAGACGCCACGCTCGACGCCAAGCAGCTTCGCCCCTTCGGGCTTCAGCACCATGAAGTCGATCAGGGCTGCAGCGGTCTTGGGATCGGCAGCCGTCGCCGAGACGCAAAGCATCATCGAGGGCTTGAGATACTCGCCCGGCTTCTCGCCCTTGGGATGGAAAGCCATCCCGACCTTGCTCTTGCTGACGGCCTGGTAGCCGACGATCTGGTTGCTGTTCGTGAAGGTGATCGCGGCGCGGCCCGTCGTCAGCAGGTCGCTGTCGATGGTGATCTTGTCGGTCGCGGCGAGATCGGCGGGAACGATGGCGCCCCTGCCCCGCATCTCGGCACAGAGCGCCAGCCATGACTCGGCATCGTCGCGGGTGAAGCCGAGACGACCGTCCTTGTCATAGAGCGTACGGCCACGCGTCAGCACCCAGTATTCGAGCTCGGGCTCCATCACGCTGGGATCGGCCGAGCCGAAATAGCCGCGGCGGTTCGCCTTCTTAGTGATGTTCTCGCCCAGCGTCGCGAATTCGGCCCAGCTCATGTCCGGGTTCGGCGCCGGCAGGCCGAGCTTCTCCAGCATCGTCTTGTCATAGAGCAGGACGTCGCTGTTCATGCCCATGGGGATGCCATAGAGCTTGCCGTCGATCTTGCCGGCCTCGAGCACCGAGGGGACATAGTCGCTGGGGTCGATGACCGAAGGGACGAGATCGTCGAGCGCCCGCAGCGCGCCACGACGCGCATATTCGGGCAGGTAGCGGTAGTCCATCTGAATGATGTCAGGCGCGTTACCGCCGGCGACCTGGGTTGCCAGCTTGGTCCAGTAAGCGTCCCAGCCCACGGTTTCGGGAGCGATCTCGAGCCCGGAACGCGCCTGCTTGAAGGCATCGATCGCGGCCTGCGTCCGGCGCGCCCGGTCGGTTCCGCCCCACCAGGCGATACGCAGGCGGCCCGGCTCCGCGGCAGCCGCCGGCGAGGACAGCGCGCCTGCGCCCGTCAGCTTCAGAATGGCCGGCGACGCGATCAGCGCCCCGAAACGCAACACATCACGCCGTGATGCCTTCATGCCCATTTCGCTCTCCCTTGGTACCCTGCTTCGGCCCTTGATTCTCGCTCGTCCGCGAGAGGGCCGCACAGTTGTTGTCGCGATTTGTTGCACGGTTCCAGCATCGGTGCAACGATGCACCAACACCAAAAAGGGGAGAAACCAAGGGGTGGCGACCATTCTCGATGTGGCGCGGATAGCCGGCGTCTCCGCTTCAAGTGTCTCGAATTTCCTGAACGATCGACATGCGAAGATGACCCCCGCCACGCTTGAGCGCATCCGCAGCGCCGTCGCGGAACTCGGGTACAAGCCGAGTTCGGCCGCGCGGCAGCTGAAGACCGGGCATTCAGCCGTGATCGGGCTTCTGGTGCCCTCGGTCGCAAATCCGTTCTTCGGCGAAATCGCCACCGCCATCCAGCATGCCGCCCAGGCCCGGGGGCATCAGGTGATCCTGTGCAACACCTACCGGGACCCGCAGCGGGAGACCGAGTTCGCCGAGGAACTGGCAGCTTTCGGCGTTCGCGGCATCATCACCGGGTCGTCCCTGCTGAACCCCCGGCATCTCTCCGGCCTTGCCGCCAAGGGGCTCGCCATCGTCGCCTTCGAGGGCAATGCCGCCTTGTCGGCAGCCCAGGGCATCACCGTCGTATCGACCGACAACGCATTGGCCACGACGCTTGCGGTGGATCATCTCGTCGGTCTGGGACATCGGCATATCGCCTATGTCACGGGACCGCTTCAAACGGCCGCGCGCGCGGCACGTCTGAACGGCTTCAGGACGGCAGCGCGGAGGCATGGGCTGGACGGGCATGTCCATGAGATTTCGCTGCCGCCGAACGAGTTTGGCGACGACATGATCGCGGAACTCGGGATCGATGCCGGACTCACCATCGCAAGACTGCAGCAGCGCCCGACCGGCGTGATCGCGATGAACGACCTGCTGGCGATCGGCCTCGCGGCGGGCTTGCGCGAACAGGGCCTGGCGATTCCCGACGACATCTCGCTGGTCGGCATCGACGACCTGTTCCTGGCCCGCCTGATGAACCCACCAATGACCAGTGTCAGGCAGCCGCTCTCGGCGATGGCGCATGCGGCGATCGACTGCCTGGTCGATGCGATGGGACAAGCGCAGCCCGTCCAAAGCCGGATCTTCCCGCCGGAGCTGATCGTCAGGCAATCGACCGCGCCAACCATGCCGCGCAAGCCGAACGGACGGGGTTAGCTCGGGGCGCGCAGATCGAGCGCGAGGCGGCGCTGGAGCGATACAGGCTTCGCCCGCTCGCCCTATCGCCGCGCAGGGCGTGGAGCCGGCGGAACGGAGCATGGAGCCAGCGCCGCCCCTTGCCCCGACGGCGGTCGGGGCGGACATCCGGCCTTCCCGCGACGGGCGATCGTTCGGTAAAGTCCCGCCAGTCCATGAGAGCAGACTCAGCATGAAGATCAGACCCGCCCTATCGGCCGATGCGCAGGGCATGAGCCAGGCCCTGGACGAGATCTTCGCCGCAGGGCTCCGAAAGAGCGCCGGCGATCCCGACTGGGTCCTGGCTCATTATATCGTGCAGGAACACCGCATCGCATGCTCCGTCGCGGAGAACGAACAGGGGCGGATTCTCGGGTTCCAGTCCTTGCGCCATGCGGTCAAGGGCAATCCCTACGGGGTGTCCGAGGGCTGGGGGATCATCGGAACCCATGTCAGCCCTCACGCCGCCCGCCAGGGTGTCGGCTCGGCGCTGTTTCAGGCAACGATGCAGGCCGCCAGGACCTTCGGCTTGCGAAACATCGATGCGACCATCGGCGAGGCCAATGGCATGGGCCTCGCCTATTACGAGGCGATGGGCTTCCGGACCTATCGCTCGCAGGAGGGGCTGATCTCCAAGCTCTATCGGATCGATCCAATGACGCGCTGATCCAGCCCTATCGCCGCGCGCCCTGGAGGACGCTGACGACAAGCACGCCGATACAGCCAAAGAGCAGCAACAGGCCGACCGTGATGGAAGTGCCCTGCTGGTAGCGGGCAAGCAGCCCGCACGCCCCGACCACGGCCAGGATGGAGAGGGCCAGCTTCTCGTCATCGACGAACAGGCCGACGAATTCGCGAACGATCAGACGCAACAGGTTCATCGGGCCATCTCCTGAGGCTCGATCTTCCGGGGACGGCGGGCGAGCGGCACCAGGCTGAGCCCGATGGCCAGGAACATGGCGGCCAGGACCAGGATCGCGAGATCATGGCCGGGCCAGGCGACGCCGAGCCCCTCCCCGGTCCAGTAGACGCCGAAGGCCGAGAGCATGACCCCGACGCCGAATTTGAGCGTGTTCTCCGGCACGCGCGACAGAGGCTTGTGGACGACTAATCCGATGACCAGGACGAGCGCGCAGGCCGCGACCGCGCCGAGCGCCGCCGGCCACAACAGCCCGCGCCCGGCGCCGACGGCGATGACGATGAAGACCACCTCGACACCCTCGAGCACGACCGCCTTGAAGGCGGCGAGGCCCGCGATCCAATTGCGCCGCGTCGCGTCAAGGCGCGCCGCCTCGCTCAGGCTGGCCGTCTCGCTGGCAAAGGCGCGCTCCTCGTCATGCAGCGCGATGATGCCCGCCGCCCGCAGGATCGCCTTGCGCAGCCAGCGCAGGCCAAACAGCAGGAGCAGGACGCCGATGACGAGCTGGAGGCTCTGGAGCGGGACGCGGTCGATCACCGGCCCCAGGGCCAGGACCAGAAGGCCGAGGACGCCGAGCCCCGCTGCCGTCCCGGCCAGGGCCGGACGCCAGCCCTGCACCGTTGCGACCGCGAGCACGATGGTGAAGGCCTCGACCACCTCGACCAGCGAGGCGAGGAAGGCGGCGGAAATGGCGGGGGCGGCCGTTGCCCATGCGATCATGGTTGTCGCTTTCGTTTCGCAGGCGGCGCAGCAGAACGAGATTTCCTGGCGCGGCCATGGTATGCTCGATACGCGATGTCACGTTCATTGTATTTGTAACGGCTGTTACATTCAAGAGATTCTGGGAGAGCCGATGCCTGCATTGGAATGGTTGCTGCTGACCTACAAGGTGCCCGCCGAGCCGGCGCGGAAGCGGGTCTCGATCTGGCGCAAGCTCAAGGGCATGGGCGCGGTCTACCTGCAGGGCGGCGTCTGCGTGCTGCCCAAGACCGATGACCACCTGCGGCGGCTCAAGATGCTGGAGAACGAGATCGCCGAGGCCGAGGGCGAAGCGCTGCTGCTGGCGACAGTCGGCCTCGACCAGAAGCAGCAGGACAAGATCATCGCCCGGTTCAATGCCGACCGCGACGACGAGTACACGGAGTTCATCGAGAAATGCATCGCCTTCGAGGAGGAGATTGCGGAGGAGACCCGCGTCAAGCACTTCACCTTCGCGGAGCTCGAGGAGAACGAGCAGGAATTGACCAAGTTCAAGACCTGGATCGCCAAGATCCAGAAGCTCGATTTCTACAAGGCCAATCGCGCCGAAGAGGCAGCGGGCCGCCTGGTCAAGTCGGAAGCTATTCTCGACGCTTACGCGCATAATGTCTTTTCGGCGCAGGAGGAGAACATGTCCCCCGAGGCGCCGAAGGGGCAGAGCAATTCCAGCAAAACTGCGTAGCGGTTCTGCGTCCGGAATTGCGTGAAGACAGAGCGATTCCGGCCGGCCACGTAGCGGTCCGGCGTGCGAAATCACGTGAAGACAAGGCGATAAAGCATTGCAGAGGATTCCATTTTCACCAGCGCCCTAGCGGAGACGCATCATGACGGCTGCCCCGCGCGATGTCGGCCCGATCCCAGCTGCGGACTGCATCTGGAGCGGATGGTATGCGTGGCGGCCGGTCTTCCCGAGCGACGACGCCGGGCCGTTCTGGCTGGAAGCGCTCTGGCATCGGCGCCACCCCGTCACAGGGCGCTGGGAATACCGGACCTTCCGCTCCGAGGCCGAGAAGCTTCGCGAGACGAGCGAGCGGGCATTCTAGCGGCTTGATCGGAACGAAGATGCCTGGGCAGGACGCCTGCGCGGCGCCGGTGGCAGACGAAGCCTGGCCAGTCAGGACCTTCGAATTGTCGTTCCTGGGGCATCGAAGCGCCAACGGACCCGTTCGATACTGGCCCAAGGTACAGTAGAGCCGAGCCCAGTTTTCTCGTTAAACCACCACCGCCGCCAATTTGACTCGGTCTTGAGCGTGCCCGCGGGCACCAGGGGCGGCCGCAAGCATCATCCTGGAGGGTCGGACATGAAAATTGGTCGACGCGAATGGCTTGGTCTCTCTGCAAGTATCGCCATGCTGACGGGAGCGAGCTTCCCTGCGATATCGCAGCAACCTCAGCCCCAGCAGCAACAGCGACCCAACATCCTCGTGATCATGGGCGACGACGTGGGCTGGTTCAATGTCGGGGCCTACCACCGAGGGATCATGTCCGGGAAGACGCCCAACCTCGACAGGCTGGCGGCGCAGGGAATGATGTTCACTGATTACTATGCCGAAGCCAGTTGCACCGCCGGCAGGGCAAGTTTCATCACCGGCGAAATCCCCTTGCGCACGGGTTTGACCACTGTTGGACAAGCAGGCGCGGATGTCGGCATGCCGGCCCAGGCCGCGACGATCGCCACGGCTCTGAAAACCCAAGGGTATGCCACGGGCCAGTTCGGAAAGAACCATCTGGGCGACCTGAACAAGTTCCTGCCGACATTGCACGGCTTCGACGAGTTCTTCGGCTATCTCTACCACCTCGACGCGATGTCCGATCCGTTCTGGTTTTCGTTCCCGGACGAGCAGTCCTATCGCGACAAGGTCGGCCCCCGCAATTTGCTGCATACCTTTGCGACAACCGTGGATGACGCGACGGAAATGCCGCGCTGGGGAAAGGTCGGCAAGCAGAGGATCGTGGATGAGGGGCCTTTGGCGCCCTACCCCAATATGAGCAACGTGCCAAACATGCACGACATCACGCCGAAGGCCAAATATGACATGACGACCTTCGACGAAATCCTGGTCAAGTCGTCATGTGATTTCATGGACAAGGCCAAGGCTGACAAGAAGCCGTATTTTGTCTGGCACAACACGACGCGCATGCATGTCTGGACGTTCCTGTCGCCGAAATATCAGGCGCTGATGAACAGCAAGACCAATTTCGGCCTTGAAGAGGCGGGCATGGCGCAGCTCGATGACAGCGTCGGCGCCCTTTTGAAATGCGTGGAGGATTCAGGGCAGGCGGACAACACGATCGTCATCTTCACCACCGACAACGGCGCTGAAGTCTTCACCTGGCCCGATGGCGGGATGACCCCTTTCAAAGGGACCAAGGGAACGGTCATGGAAGGCGGCTTCCGGGCACCGGCGATCATTCGCTGGCCGGGCAAGGTCAAGTCCGCCACGGTCGAGAACGGGATCTTTTCGGCGCTGGACTGGTTCCCGACGCTCCTGGCTGCAGCCGGCAATAGCGACATCACCGGCCAGCTCCTCAAGGGCGTGGCGTTGGGCGACAGGACCTACAAGAACCATCTCGACGGCTATAGCCAGATCGATCTGCTGCAAGGCAACGGTCCGTCCGCGCGGCGTGAGTTCTTCTATTTCGGCGGCCCGCAACTCGGCGCAGTCCGGATCGAGAACTTCAAGTACCAGTTCTACCAGCAGCCCCAGGGTTGGCCCGGCGCGAAGGTCACCACCGACATGCCGACCATGGTCAATATCCGCCAGGATCCCTTCGAGCGCACCCCGTCGATCGGCGGCCAGAGCCTCAATGACCTCGGTGGCGGCTATATGAACGACTTCTACGCCCGGGAATTCTGGCGGTTCGTCTCCGTTCAGGAAGAGGTCGCCAAGCTTGCTCGGACCGCGATCGATTATCCACCGATGCAGGACCCGGCCTCGTTCAATCTGGAGGCCGTAAAGCGGCAGATCGACCAGGCCATCAAGAACAAGCCCGGCAACTAAGGCATCGGCCCGAAAAGCGGATTGCGGTTTTCCGGGCAAAGCCGATGCAAGGACAAAGGGTTAGATCATCGGACTGGGTACGATATCCGGCTCGATGATCTGGGCGAAGCGAGCGGCGGGCGGCGCTGTCGGAGCTGCCCGCTTTTCTTCGGTCGCGCCGGAGATTGGGCGAGAACGCAAGCTGCACACGCTTGATTCCGGCGCGGGTGGGAAAACTATCGGTCGATCTCGCCGTGGTGGACGATGGCCATGACGTCGGTCGCTGGCCCCTCGGACGCACAGTGCTTGAAGCCGAGGCCGTCGATGCAAGCGTCAACGCCGGTCCAGGCCGATGCCGGAGCCGCAACGGCCAGCCAGCGACAAGCCGGTGGGGAGCTGACGCTTAGCCGGTGGCGTCGAATCTCGGCAAACCACCCTCCTGCAAAGTTCCGACTTCGCAGTGAAACGGCTAAGGAGGCGGGTGAGATCAGCAAATCCAGGGAATGCCAGGGATGACCGAGCCCGCCACGATCCTCTTGAGCCAGGTCAATGGCCATGGTGCCTCCGCGAGCGGGCAAACCAGCTGCCTCGATCTGACGGACAGCAATGGACGCCGCTTCATCCTTCACATCCCGCGCCTGCTCGAGGGGGATTTCCTGTCGCGCTTCGAAGCGGCAGCCATGCACGCCGCCGAGATGCGCGGCTCCCCGTCACATGCCGACGTCGTCAACGCCGTGCTCGCCGAACAGACCAGTTTCGTGATGGCCGATGATGGAACCTTGATCCTGCGGACCAAGACCCGCTCCGGCGTGGATATCGATATCAGCTTCGACGAGACCACCGTGCGCGGACTTCGCACCTTGCTGGACAAGCTGCCGTCGCCTCACTGACACGGCTGGGGAGGCGCTTCGCAGCGGG
Organism: Bosea sp. BIWAKO-01; assembly: GCF_001748145.1. Classification (NCBI taxonomy): domain Bacteria; kingdom Pseudomonadati; phylum Pseudomonadota; class Alphaproteobacteria; order Hyphomicrobiales; family Alloboseaceae; genus Allobosea; species Allobosea sp. BIWAKO-01. Next base: position 6,052,049 of record NZ_BCQA01000001.1, read on the forward strand.
TTGAAAACAGGCGCTCCCCGATGAAATCGACGAAGACCCTGACCTTCGGCGAGAGGTTGCGGTTGGAGGGCCAGATCAGGCTGAAATGGCCGGGAGCATCGATCCGGTCATCGAGCAGGGTGAGCAGCTCGCCCCTCGCCAACGGGTCCCGCACCAGGAAATCCGGCATGCAGCCGATGCCAAGGCCGGCGACCGTGGCGCCGCGCAGCGCCTCCATATTGTTGCAGGTCAGGACCGTGCGCGTGCGCAATTCCGCCTCGCCAGCCACGAGCGTGAGCGGCCAGGCCTGGACCTTTCCGCTGTTGGGATAGCGGAAGCGGATGCCGAGATGCCCGTCGAGGTCGCGCGGGCATTCCGGCTTGCCGTGGCGCTCCAGATAGGACGGTGCGGCGCAGAGCAGCATCTGGAAAGGGCGCAGGGTCCGCGTCATCAGGCGCGAATCCGGGAGTTCGCCGCTGCGGATCGCGACATCGACGCCCTCGTCGATCAGGTCGACGAGGCGGTCGTTGAAATCGAGATCGACCTCGATCTCGGGGTAGCGCGCCATGAACTCCGGCAGGACCGGCAAGAGCAGGTGGTAGCTCACGATCGGCGTGCTGACGCGCAGGCGCCCGCGCGGCACGTCCATCGTCCGGGCGAGCATGGCGCGGGCATCGTCGAGATCGTCGAGGATGCGCCGGCAGCGCTCGTGGAAGGCCCGCCCCTCCTCGGTCAGCCGCAGGCTGCGGGTTGAGCGCTGGAACAGCCGGATGCCGAGCTGCTGTTCGAGCCTGGTCACGGCCTTGCCGACCGCCGACGCAGACAGTCCGAGCACGCGCCCGGCCATGACGAAGCTGCCGAGATCGGCGGTCCGGACAAAGGCCATCAGGCCGCTCAGCGAATCCATTCCTGACTCTCCCGAGACACGATCATTCGAGCGTTTTCTTCCGCCAAGATCGGAATGCGCGACTCCTTGGCAGGTATTCCATCGAGATTATCCTGTCTCACGGGGAAAGACGAACTTTCCCCGGGGAAAGGCCAGCTTTCCCGGGAAAGGCGGGCGCCGCCCAATCGCAGCGCCGCCGCCATCGAACAGGGCATCCAATCCATGACGCAAACCATCACGCGGCCGCGCACGGCCGAGCAGGCGCTCGTGCTCCTATCCGTCTGCCTCGCCGCTGCGGCCATGCCGCTGACCTTTACCGGGCCGGCCGTAGCGCTTCCTGCCATCGGCAAGGCGCTGGGCGGCAGCCCGATCGCCCTCAACTGGGTCACCAACGCCTTCATGCTGACCTTCGGATCGAGCCTGATGGCAGCGGGCGGACTGGCCGATGCCTATGGCCGCAAGCGCGTTTTCCTCATCGGCGTCGGCGCATTCGCCGTGCTCTCCATGGCGCTGGCCGTTGCGCCCGACATCCTGTGGTTCGATCTGGGGCGGGCGGCTCAGGGCGTCGCGGCGGCCGCCGCCTTTTCCGGCGGCATGGCGGCGCTCGCACAGGAATTCGATGGCGCGTCGCGCATCCGCGCCTTCAGCATCGTCGGCACAAGCTTCGGCATCGGCCTTGCCTTCGGACCGATTGCATCAGGCCTGATGATCGACGCCTTCGGCTGGCGCAGCATTTTTGGGCTCGTGGTCGTCCTGGCGGTGCTCGCCCTGGCGCTCGGAGCGCGTGTCCTGCAGGAATCGCGCGATCCCGACGCCGCCGGGCTCGATTGGCCAGGCGCCGCCAGTTTCACGCTGGCCCTGGCGCTCTTCACCTATGGCGCCCTGCTGGCGCCGGAGCGCGGCTGGTACGAGCCAGGCGTGATGAGCCTGCTGGCGGGCTCGGTCCTGCTCTTCATCGCCTTCGTCGTGATCGAGGGCCGCGTCGCTCGGCCGATGCTCGACCTCTCCCTGTTCCGCTACCCCCGGTTTGTCGGGGTGCAGTTGCTGGCCGCAGCGCCGGCCTATGCCTTCGTCGTGCTGCTGATCCTGCTGCCCGTGCGCTTCATCGGCATCGAGGGCCTGAGCGAGATCGCCGCCGGCCGGCTGATGATCGCACTCTCCGCGCCGTTGCTGGTTCTGCCGATCGCGGCCGGCCTGCTAACGCGCTGGTTCGCGCCGGCGACGATCTGCGGCGCAGGCCTGCTGATCTGCGCTGCCGGCCTGTTCTGGCTGAGCCGCGTTCCGCTCGGCGGCGAAACGATGGGCATCGCCATGCCGATGGCGCTGATCGGCATCGGCATCAGCCTGCCCTGGGGGCTGATGGACGGGCTTGCAGTCAGCGTCGTGCCCAGGGAACGCGCCGGCATGGCGACCGGCATCTTCAGCACCACGCGCGTGGCCGGCGAAGGCGTGGCGCTCGCGGTCGTCAGCGCCGTGCTGTCCGCCCTGACGGCGGGCCATCTTGCAGCTGGCGCGACGACGGCGCATGCGGGCCCCGCCGCCCAACGGCTCGTCACCGGCGACATCGCGAGCGCCGCGGCCGCCTTGCCGCAGATGAGCCGGACTGCGCTCGTCCAGGGTTATGGCGAGGCCTTCGCGACAGTGCTCGTGATGCTCTGCGCCGTCACGGTCGTCACCGCGATCGTCGTCTTCGCCTTCCTCGGGCGCGGCGGGGAGCAAGGGGCCGAGCCAGCGGTGGAGGCGCAAGAGCGCCTGCGCACCTCGGAAGCCTGACCCGGGCTCGCCCGGTTTGCGGCAAGGCATGGGTGGAGAGAGCTCATCTGCGCACGATCAGCGGATTGCCGGGAGCCAGGGCCCCCGGCGCGCGAGCTCGAGCGACCTTTCAAGGCAAGAGGGCAATGCGGGCGAGCAAGTTGACCAGCTCCGACTGACGTCTGGTCTGGGTCTTGGCGAAGAGCGACGCCAGTTGCGAGCGAACCGTCGTGCGGCTGACGCGGTGAACCCGGGCGACATCCACGGGCTTGCCGCCGCGCGCCAATTCAAGCGCGAGGCGCGTTTCGGCCAAAGTGAGGCCAAACATGCGCCGAAGCATAAAGGGATTGGGTTCCAGGTGGGCGTCAAGATTGAGCAACATGACGACGCTGCGACCAGCCGGGATGTCGTCCGCGGACTGACTAAGCACGAAGGGGGCATCCTCCTGGCTCCAGATCACGATCCAGGTCAGGGGCCCGAGCGGCGAGCGGTTTGGGCCGCGCTGAAGCAATTGCTTCAATGCGCTCGTCAGCCGGTCGAGATTGTCCACAGAGCCATCCTCGGGACCAAGGATCAGGCGGGCCGTCGCGTTGGCTTCTACGATGTTCCGGTGGTCATCGAGGAGGAGATAGCCGCAGCCGATGCGATCGAGCATACCGAGGAAGGTGGCACTGGGATCGCTAGCCAGAGTTCTGCCGCCGACCTGCTCGACGGTTGCCGCGCTGGAGGTGATATCAGGCCTCGCGATCATCGGTTAGCCGAGCCTCTGTTCTTTGGCCCCCCATGTTTCCGATGCTCTGTGGCTACAATTGTAATCCCTCACGTGCTCCTTTGAGAAGGATTTCCGTGCGGATGGCGCTACGCTGGTCGTCATGCCAGACATGGACTCCACCAAAAATTCGGGAGCGGGCAAAAGGCTCCCCCTGTCCCCGAATTTGGCTGGTCTTGGCCCATTTTCCCTTCGATGCTATCACTGGCAGGGTCCCGCCTGTTCCCGCGGCGGGATCCTGAAGGCGCGATTTTGCAATGCGGTTCAGAAACTACGGCGCATCCTGATGGGCCCGGAACTGGACACCAGGCACGCCGAACGTCGCTTGCAGGCAGCTCGCTGAGGAATTCGACCGGGTCCCGACAATGGCAGCTTGGCATTGCGATGAGCGTTTTCCCGGTTGAGGGCTCCCGCCCCTGGACACACGAGATCCTGATCCCGATCGGGGGACCAGGGTTTCTCTCTCGGCTTGAAGAGATCGATGCATGGCTCACGCATTGGGACGTTATCCATGAGATGAAGGCGGTCATTGAGTCCGGCATCGTGATCCGCTTCGCAGAGGAGCGTTTCGCCCGCGCCTTTGCCGAGGCTTTTGCCCTGGATCCTCGGAAGCTCCCGGATGCGACGGGCACGTGCCGCTGCTCTTCTGACCTGCAGGGTCACTGAACGGGGTGATGCTTCGCGTAAACGGCGGCAGCTTTGACGAGAACCACCTCCACAGCGGCCGAGACGTCGAGCCCTTTCAGCAGGTCGAGTGTGGCCTCGGTATCCGTTTCGGGGAAAACCACAGCGCCTTCACCGGCGTCGCCACTGATGATCATCTGCTTCAGCTTCGTGACGGTGAAATCGAGATTTTCCGACAGCACCATTCAGGAGCTTCGCGAGGCGCGCCGATCCGGCGCGCCTACTTCAATGGGATGAGACCTGAATGGCAGCGGGCGCCTCTGGAACTTGAGGGCTCGCTGAAGCATAGTTGGCATGGCGCTGCAGGTCCGCCCGCATCGGGCGGCACCGCCCGCCATGCCTGGAAGTGGCTATGCCTCACCCGGTCAAGCTCGTTTCCGTCGCGACGGCTGTCCCGCCCCATGAGTTTCGCCAGCGCGATGTGGCAGCAGCCGCCCATCGGAGCTTTGCCGGCCGCTATCCCGATTTCGAGCAGCTTGCGCGCGTCTTCGAGAATTCGGGCATCAGCCGCCGATATGCCGTCCGGCCGATCGAATGGTATCTGCAGCCATTGGGATGGCCCGAGCGCAGCGCCGCCTATATCGCCGGCGCTTGCGACCTGTTCGTGGATGCAACGACGAAGGCGCTGGGCACTGCCGGCCTTCAGGCGTCCGAGATCGATACGATCGTGACGGTCTCGTCGACGGGCATAGCGACTCCCAGCCTCGATGCCCGCGTCGCCGAGAGACTTGGTTTGAGAAGCGACGTCGAACGTGTCCCGGTCTTCGGTCTGGGATGTGCCGGCGGCGTATCGGGTTTCTCGATCGCCTCTCGCCTGGCCGCGTCCCGCCCTGGTTCGACAATCCTGCTCGTGGCCGTCGAGATCTGCACGCTGGCTTTCCGGCTCGATGTCCTGACGAAGGCCAACATCGTTGCGACCGCCTTGTTCGGCGATGGCGCCGCAGCCTGCATCCTGAAGGCCGGGCTGGATGGCATCGCCACGGTCGAGATGACCGGGCAGCACATGTGGCCCGACACGCTGGATATCATGGGCTGGACTGTCGATCCCCAGGGCTTTGGCGTGATCTTCGACCGGGCGATCCCGCCCTTCGCGGAGGAGCGGTTCAACCCCGCCCTTGCAGGGATCCTCGAGCGTGAAGGGCTATCGCTGTCCGACGTCGATCTGTTTGCCTGTCATCCCGGCGGGAAGAAGGTGATCGAGGCCCTGGAAAGCGCGTTGTCACTCGGGCAAGGAACGCTCGACCACGAACGCTCAGTCCTGTCCGACTATGGCAACATGTCGGCTCCCACCGCCCTCTTCGTCCTCCAGCGTGCGATCGCGGCAGGCTTGCCCTCGCGCACGCTGCTGGTGGCGATGGGGCCGGGCTTCACCGTGAGCTGCGCCTTGCTGCGGCAAGGGACATGACGCCGGCGATCGTCTTGCTGGCCCTGGTGACGGCCGAGCGGATCGGGGAACTCTGGCTCGCGAACAGAAACACGTCTGCCCTGCTCGCCAGGGGCGCCGTGGAGAAGGCTGCCGGCCACTATCCGGCGATCGTCCTGCTGCACGCGACCTGGCTGATCGGACTTTGGCTGCTCGGTTGGGCACAAGCGATCCATCTCGGCTGGCTCGCGGTTTTCTGCCTGCTTCAGGGGCTGCGCCTTTGGGTGCTGGTGACGCTGGGCCGGCGTTGGACGACCCGCATCATCGTCGCACCGGGCGAGAGGCTGGTGGCCAGAGGCCCTTATCGGTTCGTGTCGCACCCGAATTATATCGTCGTCATTGGCGAGATCGCTGTCTTGCCGCTGTGCCTTGGCCTGCCATGGTTCGCGCTTGTCTTTTCGATCGTCAACGGTCTCGTCCTGACGATCCGCATTCGCGCCGAGAATGCTGCGCTTGAAGAGGCTCGCCATGCCGCCACTGGCTGATGCGATCGGCGAAAGGCGCGTCACCGCTGCGACATGGATCGGCTTTGCCGCCATGTGCATCGGCATGTTCATGGCGATCCTCGACGTGCAGGTCGTCGTCACGTCCCTGCCGACGATCCAGAGCGCACTGGACATTCCGCCCGACCAGATGAGCTGGGTCCAGACCGCCTATCTCATCGCCGAGGTCATCGCGATTCCGCTGACGGGTTTCCTGACGCGCTTTCTCTCGATGCGCTGGCTGTTCGTCGTGGCGCTCTCCGTCTTTACCGCAGCCTCCATCGGCTGTGCGGCGAGCCAGTCGTTCCCCGCCCTGATCGCCTGGCGCGTCCTCCAGGGGTTTTCAGGCGGCACCCTGATTCCCGCGGTTTTTTCGGCTGTCTTTCTGCTGTTCCCGCCGAGCAGGCAGCCCATCGCGACGACGCTGGCCGGCGTTTTTGCCGTGCTCGCGCCAACGGTCGGGCCGATCGTCGGCGGCTGGATCACGCAGACTTATTCCTGGCATTGGCTGTTCCTGATCAACGTCATTCCCGGCATCGTCTCGGCAGCACTTGCCGCTTTCCTCCTGCCACGTGACGCGCCAAGTCTCATCGAAGCGCGCAAGCTCGATGCCCTGTCCCTGGTGCTGATGGCGATCGCGCTGGCAGCGATAGAGATCGCACTGAAGGAGGCGCCTCAGCGCGGCTGGATCTCGGGCCTGATCCTGGGGCTCATCGCGCTGAGCCTGGGGAGCGGTTTCGGCTTCATCAGGAGGACATTGCAAGCCGACAATCCGATCGTTGATCTGAGAAGCTTTGCGGACCGAAATTTCATGATCGGCAGCATCCTCAGCTTTGTTCTCGGCATCGGGCTGTTTGGATCCGTCTATCTGATGCCGGTCTTCCTGGCCTTCGTGCGTGATCACAATGCGCTCGAGATCGGTCGGATCATGCTGGTGACCGGCGCCGCCCAGCTTGCCATCGCGCCGGTCGCCGTCGCCCTGGAGCGTCGTGTCGATGTCCGCCTGTTGACCGGCATCGGCTTTACCCTCTTCGCCCTCGGCCTGGGCCTGAGTGCCCTCCAGACCCCGCAGACCGACTATGACGCGATGTTCTGGCCGCAGGTGGTCCGTGGCCTGGCCATCATGTTTTGCCTTCTGCCACCGACGCGCCTCGCATTGGGGCAGCTTCCTGCGATGCGCGTTCCCGACGCCAGCGGCCTGTTCAACCTGATGCGAAACCTAGGCGGCGCGATCGGTCTCGCCCTGATCGACACCGTCATCTACAGCCGCTCGCCCGTGCACGGCACGGCGATCATGGAGCGGCTGCAAAGAGGCGAGGTCGAGACGGCGAAGTTCATCGGCGTGCCCCTGGAACTCATGGCAATGCGCCCACCAGGGCCGCTCGACGCACAGGCCCAGGCGCTGCTTCAGCCACTGGTCGAGAAGGCAGCTCTGGTCCTGTCGATCAACGAGGCCTGGGGACTGGTTGCCGCCCTCACGATCGCAGCCATGGCGTTCGTTCCCTTCGCCAGGAAGGTGCCAATCGGCGATGAGGTTCGCGCCTGAGCGGCAAGTGCCGCCCCTGTCATGTCACCAGCCCGGACGGGCTCCCAAACCGCGGGAAACGAACCTGCGACCGTGATCGCGACGAGGCCGACGCCGCATTCCTGAACCAGCCTGCCGTCGCGCGGGCTGACGAGCCCGGCCTCGATCACCGCAGACGCTAGCCCTCCTCCTCGATCGCCGTCTGGGCGATCTGCAGCTCCTGGTCGCCGAATTGCGCGGCGGCGAGATGGCCGAGCGCGACCGCGCCGACGCAGAGCAGCACGGAGAGAGCGATATTCGCCGTGGCGCGCAGCATCGCGCCGGAGCGCATCAGGTCGAGCGTCTGCAGGCTGAAGGACGAGAATGTGGTGTAGCCGCCGCAGAGGCCGACCATCACGAAGAGCCGGACATTGTCAGAGACCGGGAAACGACCGCTCGCCAGGGTCAAGGTGCCGAACAGGCCGATCACGAACGAGCCCGTGACATTGATCAGGATCGTGCCCCAGGGCAGGTCCCGGCTGATCGGCAAGGCCCAGACCGAGATCAGGTAACGTGCCAGCGTCCCGATCGCGCCGCCGATCATGATGATCACGCAGGTGGCAAATGACATGCTCAAGGCCCCTTCACATGGCGCGGGCACAAAAAAGCCCGCCGAAGTGGCAGGCTGCATCCAGACGCAGTCCTACCGCTGGTTAAGCGCGGTAGGAGTCATCAGCCCTCACAGGCGGTTTCAGGGGAACCCCATCCCTATCCCCGCCAGAGTAGCAAACCGGCGCGAGGTGACAAGACCCGGCAGACGCCGTGGGGGCACGGATCCGAACCGGACGCAGCGGCGAGCCCCCTCGACGAGCGGGTCCGCCGCGTCCAGATCGGTTGTTCGTCCAGGTCACCGACTCATGAAGCGCATCCAGATTTGGCTGAAGCGAGCTTGACGAGAGCAAGATAGTCTTCGACGTGCTTTTCAAAGCGGGTGGCGACGGCACGGAAGTGCTTGAACTTGCTGAAGAAACGTTCGACGAAGTTACGGCACCGATAGAGGAAGGCGTTGAACGGCGGGCGGCGTTTGCGGCCGGGCATCGGCTTGATGTTGGCCCATGCGCCGCGCGCGGCCATCTCGAGGCGCAAGGTATCACTGTCGTAGGCGCGATCGGCAGGCCGCACGCATCGACCAGTGCGTGGATCTTGGTGGTCAGTCCACCGCGCGAACGCCCCATGCATCTGTCGTCCCTTGGCTTTGGTCAGCGCGCGCGGGCCTCGCTCGTCAGTTGCACCGGTCCGAGCTGGAAGGTGAGCTTGTCGAGCTTCCCGGAGAATCGGAACGGCAGCTGGTAGTCTTTGTCCTCAACGGGTGTGCGGGTGTCGACGCCCACGTCGAAGGATTCATCGATCGACATCAGGAATGGGATCGTGTGCGCGACCTTCTGATTGGCGACCTCCTTGTCGTCGACCTTGAGCACGCCGGTGCCGCCCTTGCCGAAGCCGGGTCCATCATATTTGAAATCGAACACGATGGTGTGCTTGCCCGGCGTGAGCGCCTGCTGGCCGTCCCAGCGGAAGCGTTCCAGATCCAGCATATTGTAGAGGAATACCGGCTTGCCCTTGAGCACGTAGAGGCCGTAACCGCCGAAGCGCCCGCCCAAGGTGACGAGCATGCCCTCGGCGCCGCCCTGCGGAATCTCCACCGCGGCGGTGATGGTGTAGGACTTGTTCAGGATGCTCGGCGCGTCGCTCTCGGGAATGCCCGGCAGTTCGCCGGAATAGGTGAAGACAGTCCTGCCGGCGGTGGCGCTCGGTCGCGGAGCGATGATGCGCGGCAGGACGGAGTTGTCGAGCGGGAAGACATTGTACTTGGTCGCCTCCACGAGGAAGAGTTCCTGCAGCTCGCGCAGCTTGTCAGGCATCTTGGCGGCGAGGTCGTTGCTTTCCGAGTAGTCGTCGACAATGTTGTAAAGCTCCCACTTGTAGCCGTTGACGACGTCTTCGGGCAGCTTGGCGGTGCCCAGGAGCCAGGGTGCCGCAGGTGGCGTTGTCGCCGCGATCCAGCCGTCCTGATAGATCGCGCGGTTGGCGAACATCTCGAAATACTGCGTCGTTCGCGTGGACGGAACGTTGGCGCTCGACTTGTCGAAGGTGTAGGTCATGCTGACACCTTCAATCGGCTTTTGGGCGATGCCGTTGAGCATCAGCGGCGCGGGAATGCCGGTGGCCTCGAGGATGGTCGGCACGATGTCGATCATATGGTGGAACTGGGTGCGGATGCCGCCCGCGTCCTTGATCCGGTTCGGCCAGCAGATTGCCATGCCCTGGCGGGTGCCACCGAAATGCGACGCGACCTGCTTCGTCCACTTGAACGGCGTGTCGAAGGCCCATGACCAGGCCACCGCCATGTGCGGGTATGTGGCAGCCGAGCCCCAGGCGTCATACGCCTTCAACTGCTCGGCGATCGGAAGATCCAGGATGCCGTTATAGGCGGTATACTGGTTCGGCGTTCCGCGCGTGGTGCCTTCCGGACTCGTGCCGTTGTCACCGCTGATATAGATGATCAGCGTGTTGTCGAGCTTGCCTTCGTCCTGAACCTCCTGAATGACCCGCCCGATTTCGTTGTCGGTATAGGCGACATAACCGGCGTAGACTTCAGCCTGTCTTGCAAACAGCTTCTTCTCGTCAGCCGTCAAGGTCTCCCATTTCTGCAGATCGTCCGGCCAGGCCGTGAGCTGCGTGTTGGCGGGGATGACGCCAAGCCGCTTCTGATTGGCGAAGATCTGGTCGCGCAGCGCGTTCCAGCCCATGTCGAACTTGCCCTTGAACTTGTCGATCCACTCCTTCTTCGGCTGGTGCGGCGAATGGGTGCCGCCGGGCACGTAATAGACGAAGAACGGCTTGTCGGGCGCGGCGGCGTTGAGGCGCCGCATATGGTCGATGGCCTCGTCCGCCAGATCGGTGGTGAGGTTGTAGCCGGGCTTGCCGAGCCACGGGGAAATCGGGGTCATGTTCTGAAACAGATACGGGGTCCACTGGTCGGTCTCGCCGCCCAGGAAGCCGTAGAAATAGTCGAAGCCCATGCCGATCGGCCACTGATCGAATGGACCGGCCGCGCTGTACTGATAGCTGGGCGTGTTGTGGTTCTTGCCGAACCAGGATGTCGCGTAGCCGTTCTGCTTCAGGATGTTGCCGATGGTGGCGTTTTCGACGCCGATCACGGAATCGTATCCGGGATAGCCAGTCGATTGCTCCGAGATGATGCCGAAGCCCACCGAGTGGTGGTTGCGTCCGGTGATCAGCGCCGCCCGCGTCGGCGAGCACAGCGCGGTCGAGTGGAACTGGGTGTAGCGCAGCCCCATCTGCGCGATGCGGTCCATCGCCGGCGTCGGAACGACGCCGCCGAATGTGCCGGAAACGCCATAGCCCTGATCGTCGGTCATGATCAGGAGGATGTTGGGGGCCCCTTTGGGCGGCACCACTTGCGGCGGCCAATAGGGTTTGGACTTCGACGCCTCAAGGTTGACGACGCCCCCAAAGGTGGGCGGCGGCGGCGGAAGGTATTTTCCATCGATCGTCGTGGTGGCGTCGGGCGAGCCCGGCGTGCCGGTGGTCTGCTGGGCGCCTGCCGGGACACTGGCAATGCAAAGGCTCGTTGAAATCAAAAATGAAGCGAGAAGCGGGTGCGAAATCATGGCGTGCCTCATTGGCTTATTCCGAAGTGGGTCGGGCCTCGGCGAGGAGGTCCATTTGTCGGAAGCGTGAGCAGCAACGTTTGAGATTTGCAGGCTTGGGTCGTCGCGGGCGTTCTTTGCCCGGACGGAGCGGCGCAGGAATGATTGCAGCCGACCGCCATAATAAGCCGATATTGCAGCAATTGCCATCGATCGCGCGGTTGCGGCTCACGCAGACCGGATGGCTCCAGACCCATCGAAACCACCTCGCGAGAGGTCGCGCAGGCCCCGATCCGCCATGCCCCCGGCCCCGCCGAGGCGATGGCTCAGAGGCACAGTGCCGTCGGTCGTCAGCGCCCCTCTGCGTCCGTGCAGGGCGCTAGCGCTCAGAGCAGGAGCGTGCCGTTCACCGTCGTGACGCAGGCGCCGCCGACCTGGACCTTGCCGCCTGCATCGACCGAAAGCGCGATCATGCCGTCGCGTCCGAGGCAGCGGCCCTGCGCCGCCTCGTAACGCGCCCCGCCGGCGGGCAAGAGCCCGCGCGTGGACCGGAAGACCGCGACACTGCCATTGCCGCTGCCGCAGACCGGGTCCTCGTTGACCCCGCAGGAGGGCGCGAAGGAGCGGACCTCGATCTCGGGCCCGCTGCCCTCGCGCCTGGCGAAGAGGGTGATGCCGGTGACGCCGAGGCGGCGCTCGAAGGCCGCCGAGCGCGCGAAATCGGGTTTCAGCGCGAGCAGCGCCTCGGCGCTGGCAACCTGCGCGACGATCCAGACCGCGCCGACATTGACGATGGCGGGGCTCGCCTCGCGGACGATGCCATTGCCGAGGATGGCCTCCATCTCGGCGACGTCGCTGTCCGACAGGGTCGTGACGGTCGCCGGCGGCAGGGCCAGCGTCAGCCGGCGCTCGGCGCCCTCGCCTTCGACCGTGATCGCGACGAGACCAACCCCGCATTCCTGCACCAGCCTGCCACCGCTCGGAGTGACGAGCCCGGCCTCGATGACCGCATGCGCGCTGCCAAGCGTCGGGTGACCGGCGAAGGGCAGCTCGCTTCCGGGCGTAAAGATCCGCAGCCGGTAATCGGCGTCGCTGCGTGTCGGCGGCAGCACGAAAGTGGTCTCGGAGAGATTGGTCCAGTGCGCGATCGACTGCATCGCGGCGTCGCTCAGCCCTGCACCATCGAGGATCACGGCGACCGGATTGCCGAGCAGCGGCTTGGCGGAGAACGCATCGACGACTTTATAGGCCCGGGCCATGGCATGTCCTCGCGATCGAGACGGCAGCGATGGGGATAGCCGATCGTCAAGGGACTTGCGAGCCCGGGGTTCGGCGGGCCGGGTGGCCCGGCCGTCGCGACTGGCCTCGTCCTCAAGCCCCGAACGCGCCGATCGCTGGATCATCGGCCGGGATATCCGATCCGGGCTGAAGATCTGGCCCTTTTCGCGTTTGCATCGCCCTTCCCCAACCGGAATCGACTCTTCGGGCCGACGCGTCCGCCTGCAGGCGGACGCCAAGGATAGCCGGCCTTGCCGGTTGCCAGCGATGCCGGACTCTGACACAGATTGGCGCCAATATTTGCGACGATCTGAGCCACGGGAATCGGCACGCGCTTTGAGGACAGCGCCGATCACCCGGGGGCCGATCCCGGAAGGGCCTGGAGTAACGATGGCTTCGACGATGCTTCGCCCCTCGCGGGCGCTCTGGCCGGACGGCGTACGCGCCGTGATCTGCGTCACCATCCATGTCGATGGACCGGCCGTCGAAGCCGGACGCGGCCAGAATGCCCTCGGCATCAACAGCCGCGGCAATTATGCGCTGCGGCGCGGCATCGACCGCTATCTCGAGATGCTGGAGCGCCACCAGATCAAGGCGACCTTCTTCTGCTGCGGCTATGACGCCGAGCATTGGCCGGAGCCTTTTCGCCGGATGCATCGCGCCGGCCATGAGATCGCGGCCCATGGCTATCAGCATGAGGGCTTCGATCTCGGCGCGCGCGAGCCGGAGCTGCTGGAGAAGACGCATCGCATCCTGACCGAGGTTGTCGGCGAGGCCCCTGTCGGCTGGTGCTCGCCCTCGGGACGCAAGAGCGCGCTGACCCTGCCGACCCTGCGCCGCCTCGGCTATCGCTACGATGCGAGCGAGAAGGACGAGGACCTGCCCTATCTCATCGATGACGGGTTTGCCGTGGTGCCCAACAACACCGTCTCGCTCGACGATTTTCCGCTCTACCACAGCGGTGGCGCCCTCGCATCGGAGGTCGAACGCAACTTCATCCAGGAATTCGACGCGATCCTCGACCGTGACGGCTATGTCCATCTGACGATCCATCCCAAGGCCGGCGGCGGCTCGGGGACGCCGGCCCGCGCCGCCGCGGTCGATCGCTTCCTCGCCTATGCCAGGGCGACGCCGGGCGTTCGCTTCATGACCTGCAACGAGATCGCGGATCATTGCCTCGCCGCCCCCGCGACCTGGCTGGAGCCGCGCGCAGCCCTGCGGGAGACCCAGCCATGAGCCTTCTCCTCACCGTCAATGTCCACGGCATCGGGCCGGAGGCCGCAACCATGCCCGAGGCCGAGTTGTTCGGGCGCGATGCGCATGGCCGCTACACCGCCCGCATCGGCCTTAGTCGCGTGCTCGATGCGCTCGACGAATACGGCCTCCCGGCGACCTTCTTCTGGCCCTCCAGCGAGGCCAGGCGCATGCCGGCCCTGCTGGAACGCTGCCTCGGTGAGGGCCACGAGATCGCCTGCCATGGCCGCGCCTTCGAGGATCACGCCACGCTCGGCACCGAGGAGGACGCCGTCCTCGAGGAGGCCCATGAGACGCTTGCCCGCCTGACCGGCACGGCGCCGATCGGCTTCCGTTCGCCGACCGGGACCTTGTCGGAGCGCACGATCCCGATCCTGCACCGGCTCGGCTATCGCTACGATTCAAGCTTCCTCGACGATGATGCGCCCTACCCGCTCGCGGAGCATGGCGGCGCGGGCATGGTCGAATTGCCGCTCGCGGAGGGCTTGACCGACGCGACGCATTTCCGCCGCCGCGTCACGCAGGACCGGGCCGAAGCGCTGCTCGGCGAGGAGCTCACCGCCCTGCTCGCGGTCGAGGGCTATGCCTGCCTCACCGTCCATCCGCGCGCCGATATCGGCATCGGCCGCGCCGCGCGCCTGCCGATGCTGAAGCGCCTGACCGATCTCGCCGCAAAACGCGGTGCACAACCCATCCGATGCGATGCGCTTGCGGGCCGCATCCTGAAGGAATGGGGCGGCTGAAGCCGAAGAGGTCACGTAGACAGGGCTGACTCCGGACATCCGAGCGGGAACGAGGCGTTTCACCCGGCGGGCGGCCTGAGCGCCGCCGCCCGGCCGCGATGGCATGGCGACCCCAGCGCTCGCCTGAGCTTTACCGCCTGATCGCAGGTCTGGTTCCGGACCGGGAGGCGAAGCTGCAAGATCGCCCCACGGCGGATATGCGGAGATCGGCATCCGGCGACTGGAGCTGGCCCTAAGCCGACTCTGGCAATGTCCAATTTCGGGCAGTCTGCCGGCTCGAAGGCACCGTCATGCTCGCCTGTCCGCGGTCAACCAGACCTTGCTCATGATTGCCTCCTGCCACCCACGATCAGAGGGTTGGGCTGAAGCAGCCTTGGCGCTTCTCGTCGTAACGATCGACCTGACGAATTCGGGGATCATGCCTTTGGCGATGAGGCTCTCCGCAATGAAGCGCGCAACCCACGGCTTGTTGCGCCGCAGAGCGACGCCAAGGGGCAACGTCAAGCGCACCAGCAATTGCGCAACGCTCGCTGCTCAGCTTTAGTCATGGAAAGCTGGGGTAAAATAGTGATGCGTCTGCCTTGCGTGATTGCTGCAATATTTCTGGCGATGACTGCCAGTCCGGCGTTGTCGCAGTTGAACGATGCTCAAAAGCGGAAGGCCTTGTTGCCTTTCATCCGCTCAGCCACCGACTGCATCGCCAAGCAGACGCTGGGCAATGTCTCCGTCGTTTCCAGCTACCGCTCGAACACACTTCACATCGTCATTGATGAAGCTTGGAAGGCGTGCTCCGGGTTTCTGGTGGAGGTCGTGACCCAGCACGATGCACTACACGGACCTGGATCAGGGGTTCCATTTGTAACGGGATCGTATCGCACCGATCTGCCTCGCGCGGTTCTTTCGCGGATTAAAGGCGAGCTTGATCGGCGGGTGACTGCCGAGATCGAATGGGAAACTGCCGTTAAGGCCGAGCAGGCCGAACGGGAGGCGAAGCGGAAAACTGAAGTCGAACGCCTTGATCGGGCCGCTCTCACCCTTCGCGATCGAATCTATGCCTGCACGGATGGCCAGTTGGAAAAGCTCGTCGGTTCAGCTGAAAGCGCAGAGGTGCTGGCAACTGCCGCAATGACCATCTGCAGGCGGGAAATCGACGACGCGATCGAAGCGCGGCTCGCAGCCATGCGTGCTGATAGCCGGCAGCCCAATGAAGGGATAATCCGCGAAGGCTTCCGAACAACCGTTCGTGAGAGTGTTGTCACGGGCGCCGTTACATTGAAGGCCGGCAGGGCAACGCCTACCCACAGTCAACCCATTACTCCTTCCAGTACAGCGACGGTCGATGGGGATCGCGAGGTCTACACTTGCCTGTCAACGATGGCGAAGGCGCGCGAGGGGGCGTTCGTAGAACAGCGCAAGCTGTATGAAGCAATGCTGGAGCTTTGTCGGCCAGAGATAGAAAAGGCCGCTCGTGCCGCCTTCCTCGCTGCCCCAAAAGGCGAGTTAGCAAAGGAACGAGAAAGGGCGCTCCAGTCCGCTTCCGTTACCGCTCGGTCTTTGATCGGGATGACTGACTGATCGGGATGCTGTCGGACCGCACGATCCCGATCCTGCATCGGCTCGGCTATCGCTACGATTCGAGTTTCCGCGACGATGAGGCGCCCTACCCGCTCGCAGAGCATGGCGGGGCGGGCATGGTCGAATTGCCGCTCGCGGAGGGGCTGACCGACGCGACGCATTTCCGCCGCCGCGTTACGTCGTGTCAGCCACTGAGCTCAATCTCAACCGGACTCTCAGGCGGACGAGGCGCCTTGTCGTCAGCGAAAGCCGTTCGGGGGCAGCGACGGCTCCGCACTGAGCAGCGTGATCGTCACCCGTTGGTTCGGCGCGATATAGGGATTGTCGGGAAATACCGGCTCGTTGTCGGCGCGTCCCACCACGGAAGCGAAGCGGTCGTTGGGGAGCCCGGCACCCGACAGGATTCCGCGCACGGCGAGCGCGCGCCCGGCGGAGAGGCTCCAGGAATCGACGGCCCGCACCGAGCCCGGGCGCGCGGCGGCCGTGTGGCCCGTGACGGACAGTTGGTTGGGCAGTCGGCGCAGGGTGGGCGCGAGCGCCACCAGCACGCGGCGGGTGCGCTCGTGCGGTTCGACCGAGCCTTCGGGGAACATGGAACGGCCGAGCTCGTCCACGAGGGAAACGTTCAAGCCCTCCTTGGCCGGCTCGATCACGATGTTGCGCGACAGCTCGGCTATTTCGGGCATGTTCTGGAGCGCCTGCCGGAGGCTGGCTGCGGCGCTGTGGTTGGCCTGCGCGCCGGCGGCCGGGCGGCTGACTTCGCGGTCGCTGGCGCGGCTCGAGCTGGTCCGGCGCGCTCCGTCCTCCTGCTCGGTGATGCCCCTCGCCGTGTCGCGGGACGCCGACGACTTGTTGCCCGACTTGTCCACGGCGGTCCCCATCAGGACGCCGCCAGCGCCACTGGTGCTGGCACTCACAGACCCCGGCGCGAAGTATTCCGCCAGGCCGATCTTCTGCTCCTGCGTCGTCATGCTGATCAGCCACATCAGCAGAAAGAACGCCATCATGGCGGTCACGAAGTCCGCATAGGCGATCTTCCAGGCCCCGCCATGGTGCGCATGAGCGGCCTTCTTGACCTTCTTGATGATAATCGGCTGGTCGGGCTTGGCCATCGAGTCCCCACTGGAGATTGGGTCAGATGTTGGCGGGCAGATCGGCGGTTGCCGCTTCCACTTCGCTGAAGGTCGGGCGGACGTCGCTCATCAGAGCCTTGCGAGCAAATTCTACCGCCATCACCGGCGGCTGGCCGCTGATATGGGCAAGGAGGCCCGCCTTGAGTGAAAGGTAGTACTTGGATTCCGCCTCGAAGATGCTCCTGAGCGACTGCGCCATGGGCCCGAAGAAGCCGTAGGCGACGAAGACGCCGAAGAAGGTGCCGACGAGCGCGCCGCCGATCAGATGTCCCAGCACCTCCGGCGGCTCGCTGATCGACCCCATCGTCTTGATCACGCCGAGCACGGCGGCGACGATGCCGAGCGCCGGTGTTCCGTCGGCGATCGACTGCATGGCCGCAACGATGCGCTCCTGCTCCTGGTGGTGCGTCTCCAGTTCCTCGTCCATGAGAGCGTCTATCTCGTGGACGTTGTCGGCGCCCATCGTCAACATGCGCATGTAGTCGCAGACGAACTCGACCGCATGATGGTTCGCGGCAAAAGTCGGGAAGGCGTTGAACAGCGTCGACTCGCTCGGATCTTCAATGTGCTGCTCGACCGCGAGCAGGCCCTTCTGCTTCGCAAGCTTGTACAGGGAATACTGCATCGCCAGCAGTTCGACATAGGCTTCCGGCTTGTACTTGGAGCCCTTCATGAGCGTGCCGAACATGGCGGGCACGGCCTTGAGCACCGGCCCGGTGTTGCCGATGATGAAGGCACCGACCGCTGCACCGAGGATGATGACAAATTCGAACGGCTGCCAAAGGACGAGGAGTTTGCCGCCCATCGCCGCATAGCCGCCGAAGACGCAGACAAGGACGATGATTGTGCCGACGATCAGCCGCATAGATCTGCTTCCCTGCGCCGCAGCAGGTGCAGCCCGCGCTCATTCACTACTAGTCCAGCGAAATGAACGATCGAGGTTAAGGGCGAGTTTACAGCCATTTGCCCACAGGTTTGTAAGCGTCGTCCTCCGGCCACGGGTTGAGGCTTGGGGCGGTAGCCCAGGGGAGAAAATCGGGGTGCAATGAGTCTCCGCCAATCCTGGTGATCGGCGTCCAATAGGAGACCGTTTCCCGGGATCATCTACGCTGCGCCGCGTTGCCGTGGCGCGGCGGGGCTGAGGATGACGCGGGCGCATCATCCTTAGCGACCGCCGAGCAAGATCTCGTACAAGCGACGGAGATCTCAGTGACGGAACCAGACGGTGACGATTGGGTATCCGACAAAAGTCGTCTCCATCGGCACGCCTATCGTACTGGCGTTAGACTCGCCGATCTGTATGGTTTGCCCCAAAAATAAATGGGGGGATCAAACAAATAATGTCCGAAAAATATAAGGGCTTCGAGCTCAAGGGGAGCACGCTTCGCAAGAAATGCGAGGTTGCGATCAATCTGGGCGACAAGCGGCATCACATCGCCACAGGCGATACAATGGACGACGCCTTTATCGCAGCCCGTACCTGGGTTGATCTGTCCTTTGCTGCTGTAAAGCAGGGCCGACGCGAAACCCACATCGCAACCGCCGAGCAGTATGAAACGTACCTTCGCACCCAGCTTCTAAAGCAGTACGAGCGTGCGATGCTGGCGGAGAACGCAGCCGGAATCAAAACGGCAGGCGAGCTTGCTTGCGCAGCTGGATGGTCGGATTACGGGACGGCGAATCTCCATTACGGCAAGTTGGGTCGAAAGGTCGGCGAGGCGCTTTCGCTGACCTTCAAGAAAATGGACCATGATGGATCGGATTTTCTGATCAGCGCTCTCGCCAATGAAGTTAGCGGGACTCAGACAGAGCGCGTGAATTGGAAATTTGAGATGCACCCAGAACTTGTGCAGGCACTAAAAGCCGTTGGCATTGTCGAGTAGCCATTCGCGATCGTGATTTCACCCCGCACGCGGCATTGGGGCCTCGGGCGCCCCTGCTTCTTCGCAAGCGGGGAGTGGTGTGGCGGTCTGCTTCTGGGCAATACGCCAATACCCGCAAAGGGCGCGTTCGAGAAGCGCGAGCGATGGGGCCCGGAGCAGGCGACCTTCCGCCTGCTTCGGTCAATTCCCGCGCAATGACCTCCGACCCAAGCATGATGTGCTCACATTCCTTCGGCTCTGGAAGGGGCGTATGATCGAGGGCGAGCTGGCCTCCTCGCCGTCTAATTGGGAACGCAGGAGTCTGTTCCGATGACCACGCTTCATCGCGAAGACCCATCGTTGGACGGCCGCCCGGAGCACACCGGCGGAAACGATTCGACGGGACCGGATTCGGGCTATCTCAGACGGCAGATGCTGATCGGCGGAGAGTGGCGCGACGCTGCCTCAGGCCAGACGATCGTCGTCGAGAACCCGGGCCGAAAGGAGCCGCTCGGGGACGTGCCGCGCGGTGGGGCCGTGGACGTCGATCTCGCGGTCGCGGCGGCTGGCGCCGCAGGCCCGGCCTGGGCGCGGATTTCGGCGCGGGACCGCGGGCGGGCGTGCCTGGCCATCTCCGAGGATCTGGAAGCCCGCGAGGAGGAGCTGGCGCGGCTCATCGCCAGCGAGACCGGCAACGCTCTTCGCACGCAGGCGCGCGGCGAGGCCAAGTGGGTCGCCGATGTGTTCCGCTATTTCGGCGGCCTCGCGAGCGAGTTGAAGGGCATGACCGTCCCGCTCGGCGAATCGATGCTAAGCTACACGCGACGCGAGCCAATCGGCATCGTCGGCGCGATCGTGCCGTGGAATGCCCCGGCCCAGCTCGCGTCGCTCAAGATCGCGCCCGCGATCTGCGCGGGCAACACCCTCGTGCTCAAGGCCGCCGAGGATGCGCCGCTTGCCGTGCTCATGATCGCGGAGATCTGTCAGGCGCACCTCCCGCCGGGGGTGGTCAACGTCCTCACGGGCTACGGTGCGGAGTGCGGCGGGCCGCTCACCACCCATCCCCGCATCCGCAAGCTGAGCTTCACGGGCTCGACCGCGGTCGGAAAGGCGATCATGCGGTCGGCGGCCGACCGGGTGGTCCCTGTCTCGCTTGAGCTCGGCGGAAAGAGCCCCTCCATCGTCTTTCCCGATGCGGACGAGGACTGGGTCGTCGAGGGCATCATCGCTTCGATGCGCTTTACGCGCCAGAGCCAGTCCTGCACGGCGGGATCGCGGCTGTTCCTGCACGCCGACATCTTCGAGCCGTTCCTCGACAAGCTCGCCGCCAAAGTGAAGTCCCTGAAGATCGGCGATCCGCTCGACGAGGCGACCGACATCGGCTCGATCATCAACGAGCGCCAGTTCACGAAGGTCTGCGGCTACATCGAGGAAGGCCTCCTCCGGCCCGACGCACGCCTCGTGACCGGTGGATTGCCGCCGCGCGAAGGTCCGCTCGCGACCGGGTACTTCGCGATTCCGACGATCTTTGCCGATGCGTCGAACGACTGGCGGCTCGCCCGGGAGGAGATCTTCGGGCCGGTCCTGGTCGCGATCCCCTGGCGCGACGAAGCCGACGCGATCCGCATGGCGAACGAGAGCCACTACGGGCTGGCCGCCTATGTCTGGTCGCGCGACATCGGCCAGGCGCTGCGCACCGCGCACGCGGTCGAGGCGGGCTGGGTCCAGGTGAACCAGGGCGGCGGCCAGCTGCTCGGCCAGTCTTACGGCGGTGTCAAGGAAAGCGGGATCGGGCGCGAGATGTCGCTCGAAGGCATGCTCGACAGCTTCACCGAGACGAAGACGATCAACGTCAACCTGGCGCTCCCGCCGCCGCCACGCTGAGGCGGATCGGGCTGGCCATCCTGAGCCTGTACGGCAAGGTGATCCGAAAGAGCATCGGCCCGAAAAATGGATTGCGGTTCTCGGGAAAAGCCGATGCCAACACAGGAGGTCAGGTCATCGGACCGGATACGATATCCGGTCCGATGACCTGACCTCTTCGCCCGGCTTTTCGCCCGCGCCCAGAAGGTCCGTCGGTGCCTGAATTTGCGTTGTGTCAACGACCGGACGACGCACCGCGAGGAAACTCGCCACTGCCGCAACTCAGGCGGCTGAGACAATTCAGGAGGTCACATGCCTGCAACGAAGCCTGTCTCCACCTCGCCAGCTCCGGACCAGATCGGAGCAACCGCCCTGGTCGACGAAGGCATGCGGATCGTCAAGGCGCAGCTTGCCTCGGCCAGGGTGCTGCCACAGAGCATCTGGGAAACCCAGTTCGCGATGGTCTCGGAAATTCTGGCCTTCATGGGGCGCCGAATGCAAGCCCAGGCCGAATTCTGCGCCAGGCTCGGCGACTGCAGGGAGATCGCCCAGGCGGTCGACGCCCAGCAGGATTTCGCCAAGGGAGTCAGCGGCGCCTATACCGACGAGGCCGAGAGACTGTCGACGCTCGCCCGCAGGAACATGGATGCCTGGACCGGGGTCGGCGCCCAGTATGTGTCGGGCTGGACGGGCACGAAAGCCGCAGCCTAGGCGTCTACCCGGAAACCTGTCTGAGCCGACATTCGTCGTTCGGCTCAGACCGTTCATCGGGTCGCCTTCGCCAGCGCTGTCGTCCGGCACGCCATTCGCCCCTGATCGGCGCTAAATAATAACTTCGGCACGACCTCACAACTTATTGATATCCAAAAATATTTGTCGATCGGACGGGGCGAGGAACCGGCGCCGATCAGGGGACAAAAAGCGCGCCGAACCACGACCGGCAGCATGACCCAAAGCTGGCCCCGAGCAGATTCCGGAAAAATCGGCTCTTGGCCGGTCCTGTGCCTGATCCGACCTTGGGGACGCGGTCGCAAACTGCCGCGGGACCACGTCACCGTTAGTCGGCGTCCGCGGAGCCCGCTGGCGAATTGCGTAAGCAATCGCGTCGCGATCAGCCGAAAAGGGCGGGTACGCTGAGCTTTGCATGGAGCGCATTCATCTGGGCAGGCTGGAGCCCGAGCGCCTGGCCGAGGCTCGCGAGGTACTCGGCCTCCGCCTGGCTGTCGAGGTCAATGCCGAGAACAGAGACCGTATAGACTTGCTGCTCAAGGCCCTTCGGCACCTGCTTCACGAGGCCCGCCACGTCGACCGGCGCGGCAAGCTCGCGGTTCACGAAGTCAATGTCCTGCGGCGAGGCGTCGCCAAGCGCTTCCATGATCTTCTGCCTTTCGCCATCATCGAGTTCGCCGTCGCACTTCGCCGCCTGCAGCATGGCTTTGAGCATGAGCCCCGCGGCGGCCTCCTGCTGCGGCTTGGGCGCGACATTGGGCTCCCCGGCATTCTGCAGGGATTGATTGAGCACATCCCCGAACGACCCGCCCGTCCCGGCCGGCTCAGCTTTGGCGCCACCGGATCCGGCGGCAGCCCCACCCAACGCCGAGGCGAGGCCCCCGATGATGGCATCGAGCCCGGTTCCGCCCGACGCAGGGCCTGCGCCCGGACGCGCGGCGCCCGTGGACGCTCCAGCGAGTTGTTCGAGCAGCCCGCCCAGACCGTTCGGCAAACCCGGCCCGCCTGCACTGCTGCCAAGGATGGAGCCCAGTATGTCCTGCAGGCCTGGCTGGGCCGCGCTCGCGCCGGCAGGCCCCCCGCGTTGCGGAGCGGTGGTGCCGCCCGCGCCGGCGCCCAGGATCGAACCGATCATGTCGCCGAGGCTTGGTTGCGTGCCGGAGGAGCCAGGATCGGGCGCCGATGCTCTGCCAGAGCCACCGTACTGGCCAACAGAGCCTTGGTTATCGGGGCTCGGGGCGGCTGGAGCGTTCGGACCTGCCGATCCGCCGAGGAGCGAGCCGAGCATATCGTTCATGCTGGTCTGTGCGCCGCCGCCTGGCGTCGCGGCCCCGTCTTTTCCCTTCTGGCCCAGCATGTAGCCGACGCCCTTGGCGGCGACGACGCCGATCGCAAGCTTTGCAAGCGTCCCAACGAGGCTCATGGCCTCCTCCGCAGCGGTGCAGATTGATTTACGGCCTGGCGATTATCCGAGTTAGGACCGCGACCTTCGAAAGAGTCAACTACGCGAGGCTCGGATAGCGTTGGTCTGATATTCCCTGGAGCGGGCCCGGTCCGGGACCGGGCAGTGCCTGCAGGCATGATGCTGGCCTGGGGGACAAGTGCCAGGTCGCCCAATTCGGAGCGCAGCCTTCGACGCGGCGGTGTCGTCCAAACGTCATATGCAGGAGTCCATGTTGGGGCGTCGAAGGCACTGCTTCGCAGCGCCAACCGTCAATACCGGCGACCGAGGCATTGAGAGGAAACGCGACTATGCATGACCTGCCGAAAAGCCTGATGGAACCGTGGAAACTGTCTCTGACCGCGGCCGTCAAGACACACAGGCTCGCCCTCGACAATGTGCGGAAGCTGGGCGAGCAGCAGCTGGACATGATGCGTGCCAGCATGGACCTGGGGTTTGCGCGCCTGAGGGCAGCTGCGGAAATTAGGGATGCCCAGGACCTGCTGGCTTTCCAGTCCGGCCAGATTGAGGCGGCGATGAGCCTGTCGGAGAAGCTGATCGCTGATGGCAAGGCGCTGGCTGACCTCGGCGACGGTATCTTGGCCGAGTGCGGCAGGTTGACTGAGGATGTCATCGGCCAGCCGGCGCTGCCCTTGCCGGCGCAGTCTCCAAGAAAGGCGGCCTGAGCGGCTCCCGGAACACGCTGTCATCGTCCGGTCCGTGGCGGGTTTCGGACCGGGCCCGGCGATGACGCGAGGTGGCGGCCGGGGCGGCAGACGCCGAGTTTCCGAGGAAGAGGAGAGATCCTCCATGCGAGCGAACGCTGTCGCTGAGATCCTTGCGAGCGCTGACGAGCGTGCGGCGTTCGACATGGCCTGGGTCCAGATCGAGCGAAACGGATTGATTGTCGTGGGCAACGAGGCGAGCAGGAAAGAATGGCTCGCTCGCATCATTCGGGCGCTTTTCTAGGTGCTGCCAGGAGAGGACGTTGCACCTCACGCCCTCCAGCGGTTCTACTCGACCGTTCCGATGTGAGCCTGCTGGATCGCGGCTCTTGCGGTGTGCAGAAGGACGTTGATCGCGACGCGCGGGCGAGACGGGAGCCAAGGCGGCTTTGACGGAAGTCGAATGCGTAAGCTTTGTTGATAACAATGTACTTGGAATTTCGATCGACATTGTTGGCAACACTGATTGCATCCTCAGCATATCGCCCTGCACATTTGCGGAACTTGAAGTCCAAATGTTTACGGCTAGAATTTTGTGAGTTGTGTTGAGGGGGAGTTGCGATGGCCTACCGCCCACACGATGTCATGTTCGGTTTCGCTGAGATGGACTGCGGTGCGCGCGTGGTCCTCGCCGTTCAAGGACACCCCTACCTGAGAGAGCCGAAGGTGGTCGAGATCGAAGGTCTCGATCTTAATGCCGAGCTGTGCCTGCAAAACGGCTTTTTGCCGATTGGGCCGAATATCTGGACTCTGGTCGGTGATACTGACCAGGAGATGGCAGCGCAGTTTCTGGCTCGACTCGGGCTGATTTACGGGGCTCGGATCGCGGATATGGAACAGGCGTTGAATTTTGAAGAAAGCCATTCCCCGGTGGGGCTGGGTTTCAACCGGATCGAATGGGCTGCGATGGTTGCGACATCCATCGCAGTGGCATCTTGGGTTGTCCTCTAACCAGGACGACTGAATCCAAAGTTCGGACGGCGCTTGTTGCTGGCGGGCGGTTGGCTCATGCCAATTGCTCTAACGGGACAGGCCCAGCGGCCGCTTCAATGTGACAACGCCATACTGTGTATTCGCGTCCGATCGATCTTCGTCATGGTCCGCAACGTCCACGCGCGTCGTGCCGTGTGGCTCGTGGTTCGATCAGAGCTTGAGTCAATTCTCGGGACTTTCATTTCCGAGCCGTGCTCAAGCGGCGGCCAGACGATCCTGCTGCTTCCTCACAGCCCGGTCGGGATCGTGCAGCCGGATCAGCACTGCGATCTCGGGTGGCTTGATCAGGCAGCAAGGGAAACCCGGATTGCGACGCTGCGCCGTTCATCCGGTCCCGGCCAGGTCCGCTGCCGACCGCCGAGATTGACAGCATGTTCGTGAACAGGAAGGGCTATGGGCGCTTCGCCTCACAGGAATGCTCGATGCTGCCGAGCATCGGATAGCCGGTCGCAGCAATCGTTGCGCGCAGCATGTCGTGGCATGCCCCATCGGCTGCGAGCCGCGCTGCGGCACGCTTGTCCTCGGCACTCGGATTCGCGGGCAGGTGAGCCCCGGCGCGGCAGAGACGGTAGGTAATCAGCCGCTCGATGAGCGGATTGAGTTCACCGAGTTTCAGCTTTTTCGGAATCTCTGGCGCAGCAGCGTCGAGATCGACGCCGACACAGGAGAATGGCTTGATGATCTCGGCCCATGATTGGGTGAAGAGCGTATCCTGCGCCAATGCGGCTGGGGCTAAGGAGAGCGCGACGAGTGCGCTTGCAAAACTGATGCGTTTCATGGGTGATCGTCTGTCCAGCCGGCCTGTCGTCCCAGTCAGGGCCGCGCCGCACGACAGATGCGGACAGCCACGCCATCGGCGGCATGAGGCCGGCCCGTTCGCTGGGTGATGCGCGGCAGAGAGGCCAAGCACCAGCGGCCTGGACCGTCGCGCACAGGCTTGCGGCGCAGGGGAAGCGCTAGCCGACCGGCCCGCTCGCGGTCTTGTCATTATCGGCCAAAAGCTTGCTCGATCGTGCCGCAGGAAGCGGAACGGCCTCGGCCAGATCAAGGATGCGGTCTCCATCAGCGAACGGCCCGCATCCGCCGAGGATCGCGCCGTGCCCGGCCATTGGGAAGGCGATCTGATCGGCGTGGCCCGGAACAGCTACGTCGCCACGCTGGTCGAGCGTCACTCGCGCGACGTGATGCTGGTCAAGATCGCCAACAAGGACACCGAGAGCGTCGTCTCCGCCCTGATCAAACAGTCCCGGAAACTGCCCGGCGAACTCTATCAGTCCCTGACCTGGGATCGGGGCAAAGAGCTCGCCGATCACAAACGCCTGGCTCTCGCCTCGAACGTCGAGGCCTACTTCTGCGATCCCAGGTCACCCTGGCAACGCGGCTCCAACGAAAACGCCAATCGGCTGCTGCGACAGTACCTACCTCACGGGACCGACCTGTCCCTGCAAAGCCAGGCCCAGCCAGCGCCATCGCCCGACAGCTCAACCAACGGCCAAGAAAAACCTTGCTCTATCGAACCCCAGCGGAGACATTCGCAGAGTGTGTTGCAGCGATCAGTTCAGCCCACCGTGGTGAGCTGACACTCCCATCCATCGCCTCAAGTCGCAGCAACTGAGCTGCGGATTTCGCACGCGTTTCCGGCTTCGCGGGGCGGGGGGCGATCGCGGAGCTTTCAGGGCAGGGCTTCGGCGGCGAACACCTTCTGGACGATCTGCCAGCGCCCGTTGAGGTAAAAGCACGACAGCAGGTCTGTCACTTCGCGGGGCGGGATCCGCAGGCGGAGCTTGAGCAGCGCCATGTCACGGGTCATGGCGATGGAGAGGATCTGGTCGGCGCGCACGGCGCCGGCATCCTGCGGTGAGGTCAGGTTCCTGACCGCGTCGAGCCAGGCCGCGACAGGGGTAACCACCACGCTGTTGCCATCGCCGCGCCGGGTGACCAGGGCGACAGGGTCGAAGATGCTCGCGAACCTGTCGGCGTCCATCGCGTAGGCGGCGTCGAAGTAGGTTTTCGCCAGGGCGACCAATCCATCTATGTTTCCCGTCGAGGGCGTGTCCTGCTGTGTCATGGTGTTTCCCTTCAAATTCAGCGTCCAGCAGAGTATAAAGACGCGGCGGCAAACTTTAATCTGCGCGCGCTAATCAGCCTTGTAAGCTGAGCTAAGCAATCGAAGGCGTTCATGAAAACTTCTCTTCTGTCTGCCGGAGGCTTCAACCAGCTCCGCGCCTTCGTGGCCGTCGCCGGTTCGCTGAACTTCAGCCGGGCGGCCGAGAACCTCGGTGTGTCATCCTCGGCGCTCAGCCAGATGGTCCGAGCGCTCGAGGAGCAGGTCGGGGTCAGCCTGTTCAACCGCACCACCCGCAGCGTCTCCCTGACCGAGGCGGGGGCCAAGCTGTTCGAACGGGTCCAGCCCGCCGTCGCGGAGCTGGCGGAGGCGCTGGGCGAGACCCGCGAGCGCCGCGCCCATCCCGCGGGGACCGTGCGGTTGCACTGTTTCCGGGCGGCGGCGGAGCTCTACCTGACGCCGATCCTCCGTGACTTCAGCGAGGCCTATCCGCAGGTCGTACTCGACGTCACCCTCGACGACGCCATCGTGGACATCGTGGCCGAGGGCTATGACGCCGCCATCCGCCTCGGGGAGGTGATCGACAAGGACCTCATTGCGGTGAAACTCGGCCCGGACCTACGCCAGACCGCGGTCGCCTCGCCCGACTATCTCGCCCGGCACGGGACGCCGGCCCATCCGCGCGACCTTCTCACCCATCGCTGCATCGGCTGGCGATGGCCGGGGCAAAAGACGCCGTACAAGTGGGAGTTCATGGAAGACGGCAAGTGGTTCGAGGTCGCCATCGACGGCCCCCTGATCTCCAACATGAAGGACTTCGGGGTGCAGGCGGCGGTCGACGGGGTCGGCGTCGCATTCGCCAGCCAGCAGCTGATCGCACCCCACATTGCTGAGGGCCGCCTTGTCGCGCTGCTCGAGACCTGGTCGGCTCCCTTTCCCGGTTACTACCTCTGCTATCCCGCCCAACGGCAGATGGCGCCGCCGCTTCGCGCCGTGATCGACGCCATCCGCGGCGGCTCGCGCGAGAGTAACGGCGTGGAGACGGCGGCGGCGATCGGCGCGGCTGTCCCCCGAGGTCTGCGCCCACACCAGTAACGCGAGGCGCACCGTCGCCAGGCGCATCAACAAGAGTTTTTAAACCTCGCCGGGGCTCATTGCTTTTCCGGCCGCGTGACCGCCGGGAGATTGTCGTGTCGCTGACGGTTGGAGCGCCTCGGGCGTCCGAGAAGGTTTGCAGTGGCGAACCGCTACATCTGCAATGGGTGGAGGCCGTGTGGAAACGTCTTTCAGGGTCGTGCTCTGACGATGCGACAGGGTCTGAGGGTCAGGCTCTCATGGCCTTCATCAACGTCGCCGCGCCGAGGATGGCGATGGCCCGCTTGAGATTGTAGGCCAGCACATGGAGGCTCATCTCGGTTCCGACATTGGGGAGGTGGCGGGTCAGGAAGTGACTTCGGCCCATCCAGTCCTTGATCGTGCCGAAGACGTGCTCGACCGTGCGCCTTCGGATCCGCATGGCGTCGGGCATGCGATCGAGCCGGCGCTGCATGGCCTCGATCACCACCTCGTGCTCCCAGCGCTTGATGCGGCGCTGCTTGCCGGTGGTGCATTGGTCTTTGACCAGGCAGGCTCCGCAGCCGTCGGCCCAGTAGGTATGGAGTGTCAGATCCTTCTCGACCGATGAGAAGCGCCATGTGAGCGTCTCGCCGGCGGGACAGCGATAGGTGTCGCTCGGAGCATCGTAGGTGAAGTCCTGCTTGCCCCAGCGCCCGTCGGCTTTGGCCCCTGATGTCAGGGGCTTGGGGACGATGGCGGAGATGCCGATCTCGTCGCAGGCCAGGACCTCCTCGCCTGAGAAGTAGCCGCGATCGGCCAGCACAGTCAGCGCACCGGCTCCTGTCGCATCCTTTGCCTGACGCCCCATGCTGGCGAGCTGGCTGCGGTCGTGGCCGATGTTGGTGACCTCATGAGCCACGATCAGATGATGTTTGGCGTCGACCGCCGCCTGAACGTTGTAGCCGACGAGGCCAGTGCCCTTGCCGTTGGTGGCCATGGCGCGGGCGTCGGGATCGGTCAGCGAGACCTGACGGTCTGGCGCCACCGCGACGACGTGGTCCATCGCCTGGAGGTCACGCATCTGCTGACGCAGGCGATCAAGCCGGTCCTTGAGGCGGATGCTGCGCATCTGCGCGACGTCATCCTCCTGCCGGTCGGCCGTATCGAGCAGCGACAGATAGCGTGCGATGCTTGCCTCCACCTGCTCCATCCGGCGACGGATCGCGCCGGGCGTGAAGTTCTTGTCGCGCGTGTTGACGGCCTTGAACCGGCTGCCGTCCACGGCCACGGTGCCGCCTGCCAGAAGGCCGAGTTGGCGGCACAGCACGACGAACTGCGCGCAGGCAGCCCGGATCGCAGCCCCATTGTCACGGCGAAAGTCGGCGATGGTCTTGAAGTCGGGCGCAAGCTTGCCCGTCAGCCACATCACCTCGACGTTGCGGCCGGCCTCGCGCTCCAGCCGGCGGCTCGACTGAACCTGGTTGAGGTAGCCGTAGAGGTACAGCTTGAGAAGGGTAGCGGGGTGGTATCCAGGCCGCCCCGTCGAGGCCGGGCCGGCAAAGCCCATCGTTCCCAGATCGAGTTCGTCGATGAAGACATCCACCACCCGGACCGGATTATCTTCGCTGACGTAGTCCTCAAGACAGTCGGGCAGGAGCAGTCTCTGCAGCCGGGTCTCGCCTTCGATGTAGCGCGCCATGCAAGCCCTCGGATCGCTCCAGAAAGCCTACCAGATCAGCCCGTTTCCACACAGCCTCGGTGGATAGCTGAACGTCGCGACCGCCGCCGCAAACGACCTGATCGCGCCAGTTGCAGACATTGGCGTCTTACCCCGAAGCAGACATTGCCAATCCGCTCGCCTGACTTCCGTTCCCGCCCCTTCTCAGACCCTAGCGAAGTCCGCTTTGCGGCAAGCTCGCCAATGTCAGGTTTCGAGCGAACACCTGATCACCGCTCTCGACCCATAGTCCACGCTCGCGGCTTTGCCCCGCTTGGTCAGGTCCTGACCATTTTTCGAAGACCTTGCTGCGGGAGGACCACGCACCCCTTAGCAGTAGCGCATCGCGGGAATCGGCGAACGGGAAATAAAGTCGGCGAGTGCGGAGTGCGCCGCCGTGATGTCTATGCGGCGGGCGCGGGCGGCGGCCTTGAGAACGCATCGAGAAAGTCGGGGGGGGCTGTCGCCCGTTGTCGATGTAGAAGGCATCGAGGCGACGGCGGGTGCCCGCCCCCGGTGCGAGGCCGAGGAATGCGGCCGCGTTCTGGTAAAAGAAACCGGGCAAATAATCGCGCCCGAGAACGTCCGTCATCACCTTCTCGAACGACGCCCGGTATTTTCGCGCACCCGGCAGCCGGCCGAGGAACGTCCAATCCGTTCCGTACATCAATCGCGCCTTGGCGGCGCGGGGCAGCCTGCGCATCTTCTCGACGAGGCTTCTCGTCTCCGGGTCATCGGTGCCTTCGAGAAAGTTGGCGACGTCGCCAACATCGGCATAAAGATTGGGATAGCGCCGGTCGGCATCGGCGAGCATCGCAGCCACTTCCGCGGTCCAGACGTTTGCGCCCCCTTTATCGTGAAAATTCCAAAGGCCGCCGGCATGGGCAAGGTTGAGGCGCAGCGTGGACATGTTGGGCAGGTCGAGAACGTCCTTCCAGAACTTCGGTCGCGCTTGTTGCATGGCCGCGTCGGTCGGGCCATTCGAGTAGCCGCAGTGCGCCATGATAGGCACTTCGTTCTCGACACAGAATTTGGTCCTTGAGGCGGATGCTGCGCATCTGCGCGACGTCATCCTCCTGCCGGTCGGCCGTATCGAGCAGCGACAGATAGCGTGCGATGCTTGCCTCCACCTGCTCCATCCGGCGACGGATCGCGCCGGGCGTGAAGTTCTTGTCGCGCGTGTTGACGGCCTTGAACCGGCTGCCGTCCACGGCCACGGTGCCGCCTGCCAGAAGGCCGAGTTGGCGGCACAGCACGACGAACTGCGCGCAGGCAGCCCGGATCGCAGCCCCATTGTCACGGCGAAAGTCGGCGATGGTCTTGAAGTCGGGCGCAAGCTTGCCCGTCAGCCACATCACCTCGACGTTGCGGCCGGCCTCGCGCTCCAGCCGGCGGCTCGACTGAACCTGGTTGAGGTAGCCGTAGAGGTACAGCTTGAGAAGGGTAGCGGGGTGGTATCCAGGCCGCCCCGTCGAGGCCGGGCCGGCAAAGCCCATCGTTCCCAGATCGAGTTCGTCGATGAAGACATCCACCACCCGGACCGGATTATCTTCGCTGACGTAGTCCTCAAGACAGTCGGGCAGGAGCAGTCTCTGCAGCCGGGTCTCGCCTTCGATGTAGCGCGCCATGCAAGCCCTCGGATCGCTCCAGAAAGCCTACCAGATCAGCCCGTTTCCACACAGCCTCCACCCTCTTGGGACCTTCGGCACGCCCGCTGATGGGCATGTCCGATGCCGTGAAGGCGATGCTGATACCTGTCCGCATCCGGCAGTATCGCAGATCATCCGATGCACGGAATCCCAAGCAGGACTCCTCCGTTCCGATCAATCCACTTGCCCGCCTCGGCCAGTGCCACCGCGATCGTCTCCTTGTGCACATTAAGGCTGACATAGGTGATAGGCTTCTCCATGCCCCGTCACCTATGCAAGAGGCTCGGTGCCGGACCACCCAGCGCAACCCTCGCAACCTGCATACTGTGAGACGGGGCGCCCCTATCTCAGGCGGACATCTGGTCTAGCGCGTTGGAGGAATACTGTCCGACGCGTGGCGGGGTTTGGCTAACCGCGTACGGTCCTTGCCGAGGCCGGTCGCTTCGAGAAGCCCCTTCCGCTTGGCATCGTAATAGTACCCGCTCCGATAGTAGCGGTCGGCGCGGTTCTGGTCGCGATCGGCCACGAGCCAGGCTCCCCGCAGATATTTGAGCCCATAGGTGAGATTGACCTCGGGATCGAGCAACCCCACTGCCGGGCCGGTGTAACCCATGCTGCGCGCCGTTGCGTGCTTGATCTGCATCAATCCAAAATGACCACCGTTCTGGGCGGTTGGGCGAAAGTTGCTCTCGCGCTTGACGATTCGCCGGACCAAATCCGAGGGAAGTTCGTAATGCGCTGACTGCTGTTCGATGATCCGGTCGATGCCTGCGCGCGCCGGGCCGCCTGGTGACCGAGGATCAACTGACTGTTCGCCGGAGTAAGGAAGCGGTTTCGCTGCCTCCGCGAACGTGTCGTCCGGAACGATGCATCCTCCAACCCCGGCAGACAGCAAGGTGATACCGGCTGCAACGAGACGTCTTTGCCACGGCAATCTGGCCTCCATCAGCTGATGAATCTGCTCACGGGGACGCCAACTCTGGGCTCAACCCATCCGCGGCACCTGCAAATTATGGAAGGTACGAATGGATGACTGGGCGAGCTTCAGGAGGAAAGGCCAAGTTCGGCCGCGACACAATAGGGATTCGAGTGACTTGCTTGGGTCGCGATGAGACGTAGCCTCGGCTTGCCAGGGCGCATGTACTACCGCCTCATCGAGCGTCTGCTTCCGGACCGAGATCGAAGGGCTAAAATCGACCCAACGCAGACATTCGCGGTGCACTGTCCGACGGTCGAGATGTGGCCCTTTGCCAACCGCTTCATCCAGAGCAGCCGGTGCCAGCCAACCTTCTCAGCTTCCTCCCAAAAGTCAGCGCATTTTGATTTAACTCAAAGTGACCAACCGCGATGGATGTTTGAATCCCTCATCGGCCCCGGCCTGTCGACGCTCGCCTGCAAGAGCATGGATGCCTGCACCGGGGTCGGCGCCCGGTGTGTGTCGGGCTGGACGGGTACCCAGAAAGCTGCGGCCTGGCCCTGTCACGAAGCCTGCCTGAGCTGGCCTTCGCCGCTCGGCTCAGACGAGCCAGGGACATCCTGCCGCGCTCCAGAGGCTCACCATGCCGGATGCTATCCGCTTGCACGACGAACGAGCCGCCTTTCGCGCTGTCGAGGTCTTGATCTGGCGCGATGGACCGGTTTGCCCGCATTGTGGGGAAAGGTCCCGCCTTGGCCGCCTCAGTGGGCCAAGCAGTTCGATTGGCACCTGGAAATGCTATCATTGCCGAAAGCCTTTCTCGGTGAAGCACGGCACGATCTTTCACAACAGCCACATTCCGCTCCATGTCTGGTTGCAGGGGCTTTACCTGCTGATGTCGAGCGGCCAACGCCTGAGTTTGCAAAAGCTCGGGCGAATTCTCGGCATCTCCATCCGGACGGCCTGTCATCTGAAGGGCAAAATCGCCGCAGGGCTCGCGGCGGAGGAAGGCCATGCCGATACTCCGCCTCCGGAGGCCTGGCCATATTTCGAAATCCGGGTCCCGCTGCCAGAGTGCTCGTCTCCGCCGAAACCAGGGCAGGCGATCTATCGGGCACGCTACGAGCGTTTCCTGGCCGCTCTCGACAATCTTGCTGCCCCGTGCAGCGATGCGGTTTTCTTTCAGGCTCTTCGGCGCTTGTTGTCGCAATCTTCGCGAACGGTCCCGCCACACTTCGCGTCAACCGTGGAGCAGCAGCTCGAATTGAGCCTGTTCGACGATCTCCAGCAACAGATCGGATGCTGGCGACAAGACGAGGCCAAGCTTTGGTAAGCCTCCGAGGCCGCGCCGACATCGGAAAATCAAGGCGCCTTGGCAAGAAGTGCGACGGCCATGTAGGGCTCGTGCTGTCTTGGGTCCGTGGCGAGACGCTGCGCAAAGCGCGCGAACAATTCATCCACTAATCTCGTCCGATCGCGAGACGAATCGATCAGTCTCGCGATCGTCGGACCGGACCAAGCTTGCGTCATATCGGCATGACGCTGCGCAAACGATAATCGGTCACCTGTCCGCTGAAAGTCATCCCAGCAAGGATCTGCCACCTTCAGAATCTCGATCCGCTCGACGACCAATTCTGCAAAGCTGCCGCCTTCCATAAATGGCGCTTGAACGTCTTCAGACGATCGAAGACCGATCGGGATAGTGATGCGACGCTGCTCCTCCTTCGACAAAAGCCCTTCGCGGCCCATGTCTTCAACGGTTGACCACAATTCGCCCAGGAGCCACTCCCAGCCCGACTCAGTTGCCGTTCTCGCGGTGAAGCCGGTCAGCAATTTGGCACCGGGCCGCATTTCGCTGGATCGGACCTGAAGGAAGCGACGCCAGTCGGCAGCTTGTTGCTGCCTCACCGCATCCATAACCTCGGGCGACTCGCTCATACCCGCCAGAATATGGTCGCTTGCCTGCGCGGGACTGCGGCTCATCCATTGCAAGGCCCAGGTCGTCCAGCCCAGGTGAATTCGACCGGGGGGAGAAGCGGGTGAAAGAATGATCGCCCGATGGCGGCCGGAAAGACATTCGCGGTGCCGGCCAAATAGCTGTTCGGCTCGTTTTCTAGGGCATCGAAAAGAGCGGAGAAATCATTTGAAGGCAGGTCAGTGTGAATGACTTCGATCGGGACGTTCGAGCCCGCCCTGTCACGCAGCACCTCGATCGCCATGCGTAGCGGAGCCATCGAGTTCCGCCCTTGCGAAGACCCATAGTCGACGATCGTCAATGGCCCGTCGTCGATCGTCACGGTTTGGCAAGCCATCTGCCACAAAGACGACAGCAACGAGATACCAGCGGCCTGCATACTGGAATGACGGTTGTAGAACCCGTCTCCTTCCATAGCCGAAAGATCGCGTTGAGTATCGCTCTTTGGCATAGGCCGGAATACTAGTGGAAATGCTCTGTCCTGTGAACAGACAGGGCACAGCGCTGACGGCAATGGGCCATGAGTGCCCGTTCGGACCTTGATCCATCACTGCTTTGGGGTGAGGACGTAGCCTCTCCGGGCCAGGCACCCGACATAAACATCCGTCATGAGCTGGGTAGCGTAGATCACCGGTGCTGTAAGCTGCGCCTTGCTGAACTCTCCCCTGCATACCGTCAAATCTTGCTGCGCTTGCTGCGCCAGAGCCGGACTGCTGCCGAAAACGTCCGCCTCCACCCTCCCCGCGACGATCGCAATGATGGCTCATGGGAAAGGCCCCGGCGGCTTCAGCAACCAGAATGATGGTCGTGGACGGGCACCTGGCATTGGGTTCGCGTCGGCAGCCTGTCCGCTCCGGTGCGGATCGCGCGCCGCTTCGTCGACGAACAGGATCCAGGCCCGCGTTCGGGCTAGACAGGGCTGTTTCCGGGCAGTCTGGTTGGCGCGCCGGCCGATGGGCACGAGGTGCCCTTAGCTGGCGCTGACGAGGTTTGCTGCTGGGCAACGCCGCAATCGCCAGGGTCGAGCGTGTGAGGGCTAAGATCATGACCATGATCGCAATCATGGCCGGTCCCTTGCCGATCTTATGGAACACCGGCACCGGCTCGGAGCTGATGCAGCGCATCACCATGACCATGATCGGCGGCATGGTCTCCTCGACCATGTTGACCTTGCTTGTCATTCCGGTGATTTCCGGCTCGGTCGCAGCTTGCCTGCTGCCGCCGCAGGAGAAACCGGGCGCGCCGTGGCCAATTCGCTGCGTCCGTGCGAGGCTGTCGCCACCTGGAGGCCCGCCACCATGGGGGTAGACGTCGATACGCATCGCGCGAACCGTTCTCGCCTCCCACTCTGGGCTGGCGGCTTCGTTGCTGTTGCCTGTCTCGCCATTCTGACACTCAGCGGTTGGCGGGAATGGAGCGCGCGCGAAGCAGCGCTCCAGAACGCCGAGATCGACATGGCCAATCTCGCGCGGTCTCTTACGCAGCATGCTGAAGATTCGGTCGAGATCGCTGACGCGGCGCTCCTGGGCCTGGCCAACAGACTGGAAACTACTGGCGTCGGCCCCGCTGCGGTTGCGGGCCTCCAGAGCTTCCTGAACGATCGTCGATCCACGCTCGGCCGCATCCGCGGTCTCTTTGTTTACGACGAGACCGGCCAGTGGCTTGCGACCACGGAAAGCATCAACCTATCCGGACTCAACAATAGCGACCGCGTCTATTTCCAACATCATCGCGACGTCGATGACCGCCGCGCCTTTTTGGGTCACCCCGTGCAGAGCCGATCGGGCGGTCAATGGATCGTTACGGTGTCGCGCCGCTTCAATCATAGTGATGGCAGCTTTGCCGGCGTAGTCCTTGCGACAATCGACGTCGACTACTTCGCGGCGTTTTATCGGCAGTTCGATATTGGACCGAGCGGGGCCGTGTCACTTCTCAGCACCGATGGAATACTGATTGCGCGAAGTGCCGGCGATGGCAGCTACGTGGGCCGCGACATGTCCGCGACCCAGCTCATTCGCGACCAGCTTCCTCGTGCGTCATCGGGAATCTACTACTTTCGCTCGCCCCTGGACGGATTGCCGCGGCTGAGCTTCTACAAG
Source organism: Bosea sp. BIWAKO-01 (assembly GCF_001748145.1). NCBI lineage: Bacteria > Pseudomonadati > Pseudomonadota > Alphaproteobacteria > Hyphomicrobiales > Alloboseaceae > Allobosea > Allobosea sp. BIWAKO-01. The sequence goes on from NZ_BCQA01000001.1 coordinate 6,088,275, forward strand.
GTCAGTGATCGCTTTCCGTTCGTTCTGCTCGCAACACAAGCGGAGCACGATGTGCTTGCACGCTGGCGCGAGGGGCTCATCACCAGGATAGCCTTCGTTGTTGGCCTGGCGCTGTTCATAGCCCTCCTTGGCGTGCATCTCGTCCGCCAACTCGTCACGCGCCAGCGTCTGAACGCCGCGATCGCGGCCAAAGAGGCCGACTTTCGCCTCCTTGCAGAAGAGTCCAGCGACCTGGTGACCCGCATCGATTTCGACGAACGCATTCTCTATGCATCTCCGGCCTCAGCGCGGGTACTCGGTTGGGCGGCCGAGAAACTTGTGGGAACGCCGGCTTTGGCAGGCGTGCACCAGGAGGATCGACCCCGCGTCGAGCAAACGCTTGCAACGCTGAAGCGTGGCGAGATCGACGAAGCGCGAATCCTCTATCGCAATCGCCATCGTGAGAAGTCCGAGATCTGGGTCGAGACGACAATGCGCGCAACCAGGAAGCCCGACACAGGGCTTATCGACGGTTTCGTCGCTCTCTCCCGCGATATGACGCGGCACAAGGATCTTGAGGCGAAACTCGCCGTTCTCGCCGCTTCCGACGGGCTGACTGGCCTCGCCAACCGCCGCTGTTTTGATGAACGCCTTGAGCATGAATGGGCGAGGTCACGAAGGGAAGGCATCCCTATTTCCCTGCTGATGATCGACATCGACCATTTCAAGATGTTCAATGACCAGTTCGGACATCAAGCGGGCGATAGCTGCCTGCGGACGATCGCGAGCGTACTTGCGGACCAGGCCCTGAGACCGGCCGATCTTGCCGCACGATATGGCGGAGAAGAGTTCGCGCTTCTCCTACCCCACACGGATTCTGACGGCTGTGAGCAGGTCGGGACCAGGGTTCTTGAAGCACTGCGTGAAATCCAGACTGAAGACGGGAGTGTCGCCGCCTGGCGCATCACGGCAAGTCTCGGCGGCGCAACGATCTGGCCGAATGCCGCCACCGCGACCAACCACGCTTCATTGGTCGAAGCGGCCGATCGAGCGCTCTATTCTGCCAAAAATGGTGGTCGAAACCGCTTGATCATGGCAGGAAAGGTGATGCGCTGGTCGGGCGCCAAGAGTGCATGAAGCATTGCAAAGCGGCGATCGCTGGACACTGGGTGTACGGCGCATTCCCCCGAACCTGGACCGACAAGCTGTCGGTTCTCTCCGTTCTGGCTGATGCCGATGGATGAGATCACGCCCTGACCCATACTAAAGAGGGGTCAAGATCTGAGACCTTTGCCGCTATCCAAGATGGCGACCGTGAGCAGCAATATCGCCTCCGTTCCTTGGGGGGCGACATGATGGGATTGCTCATCATCGCGGCTTCGATGCCAGGCTTCCCCCTCGGCGATTTGCTTGACGATTTTGGCTTCGCAATCCATCGCACAGATCAGCCGACGCACAACGCAAGGTAGCCTGGCATGCGTGAAGAACGTCCAGACCGTAGGCGAAACCGGGCGCCAGCGTATCCAAGCCGGCGCTCCGTCATGCTGAGTTCGGAGACGGACTATATCCGAGCCTGTGCACGTGCCTGTGAACTCCATGCAGCCGATCGCCACCCGATGGCTGAGGTTGAGCTGGAGAATCTGGCTCTCGCCATCCTGACATGGGAGGTCAAGAGCGGCGGGCCGAACGGGACCTGAGCGCCATGGCGCGCCATGGTGTTGGCGTCGCGTCCCTATGCCAAATCGCGCCGACCGCCCCTCAAGTGAATGTTGCGGCGTTGACCGACGGCTTGTGCTGGGAGGTCGCCCCCCGGCCCGTTGGCGGTGGCGATCGAATGTTTCGGCTCATCACCGCGACGCGGCCGCACCGCCGCATCGGCGAGCCGCCTCTGAAGCGCCTCCTGTGCCAGCCTCGCGGTTCGAAGGCGGAAGTCTTCAAGGAAGCGCCCGTCTCGGCCCCGGCGAGGTCGAAGGAGCGCAGCAACCAGTTGCCTCGAGAGAGCCACACGCGGCGGCCTGGATTGGTGGGCATGGCGTGGACCCATAGGAACAGTACACGCAGCAATCACCTTCCAGCGGCCTCAGGAGCGCGCCGCATCCTTTGCATTCGTAGAAATACTGGCAAGCGTCGGTGGGCATCGTTTCCGTCACAGCATGAGCACAGTGCGGGCACGTGATTGTCGATTGAAGTTGCATCTGCACTATCGCATCAGTTTGAGGAGGATCGGTTCGGCATAGGGCCCCCACGCGAACGCCAGCCCGACGAAAACCGAGCCAAGCCCGAGCATGGTCGTGGTACGCGCTGACTCAGGGGGCGTGGCGCAAGCGCCACCACGGTCACAAACGGGTTTGCGCCTCTGCCAGAGGAATGCCCCCCAGCCCAAGGCCAACATGATTGTTGCTCCGCCGAGCAGCGGGAGGCGCATGTCAGCAAGAAATGCCAAACCGCTGAAGACCGCCCCCGTGACGCCGAGCCCAGCGAGGGCCATTGGCAAGACACAACACGAGGACGCGACAAGTGCGCCAAACCCAATGACGGCACCAGCACTTGCCAGCAGCCTCGCGGACGGAGCCGAAAGGGGCTCCGGCGTGGCCGAGGCTCCGAGTTTCGTGCTGGTCAAGGTAGTCCTCCATCGCGATCCATGGCACCCTGCCACCCGTAGCTACTACGGGATCAAGCGAAAAATGCCCACGACGATGCGAGGCATCACCGCCGGCCAGCTAGCCAAAGCCGCCGGCGTGAATCTCGAAACGATCCGCTACTACGAAAACATTGGGCTCATGCCTGAGCCACCCCGCACGCGAGGCGGTCACCGCTCCTATGATGAAGCCCATACCAAACGGCTTGCCTTCATTCGGCGGGCGCGCGAACTGGGCTTCACCATCGAGGATGTTCGCGCGCTGTTGGCCTTGACCAACCCGGAACACACCGCTTGCGCGCAGGTGAAGGAAATCGCGCTCAAGCACTTGATGCAGGTGCGTAGCAAGATCGCCGACCTCGCCAGGCTTGAGAGTATTCTCGACGCGACGATCTCACGTTGCACGAGCGAGCCAACGGCGCATTGCCCGGTGCTCGATATGCTTGAACCCTAGCGAAGATACAGCTTGTGCCTTCTGTGTGCGCGCAGGACACGAGACTTCGGAAAATCAGGCGCCGGCCGAGTTGGCCTCGACCTTGAGAGCGCAACGGCATCTGGTGCTGCGCTACGCGAAAGGTTCTCCGCCGACGCTTGAGGCCCCACCTGACCGAAACGCCAGAAGCGAGTGTACCACCGCAAAGGCACCGGCCGACTGGGAGGCCGACCGGCGGATTACGCCACGCGGCTCAACCTTTCCTGAGCCGACAGCGCAACCGGTGAGAGGAGCGGAGCCCTACGGGTGCAGGGGCACGCTCATCGGCTTGTGGCGCTCGATCGGCTGTTGAAGTCAGCGCCGCAAGGACCACTTCCAGGCGATTGCGCACATTCAGCTTGGCCATCAGGGTGGTCATGTAGCCCTTGACGGTCTTGGCGCTGAGCGACAACTCGTCGGCGATCTCGCTGTTCCGCTTCCCGCGCAGCAGGAGCCTGACGATCTGCTCCTCCCGGACGCTGAGTCTGTCACCGAGCGGCCCTGTTAGGTTCGAAGCGGTGCTCATCGGGGATTGCTCGCGACAGATCCCAACGAGGCGGTCGACTGTGGCGGGAAGCGCGGCTGGAGTCGGTCTGCCCCATTCACCGGGAAGGGGAAGCCAAGGACCGTTGACCGGCCGCGAACCCGGTTCTGCGCCTGGCAATTCTGGACGCATTCCGTGGCTGGCGGAGCGACCTCGACCGCATCCTCGCCCATCACCTGGCCCATGCGGCCGCCACTCGCCACGTCCCAGCGGGAGACGCCGCCGCAATGACGCACGGTCGCGGGGCTGTTGGGAACGCGGGTGGCGATCTCGTTCACGCAGCCCGGCTCCGCCCGGCGCGTGGCAACCTGTGGGCTGTCCCTGCCGACGAACTTGCGGGAAAAGTCATTGCCGAAATTGACGCGGGCCGGGACGATGACCGTGATGTCCTTGTAGGGAACCTCGTCGCCTTCCCGGTTCCGGAAGTTGCGATTGTCGAAATAGAACGCCTTCAGTTGGGGGTTGGGTCCCTCCGCCAGGATGTGTGTGAACAGCGTCGGCGTGCCGTCCTGGCGCTCCACCTCCATCTGGAAGATGCCGCCATTGGCGCAGTCCTTGGCCTGGATCTTCATGGCAAGGTTGCTGCCCGTGCGGCCGATCTCGATCTCGGTTTCCTTGATCTCAACGGTGAGTGAGCTTGTCAGTGTCAGCCCGCGATGGTCGGGGAGCTTGCTGGCGAAGACTGGCGTCGGCACTCCGCCCGTGATGTCGAGCGGGTTTGGCGCGCCGGTCATCGTGAAGTTGCGAATGCCCAGGGTCGCCGCGTCGACATCGAACTGGGCATATTTGCCCTGTACGCGAAAACTCGTGCCAAGGGCGCTGGCGGGGATCGTGGCATTCTGGGTGCGTCCGAGCACCGAGAACCCGCCCCCCTCGCACCCGGCCGACGATGCGGCATTGGCTCCGCCTGCCGCCAGACTAAGCGGCAGGGCGGCAAGCATCATCGCCCGAGATACAGAAAGAAACGGTAAATAACGTTGAGGAGACATGGTAATCCTCCCTGGAATTTTGGCCGATCGACAGCCCCACCCGAAACAGGGTGTCATTTCCATCCAAGATCAAATTCGACTTGGGTGACCGCACAGCGGTATGGAGACCGCTCCACTACAAGGATGTTGTGGCGTTCCAGATGCCACAGCGGGCGGACCCTACGCCGATGAAGCTGACATTTGGCTGACGACCTTTTTCTACATTTGAGGGAAAGCCCGCATCCCTTCGCCCGTTGACTGCTCGAGCGTGATGGCTCGGCCGCCTGAAGCGTCATTGTGACTGGCAGGAATGGCCCGATGTGGTCCTGAGCGTCGGGTTGCCGACGAGGCGCCCGTTTCGCGATCGGAACCGCCGAAAGTCTTGCGACGTCGTCGTGGGCTCGACAGAGCCGCGTTCAGCGCTGCGGGAGATCCGCCGTCGGAGCCGCTTCCGCCGCCGTCCTGTCCGGCACGGGGAAGCCGGCCTTGCGCGCGCCGTCCGCGAGATGGATGGCGTCTTCGCGCCGGTAATTGCGCTTGGCCGCCTCCTGATCCCAGTTGTCGAAGAAGCGTGGCCGCATCCGCAGAAACTGGTCCCGCTCCTGCGCCGTCTCCGGCTTCATGTCGAGCTGGGCATAGATGATGGCGGCAATGAAATGGTAGAGCGGGAACTTCTCCAGATCGACCTGGCTGATCAGGGCTTCGGCGCGGCGATAGTCGCGCTGCATATAGGCGTGAATCGCCAGTGCTCCATTGTAGAAATCAGTGTGCGCGGGGTTGCGGGCGAGCGCCTGCTCCAGCAATGCGGTGCCACGCGCCCAGGCCCCGACCTGGCCGACGCGAATGCCGAATTCGGCGAGCAGCTCGGTGTCGTTCGGGTTCAAGGCCACCGCCCGTTCGCCGATCTCGAGCGCTTCCGCCGGCCTTTGCGAGAAGAACAAGGCCATCATCAGCGCCTGGAGCGCGCGCACATTCTCCGGATCGAGCCGGATCGCGCGGCGGGCGGCTTCGATGGAACGCTGGATCGCGGTCGGAGGGCCGCCCTTTGGATTGAACTCGAACCGATCCTCGTCGAGATACAGGATCGACAGCATCGCCCAGGCGGTCGCGTAGTTTGAAAAGGTCGCGACCGCGCGCTCGAGGCAGGTGCGGATCGCCGCATGGCTCTCGGCCGAGGGTGCGGAGCGATAGGTGTAGAACCGCAACGTGCAGGCATAGGCCTCGAGATCATCGGGCGGCGTGGAGCCGGCGCGTCTCTCGCCGGCCCGGAAGATGATGCCATAGGGCTGCGCCACGGCGGTCGCGACCTTCTGTGCGACATCGTCCTGGATCGTGACGAGGTCGCGAACCCGCAGATCATTGTCATAGGTATGGGACCAGAGCACGGCGCCCGATTGCGCATCGAGCAGGCGGCCGGTCACGCGCAGCTGGTTCGCTGCGGCCTGGACGCTGCCCTCCAGGAGGTAGCCGACACCGAGCTCCCGGTGGATCCGGGCGAGATCCGCGCCCGGCCGGATGCTCCGTGAGGTCTCGCGTCCAAGCACGGAGAGTTCCCTGAAGCGGGCAAGCTGGCTCACGACCTCCTCGGTCAATCCGTCGGCATAGATCTTCGCTTCGGGCATATCGCCCAGATTCACGAACGGCATGACGACCAGGGTCGGCGCCGCCGGTTCAGGAATGGCACGCCTGAACGGGCCGGGCAGGCCTTGCCACAGGGCGAGGCCGCCGAGCGCCACAGCCAGGACAGCCGCGCCAGCGCCGAGCCGGGCAAGCCATCGCCGGGGAGCCGGCGCCGCGACCGGACGTTCAGCGGGCGCAGCGGCCGGCGCGGATGCCCCTGCGGCGTGCAGGATGTTCCGTTCGAACCGCGGCACATATCCTCCCTTCGGGATGGAAATGATGCACGGGTCCAATTGGCCGGCGACGAGGTAATAGCGTTCCACGGCCCGGCGCAGCCTGCCCGCCTCGATCCGTACCAGCGGGTCGGCTTGCGGATCGAAGGTCTCGCCACGGCCGAACACCGCCAGCGCAACCGAGTAGGCCTTGATGCGGTCGGCCCGCCCGGCGAGGGCCTCTTCGACGATGTAGCGCAGGAATTCGCAGCCGCGCGCCGAGCGGGAGAACTCCGGGTGCGACAGGATCCTGTCGAGCTGCGCCAGGACCTCGCTCGCAGAGGGCGCGTCGGCCTCGGCAGCCGTCAACTCGACTCCCGCATCTGCCATGACGACCCTCGCAGGATGAATTCGGAGTGAGGCCGGGACCGTATCGGACTATTCGAAACCGTAAAATACTGGCAACATTTCCGCCAGGCAATGAAGATGACAAGATTGTATCTGTCGCGGCGCGGGGCGCTGCTCCGGCGCGTGAGTATTCGAAACAGCGAAATCCTTCTGAAATGAGTGAGATGCGCTGCCCCAAAAGGCTCAGGCGCCCCGCTCAGCCCGCACCGGCAGCAGAGGATAGCGCCGGCCCGGCGGGCCGAAGACGGGGAACACGATGATGCGATTTGCCCTTTGGGCAGGGGCTCTCCTCGTCGTCGCCGCTCTGGCGGCCGCCATCCATTACTGGTCACCGCACGCGACCTTGCGGGTGACGACGGGCCCCTTCGGCACGGACGCCCAGCGCCTGATCGGCGCGCTGATCACCGAGGTCGCCCAGGATCATCCGCGCGTCAGGCTGCAACCGGTTCAGGTCAACGACCTGGCCGCCAGCTCAAAGGCGCTCGAGACCGGCACGGCCGATCTCGCCCTGATCCGCAGCGACGTGTCGCCACCGACCAATGGCCAGACCATCGCGATCCTGCGCCGCGATGTCGTCGCCTTCGTGCTGCCGCCGAAATCGCCGATCGACAGCATCGGCAAGCTTGCCGGCAAGACGATCGCCATTCCGCAAGGGCGCCTGCAGGATGTCAACGCCGCGTTGCTCGATGTCATCCTGGGTTACTACAATGTCGCGCCGCATGAGGTGAAGCGGCTGTTCCTCCTGCCCGACGACATGGTCGCGGCGGTCCGCCAGCACCATGTCGCCGCGATCCTGGCCGTGGGGCCGGTCGGGCCCGGCGAAGTCGTCGGCGCGGTCTCGGCCATGGCCAAGGGCACGTCGGGGACGCCGACGATCCTGGCATTTTCCGATGCGGATGCCTTCAATCGGCGCTTTCCGGCGTTCGAGTCCTATGATGTGCCCGAAGGTGCCTTCAGGTCTCGCCCGGCGACCCCCGACGACACGGTCACCACGCTTTCCGTGACCTATCGGCTGGTTGCGCCCGACACCATGCTCAATCTCGTCGCCGGAGCGGTCGGCCGGACCCTGTTCACGTCGAAAACCAAGCTGACGGCGCTCACGCCCCTGGCAAGCCAGATCGAAGCCCCGGACCCCGACGCAAAGAACCCGGTCCTGCCGATCCATCCCGGCGTCGCCAACTATCTCAGCAACGGCGAACAGAGCTTCTTCGATGCCCTGCAGGGCTATTTTTATCTGGCGGCCGCCGTCCTCAGCATCCTGGGCTCGATCGCAACAGTCATCATGGGGCGTGCGAAGACCGGACGGATGCGCCAGGAGCAGAAGCGGATCGGGCAGTTCATCCAGATCGCCGCCCAGGCCCAGGAAGCCGATGCCGAGACCCTGGAGGGGCTCAATCGCTCGCTTCATCACCTGATCGAGGAGGCCGTCGCGTCCGCCGGCCATTCCGAGGACCATTCCACGATGGTTCTCGCGATCAACCACGCCCGCTATTCGATAACGGCACGCCGGGCCGTGCTGGGTTCCCCTGGCGCGCGCAGCCCGATGCCGTCTTCCGCGCCGGTGTAGCGAGCCCGCCTGACGGCTTCGGTAGCGTGAGGGCGATCGCAGCGGTGCCGGCAGGGGCACCCGGAGCGCATCGCGTAATTCACCGCTCTCCGACAGCGTTTATGCGCCCGGGACATTGCCGGGCCGAGCCGCATGCGGCGCCGGAACGGCCTCCCGACGACCGGCAGAATCCAGGCTCTCCCGCCCGCCCTCGCCTCGCTTGTCCTCCCCTCGCCTGTCCTGCCCTCGCCTGCCCTCGCCTGTCCTGCCCTCGCGAGAGGGGGTAACAGCCGTTCTGCTACCGTATCCAACTTCCCTGTTACCCCTCGATCGGCAAACCTCGTTCGACGAAAGGCATTAACTCCGCACCCTCACACCGGGTGAGTGCCATGGACCAGAGCCTGCTTGCTGCCATTGCCCGGTTTCCGGACCAATCACGGGCCATCGCGGAGCTCGCCGGCGCGGACGAGAATTTTCGGGCCCTTTGCGCCGATCTCTTCGACGCAGAGGTTGCCCTGAACGGATGGGATTGTTCGCCGTCATCGGACCGGGAGGCGCGATGCAGCGAGTATCGCGCACTGGTGGCGGATCTGGCCGAGGAAATCAGGGCCGCGCTCGAGCGACCGCCATACCGATAGGAGGCCATCATGAGGCTCGCCTGGTTGGAATTCGGACTTGTCGCAGCCGCGCTCTGGTATTCGGCCGCTATTGCCCAGGAGATCCCGCGCATCGACATTGAGAAGAGCTGCCGGCAGGCCCGGGCACTGAGCGCTGAAGATACCGATCCCTATGCCGGGTGCGTGCAGGACGAGACGGGCGCACAGGCGCAGCTCCCTGCCACCTGGGCAGCGGCCGATGGCCAGCAACGCCAGATCTGCGCGGAACAGACACGGATCGCCGGGTCGCCGAGCTATGTCGAACTGCTTGCCTGCCTGGAGATGTATGCCGCCAATAGCCCGGCACACTCTCGTCCGCGCCGATTGCAGCCGCGCCCCTGAGAAGAGTCGTCGTGAATTTCAGTCGACTGAGTCAACGCAAATATTCGTCAGGATAACGTCGGTCGCAATCGAACAGTATCGACCATATCGACAAATCTATTTCAGGCTCAACCGTTCAATTCTTAGATGACATCTTGCATCCGGGCGAAGGCGCGCCCGCAGCACCCTTGCAAGACCGACGAAGAAGAAGGGAGAGCCCGGCGAAACCCGCCGGCTCCATCAGCACGGGAGCGCGGAATCCATGTATTACACAGACGACTCGATCCTTCCCGAGAACATGGCGCCTCTGATCATCACGGCAGCGCCATTCGGCCCGCAATGGTTGCCGGGCGACGCCGACATCCCGGTGACCTGGGATGAGCAGGTTCAAGCCGCGGTGGATTGCTACAATGCCGGCGCGACCGTGCTGCATGTGCATGTGCGCGACCCCGCCACGGGCCATGGCTCCGTGGATTTCGAGCAGTACAACTATTTCATCGGGCGGCTCAGGCAGGCCGTGCCGAAGATGATCCTGCAGGTGGGCGGATCGATCTCGTTCTCGCCTAAATCGGCCGACGCCAAGGCGAAATGGCTGGACTACGACACGCGGCACATGCTGACGGAGCTCGATCCGAAGCCGGATTGCGTGACCGTCGCGGTCGGGACCGGCCAGTGGGACATCATGTCGATGTTGTCTGCGGACGACATCAAGGGCACCCATCTTGAAAACGACGCCAAGGTCCAGGCCGCCTGGGCCGGCATGTGGGTCGATGCCGGACCGGCCTTCTATCTCGAGCACCTGAAGCGGCTGAGCAAGAATCGCATCCAGCCCTATTTCGTTCCGGGCCATGTCCATCAGCTCGAGCTCATCGAGCGGCTGATCCGCGCGGGTGTCTATAAGGGCCCGATGAACCTCGCCATTGCCGGCTATGGCGGCGGCACGCTTGGCCGGAACCCGTTCGACTGGATGGATATGGTTCGCCGCGTGCCGCAGGGCGCCGTAGCGACATTCTGGTCGAGCATGCGGGGGCTGATCTCGCTGTCTGCGATGGCGATCGTTCTTGGCCAGCATGTGCGCGTCGGCAACGAGGACAATCTGTGGGGGCCGGACAAGAAGCGCCGGACCACCGTGCAGCAGATCGAAGGCGCGGTGCGCCTGTCCCGGGAGTTCGGGCGCAAGGTCGCGACGGCCGAAGAAGCGCGCGCGATCATGAAGATCGGCGTCTGGTACGACAGCGTCGAGGAGACGCTGCACCATCTCGGCCTGCCCCCGAACCGTGCGGACGGCCAGCCCGGATTCCTGGTCTGGGAGACCGATGGCCGGAAGACGATCGCCAAGACAGCCGGGGATTCCCATCCCATGGCCTATTGCATGGTCCCGCCTGCGGCAGCGGCTCTGGCCGCGGCTGCAACCGCCGCCGCGAGAGCCTAGACCCTTGCGTCGTGGCCCCGTCCTTCCCGGCGGGGCCCCCCCCCTCGTTCCGGCCGCTCTTGCCAGTCATTCGGGAGCTGAACGTGTCAGGTCGTGCAACCCATTTCGAAATCTATGGCGACCAGCCGGAAGACCTTGCGGCCTTCTACGGCGCGATCTTCGGCTGGCGGATCGAGCGCGCCGAAGGCGTCGATTACTGGCGGATCCATCCTGATGAGGCCCAGGATGCCGGCGAGGCCAAGGATGCCGGCGAGCCCCGGAATGGCCATGCCATCGGCGGCTTGGCGCGGCCGCCTGGCCTGGAGCCGCGCGCCTGGCTGCACTATGTCAATGTCGCCTCGCTCGACGAGACGATCGCGACCGCGGAACGCATGGGCGCGACGATCCTGCGGGAGAAGACGGCGGTTCCCCGGACGGCCTGGTATGCTGTGCTCGCCGACCCCGCCGGCAACCTCTTTGCGATATGGCAGCCGGATGCGCTGGCGTTTCCGCCACCGGAGCCGGACTGATGAACCGCTTGTCCGGAGCATGACCATGTCCGAAACCCTTAATCGGTCGCGCGAGGCCGGGCCCTGGGGGCAGGCCTTCGCACGATTGCGGCGATGGGACCCCGGCTGGGCCGAGGCGTCCAGGAGAATGGCCACGAATCCATGGAGGTCGGGCGTCCTTCCCCGCAAGACCGTCGAGCTGATCGGCGTCGCCTTGAACGCCGCCTGCACGAACCTCAACCCGGAGGGGACGCGGCGCCATATCCGCGCCGCGCTCGCAGCCGGGGCGAGCCGCGACGAAATCCTGACCGTCGTGAAGATGGCGTCGCTCCTGTCGATCCATAGCTGCAGCCTCGGCGCGCCCATCCTGCTCGAGGAAGCCGGGAACGCCGGCGTGAAGCCCGCAATGCGGCGCGGGGCGGCGACGCCGACGCCAGCCTGCGACAAGATCCGCGCGCTCGGGCAATGGAACGAGGCCTGGAACCCGTTTTTTGAGCTCGATCCGGTCTGGACCGACGCGTTCATGGCCGCAGGCGCCGATATCTACGGCAGCGGGCTCATGGAGCCAAGGCTGGTCGAGCTTCTCTCGATCGCCTTCGACGTGTCCTTTACGCATATGTACGCGCCGGGCACGCGCCGGCACATCCGGGCCGCGCTGAAGCTCGGGGCGTCGGTCGAAGAGATCATGGAGGTTCTGAAGCTCTGCGTGGCGCAGGGCGTGCAGGCCTGCAACCTCGCCGTGCCGATCCTCGCGGAGGAACTCGCGGAGCGTTCGACGACCTGAAATCAGAGTTCCGGCCATGACCAATCTCGACCCGAGGCAGCCAGAACCATCGATCTCCGCGCAGGGCATCCATCCCGGCGGCCGTCCCGCGCACAGCCTGAAGCAGCGAGCGCTCGACGAGCTGCGCCGGTTCCTCGTGTTGTTTCTCTACCTCTGGGTCCTGCTCGGCCTGTTCGTCCTCAACGAGCGCATCATCCTTGATCAAAGGGGGATCGGTTTTTCCGGGCAGGGCTTTGCCCTGTTCAACGCGCTCGTCCTGGCGAAAGTGATGCTGGTGGCCGAAGACCTGAACCTCGGGCGCTGGCTGGAGCGACGCCCGCTGATCCTGCCGATCCTTCACGGCTCCCTGCTCTTCACCGCCCTCTTCATCGTCTTCCACGTGATCGAGGACATGATCGTCGGGCTGATCAAGGGCGAAACCGTGCGCGCCAGCGTGCCCGCGATCGGCGGCGGCGGCTTCATCGGGCTGGTCTGCGTCGCGGTGATCCTGTTCTTCGCGCTGATCCCCTATTTCGCCTTCAGGAATTTCAGCCGGGTGCTCGGCCCCGGCCGGATGAACGCCCTGCTCTTCGGGGCCTCCGCGGGGAACGCCACGGAACCGTAGCGACACACGCTTCCAGTCGTCGTCCTCGCACCACGCCGAGGAGCTCTTTGCCAACAGGAGCCGATCATGGTCGACAAGACAGAGAAGAGGGACAAAGGCGCCGCCAAGACGGTCGACCAGCCCGAGGACGGAACGCCCGGGCCGCAGCAGGCCTACGCCGACAGCAAGCCATTCGACCGCGTGCAGTATCTCGAGGCGAAGCTGATCCTCAAGCCGGACCGGTTCACGTCCGTCGACAGCTTTCGCGAGTTCGGCAAGATCGTGCGGCGCACGGCAAAGCAGGTCGGTGTCGGCTTCACCAAGAGCGAGGAGGCCGATCTCGCCCCCCAGATCCGGGAGATCATCTTTCTCGATACCCCCGATTTCGCACTCTACAGCAATGCCTTCATCCTGCGGCGGCGGGTCAGCTATGTCGACGGTTTCGCGGTCGGCGATCCAGAGATCGTGTTCAAGTTCCGGCACCCGGACGAGAAGCAGGCGGCCGCGTTGGACATGCGTCCGAAGATTGCCGGCGACCACCGCATCAAGTTCAAGGCGGAGGCGCTGCCGCTGAAGGACAAGGTCGGCGGCTACCGCATTCTCTACTCCCATAATTGCCAGTTCGGCCTGAGCCAGGCCCATGAACAGGACAGGACATCGATGGCGACGCTGGGCCGGGTCTTCCCGGCCCTGGAGACGCTGGATCGCGCTGCCGACGAGCAGATCAAGCTCGTGAACGAAGGCATTGTCGAGGAGGTGCTGCTACCGCTCGGCCTGCTCGATTTCGGCAAGGGCCTGGTCGGCAAATGCGACATCGGCCTTTGGCGCACCCGTGGCGAACACCTGCCGCTCGTCGGGGAGTTTGCGTTTCAGCTCAAGTTCGACCGCAAGGAAGACGTTGCCAAGCATCAGAAGAAGCGCGCGGCCGAATTCTATCTTGCGTTGCAGGAAGAGGTCGAGGACTGGCTGGCTCTCGGCGTGACCAAGACTGCGATGGTCTACCGGCTCCGAGGGGCCGGCCCACAAAGTCATGAGTGAGGTTGGCCATGAGCGAAATGGTCGCAAAGCCGGTATCGCAGCCTGAGGGCACGGCCCCAGCCGTGGGCGTCGTTTCGCTCGGCGCGATATTTTGGGCGTTCCTGATCATCGGTGCGACCAGCTTCGGCGGTGTCGTGCCCTATCTCCGCGAGCATCTCGTCACCCGGCGAAAATGGCTCGGCGACAAGGAGTTCGTCGAGCTCCTGTCGATCAGCCAGACCCTGCCCGGCCTGAATGCCACCAACATGGCTATTCTGGTGGGGCAAAAGCTGCGCGGAATCGGGGGTGCCATCGCCGCCGTGGTCGGGATCTGCCTGCCTGGCGGCATCCTGATGTTCATCGTCGGAATCGTCTACCGGGCCCATGGCGACCATGCCTGGGCCACGTCCGCGCTGAAGGGCGTCGCCGCCGCGTCGGTCGGGCTGGTGCTCTCCACCGTGGTGCAGCTCGGCAGGACGTCGCTGGTTCAGCGGATCGATTTCGTCTTCGTCGCCCTGACCGTGATTGCCGTCAACCGCCTTCACATCCCGGTGCCATGGGCGCTGATCGGTGTCGGCCTGCTGGCGGTGCTCTGGCATCGGCCCTCGGGCGACCGGAGAGATGGAGAGACGCGATGAACCAGATTCCGGCGCTCCTTCGCGTGTTTGCGTATCTGTCGCTCCTGACGGTCGGCGGCGGCATGGCCGCCTTTCCCGAGCTGAAGGACCTGACCGTCGATGTCCATGCCTGGCTCACCTTCCCGCAGCTGGTCCATCTCTACAGCGTGGGACAATTGGCCCCCGGCCCCAACATGATGATGATCGTTCCCATCGGGGATTGGGCCGCCGGCCCACTCGGGGCCATCCTGGTGGTCCTTGCCTTCTTCGGCCCGACTTCCCTCCTCACCTTCGTCGTCGGGCGCGGGTGGGCGAAACTCGAAAACTGGCCCTGGCGGAGGTCCATCCAGCAGGGACTTGCGCCGGTCTCGATCGGGCTACTTCTGGCCGGATGCTTCACCATGGCGAAGGGCGCGATCTTCGGGCTCGAGACCGCAGCGATCGCTGTCGGAGTCCTCCTGATGCTTCTGCAATACAAGGTCAATCCGGCGCTGCTGGTTCTGGGAGGGGCATTGGTCGGGCTGCTTTCGTTTTGAAGCACCCGCGCCGGCCCATGCCGAAACGCCTGACGGATCTCGCTGGCCCTGGCCATAAGCGCTCAGTGGCCCGCAGTCGGCACGCCCTTCCGTTCACCTCGCTCGCATCCGGTAGCGCTCTATACGTGCAATCGACAGCCGGCCTCAGCGCGACAGGAGATTGCGCGCGAGCATCACCGCTGCGGCATCGCCCGAACCTCCCCGCGTCGTCGGCATGACGTTCCCGGCTTTGAGCATGAATTCGGTCATGACGCGCAGGATTTGCTCGTCCGATTGGGCCACGCCCGCGGCGTCAAAGTCCTCGCGGATCTTGCTGAACACGTCACTGCGTTCGGGATCGACCGTGCCCCTGGCGAGGTCGTCTGCATAGGCATCGGCATCCCGGCCCGTGAGTGCCAATTTCTCAGCGGCCCACCGGCCGAGGAGCTTGTTGCGGATGATTGTCCTCTGCACATCGTTTGAACTGGTCATTCAAAATCCTCCGATCGCCGGCCGTTGAATGCGCCTTTCTCAACTGGCTCCGTGTCCCGATGGATTGCATCATCGGAACAGGTGCAGGTTCAGGATGGTATCTCAACAAAGCCAGTTGGAAATCGGCCTCTCACGTTTTCTGGTCAGGACCCAATCCGGTTGCGTTTGCGGATAGCGCGTTCAACGCCGTGTAGCGTTCGATGGCAGCGCGTGTGCTGGAGAGTAACCGGTCCGGGCCGAGCAATGTGTCCAGACCTGCATGGCGAATGACCTCAAGCGGACCAGGATTGAGGTCCACGAACCAGACCGTGATACCCCGTTCTGTCATGCGCTTCTCGCCTTCCAGCAGCATCTGGAGGGCCGAGTACTCGATGTCTGCAATTCGGCTGAGGTCGAGCGCGAGGACCCGCGGCTTATGCTGACCAACAAGAACGGAGATCTGGTCAGCCACATCCTGGGCATTGACGAAGAAGAGCCGCCCTTCAGGCCGCACGATCAACAACCCCTCGAAGGTTTCGTCATCAGGGTTTTCAGGATCGAGAGGGCGGAGCAGATCCGATCCACGCTGGCGGCCGATGACCGCAACGTGGGGATGGAAAGTCTGGCTGGCTAGTCCAATCAGGGACAGGATGATTGCGATGACAATGCCCTGAAGGGTTCCAAAGATCAGGACGCCAATGGTTGCGACGATCGCCCAGCGGAACTCCATCCTGCGCACCTTGCGAATGGCGTTGAACTCCGCCGGCTGGATGAGCGGAATGGAGTAGACGATGACGATGGCTGCCAGCGTGGCATTCGGCAGGAGCCCGAGCAAAGGCGCGAACAGGAGCATGGTTGCAAGGGCCGCAGCCGCTGTCACCAGCGAGGCCGCCTGGGTTCGCCCGCCCGCTGCGCGAACAACGCCCGTTTGCGACGTGCCGCCGCCGCCCGGCATCGCGCCGAGCAAGGAGCCGGCAATGTTGGCTGCGCCTGTCGCCACCAACTCGCGATTGGCATCGATCGGAGGATCGCGAGGACGAACGAAAGCTCGGCCTGCCGCAATGGTTTCGGTGAAACTCATCAGGGCAATCCCGAGCGCTCCCGGCAGCAGTTGCTGCACCAACGCAAGATCGGGGAGCGTCACTGACGGAAGGCCCTGCGGTATATGCCCTACGGTCGAGACACCCTGCGCGCGCAGGTGAAAGATCCATGACGCTGCGATGGCGGCGGCCACTGCGATGAGGGGGGCGGGTGAATGCGGCTTGAGACGCTCCATCCCGATCAGGACGATCGCGGTCGCCGCCGCCACTGCGGCAGTGAGCAGCGACGTCTCCGGAAGCGCGCGCACGACGCTCAGAACGTCTGCAAAGAAGGACTGTTTTGTGATGTGCACTCCGAAGAGCTTGGGGGCCTGGTCCAGCAGGATGACGAGGCCGATGCCGGCCTTGAAGCCGGTGAGTACCGGCGCCGAGATGAAATTGGCGACGAAGCCCAGGCGCAGGACCCTGGCGAGCAGCAACAAGACGCCAACCAGGGCCGTCAGCGTCGCCGTCGCCGTGAGCAGCTTGGCCGGGTCGCCGTCCGGGACGACTGAACCGAGCTGGGCGCCAGTCAGGATTGCAAGCGTGGTGGTGGAACTGACGCTGAGCACGCAGGAGGAGCCGAGCAATCCGTAGACGGCCATTGGCACAAGCGAGGTGTAGAGGCCAACCTGCACCGGCAGGCCCGCCACAGTGGCGTATGCCATGGCCTTGGGCAGCACGACGGCGGCCGCCGTAAGCCCCGCGACGACGTCAAAGCGGAGCCCACCGGCATTCTGGTCGTTCGCGTGCATTGAACCAGCCTGCATTGACACAGCCACCGAACGTAAGCTCGGAGGCCCCGCCTATGCAAAGGGGGCGATACGTCTCCTGACAAAAGCCGCCTCCGGCCAGTCATACGAACGGAGGGCCGAACTGGGCCGGTCAGGACGCCAGGCAGCCCAGCCGCTTACGCCTGCGTCCGGGTACGGTCTCAAATTCCACTTCCGGGTGCGATCCGGGCCTGGCCGTGTCGATGCGCACGACCTCTGGAAGCCCCCCTCCTGCGACCTGCGGAACGTCTGCCGAAGGGTAAGGCCTCTGACCTTCCGCGAGCGAGAAGAACGGTCGCGGCGGCTACCAGGCGTTGGATTCTCCCCCACGAGCGGACGCGCGCGGCCCTCCCGCGCGGGTTTCGCTTGGCAAGTGGTGCAACGGCCGCCGGCTGCCGGAGCAGGTGTTCAGTCGTCGGATCGCTCTATCCGCAGCGTGAAGGACGCCTCTTCGCCACGCTCGGATTTGAAGCCGATATAGACCTCGATCCGGAATTCGCCTGTGCGATGGAGGTTGTCACCCCATTCGGGCCCGTCAGCCCAACCATTATAGATGGCCTCGCCATCCGGGCTGTAGACGTTGAAGGCGCAGCGCTTGCTGCTGGCCGAAAGGGAAATCCACACCGTGTCGTAGGACACGGCCGGAAAGAGATAGTTGATGGTGTCGGCAGCCTTGATATGGCCCGAGATCTCGATCGGCCGCCCCAGGGGTATGTCGATCTTCTCGATCGTTTCGTTCGCGGTCGGGTGTTCTTCCGGCAAGGCGACATATTCACCGCGTGGCAGCATTCCCGTTCACTCCGGCTGGCATTGCTTCTGTCAAGCATTGAAGCGCGACGGCGGATTCCGCGCACCTCTTCCGCAAGGTCATAGGACGGAATTTTTGCCGCGAGGTGAAGGGCCCTGGCCGCCGCGGATAAGGCCGCATTCAGGCCAATCAGGTCACTCCCGTGCGGCATCGAGTCCGAGCGATCCGTCCGTCTCCAGGCGAACGCGTCCCCGGCTGACCCGAACGATGCCGATGGCAGCCTGTTTTTCTTCAAGCCGACGGCGGAGCAGCAGGAGCCGAGTTTCGAGATTGTCCTTGATCTGCGGCATCCGGGTGCCGGCCGCGAGACGCGTTTTCCGGTTCGTGAACTCGCTCCGCACCAGCGGGAATGTTGGAGATCGCTTTGACGGGCCCGATGATCCGCTGACCACCCGCCCTTGACCTTCCGAACGTCCGCAATCGGGCAGGGCCGCACCGCTCTTCCCCGCGCTGTGAGGACGATTTCGGGCGGGTACCAAGCGTCCGTTTCACTCTAGCAGCGTACCCGAATTCGGGCCGTAAGCCGTGCCTGGCGCCCCTCAGAGCGGGATCAGCGCGGCGATCTCGCGGTCCGTGGCGCGCTCGCTTGCCGCCAGGCCAGCCGCGACATTGGCGCGGTCGGCCGGGCTGCGGTTCTGGCTGAGCTTGCGCTTGCCCTCCAGCCTCGTGATCGGCAGGCGCAGGCCAATGATGCCGCGCAGCTGCGCCTGCACGAAATCGGGCGGAGCATCCGACACCGCCCAGGGCTTGGCGCGCTCGCCCTCGTAGAGATTGGTCAGGCGGGTCACGACCGCGAGAAGGCGCGTAGCATCGTCGAAGAACTCGACCGGGCCGTAGGCATGGACCGCGACATAGTTCCAGGTCGGCACGACCTTGCCGGTCTCCTGCTTCGTCTCGTACCAGGAGGGCGTGACATAGGCATCCGGGCCCATGAAGATCGCCAGCGCCTCGCCCAGCGCCGCGACCCGGCCCTGGCCGTTGGCCCTGGCAAGATGGCCATAGAGCACGCCGTGCTCGCCCTCGCTCTCATCGAGAATGAGCGGCAGGGGCGTCGCCAGCACGCCGTCGGCTGTGGCCGTGACGAGCGTGGCGAGCCTGGCGGCGCGGATCGTCGCCCGCAGGCTGTCCCTGTCGTCGTCGCGGAAGGCGGGCGGGGTATACATCTCTGGAACTCCTTGTGTCGGCGGCAGAGATGCGCCCAATCTGGCTTTCTGGAAACGGCCAGTTCCAAGGATTTGATGTGGTCCAGTTCACTGATGGCGTCGCGCGCCGGATCATCGCGGCAATCAAGGAGCAGATCCATGCCGGCGCCTACCAGCCGGGCGACCGCTTGCCGTCGACGCGGACTTTTGCGTCCGAATGGGGCGCGTCGCGCACGACGGTCACGGTCGCCTATGGCCAGCTGATCGCCGAGGGCTACCTGATCAGCCGGGCCGGCGCGCGGCCGATCGTGGCCAAGGGACTTGGCGCGGCGGTGCCCGCGCCGTCACAGGCCTCCCCGCCGCGGCATCTCTCAGGCTTCGCGCAGCGCTTGCTCGCCCTGCCCCGACCGGCCGCGATGCAGCCGGCCCAGATCGCGGATTTTCGCTATGGCGACCTTTCCGGCGCCGATTTTCCCGTGCTCGCCTGGCGCCGGGCCGTGAACAGGGTCAGCCTGCAACGCAAGAAGCGGCTGCGCTACGGCGACCCGCAAGGAGCGCCCGCGCTTCGCGCTGCGCTGCAGGGCTATCTCTGGCGGGCCCGCGGCATCACCTGCTCGGCGCAGCAGATCATCATCGTCAGCGGCTCGCAGCAGGGGCTCGATCTCTGCGCGCGGCTGCTGCTCGACCCCGGCGACGCCTTCGTGATCGAAAACCCCGGCTACCTGCTCGCCCGCCACGCCTTCGCGGCAGCCGGCGGCGTCGCCCGCCCCGTTCCGGTCGACAGGGACGGGCTCATGACCGATGCCCTGCCCCCGGCACGGCTCGCCTATGTCACGCCCTCGCACCAGTTTCCGCTCGGCAGCGTTCTCTCGGCGACGCGCAGGCGCGCGCTGCTGGCCTGGGCGACAGAGACCGGCGCCACGATCATCGAGGATGATTACGACGGCGAGTATCGGCATGACGTCGCGCCGATCCCGCCCTTGCAAACGCTTGACCCGGAGGCGGTGATCTATGTCGGGACATTCTCCAA
Organism: Bosea sp. BIWAKO-01; assembly: GCF_001748145.1. Lineage (NCBI taxonomy): Bacteria > Pseudomonadati > Pseudomonadota > Alphaproteobacteria > Hyphomicrobiales > Alloboseaceae > Allobosea > Allobosea sp. BIWAKO-01. Next base: position 6,108,378 of record NZ_BCQA01000001.1, read on the forward strand.
GACGCTCTCGCCGGCGCTGCGCCTCGGCTATCTCGTCGTCCCGCCATCGCTCGCCCCCGCCTTTGTCGAGGCGAAGCGCCTGACCGACCGGCACACGCCGCTGCTCGAGCAGGAAGCACTGGCCGAACTCCTGAGCGAGGGCGCTTATGAGCGCCATGTCCGGAGCATCCGCAGGACCAATGCCGCGCGTCGGGCCGTGCTGCTCCAGGCGCTCGCCGAGGAGCTCGGGCCGATGGTGAGCGTCGAAGGCGCCGATACCGGCCTGCATGTCGTCGCCTGGCTCAGGGATGTCGCGGCCGAGCGGGAGCCAGGGATCATCGCGGCCGCACGCGCCGCTGGCGTCGGGCTCTATCCGGTCTCGCCGCTCTATGATCCAGCCGGCCCCCGGCCCCGCGAAGCCGGGTTCATTCTGGGCTATGCCAGCCTCGACCTCGACGCCGTGAAGAAGGGCATCGCGCTGCTGGCGCCTCTCCTGGCCGGACAGCGCTGAGACGCGGGCAACGGCGAGCGCGCCCGGTCAGGCCGCCAGGCCCGCCCCGGATAGCGCCCGACCAGGCCGGATGTCATGTGTCACGCGAATCAGGCCGCCCAAGCCGTTGCCAGGATGAGGCTTTCCAAATCGGACCGGACTCCGCGTCATCGCCCTTGCCGGCCAGGCGACAAGGCCGGGTTCAGTGGTCGTTCCAGTACTGCGTCATGCACCAATAGGTGAAGGCGGAGGTCCAGCCGATCACCACCAGCCCGGACAGGCCCTCGACGCCGATGAAGATCCGCAAGGGGCCGAAGGGCAGTGCGTTACTGCTGCCGAGAGAGGCGTAGGATTCAAAGGAGACATAGAGCGATTGCTGGAACGACACGGGAATGCCGGTGCCGAACACCTCTTCGTTCACGGAGACGGAGAGTAGCCAAAGCAACAGTGCAAAGATCAGGATCTGGATGATATGACTGACCAGGCTTCCGGCAACAACGTAGACAATTCTCTGCCTTGGCGCGACGGAAAGATGCGCCGCGCTGCCCGATATCAAACGCAGGCACTCGTAATGGACAAGTATACAGCCGATGGCGCAGAGGGCCGCAGCTAAGGAGAACAAGTACATGACGATGTCCTGACCTGGCAGGTACGCTTGCGCATCGGGTTGTGTTGGCCAAATGCGGCTCCAGCGTGACATCGCGGCGGCCGGGCGGAGCCTTGAGCCGTTATGCCGCTCCACGCCCCAGGAGGAACGCAGCCTCAAGGACTGCTCTACGACCCGCCCCCCGAGCCGACACGGGCGCACGGCTGCCGGTAAAGACGGACGCTCGCCAGCCATGCAAGACCGGCGGCGATGGCGAAACAGGCCGGAACCCAGAAGGCCGCATTCCCGATCTCGGCCTCGGAGACGGCCGAGGCAAAGCCGCTGGCATTCGCGACCACGCCCGCCAAGGCCGCGCCAAGGGCCAGGCCGGTCTGCTGGATGGTCGGGACGGCGGAGGCAGCCGCCGCCTCGTCCCCCGGCTTCGCGCCGTTCATGATCGTCGGGCCGACAAAGGGCCAGGCCTGGCCGATCCCGATACCGAGCAGGACGACGGCGGGGATCAGGGCATAGCTCGGCGCCGGGCTCTGCAGGAGCAGGCCGAGCGCGATCAGGCCACCGGCCATGAGGACCGGGCCTGAGAGCAGCAGGCGCTTCGGCCAGGGGCCGGTCAGGCCCGAGACCAGCACGGAGGCGATCGTCCAGGCCAGCGAGCCGCTTGCAACCATGAACCCGGCTTCGAGCGGATCGAAGCCGCGCAGCCTTTGCAGGAAAATGGGCAGATAGATGTGCAGCGGGCTGAAGGCGATGCAGAGCAGCAGGACGAGCCAGAGGCCGATGCCGGTCTGCGTCCTGAACGAGAACGCATCGCGCGGCAGGAGGCGCACCGATGCTTCGCGGTCGAACCGCAGCATCAGGGCCAGGGCTGCGACCGCCACGAGGATGAGGCCCGCCTTGGCGCTGGCCGCCTGGACGAGCGATGCCGACGACATCGCCGTGATGGCCAGACAGATCAGCCCGATGCGCCCGGCCGGAAGGCGCGTCCCGCCGGAGCGCTCGGCCGATCGGTTCGCAGGCAGCACGAGCCCGGCAGCGACGGCCAGGATGGCCGAGAGGACCACCGTCACGATGAGGGCACCGCGCCACTGTCCCGCGCGTGCGAACAAGCCGCCGATGAGCGGCCCGGCGAAGACGGAAATCGTCCAGCTCGTCGCCATCAGCGCGATGACCCGCGGCCAGAGTCTTGGCGGGAAGATCGCCCGGACCGCGGTATAGGCCGCCCCGACCTCGAGGCCGCCGCCAAAACCCTGGACAAGGCGCCCGCCGACGACCCATTCCATGCTCGCCGCGAACGAACAGACCAGCGCTCCCAGGCCAAAGATCACCACCCCGACGCATAATGTGTCCCGGACGCCGTATCGGGTCGTCAGCAGGCCCGCCCCGCTCGCCGCAACGATCGAGGCGCCGACATAGGCGGTCGCGGGCAGGCTCAGCATGCCGGCGCCGCCGAGTTCGGCGGCGATCGAAGGCAGCACCGTCGTCAGCAGCAGGGAGTTCATCGACTGCAGCAGCACGCCGCTCATCAGGATCGCGAGCGTCGGCAGCCATGCCCAGTCCAGAAGATCCCTCCATTGCGTGGCAGACGCGTCCCGCTCCATGCTCGTCTGTCCCCGCCTGCGGCGCGCCATGTCTTCCACCGAGCCAGGCCTTGCGCCGACTCGCAAGGCGCTTTAATTTAGAAACCAATCGCTATCTAAATTGAGAGCCATGAGTCAAGACAGCGACAGCCAAGGCCAGAACAATGCCGGCCAGGACAGTCCCGGCAAGAACGGCCAGGGCGACGAGCGCAGCCGGGAGCGGATGCTGTTCCATCTGAAGACGCGCGGCGCGCAGATGGGGGCCGCGATCGCGGAGCGGCTCGACATGACGCCGGCCGGCGCAAGGCAGCATCTGCTGAAGCTTGAAGCGGACGGCCTGGTGACCAGCCATGACCGACAGGAAGGGCGTGGCCGGCCGAAGAAATACTGGGAGCTCTCGCGGCAGGGACATGACCGGTTTCCCGACCGTCACTCCGACCTGACGCTCGACCTGCTGCAGTCCGTCCGGACTGTCTTTGGCGAGCCCGGGCTGCAGCAGTTGATCGCCCACCGCGAACAGGCCTGCCTCTCCGCCTATCGCGAGCATGTCGGTGACGGCAGTCCCCTTCGGCGCAAACTGGACGCGCTCGCCGAAATCCGCAGCCGCGAAGGCTATATGGCCGGGATTGTCGAGGAGGAGCCCGGCCGCTTCCTGTTCATCGAGAACCACTGCCCGATCTGCGCGGCGGCGAGCGCCTGCCAGGGCCTGTGCCGGTCGGAGCTGGCGATCTTCCGCGCCGTTCTCGGGGCCGATGTCGAGGTCGAGCGCATCGAGCATATCCCGGCGGGTGCCCGCCGCTGCGCCTATCGGGTCCGCTTGATCCAGGCCTGAATCTGGCCGGTTCTCTGTCGGCCCCGAGTCCGGCGGAACGGCAGCGCGCCCCGAAGCGAGGCAACGCTCCTGCCGCAGCGGCGCGGATTGCCCTAAAGGAGTGGAGGCCCCGGATTCTTCCGCCGGCACGGCCGCGCTCACTGCGATAGCGCAGCTGGTATTCACCCTCCGCAGGACGAGCAATGGCTCCCCTCCTTGCGCATGAAGTGGCCTGCGGGCACAGTGCCTTTGCTTGGACTACGCCATCTCCTTCCGCCGTTTCTGCTGGATATGAAGGGTTTTGCTATGACTCCGAAGGCGCCATCCGTCGAAATCCCAGGAAATACTGAAAAAATCGTCGATCGCCGCAGCATCCTGCTCGGGGGCACAGCGCTCGCCGCGGCGGGGTTGTCTGGCTCGGCCGCGATCGCCCAGGCGCAGCCGGCGCCCGCGGCACCGGCGGGCTCCGCAGGGCGCAAGCCCAACATCGTCGTGATCTTCGGCGACGATATCGGCATTCCCCAGATCAGCGCCTACACCATGGGCATGATGGGCTACCGCACCCCCAATATCGACCGCATCGCACAGGAAGGCGCGATCTTCACCGACAGCTATGGCCAGCAGAGCTGCACCGCCGGCCGCGCCTCCTTCATCCTCGGCCAGGAGCCGTTCCGCACCGGCCTTCTGACCATCGGTATGCCGGGCGACCCGCACGGCATCCAGGACTGGATGCCGACCATTGCCGACGTGATGAAGACGCAAGGCTACGCGACCGGGCAATTCGGGAAGAACCATCTCGGCGACCGCGACGAGCACCTGCCGACACGGCACGGTTTCGACGAGTTCTTCGGCAATCTCTACCACCTCAATGCCGAGGAGGAGCCCGAGGGCTACTTTTATCCGAAGGACCCGGAGTTCAAGCGCAAGTTCGGCCCGCGCGGCGTGATCAAGTCCTCCGCCGATGGCAAGATCGAGGATACCGGGCCGCTCAACACCAAGCGCATGGAAACCGTCGACGAGGAATTCCTGGCCGGCGCCAAGGATTTCGTCGACCGGCAGGTGAAGGCGAACCGCCCCTTCTTCCTCTGGTTCAATTCGACGCGGATGCATGTCTTCACCCATTTGAAGAAGGAATCGCTGGGCAAGACCGGCAAGGGCATTCATGCCGACGGCATGGTCGAGCATGACGGCATGGTCGGCGAGCTCCTGAAGCAGCTCGACGACCTGCGCATCGCCGACAATACGATCGTGGTCTACACCACCGATAACGGCGCCGAGATCGCGCTCTGGCCGGACGGCGCGATGACGCCGTTCAAGAGCGAGAAGGGCACGACATGGGAAGGCGGCATGCGCATTCCCATGATGGTGCGCTGGCCAGGCGTGATCAAACCCGGCACGCAATACAACGACACCATTTCACTGATCGACTGGTTCCCGACACTCTGCGCCGCCGCTGGGGCCGGAGATATCAAGGAAAAGATGAAGGCCGGCTTCACCACGGGAACCAAGACCTTCAAGGTCCATCTCGATGGCTTTGATTTCGGGCCCTATTTCAGGGGCGAGGTCAAAACCGGCCCGCGCGAATCCTTGATGTATTTCGATCAGGGCGGAAATCTCAACGCGATCCGCTGGAACGACTGGAAGCTCAGCTTTGCCCAGGCGAAGGGCAATATCGCGACCGGCACACGCGAGGTCACGGCCTGGGCGATGATCACCAACCTGCGCATGGACCCTTATGAGCGCGGCCTCGAGGAAGGCGGCGAAGCCATGAAGTTCCTGGCCCAGAACATGTGGCTGCTCGTGCCCATACAGGGGAAGATCAAGGAGTTTTTCTCCGACTTCGACCAGTATCCATACCAGTCCGGCAGTTCGCTCAATGCCGGCGGCATCAACTACGGGCTGCTCAACCAGCAGGCCGCGATGAAGCGCCTCAAGGAGCTGGAAGCGCTCCGGCCTCGTTGAGACACCCCATGGTTCGCGCTGTCCCGGCGTCCGTCGCCAGGGCAGCGCAAGCCCGCCTTGTATGCCGGCATTCCCGCGGGGCTGAGCGCGAAGGCACAGGTATCAGCCCGCTCGGGGCGCCTGCCCCATCGAGGCGATGCGTCAGCGCATCAGGCGGTGACGATCGCCGCTGCGAGGGGCGCTGACTTCCCGTGGCTCTCTGCAGCCAGCTCCCGAATGCCCCCCCCTCAGAGCCGTCAATCCCGTTGATCCGAGGCTGAGCTGCGGTCGCATATCGATGCCCCAGCGCGGCGAACGCGGCATCGAAACGGCCCCGCCGGGCCGGGGGGCGCATTGCAGAACCTAAGCTAAAATAATATATGGGTGCTTATGAACAGCACGCCTAAAACCCTGACCAAAGAGCAGCCCTCGCGCACTGTCGGCTTCCTCCTGCACGATGTCGCGCGACTGCTGCGCAAGCGCTTCGAGCAGAATGCCCGCGGGTTTGGATTGGAGTTGACCAGGTCGCAATGGCAGGTGCTGGCCTATCTCGACAAGAACGAGGGCATCCGGCAGGGCGGCCTCGCCGAGTTGCTCGAGGTCGAGCCGATCACGCTTGGCCGCATCCTCGACAAGCTCGAAAGCTGCGGGCTGATCGAGCGCCGGCACGACGCCACGGACCGGCGCGTCTGGCGGCTCTCCCTTACCGAAAAGGCAGGGCCGATCCTCGCGACCATGCGCGAGCTCGGCGAGATTACCCGCGCCGAGGCCTTCGCCGAAATCTCCGAAACCGAGCGCGAGGCGCTCCTCGCCCTCCTCACGACGATGCGTGGGAACCTCTCGGCGGCCTGTGCGATGCCGCCAGCCGAAGGACGCAAGACCGATGGATGACGCAGCGAGACACCCCGAACCCGTCGGGAACGACGGCTCGGATCCTTCTCCGGCCAGCAACGTGACCGAAATCCGCCGCCCGGAGCAGAGGACGCCTTCGGCTCAGCCCGTACCTGTCGCTAAGGCTCCCGAGACCACGGCGCAGGCGCCGATTGCCCCTGCCGGCGCCGCTCCCGGCGCCAGGCCGCGCAATCTGAAGCGCCCCATCCTCTTCGCATTGCTGCCCGTCGCGCTTGCCGCGGCCAGCTACTGGTATGTCGTCGGCGGGCAGGTCATGTCGACCGACAACGCCTATGTGCAAGCCGACATCGTCGGCATCTCGACCGACGTCGCCGGCATCGTTGGCGAAATCGACGTGCGCGACAACCAGCAGGTCAAGGCTGGGGACGTTCTGTTCAAACTCGACGACGCGCAGTTCCGCTTCGCCCTCGACCGGGCGAACGCGCAGATCGGGGTGGTCCGCAACGATCTTGAAGCGCAGAAGGCGAACTACAAGGCGATGCAGAGCCAGATCGCCCAGGCCAGGACCGATATCGATTACTACACCACCGCCTTCAAGCGTCAGCAGGACCTCGCGACCAAGGCGGTCGCCTCGCAGGTGACCTATGATTCAGCCAGGCACGATCTCGATAGCGCCGTGCAGAAGCTCGCGCAGCTCCAGAGCCAGCTCATCGCGATTGCCGCCAGCCTGAACGGCAACCCCGATGCGCCGATCGAGGACCACCCTCGCTACAAGGACAGCGTCGCGGCCCGGGCAGAGGCTGCCCGCCAACTCGGTCACACCGTGGTCAAGGCGCCGATGGACGGCATCGTCACCAATGTGCCCTCGCTGCAGAAGGGGCAGTACCTCGCCGACGCGACAGTCGGCTTCAGCCTGGTCTCGGCCGACCATGTCTGGATCCAGGCGAACCCCAAGGAGACCGAATTGACCTGGGTCCGCCCGGGACAGAAGGCCAGGGTCTATGTCGACACCTATCCCGGCACCGAATGGACCGGCACGGTCGACAGCATCAGCCCGGCCTCAGCGGCGAGCTTTTCGCTGCTGCCGGCCCAGAACACCAGCGGCAACTGGGTCAAGGTCGTCCAGCGCATCGCCATGCGCGTCAAAATCGACACGCCCGCCGGCAAGCCGCTTTTGCGCGCCGGCATGAGCGTCGTGCTCGATGTCGATACCGGCCGCGCCCGCGGCCTGCCCAGCTTCGTCTCGGACCTCTTCGGCAAGACCGAGACCCACAATGGCTGATGGTGACGCCACGGCGGCGCCCCCCGTGGTCGCCAATCGCGGCGCCATCACCGTCTGCGTGATCCTCGCCGTGATCATGCAGGCTCTCGACACGACGATCGCGAATGTCGCGCTGCCCTATATCCAGGGCAGCGTCTCGGCCAGCGCCGACCAGATCAACTGGGTCCTGACCTCCTATATCGTCGCAGCCGCGATCATGACGCCGCCATCGGGCTTCCTTGCCGCCCGCTTCGGCAGGAAGCGCGTGCTCTCGGTCGCGATCATCGGCTTCGTCGTCGCCTCGATGCTGTGCGGCGCCGCGCAGTCGCTGACTCAGATCGTCGGCTTCCGCCTGCTCCAGGGCTTCTTCGGCGCAGCCCTGGTGCCGGTGTCCCAGAGCATCCTGCTCGACATCTACACGCCGGAGGAGCGTGGCTCGGCGATGGCGCTGTTTGGCGTCTCGGTCATGGTCGGCCCCGTGCTCGGCCCCGTCATCGGCGGCTGGCTGACCGAGAACATCTCCTGGCGCTGGGTCTTCTACATCAACCTGCCGCTCGGCGCGTTGGCCCTGGCGGGCGTCGGGATCTTCGTCACCGAGACGAAATCGAACGCCCTGGCCAGGCTCGACTGGCTCGGCTTCGGCGCGCTCAGCCTCGCCATCGCCTCGCTCCAGCTCTTCCTCGACCGCGGCGCCCAGCTCGACTGGTTCTCGTCGCTCGAGATCATCATCGAGGCGACGGTCTGCGTCGCGGCGATCTACATCCTTGTGGTCCACACCCTCACGGCAGAGAACTCCTTCATCAAGCCGCGCCTGTTCCTCGACCGCAACTTCAGCGTCGGCATGATCTTCATCTTCATCGTCGGCATCACCTATCTCGCTTCGCTGGCGTTGATGACGCCCTATCTGCAGACGCTGATGGGCTATCCCGTCGTCACCGCCGGCATCGTCATGGGCCCGCGCGGCATGGGCACGATGCTCTGCATGTTCCTGGTCGGGCGGCTGATCGGCAAGGTGGACATCCGCATCCTGCTCGGCGCCGGCCTGGCCGTCAGCGCCTGGGCGATGTACGACATGGCCGGCTGGACCCCGGACGTCTCGCAGCAGACGATCATCGTCACCGGCTTCATCCAAGGTGCGGGCCTGGGCCTGCTCTTCGTGCCGCTGACCACTGTGACCTTCGCCACGCTGCAGCCGCAGGATCGCGGCGATGCCACCGGCCTTTACAACCTGTCACGCAATATCGGCTCCAGCGTCGGCATCTCGATCGTGAGCTATCTGCTCACCCGCAATGTCCAGGTGAACCACGCCGAGATCGCGACCTACGTCACGCCGTTCAACCGCATCTTCGAGATGCCAGCGATCAAGGAGGCCTGGGATCCGCTGACGCTGGCCGGCCGCGCCGCACTCGACGAGGTCATCACCCGCCAGGCGATGATCATCGCCTATATCGACGATTTCAAGCTGCTGATGATCCTGTGCCTCGCGGCCATGCCGTTCCTCGCCCTGCTGGTCACGCCGAAGCAGGAGAAGGCGCCGTCGGATGACCATCCGATGGTCATGGAGTAGCGCGCTGCTGGCTCTGCCCGCGGGAGTAGCGCGCGATCGCCTCCAGCAGCGCCTCAGGCAGCTCGATCTCCTGGCGAGCCGGCCTTTGCCCGGGAATATGGACGCCCTTCGCCGCCAGGCGCGCGAGATGGGCTACCAGCCGGGCTGAAAAATCCGGAGCGAAGAGCTCCGGCTTCAGCGCGACGACCAGGAGCCCGACGCCGGGGGACCGGCTGCCTCCGGCGAAGGACGGCGCATCGAGCGACCAGTTCGCGCCGGTGACGCCGGCTGCCAGGGTTTCCACGATCAGCGCGATATTGGCGCCGCGCTCGCCGCCGAAGGCGAGAAGCGCGCCGGTGAGCGCCGCGCGCGGATCGGTGGTCGGGCGCCCGGCCCCATCCACGGCCCAGCCCGGCGGTATCGCCTCGCCGGTTTCGGCGGCCTGCCTGATCGTGACGAAGGCCGTCGCGCTCGTGGACTGGTCGATGACCAAAGGCTGGCCGCCGGCGACGGGCGCGGCAAAGGAGAGCGGATTGGTGCCGTAGACGGCCTGCTGGCTCTTGCCCACCGCCACCAGCGCCGGCCCATTGGCAAGGGCAAGCCCGATCAATCCCGCTTCGGCGAGACGGCGGGTGTAGTAGCCGAGTTCGCCGACCGTGTAGCTGTTCGCCTGGATCAGCAGCGCGAGGCCGTAGAGCCCGGCGCGTGCCTGCAATTCGGCAAAGGCGAGATCGAAACCGAGCTGGGCGATGCCTCCCCCGGCCTCGATCCGGATCGAGGCCGGGGTCGGAAAGCTGATCTCCGGGGTGGCGGAGCCCGTGATCCGTCCGGCCGCGAGGCCATCGAGATAGTCCAGGAGATGCGCGAACCCGACAGAGGAACGACCCGACAATTCCGCAGCAATCGTCGCATCCGCGAGCGCTGCCGCGACAGCGTCGCTGCCTCCAGCGGCCAGAACGGCCCGGCGCGCCATCTCGCGCGCGCCGTCTATCGTCAATCTCATCGCTCTCCCCGCCCCCGCAAAAGCTGTGGCCCCATCCCGGGGAAGAGCGGGGTTAAGTCCAGCCTTGCGTTACGTCAACGACTGGAGCGGACGATCTCCGGACTGAAATGGCTGCCGCACAATGCACCGGCGTGAGGCTCCCGGCTTTCGGACATCCCATGAAATGCGCTGCGACATTGACAGGAATCCCACCGTTCCCGATAAATCCGGCATGGTCGAGACGGATACCCATATCGTTGCCCGGGCTGCCGGCATCCCAACAGGCGGGATGCAGGACAGCCGATCGCCGCGTTAACTCACGCGTATCGCGCGCCTGCAGCCTCGCCGGAAACGGACGGGGCCTTTGTCATGCCTGTGCCTCGTCCCATCGAACGTTGATGGAGTGAATGCATTGGCACAGAACATCTATGACAACCCCGAATTCTTCGCCGGCTACAGCCAGCTTCCCCGGCAGGTCCATGGCCTCGCCGGCGCGCCGGAATGGCCCGCGATCCGCGCCATGCTGCCGGACCTGACGGGCAAGCGCGTCGTCGATCTGGGATGCGGCTTCGGCTGGTTTTCCCGGTGGGCGCGCGAGCACGGCGCCAGATCGGTGCTCGGGCTGGACGTCTCGGAGAAGATGATCGCCCGGGCGATCGCGGATACCTCCGACTCGGGCGTCGCATACCGCATCGCCGATCTCGAGTTGCTCGACCTGCCCCCGGCTGCATTCGACTTCGCCTTCAGCGCACTGACCTTCCACTATATCGCGGATTTCGGGCACCTGCTGCGCATGGTGCATCGCTCGCTTGCGCCAGGCTCGCAGTTCGTGTTCACGATCGAACACCCGATCTACATGGCGGCTGCGCATCCACGCTGGTGGACGGACGAGGACGGCCGCAAGACCTGGCCTGTGAACCGCTACGCGATCGAGGGCGAGCGCCGGACCAACTGGTTCACCGACGGCGTGCTCAAATATCACCGGACGCTCGCGACGACGCTCAATAGCCTGATCGCTGCAGGCTTCTCGATCCGCCATGTCGAAGAATTCGCTCCCACGGCGGAGCAGATCCACGAGAACCCTGGTCTGGCGGAGGAATGCGAGCGGCCGATGATGCTGCTGATCTCGGCAGAGCGATCGGCGAGCGACTGATCGGCAACAGCCATCCGCCAAAACCATGTCCGCACCGGGCGAAGTCCGTTGCGGACATGGTCACGAATGCGGGGAGCGTCCAGCACCGAGCCATGCGCGATTGCGCCCGGCCGGCAGATCATCGGACCGGATATCGAAACCCGTCCGATGATCTAACCCTTTGTCTTTGCGTCGGCTTTTTATCAAAAACCGCAATCCACGTTTCGGGCCGATGCTCTAGCGCGCCGCGCTACGGCCTGACATAGGTCCAGCCCTTCTCCTGCAGCTCCATGACCCGCACCACGCCGGATTTGACGAGCGTCGCCTCGGGGATCAGGCCGATCTCCTTGTTTTCCGTCTTGCTCATGTTCTCCTGCGTGTTGCCGCAGGCCTTGAATGAGATCGACGGCGTGCTCGCCGTGATCGCCTTGATCCGCGCCTTCACCGGCGAAGTATCCTCACGCAGCATGTGCAGGCCGGGGCCGAAGGTGACGATCTCGATCTCCACCTTCTCGCCGAGGTCCTTGTAGTATTGCGCCACGTTCGTCGCGTTGTTGAGCGCGAGATTCATCGTCGCCGGCTCGTTGGTGTTGACCTGCAGGATGAGCTGGTGCGGTTTCTTTTCCGCCGCGGGCTTTGCAGCCTGCGCCGTCACCTGCTTCTTCGGCTGCGCCAGCGCCGGCGGCACCACGATCAGCAACGCTGCGAGGCCGGCCAGCGAGACCCTCATGGCCTTGGCATATCCAGTCATGGTCTTCATCTCCCGTGGTTTGCGACGAGTTCGGCGACGGCTTGGGCGAGAAGGCTTGGGCAAGAAGGCTTGGGCAAAAGGGGCTTGGGCAAAGGGGCTTGGGCAAAGGGGCTTGGGCGAGGACTAAGGGCTCCGTGGCCTGGCGATAGCGCCCGGCCAGTTGCAGGCTGAGGCAACCTTCTCCCGCACCCGCTTCAGCCCGCCGAGCGCAAAGGAGCCGTCAAGGGCGGGGCCGACACGCGCGGAAAGGCGAATGGCGAGGTCACCCTCATCGGGCAGCGCCAGCAGCAGCTGCGCGACATCGCCCCGGAAGGAGACGCCGCTGCCGAACGAGGGCTGCGCGGCCGCCACTTGCACCGACTGGCCGTCATTGACGCGGTAGGAGATGGTGTAGTCGGTGCCGCCCTTGGCGAGCGCCGGGCCTGTGACGACGAGCTCGGTGCGGCCGCCGCGGCAATGGATGGCGAGCTGGCTCAGCGCGCCGTCGGAACCGCCGCGGGCCGAGGCGGTGGCGGTGACGATCGGGCTATAGTTCACCGGCGAGGTGGTTTCGCTGAGGATCCAGTTGTCGCCGCCCGGCGCCGGTCGCTCCGCCGCCGGCTCCAGACGCCGCGAGAGCTTGTCCAGGCATTCCAGCCGCTCGGCCGGGCCCATCAGGGAGCAGGAGCGCAGATGCGTCATCGGATCGGGCGCAGGGGCGGGCGTGGGACCGGGCGTGGTTTGCGCCAGGGCGGCCCCGCTCGCGACCGCCAAGGCGACGGAGAGGGCGAAGGCCTTCATTGCAGCGCCCGCGGGGCGCGCGCCTGACGATCGAGCCATTGCTGCGCCGCCGAGAACCGGTCGAGCCCGGGCACGGTCGCGGCCAGGTTGATCGACTTCCATTTCGGGTCGAAGCCCGGCGCCTGGAGCTGGTCGATCCGGTTGAACAGCGTGTCGACGAAACGGGCGACGCGCTGATAGCGGTTGGTCTGGGGCTGCCAGTTGAAGGCGACGAGCGCAGTCGGCACCGAAATGGTCGGGACGCGCTCGCCGGCCTTGATCAGTCCGGGATATTCGCCCGCCTCCAGCACGGCCGGCAGATAATAATCCTCGAACTTGCTGTCATAGGGAACGGAAAGGAACTTGAACCCCGGCTCGAAACGGCCGCGCACGAAGGCATCGACCGGCTTCGAGGTGATGAAGACGACCGCCGCCATCTCGCCCTTGCGCATCTGCTCCAGCGCGATCGGGTGCGGGATGAAGGTCTTCTCGGCATTGATGCCGAGGCGGCTGAAGATCAGCGGGCCGGAATAGGCGGCAGCCGTGCCCAGCGTGTTGAAATTCACCTTCTTGCCGGCGAGGTCCTGCAGGCTCTGGATCTCCGGCCGGACAAAGATGTGCAGCTCGGAGGGGAAGAGATTGAGCACATAGGTGATCTGCCGCCGGATCTGCGGCATCTGGTTCCGGTATTCGTCCAGCGCGTCGGAATTGATGATCGCGGTGTCGATCCCGCGCAGATAGAGCAGCGAATTCAGGTTCTCGGTGGGGCCCCGGGTCACGATCGGCAGGACATGCAGGTTCGGCCCGTCATCGACGACACGCGCCATCTCGGCCGCGAAGCGCAGCGGCGCCCCCTCGATCAGTCCACCGGCGAGGCCGACGGTCCAGGCATTCATCCGCTCCTTTTCCGCCTCATAGCTAGGCGCACGCCGCGGCGCAGCCCCGCGCACGGCCTCCAGCCGTGGGGTCTGCGCCTGCAGGTCGCCAGGCGGGAGCGCCGGGACAAACAGGGTCAAGGCGGCGAGCAGGCACAGGCATCGTCCTGGAAACAGCGTCATTCCCGAACTCCCCTTTGGCATCCCCATTCGGCCATTCGGCCGTCTCCGCCCCCGCCCGGGCGTTTTACTGACGCAAGCCGTTCAAGCGCTCCTTCGCCTCCTGGATGCCGCCGGCCTGCGCCTTCGCATAAAGCTCGCGCGCCCTCGCCGCTTCGCCCCGTATGCCATAGGTCCGCCAGGTCGAGAGGATGGCGGGGTCATAGGTTTCCGCGAGCATGAAGAACGCCCGGGCGCTGCCGGTTTCCGCGACGCGCTCGAGCACGCTCCGCGCCGAGGCGATATCGCCCTGCCCGATCAGGACGCTGGCGCGCGCGATCAGCCGTGCCGCCTCTGCCTCACCGGCGACCGGCGGTGACTGCGGCGGCGCGGGCGGTGCAACGGGCTCGGCCAACGGGACCGGCCTGGTGAGCTGGTTCGCGGCCTGGCTGGAGGCCTGATTGGCCGGCTCGGGCGTGGCGCGCGCCACCGCCGCGCGCCGCGCCGCCTCGAGATCCCGCGCCAGCGCAGCCGCCCTGCCGCGCTCGTCCTGCAGCGCCTGGCGCAGTTCCGTCGCGGTGCTCTCCGCCGCCTGCCTCAGCTTTCCCGCCTCCTCGCCCGCCTTGCGCAGCTCCGCGACCTGCCCCCCGGCGTCGCGCTGCGCCTTCGCCAGCTCGCCCGCGAGTGCGGCGCTGCGGGCGCGCTCCTCCTCCAGCGCCTGGCGCTGCTGCGCCGTGCTCGTGGCCAATGTCTCGCGGGCCGCCGTGATCTGAAGCGCCAGAGCTGCCGCCCTCTCATGCTCCTGCCTCAGCGCGTCCGCAGTCTTGGAGGCGTCTGCCGTCCTGGCGGCCTCCGCCTGCCTGAGCCCTGCGGCCTCCTCGTTCGCCTTGCGCAGTTCCGCCAGCTGCAGTCCGGCTTCGCGTTGCGCCTTCGCCAGTTCGCCCGCGAGTGCGGCGCTGCGGGCGCGCTCCTCCTCCAGCGCCTGGCGCTGCTGCGCCGTGCTCGTGGCCAGGGCCTCGCGCGCAGTTGCAACCTCGACTGCAAGCGCCGCCGCCTGCCCGCGTTCCTGTCCCTGCGCATCCGCATTGGTTTCGGCATGGACCTGCCTGAGCTGCACGGCGTCCGCGTTCGCCTTGCTCAGCTGCGCCGCCTGCGTTTCGATTTCGCGCTGCGCCTTCGCCAGTTCGCCGGAGAGCGCGGCGCTGCGGGCGCGTTCCTCGTCGAGCGCCTGGCGCTGCTGCGCCGTGCCGGCAGAAAGTTCCTGCCGCGCCGCCGCCACCTGCTGCACGAGAGCGGCTGCCTGCTCACGCTCCCGCTCCAGCGCGTCCGCAGCCTTGGCGGCATCCGCAGTCCGGGCCGCCTCTGCCTGCCTGAGCTTGGCCGCTTCGTCGCTCGCCTTGGTCAGCTCTGCGATCTGCAACTCGGTTTCGCGCCGCGACTTCGCCAGCTCGCCCGCGAGCGCGGCGCTGCGGGCGCGTTCCTCGTCGAGCGCCTGGCGCTGCTGCGCCGTGCCGGCAGTGAACTCCTGCCGAACCGCGGCGACCTGCTGGGAGAGAGTGGCCGCCTGCTCACGCTCCTGCTTCAGCGCATCCGCAGTCCTGGCCGCATCGGCGGCCCTCGCAGCCTCTGCCTGCCTGAGCCCTGCTGCCTCCTCGCTCGCCTTGCGCAACTCGGCTGCTTGCGATTGCGCCTCGCGCTGCGCCCTCGCCAACGCGCCCGTGAGCGCAGCGCTGCGGGCGCGCTCCTCGTTGAGCGCCTGCCGATGCTGCGCCGTGCCGGCAGCGAACTCCTGCCGAACCGCGGCGACTTCACCTGCGAGTGCGGCCGCCCGCTCGCGCTCCAGCTTCAGCTGCTCGGCCTCTTCGCCCGCCTTGCGCAACTGCGCCGCCTGCATCTCCAGATTGCGCTGCGCCGACGCCAGCTCGTCGGCCAAGGCGCTGCTGCGGGCATGTTCCGCCTCGAGCGCCTGGCGCTGCTGCGCGGTGTCCGCGCTCAGTGCCTCCCGCGCTGCGGCAACCTCGCGCGCCAGCGCAGCCGCCTGCTCGCGCTCCTGTCCAAGCGAGGCCGCGGCCCTTGCGACCTCCGCCTGCTTCAGCTGCGCGGCGTCTTCGCCGGCCCTGCGCATCTGCTCGGCCTGCATCCCGGCGTCGCGCTGCGCCTTCGCCAGTTCGCCCGCCAGTGCGGCGCTGCGGGCCCGTTCGCCTTCGAGGGCCTGACGATATTGCGCAGTGCTGTCGGTGAGTTCCTGCCGCGCAGCAGCGACCTGTTGCGTCAGATTTGCAGCCTGTTCACGCTCCCGTCGGAGCGCTTCCGTGCTTTTCGCCGCCTGCGCCCGCAATTGCAGCACGTCCAGCTGTTCGAGGGCCCGTCCGGCCTCGACTGGATCTTCCACCCTGGTTTCAGGCTGACCGGAATTCGGGGACTTCTGCGCATCGGGCGCCGGCGCCGTGGTCAGCTGCCGGATGTCAGCCGGCGCGCTGGCCCGGCTGGATTCGCCCGTTCGCGGCGCTGGAGGCGGGCTCGCCGCGTTCCGGTCCGGCGACGGGGCGCGCGTCGCGACCTGCGGCCCGGACTTGCCGCCATCGTCACGCTGAACCAGGCCGCCGATCCAATAGAAAAACAGCAGCGCCGCAGCGATGAGCGCGGCGGCGGCGATCGGCAGATAGCGGCGTCGCCTCGCCCGGTGCTCCGTGGCGCGATCATCTTGTCCTTCGTCTTCGAGAAGGAAGTAATTGTCATGGGCCAGCGGGTGCCAATGCGTCGGCGTAATCGTGATCGGCGCGTTATCCTTGCCGATCCACTGGCCTGTCGCCGACAGCCAGTGAGCAACGTCATAGGTTCCACTCGAATCATCCTCGAGGATGACGAATGTCCCGTCCTTCGGTGCGGTTTCGATCGCGTTGCGCATTCAATAGACGCCTGTTCAGGCGGTCTTAGCGGACCATTACGTCTCGACTTCACCTGCAGGGAAACGCCAATCCACCCCGGCAGGTTGCACGAAGGTTACACAATATTGTGGAGCTAGGCCACAAGGTGCCGGCACTGGGGGCAATCCGACAGTATTTGCACGTATTGCGCGTAAAATTCTTTTCTGCGTTTGCGCATCATCGGGACCGGGCGCGACCCTCACGATACCGATACAGGTCGGTGCGATGGCAGGGGCCCCATCGGACTGAAGCGGGCGCTGAGCCACGTCGCAGCCATGGCGCGGGCCGCGGGGCGGGATCGGACGGAGGGGGCCAGCATCCCGGAGCATGCCCTTTCCCGCAGGGGCAGCAGCGGCTGATTGCGGCGCAGGGCGAGCCCGCACCCCGGCTTCGGTCAGCGACAGGGCGGCACGGAGATCGGCGCCCTCCCCCCTAGATCATCGGACCGCATATCACATCCGGCCCGATGATCTAAGCATCTGTATTTGCATCGGCTTTGCCCCGAAAACCGCAATCCACTTTTCGGGCCGATGCTCATCTTCTTCGCTTGCATCGGCCTGCCCGAAAACCGCAATCCACTTTTCGGGCCGATGCCTTGGCTCAGAACATGAAGCCCGGGCCGCCCCACGGTCCGAAATCGAAGGCATCCTGCGCCATTGCCGCGGTCATCTGGCGTTCGTCGGCCAGCTTCTTGGCGAAGACCATCTGGCGGAACTGGGCATAGGCCGCCTGATTACCGAAATAGACGCATTGGCAGACGATCGGGTCGGCATAGACATAGACCATCTGGTTGTTGCTGACCTGCTGGACGAACTTGTTGGGCGGAAACTTGCGCAAGGTCGCCTGGCGTTCCGGCGTATTGGCCGGCTGGGGAACGAAGCCCGCCGCCGACAGCATGTCTTCCTTGTTCTGAACGACGTCAGTGGTCGACTGGCAGCCGGCCAGCGCCAGGCCGATGGACACCACCAGCCCCGCCAAAGAACATTGCTTCATCGGTCTTTCCTCCGCCCCGGATGGGATTGCGCGCCTGGACGTTCCCCAGCGCGAGGCGAACCATGGACCAGCCCTTGCGGCTTTCAAAGCGCGGCTGGCGCAACCCCACATCCCCGGCCCGCAGGACTGAAGCGGCGCCGGGGCGCCGCGATGACCAGCCCGGTCATCGCGGCGCCATGGCCCCGGGGGAAGCGGCTACTGCATATCGGCGAAGGCATCCTTCAGGCGTGAGACGGCTTCCACGACATTGGCGCGCTGCGTCGCCAGGTTGAAGCGCAGGAAGCTCGCGCCGCCGGAGCCGAAGGTCGCGCCATGGCTTGCCGCGATCTTCGCCTGTTTCTCGACCCGCGCGATGAACTCGGCCGGCTCCATGCCGGTGCCGGAGAAATCGACCCAGGCGAGATAGGTCGCCTCCAGCGGCATCGAGCGCAGACCGGGGATGCTGTCGACGCCCTCGTCGAAGAGCCGGCGATTGCCGTCGAGATAGGAGACGAGATCGTCGACCCAGGCCGCGCCCTCGGGGCTGTAGGCGGCGGTCGCCATCGCCATGCCGAAGGAATTCGGCGAGATGCCGAGCGCGTTCATCCGCGCCCGGAACGGAGCGCGCAGCGCCTCATCGGGAATGATGACATTGCCGGAATGGCAGCCGGCGATGTTGAAGGTCTTGGTCGTCGCCGTCATCATCACCAGCCGGTCGCTGATCTCCGGCGCCGCCACGGGCATGGCCAGGTGCTTGTGGCCCGGCATGACGAGGTCATGGTGGATCTCGTCGGAGACAAGGATCAGGTCGTGGCGCACGCAGAACTGCGCGATCTCCCGAAGCTCGTCGCGGGTCCAGACCCGGCCGCCGGGATTATGCGGCGAGCAGAGCAGCAGCATGCGCTCGTTGCCGGTCATCTGCGCGTCCCAGCCGGCGATATCGAGCAGATAGCGGCCGTCGACATTCGCAAGCCGGCATTCCACGACCTGCCGGCCCGCCGCCTTAATGATGCGGGCGAAGGCGTGGTAGACCGGGGTCATCACGATGACGCCGTCACCGGGCTTGGTATAGGCATCGACGCAGAGCGCCGTGCCGTTCACCAGCCCATGCGTGGTGAAGATCGCCTTCTCATCGAATTCCCAGCCATGGCGGTGCTTCATCCACCAGCGGATGGCGTCGTTGCTGGCCTGCTCATCGCCGAAATAGCCGTAGATGCCATGCGCGGCCA
Source organism: Bosea sp. BIWAKO-01 (assembly GCF_001748145.1). Classification (NCBI taxonomy): domain Bacteria; kingdom Pseudomonadati; phylum Pseudomonadota; class Alphaproteobacteria; order Hyphomicrobiales; family Alloboseaceae; genus Allobosea; species Allobosea sp. BIWAKO-01. The sequence continues at coordinate 6,127,225 of NZ_BCQA01000001.1, forward strand.
TGGCCTCGACCGCGTCCTGCACGCAGGCAGGCGGGCGGAAATCCATGTCGGCCACCCACATGGCCAGCCCGCCGGACGGCGAAACCCCGTAATGGGTCTCCATCGTGTCCCATTTCGCGCAATGCGTGCCGCGGCGGTCGATCCACTGGTCGAATGTCTGAGCGATGTTCATCAGGGTCCTCGATGAAGGGCCGATTCGGAGAGGCCGTTTCAAGGAGAAGCAATGCCGCGTCGGAGCGCCCAGCGCCAGCAGAACGCGCGCAATCCATGCCAGCGCGGCGCGCGTGCGTGCTGCGGCAAAGATCCCGGCAACGCTCCGGCGTCGACATCTTGAACAAGGAGCGCGTCAGTCAGTATCGACAAATTTCCGTAAAGTCATCTAGCAAAATTTGAACCTTGATCTTGTGCCTTATTAGACACGCCCGCCATCGAATTCAGAAAGTTACGCACCAAAGCTCGACAGGAACATCGAATCGGGGAAGCATGACGCGGTGGCGCCAAGCAGCGCCTGACGTCTGTATTCACGGTCCCTGGCGGAGGGTGTGGATGACGACGATGATTGCTGTGACCTCCTGCGCGAGGCGGCAGCCACTTTTCCTTTTGATACCGCGTCTCGGGACGCAAAGCGGCATTGCGGCATGGATCCGGGCTTTCACGGCCGTCTCCAGGCCCGGACTTCTGCGAGCACTGATCTGAATCCTGATGCGCCCGAAACCGGGCGCAATGAGGCGGCCGGCGAACGGCCGCTGTGACGGGAGGGGGCGATGGCGGCATCGAAAGCGAGACTTTCCCAATCCTGGCCCTGGGGTCCGAGCCTGCTTGCAGGGGCGGCCGTGCTGGGACCTGGCAGCCCAGCCTTCTCCCAGGTGTGTCCAACGCCCGCTGTCGTGGTGGGGACGGCATGCACGGTCCCACCCGGATCAATCGTCACCGTCACGCCCGCCAATGCGATCGGACTGAACGCCTCCAATCCGGGCGGCGCGATCACCGCCAACGGCATCACCGTCAATCTCGCCGCCGCCACGACGATCGGCGCACGCGCCCTGGCCGGCGCAACGATCAGCTTCGACGGCAGCACGCTTGCGACCACGGCAATCACGACCGCGACATCGGCCGGTCAAATCGGCCTCCAGGCCAGCGGCAGCGGCAGCCGGGTGAGTGCGACGGGGGCCAGCCTGACGCTCGGACCGCCGAACGGAACCACGGTTGCCAGCAACATGATCGGAGCCAACGCGATCGCTGGCGGAACGGTTGCGCTCGTCAATACCAATGTCCGGATGCTCGGTGGCGCCACGGGCCAGAACAATCACGCGCTTTTCGCATCGGGCACCGGCAGCAGCATCACGTTCGAGAACGCGGCGATCACGACGGGCGGTGTGAACGGCAACCCGGCGCGGGCGGAGCTGGGCGGGTCGATTTCCCTGACAGGCGCGACGATCAGTTCCAGCGCGACCTCGGCCGCCGATGCCAATCCGGCCTCGGGCGCGCGGATCCCGAGCGGCAGCACTGGTCTGCCCCCTGAAAAGTGGCCCTCCCTGAAGTAGGCTTTCGAGCCTTTGGAGGATGCCCGTGATGCCGCAGAAGAAACATAAGCCTGAAGAGATCGTCGCGAAGCTACGTCAGGTCGACGTGCTGTTGTCCCAGGGGCGCCCAGTCGCGGAAGCGATCCGAACGATCAGTGTGACGGCGTTCACCTATTACCGTTGGCGCAAGGAGTTTGGCGGCCTGAAGTCCGACCAGGTGAAACGGCTCAAGGATCTGGAGAAGGAAAACGAGCGGCTACGGAAGGCTGTCTCGGATCTGACGCTTGAGAAGCTCATTCTCAAGGAGGCTGCCTCGGGAAACTTCTGAGCCCCTCCCGCCGCCGACGCTGCATCGACCACGCCATCATGAAGTTTGGCGTGTCGGAGCGGCTGGCGTGCCGGGTCCTGGGGCAGCATCGGCGTATCGACCAGCAGGTTTCCGCCGGCATCGCGCACGCGAAAACCGACCGTCATGTCAGGAACCCGACTTCGACACGCAGCACGCCGTTGCCGTCATAGCAGTAGACGCCCCGGTTGGTGATTTCGACGCGTTCGCCGCTCGCTCCGGAGCGGATGATCATCGCGCCGTTCAGCACCCATCTGCCGCCGCCGATATAGCTGAACACGGCCTGCGCGGTGCCGGCATCGGTGAAATAGAACTGGTTGGCGGTAAAGCCGATGGCCGAGCCGCCGCCGCTCAGCGCCATGGCCTGCATCCCCGCATAGGCGTCGCCCGCGGTGAGATACCAGCCATAGGCCGCGGTCGCCCCGCTGGGCGCCGCCTTGGCGGCGAGGTAGACTTGGCCCGACGCCGTTGCGGCATTCGTCTTGGCTTCGACCGTGGTCATCGTGCTCGCGAGCGCGGTATCGGCGGTCGCCCTTGTCGCCGCCTCGGTCTCGACCGCAGCCGAGACGCTGCCGACCGCGTCGGTGACGAGGTTCAGCCGGGTATTCGTGCTTGCGACATTCGATTGCATCCAGGCGGTCTGGGCGATCTCCTGCTGCATCTGCTCGATCGTCGGATGGCCGTTCGTCTCGACGCGCGGCACGCTTTCGGGCAGCGGCGCGGGAATGGTCAGCGGGTCGAAATCGGCCATCAGCTCAGCCTCGCATCGAGGCGCTCGACCGAGGCGCCGCTGAATGAGAAATCCGCCTCCCCGCTCCAACGGAAGCGGACGATCAGGCCATGCTGGGTGGAGAGCCCGGTATTGGAGACGCAGAGCGGCCAGCGATCGGCTCGGGCCAACGAACGCTGCAGCTCGGCCGACCAGGTCTTGCCGCCATCATGGCTCCAGGAGACATGGATCGTCAGATCGGCTTCTGTAAAATCCGCGAGCAGGCTCGTCGCCACCCGCACCGGAAAGGCCTTCAGCGGCCCGGACTGGATGAAGCCGCCGAGATCGGCGCCATTCTCCTTCAGCACATCGGACAGCCCCAGCAGATCGCCGCTCAGCCTGTCGCCAAAGACCCAGCGATCGCCGGAATAGATCGAGCGCGAGGCCCGCCAGCGCGTGGCGCCCGTGCTCTGGCGCTCGTTCCAGGCATTGGCCGCGACATCGAGCACCCAGGTGCCGGCGTCGCTGGAAACGGCGAAATAGGGCCTGCCGTCATCGACGAAGACCAGCGCCTCGATGGTTGCGACGCTCGAGGCCGCGATGAAGCGGTCGACATCGGCGGTCGAGACCGTCTCGGCGCGAAAGCCGCTCAAGGCCTTCACCGTCTTGTCGGAGGCGACGAAATAGAGCGGGTGGTTCCAGGCCTCCTCATGGCCGGCGATCGCCATGGTGGTGAGCAGCCCGACCGGCGGCACGGTCGGCGCGCGCTGCAGCGGGAACGGCGAGGTTCCGACATTCTGATAGGGCTCGATCGTGCTGCCGCCAAGCGCATAGGCCAGGCTGCCCGAAACCACGACGCGGCGCAGGCCGTCGGCCCGCGCTTCGGCCGAGGTGAAGGAGAGCGCATTCACCGCCGTGCTGTTCAACTCGCTCGCGAAGAACCTGCCATCCGGATTCGAGAACAGGAAGTAACCCCCGAGAAAATCGACGGAATTCACCGTCGTCGGCAGGTCCGCATCGGGATAGGCGCTGACCGTGGTCGCACTCAGGATGAAGGCCCCGCCGCTCTCGCGCACCGCGACGACATCCGGCGCGGACGCACCCGCAGCGACCTTGTTGTTGCGCGCCAGCGTGACGCCGTCACTGCCGGGAACCGTGCCTGAAAGCGTCGTCACAACCGCCCCGGAGACGGTCGTGACCGCCCCCTCCCAGACGATATAGATGACGCCGTTCACATCCAGCATGCCGCGAATGCCGGATTTGCCGGTCGCAGCGAGCCGCGCCAGGCCCGGCACGCGGCGGACATAGGAGCGGCCGCCCTCGGTCACGGAATAGCAGTTCATGTAGCGGCCTTCGCCCTCGCCCGGCCGTGCGCCCGGCGCCGAGGATTGCGGGAAAGGCAGGGGTTGCGGCGCCATCAGATCTGCCCCGTCAGGGAGCGCGGGTGGCGCCGGCGCAGGCCCGGATCGACGGTCAGAAGCGCGCCCGTGCCGGTGCCGATGCGCTGGACCAGCCGCAACTCCTCCTCCGCCGCCTGTCGCGCCGCAAAATCGCGCGGCCGCCCGAATTTCGGGCCGCAAACCTGCGCGAGATAGGCGACCAGCGGATCGAAGGCCTCGTCTGCGATCGCGCCGGCATCGGCGATATAGATCACGTTCTTCCGCGCCAGCAGGGCAAGCGCCGGCTCGATCCGCTGCTCGACCCAGGCTGTGTCCTCGGCATTGGGCGCTTGCCCGGAGGCAAGCGAGAACAGCTCGCCCAGCACCTCGCGGACGAGATCGGCTTTGGTCTGGCTCATGATGCGCCCTCGGAATGGAAAAGGGGCGGCCCGTGCGAGCCGCCCCTGTCGTTGTCGTGATGCTGTTGAGGCTCAGGCGGTGCCGTTCAGGCGGACCGCGAGGTTCGGCCGCACCGGGGTCACGCCGTAGAGCACGTCGAAGCGCCAGGTGCTGATATCGTCGGTGATGCCGTAGCCGGAGACGACGCGCACCGAGATGCCATCCTCGTTGATCCGCGCCTTGAAGGCCGCGCCCTCCGGCATCTCCATCGGCACGACCGCGAGATGGAAGGCGTCCTTGTGGAAGATCATCGGCTGGCGATAGCCGGTGCCGCCGGTGCCGAGCACGGTAATCGGCGCATTGTCGGCAGGCGCCGCGCTCACCGTCTTGTAGGGGCCCGACGTGATGATCGGCGGCGAGATCGTCAGCGCCGCCGGGCCGGTCGAGGCGCCGGAATCCGCGTCGGCCCTGACCACGAACTGGCGCAGGAAGGGCAGCACGTCGCCATCGACCGGGTTGACCGCATAGACGCCGGCAATGGTGAAGACGTCGCCGCCCCGGAGGATGCCGGTGGTGGAATTCGTCCATCCATCGGTGTTCAGGGTCTGGGTATAGCTCGCCTTGGAGGCCGCATAGGTCACGGCCTGGCCGGCGCCCTGGACCAGCGGCGTACCGGTAGCGACACCGACGACATGCGTCTTGACGTTCTGCGACATGTAGACGTCGGACCCATCCAGCATCGGCAGCTTGGCCTTCTGCAGGGCGTTCCGCGCCACCGTCGCGTCATGGTAGTTGTTGAAGGCGCCCTTCAGGCCGGCGTCATCGGCGGGGCTGAGCAGGCCGTAGCGCGCATCCATCGGCACGGCGAGCTCGTTCAGGCGCTCGGTGCCCTTGAGATAGTCGGGATAGGCGTCGATCGTCAGGCCGGGCGTGCCGACATAGTTCGGGACATGGCGATAGAGCCCGGCGAGATCGGAATCGATCCGGTTGGCGAAGGCATGCATCAGCGGCTTGATCTTCTCCTCGCCGATGCGCCTTGCGCCCTTGGGGCCCGAGAGGAACAGGGTCAGCTCCTTCGAGGTGAAGGACAGGCCCTTGTTCAGCTGGGTGTCGACGACGACATCCATCGTCGCCTCCTCGGCCTCGGCGACCGAGAGCGTCGCGCCCTCGCCCGGGATGAAGTTTTCGGGGCGCTTGACGCGCACCTTGTCGCCCTTCTTCCAGCCGTCGATATCGGAGGCGAACTCGCCCTCATGGACGCGGGAGACGAGATTGCCGAGCACCAGCGCGTTCTTGAGCTGGTACTGCGCTTCCCGGACGATGATGTCCTGGACCTTCAGATCATTGGCCATTGCGGCTTTTCCTTATGAATTGCGCCAGCGCTCGTAGTCGCTCATCGACGTGCCGAGGCGGATTGCGGGGGAAGCGCTGCCCCGGACCGCCGAAAGCGGAGGGCCAGCGCGCGTGGCATTGTTGCGGGGGAGCAGAACCCGCCCCTCGATGCGGCCGATCTCGCGCGCCGCCTCGAGCGGAGACATCGCGTTGATGCGGGCGCAAAGCTTGGGGTTCTGCGCGAGGTTATAGGCGACCAGCGGGGCCTTATCGCCGGCATCGAGGATGAGACGCTTGACCAGGTCGGTGGTCATGAAACTCGGCGAGGTCACGACCGTCTTGAAGTCGGGGATCGATTTCGCTACCTCCTCGCAATGGTCGACATAATCGTCGAGCATCTCGGAGACGCGGGCCTGTTCGGCGTGGTGATGCTGCTCCACGCTTTCCAGCACCTGCCGCGAGACCTGCCGCCTGTCGGCCTCATAGGCGGTCATGGCGCGCTCATAGGCGAACCAGTCCCCGCCATAATCGGCCTCGCGCGGCGGCTCTCCGACCTTGCGGGCGACCGCGGCCTCGAAACCGGCCTGATCCTGTACGGCTGCAGCAGCCGACCCGGATTTCAGCGCGGCAAGCTCTGCCTGCAATCGCTCGTTCTGCCGTCTCAGGCGCTCGGACCGCGATTTCTTGCGCGGCCGGTTCTGGTCGCCGTTCTCTGGCCCCTCCTGGCCCTCCTGGCCCTCGTCGTCATCGCCCTCGCCTGCCTCGCCTTCCGGCAGGGCCGTCTCGGTCGCTTGCGTCTCGGGCGCCGCCCCTGGAAGGGCAGCCTTGTCCCAGGTCTCCGACAGCGCGCCGTCCGCGGCCTCCGGGCCAGCCTGGTTGAAATCCTCGCTCATGCTCTGCTCATGAAAAAAGCCGCCCGGTCAGGGGCGGCGCGGTCATCGCAGCGGCCTCCGCCTCACGCGAAGGCCTGCCCGAAGCGGTGGGAACGGCGGGCGTTGGCCCCGCAGCTCAGGAATGGAAAGGCCGCCGGCCAAACCGGACGAGGCGGAGCCGTCTCATCCACTCGGTCGTTGCGGCAGGGTCCTCAAAGTGTTCAGCTGATCGCTCACGAGGGAGACGCAGCGATGCACGAAGATGACGCTGACATCCTGGCAGACCTGAGCAGCAGCCAGATCCTGATCGTCACAACCCTGATCGACCTGTTGATCGACAAGGGCCTTGTTCAACGCGGCGAGGTCGTGGCCCGCTACGACCAGCTCCTGGCGAATGCCAAGGGCAACGCGGCCAGCATCTCGGTGCTTCAGCCGATCGTCAGCGTGCTGAGCTATCTGGCCCATGACGACACGCGCGGGCTCTCGAAACCGTCCCATTGAGCGACGCGCGCGAGCTGCGGCAGCTCTGGTCTCCCGGGGCGAGATGCCAGAGACTTGGCAGGCGCTCGCGCGCCAGCGCGGACATCGGCCAGCCAGGCCGTCACCCCCCGGACTTTCGGGGCTTCCGTGCAGTCTGCAGGCATGGCTCGTAGCGAACAGACCGCCCCACTTGGTCGCAATCGGTCCAACCCTGGCGTCACTGTCAGCTAGCCGCTGGTCAGCTCGCGGCCCGTGGCGCTCGCCGCATTGCACGCTATAAGTGCGGCCCCATTCGTCGGCAGGGATCACGAGATGCAGATTGGTTTGGTTCTCTTTCCAAAATTGACGCAACTCGACCTGACGGGCCCGGCCGAGGTGTTTTACCGCATGCCCGGGGCCACGGTGCATCTGCTTTGGAAGACGACGGAGCCGGTTACCTCCGACCGTGGACTGTCGATTCTGCCGACGATGCGCTTTGACGATTGCCCCGCGCTCGATCTGATCTGCGTGCCCGGCGGCCCCGGCCAGATCGATCTGATGAGCGACGAGGAGACCCTTGGCTTTCTCAGGCGGATCGCAGCCGGCTGTCAGCTGGTGACCTCGGTCTGCACCGGTTCACTGGTGCTCGGTGCTGCAGGCCTGCTCGATGGCTACAGGGCGACCTCGCACTGGTCCTCGATCGACCAGCTTGCCTTGCTGGGCGCCATCCCGGTCGCGGAGCGTGTCGTGAAGGACCGCAACCGCATCACCGGCGCGGGCGTCACGTCGGGAATCGATTTTGCGCTCACCGTCGTCGCCGATCTCCTGGGAGAGGATATCGCCCGGGAGATCCAGCTGCAGATGGAATATGACCCAAAGCCCCCCTTCGACGGCGGATCGCCGCGTTCGGCCTCAGCCGCGCTGGTCGAGGCAACGCGCCAGAAGATCGCGCCCTTCATCGACCGGCGGCGGTTAGCGACCGAACAGGCCGCCGCCCGCCTGCGCGAGAGAGCGGAGGGTTCCGCTGACCACGTCATCGGGACATAGGCTGCGGCGGGCGCCGTGTTTCCTCTTAGTCGTCCCTTATGCCAAGCATCCGGTGCCAGATACGCCAGGCAGCATCGCAGACGTAGCTCGCCATGATGAGGACGCCGATAGCCGTAATGGCGAGCAGACCGAGCCAGATAGGGTTTTCGAGAAACTCATTCCAAAGCTGGCGCATCGGCGTCAGCCTGCAGCGAGATTGCAGACAATACCATCGTGACTTGGGCACCGTCCGCGTTTCCGGCCCACTGAGCCCCTCATCGCACCAAGCGCCTGCCCCCTGCTGCCAACGCGATCTTTGACCCGCGCTTCTTCGAACTCGAAACGCACCAGGCGCTTCAGCTCCGCGCATCGCCTTCAAGGCCGTTGCGGGTGATCACCAACGTCAACCTTCACGCCGGGCACCGTCTCGCTCCAAGGCCCTGCGCTGAAGCCATCGCGCTATCATGATCTGGGTCGTAGTCCCGATACCCAAAATCAGAATGGCGCAGATCCAAACTGAAAACGTTACGACGTCTATAGCCAAATAGACCAGAAACAAGAGTATTGGCAGATTCAGCAACCAAGCGACGGCGCTGTATTTCTCATCATGCCGGGTAAACCGTCCAACCGCGTCATCTATGCGCTTCAGGGGGTGAACGCTTTTGATGTTATCTTCCGACATTTCCCACCCCTGCCGAGACCATCGAGGAATCTACAACAGGCTGATGGCTGCCGCGTTAATCCGATCGATAAAGCGTCCGCTACTCCTGCCGCTCGAAAATCGGCGTCTTCGGCGCGGGCGGATGTCACAGGGGCGCTCCTGCGGCTGGAACGCTCAGCGCTTTTCCGGGCTTTGCAAGCGCATCTCGATGACCTTCACGGCGAGGCGGTCGACATAATACTTCTCGACCGTCTCGACATATTGCTCCGCAAAGGACTCGCCATCCTGCATCGCCACGGCCTGTGCGGCCTGTTTCCGTTCAGGCGCGCAGGCGAGTGCTGCCAGGCGTGCGACCACCAGCGCGCTTTCCGTGCTCTTGGCATATCGCGCCGCTGTCGCATCCGCGCAGGCGCGCCATTTATCGACCGCCTGTTTCGCATCCTGCTGCGCAGCAGCCATCGTGGCGATCAGGCATCCGGCAGCGGCGAGGACGTGCTGGCGCATCGCAAAACTCCCAGCCAATCGGTTTCTGGCTTTAGCCAAAGGCGGCGGGACTGACCGGCCGCAGCGTCAGGTTGCACCTGTGTCGCCCGTCTTTCAAGGCGGGACTGGCCGGCCACGCGAAGCGGCAGGGCATGGCGGCCGGAGCGCCGCCGCCCCTCAGCGCTCCCGGCGCGCAATCTCCCGGGCCACATCCAGCCACAGCTTCGTGGCCCGCTTGTCACCGCGCTGCCGGGCAAGCAAGGCGATCTGCTGCGCGGTCTCGAAGGCGGAAGGGCCTGCCCGCTTGATCAGCGCGCCGGCTTCCTGCCTGACCAGCTGATGGCGATCAAGCAGGTACTCACCGGCGAACGACGCGATCACCTGCAAGAACTGAAAGGGACCGAACATCGCTGAGCCTGAGCCGGGAGTAGTGCCTCAAGGGGCCATATTCCGGTGAGACCTGCAAGAACATCTGATGGCAGGCGCAGCGCCATTTGCACGCGAAAACCCGCTGGAGCGGGGCCGCCGTCAGGACCGCATCAGAACTTCAGCCCGTCACGCTGGGGGCGTCGAGGGTCCACGGTAAGATACAAGATCGTCGCGATCGCGATGATGATCACGATGCCCCACCAGCCTCCAACGGTGGTGAGCAAGACCAGCGCTATCGCCAGCTTGAGCGCGGCAATGGCCGCCCATCTCACCACGGTCGCCAGAACGCCCTTCATCTCTTCAGCCCAGGCTCCGCTCCATGACGATGGTGCGTTCCTCGCCATGATAGCTGTCGCGAACCGCCGTGAAGCCGAGCCTGGCATAAAATGGCTCCGCGGTGACGGAGGACGGAACGGCCAGGACCGCGACGCCCCTGTCGCGGGTCGTCTGTTCGATCTGAGCCATCAGACGCTTGCTGACACCCTGGCCTTGAAGGTCAGGGCGCACGAAGACGCTCCGTACCACCCGCCCATCCAGGCTTGCCGTGCCGACAAGCTCTCCTGCGGCCATGGCAACGAACACGGTGCGCCTGGCCAGCAACTCCGCCACGGCAGCGGGGCCAAAGCTTCGTTCCACCCGCTCGATGACGTCGCGAGAGTAGTCCCTGGCATTGGTCTCGCGCAGCGCGGCGAGGATCACCGCGCTGATTGCCTCAGCGTCGTCCGGCCGCGCAGGGCGAATATGGATGCTCATCGCTCGCCTCTCCGAACACTGGAAGGCCAGACCTACCAGCCGATCCGGCTTGCGGCCAACGTCCCCTTTCGACAACTGGCCCAAGCGCCCTCGCCGCCCGCTGGACGGAGGCCCGACTCATGATAATCAGACACCAAGGCCTGCGCAGCCTGCCGCTCGCTCCCGTCCGGGAAAGGTGAAAGCGCAACCGGCCTTTCGGCTTGCCCCTTCTGGGTGGTGTGTCAGCAATGCGAGCCCTGACCTGTCGTTCCGCCCGGAAAGGCTTGAACAATGCGCAGTTTTCAGGACTCGAAATCCATGGCGAGGGACCTCAGGCAGGCCCTGGCAGCCAAAGGCCATGTGCTCTCGCATGGCGCCTGTCTCGAACTCGTCGCAAGGCAGTTCGGATTGGCCGATTGGAATACGCTCTCGGCGCTGATCACCCGGATCGATGAGAGGCGGCAGCCGCTCCCGGCGGCGGATGGATGGCACCCGACCGGGATGACCGATCCGACCAAATTCAGGATGGGGCTCGACCCGCGCTCCCCGGGCGTCGCCCTGATCGAATGCCTGGCCGATCCGGCGCTGGACGCTCGGGCGGCCGAGATGTTCGGTTGCCTGATGCAAAGCGTCTCGGCCGAGCGCTATCGCGGGCAGAGGCTGAAACTCTCGGCCCAGATCCGGGGCGAGGAAGCCGGGCTCGGCTCGCTTTGGCTGCGGGTCGACAACGGCGCGGGCACCGTCCTACGCTTCGACAACATGCTGGAGCGGACGAGCGACGGCCCGATCTCGGGCACCACCGAGTGGATCAGCCGCACGATCGTTCTCGATATTCCCGCGGAAGCCGCGAGCGTGCATTACGGCTTCTTCCTGAAGGGACACGGGCAGATGCGCGCCCGCATCTTCGATCTGGAGCCGGTCGATGCCGCGCTGCCGACCACCGAGATTACCCCGGTAAAGCCCAGGCGGGCCCTGCCCCGGAGCCGGTCAATCTGCGCTTCCAGCAGGGCCGGAAAGGCTAGCCGCTCAGGCGATGGAGGGCGCATTGTCGCTCTCCATCACCGAGGCCGCCGCGTTCGTCTGTGCCAGTCACCGGGGCGCCCGCTTTCGCCCCGTCCATTCGGTCGTTGCGGAAAGTTCCTCAAACTGTTGAGCTGGCCGCTCACGCAGGAGACGGAGCTCCCGTGTCCTCATCCATCGCTGAGCCTGATCGGGTCCATTCACCCTGCGCCCCTCAGCGCTTGCCATACTCCGTGAAAACGTAATCCCGTGCTTTCACTCCGGTGTGGCAAGAGAACCCGCACTTGGCGTCGTTCCCCTGCGGCGGCTGGTCGGCCAGGGTGCCAGGTGTGAACACGTTGGCCGCGGCGTCATGGTTGAACACGGCCCATCCCCATCCGCCGCTATCTGCGAACCTGGTGCTGTCCTTCACCATGAAATCGACGTCATGGAGCGTGCCCGGCACCGTTGTGTCCGGGAAATACTGGTTCTTTGCCGGGTTCCAGTGAATCTTCGCCATCTTTGCGCCATCGGGGAAGGGTTTGCCGTTTCCGGGAATGCCGGCCAGGTAGGCCTCGATCATCACGGGATTGGCGAGGATCACGGCGACCAGCTTGTCGTTCTGGCTGGTGGCAACGACCTGCCAGCTTTCGTATCCCCTGAACTCGGAGAACGCGAGGCCGCCCGGCACTCTCAGCGCGTATTTGTCCTGTTGGGCGAGCGCCACGCCGCCAAGGACGGCGAGCGTCGCGCCAAAGGCGACGGCGGACGCGAGCGGCAGAGTGCGGGACGGCGAGCGAGGCTGTTCAAACATGGCTCCCTCCTGATGAAGGCGCTCGGAGCGATGCGCGGCGTGCACCATACCATGCCTGCCTTGATCCAACCTGCCTTGATCCAGCCTTCCTCGACCCGGCTGCACCGCGCGCACCGCCCCATGATGACAGACGCTCGAAACCGTCCCATTGAGCAGGCCCACGCGCGCGTTCGCAGCCCTTCTTCCCTAGCGGCAGAGGCGCTAGACTTTCGCCGCGTGCGGGCGGGGGCTTGAGGACCGGGATGAGTATCGAACTGCGCGATGCCTTGCCGAGCGATCTCGCCGTCTGTCACCGCTGTCTTGATGACGTCGCCCGCGAGGGGCGCTGGCTCTCACGATTGAGCGCGCCGCCGATCGAGCGCTACGCGGCCTTCGTCGCCGGCCTGCGCGAGGCCAATGCGCCTCAGGTCGTGGCGGTCGATCGCGAGGTGGTCGGCTGGTGCGACATCGCCCCCGATGCCTCGCCCGTCCGCGCCCATGTCGGCAACCTCGGCATGGGCCTGCTCGCCAGTTATCGCGCGTTTGGGCTCGGCCGGCGCCTGCTCACGCTCGCGCTCGACCGGGCGCGTCAGCGCGGCCTCGAGCGCATTGAGCTCTCGGTTCTCCACGACAACGAGCCGGCGCGCGCGCTCTATGAGCGGCTCGGTTTCCAGATCGAAGGGCGGCGCCGGCGCGACTGGAAGCGGGACGGCGTCTATCGCGACAGCATCCTGATGGCGCTGGATCTCGGCGCCGGCCAAGGGTGAGGTTCGCCGCAGGCGGACAGCGGGACTGATGGGGGCAGATGCAGCGGCGCCCTGGCGTCGCGCGGGTTCCGCGGCTTGAGGCGCCGGCAGTCTCGCGGCCAGACATCGCGGCCTGTTCGCCATTCCTTCCCCGCTATTCCCCCTCCGGCGGGCCCTTTCTCGCCTAATTCGTGCGACGTTTGTCGGCGTCTGCAGCCCCGTTTCTCGCTTTGTTCCGGTTGCCGAGCGCAGGTTCGCGAGACGTTCTCGCGCCACGGCTGCACAGCCAGGTCACGAGGAGACGCGCAAGGTCTATCGGGGTCGCTTCAACTCCTGAGCCCCGGCATGGCCCGCCCGCAAGCCATCGCGGCCAAAGGAGCGCGGCCAGGGGAGCGCGGCCAAGAAGCACGCGGCAGCTCAGGCGGCCATCTCCTTGCGCGATATTCTAACGGCGTCATCGGGAACACTCGCCCGCGTTCTTCGTTGGCTTGGGGAGTGCCGCCGGAGCAGGACATGCGCAAAGCGGATCGCCTTCGCAACCCGTCCTGTCCTCGTTCCCGCCGCGCCATCGCCCGCAATCAGGATCAGCCGAACGGCCAACCCGAGGCCTTAAGGCGCTATCCCGGAAGGAATGGAGGTTTAAGACCATGATCGTATCGGATGTGATGACCAGGGGCGCCCAGATCGCCCGGCCGGACGAAACCTTGCTGCAGGTGGCCCGACGCATGGCAGCCGGAGATATCGGTTTCATGCCTGTCGGTGACAACGACCATCTGGTCGGCATGATCACCGACCGCGACATCGTCATCCGCGCCGTCGCCGAGGGGCGGGGCCATGACACGCTCGTGCGCGAGATCATGACGCGCGACGTGAAATACTGCTTCGACGACGAGAACATGGACGATGTCACGCAGAACATGGGCGAGCTCCAGGTGCGGCGCCTGCCGGTGGTCAACCGCGACAAGCGCCTCGTCGGCGTCGTCTCGCTGGCCGATGGCGCGCTGAAGGACGACCCGGAAGCCATCGGCCTCGCGCTGTCTGCGGTAGTCGTGCCCGGACACGCCCACGCGGCCTGACGCAATCGGTGCCGCAGCGAAACGAGCAAGGGCCCCTGAGAGGGCCCTTCTCAGCGCCGTGCCTCGCTATAGCCAGCGCCCGACGCGGGCCATCGGCTCACAACCTGGTTTCTCCACGACAACGAGCCAGCGCGCGCCCGCTATGAACGGCTCGGCTTCCAGATCGAGGGACGGCGCCGGCGCGACTGGACGCGCGAGGGTCTCTATCGCGACAGTGTTCTGATGGCGCTGGATCTTGGGGCTGTTTAGGGACGCCACTTGAGCCAAGTGTGGAATTTGGACGCGCCCTAAGTGGTGCCATTGGGAGACAAGGTGCGGCCCGCCTCGTCGATATCCAGTGCCGAGAGCAGCCAAGACCGCTCGAATGGCGTAAGCAGCGGATGGCCCGTCAACGCGGCCTGCGTCAATCTGCGCGCGAGGCCGATACGGTTGTCACCCGCTTGGAGAAAGCGCTCCGAGATTTGGATGGGAATTCCTTCCTCGTCGAGGTTGCGCAATGCTTCGTTACGGAACCATCGGCTCAACTCTCTGACGAAATAGCTATAGTCCGCGCCTGGCAAGCGCTTCCCGACGAAGATCTCGACCATCGCGAACAGCTGCGGCAGGCCGTACTCGCAGCTTCGGAGGAACTTAAAGATATTGTCATAGGCGGCCTTATCGCCGCGGAAATTTTGATCGTGCTCTAGTAAGAACGCCTTCAGCGTCCGAGCATTGCGCAGATTGCCGATGAGGTAGGCGAGTTGCCTCTCCGAGAATGCGCCGAACTCGCGCGAGCGCTTTACCTTGCAAATCACCTCCACGGTGGCGAGCGTCGCGTTGAAGTCGGGTAAGCCAGCCCAAACTAGTCCGTGGCTCGTCCGCAACGCGGCATGGACGTGTTGCTTAATTGCGAGCGCAGTGTCCAGGCCTATCGCTGACGCGACCCGCAACTGCGCCGTTGAGAGGTCGAGGGAGCGCCGCAATGCAGCCACCCGGTCGTCGATGGCAGCGCTTGTGTCGTCCTCCTCTAAGTGGACGACGTAGTCGTCGGAGGCGGCTTCGTCATCTCCAAAGAGCGTGGGCGAAACCTCTGTGTCCTCTATCACCGGAGGCTCGTTGAAGAGGTAGACTTGGCCGACATGATGCTGCCCTAAACGGCCAGCGCGCCCGCGGATATTCGCGAAGGTGAAGAAATCGTAGTCCTTCCGGCTGATCTTCTTGTCGTAGATGAGAACCGTCCGCGCAGCCGTGTTTACGCCCTCAATCAGCGTTGACGTGCAGAAGAGGACCGGTAGTTCGGACCGGTTAAACATGCGGACCATATGCGATGCGATCGCGCGTGGCACGCGGGCGTGGTGTACTCCGAAGCCCTGCTCCACCGACTTCACCAGAGGCCAACCTTTCCCAACGTTGTTCTGCAGCCAGGCGGCGAAATCTGCCGTCTCTTCCGACACAGCCATCTTGTTTGAAGCGTCATCGGACAACTTGTTTGCCCGATCTGGCGAGGAGACGAAAACGAGCGCTGGCCAGTTCCTTTCTTCTCCGAGCTCTTCCATGAGCCGCTCCTCCTTGTCCTCGACACGGCGCAAGTCAAACGTGTCAACAGCCACGGTCGAGAAGCGCGTTTTAAGGAAGTGGAAGTTCCACCTGCCCTCGACATCGACGTGCACGTTGTCGATGTTGGGGCCGAGGAAGAAGAATTGCCGTGATCTGCGCAGTAAGCGGTAGACGGCGGCGTTCAGCGTCACGTGCCGCTCGTCCCGCCGGCTCGGGTCGAGCTTGTAAAACTCATCCACCACCGTCAGATCGAGCGAGCCGAGGTCGTCGCGGCCAATTAGCCGCTCCTGCGTGCCAAGGAAAATTATCCGAGATCCCGTCGCCGTATCGGTCGGGTGCATAAGTATCTCGAAACGCTCTGAGAAGCGGCGTTTGAGACGGCGGCGGAACTCATCGAGCAACGCGATCGTAGGAAGGACAACGGCCACGCGCTCGTACTTTCCGGACGCGAGCAGCGCGTCAATTAGTAGGCTCTTGCCGAAACTTGTGGGGGCGCTGAGGATCAGGTTCTCCCCCGCCAGCAGTTTGCTAAGCGCGGTGATTTGCTCGCGGTGAAAGGTGATGCCACCAAGTTCCGGCGCGGTCACCGCCTCCGCAACTAGTCTGTCCGCCTCGTCAGCGTACTGTCGGTCGATGTAGTTCCACAGGCCTGTCGCACGAGCGAGCGCGCTGAACGGCTCAAGCAGCGGTTTCAGTTCGGCGCGCGCTGGAATCAAATCAGCTAGACGCGGGATGACCTGCAGCAGTCGAGGGTCGTCCGGCTCCCCTGCGTTGATGGCGAGCGATGCATCCTGCATAATGCGGAACACCGCTGGGAGCAGCTCGGGACCGGACATGCGGCCCAGCGTATCCCAGTTGATCTCTGCCATCGTCATGGTGTGAGCCCTCGAAGCCGAGCGTCGAATTTGTCGGCGAGCTCCTGTTTCGATCCAAGCGGGAGGTGGAGCAGCACTAGCCTAACCCGTTGCGGGAGGCCGGAAGCAGCGATCACCTGCGAAAGCTGGGCGAACTCCGCCTCCAACGCCGACGTGTACTGAGTGCAAATCGAGGCAGTGGTGGCGACGGCCGCACTCTCGCATACGATGCCGACCGGGAAGATTGCGGTGCGAAAGAGTTCGTCAAGCGACGTCTGGTCAGAGAGGAGGTCGCGGATCTCTTGATAGCGCGGCACTGAACGCGATACTTGCGGGCCGAGGATGAGCTTTTCGCGCCTCAGGAAGCCTTGGTCGAGGTGGCTATTCAGCGACCTCACAGCTGCCCTTGCCCCCTCGACACCATCAGTGAAGAATTTTGCCTCGCCGAGCCACAACTCAGGGCCGCTTTCCGGATAGCGCACGTGGACCAGGTCAAAGGACTTAACCACGTCGTTGGATGAAGTGAGATAGAAGACACGCGGAGCGAACGGGGTAGTACCAAAGAAATCGCGACAGATCGCGTGAAGCACGATCTCTCCGATTTCGCCGCGCTTAGTGTATTCGGTGCTCGTGTAGATGCGCGCCGCCGCCTCGCGAAGCCGGACATACATGTTGCCGTGGTGGACGCGCAGTTCGTCCTCGTGCAGCGCATAGTCTGCGATCCACTCGATCAGGTGATCGGCGAGCGCATTGCAGCGCCAGACCGTGAGCTCGAAGCCGGCGCAGTAAGAACCGGCCGCAGGAACAGTTTGGGTAGTATAGGAGATTTGCGTCAGAAGACGCTTGGGCTTGGAGGCGTACGAGCTCAATTTAGGTCAATCACTCAACGGCAACCCGCGGTGGAACCACGGTCGTTGAGAGACTGCGCAAGATCGCAGCTAATTGCAATTTCAAACTGTAGGTGAAACGTCTTGCTCGGGTGAAACGTTTCGCTCGCGATGGCATCGAACCTTTGGCACTCCCGCACTGGACGCCAAACTACCCTAGGTTAGAGTACGCCCGATTATAGCGGATTTGGGTCCACTGCGCGACCTTAGCGAAGATCCACTACCCACCCACTCGAATATCGTTGCGCCAATCGCCTTATCCCTTAGCTCGGTCCGGAGAACCCGGCTCGGCGGGCGGCACCGGGTCCATCAAGCCCGCCATCTGATCAACAAGAGGCCCAGGCCCACCAAAACCCTGCGCCTCCTCCGGCAACACCTCCCCAGCAGGTCCCTGCAACGCCTGCATGATCTCGCCAACCACGCCCTGCAGCTCGACGATCGCCTGCGCCATTCCCGCAAGCGCCGGGTCGGCCTGCGGCTCGCCCGCCTGCCCCGCCGCTCCGCGCGAAACCATCTGCGCGACCATCGCGGCTTCAAGCTCGAGCTCGGCCTTGCCGGCTTCAGCCTGCTTGCGGCGGGCCTCGGCCTGCTTTCCAGCCAGCTCCGCCTCGCGCGTCGCCAGTTCCATTTGCCTGGCCGCGTCCTGCGCCGGATCGGGCGGTGGCGGCTGCATCTGTAGCGGCAGCGGCTTGCCCGCCTTCTGCGCCTTCAGCGCGCGGATCTCGGGTGGCAGCACCGTTTCCAGCCGCTCGCCGATCTCGTCGGCGAGCTGCCAGTCCTGGGCTTTTGCGACGAGGTCGAGGATCAGCGGCGCGGTCTGCGGCGCCGCCTGGATGAAGGCCGTCATGCCGTCGCGGACCTCCTCGCGCTTGGTCGCATAGCTCGGCCCCATCTGCAGCGCGACATCATAGGCCCCGGTCGTCACGTCGTTCGAGAGCCGCGGCGTCATGCCGTCGGCGGCGACGCCGCCGAGCTGGTTGATGCGGATTTCCTCGGTCTTGCCGTCCTCGCCGATGATGCGCAGCACGCGGGCCGTGTCGTAGATTTTTGGGATCAGGTCGACCAGGATCTTGCCGGTATGGCGGATCGCGCGGGCCCAGTTGTCGATATAGACGTAAGTGCCGGTATCGCCCTCGCGCTGGCGCGCCAGGATCGCCTTGCCGCTGGTCTCGTTCGAGCGCGCGCCGAGCGAAGAATTATAGATGCCGATGACCGATTGCATGTCGCGCGCCGCCCGCTCGATGCCCTCGGCAATCCCCTGCGAGGAGACCGCCGGCTGCACGCGCTGCGGCGGAATGCTGCCATTGGCGCCGTCGGGCGTATAGGGCAGATAGGCGTGGTTGCGGCGGTTCGCCGTCTCCCAGACATCCTGGTACTGCTCAAAATTCTTCTCGGTGCCGATGAAGGGCGCTTTTGGCTGCAGCGCCGTCACCTCGGTCTGCGCCGATGAGAGGTAGTTGTAGCTGCGCTGCGGGTCCTTGGCGAAGCGCACCACGCCATGGCGCATGATGCGCCGGCCGATGCGGACCTCCTCGCCGATCACCGGGACGATCGGGATATGCAAGCCCGGCCAGAGCTCCGGCCCCTCGACCACCTCATGGGCGGTGACGAGCGAGCGATGGAGCCTGTAGGATTCGCGCTTTTCGACGCGGACGCCGCTCCCCTTCAGCGCCTCGGCGCGGGCCTCGTCCCCCGAGACATCCTCGATCGCGCCGTCATCCAGCAGCGCCAGCGTCTTCCTGACCGGCGTCTTGCACCAGTATTCGCCGACGCGGATCGTGTCCGCCGCGATCCAGTCGCCACGCGCCGCGCGTCCCGCCCCGGAAGGCGCGAAATCGGTCAGCGTCGCGTGCGGATAGAGCGCCTTGAACTTTTCGCGCGACATGTCGAAGGGCACGAGGCATTTCACCGCGTCCTCGCGCGTCGGCAGCACCGCGTCGATATCGAACATCACGCCCAGCGCATCCTCGATCGGCGCGATGCGGATTTCCTGGTTGAAGGTGCTCTCGCCGGCATATTCGGTCTTCACGCGCCAGGCGCCGAGGCCGCAGGTGACCTGGCTGTCGGCGCCTTGAAAATAGACGCCGGGCGCATCGGAGCGGTTCTCGATATAGCGGATCACGCCGGCGAGCGCGTCGGCCTTCTCCTCGTCGCCATGGTCGTCGACGGGGATGACCTTGATCGCCGGCCGCATCTGCCGCATGTCGCCGGTGACCTGGCGGACATATTGCGGGATCTGGTTGATGGTCTGGACCGGGCGCCCTTCCTCGATGCGCGCGGCCTCGATCTCGGGAGGCCACTGGTTGCCGGCGCGGAATTCGAGATCGTCATAGCCGGCCTCGATATTGGCCCGCTCGCGCTCCATCCAGTCGTCATAAACCTTCAGCGCATCGCGCACGATCCTGGCCTTGTCGTCGGCCGCCGTCATCGCGGCGCCCTTGTCGTCGATGGCCATCTCGTCGCCGTCTTGCTGATCGCTATCCCGGCCGATCCCGGCCTTGTCCCTGCTCATGCTCATGCCGCCATCCATCCGCCGGGCTTGCCGGCCAGCCTGAGCTTGCGGTCGCGCTTCGCCATCCGCGGCTCCTCATAGACGACGCAGGCGAGCCCAAAAGCATCGGCCGCGTGCGAGGCCCAGTCATGTTCGGGGCCGAGATCGATATCGCGCGCCTCGTGCTTGCGGGGGTGATAGGCGCCGAGCGCCTCGAGCCCGGCCAAGGTCGTCGCCTCGTTGACCCAGATCACCGGGAACAGGCGCCGTGCGGCCTCGATGCGCTGCATGGCCGCCCCCTTGCCCTGGTTCGGCACGACGGTGACCTCGAAACCGGCTTCCCTGAGCGCGCTTTCATAGGAGACGTCGTAGACCTTGTCGTTGCTCGCCCCGTCATGGGGCAGGATGCAGAGCGCGCTGGCGTAGCCGTTCGCGCGCAGCCAGGCGACATGGCTGGCGAGCGGCTGGCCTTGCGCCTCGTAATAGTTCAGCACGCGGATTTCGCGGCCGACGAACTGCATGATCCAGATGGCGCAGGCATCGGCCTTGGCGCCGGTGCCGCCAATGTCCCAGATCGCGCGGATCGTCATCAGCGGGTCGGGGCCGACAGCGCCCACCCTGCCCTGCCGCCGCATGTCCGCGAGCTGCGTCGCGTAATAGGCGCCAACGGTGACGCTGGCATAGCCGCCTTCCCAGATATGGTCGTAGTGCTCGGCATTGTCGCGCAGGCAGTCCTGCCGCTCCCGCTCAAGCAGGCTCGGAAACCATGGGTTGTGCCTCCAATTGGCCTGGACGACGACGGCGCCGGTTGGCAAAGCCGGGCCGCGCAACATCCCGTCGATCGGGTCCTGCCGGCGGCGCGGGTTCCAGCCGCACCAGATCTCCGAGCCTTCCGCGCGGAGCGTCGGGCGCAGCAGGCTGAGCGAGCGGGCCGAGATCGTCTGCGCCTCCTCGATCCAGGCGCGCTTGAACCCTTCCAGCGATTTGATCGATTCCGCCGTGTGGTCCTGCATGCCCTGGAAGATGATGGCGCCGTCGCCCGGGGTCTGGATCGTATCGCGAAAGACCTTGAAGCCCTCGGCCGGGCCGAGCCCGAATTCCGCGAGTTTTGTCTCGATCAGGCGCTTGGCGCTCTGTTTCAGCGTCTTCTGGACCTCGCGGATGCAGACCGAAAGCAGCCCGCGCTCGCGCAGGCTGTCCTCGACCAGGAGGCCGGCGAAGAAATGCGATTTGCCGGAGCCGCGCCCGCCATGGGCGCCCTTGTAGCGGGCCGGTTCCAGCAGCGGGGCAAAGACCCTAGCTGTCGGAATCTCCAGATGGATCGACGATGACACGGCGAATGGCCTCGATGCGGGCGCCCTCCGCGCCGGGGGCAGCGGCAGGCGGCGGCTTGTCGCTGTATTTCTGCGGCTGGAGCCTTGCGGCCATCCATTTGCGGGTTTCGATCTGCAGCTTGCGCTGGTCGACGCTCTTGGCGGCCTCAGAGCCGGCCTTGCCGGCCCTCACCGCCTCGGCCTCGGCGGGCATGTCGGAAATCTCGAGGATCTCGTCGAACAGCGTATCGGCCCGGAACTCGCGCGCCCTGGCATATTGGCCGCGAAAATCCTCATGGGCCTCCAGCCAGCGGAACACCGTGCCGGTCGCCGGCATGCCGGCCTCCGCGCAGATCGCGCGCAGGCTCTGCCCATCGGCAATGCGCTCGCAGATCAGGTCCGCAAGCTTTTGGGTGAACAGGCAGGAGCGCGCCATCGCAGCGGGTCCGGACATGAAAAACCCCGTTCGGGGCGCGGGGTGGGAGATGGTGAGGGGTTTGGCCTGTGGTTGACCGAAACTGCGCCCCTGAAACGCAGAAGCGCCCGGCCATCCCTGGCCCGGGCGCAAATCACCACCTTGAATAAAGGCATACATGCACAAAAAACGCATGTAAACCCCCTACATGCGATTTTTGTGTATCACCTTCGGCCTGAGCCACCGGAAAGCGACCGGGCTGCTCCGGTCACGCCGGCGGCGTGGCGTGGCCGCGCCTGGCCATGCAGCCGTCATAGACGGCCTTCGCGGCGTCGCTCCGGCGGGCGGTCGCCTGGTCTGTGCCCCCCGCCCCACCGAGCGGTTTCGCCGACAGGCTCGCCGTGTTGGATTCGCGGATGCAGGCGGCGGCGTCCCTGTTCGCCAGCGCCTCGAGCGTCGCATTGCCGCCGCCCGGCCGGAGAGCGGGGCGCTGCGGCCCCGGCGAAGCCTCGCGCGCGGCCTGGCACCCGGCGAGTGCGAGCGAGACGATGATTACGCCATGGCGAAGCATGAAACCCTCCCTGCTGCGCCAGTCAGAGCATAGGCCGCAGGGGCTTTCAACGGGCGCCCTGGTTCGGCCCCCCGTCATCCCTGCGGCTGCGCGCGCCCGGTTGCGGCGGGCTCCTCTGCGAGAAGCGCGCGGAAGGCCTGCGCGGCCCGGCCGGAATAACGCTCCTTGTGCCGCAGCATGATGAAGCGGCGGGAGGGAATCTCCGCCGCGACTTCAACGAGCGCGCCCGATTGCAGGGCATTGGAGACGACGAGCCGCGACATCAGGCTGGCGCCGGAGCCCGCTTCGACGGCCGCGCGCACGGCCTCGTTGGCGGGCAGCTCCAGCACGATCTCGATCTCGGCGAGTGCGCGTCCGGCGCCTGCGAGAACGGTCTCCAGAAGCTGCCTTGTGCCTGAACCCGGCTCGCGCAGGACCCAGGCACTTTCGCTGAGCGCCGCCGCGTCGACGCGGCCCCGCCCCGCCCAGGGATGACCGGGCGCGACGACGATCGTCATCTCGTCCACCGCAACGACCTCCTGCGCCAAATGCGGATCGTCGATCTCGCCCTCGACAAGGCCGATATCGGCAAGCCCGTCGTGGATGGCGGCAGCGACCGTCTCGGTATTGCCGATCACTAGTGGCGTCTCGATGCCGGGATGCCGGGCGCGAAACGCCACGAGCCGCCGCGGCAGCCAGTAATTGCCGATGGTCTGGCTCGCCGCGATCGACAGCCGCCCGCGCTTCAACCCGGCCAGATCCGCCAGGACCTGCTCGCCCGCGGCGGAGCGCGCCAGGATCGCGCGCGCCTCGCCCAGGAACAGCCGGCCTGCATCGGTCAGCGCGATCCGGCGTCCGACACGGTCGAACAGTTTGACGGCATGGCGATGTTCGAGGGCCGCGATCGCGGCGCTCGCCGCCGATTGCGTGAGGTTCAGCTCCGTGGCTGCGCGCGTGACGTGCTCGCGCTCGGCGACCGCGACGAAGATGCGAAGCTGTTCGAGCGTCATGAGCCGTCAGGGGGTTGCGCGGGGCCCGAAAGGAGCCCGCGGCAGGATTGATCGATTTAATCGATCGAAACGAGACAAACAACATGTTGGATTGCTCGGACGAAAGAGCCCAGACACGGCGCATCGAACTGCCAGGTGCCGCCATGACGCTGCAAAGCCATTATCAAACGAGCTCGGCCAGCAGGATCCCCGGCAGCCTGAAGCGCCTTGGACCTGGCCTTCTGCTCTGCCTGGCCGTGTCGGGAGCGGCTCTCGCCGTCGAGCATCTGGAGACCGCCCTCTTCCAGCGCGCCTGGCTCGAGGCGCTCGTCCTGGCCATCCTCATCGGAACCCTGGTCCGGTCGCTCTGGAGCCCCGCCAGCCGCTGGCGCGCCGGCATCTCGTTCTCGGCGAAGACGCTGCTGGAGGTCGCGGTCGTGCTGCTCGGGGCCTCGCTGAGCGCCGCCACGATCGCCTCCGCCGGCGCACCGCTTCTGCTTGGCATCGCCGCCGTGGTCTTCGTCGCGATCGGGCTGAGCTACGGCATCGGCCGGCTGCTCGGGCTGCCGCAGCGCATGGCCATCCTCGTCGCCTGCGGCAATTCGATCTGCGGAAATTCAGCCATCGCGGCCACCGCGCCGGTCATCGGCGCCGATGGCGAGGACGTCGCCGCTTCGATCGCGTTTACCGCGGTGCTCGGGGTCGCGGTCGTGCTGTGCCTGCCGCTCCTGATCCCGGCGCTCGGCCTCAGCGTCCACCAGTTCGGAATCCTCTCCGGCCTGACGGTCTATGCCGTGCCCCAGGTCATCGCGGCCACCGCGCCGGCCGGCCAGGCGGCGATCCAGCTCGGGACCCTGGTCAAGCTGGTGCGCGTGCTGATGCTCGGCCCCGTCATCCTCGTGCTCTCGCTGCTGTCTGGCCGGCTGCGCGCGCAAACGGACGCGCCCGCCCCCCATGTGACGGCTGGCGATCGCCCTGCCCCGCACAGGATTGCGCCGCATCATATCGTGCCCTGGTTCATCCTCGGCTTCCTGGTGCTGGCGGCGCTGCGCTCGGCCGGGCTGATTCCGGCGGTCCTGCTTGCGCCGCTCGCCACCATCGCGAACCTTTTGACCATCGTCTCGATGGCGGCGCTCGGGCTCGGCGTCGACATTCGCTCCGTCGTCAGGGCCGGCCCCCGCGTCGCAGCCGCGGTCATCCTCTCGCTGCTGGCGCTCGGGGCGATCTCGCTTGGCCTCATCCACCTGATCGGGGTGCCGTGAGGCGCCGTGACGTCTGTCGTGGCCCGCGCTCGGCCGCTTGCGGGTTCAGGACCCTGGCGGCGGGAGCGCCGCTCAGCGCTGCTTCAGCTTGGTGATCGTTGCCGCGGGAACCCCGGCGAAGTTGTTGGCCAGGAGATAGCGCGGGCTGGACTGCACCCAGCGGTCGAGGTCGATCTCCTCGAACTTGCCATTGTCCCAGGTCATCACGATCTCAAGATCCTCGTCGCCGATATTCTTGACCGCGTGCCCGAAGCCCTGCGGGATATAGGCGACGTCGCCCGGCTTGAACTCGGCCACCTTGCCGCGCCCGCCGGAGCCGAAGAGCGCCACCTGGCCCTTGCCGCGCAGGTAGTAGTGCCACTCGTTCGCGTTCACGTTCCAGTGCAGCTTGCGCATGGCGCCGGGCTTGATGGTCAGCACGCCGCCCGACATGGCCTTCGAGACGGGCCATTCGTCGACCGTCGCAAGTCGGAAGCTGCCACCGTCGAAGTCGCGCACCGCCCGGTTGTCGCGCAGCAGGGCGAATTTATGCGTCGAATCCTTCGGCCAGGGCGCATCGAGCGCGTCTGCCACCGGCAGTACGGGGCCCGCCTGGATATAGGTCTCGCCCTTGGGAAAGGCGTCGAACAGATCCTTCGGCACGCCGAAATTGAGCGCCAGAAAATCCTTGGGCGTCACGTCGATCCAGTCCGTGATCGAGAAGGTGCCGTGCTCGGAAAAGGCGCCATTGTCGAAGGACAGGATGAAGTGGCAGGGCTTGTCGCCGATGGTCTGGATCGCGTGACCATGGCCCTTCGGGAAGAACCAGAGGTCGCCCGGCTCGAAATTATTGATCTCGCTCGCTCCCGATGGGTCGAGAAGCACCGTCTGGCAGCGGCCATCGATGACATAGGCCCATTCGGCGGCGATCGCGTGCCAGTGCAGCTCGCGCGAGGCGCCGGGCTCGAGGAACATGTGCACGCCGGCAATCCCCTTGCTGATCGGGAACTGGTGGACGGTCGCCTCCTTCGCCCAGCCACCGGACGTCACCTTGGGCGTGTTGCCGTCGAGCGAGAAGCGGAAATCGGGCATCTCGCCGATGTCCTTGGGATCGTGATAGGCGACCTTGTCGCCCGGAGGCAGCTCGACGGCCTGCCGCCCATATCCTCCATCCCCCGGTTGGAACGCCGCCAGGCGAGCCTGCGCGTCCGCAGCGATCGTTGTCGTCAGGAGGCCTCCCGCAGCGGTCACTGCGAGCATCTGTCGACGTGAAATGGAATCCATGACGTCTCTCCTGTGCTTCCAGCGGGCTCTCCGCCGGCCGGCCTGTCCCTCCTGTTCCGTGCCTCGAAATTCTATCATACCGGCGGTTTCCGGCATCATCTCTCCGGATGATGCGGGCTTAATCAGGCCGGCCGGCAGCGGCCTGATACAGGGGCCCCGGACGCCGTGTCCGGGCCATGCCGATAGCGTCTCCAGCCGTCGCTAGCCCGTATATCGCGTCTCAAGCAGGTCGATGTCCCGGATCAGCCTTTGCGCGGCTTCCTCGTTCAATTCCCGGTGTCGCCGCAGCCGGAAGATCTCGCTCCGTTCAGCTCTCAGCGCGGCAATGCGAAGCTTCCGCTCGATCGCCTCCAGGCGCCGTCCGTGGAAGGTGCCTTCGACATTCTGGGGACGCCCCTCGAGCCGCGGCCGGTAAGCCTCCATCACGCGCAACGACGCCTCCGCGAACAGATCCGCGTCCGCTCGCCCTGCCGCCATTTGATGCTGCGTTTGCTCGATAGCCTGAATGGCGGCTCTGGCAGCCTTGTCGCGCGCGTTGTCCATCTCCTCCTGATCGAAATCCTCGGGAGGAAGCTTCAGGTCCTTCAAAAGCGGAGGGAGCGCGATACTGGCGAGCACCAGCGAAACCACGATGACGCCTGCCGCCAGGAATATGGCCAGGTCGCGCGCGGGAAATGGCGAGCCGTCGCGAAGCGCAAATGGCAATGTCAGCACGCCAGCCAATGTGATCGCGCCCCGGACACCAGCCAGGGAGGTGGCCGTGATGAGGCGCCATCCGACTTGCGGAACGGGAGCCCCCTTTCGCGTCGCCCTGAACATCGTGAGGCGCAGCGACACCCAGACCCAGATGAAGCGCAGCACACAAAGCGCGAGAGAGATCGCAAGAACATAATAGGTCAGCAGCCAGGGCTCGCGATGGCCGGTCGTTTTCACGGCTTCGACCGCGCCCGAAAAAATGCCCGGCATCTGCTCTCCCAGGAGAACGAAGATGACGCCGTTGGCCGCGAACTGAATCATGTCCCACACGGCAGCCCGGCGAATGCGCGTGACAGCCAAGGCCTGGCCGGTGCCTTCGATGAAGCTCATCGTTACTCCCGCCGCGACGACCGCCAGAATGCCGGAACAGTGGAAATGCTCCGCGACGAGATAGGCGCCGAACGGGATGAGCAGGCTGATCAGGATCTGCGAGCTCGTGTCCTCCCCGACAAAGCGCGTGATCCATAGTTTTGCCGCCGAGACGCCCCAGGTCAGGCCGACCCCGATGAGGATTCCACCGATAGCGAGCCATGCGAAAGTGACGAGCGCGGCCTGAAGCGAAAATGCCCCCGTCAGGACCGCGGCAACGGCAAAGCGCATGCAGACAAGTCCCGAGGCATCGTTCAGCAGCGCTTCGCCTTCAAGGATATGCATCAGGCGCTTGGGTATCCTGGTGCGAGACGCGATCGCTGAAACGGCGATGGGATCGGTGGGCGAGACGATAGCTGCGAGCGCGAAGGCCACGGCAAGGGGCATCGGTGGGATGAGCCAGTGGATCAACAACCCGACCCCCAAGACCGTGAACAGCACAAGCCCCAGCGCCAGTTCGAGGATGATGCGCCCGTCTCGGACCAGGTCGGATTTCGGAATCCGCCATCCGTCGAGAAACAGCAACGGCGGCAGGAAGAGCAGGAAGAACACATCCGGGTCGAGATAGACCGTTGGCACGACGGAGAGCGCAATCATCGCTCCGAGCCCGATCTGAACGAGCGGAAGCGGCAACTTTGTCCAACGCGCCAGTGATCCACTCACCACCACGGCCGAAAGCAACGTCAGTATGGTGACAACAGATTCCACAACGTCCTCGCTCGAACCTTTAGGCCAGCCGCCGCAGATGACGGTGCTGCGATAGGTTGGCGGACTCATGGCCGCTGGCGCCAAAGACTTGGCCAATCCGAGTGTCGCAAATCAAGCTTGCCCGCAAAGCATGCGGTGATCACCAACACGCATGCGGGACCGACATTGGACGGAGACGTGCGGCAGGCTGAGACCGACCGCCATGCGGGATAGAATGCTCCAGTCGCGCAAGAGGAGGCTAAGATGAGATCAGTCGCCGCAATTGCACTTTTGCTCGCCGCTGGCGGTTGCTCGCTTTCGCGTCCGATCCACGGCGTGATCGAAGGCACTGGCGAGACCTTTGCTGGAACGGCAACCGGCAACTTCAACGACACGGGATATGTTGCCGTCCGGTCCAACAGGACGGCGTGCAGTGGCACATTCGTTTACACGACATTCCGGCAGGGCACCGGCACACTCCACTGCGAAGATGGTCGCAGAGCTCCGTTCAGCTTTGTGTCGTCTGGCTGGAAAGGCAGTGGCGGAACCGCGACATTCGGGCGGCGTCGGGTCGTGTTCACCTTCGGGTAGACAGCCTCCTGATGAAGTCGGGCGGAAGGCCCGGCCGCGCGCGCCTTCGAGGGCAGATCAGCGGTGAAGCCGGCCGCGGTCGTTGGGATCGGGCGTCGACAGAACGAGGCCCAGCTTCGCCTGGTCAGCCTTGGACTTCGGCTCGATCGCGACTTCAATCAGAAGTCAAGCTGCAGCCAGCGCTCCAACGTGCTGGGCAATGTCGCGGTCCCACCAAATGTCCGCAACGGGTGGAGGCCGTGTGGAAACGTCTTTCAGGGTCGTGCTCTGACGATGCGACAGGGTCTGAGGGTCAGGCTCTCATGGCCTTCATCAACGTCGCCGCGCCGAGGATGGCGATGGCCCGCTTGAGATTGTAGGCCAGCACATGGAGGCTCATCTCGGTTCCGACATTGGGGAGGTGGCGGGTCAGGAAGTGACTTCGGCCCATCCAGTCCTTGATCGTGCCGAAGACGTGCTCGACCGTGCGCCTTCGGATCCGCATGGCGTCGGGCATGCGATCGAGCCGGCGCTGCATGGCCTCGATCACCACCTCGTGCTCCCAGCGCTTGATGCGGCGCTGCTTGCCGGTGGTGCATTGGTCTTTGACCAGGCAGGCTCCGCAGCCGTCGGCCCAGTAGGTATGGAGTGTCAGATCCTTCTCGACCGATGAGAAGCGCCATGTGAGCGTCTCGCCGGCGGGACAGCGATAGGTGTCGCTCGGAGCATCGTAGGTGAAGTCCTGCTTGCCCCAGCGCCCGTCGGCTTTGGCCCCTGATGTCAGGGGCTTGGGGACGATGGCGGAGATGCCGATCTCGTCGCAGGCCAGGACCTCCTCGCCTGAGAAGTAGCCGCGATCGGCCAGCACAGTCAGCGCACCGGCTCCTGTCGCATCCTTTGCCTGACGCCCCATGCTGGCGAGCTGGCTGCGGTCGTGGCCGATGTTGGTGACCTCATGAGCCACGATCAGATGATGTTTGGCGTCGACCGCCGCCTGAACGTTGTAGCCGACGAGGCCAGTGCCCTTGCCGTTGGTGGCCATGGCGCGGGCGTCGGGATCGGTCAGCGAGACCTGACGGTCTGGCGCCACCGCGACGACGTGGTCCATCGCCTGGAGGTCACGCATCTGCTGACGCAGGCGATCAAGCCGGTCCTTGAGGCGGATGCTGCGCATCTGCGCGACGTCATCCTCCTGCCGGTCGGCCGTATCGAGCAGCGACAGATAGCGTGCGATGCTTGCCTCCACCTGCTCCATCCGGCGACGGATCGCGCCGGGCGTGAAGTTCTTGTCGCGCGTGTTGACGGCCTTGAACCGGCTGCCGTCCACGGCCACGGTGCCGCCTGCCAGAAGGCCGAGTTGGCGGCACAGCACGACGAACTGCGCGCAGGCAGCCCGGATCGCAGCCCCATTGTCACGGCGAAAGTCGGCGATGGTCTTGAAGTCGGGCGCAAGCTTGCCCGTCAGCCACATCACCTCGACGTTGCGGCCGGCCTCGCGCTCCAGCCGGCGGCTCGACTGAACCTGGTTGAGGTAGCCGTAGAGGTACAGCTTGAGAAGGGTAGCGGGGTGGTATCCAGGCCGCCCCGTCGAGGCCGGGCCGGCAAAGCCCATCGTTCCCAGATCGAGTTCGTCGATGAAGACATCCACCACCCGGACCGGATTATCTTCGCTGACGTAGTCCTCAAGACAGTCGGGCAGGAGCAGTCTCTGCAGCCGGGTCTCGCCTTCGATGTAGCGCGCCATGCAAGCCCTCGGATCGCTCCAGAAAGCCTACCAGATCAGCCCGTTTCCACACAGCCTCGGTGGATAGCGGACGCGGGGGAATGCGATTGCAAGGTCTGCAATTGCCAGCAAAACGGACCTATGCTCAGTTGGTTCGCGGAGCAATTCGCCGCCGCACAGGTAGCCGTTCGAAGCGCACTTAGCCAATTCAATTGAGACGAAATACCTGATTTCGGCACCCAGTTGCTGGAGGCGAAGTATGAATCGTCGAGAGTTTCTCGTACCGACTGCCGCAGGGATTGTAGCCAGCACGCTTAGCGGTTCTATTCTTACCGTCGCCACTGGTTCAAACGTGCAGGCCCAGGCGAACCAAGAACCACTCGGCGGGCGACCGCCACCTGGATCAGCGCCCTCGGTCAAAGATTTCGACTATCAGATCAAGTACCAGCGCGCCTTCGAAGCCGTGCTGTGGAACATGCCGGCCATCGCGATCTACTCGTTCAGGCGCTCGGCATTCGACGATCTGGGCGCCAAGGATCACGACGTCATTGCTTATTCCGCGCCTGCAACGCCTAAGCTCGAAGCACTGACGGCCAACAGTACGACGCCTTACATTACAGCGTTCGCAGACCTGCGGAAGGGACCGACGGTCGTTGATGTCCCCCCGGCTGGCGCTGATGGCAGCCTCTACGGTCAGGTCGTCGATGCGTGGCAGATCACCATCGCCGATGTCGGTCCTGCCGGGCTCGACCAAGGCAAGGGAGGCAGGTTCCTTTTCACGCCGCCCGGCTACAAGGAAGCCATCCCTGACGGCTACATCCATGTGGCTTCGCCCAACTATCGCATCGCTTTCGCGTTTCGCTCAGTGCCAGCAACGGGTAAGTCGGTGGCAGACGCCTATGCCTACGCGAAGCGGTTGCGCGTCTACTCGCTGTCAGAAGCGGCCAGCCCGCCCCAGCAGCGCTTCATCGATCCGATCAACAAGCGCTACGCCACGCTGCCGTTCTACGATGAGCGGCATTTCGAGGACATGCACGCCATCATCAGCGTCGAGCCCGTCAAGGAGCAAGACAAGGTCATGATGGGCATGCTGCTATCGCTCGGCATCGAGAAGGGCAAACCGTTCGCGCCTGATGGCGTCACCAAGAGAGCGATGCGGCAGGCCGCCATCGATGCCTGGTTCTATCTGCAAGGGTGGTTTGACGAGGTCCTGGCAAGGCGGACCTATTGGCCCGATCGACACTACGTTTCGCTGCTGCAAGCCGATCAGAACCGCACCTTCACATTCACGAATGAAGACCGCATCGACCTGATCGAGCGAGCCGCCGAGTATTTCTGGTGCACCTATATGCCGAAGGTGCTCAGCGACGATCCTGCGACGCAATATCTGATTGCGATGGCCGACAAGGACGGCATGAAGCTGGAGGCCGGAAAGCTCTATAAACTGGACGTACCCGCCAACATGCCGGTGAAGCAGTTCTGGGCGCTCACAGTGTATGACCGTGCGACCTTCGCTTTCATCTACAGCGAGAGCAATCGGACGACGCTGTCCTCCTACGATCTCGACAAGTTGAAGAAGAACGCCGACGGCGGCGTGACCATCTATGTCGGTCCGAAGCCGCCTGCGGGTCTCGAGGCGAACTGGATACCGACCTCGGGCAAGCGCCCGATGCCGACGATGCGGTTCTACGGGGGCACCGAAGCCCTCAACCGCAAGACATTCGTCATGCCCGATTTTGAAGAGATTACCTGAACCCGGAGTTCCGAATGAAGTCCGTTGCCGTTCTTGTCGCCGCGCTCTGGACCCTATGCTTTGCCCAAGGTGCCCCAGCAGCAGAGACGTTTGAAGATACGCTTCTGTCGACACCGACCTCGCCGGGAGTCATGGCGAAGGGGCAGGAAACGGATGGCTACCAGCTTGGCGTCTCGGCATATGCGTGGGGCTATCCGCTCGTCCGCATGGAGCGCGTGGTCAGGCAATACACGGATGTGCCGTCGCCAAAGCCTGCAACCAGCTACCGTGGCCCGCTGAACCAGATCGGATGGGCATCGCAGCTCGCGACGCCAGACGCGAAGGACATGCCGACCGCCAATAACGACACCTACTACATGAGCGCCGTCGTCAAGTTGGATCGGCCCTACATTCTGTCAGTGCCGGACACTCACGACCGCTATTATGTCGTGAACGTTTTCAACATGTGGCAGGAGCTTGAGCACTATATTGGCCGGCGCACGACCTCAACGAATGCGGGTCGCTACGCCATCGTGCCCCCAGGATGGAAGGGAAAGCTCCCTGCGGGCGTGAAGCGTCTCGATGTGACGACTGACAAGGTGTGGCTATGGGGCCGTCTGCGGATCGCTCAGGGCGAGCCAACCGCCCCTGTGCTGGCATTGCAGAAGCAGTTCCGGCTTGAGCCGCTGGGCGGCGAGACAGCAAAGGACAAGGGGGCTTCATTGGCCCCGCTTCCTGCGATCTCGGGTGACGACCTCGGCTTCTTCACGCACCTTGCCTCAGCCTTGAAGGACAACGCAGTGAAGCCCGCCGATCAGGCCCTGTTCGCGCAGTTCGCCAGGATAGGCCTGACGGCCAAGGGCTTCGATCCGTCGAAGATGTCGGAGCAAACCCGCAAAGGCTTGCTGCGTGCGCTGGAGGATGCGCCGGCCGTTGTTGTCTCGTCGCTCGCAAGTACGGCGGTCAACCGAAACGGCTGGACCTGGGCGACGGGCCTCGACAGCTTCGGCTTCAACTACCCGTTGCGGGCAATGGTTGCGGGTTCCTATCTCGGCGGGAACGGCGAGAAGGAAGCGATGTACCCGCTTCGCTCGACGGACGCGGACGGTAATCTGCTGAGCGGCGCCAACCGGTACGTCATCAAGTTCGATCGCGAACCGCCGGTCAACGCGTTCTGGTCCCTCACTATGTACGACGATGCCGACAAGATGCTCGTTGCGAACCCGATCGCCCGCTACAAGGTCGGCACCGACACGCAGGGCCTCGTCCGGGCCTCCGATGGTTCGATCACGATCCCCGTTCAGGCGGAGAAACCGGAAGCGGCGGCTGCCGCGAATTGGCTTCCGGCCCCTAAAGGCAACTTCTATGTCATCCTGCGGCTCTATCAGCCCAGCGATGCCATCTTGAATGGAGCATACCAACTGCCGCAAATGCGAAAGGTTCAGTAGACGGAGGCGGTGTCTGCTTGTGTCTACCTTTTCGGACATTCGCATCTGCTGCTCGAACGGCGGCTAAGGGTCGAGAGCGGAACTCTGGCCAGCACACTCGGAGCATCTGCTTCTGGGCAATGCGCCTATGTCCGCAAATGGCGCGGATCGGCAGAAACCGAGTGAGCCGGCGAACTTCGGCTCCCCACCCATCGCAGACAGTCGCGACCGGCCGTCGCACGGTCTGAAAACGTGCCTTCGCGGAGGGCGTCGACGCGTCGCCACAGGCTACGGCCGCTGCACCCGCGCGGTCTTCGCGGCCATCCCTAACGCTGCAGCCGGCTTGCGTCCGGCTCCGGTCAACATCCCCGACCTTGCCCCCGCCCCCTTTGCCTCCCGCCGCGCGGGTGATAGGTCCCGGGCTGTGCAGGGAGCACGCGCGAGGCATGCCCGGCCTTGAATCGCCCTGCGGAGGCCGCGCTCGATGACAGAGACCTCTCACGCGCTCGTGGCGCCGGATTTCCTGACGCTGACCCTTGGCATCGTCGTCTACCTGCTCGGCGCGCTCCTGACGCGCCGGGTCGCGCTCCTGCGCGACTACAACATTCCGGAGCCGGTAACCGGCGGCATCCTCGCCGCGCTCGCGATCTGGGCCCTCCACGCGGCGACCGGCTTCGATTTCATCTTCGAGATGGTGACGCGCGACAGGCTGCTGGTCATCTTCTTCGCCACCGTCGGCATCAACGCGCGCCTGTCGGACCTGCTGGCCGGCGGCAGGACCTTGATCATCCTGTGCGTGCTGACGGTGCTTTTCGTGTTCCTGCAGAACCTGGTGGGCCAGCTCGGCGCGTCGCTGTTTGGCCTGCCATCGGCCGCCGGCGTGATCATGGGGTCGGTCGCGCTCGTCGGCGGGCACGGAACGACGATCGCCTGGGCGCCGGCGATTGCTGCCGAGCATGGCTTCCCGGCCGCCATGGAAACCGGCACCGCGGTCGCGACGCTTGGCCTGGTCGCCGCCAGCCTGCTCGGCGGCCCGATCGCAAAATTCCTGATCGAACGCGGCAAGCTCGTCACCGAGGCCACCGATGCAGGCCAGGGCGGCATCGCCGCTGAGGCCGATGCGGCGCCGATCGACAAGTTCAGCATCATGCAGTCCCTGCTGGTGGTGAACAGCGCGGTGATCCTCGGCTATCTCGTTCACGGTCCCCTGACGGCGACGGGCATCAAGCTGCCTCTGTTCGTGCCCTGCCTGATCATGGGCATCGTGCTTTCGAACACCATTCCCCTGCTCTTTCCGAAACTGCCCTGGCCGGCGCGCTCGCCCTCGCTGTCGCTGATCTCCGATTATGCGCTGTCGATCTTCCTCGCGATCTCGTTGATGAGCATGCAGCTCTGGACGCTGGCGGAGATCGCCGGGCCGCTTCTCGTCGTCGTCGCGATGCAGGCGGTGCTCGCCGTGGCCTTCATCCTGCTGGCGATCTTCCCGCTGCTCGGGCGCGACTATCAGGCCGCCGTGCTCAGCGCCGGCTTCACCGGCCTTTCGCTCGGGGCGACCCCGACCGCGATCGCCAGCATGACCGCGGTGACCAAGCATTACGGGCCCTCGCCCAATGCCTTCATCATCCTGCCGCTGGTCTCCGCGTTTTTCGTCGACCTCGTGAACGTCGTCGCGATCACGTTCTTCCTTGGACGCTGAGTTCCTTGGACGATGAGTTCTTGAGGCCCTGACGTCCCGGGGCGCCGGGCGCCGCCTGCGCCCGCGCATCGGTGGCATGCGCAGCGGCATTGCCACCACCCGTTGAATCTGCGTTGCGGCGGGTGCATTCCTGGCATTGGGACCCTCAGGACCGGACGTGAACGCGCATGGGGAACTTCCTCGCCTATCTCCGGGAGTCGATCCCGTTCCGCATCGTCCCGGCCGCCATCACGACCGCCGTATTGGTGATCCTGCTCGCCCTGCCGGTGCCGCAGGGGCTCACGCCCGACGGCAAGGCGATGCTCGCCATCTTCCTCACGACCATCGTCGCGATCATCCTGAAGGTCATGCCGATCGGGGTGATGGCCCTGATGGCCATGGTCATCCTGACCTTCTCGGAGGTGACCGCCGAGAATTCGAGCGGCGCGGTCACCGACGCGCTCTCGAGCTTCTCCAGCCCGCTGATCTGGCTGATCGTCACCGCCATCCTGATCTCGATCGGCCTGCGGACGACGGGGCTGGGACGCAGGCTCGGCATGATGTTCATCGCGGCGCTCGGCAGGCGCACGATCGGAATCGGCTACGGGCTTGCCCTGTGCGAGCTGATGCTTGCCCCGGTGACGCCGTCCAACACCGCGCGGGGCGGCGGCATCATCCATCCGATCATGAAATCGATCGCCGGCGCCTTCGATTCAGACCCTGAGAAAGGAACCGAGGGCAAGGTCGGCACCTATCTGGCGCTGGTCAATTATCACGCCAACCCGATCACCTCGGCGATGTTCATCACTGCGACCGCGCCGAACCCGCTGGTGCGCAGCTTCGTGGCCGAGGCGACCGGCGGCGCGGTGGATCTCACCTGGGGGGCGTGGGCGCTCGCCATGCTGGTGCCCGGGCTCGTCTGCCTGCTCCTGATGCCGCTCGTCATCTACCTCGTCTCGCCGCCCGTGCTGAAGCACACGCCGGATGCGATCGCCTTCGCGCGGGGCGAACTGCACGCGATGGGGCCGCTGCACCCGAAGGAGATCGTGATGCTGCTGACCTTCGCCCTGCTGCTGCTGCTCTGGGCGAACGTGCCTTCCATGATCCTCGGGCCGGCCTTCCAGCTCGATCCGACGGCGGTCGCGCTGCTCGGCCTCTTCGTCCTGCTGATTTCCGGAACGATCAGCTGGAACGACGTCCTGGCCGAGCGCAGCGCCTGGGACACCCTGATCTGGTTCGGGGCGCTCGTCATGCTGGCCGGGCAATTGAACAGCCTGGGCGTTGTCGCGTGGTTCTCCGGCCTGATGCAGGGCATGATCGCGTCTGCGAGCCTCGGATGGGCGCTGACCGCAGCGGTTCTGGTGCTGGTCTTCACCTTCAGCCACTACGCCTTCGCGTCGACCACCGCGCATATCAGCGCAATGATGCTGGCTTTCCTGGCCGTCGGCATCGCGCTGATCCCGCCCGCGTATCAGGGCTTCTTCGTGCTGATGATGATCGCGGCCTCGGCGATCATGATGACGCTGACCCATTATGCGACCGGCACCTCGCCGATCATCTTCGGCAGCGGCTATGTCAGCATGGGCCGCTGGTGGACCGTCGGCCTCGTGATGTGCCTGTTCGAGCTGGTCATCTTCGCCGTCATCGGCGGCATCTGGTGGAAGCTCCTGGGCTATTGGTGATCTGGCCCAGCCCCCCGCGATGGGCGCGGGGCCGACATCGGCGCGCAAAAGCCCTGTCGCGCTCCAGCGCGCATTCCTGTCGCTCCGCGTGATCTGCTTGATCGCCTGACGGATCGTCGGTTTTTTCGTATGCTGCTTTTAGCCGGGCGTCGCCTCCCCGGCTGCAACGCAGCCCGGAACCTGCCGCCCCACGCGAGGTTGCCCGATGACCCGTGCCGAGTTCGCCGCCCTTCGCCAGGCCTGCGGGCTGAGCCAGGACGATCTTGCCCTGGAGTTCGGCCTGAGCCCGGGAGCCGTGCAGGAGATCGAGACGGGGGCAGATGACGAGGACGTCAACACCGTTCACGCCCTGGCGCTGGAGCGCGTTTCGCTGCAGTGCGCCGTCTGCAGGGAGAACCCGACGATGGCTGCGGCCTCGGTGCGCTCGGATGCGCTCGACCTCGCCTGGATGATCCGGGGCTGAACCGCGAATTCCGGCATCAGCTCAGCCGCAGCCGATGGGCGATGGGCGATGGTATTCAGCGCGCAGCGGAACGTGCCCATGGTCGCGTGGTCGGTGATGTCGCGGTGATGGCGCACGAAGCGGC
Source organism: Bosea sp. BIWAKO-01 (assembly GCF_001748145.1). NCBI lineage: Bacteria > Pseudomonadati > Pseudomonadota > Alphaproteobacteria > Hyphomicrobiales > Alloboseaceae > Allobosea > Allobosea sp. BIWAKO-01. The sequence goes on from NZ_BCQA01000001.1 coordinate 6,163,957, forward strand.
GCGTCACCGTCTCGGCCGCCTCGCACTGGCGCCGATCGATCATCCCGGTCAGGAACATCTGGCCAAAGGCACCGCCGGCGCTTCACGCGCGGCAGGTTTGTAACTTTTAATTCACGATCGATTGACACTGCATGGTACGTAACTTATAAGTTACGTATGTTCGAGGTTCGCCAGACCAGAGCCTTCTCCAGCTGGCTCGGCGGCCTCAGAGACGCCAACGCTCAGTTGCGAATTGCGACGCGCATCCAGCGGATGGAAGACGGCAATTTCGGCGACGTGAAGCCGGTCGGCGAAGGCGTCAGCGAAATGCGGATCAACTATGGTCCGGGTTACCGAGCCTATTTCATGCAGCAGGGCAAGACCATCGTTCTCCTGCTCTGCGGCGGCGACAAGAGCACCCAATCGGCGGATATCGCCAAGGCCAAGCGCATGGCACAGGAGGCCTGAGACATGCCCCTCGAAACGACCAGATTCGACATTCAGGAGTATCTCAAAACCCCTGAGCAGCAGGTCGCCTATATCGAGGCTGCCCTCGATGAGGATGACCCGGCGTTTCTTGCCAAGGCTCTTGGCGAGGTCGCGAGGGCGCGCGGCATGACGCAGGTGGCCAAGGACGCGGGCGTGACCCGCGAAGCCCTTTATCGTGCCCTGAGCGAGAAGGGAGACCCCCGCCTTTCAACCCTGATGGGCGTGATGAAGGCGCTCGGGCTGAAGCTGCGGATTGCCGCGTGAACGGAGCCGACGAGGCCGGGCCTGATATCGGCTCACCCCCGATGAGCGTGTCGCGGATGGCCATGGGTTGAAGCCTGCGCCTGCGGGGCGCCTTCCGTGAGAAGCGGCGGCATCCTTGCCGTGCCGGAACGAAGAAGCGCCCGGCCCTGTGTGGTCCGGGCGCATATCGCCGCCGCGAGTTACGGTATCAGCTCAGCCGCAGCCGATGGGCGATGGCGTTAAGCGCGCAGCGGAAGGTGCCCATGGTCGCGTGGTCGGTGATGTCGCGGTCGAGCACGCAGACCCGCATCAGGACCGCATTGCCGTCATGGTGCAGGCCGACATCGGCGAGCGCATCCTGCAGCTCGCGATACTCCGAGCGGATTTTGGCCACCGTCTCGACGTCGAGCTCGGCCGCCTCGCCGGTCGTGCCGGCCACCAGCTCGGCGACCATGCTCGGCAGCCGCGGCAGGCTGTCGGTGATGTGGCGGTGATAGCGCACGAAGCGGCGCGTCACCGTCTCGGCCGCCTCGAACTGGCGCCGGTCGATCATCCCGCCCAGGAACATCCGGCCAAAGGCATAGCCGGCCAGGGGCGAGGCATTCCCCCGACGGTGCGGCTGCGCGAGCGCCACCGCCATGATCTTCTCGGGGCGTTCGCCCCGCTCCGCGTTCCTGATCCGGCCGTTCTTGTAGCGGCCGACATCCGTGCGGGGTTTGCGTCCTGCGCGTGCCATCTCGTCTTCTTTCTCTGCTTTGGGTTTGGTGGTGCAGGCCCGCTGGCCGGGACTTCGGCGCAGCCGCCCGCCATCGCGCGGCCGGGCGGGCACGCGCGCTGACAAAACGCCGGCGATCCTGGCTTAGGCTTCGCCGGTGCTTGTGTTCGGGGTTGCGGGGTTCGGGGCGCCCTCGCCGGCTGCGCGCTGCGCCAGCAGCACGAAGCGGCGCAGCGCCAATGTCGGCCACCAGCTGCAGGCGAGTTCGTCTGCGGTGGTCAGGTGCAGCCAGAGCTTCAGGCACTCCCAGCGGGTGAGCCAGTGGATATCCGTGTCCCACCACATCGCCGGGCCGTCGACATGGCGCCAGTCGAGCTGCGGCCCGCTCAGGATGGCCTCGTCGGGTATGCCAACGGGGGATCGCTCTTTCATGCTGCCTGCTCCCTCTCATGTTGGGTGGTGGTCGGGGGAAGACGGGTGGGCACGGTCCACCAGCCTGTCTTGTCGGTGGGAAGGGGCTTGCCGCCCCGCGCCTGCCGCCACGCATCCCAGGCTTCGGGATCGTCGATCGGCGAGATCCTGACGCCGGGCGCGGCATCGCCTTCCGGCTGAACCGGCGGGGTGGCGAGCACGAGCCCGGCATTGACGCCCCATTCCGGCGCAAAGCCCTGCCAGCCCCGCACAATCATCAGGTCGGCGGCCCGGTCCGGCTCGGCCGCCAAGGCGAGCTGGCTCGCCAGCAGCCTGGCGGCATGCAGCGTCAGCGGCTTCTTCAGCGACCGGCGATGGGCGATGACGGCCGCCGCCCGCTCCTCCGAAAGCACGCGTCTCAGCGCAGCATCGATCTCCCGATGCTCGGCCGGCGCCCTGGCGCGCCCCGGTCCCGGGGAGACCGGGGGTGATTGTCGAGGTGCAGGTGCGAGCGACCCTGCAAGGGTCTCTAATTCTGATTGTAACTGTGATTGTGATTGTGATTGTGATTGGCATGGCTGCGGCACCTGCCCCGGCATTGCCCCGGCATCAGGCGCAGCATCGTCTCCGGCATCTGCTGCAGCATCTGCCCCTGCATCTGCCGCTTGGCCCTGCCAGCGCCGGACGGCCTTGGCCCGCGCCTTCTCGCTGACCTCGGCGGCGGCCTTCAGCTCGGCATCGATGCGCTTGTGAACCCAGCCCTCCGCGAAGAGGTCGGCAAGCACGTCGCGGCTCTCGCCCCACTCGGCCGTCGACATCCGGGCGATCCGGGCAAGCCGGCGGTCCTCGGTGGGGAGCCCGCCATTTTGCCAGTAATGCATGATCAGCAGCAGATAGCCGCCATGCTCGGCCGCGCTGAGGTGCCCCGTGTCGGCGAGGTAGTCGGCAACGTAGAATGGCATCCAGGCACGGCTCATCTCGCGCCCCCGCGATAGAGTTCCCTGTCTCCGGCGATGCTGGCGAAAGCAGCCAATAGAGTCCAGAACTTCGGCTCACAGGCACGCGCGACATCACCGATAGACTTGCAGACTACCATGATTGCGCGGTCCTGCATCATGCCGCGGCGAGGAAAGAATTGGCGGTTCATGCGGCGACCTTCGCGGCGATGACGACAAGGGGACCGGCGATGATGACGCGGCTGCGACAGGCGGTTATCCCTGCCCTGCCCGCCTGGGTGCGGATCGGTCGCGACCGTCATGGCGTCACCGCCTTCCCGCCCGCGGCGATGCGTCCGGCAGGCGTCCGGTTCGCCGCCTTCTTGCCGTCGATCTTGGCGGCGGGAACCCGGCCATAGCCGCGAACATCGGCGCCGCGGCGCTGGTTGATGACGCGGATGGCGTGAAGCACGGTGGTGTGGTCGCGGTGGAACTGCCGCCCGATCTCGGAGAGCGACAATTGGGTTTCCGCGGCCACCCGCCAGATCGCGAGCTGGCGCGCCTGGGCGATGGCCGCGACGCGCTGCTCGCCCTTGATCGCATCGATGGTGATGCCGGTCTCGGACGCGACCGCGGCGATGATCGCGCCGGCCTGCGTTTTCCCGCGCAGTGGCGCGCTGGCATGGTGCAGGCGGTATTGCTTGCGCACCACCGCCCAGGGCACGGCGCCCGGCCGGGCCTCGTCCTGCGGCGCGCCGGCCTCGCGCTTGTCCGCCTCGCGGGTTTTGGCCTCGCTCACGGCGCGGGCGACCGGCGCAATCTCTGCGGAGGCCTCCGCAGCCGGCACCGGCTCGTCCGGTTTTGCCGCCTGCTTCCACGGCAGGGCCTGCCTGGCGCGATAGGCCGCCAGCATCTCCTCGGCGCTGCCATACTCCCTGGCATAGCCCTTGATCGCCAAAGCGGTCATGGCCGTACCCCTTCCAGCGAGAAGGCGAGCTGCGTCTCGCATGCCCGGCGAAACCGGGCGATGCGGCCGGGATGCGAACGGGCGCAGGGCGCCGCGGGCTCCAGCGGCGCAGAGGGCACGCCGTCCGCCGGCCAGAGGTCCGGCCGCCAGTGCTGGCGCGGAACGCCGGTCGCGACCTCCAACCGAAGCGCCATCCAGGGCGAGACCGAAGCGGCGCGCTTGGCCTTGTTGATCGCCACCTGCGAACAGCCGGCGGCAGCGGCGAGCCTGGCTTCGGAGCCGGCCCGGTCGATCTCACGACGCAGGAGATTGCGCGGCGGGATGGAGACGACTGGCGTCGCTGGGAGGATTGAGGTTGGGTGGGTGGCTGAGTTCATGTTCCATATTGATAACTTAAGTTATTATTAGTCAATCACATAAGTTATCGAGACGGGCGTGATATCCTAAGTTATTGAATGAGCTATGGAACTCGGCCCGCTCATCAAGGATGCCCGCAACGCGCTTGGCTGGTCCCAGGCCGAGCTGGCGCGGCGCATCGGCGTCTCCCAGGTCGCGATCAAGAAGATCGAGGACGGCCAGACCCGGCGCTCGAAACATCTGACCAGCGTGCTCGCCGCCGTGGGGCTGAAGCACCTGATCCTGGATGGCGCCCTGATGGCGGCCGATGACGAGCCCGAGCCCAATGCCGCGATCGCCGGCCAGCCAGAGCTTTTGAAGCCGCTCGGCGGCGCGCGCGACCTGCCCGTGATGGGCACCGCTGTCGGCGGCAGCGAGGAGGACGGCGATTTCCGGCTGAACGGCGATGTGCTGGAGCGCACGACGCGGCCGCCGGCGCTGGCCGGGCGCAAGCGCGCCTTCGCGGTCAACCTGATCACCAACAGCATGTACCCGCTCTATCGCGCGGGAAAGAAGATCTATGCCGACGAGGACGGCCGCCGCCCCGAGATCGGCGACGAGGTGCTGCTCGAACTCTATTCCGAAGAGGATGGCGAGCCGGGCCCGGTCTATGTCAAGACGCTGGTCTCACGCGGCGCCAAGACGATCGTCGTCTCCCAGTACAACCCGCCGAAAGAACTGCGCTTCGACGCGATGCGGGTGAAGCAGATGCTGCGGATCATTCCCTATGATGAGTTGCTGGGGGTATAGATTAGGGCGGTGCCTGGTCGGGCGTCTCACCTCAGTGGGAGACGCCGGAGTGATGGGCCGCGGCTGCTTCGGAGCGATACGAGAACGTCAGGTCTGCACGGTAACCGACCATGGAGGCGACTTTGGATATCGAGCGCGATAGGGCGAGAGCAGGCGGAATATTACTGGCAAGTGATTTCTCTCCACGCTCGGATCGGGCGCTGGATCGTGCCCTGAGAATCGCCGGGGAGTGGAGCGCCCCCCTTGCCATCCTGCATGTCGAGGAACCGCCGGAACGCCAGGGCAAGCCGGCCGATCTCATCCGCGACGAATTGCGCGGCGAACTGCCGCCCCAGGCCAGCACGGCCGAACTCGTCATCCGCATCGGCTCCTTGCCGACCGTCCTGGTGGCGGAGGCGACGGAGCGGCACAGCGCGCTGATTGTGACGGCCGTCGCACGACACAACAGCATCGGCGACTACATCCTGGGAACATCCGTCGACTACATCGTTCGCAAGGCGTCGGTGCCGGTGCTCGTGGTCCGCAGGCGGGCCGATCGTTCCTACGGGACTGTCATCGTCGCCACAGATTTCTCGGACTGTTCGCGCCGAGCCCTCGCGGTCGCGGCCGATTTCTTTCCCCATGCCGGGTTGAGGGTGATCCATGCCTATCCCGGGTCCGGTTTCCGGATGAGCCTTGAAGACAGGAACGAGCATAACGCGTCGGAAGCGAGCGCGCGGATGGCCGCATTCCTAGAGGCTGCCAAGCTGCCCGCGGAAGCCGCGCGGCGCATTGAAACCGAGCTCCACGAAGGCGAGATCTCCGCGGCCATCGAGCGCTGCCGCCGCGTCACTGGCGCAGAACTGGTCGTCCTGGGCAGATCGGGGCGGAAGGAACTCGTCCAGGCCCTGATCGGCAGCACGGCCGAAACCATCCTGAACACAGTTCATGCCGATATCCTGATCGTTCCCTAGCCACGGCTATCGAGGCGACTTGCCATCCGCGCTCGGGCGAGCCGGTCGATGCCGGGAGGAGTGTCCCAAAGGCCAATGGCCATGTCGTATTCCGGGTGCAAGATTGCCCCGCCGACGGCTCTCGGCCCCCTTCGCAGGATCAGCCTCCAGGGGGGCTGAAGCACGGGCCGCGAGATTGAACGCAAATGCCTTGTTCTGGTGGCAGTCCGCCATCTCGGCCCTCGAAGAAACCGCTTCAGCTGGAGTGATCAGATGGTCAAGCCGCCTGGACAATCAGATGGTCCCGCGATCTCTCACGCGTTTTCCTATTCTGTCGATGCGTGGCAGCGCTCGATCCTCTTCCTCGATACGATGCGCAAGCGCGCAGCCCAGTACGAGGAGCACGCGACGCAACTCGCTCCTCACGTGCTCGACTATGAGGCGGAGCTGATCTGCGACGGGCGCCGGCTCGAGCGCCCGGTCAACTATATGCTCGCCAGCATCGTTGCGCCCGAGGGGGTCGCAATCGACCATCTCAAGCGCCCCTTCATCGTCGTCGATCCGCGCGCCGGCCATGGCCCGGGCATTGGCGGCTTCAAGGCGGATAGCGAAATCGGCGTGGCGATGAAGGCGGGTCACCCCTGCTATTTCATCGGCTTTCTGCCCGATCCGATGCCCGGCCAGACCATCGAGGACATTGCGCGCGCCGAGGCCGTCTTCCTCGAAATGGTCATCGCGCGGCACCCGGACGCGGAGGGCAAGCCCTGCGTCATCGGCAATTGCCAGGCCGGCTGGGCCGTCATGATCCTGGCCTCGCTGCGCCCCGAACTCTTCGGCCCGATCATCGTCGCCGGCACGCCGCTATCCTACTGGGCTGGCGTCAAGGGGCAGTTTCCAATGCGGTATTCGGGTGGTCTGCTCGGCGGCAGCTGGTTGACGGCCCTTACCGGCGATCTCGGCGCCGGCATCTTCGACGGCGCCTCGCTGGTGCAGAATTTCGAGAACCAGAACCCCGCCAACACGCTCTGGTCCAAGCAGTACAACCTCTACTCAAAGATCGACACCGAAGCCGAACGCTATCTCGGATTCGAGAAATGGTGGGGCGGCCATGTCACGCTCAATGCGGAGGAAATGCAGTTCATCGTCGACGAGCTCTTCGTCGGCAACAAGCTTGCGGCGGGCGAGATCCGGACCTCCGACGGCACCACGATCGACCTGCGCAACATTCGCTCGCCGATCGTCGTCTTCTGTTCCAAGGGCGACAACATCACGCCCCCGCAGCAGGCGCTGGGCTGGATCCTCGATCTGTACGACAGCGTCGACGACATTCGCGCCTATGGCCAGACGATCGTCTATGCGGTCCACGAGACGGTCGGTCATCTCGGCATCTTCGTTTCCGCCGGCGTCGCCCGCAAGGAGCATGACGAGTTCGCGTCGAATATCGATCTGATCGACGTCCTGCCGCCAGGCCTCTACGAGGCAATCCTGGAGCCCAAGGGCGACGCGGCCGCCAATCCCGAGCTGGTGACCGGCTCATGGGTGATGCGCTGCGAGGCGCGCTCGCTGGACGACATCCGCGCGCTTGGCGGCAATGACCTCGAGGACGAGCGCCGCTTTGCCACCGCAGCGCGCCTCTCCGAGATCAACCTCGCGCTTTACCGCACGATGGCGCAGCCGGTCGTCCAGGCGCTGGTCTCAGCCCCCATGGCCGAGACGCTGCGCAATCTGCACCCCTTGCGTCTGTCCTACGAGATGTTCGGGGCGCGCAACCCCTTCCTCACCTGGGTCGAGGACGCGGCCGAGAGCGTACGGGAGCGGCGGCAGCCGGTTGAGCCGGACAATCCCTTCCTGGCGTTTCAGGAGCAGGTCTCGGAACAGATCGTCGAAGGGCTCGAGATCTGGCGCCGGGGCATTGAAAAGCTCTCGGAGCAGAGCTTTCACGCCATCTATGGAGCGCCTGCCCTTCAGTCAGCGCTCGGCACCGACGCCAAGGCCGGGCGTCCGCCGCGCAAGGCGGCGGCGAGCCTGCTACACGGCAAGCTTCTCGAAGCCCGCATCGCCGAACTGCGCGCATCGATGGCGTCAGGCGGGCTCCGCGAGGGGCTGGCGCGTGCGCTCATCTATGTCGGGCTGGCGCGCAACGGGGTCGACGAACGTGGTTTCGAGGCGATCCGCCGCTTCCGGACGGCCTCTGCCCCGACTGAGCGGCTGACCCTGCAGGAGTTCAAGACGCTGATCCGCGAGCAATACTACATGCTCCTGATCGATGAAGAGGCCGCGCTGGCAGCGCTCCCGGGGTTGCTGCCGAAGCAGGAGGACGAGCGCCGTGCGGCCTTTGCGATCCTGCGCGAAGTCCTGGAGGCGGCCGGGCCGCTCACGGAAGCGGCCGCCGAAAGGCTCGGGCGCGTGGCTCGGTTCTTCGGATCGTCCGGCGAGCCCATCCCCTTTGCAGGCAAGCGCAAAGCACCCGGGCGGCAGGTCGGATGACGCCCGGCATGTTCCTGCGCCCAAACAGGTCCGGCGCTGCCCGCATGTCCATATTTGCGAGCCGCGCTGCACGCCTTGTCGTCCTTGCTGAGCTGATGGTCGCCCGCCCCCCTGCGCTGCCCGACGGGTGCGCCCGAGCCTGACAGGAGATCTGCGATGCCGCTGCCCGAAGTCAAAGCCAAGCTCCTGGAGGGCCGCAGGGGGCTGATCGTCGGAATCGCCAATGATCGGTCGATCGCCTGGGGGTGCGCGCGCGCCTTTCGCGCCTTTGGCGCCGAGCTTGCCGTCACCTATCTCAACGACAAGGCAAAGCCGCATGTCGAGCCGTTGGCGCGGGAGGTGGAAGCCTCGATCGTCATGCCGATGAACATGACTGCGCCAGGTGAGCTGGAGGCCGTCTTCGAGCGCATCCGCTCCGAATGGGGCGAACTCGATTTCGTGGTGCACTCCATTGCGTCCGCGCCCAAGGACACGCTGCGCGGCCGCGTGACGGACGCGCCGCGCGAGGGTTTCCTCGAGACCATGGAGATCTCGTGCTGGTCGTTCATCCGCATGGCGCATCTTGCCGAGCCGCTGATGAAGAGGGGCGGCACGCTGTTCACGATGACCTATTACGGTTCGCAGATGGTGGTGGAGAACTACAACATCATGGGCGTGGCCAAGGCTGCGCTTGAAAGCGCCGTCCGCTATCTCGCAGCCGAGCTGGGCCCCAAGGGAATCCGGGTCCACGCCATTTCACCCGGCCCGCTCGCCACCCGCGCCGCCTCGGGCATCGCCGAGTTCGACGAACTCCTCGCCAAAGCCAAGAGCCGCGCCCCGGCCCGCGAGCTCGTCAGCATCGATGATGTCGGCGTGGCGACGGCCTTCCTCGCTCACGACGCGGCCCGCCTGATGACCGGAGACGTGCTCTACATCGATGGCGGCTACCACATCATCGACTGAGGGCGGTCATGGCGTCAGATCGCGGCTCCAACCAAATGGGTCAGACGCCCCGCATTTTCAGGGAAGGCCCGATCACACCCTCCAGATTGCACCATGGCAGGAAACATGATTTCCTGATCCGGACCAGCGTTTGCCGACTTGGCATCGACAGTATTCGACCAGAACGCTCGCCAACACAGAACGTAAAAACGCATCTCGAACGCGTGGGGCTGACATGAAGTCGATCCCTGTTGCCGATGCAGTCAACCTGATCCCCGAGGGCGCGAGCCTGATGATCGGCGGCTTCATGGGTGTCGGCACGCCTGAACGCGTCATCGACGAGATTGTGCGCCAGGGAAAACGCGGACTCACAATCATCGCCAATGACACGGCGACGCCAGGGCGCGGAATTGGCAAGCTCATCGATGCAGATCTCGTCAGCAAGGTCGTTGCGAGCCATATCGGGCTGAACCCCGTCACCCAGAAACAGATGATCGAGAAGAAGATCACCGTGGACCTGGTGCCGCAGGGCACGCTGATCGAGCGCATCCGGTCGGGAGGCTGTGGTCTGGGAGGCGTGCTGACTCCAACGGGTGTCGGGACCATCGTGGAGGAAGGCAAGCGGAAGATCGAAGTCGACGGCGCCATCTATCTGCTGGAAACGGCGCTGCGCGCCGATTTTTCGCTGATCAGCGCCTTCCTGGCAGATTATCTGGGAAATCTGACCTACGCCCTCACCTCCCGGAACTTCAACCCGGTGATGGCCATGGCCGCTGACACGACCATCGTGACCGCCGAGCATGTGGTCCCGGTCGGCTTCATCCCGCCAGATCATGTCATGACGCCGGCGCCTCTCGTTGATTACCTGATCGCGAATGGATGAGAGCCATGGACCCTCAAACGACCATCGCCAGGCGGATCGCCAGGGAATTGCGATCGGGAATGCTGGTCAACCTTGGTATCGGCATTCCGACGCTGGTCGCGAACTATGTGCCAGGCGATATCAGGGTCTTCTTCCAATCCGAGAATGGCCTGATCGGCACCGGTCCCGTGCCCGAGGAAGGCATGGCCCAGCCACTCCTGTCGGATGCGGCCGGACGACCGGTGACGGCTCTTCCCGGTGCATCGACATTCGACAGCGCCATGTCATTCGGCCTGATCCGCGGTGGGCATGTCGACATGACCGTGCTTGGCGGCCTCCAGGTCGATGAGCATGGCTTGCTGGCCAACTGGATGATCCCGGGGAAGATGGTGCCGGGCATGGGAGGCGCCATGGATCTGGTTTCGGGCGCAAAACGCGTCGTGGTGGCGATGCAGCATACCGCCAAGGGCCAGCCCAAGATCGTGAAGCGCTGTTCGCTGCCGCTGACCTCTTCAAGACCGGTCGATCTCGTCGTCAGCGAGCTGGCGGTGATCGCCTTTCCCGAAGGACGGGCAACGCTGCTCGAGACGGCGCCCGGCGTAACCGTCGATCAGGTCATCGCCGCAACCGAGGCGACGCTCCTGGTTCACGGCACCGTATCCGAGATGAAGCTGTAGAAAGACGATCCGGGCAACGCGAAGGCCCGGATCATGACGCAGGCTCGATGATCGTCGATCATGGAATGACTTGGAATGGAATGACCTGGATCGGACGCGGAGACGAAGGAGAAGCGCGATGGCAAAGTCGATGAAGGCTGCAGTCGTACGCGAGTTCAAACGGCCATTGTCGATCGAGGAGGTCGCGATCCCGGAGGTCGGCCAGGGCCAGATCCTGGTCAAGATCGAGGCGTCCGGCGTTTGCCACACGGATCTGCACGCGGCGGACGGCGACTGGCCGGTCAAGCCGAAGCCGCCCTTCATTCCCGGCCATGAGGGTGTTGGTACCGTCGTCGCCGTTGGCGGCGGCGTGAAGTCCGTCAGGGAAGGAGACCGGGTTGGCGTGCCCTGGCTGCACACCGCGTGCGGGCATTGCAAACACTGCTTCGCCGGATGGGAGACCTTATGCGACGCCCAGCAGAACACCGGCTATTCCGTCAATGGCGGCTTTGCCGAATACACCCTCGCAGATCCCGATTATGTCGGCCACCTCCCCGCTGCTCTCGATTGGGAAACTGCAGCGCCGATCCTCTGCGCCGGCGTGACCGTCTACAAGGGTCTCAAGGAGACCGACACCAAGCCCGGAGACACCGTGGTGATCTCCGGCATCGGCGGGCTCGGCCACATCGCCGTCCAATATGCCACGGCGATGGGTCGCAAGGTCATCGCCGTCGATATATCCGACGAGAAGCTGGCTCTCGCGCGGAAGATGGGCGCGGACGCGGTCGTCAACGCGGCGACGAGCGATGCGGTCGCCGAGGTGCAGAAACTCTGCGGCGGCGCGCAGGGCGTGCTGGTGACGGCGGTCTCGCCAAAAGCCTTCAGCCAGGCGCTGGGCATGCTGGACAAGCGCGGCACCATGGCGCTCGTCGGACTGCCGCCCGGATCATTCGACCTCGACATCTTCAACACCGTGCTGATGCGAAAGACGATCCGCGGGTCGATCGTCGGCACGCGCCTCGACCTGGCGGAATGTCTGGAGTTCGCCGGGGACGGAAAGGTGAAAGTGCATTACTCCGTCGAACGTCTCGAGGACATCAACAGCATCTTCGACCGGATGCGCAACAACAAGATCGATGGCCGCGTCGTCATGAGAATCTAGGCGAGACGGGCCCCGCCCGGGTCCGTGGCCTCCCGGCCAGCCGCCACTAGCGTCCCCTTGGCGACGGGCATGTTGCAGCAGGTCTCGAGCGATGGGGAGAGAGCATGCGCAGGCAAACGCTGTCCAGGGACCCCCAGGGGCTTTCAAGGAGAAACGTGCTTTCGATGATCGGCGCCGCGTCCGGCGCGCTTGCTGCTGGCTACCGCAGCATCGCGCAGGCTGCGCCGGAAACAAATGCGCTCACGATCGAGGACGTCAAACCGACCGAAGACGTCTTTGCCTATATCGGCCGGATCAAGGGCAACTTCGATCAGACCTTCTACCAGCAGCTCCTCGGCGCCGCGAATGACTTCAAGGAGGGCGACCAGGCGATCGGCGTCGGCGCCCGGGACGAGGCGTCCCGCAGCAATGCACGCGCCCTGCTGGCCAGCACGAGGATCCGCGATCTCGATGCCCATCCGCTTCTGGTGGACGACCTTCAGACGCTGATCTGGCAGACGACGGACAGGGATCAGCACGCCAAGATCCAGGACTGGACCATGGGCCAGTTGAAGACCTTCCTCCTGACCCGGCCGGAAAACGAGATCAAGGGCGTCATGAACGGCCTGACGAGCGACGCGATCGGCTGTGTGCCCAAGCTGATGAGCAACGAAGAGCTGACCATCGTCGGTCAGAAGATCTTCAATGCCCTCCCGGGAACGCAGATGGGCGCCAGGGGCTATATGGGCGCCCGCATCCAGCCGAACTCCCCGACGGATCATCCCGATGACGTTGTCTGGCAGGTGTTCGACGCCTTCGCCTACGCGACCGGCGACATCGTCATCGGCACCAATCCCGTCGACAGCACCGTGAAGAGCGTCGCCGCCGTCGAACGCGCGCTCAAGGACGTCGTCGATACCTTCGGGCTGCAGGATGTCGTGCCCTGGTGCGTGCTCGCCCATATCGACGTCCAGGCTGCGGTCTCCGAAGGCTACCCCGGCACGGTCGCCACGATGTTCCAGAGCCTGGCGGGAACCGATGACTGCAACAAGACCTTCGACATCACCATCGAGAAGATCCTGAACTACGCGAAAGCCAAGACCGGCGAGCGCTACGGGCTCTATTTCGAGACGGGACAGGGATCGGAGTTCACCAACGGCGCTGCGAACGGCGTCGACATGATGATCCTGGAATCCCGGAAATATGGCTTCAGCCGGGCCGTCGGGCAGGTGCTCGCGAAGGTGCAGCCGAGAGGCGCCTGGCTCCATGTCAACGATGTTGCCGGGTTCATCGGACCGGAGGTCTTCAAGAGCCGCGAGCAATTGGTGCGCTGCTGCCTCGAAGACATCGTCATGGGCAAGCTGCACGGTCTCACCATCGGTCTCGACATCTGCTCGACGCTGCACATGGCGGTGACCCTGGAGGACCTGGACTGGTGCCAGGATCAGATCATGCCGGCGAGCCCGGTCTACCTCATCGCCCTGCCCACCAAGAACGATCCGATGCTGGGCTATCTCACGACCTCGTTCCAGGACCATGTCAGGCTGCGCAAGAAATTCGGGCTCAAGGTCAACGACGCGATGTGGGATTTCTACAAGCGGATCGGGATCGTCGACGACGCCAACAATTACACCAGGAACTATGGCGATCCCCTCTGGGTCTACTACCAGTTCCGCCTGGCCAAGGGCGACACGAGGCCGAAAGAGGCCGTCTACGCCGAAGGGCGGCGCATGATGAGCGAGGTCGAACACAGGGGAGTCGATCTCGCGACGGGACACGGCAAGGAGATCTGGGACCTGAACCCGGCGCTCAGTGCCAAGGTCACCAGCCTCTACGACGACGCCAAGCGCTCCCTCTGGACCGAACTGACACCCGCCTTCATCGGTACCGTTCCCGATGTCCTGCCGGCGCGGACCCGGTCCACGGACAGGAACGACTACATCGCTCATCCGCCGACCGGCGAAATTCTGGATCCGGCCTCCCTTGCCGCGATCGAAACGCTCCGGGCTTCCTGGGGCGCCGCGATCCCGAAGGCCCAGATCGTCATCTCGGACGGGTTGAATGCCAACGCCATCATGGACGATGGGCACCTGGCCCCCTACCTCGTGGCCGTGCGCCGGTTGCTGCGCGAGGCCGGCGTTTCGGTCTCCGACAAGAACATCCTGGTCACCAGCGGACGGGTGCGCGTCGGCTACCGGATCGGCGAGACGCTCTTCGAGCGGGCGGATCCCAACAGTTTCAGAGGTATCCTGCACATTATCGGCGAACGGCCCGGCACGATCCATCACGCCTATTCGGTCTACATCACCGTGGCGAAGGGCAGTGTCTGGGCCCAGAAGAAGATCGATCACGACATCACGAAGCTGGTGAGCAATGTCGCAGATACCGCCCTGCCACCGGAGGAAGCCGCCAGGGAAACTCTGACGATCATTCGCGAGATCGTGGGCAAGAGCGTCAGCGGCAGCCGGCGGTCCGCGACGTGAGGGCGTTTCGGGGATGGTACCCAGCCTTTTGCGGGCGCTCCGATACGCTCGATATCCGCCCGTCAGGGCGCGAGGCGCAGAGGTCTTTGACGATGGTCGCCACGGCATCGCAGGCGCCTCGACCGACCAATCCGAGGAATTGATTCAACGGATGGCAACAACGTCATGAAAACGCTCAACAAGACCGCATTGGACCTCCTCAGGGCCAAGCGCCCGGAGGTCTCCGAGGTCATCAGCGTGGGGCCGGACGACACCGTTCTCAGCGCGCTTGGATTGATGCGCGACAAGAATATCGGGGCCGTCATCGTGCTCGAGCACGGCGAACTCAAGGGCATCCTCACCGAGCGCGACTATGCGCGCGACGTCGAGCTCGAGGGCAAGACGGCCAGCGCCTGCCTCGTCCGTGAGATCATGACCGAGCGCCGGATCGTCTTCGCGAAACCGGCAGATTCGCTCGAGCGGTGTCACGCCCTGATGAAGGCGCATCGCATACGCCACCTGCCCATCTGCGAGGATCGCAAGGTCATCGGCGTCCTCTCGGCCCGCGACATTCTCGAAGCGATCATCACCGGGGAAGAGCACCTCATTCGCGAGCTTGAAACCGACAGGCTCATGATGACGACCGATACCGGCTTCTACTGAATGCGACGTTCCGATCGGCATCGGGACCCTGCGATGGCGCGGGCTCTGCGACAAGACATTCTGGAGGCAAGCCCGTGGACTTCCTGATCACCCTCGCTGCCCTCGTCCTGTTGATGTTCGTCGCCCTATCGCGGCTTCAGCGTCATCCTCTTCGCGCCGATCGCCGCGATGCTGGCCGTCCTGGTCACAAGCCCCGAGGCTGTGCCACCGGTGTTCACGGGCATCTTCATGGAGAAGATGGTCGGCTTCGTGAAGCTGTACTTCCCCGTCTTCCTGCTCGGCGCCGTCTTCGGCAAGCTCATCGAGCTGTCGGGTTTTTCGAAATCGATCGTATCGGCCGTGATCGGCGTCGTCGGGCGCGAGCGCGCGATGCTGTCGATCGTGCTGGTCGGGGCTGTCCTCACCTATGGAGGCGTCTCGCTCTTCGTTGTCGTCTTTGCGGTCTATCCGTTTGCGGCCGAGATGTTCCGGCAAAGCGACATACCCAAGCGCCTCATTCCGGGCACGATTGCGCTCGGCGCCTTCACCTTCACCATGGACGCGCTGCCCGGGACCCCGCAGATCCAGAACATCATCCCGACGACCTTCTTCAAGACGGACACCTGGGCCGCCCCCATCCTGGGAACGATCGGCGCGCTCTTCATTCTCACGACGGGCATGGCCTATCTGCAATGGCGCAGGCGGGCGGCCGCGGCTGGCGGGGAAGGCTATGGCGAGGGCCATACGAATGAGCCCGAACCCATGGTCGACGAGAAACTCGTCCACCCCGCCATCGCCCTTGCCCCTCTGGTGGTGGTCGGCGTCGCCAACAAGATCCTGACCGTCCTGATCGTCAGATTTTACGGCGCCACCCACGAGGTGACGCTGGCGGGAATGACCAAGCCGCTCGTGACCCAGGTCTCCTCCGTCGCAGCGATCTGGGCCGTCCAGGGCGCGCTGCTGCTGGGTATCCTGACCGTGCTGGCATTCGCCTTCCGAAGGGTCATGGAGCGGTTCGCCGACGGCACCAAGGCCGCCGTCGCCGGATCGCTCCTTGCCTCGATGAACACCGCGTCCGAATACGGATTCGGCGGTGTCATCGCCTCCTTGCCGGGCTTCGTCGTCATCGCCGATGCGCTCAAGGCCATTCCCAATCCGCTGGTCAACACGGCGATCAGCGTCTCGGTGCTGGCCGGCATCACAGGCTCAGCCTCCGGAGGCATGAGCATCGCGCTCGCGGCCATGTCCGACCAGTTCATCGCGGCCGCCAACGCCGCCAACATCCCGCTCGAGGTGCTGCACCGCGTCGCGGCGATGGCGAGCGGCGGCATGGATACCCTGCCGCATAACGGAGCGGTCATCACCCTGCTGTCCGTGACCGGGCTGACCCACAAGCAGTCCTACCGCGATATCTTCGCGATCACCTTGATCAAGACCCTGGCCGTGTTCGTCGTCATCGCCGTGTATTACACGACCGGACTGGTATGATTGCTTCCAGGAAGAGGCTTGACCCTGATGGGGCGATCCGGCCCGGGCAGCAGCAGGGTCTAAGTGGAGCAATTGCAAGACTGGGAAAGGGGCCCATGCCAGCCCGCGCGAGGCCGGCCCCGGACCATGACAGCAGCGGCAAGCGCACCTTCGCGGTCAACCTGATCACCAACAGCATGGACCCGCTCTATCGCGCGGGAAAGAAGATCCATACCGACGAGGACGGCCGCCGCGCGGAGGTCGGCGACGAGGTCCTGCTCGAGCTCTGTTCCGCGGGGGATGGCGAGCCGGGCCCGGTCTCTATCAAGACGCTGGTCGCGCGCGGCGCCAAGACCATCGTGGTCTCGCAAGTCACACCCGCCGAAGGAACTGCGCTTAGACGCCATGCGGGTGATGCTGCGGATCATTCCGTATGCCGAGCTGCTGGGGGAGTGAGGGCTGGGGTGGTGGCCGATGAACAAAAGTGGCCCATTCCCGACCTCTGGTAACCGCATGCGGGCGGTTCAACTTCGCAATCGGCAACGCGCCGAAATCGCGTAGCCAACGCGGTGAATTCCTGCCTTCGGCCACAGCCCGTTTACTAAGCGGAACATCGGTTGCATTTGAAACGAACGATGCGCTCACCGCATGATTGGGCGAACAAATCACTGGTGCGCGAACTATTCATGCGATGGGCGCATATCAGAGCTGAATTGATGCCCCTGTTTGCGGCGGGCAGCTCGGCTTATGTGCAGTGCACAACGAGATTGTCGCTGTGGGCACCGCCCCGGTCCGGAATATCCGCCAGAGGAATATCACCATGTTCGTCACGATGATTGCCGCCAAAATCCGCACCTTCCTGCGCTATCGCGAGACGGTTCGCGAGCTGTCGCGCCTGACCAACCGTGAGCTCGCCGATCTTGGCCTGTCACGCTCGGAGATCCCCTTCATCGCCCGCTCGCACGCTGCGGCCTGAAGTCACTGAATAGAACCGCCGCGTCACCGGGCGCAGCGCGTTCCAGGTAGTTTCTCCCGGGGCTCATGATTTCCTCCCCTTGAGCTTCGGTCGAAGAGCGAATGCCCGCCTCACGGCGGGCATTTTGCGTTTCAGGGCTGCTTTCACTTGAGCCGGAATCCGGCTGCGAACTCGTCCGAGCCGTGACAGCGCGACGTCAACCCTCCTTGTCATCGGATGCGGCCTCGCCGCCACGAAAACCTGGTTGGGGCAAACGTTCCAATGGGGCGAACGAAGCGAGAGGATGCGGGGCTCGAAGGGAGTCCCGAACATCCATCAGTCAAGCGACTGATCAAGATTGGGCGCAATGGGCATTGGCAGGTGCACCGATAGAGCACGCCAACGGGGTCGCTTGGGCTGAGCGATGACGAGATCTGCTCGGATCTCCGTCGTACGGCGGGGCAAAACGGGTTCGATGTCTGGCGGGATATGATGAACTGAGAGCGCTCCCCAGGCGGCAGCACTCGCCCTCATTAGCCCATATACTTCCGGAGCTGATCCCCAACCTGGGCCATTGTCGTCGGCTTGATCCGACCCAGCTTCTCCGCGTGGCCAGCCTCAATCGTCGCGATTTTGCATGGACGAATGACCGATGGCGCCGGCAACCCGGCCTCGCCATAGGTCAGGCCGAGCGACACGTCTCCCGGCCATGACCGGTTCTCGGCACTGGTGATCATCACCACCCACAACAGGCCTTCGCCTTCCCCTACGCCGCCATGGCTGACGACAAGCGCCGGCCGATGCTGGCGGCTATTGCGCTCGGTATAGGGGAATGGCACGCGGACGACGTCGCCCTGGCTAAAGTCAGAGGTTGGCATAGGCCCTCCGGTCGGCGTCGCTATCCCACTCGCTGAACGTGCCAAACGGGTCTTCCGCCGGGGCAGCTGCCGGCGCCTTGCGGATCACGACCGCGTCGCCCTCAATGCTATAGGCAATCTCGTCGCCCTCGCGCAGATGCAATGCAGCCCGGATGGGCTGCGGAATCGTTGTCTGCGCCTTTGATGTCAACTTGCTTGTGATCATCGCGGGACCACCCCAGTAAGGAATCTCCTTACTGTAAGGAAATTCCTTGCGATTGCAAGCTGAAAGAGCTTTACCCGGTAGGCTGCCAGGAGTCCCCATCACCGCGCCGAAGGGATCCCTCCCCCCGCATACAGGCCGATGTCCTATTGAAACCCCTCGCCGCGCGGCTGGAGCGGCGCTGAAGGGTTCCTTGGGAGCGGAGGACCACCCACTGGCTCATCTGACGTGATGTCGACAATCTCTCTGGTGCCTGCCCTCACCAGTACGACAATTCGCCCATCGACGATCACCATGCCGAACGGCAAGGCACGAGCCTCGCCGTCGAGACCAATGACTCTGATTGACCGAGGGACCGCGTCTCCAAGCCGAGGGATCCACTTGGCCCCCTTTTCGGTTGATCCGAGTTCAGCCGCTGCGAGGGTCATTGGGAAGGATGCGAACAGAACGAATCCTGGCAGCACGAGATCTCGCATTCTGCTTGGCACAGAAATGAGAGACATGATCGAGACTCCAAGGTCTCGGGTGATGTCTCGATGCGCGAACGCGGTGTTGGGGGCCATCGGTTTGGTCCTTCCGATCATCCGATGCCGAGAGTTATCGCCCTTCCCGCGCCGGCTTGAATGCGCTTGATCACATTGGGCGCCGACACGCGACGCGACGAACCTTGAGTTCGTTCGTTCGCGGCGCCCTGCACAGTGATAAGCCTGGAGCGGGAAGGCCCGTCCGCCCCTCCCATCACGGACGACATCCTCGAGCCCTTCGACGATTTCCGCTCCGAAGAATGCTATCCCGGCAACGAGCAAGTGTGGCCCTTCTCAGACGCCGGGAACGTCCGCTCCCGGGCATTCTGGTTCGGCTGGCGATGGGGTGCGCGCCTCGCATCCGCAAGCCGCCGGCCTGGTCGAGAAAGGCCGCCATCTGCGAGGTCATCCGCCCGCAACGGGTCCCGGTCCCGACGATGATGGTGTCGTAATTCTCAACCTCGGCGACAGGCACCGCACGGCTTCCAGCTGCAGTTCTGTACCAGAATAGAACCAGTTTTTCGGCGATGGCGGAGATGACATCTCTGTTAAGTGGGTGTCATCGATGAGTCATTTTGTGTTCGCTAGCCTGATCGGCAGAGTCGGGTGCCTGCGTCGAGTGTGTCGTGAAGTCATTCTGATGAGGCGGCGTTGCGGAATCCTGCCGTGTTCGCCTTGCCATCAAAGCTTCAGCCACGCCCTGACCGACAGCACCTTCACGCCTGAGGGGCGGTCACTCCGTCGACCAGCCCTTAAGCATTTTGGGAGTTGAGGAGGAATTTCCAAAACAATATTTGCACTTAGAATTCGTCATATGACGATAATAAATGAAATTAACGACAGAAATTGCAGATAATTATTTGGGTTGGCAAGTCTATGGGGCGAGGCCATGTCCGATCGTTCGATCGCAATAGTCGATGATCACCCGATATTGATGGAGGGAATCGCTGCGCTGCTGAAACGATGGGGCGGTTTCACGGTAGACGCGACCGGGAATGCTGCGGACGATATCGTTTCGATCACCTGCGCCCACCGGCCCGATGACATGATCGTCGATCTGGGCATGGCGGGCGATGTCTTCCGGGCGATCTCGGACGCATTGAAGCTCGCTCCCGCAATGAAGATCATCGTGTTCACAGCCTCGACCAGCACGGACGATGCGATGAGGGCCCTCGATGCCGGGGCCAAGGGCTATGTCTTGAAAGGCAGCCCGGGCGATAACCTCATTCACGCGCTTCAGGCCGCGCGGGAGAACGATGTCTATATCAGCCCCTCGTTCGCGACCAGGCTGATTGGTGCCTTGAAGGAAAAGGCGCGCGAGCAGCAGAAGGCCAGCTGCAACCGGCTCAACGTCCGGGAGGAGCAGATCATCAGATTGCTTCTTTGCGGGAAGATGAACGGCGAGATCGCGCGCGAGCTTTCGCTCAGCAACAAGACCGTCAAGGGCCACATGACCAGTCTGATGGCCAAGCTGAATGCCCATACTCGCCTGGAGGCGATGATCGCGGCGCAAAGGCTGGTTGCCGGGGCGAGCCTGCCGACGGTTACAAGGTTCGGCCTGTAACTGGGTCCGATCCTGCCGGCAGGGTTTGATGGGGCCGGGGGAGCGGGCCAAGTTTGAGACAATGACGAGTACTGCTCACCAATCGGTCTGAAACCGCATGCGCGAAGACCGAACAGACCGCAGGCGAAACCGGGCGCCGTCTTCCCTGGATCTGCGCCTGGGCGTGCTGAGATCGGAAGCGGATTACATCCGCGCCTGTGCCCGGGCTCGCGACTTCCATTCCGCCGCCCGGCATCCCTTGGCTGAGGTGGAGCTTGAGAAGCTGGCGCTCGCGATCCTGACCTGGGAACTCAAGAACAGCGGGGCAGACGGTATCTGAGCGCCAATAGCGTCAGTTGGATTGGGGGCTGCGGAGAACAGCATGGCTTGCGGGAGGGATAAGCTTATGACCTCTGAGCTTGGCGAAATTCTCCCGGACGCTCAGGGCGAGGAGAGTTCAACTGTCGGATCGTCGAGTTCCGCTGTGGCCTTGCCTGCGCTCGACCGCTTCGGATGTGGCTATCTTGTCGTCGACGACCAAGGAAATATTGTGGAGGCCAACGCTGCAGCCCGTCTCATCCTGGGGGAGGAGGCGGGCTTACTTGAAGACCTTGACCAATTGACGAAAGCCTTCCGGCGATTGATTGCGCGCACTCCCAACCAACCCGTTCTCGGTCCACTGAGTTGGATCGTCATCGGGAACAAATTTGATGCCCCGCTCGTGCTGAATCAGGCCGCAAACGTCACAGCCCACGGTACCAGTGTGGTCATGCTGCTCGACCTCGACGCCCATCTCCGGCCGAATCCCTTCCTGCTTCGGCGCATGTTTGGCCTGACCATGGCCGAGACGCGGCTTGCGCTTCAGTTGGCAAGCGGGGATTTGCCGGCCGACGTCGCCCGGAACTTTCACCTCAGCCCCGTCACCATTCGCTCGCAACTGGCCGCGGTTTTCGCCAAGACCAATACAAGCCGGCAGGCGGAGCTGGTCGTGTTGCTCGACCGGATCGCGCTCCTGCCTTGAGGTTCCAGGCGTCGGCCCGCGACGTGGCCGGACATCGATGCCGTGGCCGGTGGGGAATTCGGCCGGCCCGGCTTGATCGACGAAGATGAACGGCCCGACCGCGGAAGTGGCGCAGCGCGGCTGCCAGCTTTCCTTCCGGCGCTTGCAAGCCGGGCTGAACCCCGCTCTATCGTCGCCCATGACGAGGACGCCGAGCGGTGGGGCGATACTGTGACACAAGGCGACACTGCCTCCGCACCACCGTCACTTGCGGCGCTGGGCTGGACGGATTTCTTTGCAGATCAATGCGAACCAGATGACGCCTGCCTCCGGCCTGCGCGCATAGACTCGGTGCACCGTGCCCGCATGAGCGCAATCACGCCCGATGGGCCGATCAGGCTCAAGCTGCCGGTCCATACCAATACAGGCGACTTCACGGTGGGTGACTGGGTTCTGGTGGAGCCCGGCACACATCTGCTGCGGCGCCGGCTGGAGCGCGCGACGGTGTTGGCGCGGCGCACCGAGGGCAGCATGACGCCGCAGCTTGCCGGCGCCAACATCGACACACTGTTCATCGTCACCTCCTGCAATGCTGATTTCAACGTCGCGCGCCTGGAGCGCTATCTTGCGCTGGCCAATGAGAGCGGAGCCGAACCCGTCATCCTGCTGACCAAGGCCGATCTCGTGCCGGACGTGCAGCCCTATCTCGACCAGGCCGCCGCCCTGCAGCGCGGGCTGGCTGTTGCAACCGTCAATCCGCGCAGCTCTCACGCGGCGGCTGCGTTCGCGTCCTGGTGTGGCGAAGGCCGCACCCTCGCGCTGGTCGGTTCGTCCGGCGTCGGCAAATCGACGCTTGTGAACGCGCTTGCCGGCACCATCGATGGCGAACCGCAGCAGACGGGCGACATCCGCGCCCACGACGCTAAGGGGCGCCACACCACGACGTCGCGCTCGCTGCATGCGATTGCCTGCGGCGGCTGGGTGATTGATACGCCGGGCATGCGCACGCTCCATGTCAGCGATGCGGCGTCTGGTCTCGAAACGCTGTTCGCCGAGATCACGGAACTAAGCCCGCTCTGCCGCTTCCGCGACTGCACCCATGAGCACGAACCCGGCTGCGCGGTTCAGGAGGCAGTCGCCAAGGGCGTGATCGACCCTGAGCGTCTGGCACGCTGGCGCAAGCTCGATCTAGAGAACAGGGCAAAGACGCCGGAGGTGAAGGGGCCGAGGGGGAAGAGGCGGTAGGCGGGGCGTCTGATTCGGCCGAGCCCAAACCTCAGCCGCTCGCGCCCTTTTTCACTGGGCGGGTTCGCGACCTTGTCCTGGTCGAGCTCGTAAGCGCGCTGCTGGGCGGTCTTGGCACTTTCCTGCGCCATGGCTGTGGCCGGGTGCATGGAAGGGTTCACGCCCCTTCGCCAGTTCATCCGGGACGGAGATGGCCGGGCAATCGCCTGTGGCGGCAGCGCATACGGGGTCGGATTTTATGACGAGGCCAGCAAGCTTCGATCCGACGGGAAATGTGTCCGGAAGCTGGTCGATGAAGGCTATCGCGAGATCAGCGAGGCTGAGGCGCAGCGGCGGTTGAAGAGACAGCGATGACCGGCCCTTGCGTCCGCAATGGTTCGAGAGCGGAACTTTGGTCAGCACGCTGGTAGCGTCTTGTGTGGATGGCTCCCGCGTTGCAAGGGGTCTGTGACGGTTTGGCGTGATGGTCGGGTGCAGTCTTGTGTCCGGCCTGTTCGCGCGGTCATTGACCGCTGGCCCTGATGGTTTCCGTGGATAAGGTCCCATTCTGCTTTGCGGGCTTTTATGCCCTCGACGTTAGGCGGGTTGTCCTCATCCCCAGTCTGACCGGTGCGCCATCATCACAGGGTCCTCGCAACCTCCTTCGCGCGTGTAGCGCGCTGATTTGCTACTGATCCTCAGGCTGCTGCCACGCTGGGCGCTGGCATGCGATAAATCTCGCCCCGAACCATGATGGCCCAGATCGCCCGCGCTGCCCGGTTCGCCAGGGCGACGGTGACGAGCCGTATCGGCTTGCGGGTGAGTAGCGCGTTCACGCGAGGATCCGCTGCATCGGGGTGGTGCTTGTTGCGTCTGACCAGCGACGTCATGCCCGTGACCAGAAGGCGCCGCAGGTATTGATCGCCCATTTTGGAGATGCGGCCAAGGCGCTCCTTGCCGCCGCTGGAGTTGTTGAGCGGCGTCAGTCCCAGCCAGGCCGCGAACTGGCGCCCGGAGCGGAACTGGGTCGGATCGGTGACAGTGGCCGCCAGCGCGCTCGCTCCGAGCAGGCCCACGCCGGGGACGGTGGCAATGCGCCGCGCGAGATCGTTCGATCGGTACCAGACCAGCAAGTCTCGTTCGAGCTGGCGGATGCGGTTCTGAACTTCGATCGCTTGCTCGGCCAAGGCGCTGATCACCTTGGCGGCGAGATCGAGAACCTCATGCGCGCCACCGGCCACAGCGCGTCGCACAAAGGCCAGGGCGTGGGTGATGCCCTTCGGGATATCGATGCCGAACTCGGCCAGGAGCCCCCGGATCATGTTGATGAGTTGCGTACGCTGACGAACGAGGAGGTCGCGGGTCCGATGAAGGGCCAGCGCGGCCTGCTGCTCGACAGACTTGACCGGGACGAAGCGCATGGTCCGGCGCGTGACCGCCTCGCAGATCGCCTCCGCATCAGCGGCGTCGGTCTTGCCTCGCTTCACGTATGGCTTGACGTAGGCCGGCGGCATCAATCGCACAGTATGCCCCAGAGAGGTCAGTTCGCGCGCCCAGTGATGGCTCGTGCCGCAGGCCTCCATGCCGACCAGGCAGGGAGAAAGCCTGCGGAAGAAGGGTATGACCTGAGCTCGCCTCAGTGCTCGACGAGCGAGGACCTCTCCTGTTCCGCTGATAGCGTGCACCTGGAAGACATTCTTGGCCAAGTCGATGCCGACAGTCGTGATCTCCATCGTGGTCGCTCCAAGCTCGTGCTGCGTGACAGCACCACTGTGGCGCTGCAA
This sequence comes from Bosea sp. BIWAKO-01, assembly GCF_001748145.1. Taxonomy (NCBI): domain Bacteria; kingdom Pseudomonadati; phylum Pseudomonadota; class Alphaproteobacteria; order Hyphomicrobiales; family Alloboseaceae; genus Allobosea; species Allobosea sp. BIWAKO-01. The sequence goes on from NZ_BCQA01000001.1 coordinate 6,188,522, forward strand.
CGCCGGGAGCGGGAGCCATCCACCCCATCTGCTTTTGGGCAATGCTCCAATGTCCGCAAATGGCGTCAGGCGAACGGGTAGCTGCAATGCGAGCGCAATGACCGAGATGGGTGGCTTCCGGATATATAGCGACTACCGAAAACCGGTCGCTGCCGCCAGAATGGCAAAACCGTCAGGTTTACCTCTCACCAGGACCCAACTTTGCGCGGGGCATCATGCGCTATCGTTTCCCAGTGCTAACTCTGCTTCTGTGGGTGACATTCACGGCTTGTGGGGCGGGAGCGGCCACTCCGGTGGTCGTTGGATGCGGCAGCGGGGCCACTGATCCTGTCGCGGTCTATGCACCTTTCAGCGCCGGCCCGCTGACGCTTGCGAAGGTCCATTGCCTCCGATTTCCGCTAAGCAATTATCCCGTGTCTCCGCCGACACTGTCGCTGGACGGGAGCGCTGTCTTCGTTTTCGACAGCGTCAATGGTTTATGGCTCGCTACTATGGAGGATGAGCCCGTGCTCCAGCGCTTCGATGGGCGCGTGACCGGCCTCATTCCCGGTGGCGACCTGCCCTTCGCGTGGTCTGAGGACGCGCGCTCGGTCCTGGGTGTCAGACAGGAGACCTCGAAACCTGGCGGCTTCGCCCTGGGGCCGCTCAAGCCTTTCCTCTTTTCGGTGGACGGCACGACGCGGCAACTGCCGGACCTCCTGAGCCCGGCCGGCCCCCTGGACGAGCTATACTGGGCGGGGCAAGCGGGCATGGCCGTGGCCGCTTTCGGGACCAGGGGCGCCTACTACCAACCAGAGCATGCTGATCCACAACCGACCATCGCGTTCGTGAATGCGCGCACCGGGCAAGTCATACAATCAATCGAGAAGAATGCTGTGCCCGGCCTCACCGGGAATGCCAGAACCAATGCGGTCGCATCGGTTCTGGGCGCCGATGGCCGTATCCATGCCCTGATCGCCTTCTCACCCAATCAATGGGTCCTGTGGGTTCAAGGTGAGCGGCCCCAGATCGTCCCTGTCGGCGTCACGGTCTGGCGGACAGAGTTCGCGCTCAGTCCCGACGGCCGCAACGTGCTTGTGATGAAGAATTTGCGCGCATTCGGCGGAAACTGCGATCGCAGCGGCTCGGACTGTTCCCAATGGACGCCTGACACAGATACCAGCGCCGAACTGCGTGAATTGCCAAGCGGAAGGCTGATCTGGTCCGTCAGTGGGACAGCAAAGGCATCGTCGAGCTACGGCGTGCCTGCGATCAGCCGGGATGGCCGATACGCGCTGATCTTGATGCTCACAGAAGATCGAGGACCAACCGCTGCCCTCATTTCCATGGAAACGGGCGAGGTGCTTCAAGAGATACCCAGCCCTGGGATGAGCGAATGTGCGATTGGCTTTTCGCGGGATAGCCGTGCCGCGTGGATCAGCTGCCGCTCACGTCTCGTGATGTATGACATCGGACCGTGATGGCCCTCCGCACAGACCTTCGCAAATTGGGCTGAATTGGCACCCGCTATCGTCGCGCCGCTGGCGAGCCAGAAATCCCGAGAGAGGATATTGGCGAGGTCCGTTTAGGGTAGCTTTCGGCCGTGCCGCTGTGCGCCAGGAGATCGGCTTTCGGGCGTAGGGCCAGAGTCCGCTTATCGCGCGATGGCGACACCCGGCGCACCCGTCGATGCAAGGCGATGCCGAGTAGGTGGCTCGACATATCGGCAAGGCGCCTGCTCCGTCCTGCACCCGATGCAGAGGATGCGCCCAGCGATACAAACAGAAACACTCCAGCAACATCCGTTCGGCATTGGGGCCACAAAGGCGGCCCATCCGGCAGGCTCTCGCAGCGTCGGAGCGCTCATGCCGGATATCGTTTCACCCTCACGGTCGGGTTCGTCGCTGCGGCGCGCGCTCGGGGTCCTCGCCGCAGCAGCCATGTGGCTGAGCGTGGTGCTCTTGCGCATCTTCGGGCCTGACACCGCCGATACGGCCTCGGCCTGCAGCCGCATGATCTATCGCGATCCGGTGACGGGGCGAGAGCAGGCCATCGGCACAGCCCGGATCGTGTCGGACGGCACGATCCGATGTCGCGATGTGAGCGCTCTTCCCGCGCCACGATGACGGCTGCGTGGGACCTGAGGCATGCGGACCTCGACCGCGCGCGACGGGCGCGAAATGGACAAGCTCCTGCGGGACGGCCGGTTCGACCTGATCGTGCTCGATCTCAATCTGCCGGGCGAGGACGGGTTCTCGATCTGCCGGCGGCTGGGCCTGACGACGCAGGTGCCGATCATCATGCTCACCGCCCGCAGCGAGGATGTCGACAGGATCATCGGCCTCGAAATGGGGGCCGACGACTATCTCGGCAAACCGTTCAACCCGCGCGAGCTCCTGGCCCGCATCCGGGCGGTGCTGCGGCGACGGGGCGGCGGACAGGCCGGCCAGGACGAGCCGCCCGGCGCCTTTTCCTTCGCGGGCTGGACGCTGAACGCCAATAACCGCGAGCTGACCAATCCCGACAAGGTCCGTGTCGCCGTGACCGGCGCCGAGTTCGATCTGCTGCGGGTCTTCTGCGAGCGCCCCGGGCGTGTGCTCGCGCGCGACGCCCTGCTCGATCTGACGCAGGGGCGCGCCGCCTCCCCGTTCGAGCGCAGCATCGATATCCTGATCAGCCGGCTGCGCCAGAAGATCGAGCGCGAGCCGCGCGAGCCCGAACTGATCAAGACGATCCGCGCGGGCGGCTATCTCTTCACGCCCGCCGTCGCACGGCAATGATCCACCCGTTTCGCCTGCCCGCCCGGATCGGCAGCCAGATCGCGCTGCTCGTGGTCGGCGTGATCGGCCTGCTCTATCTCGTTCTCTCCGTCACGCTGGTCTGGCAGGCGCCCCGCGGCAGACCGGGCCCGCCGGCCTATGAGAGCGTCGCGACGATCGCCAAGCTGGTGGCGCAGACGCCGCCGCAGCTGCGCCAGATGGTCGTCGAGACCGCGAACGCGGCCGACCGGCGCTTCCGGTTCACGCTATCGGGCACGGACCCTGCCCCCTCGCCGTCGAAGCCGCATCCTTTCGCCGCGGAGGGCATGGCGCAGCGCCTGGGCCCGGGTTTTGTGGTGCAGCCGAACCCGATGCCGGAGGGAGACAGGCCGCCGCAAGGCTATGCAATCCGGCTTCCCGACGGCACGGGCCTCGATGTCGCGATCGCGGCTGGCGGGATGGGGACACCGCCACCGCGCCCCGTCTCCATTCTGGTCGTCGCCACGATCATCGTGCTCGGGCTCAATATCGGCGCGCTCACGCTCTGGGCCTCGCGCGGCATCACGGCGCCGCTCGCGCGCTTCGCCTCGGCGGCCGAGGAGTTTTCGATCGACCGCGATCCCGCGCCGCTGCCCGAGGAGGGCCCCCTCGAAGTCCGCACCGCCGCGCGTGCCCTCAACCGCCTGAGAGACCGTATCCATGCGCTGTTTGCCGACCGCACGCGCATGCTGGCGGCGATCAGCCATGACCTGAGGACGCCGATCACGCGCATGCGCCTGCGTGTCGAGTTCATCGAGGACCACGTCCTGCGCGCCCAGTTCACTCGCGATCTTGAGCATATGGGCACCATGGTGCAGGGCGCGCTGTCCTATCTGCGCGATGTCGACCGGCGCCAGCAGCGCAGTGCCGTCGACCTGTCCAGCCTGCTCCAGACCATCGCGGACGAGTTCAGCGATATCGGCAAGGCGACGCGCTATGAGGGACCGCGGCGGCTCGTGGCGACAGGCGATGCCCAGCAGCTGGAGCGCGCCGTGACCAATCTCGTCGAGAACGCGGTGCGCCATGGTACGCAAGTGATCATCCGCCTTCGCGACGAAACCGATGCCCTCCTGATCGAGGTGGCCGACGACGGCCCCGGTATTCCGCAAGCCGATCGCTTGCGCCTGCTCGAGCCCTTCATGCGCGGCGACGAAGCACGCGGGCGGATCGATTCAGAAGGGTTTGGCCTCGGCCTCGCCATCACCCGGTCGATCGCGGCCGCCCATGATGGCGAGCTGACCCTGCACGACAACCAGCCGCGCGGCCTGCTCGCCCGGATCAGCCTGCCGCGCCAGGCCGCTGCGGCTCCCGAGGGCGCCTGAGCGCTTGCACCTTTGCCCGGCCGTGCCGCAGCGCGACGTGCCGTTTCATGAGCGCTGCTCGAGCGGCCACACCTCAACGACACCATGGGCGACGGCGCAGGGCGTTCGCGAAACCATATCGATGGCCTCGGCCAGATCGGCGGCTTCGATGATGGCAAAGCCCGCCACCGGCAATGACGACGTCATGAATGGGCCATTGGCCGTTTCAACCTGGGCAGCGTCGGGGTTGCGCACCTGCACGGGAACGCCCGCGATACCCATCAATACGCCGTTCTTCCGCAGCGTTGCATCATGGGCGTGGGCTGCGTCTCTGACGGCCACCGGGGTACGGTCGTAACCTTCACGGTCTCCATACCCGATCGTCACGAATTTCGGCACGGGGTCGCCTCCTTCCAAAGGGCCCAAGCATCGGCAGGACCAAAGCATCGGCCGGGCCGAAGCATCGGCGGGGCCAAAGCATTGGCCGGAAAAGTGGAGTGCTGATTTCGGGGCAAGGCCGATGCAAACACCAAGGGGTTGGATCATCGGCCGGAAGGGATGTCCGGTCCGATGGTCTAGCGGAGCTTGGCGATCCCGATGCCATCGAGCTTGGCGCGGTCCTTGATGGATTCCTCGCTGCGGGTCATCGCCTTCGAAATCGCCTTCAGGGCCATGCCCTTCCCGGCGAGCAGCTTCAGCTTCGCCAGTTCCTCCGCTGTCCAGGGCTGGCGATGCCGTTCAAATCTCTCGGCCACGATCTTCTCCTTCTTCGCCAGGACATCTCCCGCATTCTTGTCCACTATAGCAGCGATGGCGACGAATTTGGCCCCACGTGTCGATGGAGGCCGAACCCATCCGGCCGCTCGGCGCCAGAAGCAGAACCTGGGTCTCCATCCGAAAGCAGACCTCTGCTCCGCCGCTGCGTCACGACCGGAATCGACCCGTTTCTGAAATTTAAGGTAGCACTTCTCCGTAGCTGCTCATGCCACAAGCACGCCGACCAACAGCTTTGACGTTCAGTGCTAGACTTCCCACGAGGCCGCAGCGTCTCATCATCCATAAATCACCATTCAAGCCTTCCAACTCTCAGGCGCTTAGCGCGAACTAAGGGCCATAGGAGCGAAGCTTGACAGGCAATGGGGTGCCGCCCTCATTGCTTGAGGGAGACGATTCCTTTGAGGCATGCCATCGCGCAAGTGTTGGCATGCTAGATGGTGAGGCCGGATAAGCATGTTTGGCCAATTGCTTCTTAAGTTCGGCCGGGCGCCTCACGCTGCTGTTACCCCCATCGATCTTACTCCCATTACGGTCTTTGTTGGCCCAAATAACTCTGGGAAGAGCCGCATCCTGACGGAGATAGATGAGTTTTGTACAAACGGCCCCATGGGGAATGCGCTAATACTAGACTCGTTAAGACTGACGGGCCGGACTGAGGAACAAGCAGAGGAGTTGTTAGCAAGCGTAATTTCGCCTCCGAACCCTGGAGAGCCCCATCAGCTTGGGCATGTATACGTTAGCTCTCGGAGAGGAAGGACGCAACTTCCTCATAAACAACTAAGAACCATGGTTCAAGCTCCAGAGTCATCCATTGTAGGGTACTGCCAGTGGTTTCTTAGGCATGTTATATTGAAACTCGACGGAAAGAGCAGAATTGATCTGATTTCTCCGCAGAGCTCCGGAGATCTTCAACAGCCACCTCACATGATTTTCCAGTTTCTATTTAGAGATAATGCTAAGCGAGAAGAAGTTCGTCGCATTATCAAGGATGCGTTTGGGTCATATTTTGTTATAGATCCGACGAACATTGGATTTTTCAGAATAAGATTGTCACGCCGGCCGCCTGTGGATGAATTAGAAGAGCGAGGCTTGCACGAAGCTGCGGTGCAGTTTCACGCGGCAGCACAGCCCATTGAGTTAGCGAGTGACGGCGTAAAGGCGTTCACCGGTATTATCACCGAGGTCATTGCAGGTGATCCTAAAATCCTGCTGATCGATGAGCCCGAGGCATTCCTGCACCCATCGCTCGCATTTAACCTCGGATATGAACTGTCACGAGCCGCGCTTAATACTGACAAGCGCGTGTTTGTATCGACGCATAGCCCCACGTTTGTGATGGGCTGCATTCAATCCGGCGCACCAGTAAACATTGTGAGGCTGACGTACCGAGACGGGGTAGCAACGGCCCGCGTTCTACCGAGCGCCGATTTGCTCCGTTTGATGCGCAATCCCCTACTTCGTTCAACAGGCGTCCTGAGCGTCCTGTTCTATGAGTTTGTTGTTGTGACCGAATCTGACACCGACAGAGCGTTCTATCAGGAAATAAATGAGCGATTGCTTCGGTTCAAACCCGAGTGGGGTATACCAAATTGCCTATTTCTTCACGCGCAGAACAAGCAGACTGTGCAGATAATCATGCGGCCATTGCGTGAGCTTGGCATTCCAACCGCTGCAATAGTTGACATTGATGTCTTGAAGGAGGGCGGCGCTCCTTGGGCGAACCTCCTCTCGGCCTCTAGTATTCCGCCTATCACGCATCCGTCGCTGGCCACCCTGCGAACATCTGTGATGCAGGCGTTTACTTCCTCAGGGAAGAACATGAAGCGTGACGGTGGAGTTGAGGCCCTCGTTGGAGCAGAGCGGGAAGCAACTCAGAATTTGCTTCAGAGCTTGGCAGAATACGGTGTGTTCGTAGTGCCCGGTGGGGAGCTAGAATCTTGGGTTAAAGCATTGGGAGTCGGCGGTCACGGCCCCGGCTGGCTTATTCCAGTATTTGAATCGATGGGTGAAGACCCCGAGAGCCCGTCGTTCCTGCGGCCTGGAAATGATGATGTGTGGGCGTTTCTTGGGAGCGTAAGATCTTGGCTTATGGACCCGAATCGTAAGGGTATTCCAGCCTAGCAATGAAGGGTAGGACCTATGGGTGGCGAATTTCTGATTTCTACCCAAGCACGAACTTCCGTAGGTCTGCAAACGGCCGCGTCACTTTAGCTGAGCGATAACGAGATCTGCGCGGATCTCGGTCGCATGGCAGGGCAGCGCTTCACCCGCTCTCGATGTCTGGCGGGGAGCCGGTTGATGAACTGGGAGCACCCATCTTCTCAGCGCTCGGCAAGCGGGGAGACGCGACAGATCATGCTGACGTGGTGCGGCGGCGCAGCGGGTTAGCGGAGCTGCCCTGGCAGTCGATGGAGCGGGTCGTGAAGGCTTTCTGGGCGAAGATGGCGTCCGCCAATATCCTTTATCAGGACATTCCCGGGGCCGGCACGCCCCTGGTATTCATCCACGGTCTCGGCTGTGCGTCATCCTGCGACTATCCGCGCGTGGTCGCGGATACGGCCTTGGCCGGGCGCCGGGCGATCCTGGTCGATCTGCTCGGCTCCGGCTTCAGCGAAAGGCCGGCCGAGTTCTGCTATTCCATCGAAGGCCATGCTCGCTCGATGGCCGAGCTCATCGGGAGCGTCTGCGAGGGGCCTGTCAGCCTCTTCGGTCACAGCATGGGAGGGGCAGTGGCGATCACCCTGGCTGCGTTGCTCGGGGCAAGGGTCGAAGCGCTCGTCCTTGGCGAGCCGAATCTGGAGCCGGGCGGTGGCGTGTTCAGCAGGGCAATCGCCGACATGTCCGAGGGCGAGTTCGTAGCGCATGGTCATGCGGAGACGGTCGCTGCCGCAAGGGCGGCCGGCAATACGGTCTGGGCTGCCTCATTGGCCATCAGCGCCCCGTTCGCGGTCCACCGGGAAGCAGCATCGCTGATCGCCGGATGCCAGCCGACATGGCGCGAGATGCTCGGCGACCTCCCCATGCCGAAAACGCTCCTCGTTGGAGAGCGCTCGCTGCCGGCCCCCGAATTTGATGGCTTGGCGGATCAGGGATGCGGCGTCGCGATCGTGCCCCAGGCGGGCCATTCGATGGCATGGGACAATCCGGGTGGGCTCGCCGAGGCGATTGGCAAGGCGACAGGCTGAGCCTTCGGATTTCCCCGGCCGTCTGGCGACCTCGCCGGCGATCGACGCATCGAGGCCCTGCGCGATCACCGCCCGCTACGGCGCGCGGACCAGCGATGTCGTCGCGATGCAGCTTGAATATCCCGGGCGATAGTGGAGCGATGACGGGGCTGGCCGCAGCTCCGGATTTTTTCGGACGCGCTGTCGAATTCTCACCGGCCCGTTCGTCGTGGATATGTCCAGGTGAAAGGCCGCCCGCCGGGAAAGAACCGAACTCCTTAAAACCGAACCAGAAGGAGAGATCCATGCCGAGCACCATCCGTCTGCACCGCGTCATCGCCGCCAGGCCCGAGAAACTCTATCGCGCGTTCCTCGAACCGGACGCGATTGCGAGCTGGCTGCCCCCATACGGCTTTACCTGCACCGTCCATGAGCTCGATGCGAAGGTCGGCGGCCATCACCGCATGTCCTTCCGGAACTTCACCACGGGACACAGCCACTCCTTTGGCGGAGCGTATCTGGAGCTCGTTCCGGGACAGCGCCTCGTCTACACCGACAGGTTCGACGACCCGAACCTGCCGGGCGAGATGAAGGTCACGGTGAATTTGCAGGCCGTGTCCGTCGGCACCGAGGTGAATATCGAGCAAGAGGGCGTGCCGGACGTGATCCCTGCCGAGGCCTGCTATCTCGGCTGGCAGGAATCCCTGCGCAAGCTCACGAAACTCGTCGAGCCCGAGATCAACCAGTAGCAAACCCGGGACCGGACCGGATCCGGGACGATCGATCGCGCCTGCGCCCGACCGGCCTCGCCGCAGCGAGCGTCGGCTGGTTCGGCCCCCTGCCCCCGCGAACGGTATCGGGGGCCCAGCCCGAGCAAGCCGGTGCTCCGCTACGAGCGCGCCCTCCCCGGCGAACTGATCCATCTCGAGATCAGGACGCTCAACCGGCTCACCCCATCCTTTGAAGCGGAGGAATTAGGTAGCAAAGACCACCATCCGCTCCCGGCCCGCCGGGCCTCTGCCAATGACCGGACGTTCCGAAGGTCGCAGGTGGGTGGAGGCCGTGTGGAAACGTCTTTCAGGGTCGTGCTCTGACGATGCGACAGGGTCTGAGGGTCAGGCTCTCATGGCCTTCATCAACGTCGCCGCGCCGAGGATGGCGATGGCCCGCTTGAGATTGTAGGCCAGCACATGGAGGCTCATCTCGGTTCCGACATTGGGGAGGTGGCGGGTCAGGAAGTGACTTCGGCCCATCCAGTCCTTGATCGTGCCGAAGACGTGCTCGACCGTGCGCCTTCGGATCCGCATGGCGTCGGGCATGCGATCGAGCCGGCGCTGCATGGCCTCGATCACCACCTCGTGCTCCCAGCGCTTGATGCGGCGCTGCTTGCCGGTGGTGCATTGGTCTTTGACCAGGCAGGCTCCGCAGCCGTCGGCCCAGTAGGTATGGAGTGTCAGATCCTTCTCGACCGATGAGAAGCGCCATGTGAGCGTCTCGCCGGCGGGACAGCGATAGGTGTCGCTCGGAGCATCGTAGGTGAAGTCCTGCTTGCCCCAGCGCCCGTCGGCTTTGGCCCCTGATGTCAGGGGCTTGGGGACGATGGCGGAGATGCCGATCTCGTCGCAGGCCAGGACCTCCTCGCCTGAGAAGTAGCCGCGATCGGCCAGCACAGTCAGCGCACCGGCTCCTGTCGCATCCTTTGCCTGACGCCCCATGCTGGCGAGCTGGCTGCGGTCGTGGCCGATGTTGGTGACCTCATGAGCCACGATCAGATGATGTTTGGCGTCGACCGCCGCCTGAACGTTGTAGCCGACGAGGCCAGTGCCCTTGCCGTTGGTGGCCATGGCGCGGGCGTCGGGATCGGTCAGCGAGACCTGACGGTCTGGCGCCACCGCGACGACGTGGTCCATCGCCTGGAGGTCACGCATCTGCTGACGCAGGCGATCAAGCCGGTCCTTGAGGCGGATGCTGCGCATCTGCGCGACGTCATCCTCCTGCCGGTCGGCCGTATCGAGCAGCGACAGATAGCGTGCGATGCTTGCCTCCACCTGCTCCATCCGGCGACGGATCGCGCCGGGCGTGAAGTTCTTGTCGCGCGTGTTGACGGCCTTGAACCGGCTGCCGTCCACGGCCACGGTGCCGCCTGCCAGAAGGCCGAGTTGGCGGCACAGCACGACGAACTGCGCGCAGGCAGCCCGGATCGCAGCCCCATTGTCACGGCGAAAGTCGGCGATGGTCTTGAAGTCGGGCGCAAGCTTGCCCGTCAGCCACATCACCTCGACGTTGCGGCCGGCCTCGCGCTCCAGCCGGCGGCTCGACTGAACCTGGTTGAGGTAGCCGTAGAGGTACAGCTTGAGAAGGGTAGCGGGGTGGTATCCAGGCCGCCCCGTCGAGGCCGGGCCGGCAAAGCCCATCGTTCCCAGATCGAGTTCGTCGATGAAGACATCCACCACCCGGACCGGATTATCTTCGCTGACGTAGTCCTCAAGACAGTCGGGCAGGAGCAGTCTCTGCAGCCGGGTCTCGCCTTCGATGTAGCGCGCCATGCAAGCCCTCGGATCGCTCCAGAAAGCCTACCAGATCAGCCCGTTTCCACACAGCCTCGGTGGGAAGCGGAACTTCGGCGGCACACTCAATTTCTGCCGATCCGCGCCATTTGCGGACATTGAGGCATTGCCCCAAAGCAGACGCCACGAGTCTGCTGACCAGAGTTCCACTCTCGACCCATAGGGGAAGGAAAGCGCAGCCGGTGAACGGATCACGTCGGCGCCTTTGGGCCGAATGGAGCAACAATTGCGACGACGCGAGTAAGCTGAGGAATCCGCAAATGCCTTCAGCTAGCGAGCCAGCGGACTATCCCAGACGAGAAACAGCAGCGCTTTGAGCTGGGCGAAACGCTCCGGCCCAAGTTCGGCGCTCCACTCGCGCTCGATGTCGCACAATACGTAGACCATCTTGGAGAATGCGGCGTGCCCGCGTTCAGTCAAATAGATCAGACGCGCTCCGCCCTCACCTTGAACGTCGGACCGGACGATATAGCCGAAACCCTCGAGGCTCCTCAGCAGCTGGTTGATGGCCTGTTTGCTCATGCCGGAGCGCTCGGCGAGCGTGCCCGGGCGAACCTTGTCCGGCCCGGGAAACTGCAGGACCGCCATATGCGGCAGGCGCAGCTCGTCAAAGCCGGCAGCGTTGAGCTCCATGATAAGCCGGCGCTGGATCGCTTGCGCCGGAACGCGCAGCAGGGCGCCGATCAGCATGTCCTCGGTTTTCATCGGCAAACTTTCGGGGATAGGGCATTGACTTCTGGTAAACGGAGTTTACCGTTTACCGGTAAATGTAATTTACCAAGGGGGATGGGACAATGCCTCAGCCAGTCACAGACCCTCACGTCAATCCTTCCGACGAGACCATCGCCACCAAAGGGCTCGCGGTTCGCTTCTTGTTGGCCGGAGATAACTCGAACGGCAGCATTGCGGCCTTTGAGCTGATGGTGCCGGCCGCGCAGCGTCTGCCAGCTCCCGCGCACAGCCACGACCATTACGAAGAGACGATCTACGGCGTAGACGGCGTGCTGACCTGGACCGTCAACGGAAAGCAAATCGATGTCGGGCCGGGACAGGCGTTGTGCATTCCGCGAGGCGCCGTTCATCGGTTCGATAACAACGGAAGCAAGGACGCGAAGATGCTCTGCGTGATTACGCCGGCCGCGATCGGTCCGGAGTATTTCCGCGAGGTGTTTGAAGTGGTCAACGCCGCAGCCGGTGGCCCGCCGGACCGGGCCAGGATGGCGGACATCATGCGCCGTCACGGTCTTACGCCAGCAGCGCCCCAAACATAGAGGCCGCTGAGCCAATAGGCCTGGAAGGGCCAATTAAGATCACGAGCCGGCACGTTCATGACCACGTTTGGCTGGGTGCCCGGAAGCGGCGTTCCCATTGCCCTGTGCTCGATATGCTCGAACCCTAAACTCAGCTTGGGAGGATCTGCGCAGTTGCCAGCGTCAGCTATCCACCGAGGCTGTGTGGAAACGGGCTGATCTGGTAGGCTTTCTGGAGCGATCCGAGGGCTTGCATGGCGCGCTACATCGAAGGCGAGACCCGGCTGCAGAGACTGCTCCTGCCCGACTGTCTTGAGGACTACGTCAGCGAAGATAATCCGGTCCGGGTGGTGGATGTCTTCATCGACGAACTCGATCTGGGAACGATGGGCTTTGCCGGCCCGGCCTCGACGGGGCGGCCTGGATACCACCCCGCTACCCTTCTCAAGCTGTACCTCTACGGCTACCTCAACCAGGTTCAGTCGAGCCGCCGGCTGGAGCGCGAGGCCGGCCGCAACGTCGAGGTGATGTGGCTGACGGGCAAGCTTGCGCCCGACTTCAAGACCATCGCCGACTTTCGCCGTGACAATGGGGCTGCGATCCGGGCTGCCTGCGCGCAGTTCGTCGTGCTGTGCCGCCAACTCGGCCTTCTGGCAGGCGGCACCGTGGCCGTGGACGGCAGCCGGTTCAAGGCCGTCAACACGCGCGACAAGAACTTCACGCCCGGCGCGATCCGTCGCCGGATGGAGCAGGTGGAGGCAAGCATCGCACGCTATCTGTCGCTGCTCGATACGGCCGACCGGCAGGAGGATGACGTCGCGCAGATGCGCAGCATCCGCCTCAAGGACCGGCTTGATCGCCTGCGTCAGCAGATGCGTGACCTCCAGGCGATGGACCACGTCGTCGCGGTGGCGCCAGACCGTCAGGTCTCGCTGACCGATCCCGACGCCCGCGCCATGGCCACCAACGGCAAGGGCACTGGCCTCGTCGGCTACAACGTTCAGGCGGCGGTCGACGCCAAACATCATCTGATCGTGGCTCATGAGGTCACCAACATCGGCCACGACCGCAGCCAGCTCGCCAGCATGGGGCGTCAGGCAAAGGATGCGACAGGAGCCGGTGCGCTGACTGTGCTGGCCGATCGCGGCTACTTCTCAGGCGAGGAGGTCCTGGCCTGCGACGAGATCGGCATCTCCGCCATCGTCCCCAAGCCCCTGACATCAGGGGCCAAAGCCGACGGGCGCTGGGGCAAGCAGGACTTCACCTACGATGCTCCGAGCGACACCTATCGCTGTCCCGCCGGCGAGACGCTCACATGGCGCTTCTCATCGGTCGAGAAGGATCTGACACTCCATACCTACTGGGCCGACGGCTGCGGAGCCTGCCTGGTCAAAGACCAATGCACCACCGGCAAGCAGCGCCGCATCAAGCGCTGGGAGCACGAGGTGGTGATCGAGGCCATGCAGCGCCGGCTCGATCGCATGCCCGACGCCATGCGGATCCGAAGGCGCACGGTCGAGCACGTCTTCGGCACGATCAAGGACTGGATGGGCCGAAGTCACTTCCTGACCCGCCACCTCCCCAATGTCGGAACCGAGATGAGCCTCCATGTGCTGGCCTACAATCTCAAGCGGGCCATCGCCATCCTCGGCGCGGCGACGTTGATGAAGGCCATGAGAGCCTGACCCTCAGACCCTGTCGCATCGTCAGAGCACGACCCTGAAAGACGTTTCCACACGGCCTCCACCCAACTTGGCCGTGCGCTAGCACTGCAGCTATCCGTCAGCCTCGCGCCATTTGCGGACATCGGCGCATTGCCCAGAAGCCGACGCTTCGCGTGTGCTGGCCAGAGTTCCGCTCTCGACCTATTTGAGACAATTGAAGATCGGGGACCGGCGACTGAAGTTGGCGGCGAATTCGACCATGCCGCTGACGAGAACCCATTAGCGATTATCTCGGAGCCTTCGCTTGCCTTAGGGCCTTCGGCGGCGAACATTTACGACACGCATCGGGTTCTGATTGAGGCAGGGCGCTCATCAGCGGGTAGCCGCAGCTTCCAGCTTTTGAATCTCAAGGGCCAACTCCACACGGTTTCGGACGTTTAGCTTGGCCATCAGGTTGGTGATGTAACCCTTGACAGTCTTGGCGCTGAGCGACAGCTCGCGGGCGATCTCGCTGTTCATCTTTCCGAGCAGCAGCAATTTGACGATCTGCTCCTCTCGAATGCTGAGCTTGTTGCTCATCGCCTTCTGTCGTTCGAGAGCCTTGTCCTGCAAGGCACCGATCATCTTGATTGCGAGGGCGGGCGTGACATAAACGTCGCCGCGCTGCGCGGCTTGAAGGGCCTGGAACAGATCCTCTCCCGGGCTGCCTTTCAATACATGGCCCTTGGCTCCGGCATCCAGAGCCCTGATCGCATCATCGGGGCTGGTCGAGGCTGTGAACACGATGATTTTCATCTCGGGAGCGATCTTCAGCGCGTCCGCAATCGCCTGAAAGACATCCCCCGCCATATTGAGATCGACGATCATCTCATCGGGGTGATGGGTCCTGGCGATCGACACGATATGATCCGCGACATTCCCGGTCGCGGTGAGTGTGAAGTCGCCCCGTCGTTTCAGCAGCGCGGAAATCCCCTCCATCAGCAAAGGATGATCATCGACGATTGCAATGGAAAGGTCCGGCATGGTCACGACCCCTGCACTTTTACGTGTAAGGCGCAGCATTTTTTCACATAAACTGATCAGCGCAGCTGTCGTTGACCTATATCAAGCTCGAAGCGCTTTCTGGGCAGGCCGGTCTGCGATCCAGCCAACGAGCAAGAGTGGCCTAAAGCAGAAGGTCTGGTTCAATAGGGGCGAGTGATCGCCCCGGGGGGGCCACTGAGACATTTTTTAGTGCCCCAACAACTGTTGGCCCAGGAGGCGAATTTTCGAGAAGATGCTGCGTGCGCTGTGGCGTTGCCCCTCGAGCTCAATCGAAACCTTCAACTTCATCGGCTTCGTCGTCAGACAACAGTTTTGTGAGCAGGACGTACCGGTTCAGGGAGGCCATGCTGATATCGCGCAAGCATCTCTCCTTAAGTTTGAAAGCTTCTGCTCGGACGACTGCGCGCAGTTCTGCTGAATGGATACGGAACTGTTCGCTTTCCTCCAGCATGCGGTGAAGAGTGCGGTCCCATGGGACGCATGTTTTGGATTGAAATGTTTTCGGCCCGACAGCATCGAGGGCCATTGCATTGATGCACGACACGAAGATCGAGCCCCCAACCATCGCGATAATAATTCGCATGAGACGATACCTCACAAGCGGATCTGGTCTTGTTTGTATGCAATGCGGCAGATTTGGACCAAACGCGTGATGTTGATTTGTAGCAACATGATATGAATCATATAAATAATGGGCAATTTTATCGTTATTATTTATAGAATAAATACTATATTCTCCGTAGTCGGAGATAATCTTATTATTCTTATGTTTATGTTATAAAAAGAAGATTTTTTCAAAGGCAATTACGCATCATGCAGCGCTAATGTCTCGAATTATGGCGCCAATATTTGATATATTTGCAATAGTTCTCCACCTCAATGCTGGAGCAGTGACATTTCATGATCTGCAAAGTGTCACGGTTTGGAGGTGCTGAACGCTAAATTCGTGCTGCGCTGCACATTTCGTTGCGGAATCTGTCTCGACACCGCGCATTGTGTCTCGGATGTTGAGATAAAGGTTGCCGAGCGAGGGATGCAGATGGCCACGCCGACAATTGATATGGATCGCTTGGCGATGTTCGACCTCGTCAGGGCGAAAGAGCCGGGTGACATCAGCGGGAAGACGCAGGTAATGGAACGCGGCGTTAAGTCCAGCCGCGTCTTCACGTATCAACTGCAGGATCGCACGTTATGGCGAACGCGGTTCGATCGGCCAATTTTCACTTTGGCGACACGCTGCTCAGGTTCGATCCTGGCGAGCTACGCTGACAACAGCTTCGCAATGGACGTTTCCGTCGATGGCGACGATGGCGAGCTCTATTGTTTCACGTCGATTCTGAGCGGCCATGCGACCTTGCACAGGACCATGGTCGGCCACGGTTCCGGCCTCGCCTGGAGGCCTGGCCCGGGTACGACGCTATCCGTGAGCGACAGCAACGCGCGAACAAACGTCTTCTTGAAAGTGAGCGAGATGGAAGGCGCACTCGAACACTTGCTCGACGAGCATCTACGTCAGCCGCTTCATTTCGAACCAACGCTTGACTGGAACACCGGGCCGGCGGCGAGCCTCAAGCGTCATCTCGACTTTGTCATAGAGGAGTTTCAGCGAGCGGATGGCATCTTCGCGAACGCCGTTGGGCTCGCATCCCTGACCGATTTGCTCATCTCGCTCGCGCTCCGTGGCGCGCCGCATAATCACAGTGGTCGGCTCGCGATCACCGCTACAAGCGCAGTCCCGGCATATATCCGGCGAGCGGAAGAATTTATGCGTGCCCATGGCACAGAGCCGATCCGCATGGGGCAGGTTGCGGCTGCCGCCGGATGCAGCCGGCGAACGCTTGAGGCCGTGTTCAATCGTTTTCGCGACCAGACGCCGTTAGCCGCTCTCCATCGTATTCGACTCGACCTGGTAAGAGATGAACTGGCCAACCGCTCGACTGAGGCGGTTGTCAGCGAAGTTGCCCGCCGACACGGCTTCACGAATTTGGCGCGGTTTGTGACCGCATATCGCCGCCGGTTTGGTGAGGCCCCCAAAGAGACCGCTCGGCATACGCTCAAAGGGCGGTGGCGGCCGGGCTAGGCGCGGTTTGCGTGGTCGCTTCGGTGCTTTCCTACGTCCGTTCTGAGGTAATGGCCTAACGTCGGCAGTTTGGCGCGAGCCAGCCTAACTGGGACGCCGAGATCAACTTCCGCTCTCCACTCAACCCAGCCGATGCGCGACATGATCGCCAGCCGTCAGCCGTGCGCCAACTGCAGACATTGGACCGGCGCCAGAAAGCGGACCTACGCCGAGCAGCCGCGCGTTAAGGCTCGAACCGCCCATCTCGGACCTTCCGAAGGTCTGCTACCCGGCACGTCGGGGCAGGCCGAGCCATGTGCTGCGTAATTCGACGCCGCCCGTCCGGGCCCCGAAATTGCCTGTCAA
Organism: Bosea sp. BIWAKO-01; assembly: GCF_001748145.1. Taxonomy (NCBI): domain Bacteria; kingdom Pseudomonadati; phylum Pseudomonadota; class Alphaproteobacteria; order Hyphomicrobiales; family Alloboseaceae; genus Allobosea; species Allobosea sp. BIWAKO-01. The sequence continues at coordinate 6,205,491 of NZ_BCQA01000001.1, forward strand.
AGACGCCTGATCGCGGCCTTTGGCGTCCGCATATGAAAGCTGCGGCGATCGCTTGCCTTCGGATCAATGTCATCCAGGATGACAGCGCAATTCCTACCGGAGTGGGCAAATGTACAAACACATTCTGATTGCTACAGACGACTCCGAGCTTGCTCGCAAGGGTCTTGAGCATGGCTTGGCGCTCGCCAAGCCGCTCGGGGCGAAAGTCACCGTTCTGACCGTTTCGGAGCCCCAGCGCTCGGAGATGACGCATGCAGCCCGCCAGCAGATTGATGCGTTCATGAGGGATCGCCTTGCCTCCATCGGGCAGCACGCGTTCGAAGGCGGCGTCACGGTAGATCTGGAACACGAGATCGATGTTTCCCCAGCCGCGGCAATCATCCGATTGGCCAAGCTCAAGGGTTGCGATCTCGTCGTGATGTCCTCTCATGGCCGGCGCGGCATACAGAAGGTCGTGCTCGGGAGCCAGACGTCAGAGGTGTTGGCAATTACGACCATCCCGGTGCTGGTGATCCGGTAGTCGAAGGTGTCGTCGTCGCGATCGTGGGGAAGAAGCATTGGTTGTGGCGGGCCATCGACCAGGATGGCTATGTCCTCGACGAGATCCTGCAGACCCGGCGCGACACCATGGCGGCGAAGCGTCTGCTGCGGCGCTTTCTGAAGAAGCATGGCTGTCCACCTCGGCGCATGATCACGGATAAGCTTGGCTCCTATGCCGCGGCCCGGCGTCAAATCATGCCGGGGATCGAGCATCGTGCCCACAAGGGGCTCAACAATCGGGCGGATAACTCGCACCTGCCTTTGCAAAAACGAGAACGGGCGATGCAGCACTTTCGCTCACCGGGCGCCCTGCCTCTCGAACTGAAGCGGGCTGATGAAGTTGAGCGCCGAATGGCGCCGGACGGGATTGTAGAAGCCATCGATATAGCGGCCGATTGCGGCGGTCGCCTCGGCGCGGGTCTGGAAGACGGTGCGCCAGACGTCGCTTTTGAGCGTCTTGAAGAAAGTCTCAACCAGACGAACGGCTTCAGCCTCGAATTCCTTCCCGAGCCGGCGTTGCGGCTTGCCCATGAAATGCTCCTCCTTCCTTCAGAAGAGCTCTCCAATTTGGCGAGGCAAGTCCACGCCGCAGCTTCGCCTTTTCAATGCCGTCAAACCCAAAATGGTCAAGCAGGCGACGGCATTGAGGCCGAAGACCGCAGCCATGGCCAAATCATCGATCGCCAGCAGCGCATAAGCCACGGTGGTGAGATGCGAGATGGCGAACAAGCTCCAGGTCGCATAGGAAACGGCCTGAGCTCCATCCCGATCCCTGACGATACGCAGGATCTGCGGCAGATAGGCGAAGGCCCGGACGGCATTGCAGAGCGTGAACGCCATCGTGACGAATTCGGCTGTGCTCATCGTCGTGTGCCTCGCATCAGTTGCGCATTCACCGTCGGCCATCGGCCCCGGCGAGCCTGGCATCGAGCCCCGCATAGATCGCGACTGCGTCCGCACCTCGTCCCTCACGACAGGCGCGGCGAGCCAGAAGCTGATCCATCGCGGCCTGCGCCACGGCTTCGTCGGGCAAGGCGCGCTCCTCGCCGCGCCTCTCGATGAGCGTCGAGATCGTGAGGTCGCGCGATGCGCAATCCCGGAGCACGGCGTCGTCGGCCTGCCCCGACGTGGCGATCATGGTGCTGGCGATTGCAAGAACGATGGCGGCGCTGCGGGCTCGGTATTTGAACATGACGGATCTCCGCATTGGATCGTTGGGGTCTGTCTTACCGTCCGGTCGCTCCGGCCGTGGACGTCTTGCCTGAAGAACCTGCGCCTGACGGCGTCGAGTGCCGTGAGCCCCATCGCCACAGATGCCTGCTCGAGAGGGTGTGGAAGCGTCGCTAGGGCGTTCGTTGTCCTATTCGTCCAAGCATGAGTGCTTGCGAAAGGGCGACCTTTCAGAGCCCAGCAAGGGCCTCGCCGGGAGCAAGAACGTGATCTGTCTCCTGCATTCTCGCTCGCGCAATCGGCAAGCCCAATTTCTCACAATGCGGAGTTCGTTGCGCGCAATCGATCAACGACTTCGGAGAGGACGTACCATACGAAGTTCGGGGTCGTCTCGATCATGAAGCGGAACTGCCTCGGGGTCACCAAGGCAATCTCGCACGCCTCGACAGCCTTTGCCGTCGCCGTGCGTTGCTTGTTGTCGATGAGCGAAACAATGCCAAACGGCCGGCCCTCGCCGACCTCTTCGATGAGCTTGCCGTGGCTGGTCACCTCGACCTTTCCGCTCAGAACGATGTAGGCGTGGGAGGCTTCGTCCCCCTCTCGAAAGACCGTATCACCGGCGGCATAATTGATGACGGTTCCCAAGCCGCGAGCCATTTGGCGAAAGTCGATGGGTTGGGCGGCTAGTCCTGTGGTCGAGGCAAGGTGGTTCATGAAGCACCTTTTCCTAGAGGAAGTCCGGTTGCGACATCTAGCAGGCTCCAGTCAGCCTGCCGCGGCGCTAAGCCGGCTTCTATGCGGAAAGCGAAAGAATAGGACAATTCGCGCAAACATCGCGAAAGCGGCGATGCGCCCCAGGCCTGCGTGGCACCCCGATCACCGGCCGCGTCGTCGATGACCTGAATCGCGACGCAAGGCGTCGCGCGGGGCCTCGCCAAATGCCGCCTTGTAATCCTGCGCGAAGCGGCCGGGATTGGTGAAGCCGAACCGAAGGGCGAGAGCGGTGACCGTGCCCGCGATGTCACCCGACCGGAGGGCGTCGCGCACCGCCTCGAGGCGGGCGAGGCGGATCGCTGCCAGCGGCGTTGCCTCGCGGAACCGCCGGAAGCCAAGTTGCAGGCTGCGCACGCTGCAGCCCGCCGCCTCCGCGACCTCGTGCAGCGCGATGGGCTCTTCGACATGGGCGCGGATATAGGCCTCCGCCTGCCGTATGTTTCCCGGGATAGCGGGGCTGCCCGCCCGTGCCAGATGATCCGAATGGTTGTGAGGGACCGCGCGCAGGAGCGTGTAGAGCATCAGGTCGGTGAAGGAACGGCTGGCGAGTTCGCTGCCCGCAAAGGGTTTCGGGCCGCCAAGCTCCTCCACCATCAGCCCCATAAGGCGCCTCAAGCTCTGCGCCTTCACCCCAGCCCAGTCGAAGACCGGCTCAAAGGCGAGGTCTTTCGCCACAGGCCCGCCCAGCAAAGCGGCCAATCGCTGGTTCAGGCTCGTCGCTGGGATCCAAACCGCAAGTCGCTCGTGGCTCCCAGTCGCGGACAGCGCCGTTCCGGGCTCACCGCGGTAGATCAGGCCCACGCTGCTGCCGATTCCAAGCGCCGTCCGAGCACCCGGCGCACCGCCGAACTCCAGGGCGCCCCTGCTCACGGCGGTGAGGCAGTAGTCGGGTATGCCGGATCCGGTGACCGTCAGCGTCGCGGCGAGCCGATCCGCAATGTAGGCGACATCCAGCTCGCCGACCCCGCTCGCGCCCCGGACCGAGAACAAATTCGGGGTCCGGTCGCCGCCGGTTCCCTCCTGTATCCTATAGCGCAACAGCTTGAATTGAGGCTTGACGAAGTGCGGCTGCAGCCGCGGCCAATACACGCCGCCTTCCAGCTCCTGCAGGTCGCGGATGCGGGCGAGCCGGAACCCTTCCGGTTCCCCGCCACACGCCAATGGCGATGCGGGATTGTTCGGATCGGTTCCAGCCTGCATCGCCACCGACTCGGTTCGAGCGCGGATCGGTTGCTGGTCACAGGTGGCCCCGATGTCAGCGAACCCGGTGCGGTAACTATATTGCAGAGCAATGCGAATTGCCATTGGTGAGAGCAAGCATTTAATCCTCGGCCCGCCATTGGATTGCTCATGAACCGAGACGCCCTAAGCCCGACGCTCCGAACGTCGGGAAGGGGCCACCTTTGCCCATCGGCCGGAGCGCCAACCAGACTGCCCGAAAGCAGACTTCCTGGATGTCGGGAAAGGGCCCGTTCAGCGGCTCGCCGCGAATGTCTCAAATGGGTCGAAATTCCCCCTTCGGTCTTGGTTCGGAAGCTGACCTTCGATCAGGCGAGATGGGAAGCGGGAGTCCACGTGCGGTGCCTGCCGCGATCTCGGCCTGCGCCAGATCCCTCCGGCTTTCCGCGAGCGCCTGAGCCCATGTAACCTTCAACCTGCGCGCGCCCCCTACCCCTCTAAATGGCCCGGCGAAGGGTTGTCGCGACGATGACGATCAGCTCCAAACCCGGCTTCGGCTCGAGCGGGAATCCGGTGCTCTCCGCGAGGATGAACCAAAGATCGGGAGAACGGCCGCGCGTGAATGACGAAGCCGTTTATTGAGCGTAGGATCGTGTTCGGAGCCTTCCGCCGAGAACGCGTTTCGAGGAAAAGGGCATGGGGCACGGCAGACGTCTTCGTTGGCGCGCCGATCACAATAGAGGCGCAGGCGGATTTCTGCGCGATCGACGCGGTGCGCGCCGACATCTACCCTCACCAAATATTCGGACGCGCCAATTCGGTATTTGCGCGGCAATTCAATCAAATTTCGCATTAAATTGTTGCAATGACACGCCAACCACTGACCAGAGGCGCATCATCAAGTTTTAAATTCCCTATTTATACATAATATCAGTCCTTGGTTGAATCTTGACCATCATAAATTGCAGCAACCGAAACAAAGGACTTGAGTGACTGCAGCTTGAGCCAGTGCCCGAAGCAGAGGCACGCCTCGAAACAAGGGTGGAATCGACCTATGCCGCTTCTGGAGCTTCAGGGCATCTCAAAGCACTTCGGTGCGATCGAAGCCCTCAAGGGCATCGATCTGGCGATCGATGCCGGAGAGGTCGTCGGTCTGATGGGCGACAATGGTGCCGGCAAATCGACCTTGGTGAAGATCGTCGCCGGCAATTTTCTCCCCTCCGAGGGCGAGCTTCGCCTTGATGGCATCGTCAAGCACTTTCGCCGGCCGGTCGACGCCCGGACTGACGGTATCGAGGTCGTCTATCAGGACCTCGCCCTGTGCGATAATCTGACTGCGGCCGCCAATGTCTTCCTCGGGCGCGAATTGAAGCGCCGCTTCGGTCCGCTGGTGATCCTCGACTACAAGGCGATGTATGCCCGCGCTGCAGAGCTGTTCAAGGAACTCAAGTCGGAGACCCGCCCCCGCGATCTCGTGAAACTGATGTCCGGCGGCCAGCGCCAGGCTGTGGCGATTGCGCGGACGCGCCTCGCCAATGCGAAGATGGTGCTCATGGACGAGCCGACGGCGGCGATCAGCGTTCGCCAGGTCGCCGAGGTGCTGGATCTGATCCACCGGCTCAAGGATAGCGGGATCGCCGTCGTCCTCATCAGTCACCGCATGCCGGACGTGTTCGCCGTCTGTGACCGGGTGGTCGTGATGAGGCGAGGACGCAAGGTCGCGGACAAGGCGATTGCATCGAGTTCTCCTGAAGAGGTGACCGGACTGATCACCGGCGCCATCCAGGCCGCCTGATGCTGCGCGAGGAGCCCCCTATGTCGAGCGCCATGATCCGCCCGGTTCCGGGCAGCGTCGCCATCGAGGACGTCACGGGCCTGCGGGAACGGAGTCTCCTGCAGAAGCTGCTCTCCAGCCAGCCCTTCTGGGTGACGGTCGCCCTCATCGCCATGGCGCTCGCGATGACATGGTATCAACCGGACGCGTTTGCCTCGGCCGACAACTTCTTCAACATCACGCGCAATTTCGCCTTCATCGGCATCATGGCCCTCGGCATGACCGCCGTCATCCTGACCGGCGGCATCGATTTGTCGGTTGGCTCCATCATGGGGCTCGCCGGCGTCGTGAGCGGGCTCGTCCTTCAGGCCGAGGGTCATTGGGTGTTCGCGATCCTCGCCGGCCTTCTCACCGGCGCGGCTGTCGGGGTCGTGAATGGCCTGCTGATTTCCTATGTCGGCCTGCCGGCCTTCGTCGTCACGCTCGGCATGCTGTCGGGCGCCCGATCGCTTGCCATCGTCCTTTCCGAAAACAAGATGATCTACGAATTCGGCCCTTCCGGAGACATGTTCAACGCCATCGGCGGCGGTTCCATCTTCGGCATTGCCAACCCGGTCTGGGTGCTGCTCATCCTGGCCATTCTGTTCAGTATCATCCTCAACGTCACCAGCTGGGGCAATTATCTCTACGCCATCGGAAGCAATGAGAACGCTGCCCGCCTGACGGGCGTGCCGGTCCGGCGGATCAAGCTGCAGGCCTATATCGTCTCAGGGCTGACAGCCGCACTGAGCTCCGTTCTCATCGTCGGCTGGCAAGGCTCCGCCATCAATGCACTCGGACAGGGCTATGAATTGCGGGTGATCGCTTCGACCGTGATCGGCGGCGCCGATCTGATGGGTGGCCAGGGCGGAGCCTACGGCGCCGTGATCGGGGCCGCGCTGATCGAGGTGATCCGCAATTCCCTGCTCATGGCCGGGGTCGATTCCAACTGGCAGGGCGCTTTCGTCGGCCTGTTCATCGTATTGGCGGTTCTGCTGCAGCGGATCCGCGGCAAGGGTTCGGCATGAAGAAGACCGGACAACAATAACCACCAGGAGGAGACGCACATGAAAACGCTGACTTTAGGTGTCGCCGCGCTCGCACTGCTCGCTGTTGGGGGAGAAGCCCAGTCACAGGGCAAGAAATACGTCTTCGCCCTGGTCCCCAAGAACATGAACAACCCCTTCTTCGATCAGGCCCGCGACGGCTGCAAGAAGGCAGAGAAGGAACTCAACGGCGCGATCGAGTGCCTCTATATCGGGCCGGGTGAGCATGGCGGCGGCGATGAACAGGTCCAGGTCATCAACGATCTCATCACCAAGAAGGTCGATGGCATCGCCGTCTCGCCGTCGAATGCAGCGGCGATGGGAAAGGCGCTCGAGGGTGCCAAAAAAGCGGGAATTCCGGTTCTGACCTGGGATTCCGACCTGCTTGCGAAGGATAAGGGCCTGCGCAGCGCCTATGTCGGCACGTATAACTACGACATTGGCGTCAATCTCGCGAAGCTCGTCCAGCAGATCAAGCCGAAGGGCGGCACGATCTGCATCCAGTCGGGTGGCGCAGCCGCTGCAAACCATAACGAGCGCATGCAAGGGATTCGCGATACGCTTTCCGGCGCGAAATCTGCCTCCGCGCCGGGAACAAAGCTCTCCGGCCAGCATGGCTGGACTGAAGCCGCGGGTTGCCCGCTCTATACCAATGACGACTTCCCGCTCTCGGTTCAGCAGATGGAAGATACGCTCGGCAAGAACCCCAAGCTCGATGCCTTCGTACCGACCGGCGGCTTCCCGCAGTTCATCCCGCAAGCGTATCGCAAGGTCGCCGAGAAGTATAAGGCCCGCATCGATGACGGCTCACTTGCACTGGTCGTCGCAGATACGCTGCCCGTCCAGATGGATCTTCTGAAGGCAGGCCTGTCCAAGGGACAAGTCGGTCAGCGCCCCTTCGAGATGGGTTACAAGACCATGCTGTTCCTGAAGGACATGAAGGACGGCAAGCCCGCCCCGAAGGATCCCACCTATACCGGCCTGGATGTCTGCACGCCGCAGAATGCCGCGACCTGCGTCGGCGCCGGGAGCTAGAGCTTCCGTCCGAAACGTGGATCGCGGTTTTCGGGGCAAAGCCAAAGGGTCAGAACAGCGGACTGGATACGATATCGGGTCCGATGATCGAGAGCCGGATGAGACTTAAAGCCAGGGCGGGATGCCATCCCGCTCTGGCGCTGACTTCGCCCGGGCTTTTGCATGGGTCCGGCTCGCGCCGAGAGCAGCCATCGGCCAATCTCCGGCATGGGTGGTGGGAGGCCGAAATTGGCGACCTCCTGGTAAACGGACATCATCGTCCGGCCGGCTCGCGGTCAGCCGCGATACGGTGCCAGGCAGGCGCCCCAGAACAGGCTGGAAAAATACCATGTTGGCGGCCCAAACCCGGCAGCCTCCAGCAAGGCCGCAACCTCGTTCTCCGAGGCGGGCGGATCGGCGCCCTGCAATATCCTGGCGCGCTTCGCCTCGACTTCGGCGGGCTTGGCACCGTGCATGCGCCAGCGCTCTGCCCAGGCCGCCAGCAGCAGAGGTTCGGCGGCGTAGGCAAAGCGATTGCCGGCAAGAATGAGAGGAGCGCCGGGTTTCAGCCGTGACGCAATGGCGTCAAGAAGGTCGCCCTTGGCCTTTCTCCCCGGGAGATGATGCAGCACGCCGATCAAGGTCGCGGCATCGAAATCGCGCCCGGCCGGAAGCTCTTCGACATAGCCGATCGCGATCTCCGTCCGCTCAAGGAATCCAAGCTCCTGCAACCGCCCCGCCGTAACATCCATCATCTGCGCCGACGGATCGACGGCAACAAATCTCCAGTCCGGTTCAAGAGCTGCGGCGCTGACAATCTCCTGTCCGCCGCCGCCAGCCCCAACGGCGAGCACGCGCGCTGTGCTGCCCGGACCGAGCGTCGCTGCCAGCATGCAGGCCGAAAGCTCATGACACGCTTCGTAACCTGCCAGCGCAATGCGGCTCTGGATGAGGTACTCGGCGGCGCGGTCGGCGTCGAATTTTGCGACGGAGATGGACGTGGATTCAGCCGGGGCCATGGCTACCTAGCGAAGCTTTTCTAATGCAGGCGCGCTGTGGGGAAGGCACGATGCGCTAGCCCTTCAATCGCTCATCCAGTCCGCCACGGCAAGATTTCGACAGCCAGGGACGGGGCGCTTTTGTGCATGGCGCTCCTGCCCGAGAGCGGACGCCGGTAATGCCCGAGATGGGTGGAGGCCGTGTGGAAACGTCTTTCAGGGTCGTGCTCTGACGATGCGACAGGGTCTGAGGGTCAGGCTCTCATGGCCTTCATCAACGTCGCCGCGCCGAGGATGGCGATGGCCCGCTTGAGATTGTAGGCCAGCACATGGAGGCTCATCTCGGTTCCGACATTGGGGAGGTGGCGGGTCAGGAAGTGACTTCGGCCCATCCAGTCCTTGATCGTGCCGAAGACGTGCTCGACCGTGCGCCTTCGGATCCGCATGGCGTCGGGCATGCGATCGAGCCGGCGCTGCATGGCCTCGATCACCACCTCGTGCTCCCAGCGCTTGATGCGGCGCTGCTTGCCGGTGGTGCATTGGTCTTTGACCAGGCAGGCTCCGCAGCCGTCGGCCCAGTAGGTATGGAGTGTCAGATCCTTCTCGACCGATGAGAAGCGCCATGTGAGCGTCTCGCCGGCGGGACAGCGATAGGTGTCGCTCGGAGCATCGTAGGTGAAGTCCTGCTTGCCCCAGCGCCCGTCGGCTTTGGCCCCTGATGTCAGGGGCTTGGGGACGATGGCGGAGATGCCGATCTCGTCGCAGGCCAGGACCTCCTCGCCTGAGAAGTAGCCGCGATCGGCCAGCACAGTCAGCGCACCGGCTCCTGTCGCATCCTTTGCCTGACGCCCCATGCTGGCGAGCTGGCTGCGGTCGTGGCCGATGTTGGTGACCTCATGAGCCACGATCAGATGATGTTTGGCGTCGACCGCCGCCTGAACGTTGTAGCCGACGAGGCCAGTGCCCTTGCCGTTGGTGGCCATGGCGCGGGCGTCGGGATCGGTCAGCGAGACCTGACGGTCTGGCGCCACCGCGACGACGTGGTCCATCGCCTGGAGGTCACGCATCTGCTGACGCAGGCGATCAAGCCGGTCCTTGAGGCGGATGCTGCGCATCTGCGCGACGTCATCCTCCTGCCGGTCGGCCGTATCGAGCAGCGACAGATAGCGTGCGATGCTTGCCTCCACCTGCTCCATCCGGCGACGGATCGCGCCGGGCGTGAAGTTCTTGTCGCGCGTGTTGACGGCCTTGAACCGGCTGCCGTCCACGGCCACGGTGCCGCCTGCCAGAAGGCCGAGTTGGCGGCACAGCACGACGAACTGCGCGCAGGCAGCCCGGATCGCAGCCCCATTGTCACGGCGAAAGTCGGCGATGGTCTTGAAGTCGGGCGCAAGCTTGCCCGTCAGCCACATCACCTCGACGTTGCGGCCGGCCTCGCGCTCCAGCCGGCGGCTCGACTGAACCTGGTTGAGGTAGCCGTAGAGGTACAGCTTGAGAAGGGTAGCGGGGTGGTATCCAGGCCGCCCCGTCGAGGCCGGGCCGGCAAAGCCCATCGTTCCCAGATCGAGTTCGTCGATGAAGACATCCACCACCCGGACCGGATTATCTTCGCTGACGTAGTCCTCAAGACAGTCGGGCAGGAGCAGTCTCTGCAGCCGGGTCTCGCCTTCGATGTAGCGCGCCATGCAAGCCCTCGGATCGCTCCAGAAAGCCTACCAGATCAGCCCGTTTCCACACAGCCTCGGTGGTTTGCCGACACTCCCGCAGTGCCGTAGCTTCCACGCAAACTGCTTTCTTTTCTCCGGGGGTGGCTCTGTCTCGGACTTCTATGAAAGGTGCTGTCATCGGCCTCGCGGTCGTCGGCGTTGCATGGGGCGGATATTCACTGGTGAGCCGTAGCATGCAGAGGGGCACCCTGCCTCAGAAGCTTCAAACGGGCTGGTTCTACGCCGAAGGTAGTTGCTCGCGCCTTCTCAGTCACCAAGGGGCATTTTCTTTCAGCATGAGCGAGCAGACTGTCGAGGCGATCAAATCGAAGGGCATCGACTTCTTCACGGACATCAACGACCCGAAAAATCAAGCAACCAGATTATATTTCTATGGCGAGTGGAAGGAGACACCTGTCCCTGCATCGTTCTTTTCGGACGGGCTGCCGCCGAACCTCCATTGCGGTCAGGAGCATTCGTGGCTTTGGCCAAACGGGATACCGGAAGCGCTGAAGCGACCGGGCAGCTTCTACCAAGAGTCGGGGAACACACGCCGACTTTTTGTCCTGCCCGAACTCAGTTTGGTAGTGGGTAGTGCGTCTGACCGATAGATCCACCCAAGCGCCCGCTATGGGTCGACCCAAGGCGGGCGCGACAGCAGTTCAGGCGGTGTCCGACCCTTCACCTCGCTCGCGCAACTCGCCCATATCCCGCTCAAGGAAGAAATTCAGGAAGGTCCGAATGATCGCGACAGCCGCCAGGCGGCCGATGCCCTCCCAACTCGGTGTAATGGCTGTTTCGATGATGTCGGCGGCAAGCTGGAACGTCAGCCCCGCGACCAGCCAGCGCCCAAACCGGAGCCAGACGGAAGCGTGAACCGTGTTGTTGGGATAGAAGAACAATTTGGCCGCGACCGCGAAGGCCTGCACGGACCCATAACCGATGACGACCAGGGCAAACCCGTTGATGATCAGCACCGCGTGGCGCGTCAGATAGATCAGTCACTCTTCCATCTCGGCATGTCTCCGATGCGAGATCGATCGCCCAACTGGATCATCGGGCCGGATATCGTATCCAGCCCGATGACCTGACCTCCTGTGTTTGCATCGGCTTTTCCCCGAAAACCGCAATCCATGTTTCGGGCCGATGCTCTAGCCGACCTGCATTCTGCGACCGCGCCTGACAATTGCGATGTAGCCAGCCGCTGCGATGATGCTGATGATGAGGTGGCAGACGATCACGGCCATGATCTCCGGCTTCTGCTCCGGAAAGTTGAATGTCGCGATCGCCAGCGCCATTCCGGGATGGCGCGCGCTCGTGGCCAAAGCCAAAACCGGCCGGTCATTCGCATCAGGGCCACCGAGGAGATGCCCCACCGCAAGCCCGAGCAGTGAAAAAGCCAGAAGCACCATGACGCCGCCTTGGCCCAGGAGGCTCCACACCGCTCCTGACATGGTGAACAGGATGGGGAGCACCGCGGACGCCAGAAGGAGGGTGGCGGCGGCCGACAAGGGGCGAGCAATCCTCCCGGCAAGATCCGGAGCGAGACGCCGGACCAGCATGCCGAGAACAAGCGGCGCCATAACCGAGATCAGGACGATGGGAAGCACCCTGGCAACCGGGGCGTGAGCCTGGACGCCAAAGAGCTTTCCGATCAGTTCGATCGATAGCGGCACCAGTACGATTGCCAGCAGTATCTCCGCCACCAGCAGCCCGATGGCGTAGGATCCGTCGCCACCGGCCTTCAATTGTTTCCTCGGCATGATGGGCGGGACCGGCGACACCGCGATCGTCATGATCGCGACCTCGGTCGCAAACGCCAGATCGAGCCACAGACACATCGCGGCGGCGAAGGCGACCATGACCACGTTCATCGCCAGGACCGAGCGAGCCAAAAGTCCTGGCCGGCGCAAAAGAACGGTGGCGTCCCGCACATCGGCGCTAAGGCCGATCGTCGTGACCATCAGGAAGATGCTGATCGAGATCGCGATCGGTATCGCCTGGGCAAGGGTCACGGCTTCCCTCCCGGAGTGCACCCAACGCGACTCAACCGGGCTTGCCCCGGGGACCACATCGCAAGGGGCTCCAATCGCTCATGCGAATGGCCCAACATTCAACGTCATCCCCATGATCGCTATCAGGCCAACGAGCAGGAGCAGCACGGCAACGATCAATGTCAGCGACGTCGGAAAAACGCTTTGACCATGGATCAAACCTGCCTTTGTCATCTCGGCGCGTTCTTGTCGGAGGCCCTGCATGAACTGCAGATGGTAGATGATGCCGACGACCAGCATGCCGACCCCCAGATACACCAGGGCCAAGCCGAAATTCCGCGGCGAGCCGCTGGTCAACGTCCCGGCCTCGCGGAGCTTCTGGAAGAACTGGAAGATCGTGAAGCCAAAGCCGATCAGCGAGAGCGAAGTGCGGATCACCGACATCAGGGTTCGGTCCGCGCTCATCCGGGTTCGCTGGAATGACATGCCCGTCCGGCGCGAAGCGAGCTCCGTGGAAATCTGGCCATCGCTGGACTGCGCCGTAACGACCGGCCTCATATCGTCAGGATGACCGCTCATCGGTTCTGCTCCATCGGTCCGGACCCCGCGAACGACGCATCTGAAGCCGGCATGGCTCGTCGAGCTATCGAAAGCTTCGGCATGCCGGGCAGCGGAGCGACAGAGGCCGGCACATCGTTCACTTTGGCGGCGGCCCGGGTGGTCCGCGGGAACGCGTAGAGTTGCCGCGCCCTCTGCTCATTGGCTCCAAGGCCCGCCCGGCATGCTGCCGGGCGGATGTCCAAGGGGAGCGCCCTTCTTCTAGTGCCCGCCAGACGACGAGGCTTCCGTCATCTTCTCGATGACCTGGTCGAGACTGAAGCTCGCCGACTTCTGCCGCGGTGGGAACTCCTTGAAGGTCGCCAGGAACTCCGCGACGATCGCCTGCGCCGGAACGAGCAGGAAGATGTGGCGGAACATCCAGTCGTAGAAGGTGTTCGACGTGATCTGCGCGCGCTCATACGGGTCCATCCGCATGTTGAAGATATAGGGCGTACGCAGCACGACGAACGGTTCCTGCCAGATCTTCAGCGTTCCTGTGACGCGCTGCTCCATGAACAGCATTTTCCAGTTATCGTAGCGCAGCGCCGCAACGTCGCCGTCGTCGGTGAAGTAGATGAAGCCCTTGCGCGGGCATTCTTTCTCTTTGCCCGTGAGATACGGCAGCAGATTATAGCCGTCGAGATGCACCTTGAAGGTGGTCTTGCCCACCTTGTGGCCTTTCTTCAGCTTCTCGGCGATATCGGGCTCGCCGGCGATCGCCAGGATGGTCGGGAACCAATCCTGATGGCTGATGATCGCGTTGGATTCGGAGCCGGCAGCAATCTTGCCAGGAAACCGCACCATGCAGGGCACACGATAGGCGCCTTCCCAGCTCGAATTCTTCTCGTTCCGGAACGGTGTCGTCCCCGCATCCGGCCAGGTGTTCATGTGCGGGCCGTTATCGGTGCTGTACTGCACGAAGGTGTTGTCGGCGATACCGAGTTCGTCAAGGAAATCGAGCATCTCGCCGATGCACTTGTCGTGGTCGATCATCACGTCGTGATATTCGGACTGCCAGCGGCCGGATTGGCCACGGCTCTCCGGCTTCACATGCGTCCATGCGTGCATGTGCGATGTGTTGAACCAGACGAAGAAGGGTTCGCCGGCGTCATGGGCGGCCTTGATGAACGTCTTGGCCGCGGCCATGAACTCGTCGTCGCAGGTTTCCATCCGCTTCTTGGTCAGCGGGCCGGTGTTCTCGATCTTCTGGCCGCCCTTGCCGTCGGCCCAGCAATGCAGCACTCCGCGCGGACCGTACTTCTTCTTGAAATTGGGGAAATCCTTGGCGTTGGGATAATCGACTTCCTCCGGCTCTTCCTCAGCGTTCAGGTGGTAAAGGTTGCCGAAGAACTCGTCGAAGCCATGCATCGTCGGCAGGTGCTCGTCGCGATCGCCAAGGTGGTTCTTTCCGAACTGACCGGTGCGGTATCCGAGTGGCTTCAGCGCCTCCGCGACAGTGATGTCCTGCGCCTTGAGGCCGAGTTCGGCGCCGGGAAGGCCGACCTTGGTGAGGCCGGTACGCAGACCGCACTGCCCGGTCAGGAACGAGGCGCGGCCGGCGGTGCAGCTCTGCTCCGCATAGGAGTCGGTGAAGATCATGCCTTCCCTAGCGATGCGGTCGATATTGGGCGTCCTGTAGCCCATCAAGCCTTTTGTATAGCAACTCAGGTTCGACTGACCGATATCGTCGCCCCACATCACCAGAACATTCGGTTTCTTGGTCGCCATTTCGCTCGCTCCCATGTTGAACCACGGTGCATTTCGCCAAGGCTGTCGGATAAGGTCGTTGCAGCTTCACCGTCTGCATAATCTGCCGCCAATCTGGGAAAGGCCATCGGGGCGGCCCCGCGGGTTCACCGAGGGTAAGCCTCAATAAACCTATCCCGAAATCCTGTCGAGAACCCGGTCAGTATCGGCAGAGAAGCAGACGCGTTCGATTGGACTTACTTGGCTACTGGCAGAATCCTCAATATCATCGGTCCAATAGCGGCATGCGCATCGATCTCGGATCGCCGCGGATATTTCGATTCTTGAGTTATGATTCAAATTAGTTTCATTTTAGAGGCAAATTAATTCGTTAATGTGAGATGGTATTCTCCTTTGATTTCCACACCTCCGCGTCACCAAACGGAGCTTTGCATCTCATTATTATTCCGATTGCTGTGATTTTATTCGATCTCGATACAGGTCTTTTCTTGACCGCCAGCTTTGAACGATATCAAACTGCACCAGGATTCGCGATGCAAGGAACCTCATATGGTCTTGCCGGCGCCTCGATCAGTTTCAACGCTGCTGATCCTTCTTGGCGCGGGCATGGCGGTTCCGGCCCAGGCCCAAAGCTGCAAATCATCAGGTGGCCTGGCCTTTCTCGGCACCACGACGGATGAGGCTCAAACGGTCTGGCTCTCGGGGACGGGCCCAGGTTCCTTCAGCCTCGAGGCTGCTCAGGGCAACCAGACCGTCGACACCTGGTCAAAAACAAAACGTGGCCTGCACGTTTCGTCGTCTCCTTTCGTTTCCAACGGCAATGGCGGCACCCACAGGCTCTTCGACGTAGGCGACGGAAAGCCGTGCCTGATCGACACAAAGAATCAGCAGGGCGGCTTCAAGATCCCGCCTAATCTCTCGCTGCCCGCGACCACGCTGCCCGGACGCCTGCTTCCGCCGATCGGAAAGCTGTTCCCTGATTTCCAGGGTCCGAGCCTGCCCAATGTCCGACCTCCGGCCACGGGGATCACACCGGGAGTACCGGGTGGGTTCAGGCCTCCCGTTGCAGCGTTGCCACCATCGGGGCTCAGGCCGACGGTGCCCGGAGGCATTCGGCCTCCGATCGGCGTCCGTCCACCGTCCGGCGCAATGCCGACACGGCCGGGCGCCGTCCGTCCACCCGTCGCCACCCGCCCGCCGGCCAGCGGCATCACGCCATCTGTGCCGGGTGGGGTCAGGCCGCCGATCGGTAGTCGCCCGCCAACAGGCCCGATGCCGACACGGCCCGGCGGCGTCGCGCCGCCAATCGGCGCCGTGCCTCCGCCCAGCGGCCTCACGCCAGCGCTTCCGGGTGGTATCGCGCCGCCGATCGCAACGCTGCCACCGACCGGAGTGATGCCGACGCAGCCCGGTGGCGTCGTCCCGCCAATCGGTGCCGTGCCGCCGCCCAGCGGCCTCACGCCAGCGCTCCCGGGCGGCATTGCCCCGCCGATCGCAACGCTGCCACCGGCCGGCGCGATGCCGACGCAGCCCGGCGGCGTCGCCCCGCCAATCGGCGCCGTGCCGCCGGCCAGCGGCCTCACGCCAATGCTTCCGGGCGGTATCGCGCCGCCGATCGCAACCCTGCCACCGTCCGGCGTGATGCCGACACTGCCCGGCGGCGTCGCGCCGCCAATCGGCGCCCTGCCTCCGGCCAGCGGCCTCACGCCAGCGCTTCCGGGCGGTATCGCGCCGCCGATCGCAACCCTGCCACCGACCGGCGTGATGCCGACGCAGCCCGGCGGCGTCGCGCCACCAATCGGCGCCCTGCCGCCGGCCAGCGGCCTCACGCCGGCACTTCCGGGCGGTATCGCGCCGCCGATCGCAACGCTGCCACCGACAGGCGTGATGCCGACACTGCCCGGCGGGGTAGCTCCGCCAATCGGCGCCGTGCCTCCGGCCAGCGGCCTCACGCCGACGCTTCCAGGCGGCATTGCCCCGCCGATCGCAACCCTGCCACCGGCCGGCGTGATGCCGACACTGCCGGGCGGCGTCGCCCCGCCAATCGGCGCCCTGCCTCCGGCCAGCGGCCTCACGCCAGCGCTTCCGGGTGGTATCGCGCCGCCGATCGCAACCCTGCCACCGGCCGGCGT
This sequence comes from Bosea sp. BIWAKO-01, assembly GCF_001748145.1. Lineage (NCBI taxonomy): Bacteria > Pseudomonadati > Pseudomonadota > Alphaproteobacteria > Hyphomicrobiales > Alloboseaceae > Allobosea > Allobosea sp. BIWAKO-01. Next base: position 6,222,164 of record NZ_BCQA01000001.1, read on the forward strand.
AATGCCGACGCAGCCCGGCGGCGTCGCGCCGCCAATCGGCGCCCTGCCTCCGGCCAGCGGCCTCACGCCGGCGCTTCCGGGCGGCATTGCCCCGCCGATCGCAACGCTGCCACCGACCGGCGTGATGCCGACGCAGCCCGGCGGCGTCGCGCCGCCAATCGGCGTCGTGCCGCCGGCCAGCGGCCTCACGCCGGAGCGTCCGGGTGGAGTGACCCCGCCGGTTGCGGCCCTGCCTCCGGCATCAGCGCGCCCCGAGCCTTCCGGCGGGGGCGGGGTGGCGGGCCGGCAAACCCGAGCCAGCGCCCGGCTTCGCGCTCCCGTGCCAGAGCAGAACTGCCTCGACCCACGCATTGCGGAACGGCTCGACCCGGCCGAGCGCGCGGGACGGACAATCTGCCGGGACGCCGAACCCACCGTAGCCCCGGACTATCGCGGCCCCAGCCCGATCGTGCCGATCACGACAGGGCGCGATCTCGGCCCTCCGTCGCAATGGAATGCCTGGACGGACACGCGCGCCATTGCCACGTCGGACCAGCGCCACGGCCTGGACGTCAAGAGTCTGCTGGGCAGTTTCGTCTTTGGCGTCGACCGCAGCATCACCGAGGACACGGTCGCCGGCCTGTCGATATCGCTGGAAGGCAGCCGGACCCGCGGCTTCGACGGCTTCATGAAGGCCCGCTCCAACGGGGTCACGGCCGGGCCCTATGTCGCGTACCGCCTGTCCCCCAACTGGGCGATCGACGCGTCCCTGACCTATGGCGCTTACGAAAACACATTGGAACTGAGTGTTCTGGAAGGCAGCTATCTCTCGCAACGTATTGCGGGTTCGGTCACGCTGCATGGACAGTACACACTGGGCGAAGTGTTTCTTCGCCCCAAGGCCGTGGTGACCTATTCCAACAATTTCAGCGATGCCTACCGGCTGTCGGGCCGTCTCCTGAACATCCCGATCAACCTGCGGATGCCGGATGCCAATTTCAACTATGGCCTGGTCCAGACAACGCTGGAAATCAGCCGGCTCGTCACGCTTTCGGAAGGCACTGCCTTCATTCCCTACTTCGAAGTCGGCGCGCAATATGAGTTCGACCGGCCAGACGGGGGCCAGATCCTGACCGGCGATCTGTCGCTGGCGACGCCCTCACGCTGGTCCTATTCGGCCCGCGGCGGCGTCCGTGCGCTGATCTCGAGCTCCGTGCAGGTCGAGGCCAGCGCCGGCTATCTGAGCTTCGGCCAGCAGGGCCTCGATGTCTGGGAAGGACGGCTCAACCTGTCCTATCGGTTCTGACCTCACTCGGCGGGGCTTGCTCCCTGGTCCCGGCGCGGTGAGCGGTCGTTGGCCAACGCGCCAACCGGCGAGCTGGCTTAGATATGCGAACTTCAGCTCGTGTACTCTCCCAAAATGGAAATGATTCCTGACGTCGTTACCCACAACTACGATCCGGCTCGCGGGCCATTTATGAACATTTGTGAGCTTCCAGAAATCGAAGCAGAGCGGATTCTTCAGGAGATCCGAAAGTCGGGCCTGCGTTCGATCAAGCTGGACTACTTGCCGCGGCGAAGGCTCACAGAAGATTGGCTGATTCGAGAACGCCGCCAAAAGCTTGGTGCAACCAAGCTGGAGCGACCGATCTATTTCTTTCTCGGTGATTTCGCGGATGGAAAGGATGCCTCGCGCTCGGCGTCGATCGTAATGCGGCTGCAAGATCTTCCTCCGGAGACACTGACGTTCACCTACCCTGACAGCATGGCAAGCCTTCCAATTGCGACTCGGGACGATCATCGAGCTCACAGAAAGCCATATCACGGGCACGTATTCACGCTCGACGAGATCAGATCCGTTGTCGCCGAATTCGGATTGCCAGATGATCGCTGGAAGACTGAGCCCGCCTTGAAGTACGGCAGGTTCATTGAGGTTCAAATCTGGGATGATCGTCCGCTCAAGGATTACCTCGCGGCGATCTGAACAACCGGAACGGGTGGAGGCCGTGTGGAAACGTCTTTCAGGGTCGTGCTCTGACGATGCGACAGGGTCTGAGGGTCAGGCTCTCATGGCCTTCATCAACGTCGCCGCGCCGAGGATGGCGATGGCCCGCTTGAGATTGTAGGCCAGCACATGGAGGCTCATCTCGGTTCCGACATTGGGGAGGTGGCGGGTCAGGAAGTGACTTCGGCCCATCCAGTCCTTGATCGTGCCGAAGACGTGCTCGACCGTGCGCCTTCGGATCCGCATGGCGTCGGGCATGCGATCGAGCCGGCGCTGCATGGCCTCGATCACCACCTCGTGCTCCCAGCGCTTGATGCGGCGCTGCTTGCCGGTGGTGCATTGGTCTTTGACCAGGCAGGCTCCGCAGCCGTCGGCCCAGTAGGTATGGAGTGTCAGATCCTTCTCGACCGATGAGAAGCGCCATGTGAGCGTCTCGCCGGCGGGACAGCGATAGGTGTCGCTCGGAGCATCGTAGGTGAAGTCCTGCTTGCCCCAGCGCCCGTCGGCTTTGGCCCCTGATGTCAGGGGCTTGGGGACGATGGCGGAGATGCCGATCTCGTCGCAGGCCAGGACCTCCTCGCCTGAGAAGTAGCCGCGATCGGCCAGCACAGTCAGCGCACCGGCTCCTGTCGCATCCTTTGCCTGACGCCCCATGCTGGCGAGCTGGCTGCGGTCGTGGCCGATGTTGGTGACCTCATGAGCCACGATCAGATGATGTTTGGCGTCGACCGCCGCCTGAACGTTGTAGCCGACGAGGCCAGTGCCCTTGCCGTTGGTGGCCATGGCGCGGGCGTCGGGATCGGTCAGCGAGACCTGACGGTCTGGCGCCACCGCGACGACGTGGTCCATCGCCTGGAGGTCACGCATCTGCTGACGCAGGCGATCAAGCCGGTCCTTGAGGCGGATGCTGCGCATCTGCGCGACGTCATCCTCCTGCCGGTCGGCCGTATCGAGCAGCGACAGATAGCGTGCGATGCTTGCCTCCACCTGCTCCATCCGGCGACGGATCGCGCCGGGCGTGAAGTTCTTGTCGCGCGTGTTGACGGCCTTGAACCGGCTGCCGTCCACGGCCACGGTGCCGCCTGCCAGAAGGCCGAGTTGGCGGCACAGCACGACGAACTGCGCGCAGGCAGCCCGGATCGCAGCCCCATTGTCACGGCGAAAGTCGGCGATGGTCTTGAAGTCGGGCGCAAGCTTGCCCGTCAGCCACATCACCTCGACGTTGCGGCCGGCCTCGCGCTCCAGCCGGCGGCTCGACTGAACCTGGTTGAGGTAGCCGTAGAGGTACAGCTTGAGAAGGGTAGCGGGGTGGTATCCAGGCCGCCCCGTCGAGGCCGGGCCGGCAAAGCCCATCGTTCCCAGATCGAGTTCGTCGATGAAGACATCCACCACCCGGACCGGATTATCTTCGCTGACGTAGTCCTCAAGACAGTCGGGCAGGAGCAGTCTCTGCAGCCGGGTCTCGCCTTCGATGTAGCGCGCCATGCAAGCCCTCGGATCGCTCCAGAAAGCCTACCAGATCAGCCCGTTTCCACACAGCCTCGGTGGTTTGCTGACATGCCGCACCGTCGAGCTAACGCCTGCTCGCGCTTCAATTGTGGACGTCCATCGATCGCGGATCAGGTAGCTCTGTCGATTGATCGCGGATACTCCAAAAACCCTCTGATATATCCATTTGAGCAGTCACCCCCCCGGTTTTGTCCAAGTTCCAGGCTTGACCCGTGTCAAATTTGGGCGCGCATATTGCGAGGACATTTTCACCAAAGTGCACCGCCCCCCTTTTCAGGCCACGGGAGCGCTACATTGGCAAAATACAGTCGCAACTTCCCCGAAAATTTGTAGAAATTCCGCAGATAGAGCGCTGCATATCTTGCTATTGTTACGCGGTTGCGCTGCAAATCACGGGCACGATCAACAAGCTGACGTTCAAGCTTGAGCCCGTACAGTGAACGACGCGAGGCCTTAGCTGACTCCGGCTTTTCTTGAACGAGTCGCGAGAACGCAAACCCAAGTGTCGTTGAGGCAATGAAAAAGGTGCTGATGTTCGCCTCAGTCGGCGAAGTTGCGACAGGGTTGGCGTTGCTGTTCGTGCCGTCGCTCGTCGCCTCGCTGCTGCTCGGCGAGGAACTGAACGGCGTCGCCCTGCCGATCGCGCGCGTGGCGGGCCTGGCCCTGATCGGGCTGGGGATCGCCTGCTGGCCCGGCCCTCCTTTGCTCGGCATGCTGGCCTACAGCACGGCCGTCGCGCTGTATCTTGCTTACCTCGGCTTTGCGGGCGGTTTGACCGGTGCCTTTCTGTGGCCAGCAGTGGTCCTTCACCTGATCCTGGCGGCGCTCTTGAGTTACTCGGTCACGCGAGAGCCACGCGATTAGAACGAGTTGCTGATCACATTTCGTGAGAGTGCCTGCGGATAGCGCGTAATCGCGCTGACATCCCAGGTCGAACGGCCGCTTCCGGCCCGTTTCGGATACCGCCATGTGCACCGAGCCGAAGCCGCCTCCCTCCCGTTCCCGGCCATGAGAGCAGCGTCCGAGATGGGTCGGGAGCAGACTCTGGCCTCGCCGGCGCCGGACATGGCAGATCGACCATCTCAAGGCTCAGGCACGGCCGAACGGATCCGTCCGGTGCCAGCCGCAGCCAGGGCAGAGCGGAACAGGCCCGCCCCTTGTGCCGACCAAGCAGCGCGGTGATTTCGGCGGAGCATGGCATTCGCCGTTTTCCCGGTCAGTGGCAACGACGCCGGCTCCCTGCCCCGCTCAAGCAACGGCCCGATGATCTACACCCCCGAAAAGATCGTCGCGCCCGTATCGGCGCTGCCGACGGCGGCGCGAAACGACGCGAACAGGTCGCGCCCGACGCCCCAATGCGAGGCTTCGAGATCGGCTTCAGCCGGCGTGCGCGCGGCCCATTCCGCGGCATCGACCAGCACGGTCAACGTGCCTGCGACCGCATCCACCCGGATCAGGTCGCCCTCGCGGATCCGCGCGATCGGCCCGCCTTCGACAGCTTCAGGCGTGACATGGATGGCGGCGGGAACCTTGCCGGAGGCGCCCGACAGCCGCCCGTCGGTGACCAGCGCCACCTTGAAACCGCGGTCCTGCAGCACGCCGAGCGGCGGCATCAGCTTGTGCAGTTCGGGCATGCCATTGGCCCGCGGCCCCTGGAAACGCACCACCGCGACGAGGTCGCCTGTGAGCTCGCCGGCCTTGAAGGCGGCCTGCAGGGCCTCCTGGCTGTGGAAGATCCGGGCCGGGGCCTCGATGACATGGCGCTCCCTGGCAATGGCCGAGGTCTTGATCACAGCCCGGCCAAGATCGCCGCTCAGAACCGTGAGCCCGCCGGTCGGCTGGAACGGGGCTCCGGCGCCGCGCAGCACCGCCTCGTCGCCGCTGCTTATCGCACCGTCGCGCCAGGTCAGCGCACCGTCGGCGCCGAGCGCGGGCTCCTGGACATAGGCGTCGAGCCCGCTGCCCCAGACCGTCTCGACGTCGCGATGCAGCAACCCTGCCCCGAGCAATTCGCGAATGACGAAGCCCATGCCGCCGGCGGCATGAAAATGGTTCACGTCGGCCTTGCCGTTTGGATAGATCCTTGTGAGCAGCGGCGTCGTCTCTGCAAGGTCGGAGAAATCATCCCAGTTCAGCTGGATGCCCGCTGCAGCCGCCATCGCGACGAGATGCATGGTGTGGTTGGTCGAGCCGCCGGTCGCATGCAGGCCGACCACGCCATTGACGAAGGCGCGCTCGTCCAGCATCCGCCCGACCGGAATATAGTCGTTGCCGAGCGCGGTGATCGCCATCGCCCGCTCGGTCGCCGCCCGGGTCAGGGCATCGCGCAGCGGCGTGTTGGGATTGACGAAGGAGGCGCCCGGCAGGTGCAGCCCCATGATCTCCATCACCATCTGGTTCGTGTTGGCGGTGCCGTAGAAGGTGCAGGTGCCGGGGCCGTGATAGGATTGCGCCTCGGCCTCGAGCAGCGCTTCGCGGCTGACCTTGCCCTCGGCGAAAAGCTGGCGCGCCTTCGCCTTGTCGTCATTGGAGAGGCCGGACGTCATCGGGCCGGCCGGAATGAACACCGCCGGCAGGTGGCCGAAGGACAGCGCGCCGATGATGAGGCCAGGCACGATCTTGTCGCAGATGCCGAGGAACACGGCCGCATCGAAGCTCTGGTGCGACAGCGCAACCGCGGTCGACAGCGCAATGACGTCGCGCGAGAACAGCGACAGCTCCATGCCGGCCTCGCCCTGGGTGATGCCGTCGCACATGGCAGGAACGCCACCGGCGACCTGGGCGACGCCGCCCGCCGCCCGCGCCGTGGCGCGGATAAGCTCGGGGAAGCGCTCATAGGGCTGATGCGCCGAAAGCATGTCGTTATAGGCGGTGACGATGGCGAGATTTGCGCCCGTGCCGGAGCGCAGCATCGCCTTGTCGCCTGGCGCGCAGGCGGCAAAGCCATGCGCTTGGTTGGCACAGCCGAGCCGCTGGCGGCGCGGCCCGGCTTCCGCGGCTGCGGCAAGCCGGTCGAGATAGCGCCGGCGTGTGTCGCGGGAGCGCCGGACGATGCGCTCCGTCACTTCGCCGAGGCGGGCATCGAGGCGGGAATCGAAGGGCGTGTCGCTGGCTTGGCCGGTCATCGGGACCTCCTGACGCAGATATCAATGGGCGACGAACACGGCATGGTCAGGGCATTCGCGCGCTCATGCATCGCCCGCCGCCAGAGCACGCCGCCAAAGCATGTTGCAAAAAGCTGGCCACGGTTTTTCGCAGCAAGCATGCTCTCGTCCACGCCGACCCGACCTTGATCGGCGCTGCTCGCGCGCTCGTCCAGCCCATTGCGAGGAGGACAGCCAACGCGGAGGACGCGCTATCGCAACCCGGGGATGCCTTTCGCGTCATTGTCGACGAATAATATGCAAGGCACTATCGACGCGCATTGCATCGGGACGACGGGCCAGGATTGATGGCCCAGCCGTGCCCGCGCGCCGGAACAGCATTCCGGGACCGAAACGAACCAAGGGGTTGACGACCAATGACGATTGGGGTGGGAGGCTCGAGCTTCGAGGCGGAACTCGCCAGGCTGAATCCGATGACGTCCGGCATCGCGCCGATCGCGGTCACCGAGTTCAAGGCCCGCATCGAGAAGGCGCAGGCGCTCCTGCGCGAACAGGGGCTGCAGGCGCTCTATCTCGATACCTCGGCCAACCTGCATTATTTCACCGGCATCCAGCTCAAGCTCACCGAGCGGCTGCATGGCGCGATCATCCCGGCCGAAGGCGACATCGTTTATCTCAGCCCGGCCTTCGAGGAGCCGAAGACGCGCGAATACATGCAGTTCGGCGAGGACGTGCGCTGCTGGGAAGAGCATGAGGACCCGACCGCGCTCGTCGTCGAGACGATCCGCAGCCTCGGCTATGAGAGCGGCACGGTCGCGCTCGACCCGCATACCCCCTTCTTCATCGCCGACGGATTGCGCAAGGCCGGCAACCGCTACAGCTTCGCGAGCGGCGGCCCGATCGCCGCGTCCTGCCGCCAGCTGAAATCGGCCGCCGAGATCGCCCTGATCCAGCGCGCCATGGACATCACCATGGAGGTTCACCGGGCTGCGGCGCGGGTGCTGCGCGTCGGCCTGACGACGACCGAGCTGGTCGAGTTCCTCGACCGCGCCCATCGCAAGCTCGGGCTGGCCTCGACCTTCGGCGCCGCGCAGTTCGGCGAAGCCACCGCCTATCCCCACGGCGTCCCCTACGCGCAGACGCTGGCAGAGGGCGACATGGTGCTCATCGACACGGGGACCCGGCTCGGCGGCTATCACTCCGACATCACCCGCACCTATGTCTTCGGTGAGCCGACAGAGCGCCAGCGCGAGATCTGGAACCTGGAGAAGCGCGCGCAGCTCGCCGGCTTCGAGGCGGCCGTGCTCGGCGCGCCCTGCGAGAATGTCGACCAGGCTGCGCGCGGCGTGATCGAGGCCGCCGGCTACGGCCCCGGCTACAAGGTGCCGGGCCTGCCCCATCGCACCGGACACGGCCTCGGCCTCGAGATCCACGAGGAGCCTTTCATGGTCAAGGGCAGCCGCACGCCGCTGGCGGCGGGGATGTGTTTCTCGGTCGAGCCGATGATGTGCATCTACGGTGAGTTCGGCGTTCGCCTCGAGGACATCGCCTATATGGCGGAAGGCGGTGCGCGCTGGTTCACGCAGCCGGCCCATAGCGTCGACGATCCCTTCGGCTACGAGGCCTGAGGGCCTCGCGGCAAAGGCAAGTCGCGGCACGCCTGTCCTGACATGGCTGCAGGCGTGTCGTCCGGCAGAATGCCGGCGCGGTTTCCGCGCGCTGTCGACGCATTGGGAGACGCCGGATGGTGAAGCTCACGGCAGCCATGATCGCCTTGCTCGGCCTTGTCGGGACAACGGCGGCGATCGCTCAATCGCGCCCGACCTACCAGGCGCTGGAGCAGCACGGCTATCGCTACGTGGCCAAGGACCAGCCCGGCTTCGTGAGCTTGGTCTGCCCCCATTGGGTGGCCCGGTTTCAGTCTAATGCATGGTCGGCTTTGCGGCCATGTCTGAGATGGATTTGGCGGAGGCATAATGGCGGCCGGTACCGGAGCCCTGTATCCGAGCGATGAGTGGGGCCGCACGGTGTTGTAGTGCTTTCGCCAGCTTTCGATGACGGCTTTTGCCTCGGCGAGGCTGTAGAAGATCTCGCCGTTGAGGAGCTCGTCGCGAAGCTTGGAGTTGAAGCTCTCGCAATAGCCGTTCTCCCAAGGCGAGCCTGGCTCGATGAAGGCCGTCTTCGCGCCGACCGCTGTGATCCACTCCCGCACCGCTTTGGCGGCGAACTCGGGACCATTGTCCGAACGAACATTCCCCGGCACGCCGCGCAGGACGAAGAGGTCCGACAAGACGTCAATGACATCGGTGGACTTGAGCTTCCGGTCTATCCGGATCGCGATGCATTCCCGGGTAAACTCGTCGATCACGTTCAACATGCGGAACTTGCGGCCATCGTGGGTGCGATCCTCCACAAAGTCGTAGGACCAGACATGGTTGGGACACTCCGGTCGTAGCCGAACGCAGGATCCATCGTTCAACCATAAGCGGCCCTTCTTCGGTTGCTTTGCAGGGACCTTGAGCCCTTCGCGCCGCCAGATCCTCTCGACACGTTTGACGTTCACGGCCCAGCCTGACGAACGCAGCATCGCTGCGATCCGGCGATAGCCATAGCGGCCATACTGGGTCGCAAGCTCGACGATGTCGGCTGTCAGCGCTGCCTCGTCGCTCCGTCCCACCGGCACCCTGCGTTGCGTAGACCGATGCTGCCCCAGGACCCGGCACGCCAGCCGCTCCGACACGCCAAACTTCATGATGGCGTGGTCGATGCAGCGTCGGCGGCGGGAGGGGCTCAGAAGTTTCCCGAGGCAGCCTCCTTGAGAATGAGCTTCTCAAGCGTCAGATCCGAGACAGCCTTCCGTAGCCGCTCGTTTTCCTTCTCCAGATCCTTGAGCCGTTTCACCTGGTCGGACTTCAGGCCGCCAAACTCCTTGCGCCAACGGTAATAGGTGAACGCCGTCACACTGATCGTTCGGATCGCTTCCGCGACTGGGCGCCCCTGGGACAACAGCACGTCGACCTGACGTAGCTTCGCGACGATCTCTTCAGGCTTATGTTTCTTCTGCGGCATCACGGGCATCCTCCAAAGGCTCGAAAGCCTACTTCAGGGAGGGCCACTTTTCAGGGGGCAGACCACGGCCGCGCCTGCCGCTGGTGCTGATCGGCACGGCATGGGCCTCGCAGAAGGCCAAGGTGATGATCCGGCCGCGCGTCGACGAAGACACGCTCGCGATGAATATCCGCCCGAGCAGAACGAACTGATGCGCTGACATCGGCGACAACCATTCAGCCCGGGCGGCCGACCCTGCAGCTGGCCGCCCAGGTTTTGCGTGGACGCGCGGATCTCAAGCGCTGAGGCCGCCCCACTCAGGACTTCTAGTCGTCACGATTGTCGGAGCATGTGTAGCCGACGAAGCACGATCTCGAATTCTGGGTCCTGACCCAGGCGGGCGTAAGATACATGTCCTCCGCACAGAACGCGGAATCCTTGACATACCGGTTGAAGATGTTGGGGCCCGAATTGAGAATGGCGGAGCCCTTCGATTGGACGAGGGCTTTCGCGTCCGCGCACTGCATTGTCCGCAGGTTTGGGCCCTCCTGCGCAAATGCCATCGTCGCAAGGAGCGATGTGCCCAGCGCAAGGGCGAGGGTCATGGCGCAGCGGCTGGCGGAGACAATTGGCTTCATGGCGGTTTGCTCCCTATCGCGTTGTGAGAAACGTCGTAGTCGCCTTCTGTGGGCGAGCGCCTGCATTGACGGGGCAATGCCGGCGCCGAAGCGTCGTGATCCGGTGCGTCTTCGGGCACCGTGCCGCAGCAGGCCGGCATGACCTGCGGTGACACTCCTAGGTTGACACCCGTTTGCGGTGTCGGGCCACTCACGCATCGGTGATGTCAGCAGTTCCCGCATGTTGCCTCCGATCGCGCAAGCGCCGTGAGGGTGACGGCGCGCCTGCCACTCCTGCTGATCGGCGCGGCATCGACCTCAAAGGTCAGGCGGCTTTGCTGCTGCCGATCGCCTGGATTTTTTCCCAGACGCACCCTGCTTCCGGAACGGCGAGGTCGAAGACTGTTTCAAACGTCTCGGCAAGATGGTCCGCGCTCGTGATGCGCTGCTCGCGCACGTCATTGGCCGTGACGCGGCGCAGTCCGTCGTTCTGCAGGGCGATATAGCCATCCGCGGTATGCCGCAGGACCGCCAGCGCATTGGTGAAGGGCGAGCCGGGATCCTGCATCAGCCAGCCGCGCGTTGCGGCCATGGCGGCCTCGTCGCTTTGCCCGGGCCGGAAATCGAAGCTCTTCGCGATGCCGCGTCGATGGTTGTTGAAGCGCAGCCAACCGCCGTCGGTCGGCACGATTGAAAAATCGAAGCCGCGCTGGCTGATCGGCCCGACGACAAGCGGCACGGGCTCGATAATGGCATCTGCCACGCCGACCTCGGCAAGATAGGGCCGGTCGAGGTCGACGCGCAGGGTCAGGTGATTCCCGATGGCGATATCGCCGAGCCTTTCGCGGTCGACACCGCCGCAAAGGCGAGTGACGCGAAAGCCAAGGGCACTGAGCGCAGCGCCGAAGAGGCCGTTCATCTCGTAACACCAGCCGCCCCGCTTGCCTTCCACCATCTTGGTGAAGGCGGATCTCGGCGTGATCGAGGACGGCCATCCCATGAAGGCGTCCAGCGCCTCCCAGGTGAAACTCATGAGATGGGCGCGGTGAAGCGTCGACAGGCCGCGGATATCGAGGGAAACCGGCTGCGTGACGCCGATCCTTGCGAGATAAGCGTCAAGCTGAGCTGTCGTCAGAGTCATTGCGTTGTCGGTTGAAGGCGCATGCGTCATCCTTCGGTCTCCTTTCCATGGATCGTTCTTGGTTTCCCAAATGCGGTGTTTCAGGCTCGTCTGTCGCCGGACCAGGCAATCCTGCGGCAGCGGGCACGCGAGGGCGACGCGCACCCGCCAGCGAGAGGCGGTTTGTTGCTCCCCACCCTTCGGCCCGGTGCGGCGCCTCCATAGCGCGCCTGGAAAACGGGCGTTCCTAAATGAACCTGCAATCCGGGCCGACTATCCTAAAAGGTTGCTAAAGCATCGGCCCGAAGAGCGGATTGCGGTCTTTCGGGAAAGCCGATGCAAAGACAAAGGCTCAAATCATCGGACTGGATACGATATTAGGTCCGATGATCCAGGCAGCCTGGGACACGCAAACGGGGGATCGTGGTGAGGCTCGACGACAAGCTCCTCGACTTCTTCAACCGGCCGCTGATGTGCATCATTGCCGTGGCTGACGAGACCGGGCGTCCGTCCGCCGGGCGCGGCGTCGGCTTCCATGTGCTGGAGGACCGGGAGGCGATAGAGGTCATCTTTTCCGCCTGGCAATGGCCACGGCTCGAGCCCTCCATCCGGCAGACGGGGCGGATCGCCACCACCTTCGTCAGTCCTTGCGACTATGTCAGCTTCCAGCTCAAGGGGGCCGCCGTCATGCGGGGAACGGAGGGGCACGACCTTGATCGCGCGGAGCGCTTCGTGGCGGCGGCGACGAACGAGCTTGAATCCCTCGGCGTGCCCCGGCGCATCATCGCGCCATGGCTGACCGCCCGCGAGGCGCGTGTCGCGCGCCTCGACATCAGCGAAATCTACATCCAGACCCCCGGCCCGCTCGCCGGCATGCTGGCCGGTGCGAGGCCGCAGTGAGCCTTCGCCTCTCCGACCTTTCCGCCTGTTTCGAAGGCGTCATTCCCTCCATCATCGCGACCGCCTCGGCCGACGGCATGCCGAACATTTCCTATCTTTCCCATGTGGTGCGGGTCGACGAGGAGCATGTCGCGCTCTCCAACCAGTTCTTCGCCAAGACGGCGGCGAATGTGCGAGCCAATCCCAAGGTCACGCTGATCCTCGTCGACGGCTTTACCGGGGACCAGTTCCTGCTCGAGATCGGCTTCGTGCGGTCCGTGGATGGCGGCGCGCTGTTCGACAAGATCGCCCGCCAGCTCAAGGCGAGCAGCGCGCAGGTCGGCATGTCGGACGTCATGCGCCTCAGGAGCGCCGATATTTTCCGGGTCCACGGGATCGAGAAGGTGCCATCGCCCGTGGACACTGCGCCGGCCGTGGCCGGCCGTGGTCCGATCGGCCTTCCCGCTCTTTCGGAAGCGATCAAGGCCATCGAACGGCAGGTGGAGGCCGACGAGATCATTGAAAGCCTGCTTTGCGGCGTCCGGCGGGTGCTGGGATATGGTCATGCGCTCGTGCTCATTCACGACAGCCATCGCGGCTCGCTCATCACCACGGGCAGCATCGGCTACGAGCGCTCGGGGCTTGGTTCGGAAATCGCCGGGAGCGAGGGACTGATCGGCGCGGCGGCAAGCAGCGGCCAGACGATCAAGGTCAGCGACATGAGCCGCGTCCGCCGGTTCGGTGAGGCGATCGGGCTGGAGGCGGAGGCGACGGAAAACACCACGCGCATCGTCGCTTTCCCGCAATTGCCGACAGCGATGAGCCAGATCGCGGTTCCCATGATGGCCGGAGGTGCCGTGGCCGGAGTGCTCTTCGTCGAAAGCGAGGAACGGTTGGCCTTTCGCGAGGAAGACGAGGCCGCCCTCGAAATGCTGGCGGGACAGGCCGCGAGCGCCTTGCGGGCCAGCGAACGGGAGGCCGCCGCCACTGAACCGAGGCAGGCGCCGCCCCCGCCGGAACCGGCAGGCGCCGGGCGGGAGATTCGCGTCGTCCATCACCGCTTTGACGACAGCGTGTTCGTCGACGGCACCTATATCGTGAAGGGCGTTGCCGGCGCGCTGCTGCGCCTGATGCTCGAGAGGCACCTGAGCGGTGGCCAGAGCGAATTCACCAACCGGGAAATGCGGCTCGCCGCCGGCACGCGAATGCCGGAGATCAAGGACAATCTCGAGACCCGGCTGCTGCTCTTGCGCCGGCGGCTTGAAGAGAAACAAGCCCCGCTCCGGATCGTTCGCATCGGACGAGGCCGCGTTCGCCTGGAGGCGGAGGGAAGACCGACGCTCGCGGTTACACCGGAATAATCGCCGCGGCTGGCGCGAGCATGACGGGCTGAAGGCCCCTCACCCGAGCCGGTGATGTCCGCGAGCGGGCCTGGGGTCGGCGCGTCCGGCTGGTTCGACTGGCATGACAGCCCGGAAATAGAGACGCTCACCGCGCAATGGCTGGCCAGCACCATTGAGGCGCAGACGCAAAAGCTGCTGGGAGACGTCCAGCGCAGCGCGCTCGCCAACCTATCTGTCGCGCCGCTCGGCCAGATCATCCCAAAAACCGCCTATCGCCGGAACCTGCAGGGCATCCTGACAGCGTCCTCCCCGCTGTTCTGGAACGTCCGCCGGGCGTGAGGCCCGGTCCGGTCAGTGCTTTGCACGGGCGCCGACGAGCGGCTCTGACGACAGGGAGGGCGACGCAGAACGCGACGACTTCTCTCTTGATGACTGGAATTCAGCGGGTGGAACTGACGGCGTCACGAATTGGACGCGCAAATCCTTGCCTCGAGAAGCGCGGTCATGGCTTCTGCCCCTGGCGTCGGCGCAGCATCGCCAGCGGCAGAAGGCGGCGGCTGCGCAGCTTCGGATCAAGCGCCTCGTTGAGGCTGTCGCCGACAAGGTTCGCAGCGAGCACGAAGAGGGATAGCGCGACCGCGGGACCGATAATCAGATAGGGTGCGCGGGTGAGGAAGCCCTTCGCCTCGTTCAGCATCTGCCCCCATTCCGGCATCGGCGGCTGCACGCCGAGGCCGAGATAGCTGAGCGAGGACGCGCCGATCACGAATCCGGGAAGCGTGATGGTCGCCTTGACGATCACCGGAGCGGAAATGTTGTGCAGCACGTGTCGAACCAGGATGTCGGACCAGCTGGCGCCAGAGGCGATCGCCGCCTCGATATAGAGTTCCTGTCGGACCGAGAGAGCGGCGCTGCGCGCGATGCGGATGAAGTTCGGGAGCTGCGACAGTCCAAGCGCGATCACCACGCCCCTTTCCGACGGACCAACGACGACCACGATCACGATGGCGATCATGATCGTCGGAAAGATCAGCATCATGTCGGTCAGGCGCATCACGATCGCGTCGGCGAGACCTCCGCTATAGCCGACGACCATGCCGATCGGCACGCCGAGCAGCAACGAGAACAGCAGCGCAGCCGTCGTGATCTGCAAAGTCACGCGCGTCGCAAGGATCACGCGTGCCAGCGTGTCCCGCCCGAACTGGTCCGTTCCGAACCAATGACTGGCGGATGGCGGCAACAGCCCCGCCGTCAGGTTGGTTTCCAGCGGGTCGGACGGAACGATCCACGGCGCGAGAACCGCGACGAGGTAGAACAGGGCCAGGATCACGCCGAAGAAAACGCCGACGCGATCGCGGGCATAGTGCCTGAACAGATTCATGTGCCACGTGCCCGGTGCGGCGAGGCTGTCCGATCAATCATGGGCTAGCCTCGGATCCGCCCAGCGGTAGAGCAGGTCGACGATCAGATTCACCAGCACGAACATCATCGCGAAGACGAAGATGCAGCCCTGTGTCAGTGGAAGATCGCGCGTGAGGATCGAATCGACCATGAGCCGGCCAAGGCCGGGCCAATTGAAGATCGATTCTGCGACTGCGGCGCCGCCGAGCATGCTGCCGAGGCCAAGGCCGAAAAAGGTGATGATCGGCAGCAATGCATTGCGCAGTGCATGCTTGAAGACGATCGTGCGCTCGGGGACGCCTTTGGAGCGCGCGGTCACGATGAAATCGCGCTGCAATGCATCGATCATGCAGGCGCGGACCATGCGCGTGAAGCCCGCCGCTTGCGCAAAGCCAAGCGTCAACACCGGCATGATGAAGTGACGCCAGGTGGTCATGCCGCCGATCGGCAGCCAGCGCAGATAGACCCCGAAAAAATAGATCGCGACGATCCCCGACACGAAGATCGGCGTACAGATGCCGATGAGCGAGACGAGCGACACGCCTCTGTCGATCGGCCGGCTCCAGTACATGGCGGAGAGCGAGCCGAGGACGAGGCTGATCGTCGTCGCGAAAAGCATCGCCCAGGCAGCCAGGAGAGCGGTGTTCAACAGGCGCGGACCGACGATCGCGAGCACAGGCTGACGCGAGAAGTTCGAAACGCCGAAATCTCCCGTCAGCACCTTGCCCATATAGGCGACATATTGTGCGCCAAGCGGTTGATCGAGCCCGTAGGCCGTGCGGATGCTCGCGACCAGCTCTTCCGGCGCGCTGTCGCCGGCGATCAAGCGCGCGGGATCGCCGGGGATCGCATGGAACAAGCAGAACAGAAACGTCAGCAAAAGGAGCCCGGCAACGATCATGAAGACCAGTCGGCTGGCGATCATCTTCATCATGCGCAGTCAGGCTCCCGGCACGCCGCCGGCGCGAGGATCGGGCGAAGAGCGGCTTTCATGAGCGTCAGCGGTTGATCCCCTGGCGCTTGCGCTCGGCTTGATCGATCCAGGCGAAGGTCCCGTCATAAACATTCGACGGCAGATAGACGCCACCATGCACATAGCTGCGCGTCGCGTCGGTCAGGTTGAGCGTCGGCAGGTAGATGACCGGCGCGAGCTTCAGAAGCTCGGCCATCCATTGCCGCACAATTTCGGCGCGCTTCGCGGGATCGCTCTCCACATGCGCCGCCTCCGCCAGCCTGTCCGTCTCCGGATTGGAGAAGAACATGCGATTGGCGCCGGCCGGCTTCCACGCCTTGGTATGCGTCATATACATCATCGGCTCGTCTGGATCGGCCGTCGGCACGGTCCAGGACAATACGGCGAGATCGTATTTCGCATCCTTCGGCCCGACAGAGAGCGCAGCGCTGAACGTCGCGCTCTCCAGGATCGTGAGCTCGGTCTTGACGCCAAGCTTTTCGAGGAACGTCTTCACGAGCTGCGCGATTTCGTAGTCGCCCGTTCCAGCCTTCCGGCCATAAAGCTTGAGCGACAGCGTCTTGCCCTGCGCGTCCTCGACGAAGCCGTCGCCATTTCGATCCTCGTATCCGGCCTCCTTCAGCATCGCCCGCGCCCTGGCGAGATCAAACGGGAAGATCGTGTCCTTGCCGGGCTCGCGCATATCGGCGAAGCCGAACACGCCGGGCGATAATGTCGGAGCCTGCGATAACGTGGCGCCGGTGCCTGCGAAAACGGACTGCACGATGCCGGCCTTGTCGACGGCGATGTTGAGCGCCTGCCGCACCTTGGGATCGTCGAGCGGCTTCACCAGATTGTTTATGACGACATAATGCTGCTGCAGGCTCGGCATGGTCCGCAGCGCGATGCTCTTGTCCTTGGCCAGCCGCTGAATGTCGAAATTCGGAATGCCCGGGGCGCGGTCGATCTCGCCGCTCTCCAGCATCGCGAGGCGCGTCGTCACATCCGGTACGAAGAGGATGCGGATGCTGTCGAGATAAGGTTTGCCCGTCTGCCAGTACTTGTCGTTCTTCTTGAAGAGCGCGTATTCGCCCTTCGCATAGCCGGTGTTGATGAAGGGGCCTGTGCCGATGATGTTGCTGCCGAGGCCCTCCTCCCCCTTGGCCTTGTAGGCAGTCGGGCTAAAGATGCACATCGTGCGGTAAGCGAGATTGGGAATAAGCGCTGCCGACGGCGCCGACATCTGGAACGACACCTGGCCGTCATTGTCGGCGACGACCTTCTGCAATCCCTCGAGCAGGCTGACATAAAGGAATTTCTTGGCGAGTGCTTCGTTGAAGACGAAGGCGACCGCCTCGGCGTTAAACGGTGTGCCGTCGTGGAACTGCACGCCCGGCCGCAGCTTGAACGTCACGGTCTTCTTGTCTTCGGACGTTGTCCAGCTCTCAGCCAGCACTGGCTTGATCTGACGATCGGCTGTCAGCTCGACCAGCGTCTCGCAGGCGTTCAAGTAAACGTCCATGCCGCCGGCGTCCGTGTTGCGGCCGGGGAACATCGTCTTGTCGAGCTGTCCAGCGAGCACGAGTTCGCCGCCATATTGCGGCTTGGCCTCCTGCGCGGCGGCAGGCACCGACAGCGCGGCGCCCAGGGCGATCGACGCAGCAAGCAGGCTTTTGCACCGGGCCTTCATCATGCTCTTCTCCCTCGTTCCTCTTCGCCGCATCCTGCGCGCGCCGTTGGCCGCGGCAGGTTTTGGCTCAATACATGCGCGCCTTGTCGAGCACGTTGATCATCTTCTCCGTCTGGCCGGCGACGTAGTGGCCGAGATTCTCGATGAAGATGTCGACGATCTTGCCGTTCTCGCTCGGCGCGGTGCTGGCCGAGTGCGGCGATATCAGCACGTTCGGCATCGACCAGAGCGGCGATCCCGGCGGTAGAGGTTCGACCGCGGCGACGTCCAGCCCGGCGAACGCGATCCGCCCGCTCGACAACGCCGCGATCAGCGCCGCCTCGTCGACAACCTGGCCGCGCGCGATGTTGATCAGAACGGCGCCGGGTTTCATCGCGGCGAACGCCGTGCGATCGATCATGCGTTCCGTCTGCGGCGTATGCGGCGTGCAGAGAACGACATAGTCCGCGCTGGCGAGCGCCTTGTGCAGGTCCGGCTGGCCGTAGATATCCGTCGTGAACAATTCGGCGCTCCGTGCTGGCGACGGATTGTTGACGACCGCCGTCACCGACATGTCGAACGCACGCGCGAGTGCGGCGATGCGGGCGCCGACCTTGCCGGCGCCGACGATCGCAACCGTCTTGCCGGAGAGCTCTCCGCCGCAATAGCGCTCCCAGCGATGGGCTTGCTGATCGCGCTGCAGGCGCGGCAGATCCTTCACATGGCCAAGCATCACGAGAAAAGCGAACTCCGCCAGCGCGTCAGCATGGACGCCGCGAGCCGTGGTCACGATCAGGTCGGTCGGCGCAAGCCCGAAGCTATGGACTTGCTGTCCCACCCCTGAACTCGTCGTCTGCACCCAGCGCACGTTCGGCGCGAGCGCAAGGCCTCGCTCATCCTCTGCGCCCGTTGGAAAATCCCAGAGGATCGTCGCGCGTCCGAGCGCCTCACGCCAGCGGCGTTCCTGCGCCCCGGTGCGCCGGAAGCCGTCGCGTCCCTTGTGATCGCCGACATAGCGCGTCATCGGCAGCAGATCGGGCGCGAAGATGATGTCGACTCCGGCCGGTGCCGCCGCGCGCATGCGCTCGACATGCTCACTCTCCAGCGGCGAGGTGATGAACGCGATATGCGCGGGCGACGACGTCATGGCGCGCGGACTTTGGTTGATGGCATGCGGCGACCCCGGCGCGCCGGTCTGCTTGTCGGACAGATCCAGGCGGCAACATGACTATCATGAGAATTTTTCACATTTCAAGAGGACGCCCTTCTGCCGTTAGGGCTGCCAGCTCGCCCTGAAGCCAGCGCCGGAAGGCGAGGATTTTCGGTTCGGACCGGCGCAGCGGGCTGCACATGAAGAAGTAGCCTTGCTCGCGGCGCAGGATATGGGGTGACGCGATAACGAGGGCGCCGTTCTCCAGCTCCCGCCGAATCAGGAACCGCGGCAGCAGGGCAAAGCCGATGCCGACCACGGCCGCCTCGATCACCATGAAGAAATGCTCGAAGCCGAGGCCAGCGGGCGTCGGCGTCGGCAGATGAAGGTTCTCGAACCATTCAGGCCAGGCCTCGATCCGGGTGGTGTGGCGAATGAGCTGTTCGGGCCGAAGCGCCCCGGGATCGATCGCCGCGCGGCCCTCGAGCAGCCGCGGCGCGCAGACAATCACCAGTTCTTCGTCCAGTATCCGATAGGTTTTGACGCCCGGCCAGTCGCCATTTCCATAGCGGATGCCGACATCAACGGCGTCGAGGGCGAAGTCGATCGCCTGCTCACCGACGACGATGTCGACCTGCATGTCCGGATGCTGCGCCTTGAAAGCCGGCAGGCGCGGAATCAGGAAGCGCAGCGCGAAGGTCGGCAGCACGTTGATGGTCAATCCGTATGCGTTCTGATCTTGGCGAAGGCGCGCGAGCAGCGTCCGCATCCGATCGAATGAGTGGCGCAACTCGACGAAGATCGCTTCGCCGCTCGACGTCAGCTGGATTGACGGCTTGGTGCGCAGGAACAGCGGAAAGCCAAGTTCCGCCTGCAGCAAGGACAAGGCGCGGCTGACGGCGCTTTGCGTGACGCCGAGTTCCGATGCCGCGCGTGTCATACTGCCGAGACGCGCCGTCGCCTCGAAGCTGCGCAGACCGTTCAGGGATGGGAAGTCAGGCATCCGACTCCATTGACATGATATTTAATCATGTCAATGGAGTCGTTCTCATAAGGTGCGTGCGACTCAAGCCCTTCAGCAGGCATTGTCACAGCGCCGCGGAATTGTTGCGCCTCGATCGGGTTGGTCGTTTCCAGCATGAGTGCGCGTCATCGGCACGTAACCGCTGTACGCCGCTTACTCACGGCTTCGCTCACAACTCCGGCCAGCGCACTCCTACGTCTGCTTCTGGGCAACTCGCCAATGTCTGCAAATGGCGCGGACCGGAACTCGGCTGCTTCTGACGCCGAACGACCAAGACGTGTGGAGATCAGGGTTCGCCAAGCGGCGAGGCGCTGCCTTTGGACCGTTTCTACGCCCAAGCGGGCGCCTTGGCCCGGGACGAAGCGGTTAAGCTTCTGCCTCTCCGAGGCTGATGCACTCCTTAATCGCCTGGGAAAAGGCGATGATCGTTGCCTCTCGGTCTTCGGCGCACATAGCTCGGAACAGGTTCAGGAAGTCATCGGTGCCGATCTGCATAACAACCTTTGAATTGCCCCCTCCGGAAGCCATGACCCCGCGAACGGTGACACCACTCCGCCTTTGGCCATCCCGGCTTTTGCCAACCCAGGCACCGTGAGCGATCTCAACATTGCCTTCGTATTGCCAGCGGCCGCTGCCCTGTAGAGGCGCCCTCCAAAGCTGGCTGCGTTCACTCATGGTCGTTCCTCGGTTTCTATCGGCCGGAAGCCCTGAGCCCGCACGAGCACGGCCAACGCTCTTCTGTCGCTGGGCGCCTTTTACGTCGCTGCAGCCAGAACATCCACGGCTGCCGCGCTCCGGCATCAACAGTAAAGCCCGCCCAGCGGAACGTCCGCTTTGCGGCTGGATCTCAACCTGGCGCTTCTCGCACGCAGCTGGATGGCTCGAAGCAGCGCAGCCACATCATTGGTAGGATAGTTGCGGATGCGGCGCCCCAAGGGGAACTGCCATGCATGTCGAAACTCGAGGCCGCCTCCGATGACAAGGAGGGGTTGAGCTCGGGCTTTCACGGCTCGGACGAGTTCGCAGCCGGATTCCGGCTCAGGTGAAAGCAGCCCCGAAATGCAAAATGCCCGCCGTGAGGCGGGCATTCGCTCTTCGACCGAAGCTCAAGGGGAGGAAATCATGAGCCCCGGGAGAAACTAGCTGGAACGCGCTGCGCCCGGTGACGCGGCGGTTCTATTCAGTGACTTCAGGCCGCAGCGTGCGTGCGGGCGATGAAGGGGATCTCCGAGCGTGACAGGCCAAGATCGGCGAGCTCACGGTTGGTCAGGCGCGACAGCTCGCGAACCGTCTCGCGATAGCGCAGGAAGGTGCGGATTTTGGCGGCAATCATCGTGACGAACATGGTGATATTCCTCTGGCGGATATTCCGGACCGGGGCGGTGCCCACAGCGACAATCTCGTTGTGCACTGCACATAAGCCGAGCTGCCCGCCGCAAACAGGGGCATCAATTCAGCTCTGATATGCGCCCATCGCATGAATAGCTTGTTAATCAGTGATTTGTTCGCCCAATCATGCGATGAGCGCATCGTTCGTTTCAAATGCAACCGATGTTCCGCTTAGTAAACGGGCTATGGCCGAAAGCAGGAATTCACCGCGTTGGGGGCAGTGTCGTTCGGATCGGAATGCGCTCGCGGACGACTGTTTCGCGCACCGGATGTGCGTGCCGCAGCCGGTGCGGGCAGCCCCTTAATTTAAAGAGATCCGCGAAATGCAACAGTCGATGGGATAGACTTCAACCGACCCCGGTGCGACCCGAACTGACTGCGGGGAGGACGTAATGGCCGGAGCTGATACGGCCCAACAGCGTCGGAAGCTCACAAACGCTGAGTTCTCGGCGCTCGCACATCTCTATCGCGGCGAAATCTACCGCAGCACAGTCTGGCGCACCCGATTGGACACCACGACCAACTGGGCGGTCGTGACATTGGGCGTGGCCCTTTCCATCACGTTCTCGTCACCGAACGCTTCGCCGCTGCCACTGGTTCTGGTCGGCATCCTGATCCTGTTCTTTCTCATGCTTGAAGCGCGCCGCTATCGCTATTTCAATGTCTGGCGAGCCCGGGCGCGGTGGCTTGAAAAGCACCTGTTTGCCCCGATGCTCAAGGACGGCAATCTCCATCTGGAAGACGGCTGGCAGAAGGTCCTCGCCGAGGACTATTGGTACCCGCACCACCACATTTCTTTCATGACCGCGGTTGGCCGCCGGATGCGGCGCAACTATCTCTGGCTCCTGCTGATCCAGACCGTGTCCTATATCGGCAAGCTGATCGTGCATCCGGTCCCGCTCGCCACGCTGGATCAATTTTGGCGCCGGGCCGATGTGGGACCGATCCCAGGGGAGATCGTGACGGCAGCAGGGGTGATCTATCTTGGCGCCTGGCTCGGTATTGCACTGTGGAGTGAGTGGAACGATCGGATCAGGTTCGGACGGGCGCCAAGCGCCAGCGGTATGGGATAATTCCTGCATGCCGGACCTTCGAACGTGTCCCTCCAGGTCTCACGGCTTGCCGTTAGCGGGGGCACCTCGATCAGGGCTTGCGCCTTACGCGCCGGTCAAGCTCGACGACAAGCTGTCTGCCGGCGAGGGACACAATCGGGCGGTCGTTTCTCGGCGTGGTGACGGCCGCCGCTTCACGTTTGCGAACTCGTATTGATTTGGCAATGAGCGAAAGTCCGCTTTCCCGCAGGCGCCCAATCTCTGCAACTGGCGCTGGCGGTAGCGCCTTCACGCGCTTTGAACGCTGCAGCTGCTGGCGACCGACTTTGCCGCAGCGCCATCATTGGTAATCGCTGCAAAGATGCCAATCCACGGACTATCCACGATGTGGGGCAATCCAGACGCCGACGCCGCAACGGACGCAGCATTTCGCGCCGTTTGATACCCGCAGGCGATCTGATTATGGTCCCAGCCGAGGCATTTACACGCCCAGAGGAAGCAGCATGATGCGCGCCTTGGGGACGGCTCTGTGCGCAGCCGCTATTGGAACGGTTGCAGTTCCTGCAACAGCAGCCGGGGATTTTCCACTTGCCTCTTGCGCTACCTGGAATGGAACCATCGTCGAGCGCGAGGGTATCGACACCAGAACCGCAATGATCAAGGGCATCATCACGAAAGCGGATCTTCAGGAATACTGCGAGCGTGACCCAGGAGGTGAGGTCAAGCCGCCCGGCAGCAGGTCAGGCATCAGCCAGTGCGTGGCGCGCTATCTCAAGTCTGAAAGTGGCTCAGAACTCCTTGCGATGGCGAACTGCCCCGCTGGCTTGCTTGAATTCCAGTACGGGTCCAACTCGCCACGCCATCTGAAATTTCCGCTTCGATCAAATGCCGACGTTTCATGCGCTTCTGGTAATCCGCCGCTGATCGCGCAGTTCAAATTGCTTTGTCCGAAAGCGGCCAGTCGGATGCGGTTGAAGTAGAAAAGAGCACCCTTTGCGCCAGGTTTCCGGGCGTTGGCGCTTGCGCCCCCCCGCCGACGACCTGAACGCCGAGGAGAATATCATCGGTCGAGCACGGTGTTCATGGTGTTCCGGAAGGCCTAAAGTGACCCGCGGGGCTGTTGATCCTTTGGGACGAAGCAGACCTGTTCCCCGCTGGTTCGCTCCCGAAGAAGACCCAGGGAGGATCACGCAATGAACCGAGGGATCTGTCTGCATCCGCGCGCTGCGCTCACAAGGTCCGCGCTCGGCCTTCTCGCCACCATCGCCATGACAGGCGTTTCGCCGCCTGTCGCAGCGGCGGAGGAGGGTGACGCCCGGAGCATCGTGAAGGCCATGGCGGACTTCGTCAGCCGCCAGGAGAACCTGTCCGTAAAGTTCGATACCGATGTCGAGGTGGTGACCCCGGCCGTCGAGAAGATCCAGTTCAGCGCCTCGGGCGAGGCCACCATGAGCCGCCCGAACAAGTTTCGCATCAGCCGGACTGGCGGCTATGCCGATGTCGAACTGATCTCCGACGGTTCAAGCGTGACGGTCTTCGACCGCGGCGGAAACCGGTTCGCACAGGTTCCTGCCGTCGGTTCCTTCGACACCGTCGTCGACAAGCTCCGAAACGAAACCCTGCTCGAAATTCCAGGCGCGGACCTTCTTCTGTCGAAGCCCTACGAGGCGCTGATGGCCGGCGTGCTGGAGGCCAAGCATCTCGGCCGCGGCGTCGTCGGCGGCGTTGAATGCGAGCATCTCGCCTTCCGCAATCTCGACACCGACTGGCAGCTCTGGGTCGAGGTCGGTGACCGGCCGCTGCCGTGCAAATACGTCATCACCAGCAAGGCGGTTGGTGCCGCGCCCCAGTACACGCTGCGGCTCAGGGACTGGAAGACCGGCGTCAGCCCGGCGCCGGATGCGTTCGCATTCAAGCCGCCGGAGGGCGCCAGCGGCGTTGCGATCACCCTGCTCAAGGACATTGACGAAATTCCAGCCGGCGTCGTTCCCGGAGGTCAGAAATGAACAGGTCAGCTTTGAAGTTCATGTCCCGCGCCGCGCTCGCGGTGTTGGCCGGCGGCGTGGCCCTGCTCTGGAGCGGAGACATATCCGTTCCATCGGGCGCGTTCACCAGTCAGGCGCAGGCGAGGATCGGGCGACCGTTGACGCCGATGAGCTATGCCGGCGTGGCCCGCCGGACCACCCGCAGGGGTGTCGCCTACGGGGCGGCCGCCGGAGCCGCGGCGGCAGGGGCGTATTATTACGCGCCTGGCTGCCAGCAGGTCGTGAACTCCTACGGCCAGATCGTCTACCAATGTCCGTAGGCGGCCCGCTCTCGGGGCGCGTGTCGATCGCGGCTTCCGCCGGTGGATGAGTAAAGCCCGCTTCCAGTGCTCGCACGCCGTCGGAGCCCATTTCGGCTTGACCCCGAGGCGCTTCCAGTCGGCGAGACGGACGCCCGGGGCCGCATCTTCCATGCCGGCTTCATCGACCGCGTCCCGGATTACGTCCCCGGCGTCGCTTCGACGATGCTCACGTCGGAGCTGGTGGGGATCACCCGCGTCAGGCGGAAGCCGGCCTTGGCGAGGAGCTGGCGGTATTCCTCCTCCGTTCGCTCCTGGCCGCCGGGCAGCACCAGCATCACCATGTCGAGCACCTTGCCGGGATGGGGCGTGTCGCCGGCGGGCAGCACCATCTCCACCAGCAGCAGCCGCCCGTCGGGCTGCATGGCCTTGCGGACATGGCGCAGGATGGTGAGGCACTGCTCCTCGCTCCAGTCGTGAATGACGTGGGACAGCACATAGGCGTCGCCGCCAGCGGGGACCGTCTCGAAGAAGTCGCCTGCCTCGATCGCCACGCGCGCCTGCACGCGCCGTTCCGCCAGCAGCGCCGGCGCGTCGGCCACCACATGGGGTCGGTCGAACAGGATGCCGCGCGGCCCCTCGTGCCGCGCCAGGATCGCCGCGATCAGGTTGCCGGTGGCGCCTCCTACGTCGACGACGGTGCCGAAGGTCGAAAAGTCATAGGCCTCCGCGACAGCGGGCGGCTCCCGGCCGTGGAAGCCCACCATCGTCTCGCTGAACAGCGAGGCCTCGTCCGGATGCCGGCCGAGATAGTCGAAGAGCGGCACGCCCTGCGCCTTCTCGAACGCCGTCCGGCCGGTCTGCAAGGAATAGGCGATGTCGTCGAAGGCCCCCGCGAACCAGGGGCTTCCGATTGTGAGGATGGTGGCCCGCGCCGAACCGGGCGCGCCCGTCTTCAGCGCCTCCCCCAGCGCCGTCAGGGCAAAGCGCTGCCCGGCCTGCTCGGCAAGCACGCCCAGGCTGGCGAGACAGCGCATGAAGCGATGGAGCGAGGGCGCATGGAGCCCGAGCGGGACGGCCAGGTCCTCGGCACTGCGAGGGCCGGGCGCCAGGTGATCGGCCAGGTCCAGCCTCGCCGCTGCGTAGACCAGACGCGAAACCCAGGCGGCCGTCGCCATCTGGATCAGCGTGACATGCGGGGGAGGCTCCTGCGGTGCCGCGGTAGGCGCAAGGGTCGAAGCGGCGTGGGGCGTGTCGTCCATGGTACTCTCCCGAGAGGCCGAGGATGGACTGGTGGCGCAACCATGAAACATCGCCCCGAAAGGTGGA
The DNA here is from genome assembly GCF_001748145.1 of Bosea sp. BIWAKO-01. NCBI lineage: Bacteria > Pseudomonadati > Pseudomonadota > Alphaproteobacteria > Hyphomicrobiales > Alloboseaceae > Allobosea > Allobosea sp. BIWAKO-01. Next base: position 6,248,018 of record NZ_BCQA01000001.1, read on the forward strand.
TTGCAGCTTTCGGGGCAAGACCAGTGCAAGCACAAAAGGTCGGATCATCTGATCGGATGCGATGTCCGGTCCGACGACCCAGGATATCACGCCCGGCCAACGCCGGCACGGCATTGATGAGGTTGAATCATCTTCGGGCAGGTCGACGGGTTCGCGATCTGCTGCGGCTCCAGCGCGGAGGGAACGACGCGGGCGAATGCAGGCCAGGACAGGCTCGTCCCGGTTCCGGCATGGCGAGCTGGCGGCCGATGAGCATGCGTTGAGGTTCGGCCCTCACCAGATGCCCGGAACGAGCCGCCATCGGACCCGCGCGGCGTATTCCGAATAGCCTGCAAGCTCGACCTGAAGAATGCGATCCTCCGTGATGGCGCGATGGAGCAGGAATGGCAGGCTGAACATCAAGATGAGCGCAGCCGCGAGCCACGATCCGAGGGCGGGCCCGCTTGCCACCAGGATCAGAATCCCGGCGCTGTAACCGGGATGGCGGACGAAGGCGTAGGGTCCCGTGGTGACGACGTGGTGGCCACGATCGGTCTGGATGCGAATGACCGAGGAGAAGAACCGGTTCACGCGCATGGCCCAGAGTGCCAGGGCGTAGCCGGCGCCGACCGTGAACAGGCACATGCCCTGCAGCCAGCCGGGTACGTTGTCGCTCCAATGGAAACGGCCACGGTCGAGTCCGGCAACGATCCAATGCAGGAACAGGATCAGCGAGAAGGCCCTCAATGCGAGTGGCGGTTTGTTGCCGCCCGGCCGCATGCGTTCGCGCAGCAGGTCCGGATCGAGCGCTGCGAACGAAACGATCATGACGACGGCGAGGATTGCCAGATACGTCCAAAAGCCCGGGATGGCGAGCGTGCCGGCGCTTGCGAACAGCGCGATGGCCGCAGCAACCACGAACAAGCCTGCCTCCAGGTAAGCCGAGATCGGCATCGGCTACTCCTTCATTTCAGGAGACGCGAGGTGATGCCACGCGTGGCCCTGCATCCCCTGCCGCACTCATCGTCAGCGTCCGCAACGGGTCGCGACCCGGCCGCGAGGCCACCGCGCCCAGCTGCTCCCTCACCTCCCCTGGTCGCGACGAGACTGAGGCAGGAGCGTTGCGTGCGCATTTCGCGCTCCCCGGCCCGCCCGAGCGCTTCGTCTCGCCCGGCGGCCCTCGCCGGATCATCAGGCCGATGGAGCCAAACCGTAGGTCGCAAGCACAGCTGCGTAGAAACAGCCGGACGCCACGAGGACGAAGGCGTGCCAGATGGCGTTCTGGAACGGAAGGCTCTGCCAGAGGTGGAACAGGACGCCCACCGAGTAGAGAACGCCGCCCGCCAGCATGAGCCACAAGGTGACCGCCGGAAACTGCGCAACCAGCTCCCACACGATCACGCCGCTCCAACCGAGGCAGAGATAGAGCACGATCGAAACACGATCGAACCGGCCCGGCAGGGCAAGCTTGAGCAGGACGCCGCCAAGTGTCGCGATCCAGACGGCAGCCAACAGCGCTTGCGCCACAACGGCTTCGCCGAGCTTCATCAGGAAGGGGGTGTAGGTCCCGGCAATCAGGACGAAGATGGCCGAATGATCGAAGCGTCGCAGCAGCCATTTCATGGGCGACACCGGCCACATGTTGTAGAGGGCGGAAACGCTGAGAACGGCAAGCAAAGCGACGCTGTAGATCCCGACGGAAATCAGATCGGACAGCGAAGCCGTCGCGAGCACTCTCGCGATCAGGATGGCGACCGCGCCCAGCCCCAGGGCGATGCCAAGCACATGGACGGCGCCGTCGGCCCAAAGCTCGGCGCGGGTGAAATCGAAGCGTCCATGCGTTGGCTGGCGCATGTCAGATTCCTTCAGGAATTGTCGGGAGATCGGGAAAGATCGCCCCCCCCCTCGCCCACACGATCGGAGCGGGAGATCTCCTATCGCCGTGACAAGCGCCTGTCATTCAAGCGCAGTTTTGAGCGATACGCACGCCCGATTCCGATCGCAGACGTCCCGGCCGCGAGGCGCGATAACCTCTGCTGCGCGGCCGCCAGTTTCTCCCTCACCATCAACTCGGCCTCGCGGCCAGCGGCCGATCCGCCGGCTGACAGCCTGATGGTGCGCAGCCATATCGCCTGATGCGCTTCAGCGGCGAGCATCGAGAGCTCGTACTGGGGAGGCCTGCGGCTCACTCAGCCCGTCCCGGCGTCAACGTCCTTGCGCGGCTTGGCCGAGGGCAGTGCACCAGCCCCTGGCGTCGCGTCATGGTTCGTCGAGCCCTCCTTCACATGGGGGCCTGCCGCGGACATCGTCTTGTCGGGCTTCCCGACGGGCTTCTTGTCCGTGCCTTCAATCTTTGCACGGGCGCGGTCGAATTCGCTGTCTGGTTTCTTGGCGTCGGTCATCGAACTGTCCTTTTGATCGCACACGGATTTCGGCTGGCATCGTGGCGGCGGATCGCCGGGTCACCGCTTCCGGGGAAGCAGAGGTAAACGCCGTGCACTCGGCGCTATGCACTGTGCGATCGTTCGATGTGTTGTCGCGCCGACAGATCGATCAACCCGCCCTGTCTAGGCCTTCCTCAAGGCGATGGCCGAGTTCATGAGGGTGCGAGCCGCATCTCGTCTTAACCCGGCAGCACGCCCGGATGTTCCGGGTTTCCGCAATCGCAACGCAGCAAGCTGACGCAAGCCCTGGGGAGCACGGGAAAGCTCGCTGCGCATCGAAACGGCCCAAGCCCCCCCTCTCCTGCCGGGAATTCAGGCTCCAGGTTGCGAAGCTCGTGACGTTTGGCGAACAGCCGGTGCGTCTCTTCGCGCTGCGCGCCGACGAGGTCTCGGCGGAAAGCCAATTCGACTACCGGTTAAGCGGATTGAAGAGGACATCGGGGTGCGGATGTAGACGCCTCGCGAACGCGCGGGAGCGCAGGGATCTCCCGATTTGTTTGATCTCGCGCCCCCCCCCGCCTGGCGGTGGGACGCTTGCGGAAACCGTGAAGCGCCACAAGGACGGGGGATTCGCCCTAACTTGCGGCCAATCGGTGACCGACCACAAGTTGCTCCCCCGCCCCGATCGCGGCAAACTCACGAGCGTGTTTGGGCATGACCGGATGCCCAGTGAAAAGCAATTTGGCCCAGCCTGCTCAAAAGTCATCTTGAGACTGCATTCGGATCAAACACTGCAATACAATAGATGTCCCAGAGACCACCCGACGGGGAGGGCAATGGCCAAAATCGAACCTCAGGCTTCGCGCAGGCGCCTGGCGGCCGTGTTAGCCGCAGATGTCGCTGGGTATTCCAAACTGATGGGTGAAGACGAGGACGGCACGATCCAAAGCCTCAAGGGGCATCAGGACGCTATCTTTCCTTTGATTTCCGAGAGCGACGGCACGATCGTCGATTTAGCGGGGGACGGCATTCTTGCCATTTTTGACAGCGTGGTCGCTGCTGTCCGCTGCGCCATTGCGATCCAAGAGACGGTGGCGGCAAGAAATCGCGGCATACCAGGAGAGAAGGCGCTTCGATTCCGGATGGGCGTTCATTCAGGTGATGTGGTCTATGACGGCGCACGGGTTTACGGGGATGACGTCAATATCGCCGCGCGGCTGGAGACATCTGCTGAACCTGGGACAATATCTATCAGCTCTGTGGTTCGCGACGAGATAAATAACAAGATAGATACGTCATTTACATACAAAGGCAACATGATCTTTAAGAATATAAATCGTCCCATCAGAACCTACAGCATCGATCCCGGACGCAAATCCAACATTCACTGCTTATATGATTCAGAGCTATCCAGAGAGAAAATTACTCTTTCTATTCCAGACAAACCATCTATCGCTATTATTCCATTTCAGGACACGAGCATTGATCCTCAACAAGCGTATTTCGCTGACGGCGTGGTGGATGAGATCATTCATATGCTCGGAAGCGTCAGTGAACTATTCGTCATCGCTCGTGCGTCAATCATTGGTTTCTCGCGCGCCCCCGTAGACGCGCGCTCAATCGGACGTGAACTTGGCGTGCGATACGTATTATCCGGCAGTATCGGGTGGGACGATAATCGCCTGCGTATCATTACCGAGCTCAGCGATACCCTTTCAGGTCAAATTATTCGTACGGACCGTTACGATAGCCAATTCGAGAATTTATTTGAACTCCAGGGGCGCATCTCGGTTCAAGTGCTTCGCTCCATTGCGCCACGTGTGCGTGAACGCGAATTGAAGCGTGCGCAACGCAAACCGCCGGAGAATCTGACTGCCTATGACCGACTACTGCAAGCCCAGGCGCTTTCGGATCGCATGGAGTTTGCGGAGCACATTCGCGCCGAAGAGCTCCTCCGCGAAGCCATTCAAATTGATCAGTATTATGCCGCCGCCTATACCGCCTTGGCACATTTGTACGTATTCCGGATTGGAGAGGGCTGGTCGCGGGATGTAGAAGCTGACGCGGCAGAGGCAGCCAATGCTGCGCAAACGGCCATGGATCTGGACGGCAACGACCCAATGGCCGTCGCAATATTTGGCTATGTTCTCTCTTACATGCGCCGTGAGCACGACCGTGGGTTGATGTTCATTGAACAAGCGTTGAACATCGGCCCGAATGCGGCGGGCGCCTTGGCGCTGGGTAGTGCAGCAGCGAGTTTCATTGGCGACGGAGCGCTCGCCGTTCAACGCGCAGAGTTGGCACTCCGCCTTTCGCCTTTGGATGCGCACGTATTTTGGTACGAGGGGGTTTTGGCGCAGGCTCACTACGTCGATGGCAATTTTGATGAAGCGCTCAAATGGGCCGTCCGTTCATCGCACCATTCAAGGTCGGGGTTCTTCAACATGCGCACCAGAACGGCAACCTTGGTGGCATTGGGCAAGCTCGAGGAAGCCGCTGATGTCGCAAGACAAATCATGCGAGCGTCGCCTGCGTTTTCTCTGTTGAGCTATCGAAAGCGGTGTCCGTTCGTACCGGCCGTGCTTGAGCCCTGGATCGAGCGCCTGCGTCGTGCCGGACTGCCGGACGAAGCGCCTCAGACCTGAAACCTTGCCCGGCTGGCTCATGACGGCGCTGCGGACAGGTTTGATGTGTGACGCGAAGGTCGATCCGCTGCTGACCAAGGACCAGCAACTCGCTGGGCACTGAAACGCGCTTGGTTCACATGCTGGGCGATCGCCCTGCTCATCTCGGCCGCCGGCATGATCGGCCTGCCGAGGACAGCAGGCTGGCCGGCTGGATGGGAAAGTCGTGGCAAGAAGCGAGGCACTCCAGAGTGGACCTCGCGACATGGTGGTCGGCGAGAAGGTTTACATCCCACTGACGTGGAGAGTGACGCGGATGCAAATTCACGTTGCATAGATGGCGCCGGCGGCCCATCCTGCAACGGTCAGATATGTGTCGAAGAAATGACTGGGATTACGTACCAGTCGTTGGAGGGCGATGCTATGACGTCTAACACTTCAAATACGTCGAACACTTCCAACACTTCGAACGCAGGGAATTCGAGCGCCAGCGGCGACCCGGGCGCTTCTTACATCTTCCAGGACCGCGTCAATCTGCCGTTTGTGGACGCCATTCCTGCTCTGCACCCACCGGATGAACTCATTCGAGAGAACCGCCCGGATCAATACTGGAGTGCAGTCTGGCATGCGTGGCGAGCCCTGCCGGAGTACGTCAAGCTGACGGCCCAACCTCCGATACCAACGGCGCTTCCGCAGCCAAAACCTGGAAGCCACCTGGCGCCAACGACCCAAGGCTGGGACAGTCTCCTGTTGAATAAGGACGTACCCGTAGTTAATGATATCAAGATTGAACTGAATGCGCTCGTTGATAAGGCGATGTTCGAACGCGCCGACGCAATGAATGAGATTGTCGCTCAGAAAGACGAATTTCTGAGTTACTTCATGGGCGTACTGGGAGCCACTCCGACATCTCACCCCTACACTCACCGCCTTCTGCATATGGCGAACCTTTTCGCTACATTCACTGCCATGTACTACAAGGGCATTGTAAATCGACGAAGGCCTTCGGAACTGTTTCCAATGCTTCTTCCCCCGTTCGTCGTTCCGGGGCACGCGTCCTGGCCCAGTGGGCATGCGACGCAGGCTCGCCTCATGGCGCGCTGCGCAATCGATGCATTGCCCGACGCCCCACCGTGGAAGGTGACCAGAAAGGGTGACATGACCCTCGTGCTACTCGCGCTGGCAAAGCGAATTTCGGTCAATCGCGAGATCGCGGGCTTCCACTATGCATCAGACACGGCGGCGGGGGAGGCACTCGCAGAGGAAATCCATGTTCAATTACTGAAAGGCAGGAAAGCCGAGTTGCCGCTGTATGAGGCGACGCGGGCAAAGGCTATCGCGGAATGGTAGGCCGATGGTGAGGAACCCAAATGGACTACGAAATCCGGCCAGTAACCCTGCAAGGCGCGTTTGATCCGCTCAACGCGACCGATGAGTTCATCAACGAATACGGCTTGCCGAAGCGCCCTCCTCCCGGGCCGGCCTTGGACGTCTGGAATAGCGCCCTGAACGGCGTCACCTTTCTGAGCGGTCAGGTGCTAGATCTAGAGATCGTCAGACAGCTTAGACTGACGAACGTGTCGCGGGGCAACCAAGGCACGCAGGAATCGAGCCGCAACTGGTCAGGTGCATATGTGCGGTCCGAGCCGGGCAAAAGGATTCGGATGGTCCAAGCCGTTTGGAAAGTGCCTGCGCCCCCGCCAATCTCCTATCCTCCACGCCCCTGGTCCATGTGGGTCGGGCTGGACGGTCATGATCCTGCAAGCCGGCTAATGCCACAGATCGGGGTCGCCGCTTACCAAATACCCACGCCCGGTGCACCGGTACTATTACTGGTTTCATGGTGGCAATGGTGGGACCGGTTCGATCTCGCTAGACTACATAACCCAATATCCTTCGTTGGCGAGGGGCACACCGTCTTTGCTCAGATCACGAGGACGGGAGACGATATCGCCCAGTTTCTTCTGACGAACCTGGATACCGGCGAAGCGTTCTGTGAGGAAATACGGGCTCCCTCGACAATGGAGGACGGAACGCCGAGACCGAGACCGCCGAGGATCGAAGGACGCACGGCCGAATGCATCGTCGAATTGCCCCTGCTTCCCAAACCTTACGTGCCGCGTGACATTATTCTCGGAAATTATCAAAGCACGACCTTCAAGAATTTTTTCGCTTTTGATGGAGCGCCTGTCGAAGAGGCTCGCGCCATGCGGATGAACCTTTGGAACTATCGCCCGCAACCAGGCATCCTGGTGTCGCGCGCCACGATCGATCGGACGCGTAACGAGATTGGCATGACGTATGTAGGACCGCCGTAGCTGGTCTTCTTGCACTTCTCCTTACCGAGCAAACGGACCTCTGACCTCAGTCACGACGGGGCCCCGCGGGGCCTGGTCCCACCATTCGGCCAACGGCAATCTTCGTGGAATGATGTCGCCATCGGGCTTCCCTCCGCTTGAATGGAGGCGCTCATCCCGTCGTTCTCGCTGCCGAGGGCAGACGCGCTGCGATGCCCTCCTGTATTCTGGACGATGCTCGCCTGTGGCCGGAGGCCTTGCGCAGCCGCTCGCTATTTGACGCGCTCGACAGTCCAGCCCGCCTGGCTGATCTCGGCTTGCGCCATCGGCGTGAGCGTGCCGTTGGTCGCCAGCACCGGAGCCTTTCCATCACCGGGGGGCACAGATGAGACCTTGCCGAACAGGCCGGCGACAGTCTCGGTCCAGGCAATCTCGTCGAGCGGAAACAGGGCCAGCAGACGGCCGTCCTTCAAGCGGTTCAGCGGAAAGCCGCCGACCCCGACGAACGGACCGATGCCGAGCGCCTTGGCGTTGGACGCAAGCAGCAGGGCGCGGCTGCGCTGGAAATAGGCCTCTTCACGCGTCGTTGCCTCAGCGGCCTTCGCGACGAAGAGTGCGTTTCCGTCAACCTTGAGCGACGCCAGTGCCTTTGTGATCAGCAGCAGGTCAGTCGGAGTATAGGACCGGTTCTGGACGAAGCGCTCCGCCAGTGCACGAGAGACCTTCATTCGCGTCAGCATGCCGATCACCTGTTCCACGATCTGGGTCGAAGTCCGTTCGGCCAGAGTTGCCCGAACGCTGTCGACGGTCGTCGTGGAACTGATGGCGACACCGGCGCCACCCGGGATCGCCAGCATCATGCCCCTGACGGAAAGCCCGCCCATCGCGCTGGCTGTGGCAATGTCGTTCAGCTTCGCCGCAAGGGGCGGGAAATCGGTATAGGGATCGACGCCCAGCTGGACCGCCAGAGCCCGTCTGGCTGCATCGACGCCCAGAAGGCCGCCGGCAACGCTGTCGCGGCTGGCGCTGGTGTTGGCGATGCCGGTTCCGATCCGGCTGAACATATTGGCGACACCTGAGGCGGATCGCTTCAGCGTCTCCGCAGGCGACGTGATGAGGTCGGCGCCAAAGCGCAGGGGAGCAGTGGCTTGCCGCTCGAGGGATTTTACGAAGACGTCCGATGCGGACATCTCGTTCAGCTTGCGAAGGGCCGATAATTCCCGGATGCGCTCACGCATCAGGCCCTCGCCGGCGATCTCAAACGTGCCGAATGCGGTCCTGAGCACAAAGAGCCGCAGCAGGCCGTCGCTGTGCACCTCCGGATCGACGCGATAGTTCGGACCGGAGGCCTGCGCGCCAAGCACTGAAGCAGCAGTGACCATTGGCGGGGCCTCAAAGGCGGCGGCGGAGCCTGGTCCGAAGACGGTCAGGACTAGCCCCAGCAGAGCGCCAAGCGGCCTGGCGCCGCGCTGCAAGCTTCGCCCCTGGGCAATCCCGAAAACAATAGCCGCATGCATGAAAAGGCCTCCCGGAGCGATGGGCTCGACGGCAACATTACGCACGTCGTGCCCATGCCCGTCGAGGCCGTCGGCCCCAACGTCACAGGTTTCGAAGATGGCCTCGACGCGGTGGGTTGGCTGAATCATCGGGCGACGCAGCAGAAGCGGTCTGGCCGATGAGCGTCCCATAAGGGCAATGTCGACAATGGGTGGAAGCGGACTTGTTGCCTTGGCTCTGCCGAGCAGACGCCAGGCGCCAAATGAGCTAATTACCTCTTATGACAGAGGGCTCTCTATGGTCGGGGTCATTGGGCGCTTATTTTCACAGTTCTCGTTTCTCAAAGCGATCATAGGCGATGTGCTGTTTGAGACGCCCGCAATTCGAGGACGTACCGGCGGTTCAATTTCCTGGCGCCTGAAGCGAGACGCAGATGGCCGCTGCTATCTTGGTGCCAAGTTGAATCCCGATTACGCCTATGGGCCAGAGGGCGGCATGACCAGTTTTGTCAATCTCGACCTTCAGTCAGTTGAGCAGCTGAAAGCGGATTTGGACGTCGCGTTAGTTCGCTTAAGGCAGCTGGACGCCAGTCAGAATGTCCCCGACTCCGAAGCTCTAGCTAAGGAGTATCCTGGGCCGTGGACGTCCCCTGCACCGAAAGGCCCTCGCGATTAGAATACCGCTATGGGTCGGTAGCAGGCATCGGAGCAGCGCCCGAAACCGGACGGTCAGATCGAACTATGCGACGTCGCTTGACCCGTTTCTGATCCCGCTTCAACTATGGACGCAAGCGGGGACCATCGGCCATGGGCGAAATCCTGCTGCTCCTTTGGCACGCAGACTGGGTGCTGCTCGCATTCTCGGTTCTGATCTTCGAAGTGCCGCGCTATTCGGTGTCTCTGGTCTCGCTTGGGTGGCTCGCTCTGAGCCGCCGGACGGGCAGGAAGGCGACTGCGCCAACAGATAGTATCAGCGTCGTGCTTCCCACCTTCAACGGAGGGGACGGGCTGCTGCAATCCATTGCCTCCTTACGGCGGCAGACATACCCCCCCTACGAAATCATCGTCGTCGACGACGGCTCGACTGATCGAACCCGGGCAATCGCGCGCGCGGCCCGCGATGCAGGGCTTATCGATCACATCATTCCCCATCGCACGCGCTGCGGGCGTAGTCCTGCGGTGAATGCGGCGGCTCGATTCGCGCGCGGCGATCTTATCTTGACGGTGGATGCGGACACCGTGTTCGAAGCCAACGCCCTTGCCCATATGGCGGGCGCGTTCCGTGACGGGCGAGCGGCCGCGGTCAGTTGCAATCTGAGAGTGAAGAACGAGAGTGCAAGCCTTTGGACCGAACTTCAGGGTTTGGAATATCTGCTGTCGATAAGCGCCGGAAAGGCATTCCTCGCCCATCTCGGAGCGATTTCCTGTTGCTCCGGCGCATGCTCCATGTATCGCCGCACGACATTTCTGGATGCCGGCGGGCTCGATGTCGGTCCGGGCGAGGATATCGAATTCACTCTCAGGCTCCGGCGCATGGGGCACCACGTCGGTTTCGTGCCCGAAGCCTGGGCTGCGACCATGGTTCCCGAAAGCTTCATCGCGCTCGCGCGGCAGCGGCTACGCTGGGACCGGGACGCTCTGCGGGTTCGATTGATCCAGTTCAGGGAGATGTGGCCGTTCAGATCGGAAGGTCTGGCAGACACGCTTCAACGGCTTGACTTCATCGTGTTCGACCTGATCCCAACGGTCACGTTGCCGTTCTATATCGCCTATTGTGTCGCTCTGTTCGGAGCCGATGCTCCGTTGTTTCTCGCCGCGGTGAGTGTGTTGATTTCGGCTCTCGGGTTAATCAACCTTGCGCTAGCGAGCGTCATGTTCAGTTCCAAGCCCCGTTTCTTCAACTTGTTGGCCGCTCCGATATTTCCGCTCTACAACGGCTTGTTAATGAAAACGGTTCGACTCTGGGCCTTTACGGCAGAACTGCTCTTTGCGACCTCGCGTCACGACGATTACGTGCCGCCACGCGTTCGAAAGGCCCTCTCGACCCGGCTTAGCTGACGGAGTGCGCGCCATGCCCCCCGACATTCATCGTCTCGCACCAGATCTGCCCGATCCTGTCGAAAGTCGCCGGGTGGGTGCTGGTCGCGTCGTTCGCTGGGTCTATGCGACGTTCATTCTCCTGATCATGGGGTTCTTCCTATGGCGGTTTGGGTCGCCTCTGATCTTTCTGAGCGGCCCCGGTGTCGTCTCAGCGCCGCGCCTGGCTGTTTCACTTCCCTATTTGGCGCAGGTTAAGCGGATCGACGTGGGGCCAGGCGCAACGGTCCAGGCCGGCGACCTGATCGCTGTGATCGATTCGCCGCAGGTTGACGAAATCACCGCCAGTTTGTTGCGCGCGCTTGCAGATGTGTCGGGCCGAGAGGCCGACTTGCGCGTCAAGGCGCGAGTCGCGAAGGCCTCACTCGACGCTGCGAAATCCCGGTCGACGATGGCGGAAGAGGCCATGCAACGGCTGGAGGGCAATCCGGGTCTGGAGACGGCTAGCCTCATATATCGGGGCGAAGTGCACCGTGAACGCTCGCTGGCGGTGCAAAACGTTGCAGCTCTTGAGGCCGAAGCAGACGAGGCGTCGGCCCAGCTCGAGCGCTTGCGCGACGTGCGTGAGCAGATTCGCGGGCGGTACGATCAAGTCAGGCAAGGGTTCGATGAGGGCCGCATCGTCGCTCCGACGAGTGGTATCGTCGCGTCGTCCACTCGCAGATCGGGAGAAACCGTTACGGCCGGCACCTCGCTGGCAGAGATTTACGTGGCGGGAGATACTTTCGTTGACTGGTACATCCCGGACTTTCGCCTGGTTGATCCTCAGCCTGGCCAAAGAGTCTTTGTGATATGGGGAAAGGCGCGGTTGGCGGGCACTCTGACCGAGCTTCTGCCCATTTCGGAGCTGCTGGAATCCAGGCGCAGCTCGATCTTGCGCGAGCCATCCGTCGGGCAAATCGGGCGTGTTCGCTTCGATGCCGGAGTTCATCCACCTACTCTGAATTCAACCGTCCAAGTCCGCATGTTCTACAGTCATTTTACGGAGCAGTTGGCCAGATTCCTCGTCCAGCTTTTCAACTTGGATTGAGCCCACTCATGCCAAACGAACCAGCCCAGGCTCCATGCGGCATCTGCGGTTCCAGTCTTTCGAGTGAGCACGCGATTCTGCATCATATGATCTGCGCATATGTCGGGCCCGCGTATGATTTCGACGCAGCGGGGGACGAACGGCGCTGTCCGAAATGCCTCCGGCTCTTACGCTCGGAAGATAGTAGCGATTGGGAGGTGGTCGGGACGAGCTATCGCTGCATGGGCTGCAGTGATGAGAGATTGGGAACGCGCGTCTAGCAAGAAAATTCGCGGAGATGCCTGTGGTGATCACAGAAAAACTCATCGAGAATGTTGAAAATGGCGAAGGTTTCGACCCTAATCTGGATTCCGATGTTCTGAATGCAATGGGATTTACTTTGGGCAGAGACGGCCGATGGCATATTGCCGGAATGACGATCTGGCAAACGTCCCGACATGTTACAAAGTCGCTAGACCTAGTTATAGAACTTGTTCAGTGGCGGCTACCGGGGTGGGAATGGCAAGCCACTGGCAAATATGACGGCCGAACCATTTGCCGGGCCTCTATGCGCGCAGACGATCAAAACTCGAAATGCTTCAAAGGACTTGCGACCTCTCCAGCCCGTGCGCTCCTGGGAGCATTCCTCCGCGCCCTCCGCGAAAGCGAGCTTCATTGAGATCGCTGCGCGCGTGTAAGGGGCCACCCGCTCAGCCCTGAACCGGATGCTCGCAACGTCGCCTAAGGGTCGCCAGCCGACGCTGCTCGCCTCGCCTGCAAATGTCCGGGAGCACTCCACGAAGCGTATCCGCCTCTGCTGTTTCAGAAGCGGATCGCAAGTCGGCCTGAACGGTCAGGCTGAAATGGTGATGGCGACCTTTCCGCGATGCTGCCCGCTGCGCAGCCGGTCGAACGCCTCCTGCGCCGCCTCGAAGGCAAAAATCTCGTCGACGAGCGGCCTGACCCCTGTCGCCATCGCGGCTTCCAGATCGGCGACGGAGCCAACGTAAACCCCGCGGAGATTGATGGCCTTCATCAGGATCGCGCCGGTGTTGATCTCGCCCGCGACGCCCGTGAGAACGCCGACGAGCGCAATTTCGCCCCCGTGCCGAGCCGCTCGAAGCGCCTCGTTCAAGGTCCCGGAGCCACCAACCTCGACCACAAAGTCCACGCCCTCTCCGCCGGCCATGCCCGCGGCAACCTCCCCCCAATTCGGCGTGGTGCGGTAGTTGATCGTCGCTGCCGCACCCAGCTTGCGGGCCCAGGCCAATTTCTCGTCGGAACTCGAGGTGACAATCACACGAGCCCCGGCGGCCCGGGCGAATTGCAGTGCGAAGGTCGATACGCCGCCGGTGCCTTCTATCAGAACGCTGTCACCGGGGCGCAAGCCACGGCCGCCGAACAGGCAGTTCCAGGCCGTCACGCCCGCACAGGGGTATGCCGCAGCCTCTTCGAAGCTCCAGGCATCAGGGAATGGGACCGCAGCGGCAGCCGGCAGGACGATCTGCTCGGCGAGCACGCCATCAACGAATCCGCCGCCGAGCGCGGTCGCCTGCTTGCGGGCCGAGAATGAGCCGTCCAGCCAGCCAGGCATGAAGCCGAGCACGACGCGCTCGCCAATCCGATCGCGCGACACGCCGTCTCCAACCTGGGTCACGATGCCGGCGCCGTCGGAAAGCGGGATGAGATCGTGCTTCTGGTCCCCGCCATAGCGCCCTTCCCTGACGATCAGGTCCCGATAGTTGAGCGTGGCCGCCTTGAGGTCGACGAGCACCTCTCCTGGGCCCGGCGTCGGTGCGACGGTCTCGTGCAGTGTCAGCGGGGCGTTCGTTCCGTTCATTCGATAAGCGCGCAATGCCGTCTCCTTGGTCTGTGTTGGCGCGCCAGACCTAGGGAGGTAAGGACATATCCGTAAGTACGATCAAAAGGCACATGTACTATCATGAATGATACTGTCAGGCAGGCACGCCGCAAGGCGACCCGGACGGGCTGCGCAGTCGAGGCGACGCTCAGCGTGCTGGGTGGAATCTGGAAACCCGTGCTGGTGTTCCACCTTCTCCAAGGACGATTGCGCTTCAATGCGCTGTGCCGCCTGACGCCGAACGCCACGGCCAGGATGGTGACGATCCAACTCCGCGAGCTCGAGGCCGATGGCGTCGTATGCCGCACCGTCTACCCGGAGGTGCCCCCGCGCGTTGAATACGAATTGAGCGAGTTTGGCCGCACGCTGGAACCCGTTCTGATCAGCTTGCGAGACTGGGGCGAAGCTTTGCAGGCCAGGGACCAAACCGAAATGGCACGGAGCTGCCCTCCGCGGTGAGGGCGCATTCGGTCGAGGTGGCATCGAGCCATCGTTGAGCGGGAGCTGACATCGCGAATGTCAGAGGTGGGGTCGATTCCGGAAGTGGCGACGACGCGAGGCCACCGTCTGGGTCGGGTGGAGGCCGTGTGGAAACGTCTTTCAGGGTCGTGCTCTGACGATGCGACAGGGTCTGAGGGTCAGGCTCTCATGGCCTTCATCAACGTCGCCGCGCCGAGGATGGCGATGGCCCGCTTGAGATTGTAGGCCAGCACATGGAGGCTCATCTCGGTTCCGACATTGGGGAGGTGGCGGGTCAGGAAGTGACTTCGGCCCATCCAGTCCTTGATCGTGCCGAAGACGTGCTCGACCGTGCGCCTTCGGATCCGCATGGCGTCGGGCATGCGATCGAGCCGGCGCTGCATGGCCTCGATCACCACCTCGTGCTCCCAGCGCTTGATGCGGCGCTGCTTGCCGGTGGTGCATTGGTCTTTGACCAGGCAGGCTCCGCAGCCGTCGGCCCAGTAGGTATGGAGTGTCAGATCCTTCTCGACCGATGAGAAGCGCCATGTGAGCGTCTCGCCGGCGGGACAGCGATAGGTGTCGCTCGGAGCATCGTAGGTGAAGTCCTGCTTGCCCCAGCGCCCGTCGGCTTTGGCCCCTGATGTCAGGGGCTTGGGGACGATGGCGGAGATGCCGATCTCGTCGCAGGCCAGGACCTCCTCGCCTGAGAAGTAGCCGCGATCGGCCAGCACAGTCAGCGCACCGGCTCCTGTCGCATCCTTTGCCTGACGCCCCATGCTGGCGAGCTGGCTGCGGTCGTGGCCGATGTTGGTGACCTCATGAGCCACGATCAGATGATGTTTGGCGTCGACCGCCGCCTGAACGTTGTAGCCGACGAGGCCAGTGCCCTTGCCGTTGGTGGCCATGGCGCGGGCGTCGGGATCGGTCAGCGAGACCTGACGGTCTGGCGCCACCGCGACGACGTGGTCCATCGCCTGGAGGTCACGCATCTGCTGACGCAGGCGATCAAGCCGGTCCTTGAGGCGGATGCTGCGCATCTGCGCGACGTCATCCTCCTGCCGGTCGGCCGTATCGAGCAGCGACAGATAGCGTGCGATGCTTGCCTCCACCTGCTCCATCCGGCGACGGATCGCGCCGGGCGTGAAGTTCTTGTCGCGCGTGTTGACGGCCTTGAACCGGCTGCCGTCCACGGCCACGGTGCCGCCTGCCAGAAGGCCGAGTTGGCGGCACAGCACGACGAACTGCGCGCAGGCAGCCCGGATCGCAGCCCCATTGTCACGGCGAAAGTCGGCGATGGTCTTGAAGTCGGGCGCAAGCTTGCCCGTCAGCCACATCACCTCGACGTTGCGGCCGGCCTCGCGCTCCAGCCGGCGGCTCGACTGAACCTGGTTGAGGTAGCCGTAGAGGTACAGCTTGAGAAGGGTAGCGGGGTGGTATCCAGGCCGCCCCGTCGAGGCCGGGCCGGCAAAGCCCATCGTTCCCAGATCGAGTTCGTCGATGAAGACATCCACCACCCGGACCGGATTATCTTCGCTGACGTAGTCCTCAAGACAGTCGGGCAGGAGCAGTCTCTGCAGCCGGGTCTCGCCTTCGATGTAGCGCGCCATGCAAGCCCTCGGATCGCTCCAGAAAGCCTACCAGATCAGCCCGTTTCCACACAGCCTCGGTGGATAGCGGAAATCGCCACGCGTATTCGCGATACCCCATCTCAGGACCTTCAACCGCCGCCAACACTTGTCTGTGGACCTAAGTTAGAGCTGACGATCGAGAGCAGTCTGATTAGGTCGGCCATCACAGAGCAAGAGCCCATCACTCCGTTTTCGTGTATTAGCCTTGCGGGGGGCTCAATCCTCGCCTTTCGCCGGAATGTCGGGACGGAGAGAAGGATGCCCATTTTTCTTGATCGACATAACTTGAGGGGTCTGACCGCAGCAGATATCGCCGAAGCCCATCGCAAGGATTTGGAGGTGCAGGAGCGTTACGGCGTACGATTTCTGACTTATTGGTTCGACGAAGCAAGGGGTACAGGCTTCTGCCTCATAGACGCACCTGACATCCAGGCAGCAATGCGGGTGCATGACGAGGCTCACGGAGATTTAGCCAAAGATGTCATCGAGGTAGATCTTTCCGCTGTCGAAGCCTTTCTCGGTCGCGTCTCGGACCCAGCTCCAAAAGGCGACAGCCCTCATGCAATGTTTGATCCGGCCTTACGCGCCATCATGTTCACCGACATTGTCGACTCGACCGGCATGACCGCAAGGCTAGGCGATCTAAGGGCGGTTGAGATGACCAGAGCCCATGATTCCTTGGTGCGCCGCTCCCTCAACGACAAGGGGGGACGCGAGGTCAAGCACACCGGGGATGGGATCATGGCTTCTTTCGATGACGTCGTTGCAGCGGTGGATTGTGCTCGTTCAATTCAGCAGGCCTTTGATGCCTTCAACCTCGCGAGCAAGGAGAAGTTACGGGTGCGGATCGGGTTAGACGCTGGTGAGCCCGTTGCCGACAGTAATGACCTGTTCGGAGCGACAGTTCAGACTGCGGCTCGCCTATGTCAGGCGGCTGAACCGGACACCATCGTCGTGTCGGGAGCGGTATCGGCTTTGGTTTTGAACCGATTCCCCCTCGTTTCTCTTGGTCATAAAGCCTTGAAAGGCTTCGTGCATCCCGTTGCAGCGTTCGAGGTGAACTGGCACTGAGATCATAATTTTCGCCGATGATGTTGACACGCCGGGGCGCGCTGTACGTCCGCAAGGGGGCGTTTTGAGACGTTGCGAGGACCGATCGCACATGTCCGCGATGGGCGGAGGCCGTGTGGAAACGTCTTTCAGGGTCGTGCTCTGACGATGCGACAGGGTCTGAGGGTCAGGCTCTCATGGCCTTCATCAACGTCGCCGCGCCGAGGATGGCGATGGCCCGCTTGAGATTGTAGGCCAGCACATGGAGGCTCATCTCGGTTCCGACATTGGGGAGGTGGCGGGTCAGGAAGTGACTTCGGCCCATCCAGTCCTTGATCGTGCCGAAGACGTGCTCGACCGTGCGCCTTCGGATCCGCATGGCGTCGGGCATGCGATCGAGCCGGCGCTGCATGGCCTCGATCACCACCTCGTGCTCCCAGCGCTTGATGCGGCGCTGCTTGCCGGTGGTGCATTGGTCTTTGACCAGGCAGGCTCCGCAGCCGTCGGCCCAGTAGGTATGGAGTGTCAGATCCTTCTCGACCGATGAGAAGCGCCATGTGAGCGTCTCGCCGGCGGGACAGCGATAGGTGTCGCTCGGAGCATCGTAGGTGAAGTCCTGCTTGCCCCAGCGCCCGTCGGCTTTGGCCCCTGATGTCAGGGGCTTGGGGACGATGGCGGAGATGCCGATCTCGTCGCAGGCCAGGACCTCCTCGCCTGAGAAGTAGCCGCGATCGGCCAGCACAGTCAGCGCACCGGCTCCTGTCGCATCCTTTGCCTGACGCCCCATGCTGGCGAGCTGGCTGCGGTCGTGGCCGATGTTGGTGACCTCATGAGCCACGATCAGATGATGTTTGGCGTCGACCGCCGCCTGAACGTTGTAGCCGACGAGGCCAGTGCCCTTGCCGTTGGTGGCCATGGCGCGGGCGTCGGGATCGGTCAGCGAGACCTGACGGTCTGGCGCCACCGCGACGACGTGGTCCATCGCCTGGAGGTCACGCATCTGCTGACGCAGGCGATCAAGCCGGTCCTTGAGGCGGATGCTGCGCATCTGCGCGACGTCATCCTCCTGCCGGTCGGCCGTATCGAGCAGCGACAGATAGCGTGCGATGCTTGCCTCCACCTGCTCCATCCGGCGACGGATCGCGCCGGGCGTGAAGTTCTTGTCGCGCGTGTTGACGGCCTTGAACCGGCTGCCGTCCACGGCCACGGTGCCGCCTGCCAGAAGGCCGAGTTGGCGGCACAGCACGACGAACTGCGCGCAGGCAGCCCGGATCGCAGCCCCATTGTCACGGCGAAAGTCGGCGATGGTCTTGAAGTCGGGCGCAAGCTTGCCCGTCAGCCACATCACCTCGACGTTGCGGCCGGCCTCGCGCTCCAGCCGGCGGCTCGACTGAACCTGGTTGAGGTAGCCGTAGAGGTACAGCTTGAGAAGGGTAGCGGGGTGGTATCCAGGCCGCCCCGTCGAGGCCGGGCCGGCAAAGCCCATCGTTCCCAGATCGAGTTCGTCGATGAAGACATCCACCACCCGGACCGGATTATCTTCGCTGACGTAGTCCTCAAGACAGTCGGGCAGGAGCAGTCTCTGCAGCCGGGTCTCGCCTTCGATGTAGCGCGCCATGCAAGCCCTCGGATCGCTCCAGAAAGCCTACCAGATCAGCCCGTTTCCACACAGCCTCGGCGGGGAGCGGACCTTACGATTGACGTGGGCTGGCCAACTCGGCCTTTGCTGGCTGATCGTTTCGTGAGGCTCGCTCCTATGGCTAAGCGCCCCATACCCCATCCCACGCTCTCGACCGCTCGCCTGCGCTTGCGCCAGTTTCGCGCCGATGATGCGGACGAGATGCACAAATGCTTCGCCGATCCCGAGACAATGCGGTTTTGGAACCAGCCGGTCTACACAAAGCGCGTCGAAACCGAGCGCTCGGTGCGCAATTTCATCGATTGCACGCCATCCTACTATCGATTTTGGGCGGTGGCCGACGAGGCCGATGATCGATGCCTGGGGCTGGTCAATTACCACGATGGTCACATTCGCAGCAGGCGCGCCAGCATCGGCTATATGATCAACCCCGCTCGGCATCGGCAGGGTCTGGCCGCAGAGGCCGTTACGGCCATGCTTGATTTCTGTTTTGCCGAACTTGGCCTGCACCGCATTCAAGCCTTTATCCATCCCGACAACAGCGCGTCGATCGGGCTGGTCGAGAAACTGGGCTTCAGTCGCGAAGGGGTGCTGCGAGACAATCTGCGTGTGGGTGATGTTTGGCGGGACGATCTGCTCTACGCCCTCCTGTCCCGCGAGTGGCGCAATTGATGACCTGCGTAGGGTGAGGCCGAAGATCGGTCGACCGTTCCCGCCTGCTCCATGCTCGAAGTGACGTCCGCTATGGGGCGATTCCGGAGACGCGCCGCCAACGTCTGAGTTGGGTGGGGAACGGGCGTTGCCCCTTGATTGAGGACAAGGACAGCCCGCTCGCCGTAGCCTGAACCATCGGACGCACGAGGCGGCACGAGGCGGATTGAATAGCTCCTTCGGCGCCCGCCATCATCAAGGCCACACAGGCGCGCCGTCCAACCCGGTCGTTTCAGGCAGACCGCAGATCAGGTTCGCATTCTGCACCGCCTGACCTGCCGCGCCCTTGCCAAGATTATCGACCACCCCCATCGCGATAACCAGGTTGCGCTCGGGATCGGCCCCATAGCTGACGAACGCGAGGTTCGAGCCGGTAGCCCATTTGGTCTGTGGCGGCTTGGCGGTCACGCGGACGAACGAACGCCCGGCATAGAAGCGCCGCGCCGCGTCCAGGCACTGGTCCGTGGTGGCGCGGCCGCGGCAGTAGATGGTGGCGAGAATGCCGCGCGTCATCGGCACCAAGTGCGGCGTGAACACCAGCCCGGCTGCGTTGCCGCCACTCAACCGCTCGATCGTCTTGGCGATCTCGGGCATGTGGACGTGGTTGAGCAGACCGTAGGGGATCAGGTTCTCATTGCTCTCGGCGTAGCCGAACATGCTGTCGCCACCCCGGCCTGCTCCGGAGATGCCCGTCTTGACGTCGATCACGATATTACCCGGCTCGATCAGCCCGTCGGCCAGCAGCGGCGCCAGCGCGATCAGCGTCGCGGCGGGGAAGCAGCCGGGATTGGCAATGCGGGTCTGCCCCTTGATCTGGGCAGGCCATATGTCGGCCAGGCCATACGCCCAGCCCTCCACGTAACGGTGGTCGCCGCCGATATCGACGATCTTCACATCCTTGGGCACGCGAGCGAGAGCCTCGGCCGAGGCGCCCGTAGGCAGCGACGCGAACAGCACGTCGAGCTTCGGCAAGGTCGCAGGGTCCCATTTCTCGATCACCAACTCGGCCAGCTTGCCCGGCACACCGGGGAAGCGATCCACCAAGCGGCTGCCGGCGCTGCTTTCGCCCGCAGCGTAGACCAGCTCGAAAGACGGATGGCTCGCGATCAGGCGCAACGCCTCGCCGCCGCCAAAACCGCTGATCCCAACAATGCCGACGCGAATGCTCATGGTGATGTCCTTATGGGTTTGGGCAAAAGAAAACCCCCGGAGCCGAGGGCTGCGGAGGTTCAGGAACGCGGGCCGGGCCGCTTCTGCGGGTGGGCCTACGGCGAGGCAGTCACCATGCGGAAGGACGCTGAGCGACGCGCAGCCCGAAGAGCTGCCGCTTGGGTCGAGCGGCGTCGGCGTCGGTCACAAAGATTCCGGTTCCAGAGCATGCAGTAACACTGTCGCTGCCCGGATTCAGCGTCAAGTGGAATGTCTTCTGACCGCGCCCCAAGCGAAAAGAGCACAGCCCGCTCGCCGGCCTTAAACCACGAGCCTGCGGATCTCCGGGCACCGACCTCCGGGTTCACGCCCGAGCCTGCGCAGAACTGCTCTCGTCAGCGCCAAAGAGCGGCAGCCGAGGCGGCTCTCCCCGCCTCCGGGGCGGCCATCTGCCATCCTTCGGCGCGTCTTGCCCGAGCCATATCCGGTATGCGCCTGAGCGAACGGGATAAGCCTTTATCGTATTGCGGAGCCCAAGTTTTGGATTGGCGCGGCGTCCTTGGGGTACTCGCATTCACAATCGTGCAGGCGCTTGTGGTCCTGTTTATCTTAAACCCGATCGGCCTCGCGGCGCTTCTTCTAGCGATTGGGATGCTATTCGACCCCAAGAACGCTCTGTAAGCCTCCGCAAGGTGCGACGGCTTTGGGTGGAGGCCGTGTGGAAACGTCTTTCAGGGTCGTGCTCTGACGATGCGACAGGGTCTGAGGGTCAGGCTCTCATGGCCTTCATCAACGTCGCCGCGCCGAGGATGGCGATGGCCCGCTTGAGATTGTAGGCCAGCACATGGAGGCTCATCTCGGTTCCGACATTGGGGAGGTGGCGGGTCAGGAAGTGACTTCGGCCCATCCAGTCCTTGATCGTGCCGAAGACGTGCTCGACCGTGCGCCTTCGGATCCGCATGGCGTCGGGCATGCGATCGAGCCGGCGCTGCATGGCCTCGATCACCACCTCGTGCTCCCAGCGCTTGATGCGGCGCTGCTTGCCGGTGGTGCATTGGTCTTTGACCAGGCAGGCTCCGCAGCCGTCGGCCCAGTAGGTATGGAGTGTCAGATCCTTCTCGACCGATGAGAAGCGCCATGTGAGCGTCTCGCCGGCGGGACAGCGATAGGTGTCGCTCGGAGCATCGTAGGTGAAGTCCTGCTTGCCCCAGCGCCCGTCGGCTTTGGCCCCTGATGTCAGGGGCTTGGGGACGATGGCGGAGATGCCGATCTCGTCGCAGGCCAGGACCTCCTCGCCTGAGAAGTAGCCGCGATCGGCCAGCACAGTCAGCGCACCGGCTCCTGTCGCATCCTTTGCCTGACGCCCCATGCTGGCGAGCTGGCTGCGGTCGTGGCCGATGTTGGTGACCTCATGAGCCACGATCAGATGATGTTTGGCGTCGACCGCCGCCTGAACGTTGTAGCCGACGAGGCCAGTGCCCTTGCCGTTGGTGGCCATGGCGCGGGCGTCGGGATCGGTCAGCGAGACCTGACGGTCTGGCGCCACCGCGACGACGTGGTCCATCGCCTGGAGGTCACGCATCTGCTGACGCAGGCGATCAAGCCGGTCCTTGAGGCGGATGCTGCGCATCTGCGCGACGTCATCCTCCTGCCGGTCGGCCGTATCGAGCAGCGACAGATAGCGTGCGATGCTTGCCTCCACCTGCTCCATCCGGCGACGGATCGCGCCGGGCGTGAAGTTCTTGTCGCGCGTGTTGACGGCCTTGAACCGGCTGCCGTCCACGGCCACGGTGCCGCCTGCCAGAAGGCCGAGTTGGCGGCACAGCACGACGAACTGCGCGCAGGCAGCCCGGATCGCAGCCCCATTGTCACGGCGAAAGTCGGCGATGGTCTTGAAGTCGGGCGCAAGCTTGCCCGTCAGCCACATCACCTCGACGTTGCGGCCGGCCTCGCGCTCCAGCCGGCGGCTCGACTGAACCTGGTTGAGGTAGCCGTAGAGGTACAGCTTGAGAAGGGTAGCGGGGTGGTATCCAGGCCGCCCCGTCGAGGCCGGGCCGGCAAAGCCCATCGTTCCCAGATCGAGTTCGTCGATGAAGACATCCACCACCCGGACCGGATTATCTTCGCTGACGTAGTCCTCAAGACAGTCGGGCAGGAGCAGTCTCTGCAGCCGGGTCTCGCCTTCGATGTAGCGCGCCATGCAAGCCCTCGGATCGCTCCAGAAAGCCTACCAGATCAGCCCGTTTCCACACAGCCTCGGTGGTTAGCGGTAGTTCGGCGACACACCCAGTTTCTGCCGATCCGCGCCATGAACGGACATTGGACGGTTGCCCGGAAGCAGACGTTGCCAAGGTGCTCGCCTGGCGTCGGCTCCCGACCCATCTGCACTGCTCGGCAACCAGCGCCGCCGTTTCAACCTACGAAATATCCGGCTACCAGCATCATTCTAGCGCGTTCCGGTCGCCTGCTCTGCTATCGAGAATGAGTCGTCACAGCGCCTGACACGCACGTTTGGGGAGCCCGAATGAAGTTCAGGAATCTATATCTGATAGAGGTCTTCCACGCGGTCATGAAGACCGGCTCCATGACGGGTGCCGGGCGACTGCTCAACCTGTCGCAACCCTCCGTCAGCAAGTACATCCAAATTCTCGAAGCCTCTATCGGCACCGAATTGTTTGTTCGCGAAGGGCGAGGCATATCGCCCACGCCGACTGCGATGATCATGTATGAAGATGTCCACGCGCTCTTTGATCAGGCGAATAACATTTATCGAATCATGGAGTCGGTGTCCCGCACATCGCGGCGAACCGTTCGGATCGGAGTACCGCCCCTTCTGGGCTCCAGATTCATCGCGGACGTTCTCGCCCATGTCGAGCGCGAACAGCGAGACTTTGATCTCAACATCGTTGTGAAGGATTCGGTGATCCTCCGAAGCTGGGTCAATTCAGGGCGCCTCGATCTCGCGATCGTCCATGACCTGATCTCTGGTGCTGGTGTCAACATCGCGACCGCGCCGATGATCTGCATCATGCCCGTTGCCCATCCCCTCAACAGCAGGTCTCACGTCGGCGCGTTGGACTTGCTAAACTACGACTGCGTTGGTTTCGAGAGCGATAGCCCTATGCAATCTCGCGTCGATCATGTGCTCAGCGAGTGCGGCGTGAAAATTTATGCGCGCGCCATCGTGACGACGACACCAACGCTTGTGGAACTGGTCGGAGTAGGGGTCGGAATTTCCGTCGTCCATCCTTTCGCATTGATCGACGCACACTCGCCCATCGTCTGGAAACCTTTCCAACCTGAGATCCCTTGGGACTATCGTGTGATTTCAAGTCCAACGCTTCGTAATTCACTTCTCGTCACCGAATTTTTGGAAGCGATCAGAGCGGTTGCATCAACGTGGCTACAGCGATTGACTTCCCCCCAGCAAATTCCCTGACAATCCGCGGCGTGGCGACGGACCTACATTACGCTGGAAAGCACCCCCCATTGGGCGATGATCCCATCGTCGGCATGCCAACTCTGGCGGCCTGACCGTCCCGGCCCAGCCGGCAAGCGTCGTGTCTAATAGAAGCTACACCACCATCGGGGACACGACCGGCGATATGGCCCCCAACGATCTGGAGCCGCGACACTCATTCGTAAACGCCAAGGCATTCCTTTTTTGTGCAGCTCGCCGCTTCGGTAGGCCGAAGACGACCAAATAGGCAGCTTTAGTCACCGCACGTAGAGTGGAGCAACGGTCCAAACGACGCGACTTCCTCGCAACGAGCCCATTTTTCCGCTCTTTCTTACCATTTTTTGCCTCATCCGCTTTCCGCCTATCGCGGAGGCGACACATTCTCTCTGGGCATAGGTTGCAAAGAAAACTGAATTGGCCATGCCAATTAGCGGCCGGTAGCCTGCGCTCATAATAACAACCGAGGTGAACGAAAATGACCAAACCAACGTCAGGCAGGACAGCAGGACTGGGAGGCACAATCGAAAGGCGGCGCTCTTTGGCCATGCTGGCTTCCGCGCTTGCTGTTTCGGCATCCGGTATCTCTTTGGCAGCCGCACAAGAGCCGGCAAAGCCGAAATCTCTCACCGTGAACGCATTCTCCGGCGTCTACGAGGCCTGTATCAGAAAGACGCTCGTCCCCACCTTCGAATCAGCGACGGGAATAAAGGTCAATCTCGTCACAACCCAGCCGCCGCTCGCCAAGCTGCAGGCCCAAGGCGACAATCCCGATCTGGATGTCTTCGTTGCCGGTCAGTCGGACATGAAAGCGGCGCATGATTTCGGCGTCCTGACCAATATCGACCCGACGAAACTCACTAATCTACCCGACCTTTACAAGTCGTTGGTGAATATCGGCACAGATGAGGGCAAGCGTTACTCGGTGGTATTCACCTACAATCCGACGGGACTGATCTATAACGGCGATCTCTGGAAGACACCGCCTGGCTCGTGGTTTGATCTTACCGCGGATTCCACACCTAGCATCGTGAACGTTCGGATGCCGGACACTCAGAACACCGTTGCGTGGCTAGCCATCATGGCCAAGTCCGTCAACGGCGATTGGCCGACCAAGCTCTCGGACTATGACAAAGTCGTCGAGTTGATGCGCACCAAGCTGAAGCCCAAGCTCGGAACCGTGCTGCCGAGTGCCGGCGCCATGCAGTCCTCATTTGTCGACGATCCGCGCAGTTCTCTGACTGTTGGACCTCAGAACGTGGCAATCGCCATGGCGAAGCGATACAGGCTCAACATCAAATGGGCCGCGCCAAAGGAAGGCTCGTACATCCTCACCACCGAGGCCGGCGTTACCAAGACGAAGAACAACTACTGGGCCCACAAGCTCATCGATTCGATGCTGGACAAGAGCAACCAGAAAGCCTTCGCCGAGTGCGGATATTACGGGCCGGTGAACGCCTCTACGCAATTGAGCCCCAGCTTTGACGGGCAAATTACGCAAGGCGAGGAAAACGTCGCCAAGATCATGCAGCTTCCGTGGCAGAAGATCACGCCGATCTCGTCGGAACTCGGGAAAGCTTTCCTGGCCGCAGTCGAAAATTAATAAAACTCGTAGTCACGCATCCGCGCACACGTGCGGATGCATGAGATCGAAGGGGAGCGCATGTCTGATCTACAGGTAGAATTGAAGGATATATCGTTCAAATACGATGCGATCGGACGCGGCAGCATTGATAAACTGAACCTGCAAATCGGCAAAGGTGAATTCGTTTCGCTCCTGGGCCGCAGTGGTTGCGGAAAAACGACCACGCTGAAGCTGCTCGCCGGCCTTCTCAACGCAAGCTCTGGAACGATTTCCGTGAACGGCAAGGACGTCACAAACGTCGGACCAGAGAAAAGGAACATCTCCATGGTGTTCCAGAACTATGCGCTTTTTCCGCATATGGACGTATTCGACAATATCGGCTTCGGCCTCAAAATGAAACGGGCAATGCCCGTCGCTGAACGCGCAGCAAAGGTCGAGGCAGTACTCGACCTGATCGGACTTCAAGAATTCAAGCACAAGCACCCAAAGGAACTCAGCGGCGGCCAGCAACAAAGGGTCGGGCTTGCGCGCGCCATCGTCACCGAGCCGGACGTCATGCTTCTCGATGAGCCTTTATCCAATCTGGACGCACAGCTTCGGGAAAACATGTGCGTCGAACTGATGAACCTTCAGCGCAAGCTTAAGCTGTCGGTCCTCTACGTGACCCACGATCGGTCCGAGGCATTATCGATGTCGAACCGAATCGCCGTCATGGACGGCGGCCGGATCGTGGAGATCGACAATCCGAACCGTCTTTATCGCGATCCTGATTTCGCCGTGACGGCAAAGACATTGGGTGAGGCGAACATCTGGCCGACCAGACGTTTCTCGGAAGCCGTTATGTCCTCTCTTCGGGCGGCACTCGGCTCCGACACCGTCGCCGGCGGAGACAGCGTGCTCGTCCGCCCAGAGGATGTTTCGATCGGCACAGCGGATACTCGCCCAGGCCTCCACCTTCCGGCAGAGATCGTTTCGATCATCTATCGGGGTGATCAATACAGATTAACCTTGGTCATTCCGGAATTCGGACTGGATACGTTCTGCACGATCCGTGCACGCGATGGGTTCGATCATGGAATTGGGGATCGGGTGGACCTCTTCGTCAATTACCGTGACCTGCGGATCGTCCGCAGTGATGCAAAGGGGGGCGGCCGATGAAGAGTAGGGTCGGTCTTCTCGCGCTTCCGGCGCTTCCGCTGATCGCTTTATTCTGCGCCAGTGTGATCTGGGTTGTCTTCGTCAGTTTTTCGTCTTCAGATCCGCGATCTCTCTATCAATTTCCATTGACGTCAAGCAATTACTGGTCCGTGTTTACAACGCCTTTCGCTTATCGATCCGTAGTTCGGAGCATTTATCTCGGAATTACGTCAACGATCGTCTGCATCGTCATCGGATATCTCGTCGCGTTTCACATCTCCCGAAACGAGAAGAAGAAGGACACGATCGTTTCGGTGATCCTGGCCGTGTACATGGTCAGCTTCATCGTGAAGATATTTGCACTGTCGATCATCCTCGCGCCGGCCGGGCCGCTGAACGAAATGATGAAAGGCGCCGGACTGATTACAAGCCCCATTATATTCATGGGAACCGAATTGGCGATCGTGATCGGCCTTGTCTATACGGCACTCCCGATCACCATCCTCGTCCTGCTTTCTCAATTCGAGCAAATACCGCACTACTACAGAGATGCCGCAGCTTGCTTCGGCGCCAACCGATGGCAGAGGCTTTACCACGTCCACCTGCCACTATCGATGCCAGGCATCTTGACCTGCATCGTCTTCACCTTGCCTCCAAGCATCGCTGCCTTCGAAGTTCCGATGCTACTTGGACGAGGGCGCATCAACATGATTTCGACGCAGATCTACCAATCATCATCGGGTCTTTCTGGCGCCAACTGGCCACTTGCTGCCAGCCTGTCGGTTATCTTGTTGATGATCAGCGGCGGCATCATCCTCACCATTCAATATTGGCTGGCACGTCGCAAGGTTGTCTGAAGGAGGGATTTCGCCATGGGCATGATCGCAAGTCGCACGCTCACATACTTCGTTCTCTTCATCATTTGCTTGCCAGTCATCTTTCTGGCGGTGGCATCGGTCAATGAGAACGTCGTACCGTACCCCGTGACCGGGTTCAGTCTGGAATGGTTTAAGGAGGCCTTGTCTCGCTCAGATTACCTTGTGGCCGCTGGCAGATCCGCCTTCGTCAGCCTGGCTGTCATGATCGTGTCGGGTGTCCTGGCGATGTTGCTGGCGGTCGCCGTCACGCGGGGTCGTTCCGGATGGCTTAAACCGCTCAATTTCCTTGCCGTCTTGCCGATCTTTATTCCTCACAGCGTGATGGCGTTCGCCATGCTGATCATGGCGGCATCGTTCAATTTGCTTGGGTCGATCACGATCCTCTTCATCGCCTATCTTTCGGTGGCCTTTCCTCTGATGTACCGGGCTTTTGTCGGCTCTCTTCAGCACGCCAATACTGATGTGGAGAACGCCGCTCGCGTTTTCGGCATGTCGCGAACTCGCGCCTTCATGGAAACAACCATGCGAGCGGTCAGTCGAGGCGCGGTCATCGCCGCAGTCATGGCGATCGTCGCCGTCTTCAACGATGCCTCGATCAGCACGTTCCTTGGAACGTCAAACAACCAGATGTTCGCCATGAAGCTGTTTACTTACATGGCAAACGAATACGACTCGTTGGCCGCTGCTTACGGCATCATCATGTTCCTGATCGCGATCCCCTTTATCGTGCTCGTCAGCCGGGCCATGGGCGTCAAGCAATTCAAGGCTATTTAGCCGGATTTCCCTCCCCGCCCCTCACCAGGAAGCAAAGGAATGACAATGTCATCTGGTAATGGAATCAGTTTTTACATGCCGCGATACGATTTCACGGTAAGAGCTCGCTGGCTCGAAAGGAATGCGCGGCTGATCGGCGTGCTCAAGGCGGCCGTTCCGACCCAAGCGATCTTCTCTCACGTCGTCGTGTCAGGTCAAACGGTGGGAGCGGTTACGCGAATTCGCTACGATGGCCCTGGCGTGATGGTCCCCCGTGTCTTTGGATCGGTGTTCTTTTACCAGCCCAGCCAGAAGATCAACCTCTGCTACGGCGAGATCACCGAAAGCGCCACCGTCAACCAGTTCGCTGAAGTCATTCAGGAGGATTTGGACGCGCTTCGTGACCTTGGCAGCAAGGTCTGGGCCGATACCGTGGCGAACCCAGTCCGTCACGTCGTCCAAGTCAACATTCAGGAGTGGTAAGATGAAAAATGTAGAAGTCAAGGATTGGCGCGACGTCGCCAAGGACATTGAAAGCAATATCGACCGGATCTGGCTTGAAGAGCCTCCGGAACTGCGCAAGGTCGTCGCCGGCGTGATAGACAGCGGCGCCGGCTCGGGCAAGCAGGTCTTCAGCGTGCTTGTTCACTTGGAAGCGTATCTCATGATCGTCAGCCAGGACATCATTTTCCGCTTTCAAAAAAGCTCGCTGCACGAGAACATCGGCCTCGATCAGATGGTGACCGTCACGAGGGAATTCCTGTTCGGCACCTTCCATCTCTTTGAATTCATGGAAGACCTCGGCCTGACCGGAATGCATGAACTGGGCGATCGCTACAATAAGGCGCTCGACCTGGTAACCACGAAGGAAGAGTATCGCGACCTCACCGGATCAATGCACACGTACATCATCAAGCTTCACCAGTGGATCCATTTGATGTTCCCATGGAAGCTTGGCGTTGCCTTCCCGCACCGTTCGCCTGCGGAAATCAAGAGCCTGGCCGGTATCGTATAACTCCTTCGGAGTTGTCGCCGCCGAGCTAAGACCGGCGAAATCTGACAGCAACAGAATTCAGAACGCACCGGCGGAGGGATTTCGCGGGACGGCAATCTGTTGCCAAATTCATTGCTTTCCGGATCGGTGAGTAGCAATCCGCGAAGCAAGGAAGGATAATGACCGGTCTCAAAGAGGTGCTGCCGCCTGTTGGTCGGCAGCACCTTCTTGCAAGACCTATGTCCGCACTATTATCTCGAATGACGCTCTAATTCTCAATCTGATTCAATAGCTTAATGAAGCCTCCCCTCGTGCATGCCCGTCCAGAGATCGGGCCAAGTTCGGTCGGAACGCGCATTGACAGAACAGTTCAAGCTAGTCGAATTCGGCCGAAGGCCTCGAATTGGCAAGGCGGCAAGGTGAGGCTCTGCCTCTTCGCTTAGGATGACCTGCCCGCCGTTAAGCTTGGCCATTCGCTTGGCTGCGTTAGGGACTTCGCTGACGTTCAAAGGGTGGCCACAAAGCGCCCCAGCCACATCGCGCAATGTCCATTCCTGCTAACGCGGCAAGTCGTGATTTGAGACATCGGAACGAATCCCCCTAGATAAATCGCCGTGTTGAGCCTTAGTTTCCCTTGGGGGGAAGGCGTCGGCTTTCTCGCTGAACGAAAGCCGACGCCGCTCAAGAGCGTGTGAATGCCCAGTTCCGGGGCGATGGCCCAGTGTCCGCCCCTGGCACCAATGCGATCTGCCGAAGAGGTTGGGCGAATGTCAGTTTTCCATCCAATCCAATGCTTAGTCGCGGGTGGAAGCCTCGAGGTGGCATAGCGCCAGTTGCGGACATTAGCCTGTCGCCCGGAACCGGACCTTAGGGCTGAACACGCTTTGACATCGACTAGAGAGCCCGAGCCGAAGCCCGAGACCTCGGTGGCTTCGAGGTTCGGCGGGCCTTGCCGGCGCCGAAGCGGGAGACGGTCGGGCCGGTACAGAACTGCAGCTGGAAGCCGTGCGGTGCCTGTCGCCGAGGTTGAGAATTACGACACCATCATCGTCGGGACCCGGACCCGTTGCGGGCGGATGACCTCGCAGATGGCAGCCTTTCTCGACCAGGCCGGCGGCCTGCGGAGGCAAGGCGCGCACCCCATCGCCAGCCGAACCAGAATGCCCGGGAGCGGACGTTCCCGGCGTCTGAGAAGGGCCACTTTTGACCGTTCAGTGGCTCGCCGCGAATGTCGCAGTCGGTTCGCCAGCCGACGCTGCCCGCCCCGTCCGCGAATGCCCGGTTCCGGGCAAGGGGTACATCCGCTCCGCGCGCGAGGCCGTCCTCAGGCGGCCAAACGCCCTGGCGGGCCGAAATCGCTGGCACGTCGGCAGTGGCGAGCGGTTCGATAGTCGCCGGTCACGCACGAAATCGATCATGCGCCGTCAGCCGCAGGGTCAGCGGCTCGGCGTCTGCCCAGCCATAGATGTCGGTGCGGAGATAGCGGAGCTCCTCGTCATGGAGCTCTTCGTCGATTTCGATCCACCAGGCCCGGGGCCTTCCGTCACTCCCATCCGACCATCGATAGCCGCGCCCCTTGAGGTGATCCTTCATGTCGAAGGGTGCATTTTCCGCGTAGATGCGGATTCTGCTGCGCGCGCTCGATCGCAACAGCTCGGAGAACGGTCGCGTTCCGCTGGCTCCCACCGGTCTCGCCAGGACCTCCAGGAGGGCATTGCAGTCATCCGTTGCGCGGTGGCCCTCGTGGAACAGCCCGGACTGACCGACGAGATATCCGAGCTTGTTGCCTTCAAAGCCCAGGTCCGCCCAGCGAATTTCCGTGACGGAGCAGGCCCAGGCTTTTGACGCGAAGGCTGGCGACAGCCGCTCGCAGAACGGGCGATCGAACCCGGCATTATGGGCGATGACGAGATCGGCAGGTTCGATGAATGCATCGAGCGCCGCGATATCGATGTCGTGACCGGCGACCATCTCGTCGGTGATGCCCGTCAGCCGCGTGATCTCCGCGGGGATGGGCACCGATGGCTGGCGCAAGCCGCTATAGATGCCGACAACATCCCCGACCGCGCCCTCATCGTCATAGGTGAAAGCAACGGCGCCAATTTCGATGATCTCGTCCCGGGCATGCTGCAGGCCCGTCGTCTCCGTATCGACCAGCAGCGCGAGGTGCGGGAAGGCGCTCTGCGCGCGCGGGACGATAGGGCGAGGCACGAGCTTGCGCAGCACCTTGAAACGGCCGGTCTGCTCCAGCCTTTGGGCAGCCGCTTCGTCATCGCCGCCGGGCGACAGCGGCACGGTATCCGGCTTGCGCTTTCTCGGCACCGGTCGTGGCGTCTGCCGGTATCCCGGCGCGTTGTCGAACAGATCAAATTGGGAGGATGCCATCTTCATGCCGCGACTCTAGCCGTCTTCTTCGCCGCCGACTGCCCACCAGTCGTTCACCAGGATACAAAACCTGGTGACAGCGAGCCATCGGGCCTCGCAAGACCCGGTTCAATGTCCACCGCTTTGACCTTCGTCCGGCACGGACAAGGAGAGCAACGGCTTGCCGGCGCCCAGCGGCCCTTCCCGCTCCGTGCCCGTGCCTATCGGGGAAAGCCGGCGATCATCGACGGCTCCTGGCAACCGCTTGAGATCGTGAAGAACTGAGCGCCACCCGAGTGATCGGTGGGTTTCAAGGAATGGCGACCTTCAGCTGTGGGGGGTGTCGGGCCGGAAGACAGCGGCCTTGCGAGGCGTGGCGGTCGGCCGTTCGATCGCGAGGGTCACGTCCGGCGCCTCCTGCCCCATATGCAGATCGACGAGGCTGGCATTCAGCGCTCTGTCGGCTGCAGTCTGGCGGTAATTGAAACGCAGATAATCGTGCCAGGTGGGCGTGTGGAAGGACTCGGTCCAGACTGCGGTATTGCGCAGATTGCGCGTCAGAATCCATCTGCGGGCGCCGTTGCGCCCTTGGGCACGCCGGCGCTGCAGCATCAAGGCAAGAAAGTTCTCAATCTGGTCGGCGGCGATCTGATACTCGATCTTGACGGCAATCGGACCGCTGCGTGGCTTCAGATCGAGGTTGATGGCGGGCGCCTCGAAGGTCTCGTGCGTCGAAACATCGGAATCCTTGCGCTGATGGATGGGCAGGAGCAACCCGAGAACGGCGACGCCAAGAGAGGCTGCGCTCGACGCCTGCAGGGCAAAACTCAGGGAATAGCTCTCGGTGACCATCCCCCACAGCCAGCTCCCGGCGGCGAGCCCGAATGAGGTGAGCGCGTAATACAGCGAAATCGTCCGGCCGACGACCCAACGGGGGCTCGCCCATTGCACGCTGATGCTCAGGCCCGACCATCCCAGGACCCATCCGGCGCCGCCGAGCATGAGCGCAACCGCCGCGACAGCCGGGGTTTTCGTCAGCGAAAGACTGATCGTGCATGTCGCGCAGGCGAGGCAAGCGAGCTTCAGCAGCTGTTCGTCCGACAATTTTCGCCTGAGCGCCGTCGAGGTCAGGCCCGCCAGCAACGCTCCCGCGCCGAAGCCGGCCATGAGGGTGCCATAGGCAACGGCTCCCTGCTTGAGCTGATCACGGACCACCAGCGGGAGGAGTGCGAGGATGGCGATGCCCGCGAGCCCGAACAGGAAGCCGCGTGCCATCGCCGTCTTGATCTCCGAAGACAGCGACGTGAAGCGAATTCCGTCGGAGATCGCCGTCAGCATCGCTTCGGGTGGCAGCCTCGAGGCGGGAACTTTCCACCTGGAGCGCCAGACCACGATCAGCGGCGCGAGATGGCCCAGCGTGTACAGGCAAAACGCCGTCAGGGGGCCAAAAGTCGCGAGAATGATGCCCCCGAGCGCTGGCCCCACGCTGCGCACGGTGTTGAACCCGACGGATGTCAGCGTCACGGCCGCGGCGAGATCCTTTCGATCGACGATATCGCCCACGGATGCTTGCCAGGCCGGGTCGTTGAAGGCGATGCCGCAGCCCGCGAGGAAGCTGAAGAACAGGATGATCCAGGGGTTGATCATGCCGAGCGCGACGAGGATCGTCAGCGCGGCAGCGGTCACGGCCATCAGGGACCGCGCCATCAGCATCACCTTGCGCCGATTGAAATTGTCGACGATGGCCCCGGCGAAAATCGACAGAATGAAAGCGGGCAGGTTCGTCGCGGCCTGAACCAAGGCCACCATGACGCTGGAGGGCGTGATGGTCGCCATCAGCCAGCTCATGGCGATGGTCTGGATCAGCCATCCCAACCCCGAGATCAGCCCGGCCAGCCAGATGGCCCGGAACGTCAGGTTGTTGAGAGGCGCAAACGGCCCCGTGCCTGCCGCAGGCTTCTTCACATCCATGACCCGGCTCATTCCCGACGTCTGCTTCTGGGGCGCCGGCGTTGATTCCGAGCGTAAGGCCCGAATCTTACGTCACGATTCCTGTTTGGAAAGCGCCAAGAACGCAGGTTGCACCATCGTTCAGCGATGGAGGTCGGCTGTGCGGCGTCACGGTCCCGGCAGTCGCAAGGCGCCGGAAACCGACGCTGGCCCATCGTTGCCCCCGTTGCGCCGGGGCCTCATCGGCCGGCGACACTTTCCCGGAAGGTCTGAACCGCCTCAGCGGCAAGGGTGTTGATGGATTTGGAGCCATCGCTCATCAGGCGAACGATGATGCCACCAAGTCTTGCTTTCGCAGCATCTGCCTCGTCGCCGATGAGGCGGTTGTCGCGGCTGACGGCATCCCAGGCACGCGCCTGGATCGACTCGGCAACCAGCAGCTCCTTCGAATTGAGCACCCCGGGGAAGCGGAAATTAACAGTCGACATCGGCAGGTCTCGATCGCTCCAAGATGACGCCCTTACGGTCGGGGGCGCACGAGCAGATCGATTCCGACGCGGACGAACTGCAAGGCGCAACCAGCCTGGGCGGCGACCAAACGCTCAATCGGGCAAAGAGTTCCCGCGCGTGAGCATGGATCGGCGATCGACATCCTCTCGCTGCGGGTGAATCGGACCGGGTATCGTATCCGCCCCGATGATCTAACCATCTGTGATTGCATCGCTTTGCCCCGAAAACCGCAATCCGCTTTTCGGGCCGATGTTCTAGCGAGAGAGTTCGCCGCTTGCCGTGGATTGCGCTGGTTTCCGGCGGCGCGATGCAAAATCGATCGCCTCCTCACCGCGTCATGCGAAGCGAGCCACCACCCTCTTCAACCGAGCCCGAGAGGCTCGCCTCCTGACCAGAAAGGCGGGCAACGACCCGTTCACGCGAGTACAGCGTGACATTGCCTCCTGAGAAGCTCCAGAGGTTGACGGATTGCAGCGGAGATCCGGCACAACCACTCACGGAGGCCTTGTAGAGGTCGATCGAGGACGTGGTGGAGAGCTGGATCCTGCAGACCTTTCCGCTGGCATCCACAGCTCGCCAGGCCCCGGCGTAGGCTGATGGGCTGGATGCGGGTGGAATCGCCTGCGAGGCAGAGGGCTGGTTTGTCGCAAGCCTTCGAGCAGGCTGCGGTCGCTCTTCGATCACCTCTCCCTCCCGGGGAAGCTCGCCGTCCTCATAAGGCTCCGGAGCGGAATCAGGCCCCGAGGCAACAGGGTCTGGCGGTGGTCCAACCACGACGCGTCCGGCGGGAGGTGCGACATCGGTCTGGAAGGAATCCATGCCGCCGTCATCGAAATAGGGTTCCGTCTCGACACCGTTATAGGGCGGCGCATCCCAAGGCGCAGCGTAACCAGGTGCTGGGCCATAGACGCTGCGCGTCCCCCACGGGCCGGTCCGGTAGCCAGTCGAATTGCAGGCCGTCAGAAAGACTGAGGATGCAGCAATCATGATGCGTCGCAGCTTCATCGAATACCTCCGCGCTTGAAGCGACCATGCATCCCGGCGCGCCGCCCAGGCGCCCAGACCACAGCTGACGATATCAGCGAACCGCTGAACACTTTCGTTTCAGAGCCGCCGCTCAGGCAACAGGCAGCACAAGCGGCTCTGCCTTGCCGTCGATACCGATCTGATCCGCCGGCCAAACGGGGCCGAGGAAAGACATCCAATTCGTCCCAACCGGCAAAAATCGGTCCCTTGAGAAGCCATCGTCACGGCATGAAGCGACCGGCCGAGCGTGCGAAGCGCAAGGCGTCGGTGGCCGCATTCAATTCCGTGTCCAAGGCCGGATCCCAGGATCAGACAGGCCGATCGGGCGGTTGCTGCTCTGACCGGCTCGCAAGAGAGTGCCCTTGTCGCTACAGTTCGATCCATGGCGAAGCAGGTCGCGAGGGCAAGAATGTCGCGCAGTTTCTCAGGGTCCCTGACCGGCCTTGCAGTCGCTGTCGTGGCCGCCATCTCATTTCCGGCCGCATCCCAGGGGCAGGAACCGTCTCTAGCCGGTCAAATGAAGAGCTTGATCGCCATCCTGCGGGTCACCGCGTTCCGGCCTGAATGGAAGCTCCATCCCGATGAGTACGCGGCGAACGGCGTCTCGCAGTTTTTCCCGACCGATCCGACGGCCGAATACACGTGCCTGGAAAGTGGCTGCTACGCGTTTGGCTCGATCGAAGCCCCTTTCAATATAGCGATCACCCATGGGCCCGATGGATCGCTCTCGGCGAATTTTATCCTGAAGGAAACCGATCCGGCCAAAATGAACAGGGCCGACCAGTTTCAGATCACACCGCTTTCCTACCTTGGCACAGCGTGTTTCTCGGTCGCCGCTGCCAATTATCTACATAAATCAAAGCTGCATTTAGATCCGGACACGCTATCGAAAGAGGTTGATTCGATTTTTGTTGAAATGGAAACCAAGAATAATACTCAGGATTTCCAGCGCGGGATCATCGGCGGGTTAAAATTATCGTTCCCCAAGTATCGCGTAACGCTTGATCTTGCCAGCGAGAGGCCAAACGTAAGTTGCGCGATCCTTTATGATGCCGAGGGTAGCATCAGCGAACTCGATTCAGTGGCAACCGAAGTCGCGGGCCCCAACGCTGCACGGTAGTGCCAACACGGAAACGCGCGACCTGCGCGGCCAGAGGCCACTTCGCGCAAATCAGCGATGCCCCCGAAACGCAGCATAGGCCGAGATGACCGACAGGTGCCTGTGGCGCCGGACGAGCGCGATTGCGCACGCCCGGGCTGCATGACGGCCTGCCTCGCTATCGACGCTTGAACGCGTCCATGAGGGCGGCACCCAGAGAACCCTGGCTTTCCTTCTGTGGTGTCCGCGCCGGCCCTCCCCGGCCGGAGTTGCCGTCGCGAGTACCCTGGCCGCCGCGCGCATCCTGGTGCGCGTTCTCACGCGGCCCCTTCGAACCGTCGGCGCCAACGTCGCTGCGCATGGAGAGCGAGATGCGCTTGCGCTTGATGTCGACCTCCAGGACACGCACCTTCACGACGTCGCCGACCTTCACCACCTCATGCGCGTCCTTCACGAAGCGCTCGGCAAGCTGCGAGACATGGACGAGCCCATCCTGGTGGACGCCGATGTCGACGAAGGCGCCGAAGGCGGCAACATTCGTCACCGTGCCCTCCAGCGTCATCCCGATTTCGAGGTCCTTCATGTCGTCGATGCCATCAGCGAAGGCCGCGGTCTTGAAGGCAGGACGTGGGTCGCGGCCCGGCTTGTCGAGTTCGGCGATGATGTCGCGGACAGTCGGCAGTCCGAAGCGATCGTCGACGAAGCTGCGAGGATCGAGCCTGGACAGCACAGCGCTGTCACCCATCAGGGAGCGCAGGTCGCGCCCGCAAGCGGCGACGATCTTGCGGGCGACGCCATAGGCTTCCGGATGCACCGATGAGGCGTCGAGCGGCTCCGAGCCATCCCGGATGCGCAGGAACCCGGCGCATTGCTCGAAGGTCCGAGGTCCGAGCCTGGCAACGGAGAGCAACTGGCGGCGGGTGCCGAACGGTCCGTTGGCATCGCGATGCGCGACGATGGCTTCGGCAAGCGCAGCGCCGAGCCCCGATACCCGCGCCAGCAGCGAGGCCGAGGCGGTGTTGAGGTCGACCCCGACTGCGTTCACGGCATCCTCGACCATGGCGTCGAGCGCGCGGGCGAGATGATACTGATCGACGTCGTGCTGATACTGGCCGACGCCGATGGATTTCGGATCGATCTTGACGAGTTCGGCCAGCGGGTCCTGCAGGCGCCTTGCGATCGAAACTGCGCCGCGCAGCGTGACGTCGAGGCCGGGAAACTCGGCGGCGGCCTGTTCCGAGGCCGAATAGACCGAGGCGCCGGCCTCCGATACGACCACCTTGATCGGCTTGGGCGGCGGCAGATCGCCCAGCAGCTCCGCGACCAGCTTCTCGGTCTCGCGACTGCCGGTCCCGTTGCCGATGGAGACGAGTTCCACGCCATGCCTGCGGATGAGGCTCGCAAGCTCGGCCTGCGTGCCGCGAACATCGTTCCTCGGCTGGAATGGATAGACGGTCGTGGTGGCAAGCAGCTTGCCGGTGCCGTCGACCACCGCCACCTTCACGCCAGTCCGGATGCCCGGATCG
Source organism: Bosea sp. BIWAKO-01 (assembly GCF_001748145.1). Taxonomy (NCBI): domain Bacteria; kingdom Pseudomonadati; phylum Pseudomonadota; class Alphaproteobacteria; order Hyphomicrobiales; family Alloboseaceae; genus Allobosea; species Allobosea sp. BIWAKO-01. Next base: position 6,285,683 of record NZ_BCQA01000001.1, read on the forward strand.
AGCCCCATGGTCGTCTTTGAGCCGGCCGGTGCGGCCAGAAGCAGGTTCTTGAGGTTGCGGGCGAAGACATTGATCGCCTCGGCTTCCGCCTTCATCCGCAGATCGGTCATCAGGTCCACCGAGAGGTGAAGCGACAGCTTCGCCCGCCAGGTCCAGCCGACGACCTCCATCAGCCAGGCGTCGCCCGGCAACCTGTCGCCGATCGCGTAGGTGTCGGCGATCATGCGCGTCACCGGCTTGACCGGGCGCGGATCCTCCCTGTCGGCCTCGATGTCGAGCGTCAGGATGTCCTCGTTGCGCCCCCGCAGCATGGCCAACGCACGATGGCTCGGCACATTGGCCCAGCGCTCGACGTGATCGAAATAGTCAGAGAATTTGGCACCCGCCTCCTCCTTCCCTCCGATCACGCGCGCGCGCAACTCGGCCTTTTGGTGGAGATAGCCGCGCAAACGACCGAGCAGCTCAGCATTCTGGGCGAACTGCTCCGAGAGAATGTCCCGGGCACCGTCCAGCGCGCTCTTGGTGTCAGGCACGTCGTCGGTGAGATAGGCCCCCGCCAGCTCGGTCGGCACCGCACGGCGATTGGCAAGGATCGCCTCGGCGAGTGGCCCGAGGCCGCGCTCACGCGCAATCTCCGCCTTGTTGCGGCGCTTGGGCTTGAAGGGAAGATAAATGTCCTCCAGCTCTGCCTTGGTCGTGGCGGCAGCGATCGAGGCCTCGAGATCAGGCGTCAGCTTCTCCTGCTGGCGAATGGCCCCGAGAATGGCGCCGCGCCGGCCTTCCAGCTCGCGCAGATAGATCAGCCGTTCTCCGAGCTGGCGCAGCTGCGTGTCGTCCAGTCCCCCGGTGGCCTCCTTGCGATAGCGCGCGATGAAGGGAATCGTCGCCCCCTCGTCGATCAATGCAATGGCGGCGGCGGCCTGCGGCAGGCGCGCGCCGATCTCGGTGGCAATGCGGGAGGCGATGGCGGCGTTGTCAGACATTCAAAAACACTGGAACCGTTGCTGGAACAGAGATGATGGTCGGCGGCTATTCAGGTGATCGAATTTTGTAGTTTAGAGCATGCTGAGTGCGAAAAACCGTTGCCACTTTTTCGCAGCATGCTCTCGGCAATGCGGCTTTATTGCATCCGCACCGGGCGTGCCTCATTCATAGCACCGCTCTCGACCGCCTCCACCCCGCAACGACGGTCACACCGGAAACCGGCAAGCTCCGCCGAAGGCCAGCCGGCGCTCTCTACCTGACAAAGACATTCCGGGAGCCGGGCTCGCCTCCAGAACCGGGACGCGCCGAAGCCCGCATTCGCTTTAGGACGCTCCGCCCTCCTCCGGCTGAAAGCGCGGGCTGCCATAGGGATAGTAGTCCTTCAGCGTGAGGTTCTCGTAGGGCAGAGCTTCGAGATGCACCGTGCCCATGAAGGGCTTGGGCGGCTCGACCAGGAGAATCGTCGGCGCGAAACCGCTGTCGTCGAAACCCCGGCGGAAATGCACGCGGGACTTGATCGCGATGACATCGAATTCCGCGGGCTCGAAACCGAGCTCCCAGAGTTCCGACGGCTCGATGATCTGGACCAGATAGGGGCTCAAGACCAGCACATTGCCGTTGCCGAAGCTCACGCAGAGCGTCTCGCTGCCCATGCCGCGTCGGTTCGTGGCCGAGCGGATATCGCGGATCGTGCCGGTGATGCGCACGGGCTCCCCGGCCGATTCATCGAACAACCCGCCGATCTCCGCGTCGAACGCGTCGCCCGGCCGGGCGCCGGCCGCCAGCACGGCACGAATGGCCTCAGGCGAGGCAATGGTGGCGATCAGGGTGCGTTCGAGCTTCTGCGCGAGGATCTCCTGCAGCAGCCAGGTGGCATAGCCCGAGCGATCGCTGTAATCGGCGAGCACGACCGGCGCCCTGCCCGCCGTCACGGCCTCGCGGGCGAGAGCGACGCCCTGCGCCATCTCGTGGATCTTCACGGTCTCGAGCAGCGCCTTGCGCCGGCGCCAGGTCCAGTCGGCCATGTCCCGGATCACGCGCTCGGCGAGCTCCGCGTCGTCATCGGTCAGGACCTGAAGGCCCATCCCGGCATCGGGAACGTCCGACCAGGGAAAACCGAAGAAGACATTGACGAAGACGTCCGGCTCGCGCGCCTCCCAGATCAGCGCCCGCTGGATCAGATCGGACCAGGGCGAGGCGCCGGTCCACATCACGACCGTGGGGGCGATGATCGGGATCCGCAGCGACCGGTGCACCGGCTTGAAGCTGCCGCGGATCGCCCTGACCAGCATGCGCGCCGCGCGCTCGCCCTGCAGGTGCATGTCGTAATGGGGGAAGTATTTGACGCAGAAGGCCATGTCGGCCTGCTGCAGAAAAGCTTCGTCCTCATTGCCATGGGGATCGAATGTCGAGGAGATGAAGACCTCCCGGCCCACGACCTCGCGGACGCGCCTTGCGATATCGGCCTCGGGACGCGGCACGCCGCGCACCGCCAGCGCGCCGTGAAGCGCCAGATAGACGCCGTGCAGCGTCCCCTGCGCCCGCAATTCCTCGATCATGACGCCGAGGAAATGCTCGTACGCATCCTGCGTGACCCAGCCCGACCCCGTGCCGGTGCGCGGCCAGAGCGGCGAGGTGATGCCGATCAGCTCGACATCGTCATGCTCGCGCGCAACCTGGACGAAGCCGCCCATATAGCCCTTCGGATCGGTCGCAAGCAGCGCCTCGCCGCCGGCCGGCGAGCCGGGATAGATGAAGTCGTCCAAGGTGGTGTCATTGGGGAGGAAGGTGACCGTCTCATGGGCGAACTGGAGAACGGCGATACGGATCGGCTTGGACATCATGCTCGTTTCACGTCGTAGAATTGCGCGAAGCCAATACGCATCCCGGCCAATCCGCGATAGGCCGTTTTCTCGTAATAGGCGCCGAGCGGGATATAGGGCACCTCGACGAAGAACTGCTTCTGGATTTCGGCGCAGATCGCTTTTTGGGCGGGGATATCCTTGGCCGCGAACCAGTCGAGGCGCAGCTCTTCCAGGCGCGGCGATTTCGGCCAGCCGAACCAGGCCTGGTCGCCATTGCCACGGATGCCGAGCTGGCTGGCGGGATCGAAATTATTGGTGCCGTTCAGATAGGTGAAGAAGATGTTCCAGCCGCCCTTGTCGATGGGCTGTTTGCTGGCGCGGCGCTGAACAACGCTGCCCCAGTCGGTCGAGACCAGGTCCACGTTCATCCCGCATTTCTGCAGCGCGTCCGCCGCCACCATCGCCAGCGCATGGGTCGAGGGATAATCGGTCGGGTCAAGCAGCACGATGCGCTCACCCTTGTAACCGGCGGCCGCAAGCTCGCGCCTGACCGCCGCGAAATCCCGCTTGCCGACCAGAACCTCCGTTCCGGCCGTGGTCGCGAGCGGCGTGTCCGGGCTGAACACGCCGACATGGTCCTTCCACATCGAGCGTTCCTCGCCGGCGACCGCCGTCATGAACTCGCTCTGGTCGATGGCGCCAAGCAGCGCGCGTCGGATCGCGGGATTATCGAACGGCGGGAGGAGACTGTTGAAGCGCAGGCAGCCGATGCCGCCGGCCGGATCAAGGCCTTCGACCTTCACGCCGGTCTTGGCTCGAAGCACCCCCAGCAGATCCGGTGTCGGGTTCTGCCACCAGTCGATCTCGCCGGTGCTGAGGGCGTTCGCCGCCGTCGACGGGTCGGGCATGATGCGCCACTCAACCCGGTCGAAGAACACGGTCTTGGGGCCGGCAGTGAAGGTGGCGGAGCCATCCGGCCGGGGCACATAGCCTGCAAATCTCTCATAGACCGCCAATGCGCCCGGCACCCGCTCGTCGGCCTTGAAGCGGTACGGGCCGCTGCCGACCATCTCCGTCACCTGCTTGTTGGGGTCGGTCAGCGCCAGCCGTTCCGGCATGATGCAGGGCATCGAGGTCCCGGTCTTGCCTAGCGCTGCCGGAAGCAGCGGGAACGGCCGCTTCAGGCGGAATTTCACGACGCGGTCGGATTCGGCCGACAGTTCGTCCGTCGCATCCATCAAGGCCCGGCCGAAGGCATCGCGGGCGGAAAAACGACGGATGCTCGGCACCACGTCCTGTGCCCGCACCGGCTCGCCATCATGAAAGCGCAGGCCCTCGCGCAAGGTCAGTCGCCAGGTCTTGCCGTCATCCTCGATCGTATGGCCCGCCACCATCTGGGGCTCGAAACCATAATCGGCGTTCTGGCCATAGAGCGTATCGAAGACGAGATAGCCGTGATTGCGCGTCACCGTCGCCGTGGTCCAGACCGGATCGACGATCGCGACATCCGCCTCGGGAACGAATTTCAGGACTTTTGCCGGCTGCGCGAGGCTGGGCCTTGCGATCGCTGAGACGGCGGCGCCCGCGGCAGCGCCCAGAAATGTCCGACGCTTCATGCTTGAGACCTTCCGTATCCAGCAGCGCTGCGATGTCGGCAGACCGATCCTAGAGCGCCGGAAAGAACGCGTGCAAGGCGCGCAGCGCAAAGCGGCCCTCGCGAACCCGCCATAGTTTGTGCAACTGCTCGTTCGGTAGACCGAGCCCGAGCCTCCCGCACTCGGGATGGCGTCCTTGTCGGGGTTGCCGCCCCAGCCGGCTGCCGTGCCGGCGGCGCAGCACACTGACCTTCGCCCAGCCGACCACGTTCTGCTCGACCAGCGCCCGCGCGACAGGACGATGCGTTATTTAACATCTTAATTATGCAACCTCTCCGTGGCATCGACGGCAAATCCCGTATTGCCGCGAGAGTTCCGCTGCCCTAGTTGTCGCGGCTGGCATGCGGTGCGGCGGCGACTCAGTCCTCTCCGCGGCGCCGGGGGGTGGATGATGGGAGTGCACAGGGCGGCCGGCGTGAGGCGCGGAGCGCGAGCGCCGCTCGCCATCCTGCGACTGATCGAAGATGCGGCTCGTGGCCGGCAACAATCCGGCCTGCAGGCATGCGGACACACGCGGCCGGGCCGCCGCGCTGCGTCCTTCCCGGCGACCGCGGCGCTGTCTCTCGTCACCTGGCTCGCCGGCCAGCCGCTGGGAGCTTCGGCGCAAACGCCGTCCGTGACGGTGACGGGCGATGTTTCGCCTCTTCCATCGCCCAATCCGCTGCCGCATTGGACTCCGGGCGGCCTCCTCAACATCGGTCAAACAGGCACTGGCGCGCTGACCATTGCCGGCGGCGGCACCGTCAGCGTGGGCTCCGAGGATGTCCGCCTCGGCGCGGCCGTCGGCGGTATTGGCTCAGTCAGCATGACGGGGACTGGGTCATCCCTCAGCGGCAGTGGACGACTTGATGTTGGACACAATGGCACTGGCTCGCTGCTTATAGAGGCAGGAGGGACTGTCTCGTTTGGTTTCGTTGTCATAGGCAACGCTGGCGGCCTCTCCCATCGTGCAGCGGGCTCTGTGATGGTCACAGGGGCCGGATCGTCCCTGATCAGCAGCGGCAACTCGGCCTTGTACGTCGGCGGTATCGGCGACGGGACGCTCACCATTCAGGACGGAGGCACGGTTTCCGTTCGGGGTGGCGGGGGCACCCTTCTGGTCGCGTCAGATGGCACTTATGGCGGTACAGGCACATTGAACATTGGTGCCGCGTCCGGCCAAGCGGCGGCGGCGGTCGGGAGCCTTCTCGCGGCTGAAGTCGCATTCGGCGCAGCCACGGGACGCATTGTCTTCAACCATACCTCTACGGCCTACACGTTCGCGCCCAAGATCACAGGCGCCGGCGCGCTTCTTATCGAGGCCGGGGTCACCATCCTGACAGGGACGAATACCTATAGCGGCGGGACGAACATCAACGGAGGCGTTCTGTCGATAAGCCGCGACGCCAATCTCGGTGCGGTATCAGGGGGGCTGACCCTCAACGGTGGCACGCTCAGAACCACCGGCAGCTTCACCTCGGCGCGGGATGTGATGTTGAGCGCAGCCGGCGGCACGATCGACGCCAGCGGCGTGTTGACCCTTTCGGGTCAGATTTCCGGCCCGGGCTCTCTCCTTGTGAACGGCCCCGGCACCCTGTCGCTGACCGGAGCGCACAATGTCATCGGGGGCGCGTTCACCCTCAGCGGCAGCGCGAGCCCGACGCTCGAGATCAAGGGCGGTTCGCTCACGGTCGGCGATCCGACCGGCTGGGCAATGGGCTGGAACGAAGTGTCGAGCGGCCTGCTCCGGGTCAGCAATGGCGGAACGCTGAAGCTGGTGGACCCGATGGGGTATCTGGCGATCAAATCCGCCATGGAGGTTTCGGGGGCAAATTCCAGCGTCACCAATGAGGGCTACACGGATGTGGGCGGTCCTGCTGCCGCGACCCTGACCATCAGCGGCGGCGGCGTGATGAACAGCAAGGCGGGCGCGCTCATCGAGGGGCATGGGACCTCGTCGACCGTCAGCGTGACCGGCGCCGGCTCGGTCTGGAATGTCGAGCAGCACATGTTCATCGGCTCCAAATGGTCCAATGGAACCGGCGCGCTCGTCGTATCCGACGGTGGCGTCGTCAATCTGAACGGCAGCCTCTATTACGATTCCGATGCCGGGCTGGGCCTCGCCAGCGCCAATGTGACGGTCACCGGCGCCGGCTCCCAGCTGAACGTGGTCGACGGCCTCTATGTCGGCTATGGCTGCGGCTGCGGCGCCACCACCGCCATGCTCACCGCTGCGGATGGGGGCCTGGTCAAGGCCGGCTGGGTGGAGATCAGCGATACCTCCGTGCTCAATCTCGGCACCGGCGGGCGCGCGGGCGCGATCGACACGCCCGGAATCCTGAATGACGGCGCCATCGTCGCGGATTTTGTCGATACCGCCACGCTCGCCGCAAACATCTCGGGCACGGGGACGCTGACCAAGCAGGGCTCCGGCCGGCTCATTCTGACGGGGAAGAACAGCTATACCGGGGCGACCTCGGTGCTGTCTGGCCTGCTCACGGTCAACGGTTCGCTGACGGGCTCCACCATCACCCTGTCTGGTGGTTCTCTGGGTGGTTCGGGCACGGTCGGGAGCGTCATTGCCGGCAATGCCGGCACAGTCGCGCCGGGCAATTCGATCGGCACGCTGAGCGTCGCCGGCAACATCTCCTTCGCTCCCGGCTCGACCTATCAGCTCGAGGTCAATGCCGCCGGCCAGTCCGACAGGATCGCCGCCACCGGGACCGCGACCGTGTCGGGAGGAACGGTGCAGCTTCTGGCGGAACAAGGCGGGTATGGCGCCTCGACGCGCTACACCATCCTGACGGCGCAGGGCGGGGTCTTCGGCCAGTTCGCCGCGGTGACCTCCAATTTTGCCTTCCTGACCCCAAGCCTGGCCTATGGCGCCAATGAGGTGGCGCTGACGCTCGATCGCAACGCGATCGCCTTTCCGCAGGTCGCCCTGACCCGTAACCAGGCCGGAGCTGCCGGAGCAGCCGAAGCGCTGGGCGCCGGCAACCGTGTCTACGATGCGCTGCTCACGGCAAGCGTCGCGGATGCCCGCGCCGGTTTCGACGCGCTCTCGGGCGAGGCTCACGCGCAAGCGGTCAGCGTCGCGATCGAGGACAGCCACCTCATTCGCGAATCCATCCTCACCCGGCTGCGCTGGCCCTTGGCCGGCGGCACGACCGGCGGCACCGTCAATGGTGCCTTCAGTGCCGACGCGCCCGGTAGATCGGCCGGCACGACCCTGCCGGCGCCGGGCCTCGCCATGGAACGCTTCACGCTTTGGGGCGAGGCGATCGGGGCGCAGGGACGCGGGGATAGCGACCGCAACGCGGCTTCGCTCGACCGGCGCGGCGGTGGCATGCTGTTCGGCGCCGAGCTCAACTCGAGCTGGACCGACGCTCGGCAATGGCGCCTCGGCATCGCCGGCGGCTATACGCGCAGCGATTTCGATGTCGATGGGCGCCGCTCGAGCGGAGAGCTGGGCAGCGCCCATGGCGCGCTTTATGGCGGCATGCGTTTCGGGGCGGTCTCGCTGCGGGCCGGCGCGGCCTATGCGTGGAGCGATCTCGACGTGACGCGCCGGGTGACACTGCCCGGGATCTCCGATGCGCTGCGCTTCGACGGCCGCAGCGCGACCGCCCAGGCCTTCGCCGAGATCGGCTACGCCCTGCCCTACGGCCCGGTTTCGTTCGAGCCCTTCGCGCAGCTCGCCGCCATCACCGTCCGCACCAGCCGCGACGCCGAGACAGGTGGCCCGACCGCATTGCAGGTCCTCGGCCGGGATCAGCGCCTCGGCTTCTCGACGCTCGGCCTGCGGGCCGAGATGCAGTTGGGCGCGACGCCGCTGCTGGCCCGCGGCATGCTCGGCTGGCGCCATGCCTTTGGCGACACGACACCCGCGGCCAGGCTCGCCTTCATCGGCGCAGCAACGCCGTTTCAGACTTACGCCGCCCCGCTTGCCCGCAACGCCCTGGTGGCCGAGGCCGGGCTCGCCTGGCGCGCAACCGCGACCACCACGCTCGGCGTGAGCTACAGCGCCGCGATCAGCGAGAACGCCCGCGATCATGCCCTCAAGGGCAGGATCGACGTCAGGTTCTAAAGCATCGGCCAGAGAGCTGGATTGCGGCTTTCGGAAACGCCGAAGCAATATCCGGTCCGATGATCCAGATGTGAGCTCTCAAGAGGGTGTTCCTCTGGTCCGGAGCGAGGACGCCGCGGTTGCGAAGCGTCAGGTTCCGTCCGAGGAGGACCGGAACGGCGGACGAGCGCCGTGCCGGTTTCTCCATGCGGCCAACGGCAAGAGCGGGTGGAACGTTACCGCTGCTTGCCGGGCCAGACGGACGGGGCTGATGCCGTCTACGATGCAGGCTGCGCCTGCGGGATCGACCACTTGCCGTTCAGGATCTCTGCCCGAGGGCGGTAGAGCCGGAACGTGTAGTTCCACCCCTGCGTGATCGGCAGGCAATTCGCGATCTTGCCGTCGCAGCCGCCGAACTGGATGTCGATGGCGCCATCGGCGCTCTTCTTGCCGGTGATGCTGTTGACCGAATAGGCGTCGTAATCGTTCTTCTGGAAGAAGCCCTTGTCGTTATAGACGCTGATCGACCAGAACGAGTCGACGGGGACATCCTTGACCTTGAGCTTGTAAACCGTCGTGCCGTCATTCTTGGCCGGCGTGAACGAGGGGTAGGATGCGTCCTTGTCGGGGTTGCCGCCCCAGCCGGCTGCCGTGCCGATCAGGTGCTTGACCGGATCGACCTTGCCCTTCGGGCCGAAGGCGTTGGTGAAGCTGCCGGATGCCGCCGACAGCGCTTCGAGCGCGTCACGGATCTTCTTCTGTTGAGCCAGGTCCCAGTTCGGGGCCTCGAACTTGCCGACCGACTTCTGCTCAACCTTCAGCGCATCCTGCAATGCGTGAACCTGCGCGAGGTCCTTGCTGTCGTTGGGATCGACCAGGATACGGACCGCAGCGAACACATAGCGGGTGCCGACCTTGTCCCTGGTCAGCGTCGTGCGGCCGGGCTTGTAGACCACCATCGGGGTGTAATGGTCTTCGCTGATGATCTGCATCGAGATGAAACGCTTCCCGGCATCGGGAAGGGTGATGGTCACCGGGCCGGCATCGAGATCGAAGAGCGCCTGGGAATAGAGCGTATCCCGGTTCATCCGGACCACGGGCTGCTTATCGATCGGCGTCGGCGTCCTGCTATGGGCGAATTTGCCGAGGCCGCCGTCGGCAACCGTCTTTGCCATATAGAAATCGGTCTCGGCTCGCTTGAAATTGTCGACGTTCACCGGAACCGTCTGCGAATACGCCGCGCATGGCGCGAGAACCAGGAAACTCAGGCTGTAGATCGACGTCATTCGCATAGAACGGCACCTCATTGGCGTATCTGAATCATGTGCTCATTAGAGCAAGACCGAACGGGTCTTGCGTCCGCGCTTCGGCTTATCGCCAGCTGGGGGGCGGCGAAGCTCGTGATCTGCCCCGCCAGGACTGTCGTCGCGGCATTTCGTGCATGGGCCGCCTGCCCGTCTTGCCATTTCGCGCCAATCGCGACCGGTCTTCTTCACCGGCTGCGGCAACGCGGATCTGGTCGCGCCGATCCCGATGATGGCGCGGAAGGCGGCGCCTGCGCTGGACGATGTCGCATCAGGCCGGTGCCGCGGGAGCGCCGGCCCATTCGGTCTGCGCCGGGATCGTCTCGCCCTTCATCACGATGGTGAGCAGGCCGAGCCGGGCGTGGTCGGCGACATGGGTGTCGTAGAGGACCGTGGTCAGCCCGCCAAGAACGCAGCCGCGGCCGATCTCGATGCGGCCGACCTTCATCACCCGGTCCTCGAAGAGATGGGTCTGGAGGTTGGCGGTCGCGTTGATCGCGGCATAGTCGCCGATGCTGACGCAGTCGAACTCGGTGATATCCGTCGAGTCGAGATAGACGCCCTGGCCGATCTTGACGCCGAAGAGGCGCAGCACCCAGGGCAGCATCGGCGTGCCGCGTAGCGCATTGAGCAGGATCGAGCCGGCGGTGCCCCAGTAGAGCGTCGTCATCGCCTCGGTGCGCAGCGCCCACCAGGACCAGAGGCCGCGATTGCCGGGCCGATAGACGCCCATCACCAGCCATTTCATCACGAGCACGGCTGTCGCCAGCGCAATCGAGGTGCCGACTGCGCAGGCGACGAGGACCGGGGCGAACTCGCCCCAGCTCTGGGCATTTTCGAGGGCTGGGAAGAGGACAAGCTCGGCCGTGATCGTGCCGAGCGTGATGAACATCATCGTCGGCATCGAGGCGCTGAACAGCTCGAGGACGGCGCGCAGGATGCGGCGCCAGACCGGAGGACGGAAGGTCTTGGCGATGTCGGCATCGTCGAAGCGCTGGCGCGAGGGCAGCAGGATCGGCGGGCTGCCGAAGCGGGTCTCGCCGGGCTGCATCGCCACGTCGGCGGGCGGCTTCGACTTGATGCCGAGCAGCGAGCCCGTCGGCAGGAAGGCGCCGGGCGGGACCACCGCGTCATTGCCGATGAAGACCCGGTCGCCGGTGCGCACGGGCTTTGCGGTCATCCAGCCGCGGCGGACATCCTCGTCGCCGAGCACGACCTCGTCGGCGACGAAGCAATGCTCGCCGATCTCGATCATGTCGAAGCGGCCGCCGAAATTGGTGGCGATCTCGGTGTCCTTGCCGATCCGGGCGCCCATCATGCGGTACCAGAGCCGCATGTAGACGGTGGAGAACAGCGAGGACAGGCTCTGGAGCATCACGTCCGAGGCCAGCCCCACAGTCCATTTGCGCAGGCCGTAGCCGGAGGCGATGGCATGCGTGCCCTCGACCGAGCGCGGCATCACGAGCCAGCGGATCGCGGTGACGAGCAGGACGGTGGCGAACATCAGCACCATCGCGGTCGGCCAGGCGAGGACCGGCAGGACCCAGCGATAGTCGATGCCGACCAGCTCCTGCAGCGGCCCGTCGAAACGGTCGAGAATGAAGAAGGCCGGGAAGATCGGCAGCAGCGCCAGCGCCGGCATCACCAGAAGCACGGCGGCGAAGAAGATGGTCTGCAGCGCCCTGACAGGCACGGAGGGCTGCAGGGCGTGCTGGGGCCAGGACGCGGGATCGACCTTGCCGGTGCGATGGCCGGGCGAACCGTCCCAGAGCTCGAAGGCGCCGACGCGGCTGCCGGCGGCGAGCGCGGTCAGATCGGCGAGCTCGGCGCCCTCCCCGATCACCGTGTCATGGCCGATGGCGCAGGAGGTGCCGATATAGGCGTCCTTGCCGATCGCGATCGTGCCGATCACCAGCTCGTTGCCGATCACCTCGGCATTGGCGAGGCTGAGCTTGCCGCCGAGCGTGACGTCGTCGCCGATCTCGATCAGGTCGATCGCGCCAGCCTCGAAGCCGCTGACGAAGACGCCCTTGCCGACCCGGGCGCCAAGCAGACGCATGGCGACCCTGGCCAGCGGCGTGCCCTGCATCAGGTTGAGATGCACCATCCCGGTGAACTGGCGGGCGAGCCACCAGCGGAAGAAATAGACGCCCCAGAGCGGATAGCGGCCCGGTGTCGTGCGCCAGAGCACCAGGCGCTTGCCGAGGATGCCGGCGATCATCACCGAGAGCGTGACGAGCGCGTAGATGCCCATCATCATCAGGATCTCGCGCAGCTCGACGCGCCCGTCGACCGTGATCAGCTCGTAGATGACGTAGATCGTCAGCCAGGGGCCGGTCAGCGCCAGCAGCAGCACCGGCATGCAGGCGAGCTGCGCCAGCCCGCAGAACACGCGGCGCTGCAGCGGCGGCGGCGTGAAGGAGAGATCGCGCACGGGGCGGCCGATATCGGCCTGCCTGCGCTCATCGAGCCGGGCGGCGATCGCGCGCAGGGTGCGCAGGCTGTAGACATCCTCCAGCGTGATGCTCGGCAGAGCGGGATTGGCACGCACGCCGGCAAGGAAGGTGGCGGCCAGCAGCGAATGGCCGCCGAGATCGGCGAAGAAATCGGCCTCGAACCCGATCGTCTGGCCCGGGAAGAGCGGCCTGGCGGCGTCGAGAAGCGCGGCTTCGGTCGCGCTACGGGGCTCCTCCTGTTCCTCGGCGGAGGCCACCATCGTCAGCGTCGCCGCCTTCAGCGCCTTGCGGTCGGCCTTGCCCGAGGTCAGGCGCGGCAGGCTCGCCATCTCCTCGAAATGCGAGGGCAGCATATAGGGCGGCAGGGTCTCCTTCAGGGCAGCGCGCACGGCCGCGCGGTCGAAGGCGGTCGCCGCATCCGTCACCACGAAGGCGACGAGCCGGTCGATGCCGTCATCGCGGCGCAGCACCACGGTCGCCTGCGCGATGCCGGGCAGGTCGCAGAGCCTGGCCTCGATCTCGCCGAGTTCGAGGCGGAAGCCGCGCAGCTTGACCTGATCGTCGATGCGGCCGTGGAAGAGGATCTTGCCCTTGTCCGAAATGCTGACCGCGTCGCCCGAGCGGTAGAGCACCGGGTCGGTGCCGTCGCCGCCGAAGGGATTGGCGATGAACTTCTCGGCGGTGAGCTCGGGACGGCCGAGATAGCCCGCGGCGACGCCGGGGCCGCCGATCAGGAGTTCGCCCTCGGTGCCGGGGCCGACGATCGCCATCTGCTCGTCGACGACATAGCAGGTGTAGTTCGGGATCGGCAGGCCGATCGTCACCGCCTCGTCCGGCGTGACCTCGTCGACGGTGGCGACGACGGTCGCCTCGGTCGGTCCGTAGGAGTTGAAGACCTTGCGGCCCGGGCGGCACCAGCGCTGGCGAACGGCGGGCGGACAGGCCTCGCCGCCGAGGATGATGATGCGCAGGCTCGGAATATCCTGCGGCATCATCGCGAGCAGCGTCGGCACGGTGTCGAGCACGGTGATGCCGGCATCGGACATCAAGGCGGGCAGGCGTTCGACCTCGCCCAGCACCTGCGCCGAGGCGACCCAGAGCGTCGCTCCGACGAGATAGGGGACGAAGATCTCCTCCAGCGAGAGATCGAAGGCGACCGAGGCGCCCTGGAAGGAGACGTCGTCAGCCGCCATGCCATAGACATGGTTCGACGAGCGCAGATAGTGGCAGATGTTGCTGTGCGCGATGACGATGCCCTTGGGCTTGCCGGTCGAGCCCGAGGTGTAGATCGCATAGGCCGGGCTCGCCGGCGTCACGCCCTCCTTGCGCGGATCGACCGGCGGGGCGTCAGTCCCGGCGGCGATCAGGTCGCGGCAGCGCATTGCCTGGGCGGGCAGCTCCCGGTCGAGCTTCGCGCCGGTGGCGTCGTCCACGACGATGAGCCTTGCCTCGCAATCGGCGAGGCATTCACCGATGCGCTCGGGCGGGGCGTCGGCGTCGAAGGGGATATAGGCCGCGCCGGCCTTGAGGATGCCGAGCAGCGCGACATGCAGGTCGAGCGAGCGCGACATCCAGAGCCCGACAAAGGCCCCTGCCCCGACGCCGCGCGCCCGCAGCGCGCGCGCCACCTTGTCGGCGCGTGCGTCGAGCTCGGCATAGGTGACGCGCTCGCCTCCGAAGATGATGGCGATGTGTTCCGGCGTCCGCCGGACGGATGCCTCGAAGATCTCGCCGAGCAGTTCGTCGCGCAGGAGCGAGGGCTCCACGGCGCCCACGAGTTTTCCGGCACCGCGCCCGACGATGGCATGCATGATCCGCTTCCCCCAGCCAGACCGCAGCACGGCTGAACCGCCTGTGCGAGACCGGGGTTTGCTAGCGGTGAGAGATGTAGATTGCGTTAGGACATTGCAAAGTGTTGTTCCCGCCCAGCCCCACGAACGCTGGGTCAACGCCAGCAGGCTCTTCAGGCTCAGGCGTGGAGAGCGCAAGCCTGACTGCGGCGATCGCTCACGACGCCGGGGACGGCACTCCAGATCGTCGGACCGGACAGCGTATCCGGACCGATGATCTAACCCTTTGTGTTTGCATCGGCTTTGCCCCGAAAACCGCAATCCGCCTTTCGGGCCGATGCTCTAACGACGCGCCCGGAGCTTCATCGGCATGCCACCCTGCGGCCGAAGCGTGATCCGCTGCTGCGGGACCGGCGGATCGCTTCCGGCGTAGGTGAACCGGAAGGCGCCGATCAGCTGGGTCAGGCTCAGCACCGCCTCGATCATCGCGAAGTGCAGGCCGATGCAGATCCTCGGTCCCGCGCCGAAGGGCAGATAGGCATAGCGATCGATCGTCTCGCGCGCTCCCGGCAAGAAGCGCTCCGGCCAGAATTGCGTCGGCGCGGTCCAGAGGGCGCGATGCCGATGCAGCACATAGGGCGAGATGATCACGAGCGCGCCCTTGGGGATTGCGACGCCCCCGACCTCATCCTCAGTGATCGCCACGCGCGTCAGCGAGGGCACGGGCGGGTAGAGCCGCATCGCCTCCTCGACCACGGCGCGCGTCATGGCCAGCCGATCGCCGGCGAGCACTGCGGCGACGGGGTCGGCTGCTGCGCCATCGGCCTCGGCCTCGAGGCGCTCCCTGACATCGTCGGCCGTCGCGACGAGGTAGAGCGACCATGTCAGGGCGTTGGCCGTCGTCTCGTGGCCGGCGCCGATGAAGGTCACGATATTCGCGCCGACCTCCGCGTCGCTGAGGCCCGCGCCGGTTTCGGGATCACGCGCATCGAGAAGGGCATCCAGCAGATCGCGGGCATGCGGATCGGCGCTTGCGGGATGAGACAGGCGCAGCGTTTGCCGGTCGGTCACGATCGCCTCGATCTGCCGTTCGAAGAAATCGATGGCGGGGCGCGCGCGAATGCGGCCGATCCGCGGGATCCAGGCCGGTGCGCCCAGGATATCGAGAGGATCGATGCGCCCCTGCGTCGCGAAATAGCGGGTCAATGCCTGCCCGAACGCCACAGCGCCGCCCGCGATCGCGTTCGAGAACAGCGTCTGCGCCAGCACGTCATAGGTCAGCCGCGTCATGTCCTCGCTGATGTCGACGATCCTGCCGGCGCGTCGCTGCGCCATCCGCGCCACCTGACTGGCGATCGGGGGCAGCATCCTGGCGGCAAGCGCCTCGACCCGTCTTGGCGTGAACAGCGGCGCAAGCGTGCGGCGGGCCCGCTTCCAGGCATCGCCCTCGACCGTCAACAGCCCCTGCCCCAGGCCGGGCGCGAGAATGGTCTTCTGAAGCGCGTCCTTCGGATAATTCGCGTTGTTCTCGACGAGCACATGCCGGATCGCAGCAGGATCGGAGATGACGACGCCATAGCCGAGCACGCTCTTGCCCGCGACGATCGGGTCCTGGAAATGCTGCTGGCGCCAGATCGTCAGCGGGTTGCGACGCAGGCGCAGCAGCAGCTCCAGACGGCCGAGCTGGCGATCGCCCGGAATCGGCGCCGGGGGCGTCCGCCTCGTGGACGGCGCGGCGGGGACCTCTGACAGAGCCATGCGACGTCATTCTCCAATCGAAGAACCGCTGGGCCAGCGTGACCGGTGCGGGTGTCGTTTCAAAGGCGGAGGCTCGCCCCGTGGCGACGCGGCCATCGGCGCTGCCGGATGCCACGCGCCGAGGTCTGGAGGGCAACAGGGCTTATCGCTTCGTTCACGCAAGGAGACGTACATTCCCCAAGGGGAACAGGGAGCGTCCCGATGAAGAAGATCGTACTGATCATCGCAATGACCGGTTTATATGCGGTGGCGATGTACCGCCTGCTGGCGAATGCACCTCAGGGAGGAAGCGTTCTGTCCTGGATCATGGCATTCGCGCTCGTGTTTGCATTGATAGGTTTGGTCGCATTTTTGCTCAATGCCCTGGCACGAAGAACCGGCAGATCACAATAGGCCCGTGATGCGGGTCGCTGCACGGCAGGATTCCTGCTCCAGGCCGCCATCCAGCCTCTTGGGTCAGGGCCGCGGGACGATGCTGATCAACACCGGGATCAGGAAGCCGAATGCGAAGGCTGCCGACAGGCAGATCAGGCGCATCCTGCGGATGAAGACTGAGGTATCGCGGATCATCCGACCTGCATCCTTGGCGCCGTGCTCGAAGGCCAGAGCGACGCAGGCCAGCAGCAATGCCGCCGACAGGCCATGGAGCGAGACAGCGAAGCCATCCGGCAGGAGGCGCAGCATGGCCGAGGCCATGAGGATGATGGCCCCGACCAGGGCACCTGCGGCGATCAGCACGGGAACGCGTGCAAGGATCGAGGCCCTGACGTCCCGGGTGATGGATTGAGGGGCAAACGTGGTGTGAAGGGACATCGGACCGAGCCTTCCGGGGTTTCGCTGGGATTGTTCCCCCTTCCCGCGCTCGCTTGCATGCGCTTGATCACACAAGCTCCTGAGCCAGCACCGGCCGGCGAACCCGAGGAGGTCCAGAGGCCAGCATTCCCGACGGGACTTGCCTGACCGGACCTCTTGCCTGACCGGACCGCCTGACTTCGACACTCGGCCGCGAGCAGCCGCAGCCGAACGGCCCCGGACAGTTCAAGCTCGATCCATTTGGAAAACCCGGTCGTTCAGGGCTGCGCGGCCAGTGCCTTGGCTATCGCCTGCGCAATCCAGTCCTGGGGGGTCAGACCCGCCGCCCGCGCCCTGGCGCTGACCGCGTCGACGACGTCGGGCAACAGCGGCACGTCGAGAATGATGCGGTCCGCCATCTCGATGGCGTAGACCGCACGCGTCGCCTGCAGGCTGAAACTCCGCAGCCGGGCGGTCTTCTGCGCGTCGGTCAGCGCCGTGTCCTTGGCCAGCAGGGCGCAATAGGCTCCGATCAGATTGTCGATGATCAAGGTCTTGCTCAGGCCCTGGCTGCGCAATGTGTCGACGGCGGCGTTGAGCGAGGCGGGGTGGTCGAGCGGATCGGAGACCGGCAGGAGCGCGGTGATGTCCTTGACCCCGGCCGGCGTATCGGCGGTCGGCCGCCCGCCGCACTCGAAGCCGGCGGCCCAGGCGCCCGGGCCGATCAGCAGGGTCGACAGTGACAGCGCAGACAGCAGGCGCGATGCGGTTCGCATGATGGTCCTCCTCAAATGCGGTCTGGCCCGAGCCGGTGCCGGCCGCCACGGAACCTGGCGCTCATTGCGCCTTCTCATAGGTGGCATATTGCTCCTCCGTCATGGTCGGCAGCTTCTGCACAAAGGCGACGACGGCCCGCAGGTCGTCATCACTATGCGTGTCCGCGAAGGACGGCATGCCGGTCATCCGCACCCCGTTCTTGACGATCCAGAAGATCTCGGCGGCGTTCCAGCGCTGGATCGTGTCCGGCAGGAAGGGCGGCTCCGGATTGAGGCCCTTGCCGATATCGGTCGGGTCCTTCCCCGGGGCGCCGTGACAGTAGACGCAGGTCTCGTTGTAGAGACGGAAACCCCGGGCAATGTCCGTGGACGGCGCCGGCGCCGGCACCTTGGCCGCCTGGCGGGCCACCGACTGGCGCATGGCGGTCTGCAGGAGGAAGAACACCGGAGCGCTGTGCGGCTCGCGGGCGGCGATATTGACGACACCGCTGAAGACGAGGGCGAGGCCGGCGACGGCCAGGACGATGAAGGCTGAGACGAAACCCGCGATGAATCGCATGGCACCCTCCGGCGCGGGACGCGGCCCGGCCGGCGCTTCGCCGCCGGGCGGCCACTCTCCTGCGGCAGGTCCATGCTACCTGAACGAAGGGGGGTCGAACAGCGCCGGCCGCTTTGCGAGCCAGGACCGCGAGCCGGCTTTCGATGGCCGGCGGAAATCGCACCGCGCTTCAAGACGGAGCGCCAGATCGCCGCGAAGGCCGCAGCGTGGGCCGGTTGCATGGCATGTCGTTCGAGCCCATCTAGCGTCCGACCGACGCAGCGGAG
The DNA here is from genome assembly GCF_001748145.1 of Bosea sp. BIWAKO-01. Taxonomy (NCBI): domain Bacteria; kingdom Pseudomonadati; phylum Pseudomonadota; class Alphaproteobacteria; order Hyphomicrobiales; family Alloboseaceae; genus Allobosea; species Allobosea sp. BIWAKO-01. Next base: position 6,303,873 of record NZ_BCQA01000001.1, read on the forward strand.
TTACGAACGCCCATGCGGGATTCACCGACGAATTGGATTACCGCGGTGGTGCGGCCCAGGATCCGCACGCTCTTGCGGCGGGAAACCTCCGAAAAGCTCTGGATCAAATGCCCGGTAACCGGCCAGCTTGTCTTCCACAGGGATGTCGAAGCCAATTTGTGGGTGATCCCGGGCTCGGGTCACCATATGCGCATCACGGCAGCGCAACGCCTGGCGATCACACTCGATCCCGGCTCTGAGGAGGATGTGCCCGTGCCGGAAGGGCCGGTCGATCCGCTGCGCTTCCGCGACACGAAACGCTATGTCGACCGCCTCAAGGAGGCGAGAACGAAGACCGGTCTGCAGGACGCGGTCAAGGTGGTCCGCGGCAGGCTTGAGGGCATGCCCGTCACGGTGGCGGTCCAGGACTTCCATTTCATGGGCGGCGCGCATGGCATGGCGGCCGGCGAAGCCGTCATCACCGCCGTGGAAGCCGCGATTTCGCACCACACGCCCTTGATCCTGTTTGCGAGCGGCGGCGGGATGCGCATGCAGGAAGGCGTGCTGGCATTGATGCAGATGCCGCGCACGACCGTCGCCCGGCGGCGCTTGGCGAAGGCGAAATTGCCGTATCTCGTCGTGCTGACGGACCCGACGACGGGCGGTATCTCGGCGTCCTATGCGATGCTGGGTGATGTGCATCTCGCGGAGCCTGGCGCCCTCATCGGCTTCGCCGGACCGCGCGTCATCGAGCAGACGATCCGTCAAAAGCTGCCGGAGGGCTTCCAGAAGGCCGAGTATCTCAAGGAGCACGGCATGGTCGATATCGTCGTGCCCAGAGCCGAGATGCGCGCGACCCTCGCGCGGCTCTGCGGCTTGCTGACCCGCGAACCGCCAAGACCCCGTCCTGAATGAGCAAAATCCCGCCCTGAATGAGATGATGGCCCCGATCAAGGCCCCTGCGGCCCGCGCCGACGTCGCGGACGTCGGCTTTCGGGAATTCTGATCGGGGCGCCGGCCCAAGGGCACCATTGGCCCGTTCCTGACCTCGGAGGAAGTCTCGTTCAGGTCGTCCCGTTTGGCGGGAGGCGGCGGGTGGTCCGTTGCGCACCGCTGGCGCGCATCCCGCGCCTTGCTGGCCGGGCCCCGGACAATTTCGGCACCAGGACCGACACGCAACAAGCGACCCGCGCGGCGAGCCGCTCCCGCTGCGCCGGGGCGCTCACTGTGTCGATGCGGGGCGTGATCTCGCTCTTCCCTGGGGAAAGCCGACCCCGACGCAGTCATCGCGGCAGCAACCAAAGCGCAACTGGCGTGGAAGTCAATCCACTAAGTGCGGGTGGAATCATCCGACTTAGGTCTTCGCAGGCATTAATAATCGACCGCCTAAAGTAAGCTCTGTAAAATTGACAACGAAAACTGCGCGCGCATTATCGTAAGCATCAGACTGCTTGGCTTACGTAGCTGGCTATAACATATCTAAATCCTTTTTATGACTGCAAGTAACCTGCTGAAAAGAGGTTGTTTCGTCATGCATTACTTAAATTCTAACCTTATTGCGGTCGGCTTTCTTGTGACGACGTCAACATTGGCGTATTCGCAAGCATCGACCGCCAGTTCCTGGCCAGAATACCATGAAGGTTTTGCAGTCAACGGCTCGCCGACGCCGCAACCCTACCCCTCCTGCGAACGCAAGCTCGTGAGGAGCCAATGGCTTTGGGAATGCGACCCTGCCCGGCGGAACGGGCGTGGTGGACCAGCAACAACGGCAGCGATTGGTCGTTGGACGAGCGGCTCCGTCGAGAGCTCTGGGTTCGGTCAGAGCGATGCCGGCGCGGTACGATACTACAGCGCCATGAGCGCGAATGGCCGCCCGACGCGCGCACCCAGCCGCCATTGCATCATTCAGCAGTATGACGGCGACCGTCTGTGGGTCTGCCCACCACGCGCTACCGCGTCTATCGGCGCCGGCGCATCGTCCGTTCAGGGCTTCGCGGGCGGCAACGTCCTGTACTATGCGGCCGTTTCTCCTGATGGCCGGCCGACCCGTGCGCCCAATGCAGCGTGTTACCTGACGCAGCGGGGTGGCAGTCAAGTCTGGACCTGCCCGCCGACCACGACAGGCGCCATTTCTTCAGGGACCTCAGACCGCTCCGGCGGCGGCGAGGGAAATTCGAGTTCCAACGCCGCCGGCGCAAGTGCCAGCGCGAATAACGGCGGCGGAGGGGCCGCATCCTCGTCCGGCGCCGGCGGTAATGGCAACTCGGTTGGCGGCGGCTCCGTTGGAGGCACGGGCGGAGGTTCCGGTGGCGGTTCGGGCGGCGGCTCCGTCGGAGGCACCGGTGGAGGCTCCGGTGGCGGCTCCGGTGGCGGCTCCGTCGGAGGCACGGGCGGAGGTTCCGGTGGCGGCTCGGGCGGCGGTTCCGGTGGCGGCTCAGGCGGAGGTTCCGGTGGCGGCTCAGGCGGAGGTTCGGGCGGAGGCACGGGCGGAGGTTCGGGCGGGAACGGCGGCGGCCAAGGCGGCGGCTATGGCGGTGGCAACGGCGGTGGCCATGGTGGTAACGGCGGCGGCCATGGCGGCGGCAACGGCGGTGGTCATGGTGGCAACGGCGGCGGCCATGGCGGCGGCAACGGCGGTGGCCACGGGGGCAACGGCGGTGGCCATGGCGGCAACGGCGGTGGTCATGGTGGCAACGGCGGCGACCATGGCGGCGGCAACGGCGGTGGCCATGGCGGCGGCAACGGCGGTGGCCATGGTGGCAATGGCGGCGGCAACGGCGGCGGCCATGGCGGCGGCAACGGCGGTGGCCATGGCGGCGGTAACGGCGGTGGCCATGGTGGCAATGGCGGCGGCAACGGCGGTGGCCATGGCGGCAACGGCGGCGGCCATGGCGGCGGCAACGGCGGAGGCCATGGTGGCAATGGCGGTGGCCATGGCGGCAGCAACGGCGGTGGCTATGGCGGCGGTAACGGCGGCGGCCATGGTGGCAGCGGCGGTGGCAACACCGGGGGCACAGGCAGCGGCCGGTAACCGCAGGTGTATTCTGTAGATCCGAAGCGCGACGCGCCCCGGGTCACTCCGGGGCGTTTGCTGTCTCGGCCCCTCACGCCATCGCGGCATGATCGACCTCGATCGAGGCCCATCGCCCGCAAGCGAACAGTCCCGCCGGATCTGCTTGAAGCCCGGTCTCGACCCATTGCGCGTCTCTTCGACCGCGTGCCATTGCATCGTCATGACGCTGGCGCGTGCAAAGCAATGGGCGCGACATCTCAAGCGCGACGTCGTCGCGCTATGGATAGCGGCTCGCGATCCGCGAACGCCGTGGCATGCGAAAGCCCTGGCCGCCGCTGTCGCGGCCTACGCCTTGAGCCCAATCGATCTCATTCCTGATTTTATTCCGATACTTGGCTATCTCGATGACTTGCTGATCGTCCCCGCGGGTATCGCACTGGCGGTTCGTCTCATCCCATCGGACCTCATGGCTGAATTCAGGAGGGAGGCCGAGCAACACGCAGCTCGTCCACGCAGCGTGATGGCCGCCTCGATCATCGTCTTCGTTTGGCTGCTGGCTCTGGCTGCGGTTGCCTTCTGGGTGCTTCGGCAGGTCCGCTGACACACCCGACCCAGCCCTTGCGCTCTCTCGGCTGCTCGCCGTCAGCCATGCTCCATGGGCGCAATCTGTCTCACCGCCCCAAAGCGGACCTGACCCGCCCGGCCCTTTTGGCGGTGGGGATGTCCCCTTTCCTCCAAGCTGATTGAAAGGCGCTCCCTAGGCGCGGAGTTGGCTCATTCCTGACCTTCGGCGCTGCGCTGTTGTTCGTCGATCGCCTTAAAGTTGCACTTACTAAACTTCTTAGCGCGACCGAAAGGCAGGATTTGGTAGCACGCCCGACTGAAACCGCGAGAAAGCAACCAGCATGCACCGCACTTGGGCGATTTCCGTCGTCGCGTTCAGCTTCTTCACCGCCACGATGCAGGCCCAAGCCCAAGCGAAGCGCGACATCACGCTGGATTTGATCGGCGGCGCCCTCGGCGGAGGAATCGCCGGTGTCGCTGGCGTCTTGACGCGAGCCGCCATCGACGATGCGATGCGGCAGCCGAGCTACGGCACTCGGTTGCAAGGCAGTGCGTCGGCCTCGCCGACCTATTCCTATTCCTTCCCTAGCCAAGGCCGCTCAGGCGTCCTCTACAACCAGCCGTGCTCTGGCTTCGATCCAAGCACCGGGGGGCTGCTGCCGTGCTAGATCGCAACCAGCCGGTCGATTTGGCGAGGCATCGACGGCATCGTCTGGTGTGAAGCCTCGGATCAAGGGTGTACGCGCCGATCCAACATTCCGGTCGATCGAATGTAAGATTTGGCATCCACCTGCGACCGCCCCTCCGGCTCGCGGAACGTCGCCGGGGGCTTGCCCACTAGCAGACACTCAGAAGGTCGCAGGAGGGTGGCGAGTTGGAACGAAAGTGTCGGAGCCGTTTGGTGCAAGCAGTACGATTTTGGATAGCTACCCTGGTCTGGTCGATGCTGGGTATGCCGAGTGCTTACCTGCTCTGGCACACTTATGAGACTGGCTTCATTTGGTCGACGGGTCGACATACTGGTGGTGGGTGGATCGACGGCCAATCGAGCGCCGGTAGGTTCTACAACACAGTAGCCACTCACGTTGCCATAGTTGCATTGGTATATGGCGGGATGATCCACATCATCATTAAGCGGCTAAATAAAGCCAAGGATAAAAGCGGCTAAGCGGGTAGTAGCTATACTCCCATCAGAGGCGTGCCCCTTTCCCGATCGGCGTCTGCCGGAGCGCCCTGCGATTCATGCAAAGTTGCCCTGCGCTGCACAATTGACGCCCCCGTTGGCACATGCCTTGCTGACCGGGCGAGCGGAAAAAAACGTTTCAACCGCCGCGGGGACGACTGACTGATTTTGCACAAATGGGGGCTTTTTCATGAACGAACGAAACGTGCGACGGCTGATCGCGGATGTGAAGGACGGAGCGCTTTCGCGGCGCTCGTTCATCCAGAAGATGATGGCCGTCGGCGTTGCGGCACCCATCGCGAGCCAGATGCTGGTCTGGCACGGTGTAGCGATGACGCAGACGCCCGACGACTACAAGCCGACCAAGGCCGGCGGCGGTGGCGCACTGAAGATCCTGTTCTGGCAGGCCGCGACGCTGCTGAACCCGCATTTCGCCAGCGGCACCAAGGATCAGGAAGCCTCGCGCGTGTTCTACGAGCCGCTCGCCGGCTGGGATCCCGAGGGCAATCTCGTGCCCTTCCTCGCCGCGGAAATTCCGAGCCGGGCGAATGGCGGTCTCTCCGCCGACGGCCTGACGGTGACCTGGAAGCTCAAGCGTGACGTCAAATGGCATGATGGCAAGCCGTTCACCGCCGATGACGTCGTCTTCACCTGGGAATATGCCGCCGATCCGGCGACCGCCGCCTACACGATCGGCGCCTACAAGGATCTCAAGGTCGAGAAGCTCGACGACCACACGGTCAGGGTCATCTTCACCGCGCCCCAGCCTTTCTGGGCCGATGCCTTCGTCGGCACCGTGGGCATGATCATCCCGAAACATCTCTTCGGCGCGTACAAGGGCGCGACGTCGCGCGAGGCGCCGACGAACCTGAAACCGGTCGGCACCGGCGCCTATAGGTTCGTCGACTTCAAGCCGGGCGACATCCTGCAATGCGAACGCAACCCCAATTACCACATCGCCAACCAGCCGCATTTCGACACGCTCGAGGTCAAGGGCGGTGGTGACGCGGTCTCGGCGGCGCGTGCCGTGCTGCAGACCGGCGAATTCGATTATGCCTGGAACATGCAGGTCGAGGACGAGATCCTCAAGCGCATGGAAGCCGGCGGACGCGGTAGGGTTGTGACCTCCCCCACCGGCGGCATCGAATTCATCACCCTGAACACCACGGATCCGTGGACCGAAATCGATGGCGAGCGCTCGCACGCCAAATCCAGGCACCCGACGCTCTCCGACCCGGCGGTGCGCCAGGCGATCAACCTGCTGATCGACCGCGACTCGATCCAGAAGTTCATCTATGGCCGCGGCGGCATCGCGACGGCGAGCTTCGTCAACGCGCCCAGGCAGTTCAAGTCGGAGAAGCTGAAATACGAATTCAGCGTCGACAAGGCCAACAAGATCCTCGACGACGCAGGCTGGGAGCGCGGCAGCGACGGCATTCGCGCCAAGGACGGCAAGAAGCTGAAATACGTCTTCCAGACTTCGACCAACGCGCCGCGCCAGAAGACCCAGGCCATCATCAAGCAGGCCTGCCAGCGCGCCGGCATCGATCTCGAGCTGAAATCGGTGACGGGTTCGGTGTTCTTCTCCACGGACGTCGCCAACCCCGACACCTACACGAAGCTGTACTGCGACATCCAGATGCACACATCCTCGCAGCCGCAGCCCGACCCGGAGCGCTTCCTCAATCAGCTGGTGTCCTGGGAAGTCGCTGCCAAGGAGAACAAGTGGCTGGGCCGCAACATCTCGCGCTACACCGACCCGGCTGCCGACGAGGCCTACAAGGCGGCGCAGAAGGAACTCGATCCCGTCACGCGCGCCGCGCTGCTGATCAAGGTCAATGAGATCTTCTGCGAGGCCAACGTCATCCTGCCGTTGCTTTCGCGCACCCGGGTCGCGGCGGCGAGCAACAGCCTGACGCCCAAGAGCAGCGGCTGGGACAATGATCTGTGGCGCCTGAACAGCTGGTATCGCAGCTGACGAGGTCGTTCCCGCGTGACGCCAGGAGCGCCGCCCCGGTCAGCGGGCGCCCCTGGCGGCCAGGCGGCGAACGGACCGACGACACTCTCGTCTCATCCGAACCGACGGACCTGTAGCGCGAGCCGCCGCCATGCCACTCCGGCAATCCAGATCAAATGAGAGAGAGAGCCCCGGATCGCACCCGCTCTCGTGAACATCTCTGTCGGGTGGAAACTGTTGAACGATCGCGCGGGAGTGCAGTCGGATCAGAATCCGTTGGCCTAAAAATCCGTCGTCAGAGCGATGCACCGCCATAGACGACGATCTGCTGGCCAGTGATGCTGGCGGCCCCTTCCGAAAGCAGGAACGCCGTGGTTGCCGCGACCTCCTCCGGCTTCACCAGACGGCCCATGGGCGGCATTTTGGGCGCAACCGAGGCTCGCTTCGGATCCTTCAGCATCGGTGTGTCGGTCGATCCGGGCGCCACCACATTGACGGTGATCCGGCGCGGTGCGAGTTCGATCGCGAAGGAGCGCGCCAGGGCGATCAGCCGCTTTGCACGCTCCCGCGATCGCCTCATGTCACGGGGCGTGGCTGGGATCGTCACCGTCCTGGGCCCGGGCCGCAGGTCGCGAAAAGGAATGGCCCAAATGTCAGGTGGACGTGAGTCGACCGCAACTCCGGTTTTGCCGACGCCCAAGGGATGAACATGCGCCGGACGCTCACGTCCCCATTAAGTTTGCGGATGCAATCATAATAGAACTTGCGCGCATTCGCGTTGTCGCCCTTGAAATAACTGAAGATGAAACCGTCCCAGAGGCCCAGCAGATAAGTCTGCTGATATGTTTCGGATCGACTCAGGAACTGAGCAATCGGCTCTGCGCGGGCGCTGCTGACCGCACAGGCCAGCGCTCCCGCCACAATGAGCGCTGCTTTCTTGTATCCTGGCATCGCTCACCTATGGCTCTGGATCTTGGCCGGATCGATCGCGTGGTCGCTGTCCTTAGACGACCTTTCATCCCCGCGACCATTCGCCGAAAGTTCTGTTTTCATGCGTGGCTGGAACGAGCCGGGAGACCGCTCAGATCTCAAGCCTCCTGGCTGACAAAATCGGTGGACTTCATGGCACGATCCGAGCCTCGCCATTAAAACGTGGAGGGCCTGATGACCAATGCCGGGGCCGAGCACGTCGTTGCCGACGAAGCTTCAGCACATTCTGAGGAGATCAGATCTGAGTTCGACCTGCGGGTTGGGAAGCACATCAGCCGAGGCGTCATCCGCGAATTTGCATTGGATATCGCGAGGCCCGAAGACCACGCGCGGGCTGTCACCGCCGCCTTGTCGAAGCACGACATAACGCCGTTCTGGGAAGAGCCTGAGGTTGAGACAGAACTGATCGAACGAGCAGAGCTCGGCATTCCCATCACGCCGCTCTCTGACAAAACGTAAGTGCACTTCCCATCGATGGTTCAGGCCGAGGGTACCCCGACAGTCGCACGAGAAGGAGGAAGTGATGGCTCGCTTGCTTTCGGTCAACGTGGGCCTGCCACGCGACATTCTGTGGCGGGGCGAGACCGTCCACACCGCCGTTTGGAAAACACCAGTTCAAGGCCCGCGCTCGGTACGTCGGCTCAACATCGAGGGCGATGGGCAAGGAGACCTCGCTGGGCACGGCGGCGAGCACCGGGCCATTTTAGTCTATCAACTGGACTCCTATCGCTTTTGGCAAGGTGAGCTAGGCCGCGGCGACTTCTCCTATGGACAGTTTGGAGAAAATCTCACGGTCGATGGCTTGCCGGACCAGGAGGTCTGCATTGGCGACCGTTACAGGATCGGCAGCGCCCTGTTCGAAGTGACGCAGCCGCGCGTCACTTGCTACCGGGTCGGTATTCGCATGAACGAGCCGCAAATGGCCGCGCTGCTGGTGGCGCGCGGCAGGCCCGGTTTCTATCTGCGTGTTTTGGAGGAAGGCCAAGTAGAAGCAGGAGATGAGATCGTCCAGGTCGGAATCGGTGCCGAGCGTATGACCGTCGCCGAGATCGATGCGCTGCTCTATATGCCCGGTCACCCTCGCAGCCAGATCGAGCGCGCGCTGCGCATCCCCGCACTGAGCGGAGGCTGGCGCCGATCCTTCCAGGCGCTGCTCGCGCAAGAGCAGAGCGGCGGCGCGACGACGGGAAATGCCGGGCTCGCTCCGGTTTCCGGGCCGCCTCCACCATGGGCGGGTTTCCGCCCGCTGCGGGTGTCGCGCAAGATTCGCGAGAGCGGCGGCGTGATCTCGCTGGTGCTTGAGCCCGTGGACGAACACCCCCTGACGGCTGCTCTTCCAGGTCAGTTTGTCGTGCTGCGCCTGGGGCCTACCTCGGTCGCGCCGGCGCTCATGCGCAGCTACTCCTTGTCGGGTGAACCCAGCGACCGCTGCTATCGCGTCAGCGTTAAGCGGGAACCGCACGGTGTGGTGGGCACCTATATCGAGGAAACGGTGCAGATTGGCGACGTGCTGGACGTGAGCGCGCCACGAGGCAACTTTACTCTTCGACCGGACGACAGCCCCGTCGTCCTCCTGAGTGCAGGGGTGGGGGCGACTCCTCTCCTGTCCATGCTCCACGCATTGGCGGCCGAAGCGTCGCCGCGGGACATCTGGTGGCTGTACGGGGCTCGTCGCGGCCGTGAGCATCCCTTTGCTCAGGAGGCCCGAACCCTGCTCGAAGCCTTGGCCCACGGCCATAGCCACATCCGCTACAGCGCGCCTGATCCCGAGGACAGGCCGGGCGTGGATTTCGATTCTCCTGGACGTTTGGACATGGGGGCGCTTCGGGATCTGGACGTCCCGCTCAATGCCGACTTCATTATCTGCGGGCCATCGGCCTTCATGAGCGACCTGACAGCAGGCCTTGCAGCCTGGGGCATCGCTGAAGGCCGGATCCACACTGAACGGTTCGGCGCGGGTCCGTCGAATACCCCGGGGATCGCCGCCTCGCCGCACCGGCCGCCGCACCTGCCTCCCGGACCTTCCGCTTCGGGGCCGATGGTTTCGTTCGCCCGCAGTGGCTTGAGCGTCGCTTGGGGGCCGGCGTTTCAGAGCCTCCTTGAGCTTGCCGAAGCCTGCGACATCCCCACGCGGTGGTCCTGCCGCACGGGGTTCTGCCACTCCTGCGAAACCGGGCTTGTTGCTGGGAAAGTCACCTACCGGCCCGCCCCTATCGATCCACCAGCCGGCGCCAATGTGCTGATCTGCTGTTCCCAGCCTCTGGGCGACGTCGTCGTCGATCTGTGACGGAACTGAGTATCCGCGCGTCTTCAATGGGATCTGGGAGTGCCGCTGCCACCACCAGACCGAGCACGCTCGCATGTCTCACATGGGGCGAGACCGGGCCTTGTGCCGTCTCGAACGGCTATGCCCGCTTCCGGGCGATAGCAAGAGTCGGCTATTTGGCGCTGAGCGAATGGCTCGAAGCGGCGTAACGGTCTCCTTCAGCTAGAGCAGCAGCACGCCGATCGTGATGGTGATCAGCGTCAGCGGCGCCCCGATCTTGAAATAGCTCCAGAAGTCGATCGTGATGCCGTCCTTTGCGGCGCGCTCGGCGACGATCAGGTTCGCGACGGAGCCGAGCAGCGTGAAATTGCCCGCCAGCGTCGAGGCCATGGCGACGACGAGCCAGGCGCGCTGCGGATCGGCCAGCGGCGCGACGAAGGGCTTCAGGACGAGGACGGCTGGAACATTGCTGACGAGGTTCGACAGGACGGCGGTCACGGCGCTGAGCACCATCGTGTTGTCGAGATGGAGCTGCCCCGCCGCCGCGACGACATTGTGGGTCAGGACGCTGTGCTCCAGGCCGGCAACGACGACGAACAGCCCGGCGAACATCATGAGCAAGGATCCATCGATCTCCGCATAGACCTTCTCCGGCCGGATCCGGCGCGTCAGCAAGAGCAGGCCAGCCGCGACGATGGCGACCTTGGCAACCGGCTGGCCGAGGAAGAACAGGACGATCATCGCGAGTGTGACCAGCGCGGATTTCGCCACGAGCCAGCCATGATAATGCGAAGCGAGTTCGGCGTCGGGCAGCCGCTCCCGGGTCCAGAATTCGCGCGGGTTGAGCAGGACGGCCAGCGCGACCGTGACAAGCAGGCCAAGGGCCGCCACCGGCGCCAGCGCCGCCGTGAACGCACCATAGGGAATCTGCGAGAGCGTCCCGATGATCATGTTCTGCGGATTGCCGGTGATCGTCGCCGTCGAGCCGACATTGGAGGCGAGCGCGACCGCGATCAGATAGGGCACCGGATTGCGCTTGAGCGCCCGGGTCAGCTCGATGACGATGGGCGCCATCACCAGGCAGATCGCATCATTGACCAGAAAGGCGGAGAGGATGCCGCTGCTCAGCACGATCGCCGCCAGCAGAAGAACGGGGTGATGCGCCCGCTTCACGGCCCAGCCATTGACCATCCGGAAAAAGCCCGAGAGCCGCAAATTCGCGACGACGATCATCATGCCGAGCAGAAGGGTGATGGTGTCGAGGTCGATCGACTTATACGCCTCCTCCAGCGAGAGCACGCCGAAGGCCAGCATGAGCGTGGCGCCGATCAGAGCCACGCCCGTCCGGTCGATCCGGAAGCCCGGCAGGCGGCCGATCGCGAGGGCCACATAGGTTGCCACGAAGATCGCGATGGCAGCGATCCTGCTCGCCTCGGCAGGCAGAATCATCGTGCTCCAGCCGGGAAGCTGCATCAGGTGCTCACGCCGGTGGAGGCGGCGGTCGCGGGAGCATCTGAGCGGCCGGTCGGCGGCGCGTAGTCTTTGGTTTCTGGCATCAGCACGACATACAGCACGAAGCCGAGGCAGGCGATGGCCGCCAGCGTCAGGAAGGCCGCCGAATAGCCTGCGGAGACAATGATGATGCCCGCCAGCGATGCCGACAGCGCGGCGCCCAGTCCCTGGGCCGTCGCGACCGCGCCCTGGCTGACATTGAAGCGTCCGGTGCCGCGTGTCAGGTCGGCGATGATGACAGGAAACAACGCCCCGAAGATCCCTGCCCCGACGCCGTCGAGCGCCTGTACGGCGACAAGCCAGAACGGGTTGTCCGACAGGACATAAAGACCGCCGCGCAGCGCCAGCACGCCGAAGGCCAGCAGGAAGATCGGCTTGCGGCCCCACTGATCGACCTTGGCCCCGACCATGATCGCCATCGGAACCATGACGCATTGCGCCGCCACGATGCACAGGGCGATCAGCGAGGTCGCCTGCTCCTTGCCGACGACCTTGGTCAGGAGCTGGCCTACCGAGGTCAGCATCGCCGCATTCGAGAGGCGGAAGACGGCGCAGATCAAGGCAAACAGCAGCAGATGCCGGTTCTGCAGCAGGGCCCTCAGGCCCGACGGCTTTTCGTCATGCCCGTCAGCGCGCGCCAGGCCGCGCGCCATCTCGTCGTCGATCTCCCCTCGCGGAACCATGAGCATCGCGCCGATGCTGAAAGCTGTGAGGATGGCCATCAGCCAGAACACCACGATCGGCCCGAAGACATAGGCGGTGCCGCCGGCGATGGCGGCCGAGACGGCGTTGCCGAGATGGTTGAAGGCCTCGTTGCGGCCGATCCGTTTCGAGAACATCCTGGGTCCGACGAGGCCCAGCGTGATCGCCGCCAGCGCTGGCGGGAAGATCGCACCGGCGATGCCGGCGATCGATTGCGTCGCGGCAACTAGATAGAAATTGCCGATGAACGGCAGCGCGAGACATGACAGCGTCACGGCCAGCGCACCGGCGATGACGATGGCAGGCTTGTTGTTCGTCCGGTCGATCAGCGCGCCCGCCGGCGTCTGCGCGATCAGCCCGGCGATGCCGGCAATCGTCATGACCAGGCCCGTGGTCGCTTCGTTCCAGCCCTGGTCGGGGCCTCTGACCGCGATCAGGTAGATCGCGAGATAGGGCCCGAGCCCATCTCGCACATCCGCGAGACAGAAATTCAGCGCGTCGAGCCCGCGCAAGGCGCGGTGGAAGCTGGACCTGACCCGGACGGGGTTCGCGACGGCATCGGCATGGTCCTCGGCCAAGGTCCTGAGGCTCAAGCACCGGGCCGGCTGGCCGCAGCGCTTGCCTTCGGCGCGGGCGACGGCGTGGCGATGACGGTGGAACGACAGGAGCCGCTTGGGCGGCAGGCATTCCGCCCGGCACCCTGCCGCGCAGATGCCGATCAACGGCTTAGGTCAGGCGGGGTTCCAGGACCATTGCCCAGTTATGGAAATCGGCTGGGCAGAAGATACCAAGTCGGTATCGATGTACGGGCTCGATGAAGTCCAAGCCTTATGTCCCGCGATGCAAGCGGCCCACGCTCGCTCACCTGTTGGCTGCCCGGGAGCGCTACGGTCGCGCAGTCTGTTGGCTCGCCGAGCCGTCGCTAGAGTTGCTACCGATATCAACATATCCAAGCGAATAGCATCCGTTTTCGCCCCGGAGCGGACATTGAGGTGAGATGGGGCTAGACCGGCCGAAGCGATAGCTAACGTCATTGCAGAAAAAACATGTCGACCTCGAAACACTAAATCAAAGATTTAGAATCAGAATGCCTCACAGGTAGATAGAGATTATTCCCATGCAATTTTTGCAAAGGCTTTTCCCAAAATTACGTCATGACGGGGCTATTCCGTTCCTATGCTTGATGACTTCGGCGGTATTCCTTCTGATCACAAAATTTTTGGCTGAACAACGATCAATGATCACGGGTCCATTCCTGCTTTCGATTCTAGTTTTTCCAATAATCATGATGGGATGGTTCATTTATGCGGCCACCCATAAAGTGGAGAGCTTCGCAGATATAAAACCTTTCTTTCGGTCTAAGATTTTCTATTGCTGCATTTTCGTTTTCTTCGGAGCGTACGCGTACATCATCTAGTTAAAGCGGAGTGATCCCCCTCCGCCACGGTTGCAAGCTGACGGAAGCACTCGATGATCGACGCTTATGGCGTCCGCCTCTCGCCGATTGCGGACATCACGAGCAAGCGCCTACGGTCGGCGCTATTCTCAACGAGATAGAGCGTCATGCGCTCCGAAGCAGCGGTCGTCCCAACCTCCCGGAAGCTGCCTGTGGCGTTCGGCGGCGGGGCGGTCATCGGTGCGCTCGGCGGATTGATCGGGCTCGGCGGCGCCGAGTTCCGGCTGCCCCTCCTTATCGGCGTGTTCCGATTTGCCGCTCTGGAAGCTGTCATTCTGAACAAGGCGATGAGTCTCGTCGTGGTCGCCTCAGCCTTGCCCTTCCGTGCCGCGACGGTGCCTTTCGCAACAATTGCAGCGCATTGGCCGATTGTCTTGAACCTGCTTGCGGGAAGCTTGCTGGGCGCGTGGCTCGGCGCCGGATGGGCAACACGCCTGCGATCGGAAACGTTCTACAAGGTGATCGCCGCACTGCTCGTCACCATCGCGGCCGTTCTGGTCCTGGGCCATGATGCGACGGCAGGTCAGCCGCTGCTGACGGGCTCAGCGCAACTCGTCGCGGGTGTGGTCGCGGGTTTCGGTATTGGCGTCGTCGCCTCGCTGCTTGGCGTCGCGGGCGGCGAATTGTTGATTCCAACGCTCGTCCTGTTGTTCGGTGCGGATATCAAGCTGGCGGGCAGTTTCTCGCTTGCCGTGTCGCTGCCGACGATGATCGTCGGTTTCACGCGCTATAGCCGCGACCAGAGCTTTGCCGTGATCGGCCGGAACCGCACCTTTCTGCTCGTCATGGCGGCAGGGTCGATCGTCGGAACCTTCATCGGGGGGCTGCTGCTCGGCGTCGTTCCCAACGGGGTCCTGCTTCCGGCCCTGGCGGTCATCCTGCTGGTCTCCGCCGTGAAAATCTGGCGGCACGCGTGACCGTGCCCCACCCACCCCAGTTGCGGCGCGTCGCGACAGCTCGTCGTCAGCCGTTGCCACAGGCCGCCTGGCCCTCGCGCTTGAGCCTCACGGAGACGATCGCCAGGCCCAAACCGGTGTCGCCGACAGGCCACCATGGCCGGGGCCGGCGGAGCAGCTCGCGTGCCGGTCAGTCCAGCGACAGGCCGCCGCGCAGGCCGCGGGTCTCGGGCGGCAGCGCAGCCACGCGGACGCCGCTCGTCGGCGGCGCGCTGAAGGCGCGCAGGGTCTTCTTGGGCAGGTCGAGATCATAGGGCCGGCTGGGCGGCAACCGCATCGTGCTGACGAGCGTCAGGGTCGGGTTTGCCGACGCGGCAGCGGCCGGCGCGGGAGCCTCCGGGGCGAAAGCCAGCGGCGCGGCGGCAAACGAGGTCTGCACGGTCGAGGTGGTGGCAGGAGCCGCAGGCATGTTGAGCGCAGCGAGCTGATAGTTCGGCTCCTCGATGCGCCGCCGCTCAGGCCGCTCGCCCTTCACATAGAAGGCGTTCCCGCCTGCCAGGGTCACGTAATGCATGTTGGGATAGGAAAAGCGCATCCCGGCCATGTGAAAATGCTTGGCCGCTCCGACAGGCTCGTGGCGCCGCCCATTGAGGATGTCTTCCGCGATGGCCTCGACCTTCGGCAGGTCGCGTGCGGCCATCGGGCGGGTCAGCACGCCGGCAGCGAACTGGCGCGGCGCTCCGACGACGCCGCAGATCGTCTCGGGATAGCGCGGCGATTCCACCCGGTTCATCACGACCGTGCCAACGCTGAGCAGACCCGCCTCGCTCGAGCGGTTCGATTCGAAATACATCGCGCGGACGAGGCAGTCCTTCTCGCGCGGATCGGCCTTGGCCAGGGCAACCGCGCGCTTGCGCGCCTCACGGGGGTCCTTTGCCCCCGGCGCCGCCGTCGCGGCGGTCTCGACGGGCGACATGCTGCAGGCGCCGAGCGCCGGCGCAACCAGTGAAATCAGAAGCGGGATCGCCTTGCGGCCGGGGCGGCTCTTACCGAGGGGACGGACGGCATTGGCAGCGATCACGGCGCGCTTCATGCGGCAACCTCCTAATTACGGGCTCCGGGCCGCCGCAGGCGGCGGACCGTCGTCAATGGAAGGGACCCTGAATGTTTTAACAGAACGTTAACTTCGAAAAGCATGGCGAAGGTGCCCGACCACGGTTCGGCCGTCAACACGGCGCGGCTGCCGGGCATTTCAAGGCGTGATTGACAGCATCCCGAATATTGTTAGGCAGGCCGACGAGGGAACGTCTTCGGTCCTGTCACGGGCTTCACATCTCCGGGGTCGGCCCGGCCCGCTTTTTGGTTCCGGTGCGTGGCGACATTCAGACCTGGAACACCCGGCAGCCCCGGGACATCGGGCACAGCCCTGCTTGTCCGGTGGTTCATCTCATCGGCGACGCTGACCGTCCCGCAGGCCGCGGGGCCGGTCGCCTTCGCGCTGGTCGCCCTGGCCCTCACGGGAGACACCAGCGGCGGCGCGGCGATGATCCTGGCGATGACGCTCGCACAGGTGGTCGGTGCGATCCCGATCACCCGGGCCGGGAGACGCTTGCCGGCGACGACGTTCCTGCGCCTGCTCGTGGTCTTCCGGACGATTGCGCTTCTGTCTATCGCAATGCTGGCGCACCATTCGGCGGCGTTCGGCTGGCTGGTCGCGTTCTCAGCGCTGGCAGGAGCGGTGAACGGCGCGGCCTTCGGCTATATGCGGAGCGTGCTCAACGCGCTGGCGCCGGCCGCGAAACTGCCGAGAGCGCTCGGCATCGCCGCGACCCTGAATGAGGTCACCTTCGTCCTGGCGCCCGTCGCCGCCTCCGGGCTCGGCAGCGTCTCGCCGGTCTTCGCCGTGATGGTCGTCGCGGCGCTCGGGGCGATCCCGGCCCTGCTGGTGCCGACGACGGCGGCGGCGGCACAGGAAGACGCGCATCATCCCGATGCCTCGGTCGTCAGTCCGGCGATCCTGCTCTGGCTGATGTGCGCCGCGGCTGGCGGAGCGACCGTGGCGGCGCTCGAGATCGGCGCTGTCGCCCTCGCCCTGCATTTCGGCTACGAGCCGACGCTGGCGATCCTGTTCACGGTGCCGCTTTGCCTGGCGTCGGTGGCGGGTGGTGTCTGGGTCAGCATTCGCAACCGCATGCAGACACGCAGGGCCGTCCTGGTCCAGCTGACGATCATGACGGCCGGCTCCATCCTCGCTGCGCTCCAGATCTCGCTGGCGGTCACCGTCCTTGGCGCGGTCTTGGTCGGAGCGGTTCTGGCGCCGCTCGGCACCTATTACTCGCTCGCTCTCGATTCGCTTGCGCCTCCGAAGAAGCGGCCGGAGGTGTTTGCGCTGCTGCGCACCGCAAACGCGACCGGCGTCATCCTGGCCAGTGCGGTGATGACGGCCGTCTCCCTGTCCACGGCCCTGATCGTCGTGAGCTGCCTGATGATCACGGTCGTGGTCGTCGTCGGCCTGTCCTCGCGCAGCGCCTGAGACACGCCGCCCGCGTTTCGCGGCGTCGGCGGGCTCAGGTCTGCCTTCCACGGTCGTCCCGCCATTCGCAATCGCCCTGCCCCGGCGCCGCCAACGGGCGGGCTCCTTCCCGGTTCACCTGCACTTCGCATGAGAGCCAGAACCGGGCATTTTGGGGTACAACCCGCTTGCCAAGGACACGGGAAGTCGACGATCGGATCGGGATCAGGCTCAGCCCGGGTGGGTGGGGTGATAAAAGATGAGCACCAGAATCGAGAACCTGCTCGCCCTCGAAGCCGATGTAAGCCACTGGATTCGTCTCGTTGGCACATGTATCGAGACATTCGGCGTCTTTATCATCGTTGCCGGCATCGTCTGGTCGACTTACGTTTATGTAGCTCGACGTCGAGAGGAACGGTATTACGATCAATACAAGATACGCATCGGCCGGTCGCTTCTGCTTGGCCTGGAAGTGCTGGTGGCAGCCGATATCGTGAAGACCATTGCGATCGAGCTTACCTTCACCAGCCTCGGGCTACTCGCAGGCCTGGTTGTGGTGCGGACGTTTCTCAGTTGGACACTGGTGCTCGAAATCGAGGGGCGATGGCCATGGCAGCGGGATTTGACCCGCTGAGTACGGCGCCTCGTGCCCGCGCCATCGGCGGTCAGCAGCCCGATCACGGCGAACCACGCCGGATCCCTGTCCTATGCGCCGGATCAGCCTGATGGGTCCGGGCTCTGGCCTTCGTCATGACCACCGCTCATCGTCGGACCGCGGGGCGCAGGCCCAGCACCAAGCACTGTCGCCCAGTATCTCGCTGCTGCACCATGACGGCAGCGCGCGGCCGTCATGGTTGCAGTGTGCCGAACGCCTCAGTGCAACGAGCGGAATGTCGCGCGCAGATCGTCCGTCAGGGCTTGCGGCTGCTCCCAGGCCGCGAAATGCGTGCCCGTGTCGTGGCGCCTGTAGAAGACCAGGTTCGGATAGGCCTTGCGCGTCCAGCTTTCCGGCGCCTGATAGATCTCGTCGCGGAACGCGCTGACGCCGGTCGGCAGCGGCACACCCTTGGGCGCGAAGAACGCGAGCTTGCTCTCCCGATACAGCCGCGCCGAGGAGACCGCCGTGTTCGTCAGCCAGTACAGCGTGATGTTGTCGACGATATCGTCCCGGGTCAGGCCCTCCTTCGCGCCATCGAAGACGCGCGCGATGAGGTTGTAGCTGCGGATGTCGTGGTCGATGATCCAGGCCGCCAACCCCACCGGCGAATCCGCCAGCGCGTAGAGCGTCTGCGGCCGGCCCGCCATTTCCTGCGCGTAGCCGAGCCCGTTCGCATAGAAATCGACGAGCTGGTCCCAAGCATGCTTTTCCTCGGCATCCAGGCCCGCCGGCTCGGGGCCGTTGGGTAGCAGCGGGGCGATCTCGGCCGGAACCGTGGCGGGCATGTTGGTGTGGATCCCGACCAGGCCGGCCGGGCGCTGCAGCGCCATCTGCTCGGTGACCGCGTTGCCCCAATCGCCGCCTTGCGCGACATAGTGCGTGTAGCCGAGCCGCTGCATCAGCACCGCCCAGGCGCGTGCGACATGCTGCGGATCCCAGCCGTTGACGGCCGGCTTGCCGGAAAAGCCATAGCCCGGCAGCGACGGGATCACGACATCGAAGGCATCGGCTGCCGTGCCGCCAAACGCGGTCGGATCGGTGAGCGGGTCGATGATCTTCAGCTGCTCGATGATCGATCCGGGCCAACCATGCGTGACGATGATGGGCAGCGCGTTCGGATGTTTCGACTTCACCTGGATGAAGTGGATATCCACCCCGTCGATCGTCGTGACGAAGTTCGGGTAGCCGTTGATCCGTGCCTCGGCGTCTCGCCAGTCATGGTGGTCCGCCCAATAGTTGGCGAGCTTCTCGATGGTCGAGAGGCTGACGCCCTGCGTCGGGTCGTTCTCGCGCTCGGGCCATTTCGTCGCCTTGATGCGGCGCTTGAGGTCGGCGAGTTCCTCGTCGGTCGCGTGGTAGCGGAATGGCCGGATCGAACTGTCGCCGCTCGCCTTCGGGTCTGCGGCCGCAGTCTCCTGCGGCGAGCGCGAGGGAGACGGACCAGCGGTCGCGCTCATGGCGGGAAGCATCGCGCCGATCGTTCCCACGACGGTCGATGCGATGAAGCTCCTGCGGCCGATCAACGGGTCCGGGCCGGGCATGGCGGTTCTCCTCAGGGTTAAGGCGGAGACGGGAACGGTGCTGACGAAGCCCTCTGTCGCTGGGATGGCGAGCCGGCCTGGCCTCGATCACGACGCCGCTGCGATCTGGCTGACAGCGTCCCCGCTACTCGGCTGCGGCAGGCTCGCACGCGTCGCGGATCTTGAAGCGATCGATCAGCTCGCCCACGGTGTCGCGGAAGCCGCCATATTCCAGCTCCGAATAGGGCAGCATCGCGGCCCCGGACCAGCCCTGGCTGCGCATCTCGATCGCCTTGCTCTGGGCGCGCCGGCGGACCTCGTCCCAGGCCGGGTTGTCGAAGAAATCCGTATGGGATTCGGAAAAGCGGCCCTGGCCGTCGATGGAAAACCCGACGCAGGAGACGATGGGCAGGCAGTAAAGCCCCGTCACCGCGGTGTTGAGCGGCACGGGCATCAGCGGCATGACATGGGAGCCGCGCGCATCGCCGCCCACGAAATGCGCCTTGGCGAAGGGCGAGATGATCTCCTCCGGCGCCGGGAAGATCCCCTGGTTCCTGAGGATCGCGACGGGGTCGTCCTTGCCCGTATATTTGCCGGCGATCGCGTGCAGGCGCTGCGCCGAGACCGCCGCCGCCGGCTCGCCATGGCTGCGGGAGACGATGCGGTCGATGCCGAACCGCTCGTTGTCACGCAGCAGCGCGGCGATGCGGTAGCTATCCTCCGGCGCATCGAGTTCGATCACGCTGTCGCCGGCCGTGTTGTCCATGTCGATGATATGGAAGCGGAAGCCCTTGATCATCTGCGGCAGCATCAGCCCGGCGCAGTACATCGGGTCGGCAAAGGCCAGGTAGAGCGGCAGGTTGTAGGCGCCGGGACCGCATTTGTCGGCAGCGAACACCATGAAGGACTCCGCCGGCCGCACGCCCGACAGGCTGTGCTCGAAGGTGAGCTCGGCGACACCCGGGCCGGCACCGCGAACATTGCCCGATGGCGCGTCGACCAGAAGATCCTGGCCCGCGCCATAGAGCCCCGAACTTTTGGCGATCGCGGTTGCCGCCAGAAAGCTGGCCCAGGCGAACTGATGCACCTCGCGGTTTCCCGAGCCCCGCAAATGGGTCATCAGGATCGCGATATCGTCGCCGGTATGGCAGACGAAGCCGTCGATCAGCAGCCCCCTCTCGATCGCCTGCGCGACCTCGCTCCTGACGCTGTCCAGCATGCGGGACGAGGGTTTCGTGTGCCCGCCGACGGAGCCGACATCGGCCTTGATGATGGAAACGGTCATTCGCATGGCAATTCCCCGCCCCATGGCTCGGCGGCCGCGTCATTGCCCCGGTGCTCTCCGCCGGAACGGCGGCACGGCTCACGTCAGCAAGATACCAGCATCAGGCCCCGCGGGCGGTTCCACGCACATCCAGAGCCGCGTCGGGAGGGCGAACGGCAGTGACTTGTCCCTTTGCGTCCGCGGCGGCGGACCGCCGTTACCGGTCAGGGCGACGCGTGCCTTTCACGCGCCATGTCATGACGGCACTGTATCAGACCGGAGCTGACGAGGGCAGTGCCCCCCGAATACGGCCGCCCTCACACATCGGGGGCTTCGCCGAGCTTTTCGACGGCAACATTGACCGTCATGCCGAGATAATCATTCGCATCGCCGAACCACGAGCCCGCCAGGGGAATGGCCTGACCGGGATGTCGGGCTACGGCCACCGGGATCAGATCGAAACCGGCACTGATCTGGTTGGTCGGATCGTAATCGAGCCAGCCGGCACCCGGCAGGAAAACCTGCAGCCACGCATGGGTCGCACCCGCCCCGTAGACGCCAACCGCGCCGCCATCGACAGCCCCGTCATACAGGTAACCCGTGATGAAACGGGATGCGAAGCCGAGCCGCCGCAGCGCCTCGGTCATCAGCCAAGCGTAGTCCCGGCATGTCCCGGATTTCAGGCGCAGGGTCTCGCCAGGCGTCTGGGTCCCCTCCTCTTCCCGCGCCTGATAGTGGAAGCCGTCGCGAAAAATGGTCAGCATCCGGCGCAGGACATCGGTCGTTCGGTCCTGGTCGCCGGCAACGAAACTCTTCGCCCATGCGGCCAGACTCCCGTCGGCATCCTCCGCATGAGGGCGCAGATAGCCCGCCAGGTCGGTCCACTCGTCGGGCGTGTACTGGACCGGAATTTCCTCGGCCCGAGGGTCGAGGGGAAACGCCTCGACCCCGCTGACCCCGAAATAAACCCCGCAGACTTCAAAGGTAAATGTCAGTTCGCTGCCGGGTTCAGTGAACTCCATCACCGTTACGGCGTTGGAGCGGGAATCGCTGATCCAGTGAATTTTCGAAGGAACGCTGGTTTTTGCCGACCAGCTGAGCAGACGTGCATTTGCGCCCTTCCTGGGCAGGAACAAGGCTCGATGCGTGCCGAAGGTGACAGGCTTGGCGTATCGATAGGTCGTGGTGTGCGTGATCCTGCCTAGGAGCGCCATGGTTTCCCCCTTGTCTCGTCGAGCAGCCGCCTCCCACTGGCGGGGTCGCTGGTGCCAGGGGTGATCGGCCGCCGTCCTCTCACGGGCTGATCAGGCAGCGGCATCTGGCAGGCTGACCAGGCGATCATCGCCGATTGCGGCCATGCCTTCCAGTGTGATGCAGCGGGCGCTATCGGCCGGCCGCGCTTGCCGCTTCGATCTTCGCCGCTTCGACCTTTGCAGCGGTCATCATCTGCTGTGCGGCAGCGGCCTCCTCGTCCCGGCCTTCGACATGCACCGTCGGATGGGCGAACTTGATGCCGGCCTGGTCGAACGCCGTCTTGAGGCGCAGCAGGGCCTTGCGACGCACGACCGCCTGCTGGCCGGGGCGGGTCGTCATCTTGAAGCGAAGCTGGATGGCATAGTCGCCGAACTGCTCCACCCCCTGCATCTTCATCGGCTCGATGATGTCAGGCGCCAGTTCGGGGTCCTCTGCCAGCTCCTGACCGATCTTCTTGGCGACTTTCCGCGCTTTTTCCAGATCGCTGTCATAGGTGACATTGATCATGAACTTGTCGATGACCCAGTCGCGGCTCATGTTCTGAACCGCGCCGAGCTGCCCGAACGGCACGGTGTAGACGGGGCCGCGGTGATGGCGCAGGCGAACGGAGCGGAGCGAGAATGACTCCACCGTTCCCTTGAAGCTGCCGCTCTGGATGTACTCGCCGACGCGAAATGCATCGTCCAGCAGGTAGAACATGCCGCTGATGATGTCCCTGACCAGGGATTGAGCGCCAAAGCCGATGGCGACGCCGAGCACACCGGCCCCGGCGATCAGCGGGCCGATCTCGAATCCGAGCGCAGCCAGCGCCGTCAGGCCCGCCATGACCGCGATGGCCACGAACAGGATGTTTCGGAAGATGGGTAAAAGCGTGCGCAGCCGCGCCCGGCGGATGGCTTCGTTGGAACCGGGAGCGATGCTCTCCGTCGGGTCCGCGAGGGCGCCGTCCACGGCGGCCTTGATGATCTCCCAGAAGAAATCGGCCAGCAGCAGGATGACGATGCTGGCCAGCGCGCCGCGCAGCAGCCGCATCAGCAGGCCGTCCTGGCTGGTCATCTCGACCAGGTCGACCTGCCAGATATGGGCGAGCCAGAACGTCGCGGCGATCAGGATGACCAGCCGCACCCCGCGCTCGAGGCACACCTCGAGGATGTTGTGCCTGATCGGCGCCACCGCCTGGCCCTCGACCGGTCTCAGGAGATGTCCGACCGCGGCCTTTCCGAGCGCGATGGCCTTGGGCAGCAGGGTCGCGAAAACGGCAATCCAGAACATGCCGAGCAGTCCGGCAGCCCAGAGGCCCCACAAGGCGACCGCATAGGCGGTCAGGGCGAGGCTCTTTCCCATCCTGGCGAAGCCTTGAACGGGGTCGTCGCCGCGCGGTCTGCTCCAGATGGCTTCCAGGCCGATGGCCAGCAGGCCAAGCCCAAGCAGATAGGCCGCGGCAAAGCGGAACTCATTGGGAAAGCCCAGATCGACCAGGATGCCGACGATCGACCACCCGAAGGCGAAGTAGCCGACGAACAGGACAATGCGCCGGCGCCAGTAGATGGCGTGGCTCGGCTTGACCGGAACGATCTGATGATCCGACCAGCCTCCCTGCGTGCCCCTTGGCGGAAACATCGCGAAATCCAGCAGGGCCAGCGTGCCTCGCGTGATCAGCATCGCCACGAGAAAGGCGAGCATGATCTGCTTCAGGAGCGGTGGCCATGCGAACAGCAGGAACGCGCCCAGGCTGCCCGCGGCAAAGATCGCGAGCCCGGCAATGAGGGTCACCAGCCGCAGCCCTGCGGTACGGAATCTGTCCTCGACCGAAAGGACGGGCCTCTGCGCGAGCGACGCCCGGTAGCGGGAGCTCAGGGCCCGGTACACGCGCTCGGAACCGAAGCCGAGGATCAGGAAGCTCGAAAGCAACAGCGCAAGGCGGGCAATGCCTGTCGCGGCCAGCTCGCTGTTCAGAAGGCCGCCGGCCCGCGCGAGCTGCGCCGGCAATCGCGGGACTGCCGCAGCGGTCGAGCCGATATGGTCGCGCATACTGGTGAGCCGCGCCGCAAGTCGGCTGGACAGCGCCGGTTCGGGAGTCGCCATGTCCGTGGGGGCTGCGGCCGGCCCGGCCTTGGCGGTTTGCTGGATCCAGCGCCGCACACCCGGATCCTCGAGCAGGCGCAGCAATTCCCTGGCCTGGGCAGGAGGAGCTTCTGCCTGCTCCTGTGCGCGGGCACTGGCTGTTCCCCAGGCGGCAAGGACGCACCACATCAGGATCAACACGATGCGCATCTCGCCCTCGCTTCATCAAAGAGCTGTATTGCGCAGGATCAGCAGACCGTTCCTGGACAATACTGCGTCAGTATCGCTGATAGTCTATTGGCGCGCTACCGGGTTTGCTACGGCGGCAATTGCTCCGCGAGCGGGGCCGGTCCGCAGCTCCTGCCTGCTCTTGGGCAGGCGGTCATCGGTCCGAGTTGAGGGGGAGCACGATGAAACTCTATACCTATTGGCGGTCCACCTCTTCATATCGCGTTCGCATCGCGCTTGCGCTCAAGGGGCTGGAGGCCACGCAGAGCTTCGTTCATCTCGTCCGGAACGGCGGAGAGCAACATGGCGAGAGCTATCGTGCGCTCAACCCGCAAGGCCGGTTGCCGGCACTGGAGCTCGACGACGGGACCATCCTGACCCAGTCACCCGCCATCATCGAATATCTCGAGGAGATCTGTCCGGCTCCGGCGCTCCTCCCGCGCGACCCGGTCTTGCGTGCAAAAATCCGGGCTGTCGCGGCGATCATCGGCTGTGACATTCATCCCCTCCACAATATCGCGCCGCTTTCCTACCTTCGGCGGAACCTTGGGCACGCCGAACCGGAGGTTGCGGCCTGGATCGCCACCTGGATCGGACAGGGGCTTGGCGCAGTCGAGGCTCTGATTGGCGACGAGGGCTATTGCTTCGGCCCCCTGCCCGGCCTGGCGGATGTCTATCTGCTGCCCCAACTCTACGCGGCGCGGCGCTTCCAGGTGCCGATAGACGGTTTCACGCGCATCCTGCGGGTCGAGCGATTGTGCGGCGAACACCCTGCATTCCAGAGTGCCCATCCCTCGCGGCAAGGCGATGCCGAAGAGTGAGATCGCCCCGCATCGTGGCTGCAATCAGGCCTGTGCTCCGGCCAGCCCCGATCGCGCTCACAAGGGGAGATCCGTCATTGGCTTTGCTCAGGTCGCGTCCGAGCCGATAGAGGAGCGCATGGACACGCGCTTTACACTCCTTGGGCCCTTCTCATTCCGGCAGGAGATCAAGAAGAGCCGCTTCATTGCCACCGCCGCTCCCGTTGCCGATGAGGCGGCGGCCAAGG
Source organism: Bosea sp. BIWAKO-01 (assembly GCF_001748145.1). Taxonomy (NCBI): domain Bacteria; kingdom Pseudomonadati; phylum Pseudomonadota; class Alphaproteobacteria; order Hyphomicrobiales; family Alloboseaceae; genus Allobosea; species Allobosea sp. BIWAKO-01. Next base: position 6,328,939 of record NZ_BCQA01000001.1, read on the forward strand.
AGTTCATCGCTGCCCATTCCGATCCGGCGGCCAATCACAATTGCTGGGCCTGGCGTTGCGGCCAAGGCTATCGCTTCAACGATGACGGAGAACCGAGCGGCACGGCGGGAAAGCCGATACTCGCGGCCATCGACGGGCAAGCGCTGGACGGTGTCGCGGTTGTCGTGACGCGCTGGTTTGGCGGGGTCCTGCTCGGCAGCGGCGGCTTGATCCGCGCCTATGGCGGCACGGCCGCGCTCTGCCTGCGCGCGGCCGAGACGGTAGCGCTGGTCGAGACGGCCTCGGCGATGATCACCTGTGCGTTCGGCGATCTGGCGCGCGTTCAGGCGCGGCTTGGTGAGCTATCGGGGGTGCAGGTCCGCGATCAGGTCTTCACCGATACCGGCGCCGTGCTGTCGGTGTCCGTTCCCAAGGTTGAAGCCGACAGGGTGGCCCAGATGGTGCGGGACGTCACCAGCGGACGCGCGGTGATCAGATGGGACGACTAGGTTCCCGATCTCCGGGCGGACGCTGGCGACATCGCGCGCCGTCTGCGCATAGGGAGACGTCCGCTTCGACCCGGCACTCCCCGCCCGACGATGAAGCGCCCTCACGCGGAGGGGCTTCACCTCCCGGTCTTAGTTGCGCCAAGAGCCGATGTCAGAAGCGCCCGATTGCACCGGCTGCACGGATTGGGGGCTGACCAAAGGTGGCGAACGGATGTGACCGGCGCGAGCCGGTTGTCGACGCGCTGGCGACGAACGCGCAGGAGCTGGATTTTCGCCGCACCTCCGAGGATCGAGAGGGCGAGACCACGGCGCGTGGGCCGGCCTCTCAAACCAGCGATGACGCGTCCAGCCAGCCCGGGAAGGCCCGGAGCGCGGGCGGCGGCTCGTTCTTACGCAAGATGGTTTATGCCGGGCTCGTGCTCTGCCTGAGCGGCGTCATCGCCTTGGGCGGCGGCGTCGCCTATTACGCCTCGCAGCTGCCTCCGCTCCATCAGCTCACGGTGCCCAAACGCCCCCCGAACATCGCCATCCTGGCGAGCGACGGCTCGCCTCTCGCCAATCGCGGCGAGACTGGCGGCCGCGAGGTCTCACTGGGGGAGTTGCCGCCCTTCCTGCCCAGGGCTTTCGTCGCCATCGAGGACCGGCGCTTCTACGACCATTGGGGCATCGACCTGATGGGCCTTCTCCGCGCGGCCTACCGCAATCTGGCCCATGACGGAGGCCTGCAGGGCGGCTCGACCCTGACGCAGCAGCTCGCCAAGAACCTGTTCCTGACCCAGGAGCGCACGGTCTCGCGCAAGATCCAGGAAGCGATCCTGTCTCTCTGGCTGGAGCGCAGCTACAGCAAGGACCAGATTCTCGAACTCTATCTCAACCGGGTCTATTTCGGCGCCGGGGCCTATGGTGTCGAGGCCGCGGCCCAGCGCTATTTCGGCAAGTCGGCCCGCAACGTGTCGCTGTCGGAAGCCGCCCTGCTGGCTGGCCTCGTCCAGTCCCCGTCGCGCCTGGCCCCCAACCGCAACCGCGAGGCCGCGCAGGCCCGCGCCGAACGCGTGATTTCGGCGATGAAGGAGCTCGGCTTCATCACGCCCGACATGGCCAGGACGGCTCTTGGCGCACCGGCCGAGATCGCGCGTCCCAAAGCGGCCGGCTCCGCCAATTATGCCGCCGACTACGTCATGGAAGCGCTCGACGACACCGTCGGCGCCATCGACTCCGACGTCGTGGTCTCGACCACCCTCGAGCCATCCCTGCAGGCGGCGGCCGAGCGGGTGCTCGTGAACGAACTCGACGCCAAGGGCCAGAAATTCAATGTCAGCCAGGGCGCCTTCGTGGCGATGCGGCCGGACGGGGCCGTGACGGCGCTCGTGGGTGGCCGCGACTACGCGACGAGCCAGTTCAACCGGGCGACCTCCGCCCGGCGCCAGCCAGGCTCGGCCTTCAAGCCCTTCGTCTATCTGACGGCGCTCGAGCGGGGGCTTCGCCCCGACACCGTGCGCACGGATTCGCCGGTCAACATCAACGGCTGGAAGCCCGAGAACTACGACCGGGGCTATCGCGGGCCGATCAGCCTGCGCAATGCTCTCGCACTCTCCCTCAACACGGTGGCAGTGAAACTCACCATGGAGGTCGGCCCTCAAGCCGTCGTGCAAACGGCACAGCGCCTCGGCATCACCTCGCCGCTCCAGGCCGACCCCACGATCGCGCTCGGAACCTCCGAAGTCACGCCGCTCGAGCTCGTGGGCGCCTATGCCAGCTTCGCCAACGGGGGCGTCGGGGTTGCGCCCTACGTGATCACCGAGGTGAAGGCTGCGGATGGCAGGCCGATCTTCACCCGCGCGGCGCCGGACGATGCGGGCCAGATCATCGATCCCGCCACCGATGCGATGATGAACGCGATGATGCACAACGTCTTCGTCATCGGCACGGCCCAAAGGGCGCGAATGCCCGGCTGGCCCATGGCCGGCAAGAGCGGCACCACCAACGACTACAAGGACGCCTGGTTCGTGGGCTTCACCGGCAATCTGGTTGCCGGCGTCTGGCTCGGTAACGACGACAGCACACCCACCAAGGGCGTATCCGGCGGCAACCTGCCGACCGATATCTGGCACAATTTCATGAAGATCGCCCTCAAGGACCAGAAGCCGGTCGGCCTGGCGGGCGTGGCCGGCGCCGGACAGGATCCGCGCTACGCCAATGAAAGCGGCAGGGGCCAACCCCGCCAGCGCACCAAGCGCCAGAAGAATTTCTTCGAGAGGCTGTTCGGGCTCTGAAATCCTGTCACTCGGCCGATTGCATCGGCCCGAAAAGTGGGTTGCGGTTTTCGGGGCAAAGCCGATGCGGACACAAAGGGTTAGATCATCGGGCCGGATAGGATTTCAGATCCGATGATCTAAAGCCGCACGGACACCCGCGGCGGCCTCGAGAATGGATGATGTTCTGAGCTCGCGGCGGATGCTAGGCATGCAAACATGCTCCGGTCGATCCAACAGCTTCGGGACAGCTCCTCGGTGGGCGCGCGGCTTGCCGACGGCGAAGAGCAATTGACGCTGATGGGCGGTGGCTCCGAATACCGCATGCCGTGGCATTGGCACGACTGCCTGATGATATTCCTGCCGCATATCGGAGCGGTCGATTTTCGCGACGAGACCAGACGATCCGGCGCCTGGCTGAGCGAGGACCGTTTCGTGGTGGTTCCGCCGGGCCTCGCGCACCAGACCGCGGCAGCCCGGCCGGTCCATCGCCATGTGGCGATCTACGCCGCAGATGGACAGCTGGCGAAGATCGAGGCCCGCATCGGCTCGTTGAATCGTGTGCGCGGCAAGCTCGGGCGAACCGGCTTTTTCGCGATGACGCCCGAGATCCGATCGCTTCGCGGGCTGTGCCAGGGTGGAGACGCCGACGACACCGTTGCGCAGGTCACGCGCAGCCACCTCGCTGCGGCATTGCTGATCAATTGCCTCGCGCAGATCGAGCGAAGCGACGAACTGCCCGGGGCGCGCCCGGAGGGGCATGGCGAGATGCTCGTTTCGGAGATCAGGTCGTTCATCAGCCAGAACGCCAGCCAGGACCTGCCGCTCGACCTCATCGCCGACAGGTTTGGCTTGTCCAGACGCCATGCAACCCGCTTGTTCCGCGACAAGACAGGCTTCTCGATCGCCGCCTTCCAGGACCATGTGCGGATCAGGCAGGCGCAGGAGCTGCTGCTTGCGACCACGCTTCCGATTGGCGAGATCGCCTGGCGCGTCGGCTTCGAATCCGGCTCCGCCCTCGCGCGGGCGATGAAGCGCCTGACCGGTCTGACGCCGACGACAGCACGGCGAGACTTGGCCCGATCCGACAAACCATGAGGCCCGCTCGGTCGCGCAAGGAGCCGCCCCGCCCCTTATCCTGGTGGGATGCTTCAAGAGCCAGGCGAGGACATGCGATGCAGGGCGCTCAACCAAAAGACTTCGTCATCCGTTCGGATCTGACGAAGACGTCTCCGATCGGCTCCGGGACTACCGCCATCGGCGCCGTCGCGCCGTCCATGACGTGATCCGGGCTACGACGATGAACGACATCAGGCTCGTCAATGTCTTCACCCATAGGGGCCGCGGCGGGAATCCTTGCCCGATCGCGATCGACGCGTCGGGATGGCCCGACGACGGAATGCAGGCGGTGGCCGAGCGCTTCGGCCACGAATCCGGCTTCGTCCTGCCGGGGTCCAGCGCCGATTTCGATTATGCCTTCCGCTTCTGGGTGCCGCGCCACGAGATGGAAATGTGCGGGCACGCCACGATCGGTGCGCTTTGGTGCCTGGCCAAGGCTGGCAGGCTCCGTGCCGATCAGTTGCGCATCGAGACGCGCAGCGGACCGGTGACCGGCTATGTCGATCTGACGGATCCCGATGACCCATCGGTCGAGATCAGCCAGCCCGCCGGCAAGGTCGTCGACCTGACAGCGGCCGAGGAAGAGGAGGTTCTGGCGACCCTCAACCTCTCGCGCCGTGATCTCCTCGACCTTCCCATCCAGAACGCGGTGACATCGCGCGTCAAGACGCTCATTCCGATGAAGAGCACCGCGCTTCTGAATGGCCTGTCGTCGAACATGAGGCGGACGGAAGACTGCTGCGCGCGCATCGGCTCCACGGGCCTGTATCCCTACGCGGTCGAGGATCGCGGCGCGCAGCGTTTCGAGGCGCGGCAATTCCCGAAATCCTCAGGCTATCCCGAGGATGCGGCAACCGGCATCGCGGCCGCGGCCCTGGCCTTCGGCTTGCTCAGGAACGGGCTGGTGGGCCGCGACAGCCAGCGCATCACCGTTTTCCAGGGAAGGGCCATGGGTTCCCTGTCCGAGATCGGCGTGCGCCTGGGATTTGCCGATGACAGGCCGGTCGGCTGTCTTCTCGGAGGCTCCGTCAAGCCAGTGGAACCGCACGCATTGCATCAGGGCAGCGAGCGCCTTCCCGTCTAGAGGTTTCGCGCTGCTTCTCCTCGCCGAGCCGCCCTATCGCGAGCTCGACCAGCCCTGCCCGGTCGCCGGCCTCGAACGCTGCGATCATCGCCCCATGCGGCGCAGGCCTGCGCCGGATGGCTCGGGTCTGCTGCCGTGATCGATCGGTCGCGATTGGCGCGAAATGGCAAGACGGGCAGGCTGCCCATGCGCGAAATGCCCGCAACGGATTCGGCGGCCGTTTCGTCCGCGATTGCGCGCCGCGAAGGCCGCAGCCTTATCCCGCCAGCATCGGGACGCCCCTCCTCTGCAAGGCGTCCAGAACATCCGCCATGCTGGACAATTGTCTGGCGTGGACGGACTGGTGTCGTCGACTTCCACGCGAGACTGAGACCATGGCTGCTGATTCCAGGACCGACGAGCTCGAGGCTGCATCGGGGATGCTCCATCGGTTCTCCCAGCTGATCGAGGACGGCCTGACGGCAAGGCTGTCAGGCTGGTTCTCGTCCGGTGGTGCGTGGCACGATTTCATCCGGGGGCTCGAAGCCGCTGGCTACAATCCAGCGCTGCTGGCTCTCGGCATTGCCGCGGTTTGCCTGATTGCCGGTGCCGCAACGGCAGTGCTTGCCAGCCTGATCATCGGCAAAGCGAAGGCCAGGCCGCTTCTGTCCGGGGCCGCCTGGTTCGCGGCCGCCTTGCTGGTGGTGCTGGCGGCCTGGGTCCTGCTCCTGGGTCTCGTCACCGATACGGTGCTCCGCCGCGCCTTGCTGAACTGCATCGTGATTGCGGCCGTGGCGACAATGATCTGTTTCCCGCTGGCCACTGGTCGCAGGTCGATCTTCTGGCCTTGGCGACGCGATCTCGCGGTCGCCATCGGCATCGCGGCCGGCGGTCTGGTGGTCCTTGCCTGCCTGCGCATATGGAGTGCGGCTGATCCGCTACGCGATCTCTTCGCGACATTCGCGGTGTCCTTGCCGTTCACCATTCTGGTCGCGGCCGCGTATCTTCGTCATCGCCGGCTGGTGACGAGGGTTCTGTCCTTCGGCAGCAGCGCAGGGTCGCTCCGCCGGAGGCTCGCCGCACTCTGGCCCGGGCTGGTGGTGGCGGTCGTCATCGCCGCCTTCCTCTTCATCCAACTGGACCTGACGATCGGACGGCCGACGCGGGGCGGATTGTTGCTGCTTTCGCTTCTTCTCGTTCTCGCCGGACCTCATCTCGACGTCGCCATCGAAAGACGCGGCCGGCAGGCGGTTCGATCGCAGGGCGGCGAACTGAGCGGCGCGCTGTGGCGCACCTTCCGCATCGTGGTCGCCGCATCGATTCTCGCGGTCCTGGCCACGCTCTGGCTCCTGCCCATCCTGGACGTCGTCGGCGTTCCACGGGGCACTGTCCTGCTGAAAGCTGGCGAGATCCTGATGCTCGTGCTGGTCATCGCCTTCTGCTGGAACTGGGTGGCCATCATGGCCGCGCGCATCAGACCTCAAACGCCGGGCGATCCGCAGGTCCCCACCGCCATGATCGGCACGCGGCTGACCACCGTCGGCCCATTGCTCGTGGGCCTCACCAAGGCCGCGCTTCTGACGCTGGGGGCTCTGACCGTCCTGGTCATGCTCGGCATCAATGTCTGGCCGCTGATCACCGGCCTCTCGATCTTCGGCCTGGCGATCGGGCTGGGCTCCCAGACCCTGGTCAAGGATGTGGTGGCCGGTCTGTTCTTCCTCGTCGATGATGCCTTCCGCATGGGCGAATATATCGAGACCTCGGGAGCCAAGGGCACCGTCGAGAGGATTTCGTTGCGATCGGTCTCCTTGAGGCATCCGCGTGGCCCGGTTGCCACAATCCCCTTCGGGCAGATCGGGAAAATCCAGAATTTCAGCCGCGAATGGGTCATCGAGAAGATGATGTTCCGGGTTGCCCTGGACACCGATGTCGAAGCGGTGCGCAAACTGTTCAAGAAGATCGGGCAGGAGATCGAAGCGGATCCGGAGCTGAACCCCGATCTGCTCGAGCCGTTCAAGAGCCAGGGCATTGCCGCGCTCGAGGAAGGCACTCTGGTGATCCGCGCCAAATACAAGGCCCGGGCCGGGCGTCAGTTCCAGATCCGCAAGGCGATCCTGTCCAAGGTGCGGATCATGATGGCGGAGAACGGCATCAAACTGGTGCCCAAGCCCCTTCATGTCCCGCAGATGGATGGGTGAGCCCGGCAGTCTGGCTGCGTTCACCTTGCATCGCGGCCTTGCGGCCACAACAACGGGTCCAGGCCGAAGCCCGGTCGCTCATCTGCGACGGGGCGCGAGGGCGACCCAGCAGGTCAGCGTATAGACAACCGATCCCACGGCGACCATCGCGATCTCAGCCATATCGCGCTCCATCGATCCTGCGGCCCGTCAGGCAACCAGACACCGGGCGAAGCTCGGGCGGGGCTTTGACCTGTCGGCACGGCCTGATGGTCGAAGCCTTCATCCCATCGATCGCTGTCCGATCAGCAGACGAAACCTGTCGGGATCATTTCGCGCATTGCCCGGTCGCCCGGTCTTGCCTTTTGGCGCCAATCGCGTCGGCATTCCTCCGATCCAGTAGGGGAAGGCACCGACGCTGACATGGCCAGGAAGCGCAGCGGCACGGCCTTGCCATTCGCACCTGGTTTGGGTTGGGGCTGTGAGGTCGTCGTTGTCATCCAACCCTGAGTGGATGCCCTTGGACGCCTGCCCGGAACAGGGACGCGCGAGCAAACAGGGCAAAGCCGACGAAGCACCGCCGCAGGACAACCTGCTCCGTGGCTACGCATTGGGTCGCACGGATCGATATGGGCCGAGCCATGCGGGCGCTCGGCTGCTGGTTTGCTCAGAATCCCGTGTGAAAGGGAGCACCTCTCGACGACGCGAAGGTCGTCCCCTTCAAGGGCGAGCCGGAGCTTGTGCCGGCGAGGTTTGCGAAGCGTTGGCTTCGCGCCGAACGTGTTGACCCCTCCCCTCGGTGAAGTGATGTGCGGTCGGGCCCGGCGAGAGGGGACCAGGGCCAACGCCGGCAGTGTTTTCCGTCCGATTCAGCTTTTGCGCAGCGATCACCACTTCCAGTCGGCTGCGTGCGTTGAGCTTGGCCATCAGGTTGGTCATGTAACCCTTGACGGTCTTGGTGGTGAGAGAGAGCTCATCTGCGATCTCCCTGTTCTTTTTCCCGAGAAGCAGGAGTTTGACGATCTGATCCTCGCGGACGCTCAGCTTGTTGCGGGCCGCCATCTGTCGTTGCAGAGTTTTCGCCTGCAAGGTGCCGATCACCTTGGTTGCGAAGGCGGCCGTCACAAAGACATCGCCGCGCTGCGCCGCCTGAAGGGCGAGTAAGAGCTCTTCTCCGGGGCTGCCTTTCAGGACATAGCCTTTGGCACCGGCATCTAGTGCCCGGAGCACATCATCCGGGCTCGTCGAGGCGGTAAATACGATGATCTTCATCTCAGGAGCGATCTTCAGCGCGTCCGAAACCGCCTGAAACACGTCTCCCGGCATGCCGAGATCGACGATCATGTGATTGGGCTGATGTGTCCTCGCGATCGACACGATGTCACTCGCGTCACTGCCTGTCGCCGCGAGTGTGAAGCCGCCCCACGCTTTCATCAGTGTAGCGACCCCGTCCCGCTGCAGCGGGTGATCATCGACGATCGCCAACGAACGATCCCACATGATCTTCCCCTCTATACGTAATCGCACCAGGTCGAATCTAAGTATCGCGCGGATACGATCTTTTCACAATCATATATTCTCGCTAAATTTGTGAAAGTCAGTGTAATTATCAAACTTAATGAAACATCCAGGAACTGAAAGAAAGATCTTTTCGTAGCCAACCATTGTCGTTCTCTTCCGCAAGCCCGACCTAACGTGGCCGCAACCTCATCTTTCCTTGAAGATCCTGTTGGCGTGGTCCGCGAAGGGTTTTGTCAGGAACGAGAGCGCGGTGCGTTCCTCGGTGGTGATGAAGACCTCGACCGGCATTCCGGGCTGGAGCTTGCGATCACCGAGGGCGGCGGCGAGATCGCCGTCGATCTGGATTTCGCCGGTATAGAAAGTGGCGCCGGTGGTGGGGTCGCGGGTGGTCGCCGGGGAGAGATGGCTGACGCTGCCCGGCAGCTCCGGGGTCGCGTTCTTGGCGAAGGCGGAGAAGCGCAGGCGGGCGGGCTGGCCGAGCCTGACCTGGTCGATATCGGTCGGCGCGATCCTGACCTCGACGGTGAGCCTGGCCTCGCCGGGCACGATGGTGGCGAGGCGCGCGGCCGGGGTGATGACGCCGCCGACGGTGAAGACGGTCAACTCGTTGACGAGGCCGGCGATCGGGGCGCGGATCTCGGAGCGCGAGAGGCGGTCCTCGCTGGCCAGGCGCCGGTCGCTGAGCTCGGAGACCTTGGCCTCGACCTGGCGCAGCTCGCGCTGGGCCTCGGTGCGGGCGGTCTCGTCGACGGCGATGATCTGGATGCGGGCCTCGCTGATGCGCAGCCGGGCGCGGGCGATCGAGGCCTCGATCTCGCCGCGCTCGCCGAGCAGGCGGGCCCATTCGCGGTTGATGTTGTAGACCTTGGTGCCGTCGATGAAGCCCTTCTGGAACAGGCCGAGATATTTGTTGCGCTCGAGCTCGACCAGGCGCAGCTCCTCGACCTTGGCGACCTGGCGGGCCTCGAGGCCCTTCACCTCCTCGCCGGACTGGACGATGCTGATCTCGAGCTGTTCCTTGCGGCTTTCGCGGTTGGTGCGGTTGCCGTCGAACAGCCGGGTCTCGCCCTGGATGATCTGGGCGGCGTCTTCGGAGAATCTGGCGAACTCGGCCGGGAAGGTGATCGCGGCGAGACTGTCGCGCTCGGCGATCAGGCGGGCCTTGCGGCCGAGGTTCTCGCCGAGCTGCGAGCGGATGATCGAGAGTTCGGCCTTGGTCTGGACATCGTCGAGCCAGAACAGGGTCTGGCCTGCCTCGACCCGGTCGCCCTGGCGCACCCCGATCGCCTGGACGACGCCGCCGTCGCGGTGCTGCACCTCCTTCAGGTTCTGGTCGACCTTGACCGAGCCCTGCGCGATCACGGCGCCGTTGAGGTTGGCGCTCACGGCCCAGCCGCCGCAGCCGACGACCAGCAGCAGGGCGAGCGCCGTGCCGGCGAGCATATGCCGGCCAAGGCCGAAGTTCGGCTCGCGCTCCTGCCCGGCATCCCCGCCGGCCTGCGATGCGATAGTGCGCCTGGTCATGGTCGTCTCTCCCGTCGGCCGGCCCGGAATGCGAGGCCCTGCGGCCTCGCACCGAGGTCAATAGTAATAAAGCCTGTGACTGCCCTGGATCTCGATCGAGTAGTCCTTCTCGTCGTTCTGCTCGAGATAGACATCGACATAGGTGCGGTCGTCGTCACCGATCTTCTCGATGCGGAAGCGGAAGGGCCGGCCGGAATCGTCGCCATCGTCGCCATAGGTGCGATCGAAGGCATCGTCGTCGGAACCGCTTCCGCCGTCGTCATCATCATCATCATCGTCGTGCTTGCGGATCTGGTACTGCTTGATGCGGATGCGGTCGCCGGCTTCGAGATCGAGGATCTGGTGGATCAGGTCGCGATCGTCCTCGTCATAAGGCACGTCGAACGAGAAGGTGTCGTCGCCCGCCCCGCCCGACAGCGTCACCGCGTCGGCCCCGATGGTGAAGTGGTCATTGCCGCTGCCGCCGATCACCGCCTCGATACTGGAGAACCCGTCCTCGCCGATCTCGACGCTGACCGCCTTGCCCTCGACCAGGTTGATGTCGATGCTCTGCGTCGCCCGGGAATAATCCAGAGTGTCGCAGCCTTCGCCGCCATCATAGCAATCGGCCGCAGCATCGAGCGTGCCGATGATCACGTCATTGCCTGACCCGGCTTCGACCCGGTCCGCGCCCGCGCCGCCATCGAGCGTATCGGCGCCGCTGCCGCCTTCGATCCGGTCATTGCCGGCCCCGCCCTGGATCACGTCATTGCCGGCCCCGCCGAGCAGACAGTCATTGCCGGTGCCGCCATCAATGACGTCGTTGCCGTCATGGCCTTCGATCCGATCGTCGCCTGCCTCGCCGAAGAGCCGGTCATTGCCGGCATTGCCCTTGACCCGATCGTCGCCGGCGCCGGCAAAGACGATGTCGTCGCCTTCGCCGCCCTCGACCTCGTCATCCCCCTCGCCTGCGTCGATGATGTCGTTGCCGGTGCCGCCAAAGATGCGGTCGTTGCCACTGCCGCCGGCGAGATGATCGTCGCCGGAACCGCCGTCGAGCACATCGTCGCCGTCATCGCCGGAGAGCGTATCGTTGCCGGCTTCGCCGAAGAGCCGGTCGTTGCCGCCGCCGCCGGCCGCAACGTCATCGCCGCCGCCGAGGCGGGCGGTGTCCTGGCCGGCGCCGAACTGGACGATATCGACATGGGCGCCTCCGATGACGACATTGCTGCCGTTGCCGGTGCGGACGCTGTTGTTGCCGTCGCCGGTGAAGACGGTGTTGTCGCCGTCGCCGGCATCGATCCAGTCGTTGCCGGCCCCGCCATCGAGGATGTCGTCGCCGCCACCGCCATAGATCGTGTCGTTCCCGGCGCCGCCGGAGAGCTGGTCATCGCCGTCGCCGCCATCGAGCCAGTCGTCGCCCGTGCCGCCTTCAAGCGCGTCGTTCCCCTCGCCGCCTTCGAGCGTATCATCGCCCTCTCCGCCATCCAGCGTATCGTCGCCCTCGCCGCCCTGGATCACGTCGTTGCCGTCGCCGCCGGAGAGCTGGTCATTGCCCTTGCCGCCAACGATGGTGTCATTGCCGGCCTCGCCATAGATGATGTCGTCGCCATCCTCGCCGTAGAGCCGGTCGTCGCCGTCGCCGCCATAGATCGTGTCGTTGCCGGTGCCGCCATAGACGATGTCGTTGCCGCGGCCGGCATAGATCAGGTCATGACCGGCGCCGCCGCGGATGAAGTCGTTGCCGGCGCCGCCATGCAGGATGTCGGAGCCGCCGCGGCCATCGATCACGTCGTTGCCGTCGCGCCCGTCGATCAGGTCGGCGCATTCGGTCCCGGTCAGGCCGTCATCGCCGGAGGTGCCGTTGATCTCGATGAACTCGACGACGCTGAAGAGCGCGGTCTGGGCGACCGCGACGGTCGCGTCGCTGACCTCGTAGCTCAGCGTCACCGGGCCAAAATAGCCGGGCGCCGGGGTGAACTCCCAGCCGCCCTCGACCGCGGTCAGCGTGCCGCTGGAGGTGGTGAGATTGCGGATTGCGAGCGCATCGCCATCGGGGTCACGTGCTCCCGCGAGCAGGCCGATTGTGGTGATCAGCAATGTCTCGCAGCGCCCGATGCTGCGCAGGCTGACGACGCCGGCCAGCTGCGGGGCCCGGTTGAGGCCTGGCCCCTCGGGACCGCCGGGGTTCTCGCCGCCGGGGCCGGGATGGCTGCCCGGGCCGGGATGGTGGCCGCCCGCGCCGCCGCCGCCAGAGCCGATCCCCTCGAAATCGTGGCCACTGGCGCCGGCACTGCCGGAGAGGCCGCCGCCATGGCTGAGCGTCAGGTTGTCGTTGCTGGCCGGATCGCTGCCGAAGACATCCTCGAGCCTGGCCGGCGAGAACCGGCGCAGCGGCAGCTGCTCATAGTCGATCGGCGGGGAATCGATGCCGAGGAAGGCGGCAAGCCCGGCCGTGCCCACAGCCTGGCCGCCGGAGCCGAGCGCCTGGTCGTCCTCGGCCTCCTTCCTGATCGCCCCGGTCTCGTCCTCGGCCTCCTTGTCCGCCTCCTCGGCCTCGGCCTGCGCCTGCCTCGAGGGGCCTCCCCCAGCCGCATCCTCGCCCGGGGTCTCAGTGGGCGGACCGAGATCGGACTTGGCGTGGCTGGGGAAGAGGCTCTTGACGTAGATCGCGACCGCCGTCAGCGCGAGCACGACCAGCGCCGGCCAGCGCGACGGCGCCGCATCCTCGTCGGTGATCTTGCGGTAGCTCTGCTCCGCGGTGGGCGCGCCCGGCGCGCGGGCCTTGAGGGTCTTGATCGCGATCATGCCGACACCCGTTCATGCGCAGGCTTGAAGGGAGCTGCGATGGGACTGGCCGGCGGCATCCGCAGCGGTGCTGCCGGCGTGCTGGCGGGGGCAACCTGCGTCGAAGCCGGGGTCAGGATCTCGTTCCTCGGCCCGAAGGCGGCGAGCTTGCCGTTCTGGATGACGCCGACGAAGTCGACGGCGGCGAGCGCGCTCGGCCGGTGCGCCACGATGATCGCGATGCCGCCGCGCTCCTTGACCGTCTCGATCGCCACCTTGAGCGCGCTCTCGCCCTCGCCGTCGAGATTCGAGTTCGGCTCGTCCATGACGACCAGGAAGGGGTTGCCGTAGAGCGCCCGCGCCAGGCCGATGCGCTGGCGCTGGCCGGCCGAGAGCGCCGCCCCCTGCGGCCCGAGCTGGGTCTGGTAGCCATCGGCCAGCCGCACGATCATCTCGTGGATGCCCGCCGCCTTCGCCGCCGCCACCACCCCGGCCGCATCGCTCTCGGCCGAGAGCCGCGAGATGTTCTCCTCGACGCTGGCATCGAGCAGGCTGACCTCCTGCGGGAGATAGCCGATGAAGCGGCCGAGCGCGGCTTCCGGCCATTGCGCCAGCTCGGCCCCGTCGAGCCGGACCGAGCCGCGCAGGCACGGCCAGATCCCGGTCAGGGCCCGCACCAGCGTCGTCTTGCCGCCGCCGCTCGGCCCGATCAGGCCGAGCGCCGTGCCCGCCTTCAGGTCGAAGCCGACCTCGCTGAGCAGGACCTGGCCCGAGACCGGGGCGGCGACCGTGATCTTGTCGACCTTGAGCGCGCCCACCGGCGCCGGCAGCTGCATCGGCACCACCGCCTGGCTCAGCGCCACCACCGTCTCGCGCAGGCGCTGGAAGGCGGCGCGGGCCGCGACGAAGGACTTCCAGTTGGCGATCGCGAGATCGACCGGCGCCAGCGCCCGCGACGAGGCGACCGAGGAGGCGATGATCGCACCGGCCGAGAGCTCGCCCTTGATCGTCAGATAGGCGCCCATCCCGAGGATCGCCGATTGCAGGATCATGCGCAGCACGCGCGAGACTGCGCCCAGGCTGCCGCCGAGGTCATTGGCCCGGGTCTGCAGCGCCAGATGCTCGCGGTTGGCGAGGTTGAAGCGATCGACCGCCCGGTCGGCAAAGCCCATCGCCTTCAGCACCTCGGCATTGCGGGCATTGGAATCGGCGATCGCGCCGCGGGTGATCGCCGCCTGGCGCGTCGTGCCGTTGAGCCGGCGGGTCAGGATCTCGCTGGCCACCGTCAGCAGGGTCAGCACCACCGCGCCTGCCAGCGTCAGCGCGCCGAGCCAGGGGTGCAGGAAATAGGCGAAGGCGAGATAGAGCGGGATCCAGGGCAGGTCGAACAGCGCGCCCGGCCCCTGGCTGCCGAGGAAGCCGCGCACCGTGTCGACATCGCGCCCGCGCTCCAGCGCCTCGGTGCTGGAGAAGCCGAAGCGCGGCATGTCGATCGCCACCCGGTGCGCCAGCGGCGCGATATCCTTATCGAGCCTGGCCCCGACCCGGACCAGCACCTGCGAGCGGATCACGTCGAAGGCGCCCTGGAACAGGTAGAGCCCGATCGCCAGGGCCGAGAGCGCCGCCAGCGTCTGGACGCTGCCCGAGGTCAGCGCCCGGTCATAGACCTGCAGCATGTAGAATGAGCCGGTCAGCGCCAGCACATTGATCAGCCCCGAGATCACGAACAGGAAGAGGAAGGCCGAGCGGAAGCCCTGCGTCAGCCTCGCGGCATCGCGGCGGCGGGCGGAGGTCTGTGCCTTGGAAGGTGCCATGATCGCAAACCGTCAAATGGAGAAGCAGTCGGCAGGAAGGCGGCCGGCGGGCACGGGCCCCGCCGGCCGGGAGGACGCGGCTTCTAGAGCGTGAAGTTGCCGGCGGTCAGGGTGTGACTGCCCTTCAGGTTGATCTGGAAGTCGGCATCGCCGTCGCCGTCGACATTGCCCTTGACCACGGTGTAGTCGCCGTCGGCGCGGGTCTCGTAGGCGACCACCAGCTGGGCGGTGGCGGTGAAGGCCGGACCGCTGGTCAAGGTGAAGCTCTGGTTGCCGGCAAGCGCGCCATTGGCGTCGATGCCGGACAGGTCGAGCTTATCGCCAGGCTGGAAGTCGAGGATGGTGTCGCCATCCGCCGCTTCCTTGCTCAGGAAGCGGAAGGTGTCGTTGCCCGCCCCGCCCTCCATCACGTTCACCGCCGCACTGGCCGTGATCGTGTCGTTGCCCGCGCCGGTCGCGACGTTCTCGATGCTCCAGAGCGTGTCGCTGCCGCTTTGCGTGCTGACCGCGCTGCCGCGTCCGAGCAGGCCGTTGCCGAGATCGACCGTCAGGTTCGCCAGGATCGCCGAGAGATCGAGCGTGTCGATGCCCGAGCCGCCGTCGCTGTCATCGCCGAAATAGACGTCGTTGCCGTCACCGATCGAGCCCACGATCACGTCATTGCCCGCCCCCGCCACCACGGTGTCGTCGCCGGCGCCTGCCGTGATCCGGTCGTCGCCCGTGCCGCCGAAGATCCGGTCGTTACCGGCCTCGCCCTCGATCAGGTCGTTGCCGGCCCCACCGAGCAGCACGTCGTCGCCAGCCCCGCCGAAGACCACGTCGCGGCCCTCCCCGGCATCGACGAAGTCGTTGCCGTCTCCCGCCGAGATCGTGTCGTCGCCGCCCGCACCGATCAGGGCATCGTCGCCACCCTGGCCGATCAGGTTGTCGGCACCCGCCGCCCCGATCAGGACATCGCTCAGCCCCGTCCCGACATGCGTCCCGGGGTTGGTGCCCGAGCCGGGAGGCGGCGTCCCCGTGCCGGCTCCGTCATCATCATCGTCGTCATCACAGCCGCAATCATCATCGTCGCCATCCCCGGCGCCGTCGTCATCATCATCATCATCATCGTCGTCACCGTCGCCGGAGCCGGTGTCGTCATCATCGTCGTCGCCATCTCCGGCGCCGTCATCATCGTCGTCATCGTCCTCGTCTTCATCATCGTCCTCGCCGATTGTCGGTGCGCCGGCGGTGGCGTAGGTGATCGAGTGCGTGCCGTTGGACAGCGTCGTCGTGCCGTTCGGGTTCACCGTCGAGACGTAGTCGGCGAGGGTTGTCCCGTCGGCCACCTGGATTTCGTCCTGCGACCGCAGCGTTCCGACGATGGTGTCGTTGCCGCCGTTGGACTTGAAGACGACACGATGGGCCGAGAGCAGCGAGGAGACGTCGACCTGATCGTCGCCCGATCCGCCCTCGATCGTGATCGTGCTGGTCAGCAGGCTGGTGCCTGCGAAGGAGCCGATCGGGATGAAGGTGTCTCCGCCGCCCAGGCCGTTGATCACGATCTCCTCGATATTGTCGAGTTCAGCGATCACAGAGGCGCTGTCCGTCCCGTTCCGGGTGATCACGATCTCAGTGTTGGCGTTGAGGACGGTGATGCCCGCCGCGATGGCATCAACCCGAGCGTAAATCCGGTAGGTTTCCGCCGACGCGTCGCCCATGATGTGGACGGTGTCGGTATTGGCGCCACCGTCGATGAAGTCGCGTCCATCTCCGACCCTGACCAAGACCTCGTCGTTGCCCGCGCCGCCGTTGACGGTATCGTTGCCGAGTCCGCCGACGAGCAGATCGGTGCCGCCGAGGCCGTTCAGGGTGTCGGCTCCGCCATGCCCGAGGATGATGTCGGCGTTGGCACCGCCATTGAGCGTGTTGGCGGCAGCGGTCCCGTTGACGAGGGCATAGGTCACCCCGGCGAAGCGGAGCTGCTCGATGGTGGTCAGGGTATCGGTGCCCTCCGCTCCGACCACGTCGGTGACGACGAGCTGCCCCGTCCCGTTAAGGCCGAAGCTGAAGCTGCGCGCCGGCCCGGCGAAGATCGCGACGTCACCCGCGCCGGCGCCACCGTCGAGGCGGTCGTTGCCGGCACCGCCGTTCAAGGTGTCGTTGCCACCGAGCCCGTTGAGGATGTCGTCGCCGGCATTGCCGTTGAGTGTCTCGTTCGCGCCGAACCCACCGATGCCATTGCTTCCGTTGGCGATGTCGTCGCCGGCGGTGCCGTTGAAGGTCGCGCCGGTGAGAACGCCACGGTTCCAGAGGTCGCCGACCACGCCAGTGGGTGCGGAGAAGACCTGCTCGGCGTTGCCGGCGCCGTCGGTGAAGCTGACGGCGACGCGGAGGCGGTCGCCAACCTGTCCGACGCCCAGGAGGTCGACGGGCGTGAAGGTCGAGTTGGTGGCGTTGGCGATGTTGGCCCAGGTCGTGCCGCCGTCCTCCGATACCTGCCACTGATAGGAGAACGCGCCCAGACCGTTGCCGTCCGCGATCGCCGCGGTCGATGCGGTCAGGGCCTGGCCCTCGGTCGGCGTCAGGTCGCTGATCACGGGTGCGCCGGTCGGCAGCTCGTTGAACAGCTGGCTGAGGTTGAAGTCGACAGTGCCGCCGTTACCGTTGGAGAAGCGCAACTTCTCGACGTTCCAGAGCTTGTCAGTGCCGTCCGAGACGAAGTTCGTTCCGTCCGGGCGGTTTGCGGGGTCGAATCCGGTGTGCTCGACGATGTAGGAGCCGTCGGCGCCGCGGCTGAAGGTGTAGTTGTCGACGATGTCCCAGTAGACCGCCGTGTCGATGCCGGGTTCGCCACTCGGGATGCCGTCGCCGTGGCCCAGAACCTCACGGACGATATTGAGCTGCAGCGGCGTGATAACCCGCGCGATCATCAGCTCGGACAGGCTCTTTCCGACCCAGGCCTCCGGTATGCCGGCGGCAGCCGTGAAGGTATGCTTGAGGCTGTCGATCGTCGCGATCTCTTGTGTCGAACCGACCGGGCGGATGCTGATCCGCACGTTGAGCCAGGCATCGCCGTCGATGATGTCGTTGCCGCCTCGCCCCTGGATGGTGTCGTTTCCGGCGCCGCCGAGAAGGATGTTGCCGTCCTGGAAGGCGACGCCGCCCTCGAACTCCGTGGGGATGGACTGCACCGCAAAGTCGCCGAGAATAGCGCCCAGACCGGCGATTCGGGCGACGCCGCCATGTGTCAGCTCATGGCCGACCATCGTGTTCTCGGCGCTGGCAAGGGCAGGATTGCCGTCGATTTCCGCGGCCGAGACGTCGCCGCGATTGTCGCCCCAGAGCTTGTCGTCATGGATCCAGCCGGAGAGCGCCTCGACCGTATCGAAACGGTCACGCAGGATGTCCTCCTCGTCGGTGGTGAAGATCGGCTTGGTCAGGTCGGATTCGGCTGCCTCGGCATTGCCCTTGTGGATCGCCCAGTCGAACCCCCACATGCCCTCGCTGCGCATGACGCTTTCGCCCTGCACCATGATGTCGTCGCCGGATTCACCGTCGAAATCATGCTCCTCCGAGCCGGCGAACATCACGTCATGGCCGAGAATGGTCGAGTTGAAGAACAGGTCGGAATTGTCGCCGGCGGTGGTGTCGAAGCCGCCGCCGCCCTCGATCCAATCGTCGCCCTCGTTGCCCATGAGCAGATCGACGCCATCGCCGCCGAGGATGAAGTCGTTGCCGGCACCGCCAAACACCTCGGTATCGTCGACGCCGACGAACACCGCATCCTGGCCATCGCCGCCCATCAGGATGTCGAGGCCGTTGGAGTTGGCGATGACGTCGTTGCCTTCCTCGCCTTTGAGGAAGTCCCCTGTGTCGCCCGAGTCGGTGATGATGTCGTCGCCGGCACCGCCGAGGACGAGATCGACGCCGGCGCCGGACTCGATGCGGTCATCGCCGGCGTCGCCCCAGATGCCGTCATCGCCGAAATCCGTGATGATGGTGTCGTTGCCGTTCGTGCCGCCCACCACGACATGCTCGCCGCCGAATGTGCGGAAGTAGTTCGTGTCCGCGCCGGGCGTGTTCGGATTGTTGCGGATGACCTTGCCCAGGCCCATCGCCTCGAGCACCGGGTCGTTGCCCGTCGGATCGACGCTCAAGGCGTCGCCGGGATTGTAGTCGCGCTGCTTGGTCGGATCGACTTCGAAGACGAAGTCGTAGGTGGCGAAGGAATCGACGCCGATATGGCGCGAAATGATGTCGTCCGACGTGCCCCGGATCCCGTCAGGCCCGGGCTGCGAGATGTCGGTGTTCGCCATGATCATCTTGGAGAAGGAATTCTGCTCCAGCTCGTTGAGGGCGTTCAGGCCCTGCGTGCGGGTCAGATAGTAGAAGCGGTCGGCATCCTGCAGATTTTCCATCTGCGCTTCGAACACGGCATTGAAGGTCGATCCGAGGAAGCCACCAAACGGCATCTTCTTCTCGGCCAGGCCGCCGATCCAGAGATCGATGTTGTTGAGGCCGGTTTCGGCGCTGTTGTTGTTGGTCGCGTCGGTCCACCCGGTGCTGTTCAGGTAGGCCACGCGATCGCTTGGAGGCAAGAAGGTGCGGGACACATTGTCGATCGTGATCGTGATCGTTTGATTGAGAACCAATGCCGTCGCGGCCGCCCTCTTCCCGGCCGTGGTTGCTTCGGCTTCGATGGAGTCGTGGGTGCCGTAGGCGGCGATGAAGTTCACCACCGACATCGGGTTCTTGAGGTTCGCGGCGAACTCGACCCAGCTTGCATAGGGCGTGAGGAAGGAGGAGCCGGTGGCGGCATAGAGCTGCGCGCGCGCCTCGTTGAGCGTCGGCATGTTGGTGTCACGGCCGCGCGCGATGTTGATCGCTGCGAGGTCGAGCGGGATACCGAGCAGGCTGTTGCGCAGCGCACCGGTGATGAACTCGTCGATTTCGTTGCCGCGCTCAATGGTCATGCCGCGGACGATCGAGCCCGCAGCCTGCTCCGCGGTGAGCGCCCCGTTGTTGTTGAAGGCGACCGGGTTGAGGAAGGTCGCGATGAGGCCCGGGTCGTTCTCCGAGAGCGTGCCGTCCGGATTGATGAAGATGCGCGGCATGGAGTCCGTCAGCATCGAATGACCGAAGCGGTACACGACATTGGCGAATTCGGAGAAGATCGACGGGTCGATATCCGTGACGGAGTTGAAGACGAACGGATCGATCGCCGGCTGGATCTTGCGGGCGAACTCCTCAAAGACGAGGTGCTGGTACTGCATCTCTGTCGCGAAGCGGCCGGCCTGGAACAGGCGCTCGCCATCCCAATTGAGGGTACTGGCGTAGGCAGTCTGAGCGAGGGCGTTCATGCTCGCGAAATTGGCCGGCAACTGGCCGGGATTGAGATCGGTGTTCAGCCATTCGTTGATGAAGGCGAGATCCCCGCTGCGCAGGATCGTCAGCTTCTGCGCCTCGACCTGGCGATTGTGCTCGGAATGGAAGACGTGGTGGACAGCGGTCAGGCCGATATTCTCGTTGCCGCGGCCGTCGCCGGTAATGAAGTGGCGGTTCAGCAGTTCTTCGTCATACTCGGTATTCTGCCCCCTATCGTTCGCCGGAACGGGATTGCCGGTGATCCCATCCGCATCCGGCTGCAGGAAGCCGCCGATGACGACTGGAACGGCGTTGTGCGCAATGTCGTCGAGGAACGCGTTGGCCGTGCGCACCGCGTTGACTGTCCAGGTGTTGACCGGGATACCGGTCGTACCCCGGGAGACAACCGTATCGTCGGCGGTGTTCGGAATCCCGTCGCCGCCGATATTGGTAATGATTTGCGCGAAGCCCTGCGCATCGGGAATGAAGTTTCCGTAGGCGTCCGTGCGGATCAGCGGCACGCTGGTCGCATCGCGATCCGTCAGCTGGATACCGAGCATCAGCGCCTGAGCCTTCACGTCTGCCCAGGTCGGCAGACCGTTCTGCTGGCCGGCGGGGCCGCCGTCGAGCAACTTGCCGGTCGCGACCGGGAAGCCGGTCGCCGGATCGATCTTGTATTCGCGCAGGAAGACCTGGTGCGAGGCATGCGAGGTGTAGGTCTGGTTCTGGTCGACCCAGGATGTCGTAACGTTACGCTGCGAGCCTTCGACCGGCGTCGAGCGGGTTAGCACCATGAAATTGGTCGAGCTTCCCTCGACATAGAGCGGGTCGTCGGGTTGCAGCGGGACATAGATGGTGCCGTTGTCGCCCTTGCTGATCAGGTCGAGGCCATGGTCGAAGAACTGGCCGAAGAAGGTCATCCAAGCATTGAATGGCGCCGACAGCCCCTCATCGGGCGCGACGTTGGGAATGCTCAGCGAGCCCGTCGCGTCGACCTCGATCGAGAAAGGAGCCATCAGGTCATTGACGGCGGTCATCGCTATGGCCTTTTGGGCCGCGGTCGCCGCCGGACTCTTCAGTACATCCATATGGGGCTGCCATTGGGCGGCCAGGGCTTGAACAGCGGCGAGGTCGCCGGCTGTACCGTGGATGGCCTCCGATCCGGCGAAAGTGAGCGCAGCGACGATCGCCGCCGGGTTGTTCAGGCTCATGTCGACGATCAGGTTCGAGATGAGGCGGGGGTCGGCATCCGTCACCGAACCCGGCGCGGCAAACGGGCTCGCGCTTGTAAAGGGCGTGTAATTGCTGTTGCTGAAGGTGATCCCCCCACCGAAAGTCACCGTGTCAGTATCGCCCTCATTGAGGTACCCCCCTGACTCGAAGAGCCGCGGCATGGGTTGGCCGGAGGCCCCCCAGAGCTCGCGGCCGGCAACCAAATTGTTGTAGGTGCCGTCGACAGTGCGGATGCCAAACGGCGTCTGCGGATCGGGGATGGCGCGCGCCCAGGTCGGATCTCCCAGGAAGACGCCGTTGAGATACTGGGCGGCGGCCGTAACGACTTCGCCAGTTTCCGGATCGATGCGAATTTCCGTCAGCGCTGCCCCGTTGGCATTGGCTTCGCCGATCTTGATCTGCTTCAGGACGAATTCCAGATCGTGCTGCACCAGCTTGAACATAACCATCCCCTTGGAGAAAAACACAGTTTATCGTTCACGAAATCGACATTTCGCGGCATTCAATTCGATTAACCCACCATGTGACGTGGAGTTATTGGCGAGAGATCGTCAGGTATATCCTGCAGCCAGAGGATCTGAACTTTTGTCTAGGCCAATCAATTCCAATGGCAGCCGGAACTCAATCGGACGGCACTTCGGTTAGTCACAGGCATGTCGCATGGTCAGCATGATGCATGCCGGCCGAACTGGTCGTTAGAGGACTATGTCGTATGGTAATCGCCGACCAGCGTCTGGCGCGTGCTACAGAGTTTGGTCTAGATGCTGTTCAAGACCTAAGTCCCTGGGATACCGACTAAAGTCCCTGTTAGTTGTCGCATTCCTCCGGACCCGTTCCGAGACCCGACAACTTGCCCGCAGTGAACATCGCCTCCCTCCTCGTCCGACACCGGGAATCCTGACGCGGTCGCAATTGGGCGCCGTTCACAACCTAAAGCCGAAGATCTGTGGGTGCCGTCGTGGAGGGCAGTACGGGGTTCAATCGAGTATGCCATCCAGTCGTGGGGCTTGCCGGTCATTGCATTGAGAAGCACTGTTCCACTCGCGCCTCACCTCGTTGTCATTGACCTCGACGCAACTTGCCTCGCGGAGCCAATGCCAACGGTCGCCGGCGGCCGAATGCGTGCGACGCCTTGCCCTCAGTTGGCGCCGACCGGCCTTTCCGAACAGAGACGTGAAGGGCAGGAATCTCCCCGACAGAGAGGTTCACGAGAGCCGGTTCGGTCCCACTCGCCGCATTCGCAACGATCCAATGGATCCTGTCACAGCGGATGAGCAGGACCGGGGTTGGCGATGACGACCCGGCGACGGCCGCGCCGGGCAAAAAGACGCTGTTTCGATTTCGCAAAGGCCGTCCCGTGGTGACGCCGCGCGATCACCGGCCTGGATCGCACGATAGCGTTGGCACCATCATGCCGAGGGGCACGGCGGACGGTCGGTTCCTTGCGGAACCAAATCCATTGGCGCGCGTTTATTGGGCAGCCCCGCAGAGCAAGCCCCCATGGCAGGTTCATTCGAACCACGTATCCCCAAGCCGATTGGACCCGGAGTGCCCCCAACGGGGGTCGCTCTTTTCCAGGAACTGCGGGCCAGTTGCGATGGGGTCGACTTTGTCAGTGAATTGGCAACGCGGTCAGGCCGCACGCGAGGCTCAGTGGAGTGGTTCCTGCAGCAGAAGACTGTTATCCCCGCCGGCCTCTTCTGCGCCGCCATCGCTTTGAGAATTTTGCTCGCGACGAAAGCCGAGGCGCGCTTGCGCTCGACCAAGCTTCGATAGCCTGAAGCTGCCTGGGGCGCTCGTGGTTGCAGAGATGGATGAGGAGAAGGCCCGTGGGTCAATCTTACGCGCGCCGGAATTCGCCGGCCTTCAACCCGGGGAGCCAGCCCGCGGCGCGGGAACAATTGGTGACGCGAGAGGATGCCCAACAGGGATACGCGCGCGCCATGAAGCTTGGTGACACGGAAGCCCTCGCGGGCAACCGCATTGAAGCCGAGCGGCATTATCAGCAGGCCGAGCACTGTCTGCGCTCACTGCACAGACGCGCGGCCTGAGACGGACGGCCCGCACGCCAAAGACATACGCCTGCCTCGTTTCGGGATCGCCGCACGTCCAGGAGGGCCGCACAATGCCTGAAAACACGTCCAAACAGAGGCTCGATGACCAGATTGCGCTCGCCCGAAGGACCATCGCCGATCTGATGGAGCGTGCCACCGCGACCTCTGGATCTGGCGCGGAAGAGGCCATCGCGAACAGGATCAACGACCAACAGGACCTGCTGACCAAGCTGATGAACGAGCGCGAAGCGATGGGGTAGAGGGGGACCGGGCCCGATGCGGCGGCATCACGGAGCGCCCCCTACTCTCGTGCCGACTTTCGCAATCCAAACGAGGGGGGAACATGCGCGGGCTGTTGATCACCGGGTTGATGCTGGTCGCGGGGCAGGCCGCCGCCGCCAATTTCGGAGTATCGGTAGAAGAGTTTGTCGCCGGCGTCGTCGGGCGCGCGGAGTTGGGCCTTCGTGATCGCGGTTGCAGGCCTGAGTTTTGCGCTGTGTCCGATCGTTCGGAAAAGCGTTGGCTCTACATCCAGCGGGACCGCAGAAATGTTGTCACCCAGATATTGTTCGAAGTCCCTGCAAGCGCCTGGTCGGAGAGCGCTGCGATCCTTGACGTGGTCCAAAGCGGATTACTGATCCCGCATCTGAACAGGATCGCGGATACCGACATCACCAGAACGGCCAAAACCCTTCCCGGCGTTGGGGTATCTGTTCGCGGTCGAGCCATTATCTGCTCGGCGTTGGTGCGGAAAATCAAACCGGAAACTGTGTTGGGCGCTTGCAGGCCAAGCTAGTCGCGACCGCAGGGTCGCCGGGTCTTGCCATTTGGCGCCAATCGCTTCGCATTCCTCCGATCCCGTAGGGGAAGGCGCCCCGGCCGAGCACGGCAATGTCTGCGAGATCGCCCGCTTCTTCCGCGTCACGGCGGAGAACGCCATGGTGCGTGAGGCGAATCCGCCGCAGTTGGACGTGGTCTATCCCTGATCCTTGAGGAGACGCTCGACGCAGGTCGCCAGCGAGCCGCGCCATGGGGGAAGCGTAACGCCGTGCCGCGCGGCGAGCTTCCCACAGTCGAGCCGTGAATTGGCCGGCCTCTGCGCTGGCGTCGGGTAATCCGTCGTGGCGATGCGCTTGACCGCGACCGGCTTGCCGCCGAGCCGCTCCCGGTCTGCGAAGATCGCCTCGGCGACATCGGCCCAGGCCGCCTCGCCCGCAGCGCTCATGTGAAAGATGCCGCGCAGCGTCTCGTCCTGGGGGCGGGCGACCAGATTGCGCGCCACCGCCAGGACGGCGTCGGCAATGTCGAGCGCGCTGGTCGGGCAGCCATGCTGGTCCGCGACCACACCGACCTCGTCGCTCGTTTCGGCCAGGCGCAGCATGGTCTTGACGAAATTCTTGCCGAAGGGGCTGTAGATCCAGGCCGTGCGCAGGATCGCGTGGTTGTCCGAGGCGGCCGCGACGGCCCGCTCGCCGGCCAGCTTGCTGGCACCATAGGCTGAGATCGGCCCGGTCGCGTCGTCCTCGCGATAGGGCCGGTCGAGCGCCCCGTCGAAGACGTAGTCGGTCGAGATCTGGATGACGGGGACGCCAAGTGCGGCAGCCGCGCGCGCCGCTTCACCAGCCGCCTCGCCGTTGACGCGCATGGCGAGGTCGGGTTCGCTCTCAGCCTGGTCCACCGCCGTATAGGCTGCCGCATTGACGATGACATGGGGCCTGGCTGCGCGCAGCGCTGGCGCGATCATTTTGGGGATGGCGAGATCCAGATCCGGGCGGCGGAGCGCGACGACTTCAACACCGGCCGGCACGCGCTCCAGCATGGCGCGGACGACCTGGCCGGTCCAACCGGTGACGACGATGCGCAGACCCATCAGTCGAAAAACCGCAGTGGCGAAAGCATGAGAGGCATGCGGTCCATCGCACCAATAACGCGATCCAGCGCGTCAAACATCCGCTGCTCCTGTTCGCTCAGCCAACCTTCGTCGACGCTTTGCCAGCCCCCATCGTCACTCCGGTCAATTTGCCAGTTCACGATCGAAAATCCCACCCCACCTGGGCAAACTTACCCACCTATCCGCACACCCGTCGCAAACCAGGCCGACTATGAGGCATTAGAACTTAGACGGCATCGGCTGCGGCGACAGCGCGGCTGATGCAGGCTTCCAGTGCGATTTTGTGTCAGGGCTATCTACCGCAGCCAGCCAGTCGCGCGCTTCTGCAATCCGGACACGTTGCAGCCGGTGCAGCACGTCGTGATTGAAATGCTCGGCGCGACAATGAGAGCGTGCGTCTGCGCAGATGCGATCGAACAGGTGCGAGGTCACGAACGTATCTGCACTCGCTCGATGGAGCCGTCCAGGGAACGAAATGCCCATCTCTTCGATGAGGCTGCCCAATCGATAACTTTTGCGGCCCGGAAACATGCGCCGAGCCAACAGCATGGTGCAAAGAGTACGCACGGGCCGCCCCTCAAGGTACTCACTCGCCTCATGCTCGTAAAATTTTCGATCGAAGCCCGCATTGTGGCAAACGATGGGCGATGATCCAATGAAGGACGCTAGCTGACGCATCGCTACAGCCGAGGTCGGTGCGCCGTTCAGCATCGCAGTGGTTATGCCGGTGATCTGAGTTATCTCCGCAGGGACGCGAACGCCAGGATCGACGAAGGTGAGTAACTCGTGGCCTACTCGACCATCCAGCACTTCGCGGGCCGACACTTCAATAACCCGAGCCCCCATGCTTGGGCTTAGGCCAGTTGTCTCGAAGTCGAGCACGACAAAGCGTCCGCCGGGGATGCTGTTCAAGATTGCGACTCCTGGCGCCTGCTTCGTTGATTCGAAGACAGGATATCATTCAGTGATGTTCGGTCGCGCCTGGAGTCCTCGGACATTCGGGCCAGGGACGCCAAGCGAACGGGGCAGCTCGCCGACCGTGTAATCCGCAGGCCGGTCAGGGAGCCTTCTGCGCCATCATCTGGATCAGGTCGACGAGATGCGGATTGCCGCAGGCGGCAAAGAGCGCCTCGTGAAACGCCATATTGGCGCGGAAGGCGGCGCGCGCATCGCCCTCCCCGACCGCCGCCGCATGTCCGCCCTGAATCGTCTTCAGCCGTGACAGGGTCTCGGGCCCGGCCGGCAGCGCAATCTGCTCAGCCGCCAAGGTCTCCAGCGCCTCACGCACCGAATAGATCTGGCGCACCTCTTGCGGCTCCAGCAGTCTCCACCGAGGGCGAGAGCGAGCGCGGCTCCGAATTCCGCAGCATCGCGGGCCCCAACGGCGAATGCGACGCGGCCTGGAAGACGACCGCACGCGAGACACAGCGCGAATATCTGTCGGTTAAAGCGTATCGCGAACGTTCAGATTCGCTCCATACGCCTTGGGTCCTTGTTCTTGCGCATGTCATCCCGAAAGCGGTTCCCACGTTCGGGATGACATGCTCTAGCTGGTTGCGGGCCGAGCAATGCCGCAGCGCTTGTGTGCGCGCATCACCACGCTGACGTCGCTGTTGAGAACGCCTTCCAATGCGCCGAGCTGGCGCGTCACAACATCCCACAGGTGAAGGCTGTCGCGGCACAGGACGTGCCAGAAAAGCTGAGAAGCACCGCTTGTCCCGAACAGGCAGCGCGTGTGCGGGTCGAGCGCCAGCTGTCCCGCGAGGGCTTCCACTGCTTGCGGCCGTGCCTGGATTGCGATCAGCGCTTCAACCGGAAAGCCCACCAGCGCGGGCTCGACCTCCACACGGAAACTCAGCGCGCGACGGTCTATCAGGCTCTGCAGCATCCGATGCGCGGTCGGTTCGCTCACACCGGCTTGCGTCGCCAGTTCGGCCAGGTTCGCCCGGCCGTCGCGCATAAGATGGGCTGTCATCGCCTGCTCCTGCGGGCTCAACACTGAAGGTTGACTGAGCGGGACAAGATCCGCTCCCGCGTTCGGGCAGGCCTGAATGCGCCATTGGCCTGCGCGCCTGAATGGCCGCAGCACCAGCCGGGCTTCGACATGTTCGACGCCATGGATCGAAGGCAACAGGCGGGTGACCACGTCCGGCATATCGGCGGCGTCGGCAAGCGTGAGCTCAGCCATCAGGTCGGCCGAGCCGGCAAGCGTCACCACCAGTTGGCAAGTGTCTAATCGCGACAAGTGTTCCGCCACATCGGAAACGCAGCCTGACCGACAGCGAACCCAGGCATGCAGGACCACGCCTCGTCCGATAACCAGGGGATCGGGTTCGGCGATGACGCGCAAGGCATCGGCGTCCATCAGGCGCTTGATCCGACGCGCGACGGTGCGCTGTGCGATTCCCGACACCGCCTCGAGCTCGCGCCAGGACGCGCGTGGGTGGGCCTGCAATGCGATCAGGCAGGCGAGATCCGTCTGATCCATGGGCGAGACATGAGAGCCAAGCATCGATGCAACCATATAATTCATAGCCACATCCAATGTTGACCGAAAAATGAAAAATAGATAGGCGACATGACGATAAACTAACAATTGGAGGATTTAATGAACCAGACCATGCGCGATGCAGGAGGGACGACCGTGACACAGGCATCGCCCATGCGCACAGTTCTCGCCGGCAGCGTCGGCAATGCGGTGGAATGGTTCGACTGGACCATCTACGCCTCCTTTGCGATCTTCTTCTCCAGACAGTTCTTTCCCGAAGGCAACGAAACCACAGCCCTTCTAGCTGCCTTCGGCATCTTCGCCGTGGGTTTCTTCATGCGCCCGGTGGGCGGCTGGCTCATCGGCATTTTTTCGGACCGCTACGGCCGCAAGGCCGCCCTGGCACTCACCATTCTTATGATGGCCGGCGGTTCGCTCATCATCGGCCTCACCCCCACCTATGCAACCATCGGCCTCGCCGCTCCTCTGCTGCTCACGGCCGCACGTCTGATTCAAGGCCTGTCGCTGGGCGGCGAATACGCTTCCGCCACGACCTACCTTACCGAGATGGCGCCCGACAATCGCCGCGGGTTCTATTCCAGCTTCCTGTTCTTCAGCGCGGCGGCCGGCATTCTCGCCGCCTCTTCCATCGGCTGGCTCCTGACGTCCACCCTCTCGCCTGAGGACATGAATGCCTGGGGCTGGCGCATTCCCTTCCTGGTCGGGGCTTTGGGCGGTGTCGTAGGCATGTGGATCAGGCGCTCCGCTCCTGAGACGGAAACGTTCTCGAAGAGCAAAAAGAGCGGCGTCGAGAAACAGCCGCTGCGCACGCTCATGCGTCAGCATCCGCGTGAGGTGCTGCGCATCGTCGGCTTCTCCGTGCTGACAACCTTCGCGTTCTATCTTTTCGTTGCCTACGTCCCCACCTACGCGATCCGCCACGTCAATGCAGATCCGAAGACCGCATTTGCAGCAAACACCGTGGCCCTCATCGTCTTCATGGTCGTCCAGCCGCTGTTCGGCATGCTGTCCGACCGTATCGGGCGCAAGCCTCAGCTCATCGTGTTCGCAGCGGGCTACCTGATCTTCTTCTATCCGCTGATGACGTCGATGGGCCCTTCCTTCGGTTCGATCCTGGCCGTGGAGCTCTTCGGGCTCGTGCTCTACGCCATGTACACCGCTATCGGACCGGCGATCATGGCCGAGCAGTTCCCGACCAGCGTTCGCGCCGTCGGTATCGGGGCACCCTACAATCTGGTCGTTGCCCTGTTGGGCGGCACCACGCCCTATCTGCTGACCTGGCTCCAGGCCAACGGCATGGAGAAATGGTTCTTCTACTATGTGCTGGCCGGCGCGGTGATCACCCTGATCACCTTCATCCGGATGCCGGAGACGGCGGGACAGCCTCTGAAATAGTGCCTGCGGGCGCACCTGCTTCGGCAAGTACCTGCTTCGGCAAGTACCTGCTTCGGCAAGTGCGCCCGTACCCTTGGCCCCTGATCCTGGGCCACGGCATCATCCATGGCACGGGGCCAGTCGGAAACACGGCAGGCTCCAAAGGCCGCTTTCAAGAAGAGCCATGTCGAAAAATACTGAACTGCATTTTCAGGACGCGCGAGACATTGCCCGGGCCATCCGCGAACGCGACCTGACCTCGCGCCAGGTCACGCTGCATTTCCTCGATCGCATCGAACGAGCGTCGGGGTTGGGCGCCTATAGTGAGGTCACTGCAGAACGCGCGCTGGCGCAAGCCGAGGCAGCCGATCGGTCGCTCGCGGCAGGCGAATTGACGGGACCATTTCATGGCGTGCCACTCGCGATCAAGGATTCCGTGCAGTGGAAAGGCGTGAGCGCCACCCTGGGTTCGCTTTCGCGAATGGGGGAAGTCAGTTCGGAGACTGCCGCGGTGCTGCGCCTCATCGAAGCGCAGGGAATGGTCGTCCTTGGCAAGACGCGCATGACGGAGTTCGCCTTCGGTCTCTCCGGACAGAACCCGACCCAGGGCACACCGCGCAATCCATGGGATGCGCGGCAGGTCCGTGCGCCGGGCGGATCCTCCAGCGGTTGCGGCGTTGCGGTGGCTGCGGGTCTGGCCCCATTGGCGCTCGGCGGCGACACTGGCGGCTCCGTACGGGCGCCGGCCGCGTTGAACGGACTTGTCGGTTACAAGCCCTCCTCCGGCATGATCAGCCGTGCAGGCTGCCTGCCCTTGTCTGAAACGCTCGACGTGTTGGGTCCGGTCGCTCGAACGGTGGCCGACGCTCGCCTTTTCACCCAATTGCTCGCCCGGCCGGATGTCGACGATCCCGCTACACTGGCGCTTCCCGCGACGGCCTTCACAAGCCTGGCGGAGCCTTTGCCACGCGATGTGGGCCCGATCGCGGTACTCGATGCCCAGTGCTGGCCGGCCGAGCTGTCAGGCCAGCCCCTTGGCGCCTGGCACAGAACGATGGAGCGGCTGTCGGAGGCCGGATTCACACCGACGCCATGGCAGCCGCCGGCGGGCCTGTCCTTCCGGCGCATGGCCGAGGACAATTCCCTTGTGCTCGCCTACGAGGCCTATCGACATTACGGCGCCCTCGCCGAAGACCCCGATCAGCCGCTTTGGGACGTGGTGCGCGCTCGCATCGCTGCCGGCGGCCGGATTACCGATTCTGCCTACGACGCCGCATTGGCGCGCCGCCGTGCTGACATGACCGCATTCGCCCGTGCGATGGAGCACTGGGATGCCCTGCTTATGCCGGCCTGTGATCAAGCGGCCCAGACCATGGACGAGGCGGACATGCGTCACGCGGGCCTGGGGGCGCTTCTGCGCCCGGCCAATTTCCTCGGAGCACCGGCAATCGCCTTGCCGTCGGGGTTCGATGAGGCAGGCCTGCCGCTCTCCGGGCAGTTGATTGCGCCGGCGGGCCGCGATGCGTCCCTTCTGGACTGCGCCGCCGCCCTGGAGCCGCTCCTTGCCAACGATCGGCCCGTGCCGGATTTGTCGGCCTGGAGGTTGTGAGCATCCAGGCGAGCCCACCCTGCGCGTGCGACCGTCTCTGTCGACTTGCCGGGAAGCAGACGTTCCCAGCGTCAGGGACGGGCCAGCGCATAGCCGCCCAATGCTTCACCGCATCAACGCCACCCTATCGCGCCTGATCGCGGCCCTGCCGCTGCTCCACTGAGGCGATATAGGCGTCGCGCGAGGGGCGCAGATGGTCGCGGCAGAGCTGGACCAGCCCGGCCCGGTCGCCGGCCTCGAGCGCGGCGATCATCGCCCAATGCTCGGCGCAGGCCAGCGCCAGATGCGCCGGGTTTGCCGCCGTGATCGAACGGGCGCCATGAACCTTCTGCGCCATCATCTGGATCAGCTCGACGAGATGCGGATTGCCGCAGGCGGCAAAGAGCGCCTCGTGAAACGCCATATTGGCGCGGAAGGCCGCACGCGCGTCGGCATCGGTGACCGCGGCCGCATGGACGCCCTGAATGGCTTTCAGCCGCGAGACGATCTCGGAGCCGGCCGGCAGCGGAATCTGCTGCGCGGCCAAGGTCTCCAGCGCCTCACGCACCGAATAGATCTGGCGCACCTCTTGCGGCTCCAGCAGCCTGACGGCTGCGCCCTTGTTCGGCACGCGCTCGACCAGGCCGACCCGCTCCAGCTCGGCCAGCGCCTCGCGCACGACATGGCGCTTCACCTCGAGCCGAGCAGCGATGTCCTCCTCGATCAGGCGCTCGCGCGGCAGCAGCCAGCCGAGCACGATCTCCTCCTCGAGGGCATCCGCCACCATGCGGGTGCGATCGGCGGCGGCAGGCTTCAGCGCGAGGACGGACATGCGACTTATTCCAACTCCAACATAATTGTTGACAATCCTGTCAACGACGACCCCTCATCATGTCATGACGAGCACCAATGACAAGACGGCCCCCGCCAAACTGGCCCCGCGCGGCATGCGCCGCAATCTCGCCAGCTATGGCGATCCGGGTTTTTCGCTGTTCCTGCGCAAGGCCTTCATCAAGGCGGCCGGCTTTTCCGACGATGCGCTCGACCGGCCGATCATCGGCATCACCAACACCTTCAGCGACTTCAACCCCTGTCACGGCAATGTTCCGCGCCTGATCGAGGCGGTGAAGCGCGGCGTCATGCTCGCCGGCGGCCTGCCGATGGAGTTCCCGACCGTCTCGATCCACGAGTCGTTCTCGAACCCGACCTCGATGTTCCTGCGCAACCTGATGGCGATCGACACCGAGGAGATGATCCGCGCCCAGCCGATGGATTCGGTCGTGCTGATCGGCGGCTGCGACAAGACCGTGCCGGCGCAGCTGATGGGCGCGGTCTCGGCCGATATCCCCGCGATCCAGCTCATCACCGGCCCGATGCTGGTCGGCCATCACAAGGGCGAGATCCTCGGCGCCTGCACGGATTGCCGCAGGCTCTGGGGCCAGCACCGGGCCGGCACGATCGACGAGGCCGAGATCGAGGTCCTGAGCGGCAGGCTCGCGCCGACGCAAGGCACCTGCATGGTCATGGGCACGGCCAGCACCATGGGCTGCCTGGTCGAGGCGCTCGGCATCGCGCTGCCCGGCACCGGCACGATCCCAGCGACCCATGCCGACCGCATCCGCGCCGCCGAAGCCAGCGGCAGGCAGGCCGTCGCGTTGGCCAAGGGCGGCGAGAGCTCACGTGGATTGCGGCCGAGCGAATTGCTGACCGAGACCGCCTTCCGCAACGCCATGGTGGTGCTGCAGGCGATCGGCGGCTCGACCAACGGGCTCGTCCATCTCGCGGCCATCGCGCGGCGCGCCGGCTTGAGCATCGATCTCGAGGAGTTCGACGCGATCGGCCGCGCCGTGCCGGTGCTGATCGATCTGAAGCCGTCGGGCGATCATTACATGGAGCATTTCCACTGGGCCGGCGGCGTGCCGAAGCTGATGAAGGAGCTGCGCGCGCATCTGGCGCTCGACGCCATCACCATCAGCGGCCAGACCATCGGCGAGATCGCGGAGGCTGCCGAAGAGGTGCCGAACCAGACGATCATCCGCAGCGCCGCAAACCCGCTCAAGCAGACCGGCGGCATGGCCGTGCTGCGCGGCAACCTGGCGCCGGGCGGCGCGGTGATCAAGCATTCGGCCGCCTCTCCTGCCCTGCTCCAGCATACCGGCCGGGCCGTGGTCTTCGACTCCGTCGAGGACATGGTGACGCGCATGGATGATCCCGCGCTCGATGTCAGCGCCGATGACGTGCTCGTGCTGCGCAATGCCGGCCCCAAGGGCGCGCCCGGCATGCCCGAGGCCGGCTATCTGCCGATCCCGAAGAAGCTGGCCCAGGCCGGCGTCAAGGACATGGTGCGGATTTCGGATGCCCGCATGAGCGGCACCGCCTTCGGCACGATCGTGCTGCACATCACGCCGGAATCGGCGGTGGGCGGCCCGCTCGGGCTCGTCCGCGACGGCGACCTGATCAGGCTCAACGTGCCCGCCCGCCAGATCGAACTCTTGGTCGAGGCGGCCGAGCTCGACCGCCGCAGGGCAGAATGGCAGGCGCCCGCCCATCTCAGCGAGCCCTCGCGCGGCTATCGCGGGCTCTATCTGAAAAGCGTCCTCCAGGCCGACGAAGGCTGCGATTTCGACTTCTGCTGACCGGCCGCAGCGCGGCTCAAGACAAGCGATGCAGGGCCGGACGAACCGGCCCGCAGCCCAACCCGGAGGACACTGCCCGATGCTGAAACGCGCCTTTCTCGGCGGCACGCTCGCCGCTCTCTCGCTTGCCGGTCTCTCGCTTGCCCTTGCCGGTCCCGCAGGCGCCCAGGCCTATCCGCAACGGCCGGTCACGCTGCTCGTGCCCTATGCGCCGGGCGGGGCGACCGACATCATCGGCCGCGTCATCGCCGAGGAACTCTCGCAGACGATCGGCCAGCGCGTCATCGTCGAGAACCGCGCCGGCGCAGCCGGCAGCGTCGGCGCGGCTGCCGTCGCCCGCTCCCAGCCCGATGGCTATCTGCTGCTGATGGGCGCGCTCACCAGCCACTCGATCAATATGGGGCTGCAGGCCAAGCCCGGCTTCGACCTGAAGAAGGATTTCGCGCCGGTCACCCTCGCCGGCACGGTCGGTCTCGCGCTCGTCGTCCACCCCTCCGTACAGGCGAAGACGGTCCCCGAGCTGATCGCGCTCGCAAAGGCCAAGCCCGAGGACTTCAACTACGCCTCCTCCGGCAATGGCTCGCCGCAGCATCTGGCCGGCGAGATGTTCAATGCGCGCGCCGGGACGAAGCTCGGTCATGTGCCCTATCGCGGCAGCGGCCCGGCGATGACCGACATGATCGGCGGCCAGGTCAAGGTGATGTTCGACACGATTCCCTCCGTGCTCCAGCATGTGAATGCGGGCTCGCTGAAGGCGATCGCCACCACCGGCCGCGAGCCCTCGCCCTTCATGCCGGATTATCCGACCGCGATCGCGCAGGGGCTGCCCGATTTCGAGATCGGCTCCTGGTTCGGGGTGCTCGCCCCGGCCGGCACGCCGCAGCCGATCATCGACAAGCTCAACGCCGAGATCGTCAAGGCGCTGAAGAGCCCCAAGGCGCTGGAAGCGATGAAGCTGCAGGGCGTGACGCCAAAGCCCGGCACGCCGACGGAGGCCGCCGCGCTGATCGACAGCGAGATGCAGAAATGGAGCGACCTGATCAAGGCGACCGGGCTCAAGCCCGAATAGCGGCGCGTGCCCTGCCCCCGCGTCGCGCCGGGGCAGCCGACCCCGACATCCATCGCGGCGCCCGGCGCTCCATGATGGAATGAGAATCGGCGCGGCGCTGGATGTTTAGCCCCGGCATGGGCGTCAGTTCGTGCCGGCGATGATCTCAAAGGGCTCGCCGCGCCTCACGCGCTCGAGCTCAGCATAGACAGACGCGTATCCGACCCGCCTGGCCCATAGCGCGGTTTCAGCCTTTGCGAACGCGTAGTTTCTGGTCAATTGCCGGTCGTCCGGAACGAAGAATTCACGGGGCGACCGCAGCGCCCGCACGGATTTCGTCTCGACATTTGCCCCGCCCGGCATGTCGTAGTCCGGCCTGAAATCAACCTGCATCGCAAGGCCCTCGTCGAACCATGTCGGGAGGTCGGTGTATCTGGCCCAGATTCCGATCCGATCGGCGATTTCGGCATGCATCAATTCATGCGCGACGACGTCGATGGTCTGCCCTTTGGGTCCGATCAGAACACAGGTTCTTGCGCCGATGAACTCGGTGCTGCCGTAGACGTTGAGCCGGAACGGCCAAAAGCCTGTCGCGTCATTGAAGAACACGACGATCGGGGCCGATCGAGGTTCTCCAAAGATCTCTCCGATCCTGCCCTTGGCGTCTGACAGTAGGCGCTGAACCGTCGCTGGGTGATCTGGATCGGACGCGCTGTACTCGACCAAAGTCCCGTCATGCAGCCGGCTCAGCGGCATGATGCCGGAGGCGGCACAGAGCGCGGCGCCGGGGTTTGCGACAGCATAGCCGGTCACGCCAAGCCCGGACGCGAAGACGAGGGCAGCAAGAACCGTCGAAACCTTAGGGCGCAAGATCGACTCCCATGGGTGGAACCACCAATCAGACCTGTTCGTCGAAAAATCCTGCCGCGAATAGCGACGACGACATATTGAGCAAAGCAGTCGTGACGGAACAGCGCAAACAGTGACCTCTACGTCACGGCCCTCCAAAACGGCATCTGGCGGGACTGTGCGATGTCTCGGCGGCCGTCTATTCGTCAACCTTGGTTGACATGACCGTTGCCGTCAGCGAGAGTTGACGAATGGATGGCCTCGGTAAACTGCCGACTCCGGATGAACCTGAAGAGGCATTGGCCGCTGTGGTGGCCCTGCGTCATTTGGCTGACCAGTTGGAGCGGCAGGCAGTCAGGTCGGCCCTGCGCCAAGGCTGGTCCTGGGCGAAGATCGCCCAGGCGCTGGGCGTTACCAAACAGGCCGCTCACAAGCGGCTGTCCAGCATCTCAGCGGCGGATGATTCCACGTAGGAGTTTTCAGTGCTCGATAAGATCAGGAAGCGCATCGCAACCATGGGCACGATCAAGACCCTGTGCGAGGAAGCGGAAAAGCACGCCTTGCGCGAAGGCATCCCCAAGCCTGGCGCCGAGCATTTCCTGCTCGCCGCGATTGATCTGCCGGATGGCACGGCGAAGCTGGCTTTCGCGAAGCTTGGAGCGGACGCCTCGGCTTTCAGGGCAGCGATCCAGCGCCAATATGAAGATGCGTTGGGCCGTATCGGGCTTGATCCGCAAGCGCTCGCTCGTCCCTCCCCGGAGAACGCGACCGGCGAACGTCACGGCGTCTACAGCGCCGCCGCGTCTGGTCAGGAGGTGATGCAGGCCCTGGCCGCCGACAGGACGAGGCACAAGCCCTTGCTCGGAGCCCATGTCATCGTCGCCGTTGCCGAGATCGAGCACGGTGTCGCCGCGCGCGCATTGCGCGCGATGCAGATCGACCGCGCCGCGCTGAAGCGAGCCGCCGAGGCTGTCATCGAAGTCTCTTCTGCGGTCCAACAGCGCTCGGCCTAGCCGACCCGTTCGCACGTCCCTTCCGTTCGGGGTCATGGCGGCTCCGGCAGAAGGGCAGCCGGGGTGCCGTAAACTCAGTGCCCACTCAGGGACTGAAGTGGCGGATCGCGTGGGATTCGAACGGCCATGCCCAGGTCGCTTGCTGCCTGTCGCTTTCGCTGGATAGATCGACTCTGTGGAATTCTCATGTGGGCGTGACTGCAACGCCCCAGACCGCAAACCTATGCGCATTCCGCCCACGTGGATCGCTTCGCCATTGGCCATTTCGCTGCTCGGCCTGACCATTGGCGCAAGGGCGGCAGGGCTTGGTCACCTTGTGTTCGATGCTGTTGGCCAGGCAAACGCAGTTGAACATCTGCGGGCCCACTGCTGAAAAACGCCATCGGGTTCTGCGACAGGTGTGATCGACTTAGCGTCACGGCTCCTCCGGCATCGTCACCGACGATGGGCGTCCTGATGCCCCGGCGATGCCGGCCAATGATCGTTTTGCTACGACCAAAGTTCGATTGTTGCCGTATTTGCCTGTGCCTAGGTTGGCCCATGTGGCAAGCGAGGACTGTGTTATGTCAGCCGATGCTTTTGCCGTCGCCGGTATCGTGGCCGTATTGCTTCCAACCCTATACTTTCTCATCGCGTCGCCGACCTTCCTTCTCGGAAATTTCGACGACCCGGTTGTCACCTGGCTGTTGCGGGGCCTGTTCAGCGTTCATTTCCGATTGATCTGCATTGGCTCGGTCATTGGAATTGTCGCCTTCATGATAGCCGGCCGTCCGATTTTCGCTCTCGGCCTGGCGGTGATAGCGAGCTTGGCGCTCGCGATACGGAGTTGGTTCCTGCGGAACATCGATGCCGAACTGTCCGCCCGCGACGCCGGCGATGCGCAGGCGGTCCATCGACTGCGCGGACTGCATTGGCGGGCCATGGCGTTCAACGCCACGCAGTTTGTCGTGATCGTCGCCGTTACGCCGCTTGTATTCGGCACGTCGATTTGAGCGGCCAGTCCTGGCTTAAGCCCAAACATCCAAGCGCATCACCCAAGCGCTGGCCGACCGCGACTGCCGGCAGCGCTTTGCGGATCGCGGGGATTCGAACTGCTCTATCCAAGTCGTTCGCTGGCTGTAGCTTTCGCCGAACTGTAGATCCCCCTCTATCCGTTCGGACGGAGGGGCGGCGATCCAGCTCCTTGTCCAGGCATCGGATTTTTGCGGAGAGCCGGATTCCCCTTTTCGATGCGATGCTCTAGGCCCGAAGCGGTGGCGCCAGCGCGAGCTTGCGGCCCTCAACGCTGCCCTTGAGAGCGAGAGCATCATGACCAACCCCATCGAGCGCATCGCCATTGTCGGCGCCGGCATGATCGGCGCGAGCTGGGCGGCGCTCGCCTCGGCTCATGGCGTCGCTGTCGCGGCTTACGACCCCTCGCCTGCAGCCGAGGAGAAGTTCTTCGCCTATGTCGAGCGCGCGCGTTCGCAGCTCGCCGAACTGGGGCTTGCCGGCGTGGGTGCCCTCAGCTTTTCGACCAGGCTCGGCGCGGTGCTGGACGGCGCACAGTTCATCCAGGAGAACGGCCCCGAGAATGAGGCCGTGAAACGGCAGTTGCTGAGCCAGATCGACGCCCAGACGGCGCCGGATGCGATCATCGCCAGCAGCACCTCGGCCCTGCTGCGCAGCGCCATCGTCGCCGAGTGCAGCCGGCCCGAGCGCATCATCGTCGCCCATCCCTTCAACCCGCCGCATCTCGTGCCCTTGGTCGAGATCATCGGGGCCGATGAGGCCATCATTGCTCGCGCCAGCGCCTTCTATCGCGCGCTCGGGCGCAGGCCCGTGGTGCTGAACCGGGAAATGCCGGGCCATATCGCCAACCGGCTGGCGTCTGCGCTCTATCGCGAGGCGGTCCATCTGGTCGAGCAGGGCGTGGCCAGCGTCGCCGATATCGATGCCGCGCTCTGCCATGGGCCGGGTCTGCGCTGGGCCCTGATGGGCCCGCATATGACCTATCATCTCGGCGGCGGCGATGGCGGCATCAAGGGCTATCTCGCCCATCTCGGGCCGAGCCAGCTCAGACGCTGGGAATCGCTCGGCCAACCCTCCCTCAGCGATGAGGTACAGCGCCGGATCGTGGAGGGGGTCGCAGAGGAGAGCGCCGGCCGCTCGATCGCAGAGCTGGAGGCGCGCCGGGACGAGGGCCTGCTGGCGCTGCTGAAATCGCGCAAGCTGGTGAGCGAATAGGCTCCGCCCAAAGCTCTGCTCGGGGCGATCATCGTGATCCATGTCATCGGCGCGAACACCAGGGTTGGCGCCGAAATGTGAGTCATTCCGGCCGTTTGGGCTGAGATCATCACGTTCCAGTCGAAGGATCAGATTGCCGGCATCTCCGTCGTATCGGTTGCGACGCGGCAAAAAACCCTCTCGTCAAAGATCAGCGCGCGAGGCGAGCGCACGCCGCCCCAACCCTTCGTTGAACCGTTGGGCCGGCATGTTGCCTGCCCCCGTCGTCCATTCCATCCAATTGCAGCCCGGAGGCGGTCCGGGCTCACCGCCGCGAGCGGCGCTGCCGGGGATCAGGTCCGCGAGAACGCAAGGGCCCTGCCCCGCCTCAGGGCTTGGGTGGCAGGTCCGGCCGGCGACGGTCGTGGCTGTTGTCGGCGTAGTAGCTGCGCTTGTCCTCATACATCAGCCGGTCGGCCCGTTTCACCAGCTGCTCCATCGTCTCCCCCGGTTCGGAGGTGGCCATGCCGAGCGACAGGCTGAGCGCCGTGTCGCCATGAAACTGGTTGTTGAGCTCGATCAGCTGCTGGACATTGGCCAGAACCAGGCCCGCCTCGCCCGTGCCGGCGCCCGGCAGCACCACCGCGAATTCGTCGCCACCGATCCGCGCTGCGAAGAGCGGCTTGTCCACGGCCTTGGCCAGCACCTCGCCGGCGCGGCGCAGCAGATCATCGCCGGCGCCGTGGCCGTATTCGTCATTGACGCGTTTCAGGCCGTTGAGATCGATCAGCATCAGCGAGACGCGCTGCATGCGCTTGCGTTCGAGGCGGTTGAGCTCGTCGACATAGAAGGAGCGGTTGTAGAGCTTGGTCAGCACGTCGTGCTTGCCCAGGAATTCGAGATAGGCCTCGGCCTTGCGCCTTGCCGTGATGTCGGTCAGCGCCACCTGGACCAGCGACCAGCTCTGTTCATGGCCCGGCAGCACCGAGAACTGCAGATGCAGGTAGAGCAAGGTGCCGTCGAGCTTGTAGTTCACCACCTCGCGCTGCTGGAAGATCTTGCCGTTCCAGAGATCGATGAGCTGCTCGCGGAACGGGACGCGCATCTCGTCGCGGAAGACATCGTCGAGATTGTCGAGCAGATGGGCCTTGTCGCGCGCCGCGAAGAGTTCGAGCGTGTGGCTGTTGACGTCGATCACCCTGATCTCGTGCATGCAGCGATCGATGAATTCGGGATGCACCTCGGTGAAGACGCGCAGATCCTCGATGCCCTGCTCGCGCAAATCGTCGAGCAGGGCTTTGACATGGCGGAAATCCTCGACCCAGAGCGAGACCGGCGAATGGTCGAACAGGCCGCGCGCATAGGCCTCGCTCGCCACCAGCTCGCGCCGCGCCTGCTCGCGCTCGGTGATGTCGTCGATGGCGACCAGCACCCGGTCCCAGCTCGTCTCATGCCCCGGCAGGATGCGCCCGTTGATCTGGACGTCGAGGCGGCTGCCCGACAGCGTGTAATTGACGGTGCGGCTGCTGAAATCGAGCTTGCCCTCCCAGAGCTGGACCAATTCGTCGACATGGCTCTTCAGCATGTCGGCCCGGAAGACCTGGTGGAGATTGGCCATCAGGTGCGCGGTGTCGTCGGCGCCGAACAGGGTCAGGGTCTGCTGGTTGACCTTAAGCAGGCGAATGCGGCTGGAGCAGGCCTTGACGCGCTCGATATCGGCTTCGAGGAAGCCGCGCAGATCGCTGACGCCCTGCGCCCGCCATTCCGCGAACAGCGCCTGGATGCCGCTGTAATCCTCGAGCCAGAGCGAGACCGGCGCGAGATCGAACATATGCCGGTCATCTGAGGCAACAGGGGAGATGGCAGGGGGCACGCTTGTCATCGACCATTCCAATTCCGGCTTGCCCGGAGGGCTTGAGCCGCCGATCGCCAGGGCAGGCAAGCCTGATTCGTTGGGGACTATGATACCGCAAGTGGCAGCGCAGGTTCGCCCGTCGCGTCGCGGCCCGGTCAACCTGCCGAAAGCCGACCTGACAGATGTCGGTCCTTGCGCCAATGAGCGGACCTTCGTGACCTGCCTGCACCCCGCGACGGAAACCGGTTCGCAGACTGTCCCACGGGACAGTTTTCCAGCTTGAAACTCCTGCGGATATCAAGCGAAAAGCGAAGCAGCCCCAAGAAGGCGTCCGAGGTTAGTTCCAGATTATAACGATGGAGTTCGCCGTGCTGAAACGATGCGTCGCCGTGGTGTTCATTCTTCTCGGGCCAGTCGGCTGTATGACACAAGATACCGTTCCCAGTAAAAGAGCGGATGGGCCGGCCTACATGCAGCCAGGCCTTGGCTCGCCTGCTCGTCAGACCGACATGTTTGGAAATTCCCTTCGTTAGGTGAAGACGGGCGCAGGGTTTCGAGCTCCCGTTGGCGGCCTTGGGCCGGGGGCGATTGCTCAGTGCGACTCGCCCATGATGCCGTCGATACCCGCTGCCAGGGCCTCCCGCGAGATCTCGCCGGTATGGAGCGAGGCCAGCGTGCCGTCGCGGCGCAGGAACAGCGTCACCGGCAGGCCAGGCGCAGCGTAATGGCGCGACAGCGCCATCGCGGCATCGAGCAGGACATGGTCGAGCTTCAGCCGGTCGGCCAAGAGATAGCTCCGGACCCTCTCGGCGCTCTCGCCCTGGTTCACGAAGATGAAGCCGACATCCGCGCGCTCGGCCGCTTCCCGCGCCAACATCGGCATCTCCCGGCGACAGGGTGGGCACCACGTCGCCCAGAGATTGAGAACGAGCGGCTTGCCCTCGAAGTCGCGGATCGAGCGGAAGTCGCCGTCCAGGGTCGCCATGCGGGTGACCGGCGCCTGCTGGCCATAGGTCGCCTTCGTCAGCTCCAGCGTCACCAGTCCGACGAGGCCGGCGACCAGCACCGCCCCGGCTGCGCCGGCGGCAAAGCGAACCGACCGGACATAGGCCGCGCTGACGAGCGCCATCCCGAGCAGCCCGGCGGGGGTCGAGAATCCGCCTTGCCAGATCGCCAGCATGCGCCATGGCTCCTCGGCAAAGCCCGGCCAATGCAGGACGACATGGCCGAGGCGGGCAGCGGCGATCGCGGCAAGAACCGCCGACGACGCCCATGCGTTCAAACGGGCGTCAATGCGCCTGGACAGGAGCGCGGCTGCCATCAGCAGGGTCGCGATCGCGAGGATCGCGGCGAAGCGGTCCGGGGCGAAGACGAAAGGACCGATGCTGACCGCGTTCATCCGGTTGCGCTCCTGCTCTCGCGCTGTAAGGCCAGCCGATCCGAGGGCCGGCTCCGGCGGCATCGGGTAGGCGCCTTAAGCCAGGCTTAAGCTCAGTTTCCTCTCGGGCTTCGCACGCAAGAGAGCAAGGCATCGTTATGACGCAAGACGACATCCGGCAGGCCGGCAGGCCCGCGAGCCCGATTCTGGATCGCCGCCAGGTCCTGCTGGGCAGCCTGCTCATGGGCGGCTCGGCCGGGGCGATCTCGTTGTTGCCGCCGCAGGCGCTGGCGGCTCCGCCCCCCTTCGTGACCGAAGCCGGCGGGCAATTCATCGAACTCGACCCGCGCGAGGATGTCTCGGCCATCGCGCTCACGGATTTCAAGGGCCGGCCCCGGTCGTTCGCGAGCTATCGTGGCCGTCCCTGTCTCGTGGCCTTCTGGGCGAGCTGGTGCCCACCCTGTCTTCGCGAGCTGCCGATCCTGCATCGCCTGCAGCAGAAACGCGATCTCGGTTTCGCCTTGGTCCCTGTCTCGATCGACCGCGATGTGGCCGCGGCCCAACGGCTCATCGACCGGTTGGGCCTGCGCGGCTTTGCAGGCTTCATCGACCGCGAAGGCATCGTCGCGTCGGGTCCGAAATCGCAGGTGCAGACGCCATTCCAGCTCTACGGGATGCCGATGAGCTATGTCGTCGATGCCAGGGGCAGGACGGCCGGCCATCTCGCCGGCGCCGCGGACTGGGGCACGCCGGAGGCGATCCGGTTCATGCACTATTTCGCGCGCGAGGGCTGACCCGGACGTACTTCGCCCGCATACTGGAGCCTGTTGGCTTCGACGTCATGGGAGATGCCCGAAGAACAGGCGGACGAACGAAAGGACCAAGGTCTCGACCCGCACCAGGCCCCACGGCGCGCTCGCCGTTCGAGGCCCTCCGCCTGGCGTCAAAGTGCCACGGGCAGGAACTTGCGAGACCGTCATAGATTAAATGTTCGGGGGCTGTCGTCGACGACCTCCGCCGACGTGGGATGGTTGCCATGATCGAGAGAGACGGCGATGTATTCCGTTTATTTTCAGAGGATTACCTAAGCTTTTCACAGGAGGAGATGAGCCTGCGGGAATACCTCCTGGCCTGCCGCGAAGACAAATCGATGTATGCCTCCGCCCCTGAGCGGATGGTCGACGCGATCGGCGCGCCAAAGCTTTTCGATACGAGCCAGGACGAGCGCCTCGGCCGGATATTCTCCAACCGGACGGTCAAGCTCTACCCGTCCTTTACCGATTTCTTCGGCATGGAGGATACGATCGAGCGAATCGCCGGCTATTTCCGCTACGCATCGCAGGGCCTGGAGGAGCGCAAGCAGATCCTCTATCTGCTGGGCCCCGTCGGCGGCGGAAAATCCTCCCTCGCGGAGCGGCTCAAGAAGCTGATGGAGGAGCGTCCCTTCTACACGCTCAAGGTCGGAGACCGGATCAGTCCCGTCTTCGAATCCCCGCTGGGCCTGTTCCGTCCCGATCGGATGGGCGATCTCTTCGAGGACAAGTACGGGATCGCGCGGCGCCGACTGACCGGCCTGATCTCGCCCTGGGCGGCGAAGCGGCTCGACGAGCTCTCGGGCGACATTTCCAGGTTCAGCGTCGTCAAACTGAATCCCTCGCGCTTGCGGCAGGTCGGCATCGCGAAGACCGAACCGGGCGACGAGAACAATCAGGATGTCTCGACCCTCGTCGGCAAGGTCGATATCCGCCAGCTCGAACACTTCAGCCAGTCGGACCCGGACGCCTATTCCTACAGCGGCGGACTGAACCGGACGACGCAGGGCCTGCTCGAATTCGTCGAGATGTTCAAGGCGCCGATCAAGGTGCTGCATCCCCTGCTGACCGCGACCCAGGAGGGCAGCTACAACGGCACCGAGAACTTCGGAGCCTTTCCTTACCAGGGCATCGTCCTGGCTCACTCCAACGAGTCCGAATGGCTCCAGTTCAAGAACAACAAGAACAACGAGGCGTTCCTCGACCGCATCCTGGTGGTCAAGGTGCCCTATTGCCTGCGCGTCACCGAAGAGCGGCAGATCTACGAGAAACTGCTGCGCGAGAGTGAACTGGCCGGCAGCCCCTGCACGCCGGAAGTGCTCGACATCCTCAGCCGCTTCACGGTCTCGACCCGCCTGGCCGAGTTCGAGAACTCGCCGCTCTATACCAAGATGCGCGTCTATGACGGCGAGAACCTCAAGGAAGTGGAGCCAAAGGCGAAGGCCATCCAGGAGTATCGCGACGCCGCCGGGGTCGACGAGGGCATGACCGGCGTCAGCACGCGCTTTGCCTTCAAGATTCTCTCGCAGACCTTCAACTACGACACCGGGGAACTGGCCGCCGACCCCGTGCACCTGATGTACATCCTGGAAGGCGCGATCAAGCGCGAGCAATTCCCCAAGGAGACGGAAGCGGCCTATCTCGACTTCATCAAGTCGGAGCTCGCGACGCGCTATGCCGAGTTCATCGGCCACGAGATCCAGAAGGCCTATCTGGAATCCTATGGCGAATACGGCCAGAACCTGTTCGACCGCTACATCGCCTATGCCGACGCCTGGGTCGAGGATCAGGACTACAAGGACCCCGATACCGGCCAGCTCCTCAACCGGCAGGTCCTGGACAATGAATTGTCGCAGATCGA
The DNA here is from genome assembly GCF_001748145.1 of Bosea sp. BIWAKO-01. Taxonomy (NCBI): domain Bacteria; kingdom Pseudomonadati; phylum Pseudomonadota; class Alphaproteobacteria; order Hyphomicrobiales; family Alloboseaceae; genus Allobosea; species Allobosea sp. BIWAKO-01. Next base: position 6,373,315 of record NZ_BCQA01000001.1, read on the forward strand.
AAAGCCGGCGGGCATCGCCAATCCCAAGGACTTCCGCAACGAGGTCGTGAAGTTCACCTTGCGGGCCCGGGCCAGGAACCATGGCCGCAACCCGTCCTGGACCAGCTATGAGAAGCTGCGCCAGGTGATCGAGAAGCGGATGTTCGGGCAGGTCGAGGATCTGCTGCCCGTCATCAGCTTCGGCTCGAAGCAGGACAGCGTGACCGAGAAGCGCCATCAGGGTTTCGTTCAGCGCATGGTCGAGCGTGGCTATACCGAGCGCCAGGTCCGGCGCCTGGTAGACTGGTACATGCGCGTGAACAAGGCAGGTTGAACGCGGCCGGAGCGTGCCATGCCGATCTTCATCGACCGCCGCCTGAACCCGAAGGACAAGAGCCTGGGCAATCGCCAGCGCTTTCTGCACCGCGTGCGCGCGGACCTGAAGCGCAGCGTCCAGGAACAGATCCGGGCCGGCAAGATCGCCGATGCAGACGGGGCGCACGCCGTTTCGCTCCCGGCGAAGAGAACGAGCGAGCCACGCTTCCGCGATGCGGGGGACAGCGGCCGGCGGCACCATGTCCTGCCCGGAAACAAGCATTTCGCGCCGGGGGACCGGATGCCGAAGCCGGACCGGGGCGGCGGATCCGGATCGGGTTCGTCACCCGGCCTGGACGCGTCCGAGGACGATTTCCGCTTCGTGCTCTCGCGCGAGGAGGTGCTCGATCTGTTCTTCGAGGATCTCGCGCTTCCCGACATGGTCAAGCTCAATCTCAAGGAGATCGTCGCCTTCAAGCCGCGGCGGGCCGGCTTCTCGGCGAGCGGCTCGCCGACGAACATCAACATCGCGCGCACCATGCGAAACAGCTATGGCCGCCGCATCGCCCTCCAGCGGCCCAAGCGCGAGGAGATCGAGGCCATCCTGCGCGAACTGGCCAGGATCGAGGCCGACGAGCCAGGCGCCGCCCGGGCCGACGTCGCAGCCCTGCGCGCCGAACTCGACCGGCTGGAACGCCGGCGCCGGGTGATTTCCTTCGTCGACCCGGTCGATATCCGCTTCAACCGTTTCGACGCGCAGCCTCAGCCCAACGCGAACGCGGTGATGTTTTGCCTGATGGACGTCTCAGGCTCGATGGGCGAACGCGAGAAGGACCTGGCCAAGCGCTTCTTCGTCCTGCTGCATCTGTTCCTGAAGCGGCGCTACGATCGCACGGACATCGTCTTCATCCGCCATACCCATATGGCGCAGGAGGTGGACGAGGACACCTTCTTCTTCAGCATGCAGAGCGGCGGCACCGTCGTTTCCACGGCTCTGGAGGAGATGCAGCGCATCATCGCGCAACGCTATCCCAGCCGGGAGTGGAACATCTACGCCGCCCAGGCGTCGGACGGCGACAATCTCGCGACCGACTCCAGGCACTGCCTCAGACTGATGGACGGCGAGATCATGCGCCTGTGCCAGTATTTTGCCTATGTCGAGATCATCGACGAACGCGAGAGCGAGATCTTCGGCTCCACGGACAACGGCACCTCGCTCTGGCGCGCCTATCTCACGGTCAAGGAGCGATGGCCGAATTTTGGCATGAGCCGCATCGCCAGGGCCGCCGACATCTACCCGGTCTTCCGGCATCTCTTCACCCGCCAACCGGCGCAGCAGCGCAAGTGAAGGAAGCGACGATGGCGAGGCAAGCGCCCCGATCCGATCTGCTGTTCTCCGGCTCGGACTGGAACTTCGCCACCTTGTCGCATGCCTACGACGTCATCGAGGCGGTGGCGAAGGAGGAGCTCCGGCTCGATGTCTACCCGGTGCAGATGGAGATCATCTCCTCGGAGCAGATGCTCGATGCCTATTCGTCCATCGGCATGCCGCTGATGTATCGACACTGGTCGTTCGGCAAGCACTTCCTCCGCCAGGAACTGCTCTATCGCAAGGCCGGTCGCGGCCTCGCCTATGAAGTGGTGATCAACTCCAATCCCTGCATCGTCTATCTGATGGAAGAGAACACCATGGCCCTGCAGGCCCTGGTGACCGCGCATGCCGCTCTTGGCCACAACCATTTCTTCAAGAACAACTACCTGTTCCAGCAATGGGCCGATGCCAGCGCGATTCTCGGCTATCTCGATTTCGCCAAGGGCTTCATCGCTCGCTGCGAGGAAAGGCATGGCATTGCCGCCGTCGAGGCCATTCTCGACGCTGCCCATGCACTGATGGAACAGGGCGTGTTCCGCTATCGCCGCCCTCCCCGGCTCTCCTCCGAAAGGCACCGCGAGGGGCTTCGCGAGCGGCTGGAATACGAAGAGCGTTCCTATAACGACCTATGGCGCACCGTCCCGCGCCTGGTGGATGACGCCAAGCCCGACGAGAGCGGGGCCTCGATCGCCGAACGGAAAAACGCTCTCAAGCTCCCCGAGGAAAACCTGCTCTATTTCCTGGAGAAGAACAGCCTGATCCTCCAGCCTTGGCAGCGCGAGATCCTGAGGATCGTCCGGGTCATCGCGCAGTACTTCTATCCCCAGCGGCAGACGCAGGTGATGAACGAAGGCTGCGCGACCTTCGTGCATTACACGATCATGAATTCGCTGTTCGACCGCGGCCGGATCAGCGAGGGCGCCATGCTGGAAATCCTGCGCAATCACTCGAACGTCATCTTCCAGCCTGCCTTCGACGATCCCCGCTTTTCCGGCATCAACCCTTATGCCCTGGGGCTGGACATGATGCAGGACATCCAGCGTATCGTGACCGAGCCGACCGCGGAGGATCGCGACTGGTTTCCCGAGATCGCGGGAACCGGCGACTGGCGCACGATCCTGCTCGACGCCTGGGCCAACCACCGCGACGAATCCTTCATTCGCCAGTATCTCAGCCCGGCCCTGATCCGGAAGTGGCGGCTGTTCTTGCTCTCCGACGCCGCGAACGACTCGTTCTACAGCGTGGCTTCGATCCATAATGAGCGCGGTTACGCGTCCATACGCACGGCCCTGGCCCAGAAATACGACATCGGAGCGAGCCATACGGACATCCAGGTCGTGGATGTCGACCTGCTCGGCCAGCGGCATCTGCGCCTGCAGCACAAGGTCAATGACGGCATCCTGCTGGAAAGCGCCGGCTGCGATGCGACGCTGCGCCATGTCCATGAGCTTTGGGGCTATGAGGTCAGCCTGGAAGGCGTTGACGCGCAGACGGGGGTCACGGTCTTCGAACGGTCCAGCCGTCAGCTTGCCGGATCGCCATAGCTGATATGCAGCGGGACGCGCATTGTGCTGCGTCCCCAGGCCACCGAGGCGACCCGTTCCAACACTTTCGCTGGTTCAGCGCCCATTTTGCTGGAACTGTTCGGCGTGCGTCGGCGCCAGACGCTGGTGCGCGCCGTGAGCCCGGCGCAATGGCGCCACGCGTGCCGCCCAGGGGGAGAACGCTTGCGCCGCGACGGGGCCGGAGGCACAGGTGGCGCCGAGCCGAAGGTCATGAAGACCCCATGATGAGGAAATGCCAGTGCAGCGCGATCACGCCTCCGAAATTGCCGCGATCACCCACCATCCGGCCTTCAAGGAGGCCGTCAGGGTGCTCGAAGCCGAGCATGACCGCACCATTGCCGACATCATCACGCTGACCGAGATTCCCGCGCCCCCCTTCAAGGAAGAGAAGCGCGCCGCCGCCTATCTGGAGATGCTGAAGGCGCATGGCCTGGAGGATGTCGAGCAGGACGAGATCGGGAATGTGATGGGCCTCCGGCGCGGCACCGGCAACGGCGGATTGATCGTGGTCGCCGCCCATCTCGATACGGTTTTCCCGGAGGGAACCGATGTCACCGTGCGCCGTGAGGGCACGAAGCTCTTTGCCCCGGGCGTCGGCGACGACACCCGCAGCCTTGCCGTGCTCCTGGCCTTCGTGCGCGCGATGGACGCCGCCGGGGTCCGGACCCGCAACGATATCCTGTTCGTGGGGGATGTCGGCGAGGAAGGGCTCGGCGACCTGCGTGGCGTCCGCCATCTCTTCAGCAAGGGCCGCTATCGCGACAAGATCGCAGCCTTCATCACCGTCGACAGTCCGCAGGTGGAGAAGATCGTCGTCGGCGGCGTCGGCTCGAAGCGCTATTCCGTCAGGTTCAAGGGGCCGGGCGGGCACAGCTTCCAGGCCTTCGGCATCGTCAACCCGATGTATGCCATGGCGCAGGCCATTGCGGAGCTTGGCCGCATCCAGGTGCCGGCGACGCCGCGCACCACATTCTGTGCCTCCATCGTCGGCGGCGGCTCATCGGTCAACGCCATCCCCGAGGAGGCCTGGGTCGATATCGACCTGCGCTCGGAATCGGCAGAGGAGCTTGCCAGGCTGGACGCGCGCTGCCGCGAGATCGTGGCCGCGGCGGCGGACCAGGAGAACGCGACACGCTCGACCAGCGAGGGCGCGATCACGGTCGAAATCAGGACCTTGGGCGACCGTCCTGCGGGCAACACGCCAGTGGACGCCGATATCGTGCAATACGCCACCGCAGCGCTTCAGGCCCAAGGCTTTGCGCCCAGGCACGAAGCCTCCTCCACCGACGCGAATATTCCGATGAGCCTCGGCATCCCGGCGATCAAGATCGGTTCGGGCGGCACCGGCGGCAGGGCCCATTCCCTCGGCGAGTGGATCGATGTCGAAAAGACAGCGAGCATATCGGGCATGACGGCGAGCCTCGCCACGATCCTGGCCACGGCGGGCTTCCCGACCGCGTGAATGCTCTGGTCGCCCGGTCGTGGCCGTTGCATTTGATCCTGCGGCTCGACCGGTTGCGATTGCGCGGACAGAATGGCGCCACGGGCGAGTTCCAGCCCGGCACTGCCGCCGGGACACTCAGGGCACGCGCCAGGCGCCGGGCCAAACGGGCCGCAGGTCAGGTCGCCTGACCGCGGCGCCAGCACCGCGCCGTCACATCCGTTTCGCTCCAGAGGCGATCTCAGCACCGGCTTCCCCAACGGCACCTCCCCGTTGCGGACATGTCGGCGACGAGGCATGAAGTCCCTTTCGAGGCATGGGGACGGCGCCTGCCTTGCCGGCGGTTTGCGGGATGAGGCGGAGCGGCCACGCGCAGGTTCCGGGCCGGACTCCGCTCATGGTTCCGCCGTGCCTACCCGCCCGAGCGCGGCGTCAGCCTCCACCACGGGATCGTTGAAGGTCCAGCGGGGGATCGTGCGCATGCGGTCGAGGCCGGCGAAGACCGCCGCAAAGCCGCCATCCGGCGAAACCTCGCGGAGAGCGGCATCGAACGCCTGGCCGAACCCGTTGAAGCCGTCGGCCCCCACTTCGCAGAGATGGATCTGGTTCCAGTCGATCGCCAGCGCCGGATCGCGGTAGAGCACGGCCGCCGTCTCCATGGTCCTGAACGTCTCGATCCTGTTCGCCTGGACGAGCCTCGCGGCGGCCGGGCCGATATATGTCCGCATGATCTCCCGGTATTCGCCGAGAGAGGAAGCGTGCACCTCGATATATTCCAGCGACGCCTGCCGCTCGGGCCGATCGGCTGAGCCCTGCCAGTTTCGCGGCAGGACGAAGGCCGAGGGGGTGGTCAGGAGAATCTCCGCGCGCAGTACCCGGATCTGCGGCGGTTGCTGCTTGACTACGAGCTCGGCAATGGCGTCGGCAGGAACGATATCTTGGAAGTAGCTCAGTTCGAGATGGCTCCAGACAGCCGCTTCCGAAGCGTTCCGAAAGACCGAGCGATGCCGATAGAGCGCCTGCCCGAGGCAGGTTTCCCCAAAGCGCGCCCAGTCGACGACGCCGTCCCTGAGTTCGGCCTCCGCTCCGGGATCCGCTTGTATCGTCCGGGCAAGGACCACGAGGCGCTCGCCGGGCTCGATCCGGGCCAGTTGCCACCCGTCAAGGGAATCGACACGTTCAGCCATTGGACGCCTCAGTTCAAAACCCATCCGAAAGGGTCGAGCGGCGGGGCAATCGTGGACCCCAGCCCCTGCCGGCAGGATAGTCGCGCGGGACTTCGATACGAAATGGAGTTATATCGATGAGCCTTCGGGAAGGCGAAGAGCGACTGCTTCCGAACCAAGTGAGACGTTCGCGGCAAAGCGCCAGACCGTGAAAGATGGCCCATTCCGCACTTTGACAGCGTCCGCTGTCGGGCGTCCTGGTTCATGAACAATCCGGCGTTAGCCAGTCGCCATTGCGGGCATTGTCCTTGAGGTCAATGTCGCAGGTTCGAATCGTATCGGGCGCGGGAATTCCGAGCGTCACGAACTGCTCTAAGCGGTCTTCGAACATCTTGTCCGGCGTGATGGCGTAGGTGTAGCCCATGTCAGAACTCCGATTGCGTTTGATGACGGCCGGGCCGACCCTGGGACGCAGCTGTCTTGAACAATGCCTGAGAGGTGGGACGGCTGAACAAGAGGTCCAGTATTGCCCTCGACCGTTCCTGTTGACCTGGTCGGCACGTCGCAAGATCGAACACAGACAGGCCGATGAAGAGTGCGTGCAACATCTCGACGTCTGTATCGGTGGCCGGCAGGCCGAGTTTCATCAGAAGGCCGGCAAATTCGGAATGCAGGATTTTCGTCAGGTCGTTGAAGAGCTGCCGAACCTCGGGCTCCCTCTCCGAAGCCTGATTCAGCGCGACGAGCACGCGCGTTCTCTCATGTCGGCCGGTCACTGCGGCAATCGCGGCCGCCGCTTCGCCCACGGATGATATGCGGGCGATGACGGCGCGAGCGGCCTCGGCCTGGGCGTCGAACGCAGCCCGCGCCACGGTGGTGACCAGGCTGGTGCGCGTCGGATAATAATAGGTCAGATGGCTCTGGCGGAGGCCCGTGCGCGCCGCGATCTTCGGTTGGGTGAGACCGGGAAGCCCCTCCTCGGCAAGGAGCGCCAAGCCGGCCTCGACGATTTGATTGCGACGATCCTCGGCGGGCTTTTTCATTTCAGGACTCGGGCGTCCTGGCGAAAATACGGCCGTGACCGGACGAGAAGCATGCAGATCGGAAATGCGAGAGTCAGCCCACCGATGAGAAGCCCCAGACCTATGTCACCAACGCTCGCGATACCGGTGGTCCAGGCGGTCCAGAACGTGATCGCGCCGAGCGGCAGGAAGAACAGGACCGCGGTAACGAGACCGGGCGAAAACCGGCCGCGCGTACGAATGAATGGGATGATGTGCATCAGGATGCCGTTGATAAGCATCAGACCGGCCCAGCCGAGCGGAGCGAGCGGGAGCGTGGCGGCCAACATGGCCTGTGCGATGCCGAGGGCAACGACGACACCGTTCGTCACGTAGAAGTCGGACCATTCGGTCGGCAGGCCGAGCACGGCGTGGGACCAGCCGCGCCAGTCAAGGGTATACTCCTCCAGGATGTGGGCCGCGTAGGCGGCCATGCCAAGCCAGGCCAGCATTGTCATCGTCATAGGTGCGCTCCTCAGGGGATAGGATCGTTCGGCAGCCGTATTTGGTATATATACCAACCAACAACGGCAGACAATCGACGAGTTGGCGTTTATGTCCTATGCACATGGGACTTCGGGCGCACGGCGGGCTGTCACCGTAGAAATTACACAGTGATTACAATCGTGTAGGTGTGCCCAATTTCATTTCGTCCGGCGCGCCGTTCTCGCTTCATCAACGAACTGGTTCGCGTCAGAACCCGTTTCAAGACATGGTTGGGAGCACGCACTGGGACCAGCGCGCCCTCGCTGCGGCGATCCTTGGTCAGAATTGGCGGATCGGCTGTTTCGAACCAGGACCGCGGCGCGTGCGCTGATGCCCTACAGTGTTGGAGGTTTACCAGCGCCGACCGTAGTACCCCACAACCGGTCGGTTATTGAAGTATGCGGCGCGGCGAATGCCCGCACCAAGGACAGGTCGGCCATAGTAGCCGCCGCCATAGTAACTTCCACCGTAGTAACCGCCGCCATAATAGCCGCTACCGGCATAGTAAGTTGAGGGCGGCGTGTTGTAATAGACGTTTTGGGGATAGCCGCTCACGATTCCCGGATCGCAATATCCGCTGCCGGAATATATGGTGGTGGCATAGGAAGCGTCGCTATAGCCGCCATTTGTATTATAGCCGTATGCAGCGGGAGCGGCGTAGCCATAGCCTGAACCGTAGCCGCGGCCGTAATAGGCAGCTCCTGCTGCGAGACCGACACCGGCTGCGAGCGCCCGGCCACCGTAGTAACGGTTGCCGTAGTAACCGCCACGATATGCCGCCCCACGGTACGCTCCACGGTATCCGGCACGGTACGCGCCACGGTATCCAACGCGATAGCCACCGCCAACGGCCGTGCCTCGGTATCCACCTGCGCCGATACCACGGTGCTGGGCTTCGGCATCACTCGCGGTGAAGGCAAGACTGCCGATGCCGACCAGAGCGACAACAGGGAGTGCAAGGAGCGCATTCATGACGTCACCTGTGTCAAAGCCCGCCACTGGATCGCCGACGCGCGGCTGGGCTTGCCCGCGAGGCAATTTGATGAATTCCTTAACGGAATGATAACATGGTTGTTTCGATGTGTCTCAGAGGGGCATAGCCACGCCGGGCTACCCTCCGGCAAAACCGCGACATTCCGAACGTCCGCAAATGGGGCCAGGGATGCGCAGGAGGGGTAGCGCGCCTCCAATGCCCCGACGCCCTCCCCTCACGCACATCTGAGCTCGTGCGCGTCGGACAATCCGGCCCTGAATCGAGCGTTGCTGCGACGAAATCGGCCGGGCCTGGTCTGGCCCGGCCAGCCGTGCTGGGGCCGCGCTCAGTTCCCCGACGGCAGCGGGATGGTGATCCCCTCCTTCGACAGGACGTCGCGGACACTCTGGAATTTCTCATAGTCGGACAGCGTCATCGGCCCGGCATAGCTTGCGCTCTGCAGCTTGCGCGGCGGGTACTGCACATAGGTCTTCATCAGCTTGTTGATGGCCGCGGAGATGGTCACCATTGTCCAGGTGCGCTCGGTATAGTTGTTCATGAAGATGTCGTAGCGCTCCTGGGGATCCTGCCAGAGGTCGAAGACCTGCGGCACGGTGGCGACATATTTCTCCGCGCCCTTCCAGCCGAGATTGCTGTCGACCGCCAGGCCACCCGTCGGTGCGCCATTGTCGCCGCGCAGGTTAAAGACGGCCTTGTAGTTACCGATGCGTGCCGCGCCCGGAGAGAGCTCGTTCTCGGTGAAGTAGAACCACTCGTTGCGTGGCGAAGGGCCGGTTCCGAACAGCACGGGCGACAGGTCGTAGCTGTCGAAGATGATCGGCTGGTTGGCGCGATCCTGCGTCGGCAGCCGCACCCCGCCGACCGAAGCGAAGGTCGCCATGAGATCGAGACCGCCGGTCATTTCATGGTTCTTGGAGTTGGGAGCGATCTTGCCCGGCATCCAGGCGATGGCAGGAACGCGGTTGCCGCCTTCGCGAACCGTGCCCTTGGTGCCGCGGAACGGGGTATAGCCGGCATCGGGGTAGACGTCCTGCCAGGCGCCATTGTCGGTGGTGTAGAAGACCAGCGTGTTGTTGGCGCGGCCGGAACTGCGCACCTTGTCCATGATCCGCCCGATCCGCGCGTCGAGCTCGACGACGGAATCCGCGTATTTGCTCTTCGACATCGACTTATGGATGTAGTCGGGATGCGGCATGTTGGGCTGGTGCACCTTCATGAAGTTGATGCTCATGAAGATCGGCTCTGGCGAATTCGCGTTGCGGTCGAGATAGTCGAGCGCCGCCTTCTCGACATAGCCGTCGAAGAACGGGATGCCGACGACGCCCTCGGCGCCATTGATCACGGGCGTGTCGACATATTGGCCGTTGATCTTGAACTCCTCGCGCGCCGGCTGCCCGGCATTGCCCGACAGGGCACCCTTCGTCACCCGCTGGAACATCGCCCGAAGCTCGGGTGACATGTCCGGGAACCAGGTCGGGTCCGCGTAGGTGTAGGCGTTGAGATGATAGAGGCCGCAATATTTCATCTCGTCGTAGCCCTGGGCATTGGGCAGCGCGTAATCGGCCTCTCCCAGGTGCCATTTGCCGGTGAAGAAGGTCTTGTAGCCACCGGTCTTGAGCACCGAGGCCAGCGTCCACTCGGCTGCCGGCAACCCGCCGCCCTCGCCCTGGAAGGCGACGGTCGTCATGCCGCTCCGGTTCGGGATGCGGCCCGTCTGCATGGCGGCGCGGCCGGGCGTGCAGCTTGGCTGCGCGTAGAAGGAGAAGAACGTCATGCCCTCCGCCGCCAGCTTGTCGATATTGGGGGTCGGCATGCCGCGGCCGATGCCGCCGCCATAGGGGCCAAGGTCGCCATAACCGGTGTCATCCGAGACGATCATGATGATGTTCGGGCGCTGCTGTGCCGCCGGCGCCGGTGTCGGGGCTGGTTGCGTCTGGGCCGCCGCCATCCCGCCGAAGGCGAGCGATGTCAGTGCGGTCGCGCCGAAAAGCGCCGCGCCGTAGCGCTCGCGCCAGGCTCCGAACCGCTCCAGTGCCCTGGCCGTTGAACTGTCTCTTTCATCAAGCTGCAGGCAATCAGGCATGACCCTTACTCCTCAGGCTGCAATGGATCGGACGGTGGTCTCCAGACACATCGAAAACCGACATGGCTGGTCGAGGTGTCGACCGGCTCGGCATGGCGCGCGGCCGGGCGATAGCGGCGGCAATAATTGGGAGCGCAAAGGTGCGAGCCGCCCTTGATCACCTTGCGTGGAATCCTGATCTCCGGCAGCGCCGGATCATAGCTTGCGCCCTCCCGCCCGCCCCGCGGGTTCACCGGGATACAGCAGGCCTTCGCCGCGTCGGCCTCATGGCGGGCCGAATACCAATCCTCAGTCCATTCCCAGACATTGCCGATCATGTCGTGCAGGCCATAGCCGTTCGGCGGAAAGGCGGAGACCGGTGAGGTGCGCTCGAAACCGTCCTGGGCGCTGTTCTCGTGCGGGAAGTTGCCCTGCCAGGTGTTCGCCAGATGTTGGTTGCCGGGCGTGAGTTCCTCCCCCCAGGCATATTCGGCGCCGTCGAGCCCGCCGCGCGCTGCGAATTCCCATTCCGCCTCGCTCGGCAGGGCCTTGCCGGTCCAGCGCGCATAGGCTTGCGCATCGGCGAAGGTCACATGGACGACCGGATGGTTGTCGAGGGCGTTGATGTTGCTCCCGGGGCCGTAGGGGCGACGCCAGTTCGCGCCCTTCGTCAGGCTCCACCATTGGCTCCAGTCGCGCAGGTCGACCGGCCTCGCCGGCGGCGCAAAGACCAGCGACCCGGCAAAGAGCATATGCGGCAGCGTGCCGGGATAATCCTTCGGATCGGGTACGAGTTCGGCAAAGGTGACATGTCCCGTTGCCCTGACGAATTCCTTGAACTGCCGATTGGTCACCGGTGTCCGGTCCATCCAGAAGCCGTCGACGGTGACGCGATGCGCCGGAGCCTCCTCGGGGTAGTGCCGGTCCGAGCCCATGCGAAAGGTGCCGCCGGGGATGGAGATCATGCCCGGTGGCGGTGCTGTTCCTGCATTGGGGGAAACATGCGGTTGATCGCGCGGGGCCGATGGCTGTCCGTCGGCGATTTCGAGATGTCGCATGGCAGGCACTCTTTGGAGAATTGGAGCAATTCTGTTCTAGAGTCAGAGAATGACAACACGAGACAATCGCGACACTTACTTGAAGGTAATTTTTCGATATCGAATTAAACAACAGGAGAATGACAGGGAAACGACAACACAACCCACAAATGTAATCAATAACAGTAATTCAATATTATTAATTCCAATTAAAAATGGGAATAATTACTGTAGCTCACCTCATGCTAGAGCTATTTATCGAGGGTGTCTACTGTGTACGAATGAACTCCGATCACGTCTCCTTGCTCATGGCCCGGAGCCGGTTCGCAAGCCACTTGGTCAAGGCGGCCAAGCCGGTCATTGAACCTGGCCGGATGCTCTGGCGGCCGGTCTCGCGACAAGGGCGCGGCAACTGGGTCAAGACGATCCCCGGCCGGGGCTGGTTCGCCTATTTCCGCTGGTACGGTCCGACCGAGAATGTCTTCAGCAAGACCTGGACATTGCCGGATATCGAACGGCGCGGCTCACTGTCGGCCCCGGTCTTCAACGGAATGCGGATGGCGCCGCGGACATCTATTTCGGCCCACAGGCGCCGGCTGGAGCTGGATGCAGGATCCATTCGACGTGGGGCGCCCACGATAAAACAGCCAACGCAGCCGATATAGTCTCAACCTCACTTCCATGGGCGACGCGAACCGGAGAATCCTTCAATGATGGCTGAACCGGCAGGCGCTGCCACGCCATTCTTGTGGGAATTCCGAGATGGGTTTGCTGATAGACGGTGCCTGGCACGACCAATGGTACGACACCTCGTCAACCGGCGGCCGTTTTATCCGGAAGGACAGCGCATTTCGCAGCTGGGTGACACCTGACGGCTCGGCTGGCCCAAGCGGCATTGGTGGTTTTGCCGCGGAGCTTGATCGCTATCACCTCTACGTAAGCCTGGCCTGTCCTTGGGCACACCGGACCCTGATCATGCGCGCCCTGAAGGGATTGGAAGCGCTTGTTCCGATCTCGGTCGTGCACTGGCTGATGCTCGAAAGCGGCTGGACCTTCCAGGCAGGCCCCGGGGTCGTTCCAGACGCGGTCAATCACGCGCAGTATCTGCATCAGGTCTACACTGCTGCCGATCCCCACTATACCGGCCGGGTCACGGTTCCTATCCTGTGGGACAAGAAGACCGGCACCATCGTCAACAATGAATCTTCCGAGATCATTCGGATTCTGGGAACGGCGTTCGACCATCTCGGCGCAATATCCGGGGCCTACTATCCCGCGCCCCTGCACGAGGAGATCGATGCGATCAATGCGCGGGTCTATGAAACCGTCAACAACGGTGTCTATCGCGCCGGGTTTGCGACCAGCCAGGAGGCCTATGAAGAGGCGATCGGGCCCTTGTTCGAAACACTGGACCGGCTAGAGGATCGGCTGAAGGCACGGCGCTATCTGCTGGGAGACGACCTGACCGAGGCAGATATCCGCCTGTTCACCACGCTCATTCGGTTCGATCCGGTCTATGTCGGACACTTCAAGTGCAACCTCCGCCGCATCGTCGATTACCCGAACCTCTGGCGTTACACCCGTGACATCTACCACCTGCCCGGCGTTGCCGAGACGGTGAATATGCAGCACATCAAAGGCCACTATTACGAGAGCCATCGCACGATCAATCCGACCGGCATTGTCCCCCTTGGCCCAGAGATAAGCTACTGAAAGAGCACGAAAAGCCCCCGGCAACCGCGCAAGCACCGGCCTACGCCGAGGCCCGCCTCTCAGCAGCAGCCTCGGCAGACAATCATCCACCGAGCGTCATGTCCCGCCCCCTAAGGGGCAGAGAAGCGCGGCTCTCGTAACGGAATCGGGGCGGGACGCCCCGCGCGCCCGGACGAGCGCGCGGGAGAGGCAAACGAGCGTTCAGCGATCGTCGCGGTAGTCGTAGGTCGGGGCGTAATAGCGCCTGCCATAGACCGGCGCGGCATAGACGGGCCCGCCATAGACCGGCGCCGCATAGACCGGCGCGGCATAGTAGCCATTGTCGTAATAATAGGGGTCAGCGTAGGCGCGTCGGTTCGCAGCCACCGCTGCGGCTCCCAGAAGGCCGAGACCGACGGCGCCCGCCACGACCGCGCCACGGTTCGGGCCATACCAGCCGCCACGGTAGCCACGATATCCGCCGTAATAGCCGCCGCGATAACGGTATTGCGTATATTCCGCCGCTGCCTTGTCCAGCCGCGACGCGTCCACGGCCGGACGGGCTTGCCCAGCGAAGGCCGGCATGGCCGAGCCCGCCGTGACCACGCTTGCGGACGCCAGGGCGACGATGGCGGTTTTCCTGAGAGACATCATGTTCGTATCTCCTGTTTTCGGGCTCTCCTCCTCCCGAAGCTGAGGGCAGGTTCGCGCCGGCCGCTTGAATGGCGGGTGAACCAATCGCGGCCGAACTGCGGCAGCTGCCGTGAACGGACGCAGGCGACGTTCCCAAAGGCAACGCCTCATCATCAACGACGGCCGCAAGCGGTTGTTCCGGATGCCGCCGCACCTCAGAGAGCGCAAGCCCGCTTGCCCGCTTCGCGCTGGCGGCAATGGCGGGCCGGGTCACGGTCGATCCTCACGCCATCGGCGGCCGGCCGCAGGCATCGCAGGGCTCGTCAGCCTCCGCTACGATCGTTCCGTCCGAGATCAGTTCCGGCGCAGGCCGACGGTATCGGCGACGACCTTGAGGGCGTCGGCCTGCGCGTGGATCAGCGCGCTGGTCTGCTTGCTGTCGCGGATAGTGAGCGTCGCGCCCTGCCTGGCCATGAGCCTTGAAGCGCTCGTTGGAGGCCGCCTATACCGTCTCCATGACAGCCAGCAATCGCATCGTCCTCTCCAGCGACCACGCCGCCATTCCGCTCCGGCAGGCCATCGCCACCCATATCGCGGCGCATGGCTGGGTGGCGGTCGATATCGGACCGACGACGCCGGAGAGCACGCCCTATCCCAGGCATGGCGAAGCTGCGGCGCGGCTCGTCGCCTCCGGCGATTGCCGGTTCGGCATCATCCTGTGCGGCACCGGCCAGGGCATCATGATGGCGGCGAACAAGGTCAAGGGCATCCGTTGCGGCGTCTGCGCCGATACGTTCTCAGCCCGCATGATCCGCCAGCACAACGATGCCAACATGCTGTCGATCGGCGCGCGCGTGGTCGGCGACGGGCTGGCGCTCGATATCGTCGATGCGTTCCTCGCCGCCCAGTTCGAAGGCGGCCGGCACGCGACGCGGGTGGAGATGATCGAGGCGCTGGAGGGGTAGCGCCCAGAGCCGACGCGGCCACCATCCCGAACAGGGCCTCGCCTGCCCTCGTCCGCGAAAACATTTCGCTGGCAAAGCGTCCAACTTGCTGTAAAGCGCGCGGCGCGACCCTCGATGCCTCCGGGGTTCAGCGGCCACGGAGCGAGCCATGCGCATCGGCGTCATCGCGGACATACACGGCAATCTGCTGGCCCTCGAGGCGGTGCTGGACCAGCTTCAGCGCGCCGCACCCGATATCATCGTCAATCTCGGCGACTGCGCGTCCGGCCCGTTATGGCCGGCGGAAACGGTCGCGCGTCTCAAGGGTGCCGGGATGCTTCATGTCCGCGGCAACCATGACCGTGCCCTAGGCGCAGCCTCGCCCGACGGGCTCGGTCGCTCCGACCGCTTCGCCTGGGAGAGGCTCGACGCCGCCGATCGCGCCTGGTTGTCGACGCTGCCGGCAGAACATTTCGCCGCCGGCGCGCACTGCGTCCATGCCTCGCCCGGCGACGATGAAGCCTATCTGATGGAAGCCGTCGCGGGTGGCCGCCTCCTTCCCGACACGGCCGCCGCCGTCGAGGCGCGGCTGGCCGGCACAACGGCGCCGCTCCTGCTTTGCGGACACAGCCACCTGCCGCGGGTCCTGCGGCTGTCCAATGGGATGGTCGTCGTCAACCCCGGCAGTGTCGGGAACCCCGCCTATGAGGACGAGACACCGCCCGCCCATATCAGCGAGAGCGGAAGCCCGCATGCCCGCTTCGCGCTGGTGACGATCGCGGACACGATCACGGTCGAACATCACGCCATCGCCTATGACTGGGAGGCAGCCTCGGCCCAGGCCCGGCGGAATGGGCGCGACGACTGGGCCCATGCCCTGTCGACGGGCAGCGTGCGCCCGTGAGCCTCGCGATCTTCCTCACCGTGCTCGCAGCAGCGGCGATGCATGCGGGCTGGAACGCCTTCGTCAAGGTGAAGCTCGATCCGCTTCACGCCATGGCGATGATTTCGCTCGCATCCGCGGTTTTCGCCCTCCCCGCGCTCATCGTCACGGGCTGGCCGAGGCCCGAGGCCTGGCCCTGGCTCATCGCCTCGCTGATCCTGCACCTCGGCTATTATGTCGGCCTGTCCGGAGCCTATCGTCGTGCCGATATGAGCCAGATCTATCCGATGGCGCGCGGCGGGGCGCCGCTCCTGACCGCGGCGGTCGCCATGACCGTCTTCGGCGAGCACCTCGCCCTGCCACAGCTCGCCGCCATCGGCCTGCTCGGCACCGGCATCATGCTGATCTCGATCCTCGGACGCCGGCGCGGCGCTGCCTTCGATCCCGGTGCGCTCGGATTTGCAGCGCTGACCGCCGTCATGATCAGCGGCTACACCCTGGTCGACGGGCTCGGCGCACGGGCCGCCGGGGACCCTCATGCCTATTCGGCGGCGCTCTTCGTGATCAATGGCACGCCGCTGATCGCGTATATCGCCTTGCGCGGTGGACGGGACGCGCTGACCGCGATGCGGCCGTTCTGGCTGCAGGGCGCGGCCGGCGGCATCATGTCGCTCGGCGCCTACTGGATCGCGATCTGGGCGATGACGGTCGCGCCGATTCCGCTCGTCGCGGCCGTGCGCGAGAGCTCCGTGCTGTTTGCCGCCGTGATCGCCTATGTCTGGCTGAAGGAGCCGCTGCAGGCCTCGCGCCTGATCGGCTGCGGCTTCATCG
Organism: Bosea sp. BIWAKO-01; assembly: GCF_001748145.1. Classification (NCBI taxonomy): domain Bacteria; kingdom Pseudomonadati; phylum Pseudomonadota; class Alphaproteobacteria; order Hyphomicrobiales; family Alloboseaceae; genus Allobosea; species Allobosea sp. BIWAKO-01. Next base: position 6,389,776 of record NZ_BCQA01000001.1, read on the forward strand.
TCGCTGCACTCGCGCTGATGCGGCTCGCCTGAGCTCAGCGCGCGATCGCGACTTCGGCCTCGACGAGGCCCTGGACCGTCTCGAAGAAGCCGCGCACCAGCGGAATGCGCCGGCGCTCGGCCCGGCAGGCCGCATATTCGCCGACCGCGAAATCGGCGCCGGTGATCACCAGCCGCTTCAGCGCGGGATCGGGCCGAAACTCCGCCTCGAAGATCACCCCGATGCCGAAGCCGGCGGCGACGGCCTCGCGCACCGCCTCGCGCGACTGGACCTCGAGCAGGTTCGCCGGCTTGATTCCGGCCTCGGACAGGCGGGTCTCGAAGGTCTCGCGCGTGATCGAGCCGCGTTCCCTCAAGACGATGTCCTGGCCCGCGAAGGCCTCGATCGGGATGCTGTCATGCTGCGCCAGGCGGTGTTCGCTTGCGATAAAGGCAACCAGTCGGTCCGCGCGCAGCTTCACCGTATGGAGGCGCGGATCCGAGCTCTGCCGCGCGGTGATCGCCACATCGGCGGCAAAATCCATGAGCTGGTCGACGACTTCGGAGGAATTTCCGATCGTCAGCGAGAATGTCAGGCCGGGATAGCTTTCGCGCATCCGGGCGAGCGCGGCCATGACATGGGTGGCGCTGTCGGCGGCGATGCGCAGATGGCCGCGCTGCAGCGTCCGGCTGCCGGCAAGCAGCGATTGCGCTTCGTCCTGGGCGGAAAACAGCCGGGCCGTGATGACGAAGAGGCTCTGGCCCAGCGGGGTGAGTTTCGTCTTTCGGCCGACACGATCGAATAGGCGCACGCCATAGGCGTCCTCGAGCGAGCGGACCTGCGCCGAGAGCGTCGGCTGGCTGACATGGCGCGCCTTGGCCGCACCGGTGAAGCTCTCGGCCTCCGCCACCGCGTGGAACGCCGACAACCCGGAATAGCTGATTGCCATGCCATAGATCCTTTCTATGGATCGCATGGATAGGATGTATTGGAGCTATGTCAAATCTCGCCCTACCGTTTCGCCATCGGCTGCAACGACACAAGCGAGATCGACATGGCCCAAGCCCGCCGCCCCGCCGTTTCCGAGACCGGTGATCCCCTCCTCCTGACGCCCGGACCGCTGACGACCAGCAAGGCGATCAAGGAAGCCATGGTGCATGATTGGGGCTCCCGGGACGCCACCTTCGTCGGCATCAACAAGGCCGTGATGGACGAGCTGCCGAAGGTCATCCATGGCGAGGGCGGCTTCGTCACCGTGCCGATGCAGGGCTCGGGCACCTTCGCGGTCGAAGCCATGCTGACGAGCTTCGTGCCGCGCGGCGGCAAGGCGCTGATCCTGATCAACGGCGCCTATGGCCAGCGCGCCAAGCGCATCCTCGAGATCGCCGGTCGCGATGTCGTCATCCACGAGACGGCCGAGGACATGCCGCCCGACCTCGCCGAGGTCGACCGCATGCTCGTCGCCGATGCGGCGATCAGCCATGTCTTCGTCGTCCATTGCGAAACGACCAGCGGCATCCGCAACCCGATCGAGGCCGTGGCCGCGCTGGTCAAGCGCCATGGCAGGCGCCTGCTGATCGACTCGATGAGCGCCTTCGGGGCGCTGCCGCTCGACAGCCGCGAGGTCTATTTCGACGCGGTCGCCGCCTCTTCGAACAAGTGCATCCAGGGCGTGCCCGGCCTCGGCTTCGTCATCGCCCGCCGCAGCGCGCTCGCGGAGACGAAGGGCAATGCCACCACGCTGGTGCTCGATCTCCACGATCAGCACGCCGCCTTCGAGCGTACCGGGCAGTACCGCTTCACCCCGCCGATCCATGTCATCGTCGCCTTCCATGCGGCGCTGCAGGAATTCTGGACGGAAGGCGGCGTCGCCGGACGTGGCGAGCGCTATGCCGACAATGCGCGCATCCTGATCGAGGGCATGCAGGAACTCGGCTTCCGGACGCTGCTGCCGGCGCACCAACAGGCGCCGATCATCGTCACCTTCCACATGCCGCAGGACAAGAACTTCGTCTTCCAGCGCTTCTACGACACGCTGAAGGACGCCGGCTACGTGATCTATCCGGGCAAGCTGACCGTCGCCGACAGCTTCCGTATCGGCTGCATCGGCGCGCTTGGGGCGCAGGACATGAAGGCCTTCGTCGCCACGGTCTCGGACGTGCTTGACGAGATGGGCGTCGGCCTGAAGTCGGCGGCGTGAAGGAGCAGATGATGAACATGCATTCAAAGGTCGGGTCGGATGTCGTGGCGAACGGGCGGGCCTATGCCCGGCCGCAGCGTGCGACGGTCGTGATCTGCATGGACGGCTCGGAGCCGGCCTATATCGAGGCCGCCAGCGCCAAGGGCCTGACCCCGAACCTCGACCGGATCATGCGGGCCGGCACCAGCACGCATGCCTATTCGGTGATCCCGAGCTTCACCAACCCGAACAATCTCTCGATCATCACCGGCCGCCCGCCGGCGGTCCATGGCATCGCCGGCAACTTCTTCTACGACCGCGAGGCCAAGGAAGAGGTGATGATGAACGATGCCCGTTTCCTGCGGGCGCCGACCATCCTGGCCGAGTTCCAGAAGGCCGGCTTCAAGGTCGCGATGGTGACGGCCAAGGACAAGCTGCGCACCCTGCTCGGCAAGGGGCTCGATTTCACCAGCGGCACGGCGATCGCCTTCTCCTCGGAAAAGGCCGACAAGGCCAACAACCCTGAGAACGGCATCGATCAGGTGCTCGACTTCGTCGGCATGCCGGTCCCGTCGGTCTATTCGGCGGATCTCTCCGAGTTCGTCTTCGCGGCCGGCGTCAAGCTGCTGGAGAGCTTCAAGCCGGACCTGATGTATCTCTCGACGACCGACTATGTGCAGCACAAGGCGGCGCCGGGCTCCGAGATGGCGGACGCGTTCTACGCCATGTTCGACGGCTATGTCGGCAGGCTCGATGCGCTCGGCTGCACGCTCGTCATCACCGCCGACCACGGCATGAACGACAAGCACCTGCAAAATGGCAAGCCGGACGTGGTCTATCTGCAAACGCTGATGGACGAATGGTATGGCCGGGGCACGATGCGCGTGATCCTGCCGATCACCGATCCTTACGTCGTCCATCACGGCGCGCTCGGCTCCTTCGCCACAGTCTACCTGCCCGAGGGCGCAGATCAGACCGAGGTCGCGGCCCGCATCTCCGGCATCGAAGGCATCGCACTCGCGGTCACCTCGGCCGAAGCCTGCGAGCGGTTCGAGCTGCCCGCCGACCGGATCGGCGACGTGGTCGTGGTCTCGACCCGCTCGAAGGTGATCGGCACCTCGCCGGATCGGCACGATCTCTCGGGGCTGACCGAGCCGCTGCGCTCGCATGGCGGCATCACCGAGCAGCGCGTGCCGATGATCGCCAACCGGCCGATCTCCGTGCCGGAGGGGCACACGCTCCGCAATTTCGACGTCTTCGACGTCGCCCTCAATCTGGTGAGCTGAGATGAACGCGAATGTGAATCCGCCCGTGCGCCGCGAGACGATGCGGATCGCCGGCAAGCTCGTCTCGACCGACGACATGGTCGAGGTCCGCAACCCCTATGACAATTCCGTCGTCGGCCTCGTCCCGGCGGCCCGGCCCGAGCATGTCCGCGAGGCCTTCGCCAAGGCGCGCGCCTTCAAGCCGACGCTGACCCGCTATGAGCGCCAGCAGATCCTGCAGAAGACGGCCGAGCTGCTGCGCGACCGCAAGGACCAGTTCGCCCGGCTGATCACGGCCGAAGCCGGGCTGTGCTGGAAGGATTCGCTCTACGAGGCGAGCCGGGCCTATGACGTATGGTCCTTTGCGGCCCAGCTCACCATCAAGGATGATGGCGAGATGTTCTCCTGCGACATCTCGCCGAACGGCAAGGCGCGCAAGATCTTCACGACGCGCCAGCCCCTGCTCGGCGTGATCTCGGCGATCACGCCGTTCAACCATCCGCTCAACATGGTCAGCCACAAGCTGGCGCCGGCGATCGCCACCAATAACCGGCTGGTGCTGAAGCCGACCGAGCTGACGCCGCTGACCGCGCTGGCGCTCGCCGACGTGCTCTACGAGGCCGGGCTGCCGCCCGAGATGCTCTCGGTCGTCACCGGCAACCCCTCGACCATGGGCGATGCGATGATCACCGATCCCGATGCCGATCTGGTGACCTTCACCGGCTCGGTCCGCGTCGGCAAGCACATCGCCGCCACCGCCGGCTACAAGCGCATCGTCCTCGAACTCGGCGGCAACGACCCGCTGATCGTCATGGAGGATGCCGATCTCGACAAGGCGGCCGAGCTCGCGGTTGCCGGCGCGACCAAGAATTCCGGGCAGCGCTGCACCGCGGTCAAGCGCATCCTGGTGGTCGAGAGCGTCGCCGACGCCTTCGCCAAGCTGGTCGTCGAGAAGGCGAAAAAGCTGAAATGCGGCAACCCGATGGATCCGGCAACCGATGTCGGCACCGTCATCAACGCCCGCTCGGCCGCGCTCTTCCAGGCGCGCGTCGACGACGCCGTCACGCAAGGCGCCGAGGTGCTCTACGGCCAGCGGGCCGAGGGCGCGCTGTTCCACCCGACCGTGGTCGACCGCATCCCCCATACCTGCGAGCTGGTGCATGAGGAAACCTTCGGCCCGGTGATCCCGATCATCCGCGTGCCCAACGACATCGCCGAGGTGATCGCGATCTCGAACTCGACCGCCTATGGCCTGTCCTCGGGCGTCTGCACCAACCGCTTCGACTATATCCAGCGCTTCGTCGCCGAGCTCGAGGTCGGCACCGTCAACCTCTGGGAGGTTCCCGGCTACCGCATCGAGATGTCGCCCTTCGGCGGCATCAAGGATTCAGGCCTCGGCTACAAGGAGGGCGTCGTCGAAGCCATGAAGAGCTTCACAAACGTCAAGACATGGTCCCTGCCCTGGACCGCATGACAAACAAAACCAACGCAGGCGGAGCGATCCGCCTGCGTTTTACGATCTCAGGGGAAAACGCCGAAAGAGCGCTCTAATCGATCACCACGAGGGGATGAGAAGATGAAGAACTGGCTTGCTTCCTGCGTCATCGGAGCATTCGCGCTCGCGCTACCTGGTGTCGCCCAGGCGCAGAAGACGAAGGTAACGATCTACACCGCTCTCGAGAACGACCAGCTCGGACCGTTCAAGGCCTCGATCGAGAAGGCCGTGCCGGATGCCGAGGTGGTCTGGGTCCGCGACTCCACCGGCGTCATCACCGCCCGCTTCCTCGCCGAAAAGGACAATCCGCGCGCGGATATGGTGATCGGGCTCGCGGCGTCCAGCCTGCTGATGTTCGAGAAGGCCGGGCTGCTGGAAACCTACAAGCCGGCCGGCGCCGATGCGCTGAAGCCGGTGTTCCGGGATACCAACGGCCCCTATACCTGGACCGGCATGGACGCCTATCTCGGCGTCGTCTGCTACAATACCGCCGAGGCGAAGGGCGTGCCCGTGCCGTCCTCGTGGAAGGACCTGCTCAACCCGGCTTTCAAGGGCAAGATCGTGATGCCCCATCCCGCCTCCTCCGGCACCGGCTATCTGATGGTCGCCGGCTGGCTGCAGAGCATGGGCGAGGCCGAAGGCTGGAAGTTCATGGACGGGCTGCACGAGAATATCGGCGCCTATCTCCATTCGGGCTCGGCGCCCTGCGTGCAGGCAGCCCGCGGCGAGCGCACCATTGGCCTCGCGCTCGACATGCGCGGCGCCTCCGAGAAAACCAAGGGCGCGCCGATCGAGGTCGTGATCCCGAAGGAGGGCGTGGGCTGGGAAATGGAAGCCAGCGCCATCGTCAAGGGTAGCAAGAACCTCGCCGTCTCCAAGAAGATCGCCGACTGGTCGACGACCAAGGAGGCGAACGAGCTTTACTCGAAGACCTATGCCATCGTGGCTGCACCGGGCGTCGAGAACAAGCCGACCAACTATCCCGCCAATGCAGAGGCGGGGATGATCAAGAACGACCTGGCCTGGATGGCCGACAACCGCGAGCGCGTGCTCGCCGAATGGTCGAAGCGCTACGAGTCCAAGTCAGCGCCGAAGAACTGAGTCTTTGCCATGCCGCCGGCCCGCGCAAGCGGCTGGCGGCATGGTCCGTGCAAGACGCCAAGTGAGCGGCTTCGCCGTTGCCCGCGAGCCTGATCACTGCCCGTTCAGATGAAGGTCGGCATCATGTCCACGACTTCGCCTCCATTCCTCTCGATCCGCGATCTCGCCAAGAATTACGGCGCGTTCCGGGCGCTGCACGATATCGATCTCGACATCCGCCGCGGCGAGTTCGTCTGCTTTCTCGGACCGTCCGGCTGCGGCAAGACGACATTGCTGCGGGCCATCGCCGGCCTCGACCAGCAGGATGGCGGCACCATCCTGATGGGCGGGCGCGACGTGTCGCGGGCCAGCCCGTCGGAGCGTGATTTCGGCATCGTCTTCCAGTCCTACGCGCTCTTCCCCAATCTCACCGTCACCGACAATATCGGCTACGGCCTCGTCAACCGCCGTCGCTCGTCGACCGAGATCGCCCGCCGCGTCGAGGAGCTGCTGACGCTCGTCGGCCTGCCCGAGCAGGGCAAGAAATACCCGGTCCAGCTTTCGGGCGGGCAGCAGCAGCGCGTGGCGCTGGCGCGCGCGCTTGCCACCTCGCCGGAGCTGCTGCTGCTCGACGAACCGCTTTCGGCCCTCGACGCCAAGGTCCGGGTGCGCCTGCGCGACGAAATGCGCTCGCTGCAGCAGCGGCTCGGCGTGACCACGATCATGGTGACGCATGACCAGGAGGAGGCGCTCGCGATGGCCGACCGCATCGTCGTGATGCGGGACGGTGAAGTCGAGCAGGTCGGCACGCCAGAAGAGATCTACCGGCGCCCCGCCACGCCCTTCGTCGCCGATTTCGTCGGGCACATGACCTTCATGGATGCGATCGTGACCGGGCCGGGCCGGGTCCGTGTCGATGAGCTCGACCTGCTCGTCGCCAATGCGGCCCCCTTCGCCGTGGGAACGCCGGTGCGCCTGGCGATGCGGCCGGAAGAGGTTCGCACCCGCAGCATCGGCGAGGATACGCCCAACCGCTTCGAAGCGCGGATCGGGGACCTGTCCTTCCTCGGTTCCTATTGCCGGGCGCATCTGGAGCCGACCAGCTCCCGTTCGACCCGGATCGCGGCCGATTTCTCGGCCAATGCGATGCGCGATCTCGGCATCACGACGGGACAGGTCCGCGCCGTCGCCTTTCCGCCCGAGGCCTTGCATGTCTTTGCGGGAGGCGCACGATGAGCGACCTCGCACCGCGGCTGACGATGGTCGATGCATCCGTGAAGATATCGCCAGTACGGATCAGCGAGCGCCATGTCGCCGCGGTCCTGATCGTCGCGCTCTGCGCGGTTTTGGTCCTGATCATCGCCCTTCCCCTCTGGGCGCTCCTTTCCAAGAGTCTCGAGGACACGCACGGGCGCTTCGTCGGCCTGGCGAATTTCGTCAGCTATGCGACGACGCCGACACTGTTCTTCTCGCTGCTCAACAGCCTCGCGGTCGCCAGTGCGACCACGGTGATCGTGGTGCCGCTCGCTTTTCTCTACGCCTATGCGCTGCGCCGCAGCTGCATTCCGGGCAAGGGCGTCTTCTATGCGGCGGCGATGATCCCGGTCTTCGCGCCGTCCCTGCTGTCGGGCCTCGCGCTGATCTATGTCTTCGGCAACCAGGGGCTGCTCAAGTCCTGGATGATGGGCGCCTCGCTCTACGGCCCGGTCGGCATCGTCGCGGCCGAAGCGCTCTACAGCTTTCCGCACGCCATGCTGATCCTCGTCACGGCGCTCGCCCTTTCGGACGGACGGCTGCGCGAGGCGGCGGAGGCGATGGGCACCTCGCGCTGGCGCATTTTCCGGACGATCACCCTTCCCGGCGCGCGCTATGGCGTGATCAGCGCCGTCTTCGTCGTCTTCACGCTGGTCATCACCGATTTCGGCATTCCCAAGGTGATCGGCGGACAGTTCAACGTGCTGGCGACCGATGCCTACAAGCAGGTCGTCGGCCAGCAGAATTTCCCGATGGGCGCCGTGGTCGGCATCATCCTGCTGGTGCCGGCGGTGCTTGCCTTCTTCGTGGACCGCGTGGTGCAACGGCGCCAGGGCGCCATGCTCTCGGCCCGCGCCGTCCCCTATGTGCCGCGGCGTGACCCGCGCCGCGATCTCGCCCTGCTCGGCTTCGTCGCTGTGATCGCCTTCGCGATCGTCAGCCCCTACGCGATCGCCTTCTGGGGCTCCTTCGTCAAATACTGGCCCTATAACCTGTCGCTGACGCTGAGCAATTACGACTTCGCCGCCGTCGAGCCCGATGGCTGGAAGACCTATGGCAACTCGTTGCTGCTCGCGTCCCTGACGGCGGTGATCGGCACGACGCTGATCTTCACCGGCGCCTATCTGATCGAGAAGGTGAAGCTCTACCCGCGGCTGCGCGCCTTCGCCCAGTTCCTGGCGATGCTGCCCATGGCCGTGCCCGGCCTGGTGCTCGGCCTCGGCTATGTCTTCTTCTTCAATGCGGGCTGGAATCCGCTCGGCTTCCTCTACGGGACGCTGACGATCCTCGTGATCAACACCATCGCCCATTTCTACACGGTCGGGCACATCACGGCGCTGACGAGCCTGAAGCAGCTAGACAGCGAGTTCGAGTCGGTTTCAGCCTCGCTCAAAGTGCCGTTCTGGTCGACATTCCGCCGGGTGACCGCGCCGATCTGCATGCCCGCGATCCTCGACATCGCGGTCTATGTCTTCGTCAACGCACTGACCACGGTCTCGGCCGTGATCTTCCTCTATGGCGCCGACACCAAGCTCGCCTCCATTGCGATCGTCCATATGGATGAGGCGGGCGCCATGGCGTCAGCGGCCGGCATGGCGAGCATCATCATGTTCACGGCCATTGCCGTGAAACTCGCCCATGCCGGCCTCGACCGCCTGGTCTTCGGCCGCCTGCAGCACTGGCGGCAACGCTAGATCATCGGACCGGATATCGAATCCGGTCCGATGCTCCAGCCTTCTGTGGCGCATCGGCTTTACCGAAAACCGCAACCCACTTTTCGGGCCGATGCTTTAGCGGCGCGCGGGAGAACGTGACCATGTCAGCGCAGACGCCGACCCAGATCCTGCTTGCGCTCGCCGGCGAGGTCGCCCTGCTGCTCTGGAGCGTGCAGCTGGTGACGGCGGGCGTATCGGCCGCCTTCGGCAGCCGCTTGCGCGCGCTGCTGGCGACAGGTCTCGACAGTCGCTGGCGGGCCTTCGGCGCGGGGCTCATGGTGACGGCTGGCCTGCAATCCAGCACGGCGACCGCGATGATGATCGCCTCGTTCTCCGGTGCCGGCCTGATCGCGCTGGCGCCGGCCCTGGCGATGATGCTCGGCGCCAATGTCGGGACGACGCTGATCGTGCAGCTCGTCGGCTTCGACACCAGCATGATGGTGCCGCTCCTGCTCCTCGTCGGCTATCTCGGCATGCGCCGTTTTGGCCGGTTGGCCGCCAATGAAATGGCGAAGGCGCTGTTCGGGCTGGGCCTGATGCTGCTGTCCCTGCGCCTGATGCAGGCCACCATGGCGCCGGTCGAGCACTCGCAGGTACTGCGCACGGTTCTCGGTGCGCTCTCGGACGATCCGCTGATCGCCCTGCTCCTGGCTGCGGTGCTCAGCTTTGCCGCCCATTCCTCGCTTGCCGCGATTCTGGTCGTGATGAGCCTCGCTGCGACCGGGGTCGTGGGAACCCAGACCATGCTGGCGATGGTGCTGGGCTGCAATCTCGGCACGGCGCTCAATCCGCTGGTCCAGGCCATGAACGGCAATGCCGCGGCCAAACGCGTGCCGGTGGGCAACCTCGCCAACCGCATCCTGGGCTGCGCCGCCGGCCTGCTGCTCCTGCCCGTGCTGACACCGGTCGTGGAGCGGTTCGCGAGCCATCCCGCGCAATCTGCGGCGCTGTTCCACCTTGCCTTCAACATCGTGATGGCTGTGCTCTTCCTTGTGCCGCTGCCGGCCTTCGCGCGCGTTCTGACGCGGCTGTTTCCCGATCCCGCGCCGGAGGCCGACCCAGCGCGCCCGCGCTATCTCGACACTGCTGCGCTCACCACACCGACGCTCGCGCTCGCCAATGCGACCCGTGAAGTGCTGCATATGGCCGATGTCGTCGACGGGATGCTGAAGACGTCGCTGATGGCGTTCGAGGGCGACGATCCGGCCCGTGTGGCCGAGGTCAGCCGGGCCGACGACGTGCTCGACAACCTCTATAATCAGATCCAGCTCTATGTCGGCGCGATCGCGCATGAGACGCTGTCGCAGGCCGACGAGCACCGGCTCTCGGAGGTGCTCACATTGGCGATCAATCTCGAGCATATCGGCGACATCATCGAGAAGAACCTGATGCAGATGGCCGGCAAACGCATCCGCGACCAGCGGCGGTTGCCCGAGGATGCGCTTGCCCGCATTGCCGAGACGCATGACCGGTTGCGGGACCATCTGCGCCTGGCGCTCACGGTCTTCATCTCGCAGGACGAAGCCACCGCGCGCCGGATCGTGCGCGAGAAGGAAACTTTTCGCGAGCTGGAGCGAGGGGCGATCGAGGCCCATCTCGCCGAGATGCGCACCGGCAGCCGCGAGGCCGTGATCGTCAGCGCCCTGCAGCTTGATATCGCGCGCGATCTGAAGCGCATCGACGCCCATATCGCCGCCACCGTGCACGGGCTTCTCGAACAGAGGGGAGCGCTGATGGGAAGCCGCCTGATGCGGGCGGCCGAGTGACGGCAGGCTGAGTGAAAGCAGGCGGCTAGCACGTGCGCCCTGCCCGATCGGGCGCCGGTTTGGTCTGCCTGTCGAATGCGACGACGCCGTGCCGGCTCAGGCGGCGTCCGCGCCTGGGCGGCCCGTCAGCCGCCCGGGTCCGCCGTCAGGCTGCTCCGGCAGCATGAGCGCGCGCCCGCCTTCGGCGATCCGTTCCGCCGCCGAGACCGTGTTCACCAGCAGCATGGTGACCGTCATCGGACCGACGCCGCCCGGAACCGGCGTGATGTAGGACGCCCTTTCCCTGACGGCGTCGAAATCGACATCGCCCTGCAGCCTGCCCTGCGGATCCCGGTTGATCCCGACATCGATCACGACCGCTCCGGTACGAACCATCTGCGCACCGATCAGCCTGGGCACCCCGGCCGCCACGATCAGGATGTCCGCCAGAATGGTGTACTGGGCGAGATCGCGTGTCTTGGCATGACAGACCGAGACGGTCGCGTCGCGCGCCATCATCATCAGGGCCATCGGCTTGCCCACGATGTTGCTGGCTCCGACGATCGTGACATTGCGGCCTTCGACCGGAATCCCGGCATGATCGAGCATCCGCATCACGCCATAGGGCGTGCAGGGCGAGAAGATCGTCCGGCCGACGACCAGGCCGCCGACATTGTAGAGATGGAAGCCATCGACGTCCTTGTGGACCGAGATCGCCCGCAAGACCGCCTGGATATCATGGTGCGGCGGCAGCGGCAGCTGAACGAGAATGCCGTGGACATCAGGAGAGCGGTTCAGGCGCTCGATCTCAGCGATGAGGTCCTGCGCCGCAATTCCGGGATCGAGCGTGACGAGGGTGGACCTGATGCCGACCTCGGCGCAGGCGCGGATCTTATTCTCGACATAGACGCGAGAGGCGGGATTCCCACCGACAAGGATCACCACCAGATGCGGCACGATTCCGGCCTTGGCGGTAAGCTCAGCCACCCGCAGGGCGGTATCAGCCCGGATGTCGCGCGCGATCTCCCGGCCATCGAGGATGCGGGCGCTCACAGGATGCTCCGGCTGCTGGCCGCGCTGCGGAGCGGCGGGGTGCCAGGGCTTGCCAGCATGCGGGCGCTCCTAAGGCATCGGCCCGAAAAGTGGATTGCGGTTTTCGGGACAAAGCCGATGCGAACACAGATGATCTGGCGCAATTCCCGCAAGACCGGGGAGCGGCCTTGCCTCCGAAATTGCGTGAAGACGAAGGGATAAGGGATTGCAGGTGAATCCGATTTTCATCGGAAGAGCCCTAGCGGAAAATGACGGTCCGCCGGCCGGCCAGCATTACCCGCCGCTCGATATGCAGGCGCAGCGCACGCGCGAGCACGACCGCCTCGATGTCGCGCCCGACGCTGACGAGATCGTCGGGAGCCAGCGAATGATCGGCACGCGCGACGTCCTGGTCGATGATCGGGCCTTCGTCCAGATCGGGGGTGACGTAATGAGCCGTCGCGCCGATCAGCTTCACGCCGCGGTCATAGGCCTGATGGTAAGGCCTGGCGCCCTTGAAGCTCGGCAGGAAGGAATGGTGGATGTTGATCGCCCGCCCGTCGAGCGCACGGCAGAGATCATTGGAGAGCACCTGCATATAGCGGGCGAGCACGACCAGCGACGCATCGGTCTGCGCAACCAACTCCAGCAGCTTTGCCTCCTGCTCCGCCTTGGTCTCCGCCGTGACCGGCAGATAATGGAACGGGATGCCGTAATTCTGCGCCAGCGGCTCGAAATCCCGGTGGTTCGAGGCGATCGCGGGAATCGTGATGTTGAGATTCCCCGTCGCCTGGCGGAAGAGCAGATCGTTCAGGCAATGGCCGAAGCGTGACACCATCAGCAGGACGCGGGCCGGGCGGGCCGTGTCGACCGCCTCCCAGCTCATCTGGAAGGTGCCGGCCACGCCGTCGAACTCGCGTCGAAAGGCCGTGTCGTCGAAACGATCGCCGGCGGCGAAGGCGACGCGCATGAAGAAGCGGGCGTCGCGCGGATCGCTGAACTGCGCGCTTTCCAGGATGTTGCAGCCGTGCCGATAGAGCACGCCGCTGACGGCATGCACGATGCCGGGCCGGTCCTCGCAGGCAAGGTTGAGGACACGGGCGGGCTTGCGCAGGACGACGTCCCTGGGGATGGCGGGGGCGAGCGGCGTGAGATCGGTCATCCCTTGAGCTCCGCGGGCCTGCGGTCGAGCGGTGCAGCGAGGCTCGCCGTGACGGGGATCGCCGTGCCCGCGAGATCGATCGTCCAGTTGCGCGCGTCGAGCCAGGCCTGGTCGATCGGCTCTTGGCTCTGGGCCCAGCCGAGCGCGACGATACCGTCGACGCTTGCGCCGAAGGCCGCGGAGGTGATCTCGCCGACCGGCCTGCCATCCGCCAGGATCGCCTCGCCGCCCCAGGCCATCTGGCCGTTTGGACGGGGGCCGACAAGCGCGACCAGCCGCTTGGTGCGTGGCGCCGCGCGGGCAATGGTGAGGGCGTCGCGGCCGATGAAATCGCCCTTGTTCAGCTTCACGGCAAAGCCGAGGCCGGCCTCGTAGGGATTGATGTCCGGCGTCAGCTCGCGTCCCCAGGCGCGGAAGCCCTTCTCGATGCGCAGCGAGTCGACCGCGTAATATCCGACATCGACGAGACCGAGATCGGCTCCGGCCTCGTGCAGCAGATCGTAGATCGCGGCTGCGAATTCCGCCGGCACGTAGAGTTCGAAGCCGTCCCCCAGATAGGAGCGGCGGCAGGCCCAGGTCGTGGCATAGCCGATGGTGATCTGCCGGATCGCATTGGCCGGGAAATCGACGGGATCGAAGGAGACGGGCGAGACGCGGGCGAGGATCTCGACGACCTTCGGGCCCGCCAGCGAGAGCACGGCATAGGCCGATGTCACGTCCGTCAGCGTTGCTCCCTCCGGGAGCTGGCGCCTGATCCAGTGCGCGTCGCGCGTCGCCTGGGCGGTGCCGGTCAGGAGCAGATAGGTGTCGGGCGCGATACGGGCGGCCGTGAGGTCGCTTTCGAAGGTGCCGCGCGCATTGAGCAAGGCCGTGTAGATCGAGCTGCCCACCGGGACCGCCACATCATTGGCGGAGAGGCGCTGCAAGGCCGCTTCGGCCTGCGGACCCTGAAGCAGGAATTTGGCGAAGCTGCTCATGTCCACAAGCCCCGCGGCCTCGCGGCAGGCGCGGTGTTCTGCTGCGACCGTTTCGAACCAGTTCTGCTGGCCGAAGGAATAGCGGATCGTGCGCTCATCCTCGGTGCGGGCGAAATAATTCGCGCGTTCCCACCCCATCTTGGAGCCGAAGACAGCCTGCTTGGCGGCCAGGCGCTCGTAGAGCGGCGAGCGGCGGAAGGGCCTTGCGGTATCGAGTTCGCGGTTCGGCCAGGGCATGGCGTAGTGCAGGCCGAGCGTTTCCTTGATGCGATCCTTCAGCCAGGCCGGGTTGCTGTTGAAATTCGCGAAGCGGCGAATGTCGACGGGCCAGAGATCGCTCGTGGCCTCGCCCGCGACGATCCATTCGGCGAGCGCGCTGCCGGCGCCGCCGGCTGACGCGATCCCCATCGAGTTGAAGCCGGCGCCGACATAGATGCCCGCCACTTCCGGAGCCTCGCCCAGGAGGAAGTTGTTGTCGGGCGTAAAACTCTCGGGACCGTTGAGGAAGGTCCTGATCTCGGCCGTCTCCAGGGCCGGCACGCGCTGCAGCGCGTTTTCCATCAGGATGGCGAACTGATCCCAGTCATCGGGCAGGAGCTGGAACTCGAAGGGATAGGGGATGCCGTCCATGCCCCAGGGCTTCGCATCGGGCTCGAAGCCGCCCATGACGAGGCCGCCGACCTCCTCCTTGTAGTAGGTGTAGCCATCGGGATCGCGCATCACCGGCAGGTCCGGCGTCACGCCGTCGATCTTGCCGGTGACGATGTACATGTGCTCGGCCGAATGCAGCGGCACCGATACGCCGCACATCTGCCCGACCGCGCGTGACCATTGGCCCGCGCAGATGACCAGGACCTCGCATTCGACCCGGCCCTGGTCGGTCTGCACCGCCCTCACCCGGCCCTTCTCGGTCTCGATGCCGGTGACGCGGATGCCTTCGCGCACGATGGCGCCGCGGCTACGGGCGCCGCGCGCCAGCGCCTGGGTGATGTCGGATGGGTTCGCCTTGCCGTCGCCGGGGAGCCAGACGCCGCCGACGAGATCGTCGGTGCGCATCACCGGCCATTTCTCGCCGGCCTCCTTCGGGCTCAACTCCTCGATCTCCACCCCTTGGGCGCGCGCCGCCGAAATGGTCCGGCGCAGCTGCGTCATCCGTTCGGGCGTGCGTGCGACCGAAACCGAGCCGCAGCGCTTCCAGCCCGTGGCGAGCTCCGTCTCCTGCTCCAGCGAGGCGTAGAGCTCGGTGGAATAGCGGATCAGGCGCGTCATGCTCGACTGGCTGCGCAGCTGCCCGACGAGACCGGCCGCGTGCCAGGTGGTGCCGGAGGACAGGCGCCCCTGCTCGAGCAGGAGCACATCGCGCCAGCCGAGCTTGGTCAGATGATAGGCGACGGAACAGCCGACGATACCGCCGCCGATGATGACGACACGAGATTGGGTGGGAATGGACATGAGCGCCTCCGCGATGGAGGCAGCCTAGCAGGCCAAATCCAGAAAACAACAAAAAACCACAAAACGGGCAAATCAGGAAACGATCAGACGCACTCCATTCCTGGTCAGGTTCGCGGCGATCGGCTCTGGCGGAAGCCGGTCGACCAGCAGTCCCGCGCAAGCGTCGTCGCCGCCGATCCGGCTGGGAAGGACAAGGCCGAACTTACTGCTGTCGGCCATCAGGAAGCCTTGTTCCGCGGCGTTCAGGAGAGCGCTCCGGATGGCCGCTCCGGCTCGCGTGTAGTCGGTCAGCCGCCCTTCCGCGTCGACGCCGCCGACGCTGACGAAGGAGAAATCGGCCGAGAGGCGTCCGATCGCCCGCAGGGCCTCCGTGCCCGAGGTCGCATCCTCGTTGGGGTCGAATTCGCCACCGATCAGGAAGACGCGGGCGCCCTGCAGCCGGCTGGCCAGCCGCGCGTTCTCAAGCGACGTGGTGTGCACGACCAGCCGCTTTCGGTCCGTTCGCGCCAGCGCGCGCACAACCGCTTCGGTCGTGGTGCCGGAATCGAGCAGAATGGTCATGCCGTCGCCCAGCATGGCGGCGGCGAGCGTGGCGATCAGCTCCTTGCCTGCGCGGTTCACGGTCCGGCGGCTGGCGAAGGAGGCTTCCGAACGCTCGCCCCGGATCGCTCCGCCGTGAACGACAGCGAGCAGCCCCTCGGCCGACAAGGCCTTGAGATCGCGCCGGATCGTCTCGCGGGAAACGTCGAGCGACAGGGCGAGTTCCTCGACGCTGATCGATTCCTGTCTTTCGAGACTGTCGAGGATGATGCGATGCCGTCGCGCAGCGATGTCGCGGGTCATGGAAACGGAGCCAAAAATCCTGGTCGGCGGAAGAAGCCATCCCAATCTGCCACATGTCGTCGATTCGCGCTTGGCAATCGAACGGGCCTGGAAAAACATGAAAGGCATCGACGGAATCGAGTGTTATCAAACCACGGTGCGGCGCTGTAGCGCACGGCGATAGATAATTCACAATATTAAAATCAATATAAACTTACAATCCAAAGCAATATTTCCCATACACCCTAAATAAAATCCACAATATTCGAAATTATCATTCGCAAACATAAAGATATAACTTTACCATAGCCGCATTAAGCTCGCTTGACTTCGCGACAGCAACCTTTCACCTACATCTCATGTGGATCGATTCCCCAACGCTTCTCTTCGAGCGGGTGTGCCCCATCACGGGGGACTGACCCCGACCCGGCTGCGTCGCGGCCCGGTCCGGGCAAAGGCTGGCATTCCCGCGTAACGCGGGTTGCGTTGGTCACTCAGAGCGGCAACCCATTCAGACATTTTTCTCACGACTGCCTGCAACCCGCTGGCGGAAAACATGATTTGCACATTGAAACGACCAGTCACCACGCTTTCGGCCGGCGATTATGTGCGACTGCAAGAGCTGGCGCGTTTGCTCGGCGAGCACATTCATCCGCTCGCGTCGGCGCTTTTGCGCAAGCTGGACCGCGCCTCGTGGCGTGAGGCGGACGATATGCCGGAGCAAACGGTCTTGCTGGATGGCTTCGTCACCTATCGTGTCGGCGGCACCGGCCAGCCCGAACGCCGACGCTTGATCGATCCCGCAGACGGAATGTGGCCGCCCGCCGAGTTATCGGTGATCACGCCTCTCGGCATCACATTGCTTGGGCTTTCGGTGGGCGATCGAATCCCGATGATCGGGGCCGATATTCGTGCGCCGCCATGGGTCGAAGTCGTGGCAGTCGACCCCGTGACGACGTCGGGGATCGTCCGAGGGCTCACCTCCTCGAACGCGCCTGCGATCTGCTCGTCGTTGGCGGATCACCTTCGATGGCCTAAGAACGGACGACGCCTCCCAGGCAAAGGAGAATGATGGAACTTTCCCCGCTACTGCTGATCCTCATTCTGCCTTTTGTTGCCAGTCTTGCGGTGGTCCTGTCTCCGGGAGCCTCGCGCGAACCGGTGACCTGGATTACCGGCGTCACCTTGCTGGCCTGCCTGGTCCTGACCTTGTCGCTCTACCCATCCGTGAGCGGCGGAGATGCCCTCCGGTTTCAGATCGACTGGATCCCGTCTCTCGGACTGAACTTCACGCTGAGGATGGATGGCTTCGCCTGGATCTTCGCGGCCCTCGTCAGCGGTATCGGCGTCCTGGTCGTCATGTACGCCCGGTACTACATGTCCGCCGACGATCCGGTCCGGCGTTTCTACCTTTTCTTTCTGGCCTTCACGGGCTCGATGCTGGGGGTGGTCCTTTCGGGCAACCTGGTGCTTCTGGTCGTGTTCTGGGAACTGACCAGCATTTTTTCCTTCCTGCTGATCGGCTACTGGCAGCAGAGCCAGGCAGCGCGCGACGGCGCTCGCATGGCCATGACGGTCACGGGCATGGGGGGCCTGGCTCTGCTGGGTGGCGTGCTGATCATCGGTCATATCGTGGGCAGTTACGACCTCGACGACGTCCTGCGATCGGGCAACCTCATCCGTTCGCACACTCTATACGTCCCGGCGCTGCTGCTGATACTTCTCGGCACGCTGACGAAAAGCGCACAGTTTCCCTTTCATTTCTGGCTGCCCAACGCCATGGCGGCGCCGACGCCCGTATCGGCGTTCCTGCATTCGGCCACCATGGTCAAGGCAGGGGTCTTCCTGATGGCGCGGCTGTGGCCGGTGCTCTCCGGTACGCCGGAATGGTTCATGATCCTCGGCATCGCGGGAATGACGTCGTTCGTGCTCGGCGCTTACCTCGCCATGTTCCAGAATGACCTGAAGGGACTTCTCGCCTACTCCACGATCAGCCATCTGGGCCTGATCACGTTGCTGCTCAGCCTCGGCAGCCCGCTCGCCGCCGGCGCGGCCATCTTCCACATGCTCAACCACGCGACGTTCAAGGCATCGCTGTTCATGGCGGCCGGCATCATCGACCACGAGACCGGCACGCGCGATATGAGGCGGATCTCCGGACTGTTCCGGTACATGCCGATCACCGGCACCCTGGCCATGGTGGCCTGCGCCGCCATGGCTGGCGTACCGCTGCTGAACGGCTTCCTGTCGAAGGAGATGTTCTTCGCCGAGGCCGTGGAGACCCACGCCGATTCCTGGCTGGACACCGCCGCCCCCTACGCGGCCGTGCTCGGCAGCGCGCTGGCCGTGACCTATTCCCTACGGCTGATCCATTCGATCTTCCTGGGAGCGCCGCCCGAGAGTTTTCCCCGCGAACCCCACGAGCCGCCGTTCTGGATGCGGTTCCCGGTCATGTTCCTGGTCGTCGCCTGCCTCGTCGTCGGCGTCTTCCCGGCATACACCATCGGCCCGTTCCTGCATGTCGCGGTGTCGTCGGTGCTCGGCGACGCCACGCCGCCATACAGCCTGGCTCTGTGGCACGGCTTCAACCTTCCCCTGGCGATGAGCATCGTCGCGCTGGTTGCTGGCGTGCTGCTGTATCGCGTCGCCGGCGCTTACCTCGAACGTTCCGAGCGTCCCCCGCTTTTCGGTCGGATTCAGGGACAGCGCATCTTCGAGCGGGTCATGGTCGCGATTTCGTGGCGATGGGCGCATCTGTTCGAAGGCGCGTTCGGCACCAGTCGCCTTCAGCCCCAGATGCGCCTGGTGGTGGTGGTGGCCGTCGCCGCAGGAGCCGTCCCGCTGCTCGCTTCGGGCCTTTCCTTCGGTCCTCACGGCAATGGGGCGACGGATTTCGCATTCACCGGCCTTTGGTCCATCGGCATGATCTGCGCCGTCGCAGCCGCCTATCAGGCCAAGTTCCATCGGCTCGCGGCCCTTGCCCTGCTCGGCGGGACAGGGCTCGTGACCTGCCTGACCTTCGTCTGGCTTTCTGCGCCGGACCTTGCGGCCACCCAGCTCGTCGTCGAGATCGTGACAACGGTGCTTATCCTGCTCGGTCTGCGGTGGCTGCCCAAGCGCTCGCAGGACGTGCCCGAACCGAAAGGCTGGCGACCGCGCCTGCGCCGTTTCCGGGACCTTGCCATCGCCGTCGTCGCGGGCCTGGGCATGACGGCGATCTCCTACGCGGTGATGACGCGGGCGCCGCCGGACTCGATCGCGAAATACTTCGTCGAGAAGGCCTATAGCGAA
Source organism: Bosea sp. BIWAKO-01 (assembly GCF_001748145.1). Taxonomy (NCBI): domain Bacteria; kingdom Pseudomonadati; phylum Pseudomonadota; class Alphaproteobacteria; order Hyphomicrobiales; family Alloboseaceae; genus Allobosea; species Allobosea sp. BIWAKO-01. The sequence continues at coordinate 6,409,224 of NZ_BCQA01000001.1, forward strand.
GGCGGCGGCCTGAATGTCGTCAACGTCATTCTCGTCGATTTCCGCGGCTTCGACACGCTGGGCGAGATCACGGTCCTCGCCGTCGTGGCACTGAGCGTATTCGCGCTGCTCCGGCGCTTCCGCCCCGCACCGGACAGCATCGAGAGGCCCGAGCAGCAGCGCATCCAGCGGTCCAATGACGAGGCTGAGCCGGAGACGGAGGTCGGAGCGACGAAGGCGGAATATCTCTACGTGCCGTCCGTCATCATGCAGTGGATGTTCCCGGTCGTAATCGTACTGGCCGCCTATCTCTTCCTGCGTGGGCATGACGCTCCGGGAGGGGGCTTTGCCGCAGGTGTCGCAATGGCGGCGGGCTTCATCCTGCAATACATGGCGGCGGGCACGGTCTGGGTCGAGGACAGGCTGCGAATCCTTCCGGTTGCCTGGATCGGCGGCGGTCTCCTGCTGGCGGCGTTCACCGGGGCGGCCTCGATGCTCCTGGGAGATTCCTTCCTCACCTCGTATTTCCGGTATCTGGAGCTGCCGATCGTCGGGAAGGTCCCGCTGGCGAGCGCCACCCTGTTCGATCTCGGCGTGTTCGGCGTCGTGGTCGGAGCGACGGTTTTGATGCTGATCGCTATCGCCCACCAATCCATCCGCCGCCTGCGCGCGGCCCGTCTCGAAGAGGAGCGCCAGCGATGGAACTGACGCTTGCGATCGCCATAGGCGTGCTCACCGGATCGGGAGTCTGGCTGGTCCTGCGTCCGCGCACCTATCAGCTCGTCATCGGCCTTTCGCTTCTCTCTTATGCGGTGAACCTTTTCATCTTCAGCATGGGCCGGTTGCGGGTCGGTGCAGCCCCCGTGCTGGGGCCCGGCGGTGCAGGCAATCCGGCGGATCTGGCCGACCCGGTTCCGCAGGCGCTCGTGCTCACGGCGATCGTGATCGGCTTTGCCACGACCGCGCTCCTGCTCGTGGTGCTGCTCGTCGCCCGCGGGCTGACCCGCAACGATCACGTCGACGGGCGAGAGCCGAACTGATGGACTGGACGAGACATCTTCTCATCGTCCCGATCCTGCTCCCGTTGATCACGGGAGCGGCTCTCCTGCTGATCGACGAGCTGCGCCACACGCTGAAGGCGCTTCTCAGCATTGCGTCGGGCGTGCTGCTCCTGGTGACGGCGATCGTCCTGATGCGACTGGCGGACGGGGTTGCCGACGGGGGCGGCGCCCTGTCCTCATCCTATGCCCTCGCCAACTGGCCAGCGCCGTTCGCCATCGTGCTCGTGCTCGATCGGCTGTCGGCGCTGATGCTCGCCCTCGCATCCACGCTGGCGCTCGCCGCTCTGGTCTTCTCGACGGCGCGCTGGCACCGGGCCGGGCCGCATTTCCACACGCTCTTCCAGTTCATGCTCATGGGGCTCGGGGGCGCGTTCCTCACGGGCGACCTCTTCAATCTCTTCGTCTTCTTCGAGGTCACGCTGGCGGCGTCCTACGGCCTGCTGCTGCACGGATCGGGCGCGTTCCGGGTTCGAGCCGGCCTCCATTATATCGCGATCAACCTGGCCGCTTCGCTTCTCTTCCTCATCGGCGTCAGCCTGATCTATGGGACCGCCGGAACGCTGAACATGGCTGACCTGGCCGTCCGCCTGCCGGGCGTGCCCGCAGAGGACCGGGCGCTCCTTCACGCCGGTGTCGCGATCCTTGGCATCGCATTCCTGGTCAAGGCGGGCATGTGGCCGCTCTGCTTCTGGCTGCCGTCCGCCTATATGGCGGCCGCCGCCCCCGTTGCCGCGATCTTCGTCGTGCTCACCAAGGTCGGCACCTATGTGCTTCTGCGCCTCTCCCTGCTGCTTTTCGCTCCGGAGGCCCAGGGCGCGGCAGGGTTCGGCGGAACGGTGCTGCTCTGGGGCGGGATGGCGACGATCCTCTTCGCGACATCCGGGGTGCTATCGTCCCAGTCGCTGGGCCGGCTCGCCGGCTTCAGCGTTCTCATCTCCGCGGGGACCCTGCTCGCGGCCGTCGGCATCGGCAACACTGCGGTCGTCTCGGGAGCCTTGTTCTACCTCGTCAGTTCGAGCCTCAGCGTCGCTGCCTTTTTCCTGCTGATCGAGCTGGTCGAGCGGTCGCGTGAGCCTGCGGCAGACGTGTTGTCCGTCACCATGGAGGCGTATGGCGACGAGACGGACGAGAGCGAGGAGCACGAGGATCAGGAGGTCGGCGTGACCGTGCCGGGGGCGCTCGCCATCCTGAGCGTCTCGTTTGGATGCGTCGCGCTCCTGCTCGCGGGCTTGCCGCCGCTATCGGGGTTCATCGCCAAGTTCGCGATGCTGACGGGCATGTTGAATCCCGACGGACTCGGCTCAATCGCCGAGATCCCGGGGAGCATCTGGCTGCTGGTTGCGCTGGTCATCCTATCGGGCCTTGCGACCCTGGTGGCCATGATGCGCAGCGGCGTCCGCATCTTCTGGACGCCCCTCGAGGAACTGGTTCCGCGCGTGGTCATGGTCGAGGTCGCGCCGATCGTCGCATTGCTGGCGCTCTGCGCGGTCCTGACCGTGTGGGGCGGTCCGATGCTCAGTTACACGGAGGCTGCGGCCCGTTCCCTTCACGCCCCGTCGACCTATATCCAGAGCGTTCTGGGAACGGGGCATCTGCCGGGCGGTGCGCGATGAACCGCCTTCTGCCCTATCCGCTTCTGACCGCAGCGCTGCTGCTGATGTGGCTCCTGCTGACCTCTTTCTCGACCGGGCAATTCCTCGTCGGGGCGACCGTCGCGATCGGAGCCTCCCGTGCGATGGCGGCGCTTCATCCATCCAAGCCCCGGCTGAGGCGATGGCAGCTTTTTCCGAAGCTCCTGGGGATCGTCACGCTGGACATCCTGCGATCGAACATCGCGGTGGCCGGCATCATCATCCGAGGAGATCGTCGCGACCGTGTCGCGGGCTTCGTCGCCATACCGCTCGACCTGCGCGACAAGACGGCGCTGGCCGTGCTGGCATGCATCGTTACCAGCACGCCGGGGACAGCCTGGGTTGAATATGCCCCCGATTCCGGCGTGCTCCTGCTCCATGTCCTCGACCTCGCCGACGAGGCCGAGTGGATCGACGTGATCAAGAACCGGTATGAGGCGCTGCTTATGGACATTTTCGAATGACTGCCACGATCCTCCTGTGGTCGGTAACGGCCGCCCAGGCCATGCTCGTCGCCGCCATGGGGTGCTACGCCTACAGGGTCATCCGGGGGCCGCGAGCGCAGGACCGGGTCCTCTGCCTGGACGCCATGTACGTTACCGCCATGCTCCTGATGCTGACGATCGGCATCCGCTCGGGAAGCGCGATCTATTTCGAGGCGGCCCTGATCATCGCAGTGCTGGGATTCGTATCGAGCATCGCGCTCGCCAAATTTCTCATGCGCGGCGAGGTGATCGAATGACCCATGCCGAGAACCTCCCCGCCTGGGCGTCCCTGCTCACGGCCTTCCTGCTCCTTCTCGGTTCCGGGCTGACACTGCTGGGAGCCATCGGAACATTGCGCTTTCGCAGGTTCTTCGAGCGCGTTCATGCCCCCACGCTGGGCACGAGCTGGGGAACCGGTGCGATCGCGCTCGCGTCCATTGTCTGCTTCTCGGCGCTGGGCTCCCGGCCCGTGGTGCATGAACTCCTGATCGGCGTCTTCATGATCGTCACGACGCCGGTCACCCTCATGCTGCTCGCCCGCGCGTCCCTCTATCGCGACCGAACGGAGGGAAACGGAGAAGCGCCTCCGCGCTCGCTCCCGCGCCGCACTCACGGTGGATAAGGGCAGCATCGCGACCTGGAGCCGGCGGCCAGCGCAGCCCTCGATACAGCGAGACATTGGCGGCAAGAGCCCGGCGCGCCGGGAAAGATCGCTGCGTTGGCATCGTCGCTGACCAGCCAAGCGCCGATCGTCGGCCGACACGGCCTTGAGGTCGCGCCTGCCCGTACTGCCGCTCCGCTTCGTCTCGCCGAGCAGCCTCGCCTCAAGGCGTCAGCGGCAGGGCCTTCAGTTCCTTCCGAGCCGTGCCAAAGGTGCCGAGCTGATAGACCGATGCGCCGGTCGGCGAGAAGGTGAACGCGTCGAAAGGCTCAGCCAGCATCGTCTTCAAATAGGTTTCGGTTCCGACGCCGATCGTCACATGCGGATTGAAACGCTTGCCCGCCGCGATTGTCGTGAAGCCGGAGACATATTCGATCAGGGATTTTTGAATGTCCCGCCCGCCATCCCTGCTGAAGAACGCCGCCGGTGTCCCGGTCTTCGCGGTGTAGGGCGCAACGGCCTTGATCAGTTCATCCTGCAGCCGATGCAGGTCGTCTGTCGGTTCGACGACGATCCCCGCGAGTCCGACCGGCGGAGACGGGATGTAATAGTATTTGAACGCCTTCAGCGTCCATGACGTCGGCTTTTCCTTGGCCAGAACCGCGTTCGCGGCGGCAAAGACCTTGTCGAGTTCCGCCGTGCGGACGAATTGCTGCACCAGCGTGACGTGCGGGTGGTGCGTCTCATCGAGAGCAAAGCCCTTCGGGAAGGACTTCAGCAGACGCGCATTGGCGTCCTTCGCGCGCTGAAGCATCGTCGCGTCGGGTTCAAGCGCGATGTCGATCGCCGTCAGGGGTGCCTGTTGCGCGACGGCCCCCCGGGCAAAGCCGAGCACCAGGGCCAGTCCGAGGCCAATCGCTGCAAGAACCGGCGCGCATCGACGGTCCCGGCAATCCAGAGGGGCAGGACGACTTGCAAAGACGGACGCCTTCATCGCTGCGCTCCCTACATCATCAAGAGAGAAGGTCTGGCGGGGGCAGTTTAATCAAAAGCGCCCCGGCGCGCGATGCGCTTTTGGCGGAGCAGGCGGGGCTAGGCAGGTCGAATTGCGCCTCAGGCGAAGGCGACGTTCTCGCTCTGCGCCCGCAGGCGCGGATCGCGCGAGCGCACCTGGACCGGCCGCCCGCCGAGAACCTCGAAGCAGCGGGCGAGCGTATCCTCCGAGAGGCGCCGCATCGCCTCGACAGTGAAGAAGGTCAGGTGCGGGAAGAGAATGACGTCGTCGCGGCCAAAGAGCGGGCTGAGCACATGGCCCGTCTTGGCCAGCGGTTCGGTCGAATAGACGTCGAGCCCGACGCCACCGAGACGGCCGGCCAGCACCGCCTCGACGAGCGCCGCCTCGTCGATCAGCGCTCCCCTGGAGACGTTGACCAGCACGGCAGACGGCTTCAGGCAGGCGAGTTCGGCGCGGCCGATCAATCCGCGCGTCGCCGCGTTCAGCACGCAATGGAGCGAGACGAAATCGCATGCGCGCAGCATCGCATGCAGATCGTCCACCTTCTCGATGCCGGATGCCGCGAGCGTGTCCGCGTCGACATGGGGATCGTAACCGAGAACCCGGGCCCGGAACCCCTGCCCCGCCATCCGGGCCATGCTGCGGCCGATCTTGCCGGCACCGACGAGCCCGAGTGTGGAACCAGCGATATCGCGGCCGAGCCAGCGCTGTTCGGGCCAGATCCAGCCATCGGCGGCCATGGCGCGACCAATCTCGGGCAGGCGCTTGGCCAGCGCGATCATCAGAGCGAACGCGCCCTCCGCGACCGTCTCCTCGGCATATTCGGGAACGTTGACGACCGGGATGCCGCGCGCGCTCGCGGCAGGAATATCGATCGCATCGATGCCGACACCGTATTTGACGATGCCCTTGAGCCTGGGCGCAGCCGCGATGACGCGGGCCGTGATCGGCGTGTAGCACATCAGGATCAGATCGGCGTCGGCGACGGCCTCGATCAGCGCGGCCTCCGGGATGCCATCGGGCAAGGTGACGAGCTCGACGCCACGGGCCCGCAGGCCGGCATCGATCTCGGGGCATTCCAGTTCACGGTCCGTGCGGACGGCTTTCATAGCGGACCCTTTCGGCCAGGGAAGAGAGAGGCGCTTCAGCCCGCCGCGATCGCGGCCTCGACGATGTCGAGCGCGCGGTCGAGGTCGGCTTGCGGGATCACCAGAGGCGGCGAGAGCGTCAGCACATTGCCCTGGCTGATCTTGAAGCTCAGCCCGGCTTCGAGGCAGCGATAATAGACCCGTTCGGCGAGCGCGTTGTCGGGCGCCATATCCGCCTTGTCGGCCACGATCTCGACCCCGAACATCAGCCCGCGCCCGCGCACGTCGCCGACATGGGGCGAGCCTTCGCCGAAGGCGCGCAGACGCGCCATCGCCTGGCCACCGAGCTCGGTCGCCCGCTCCGGCAGCCCCTCCTCGCGAATGATCGCGATCGTGGTCAGCGCCGCGCGCGTCGTCACCGGGTTCTTCTCATGGGTGTAGTGGCCGATCGCGAAATCGCCGGCGACATCGAGATCGCGCCGCGCGATCGCCGCGGCGATCGGCAAGATGCCGCCGCCGAGCGCCTTGCCGACGACGAGGATGTCCGGCGTCACCCCGTCATGCTCGCTGGTGAAGAAGCGGCCGGTCTTGCCGAGCCCGGTCGGGATCTCGTCGAAGATCAGCAGCGTGCCATGGCGGTCGCAGGCCTCGCGCACCAGCTTCCAGAAGCCGGGTGCCGGCGGGTTCGGGGTCGCCCGCATCGGCTCGGCGACGAGGGCCGCGAAATCGCCCTCCCGGCCAAGCACATAGGAGATCATGCTGGCGCAGGCGCGGGCCGAATCCTCCAGGCTGTTATGGCCATAGGCGCAGTGATGGTTCGCCCAGGGCGCGACATGCTCTGCGCCCGGCAGGAGCGGCCCGGCAATCCCGGAGCGAAAGGTCGCCTCCCCGCCGACGCTCGAGGCGCCGAAGCCCGCGCCGTGAAAGGCATCCCAGAAGGACAAGGTCTTGAAGCGCCCGGTGGCGGCGCGCGCGAGTCTCAGCGCCACCTCGACCGCATCCGAACCGCCCGTCGTGAACAGCACCTTGCCGAGATCGCCCGGGGCAAGGCGGCCCAGCGTCTCGGCCAGCTCGACCGCCGGCTCGCAGGTGAAGCGGCGCGGCGCGAAGCAGAGATCGTCGAGCTGCTGCTTGATCGCAGCCTTCAGGCGGGGATGGCCGTAGCCGATATGATGGACGCTGTTGCCATGGAAATCCATGTAGCGGCGCCCGGCCGTGTCCTCGATCCAGATGCCCTCCGCCTTGGCGATCGCCGTGACGCAGGGGCTCGACAGGCTCTGGTGCAGGAAGGCGTCGGCGTCGCGCTTCAGCAGGCCGCGCGTCGCCGGATCATCGAGCCGCGCCGACCAGGCGCCGCGCGCCGCCGAGGTGTTCGACTCGCCTTCGGTATGCACGAGCTTGGCGGAAAGACCTGACATCCCTGAAACTCCCGTGCCGAGGCGACGCGCCGGTCTTGCGGCGGGGCGATCCCCTTGGCGATTGCCTTTGGACAGGCGGCTGCTTTCGATGCCGGCATCATCGGCGGCGATGGATCATCTGAAAAATCGTTATTTTCGATCGACGCATAAATTGAATCGTTGCATTAGTGCCTGTCGCCTCCCCGGCTCTACCCTGCCCGGATCCCGCCATGCGCTATGTCCAGCTTCGTGCTTTCCACCAGGTCGCGCTCGCCGGCGGCTTTTCACGCGCCGCGAGCGAGCTGAACCTGACGCAGCCGGCGATCTCCGATCAGGTCCGCAAGCTCGAGGAGGAGTATGACGTGCTGCTGTTCAGCCGGCAGCACAGGCAGATCGCCCTGACCGCGATGGGCGAAAGGCTGCTCGCGATCACACACCGCCTGTTCGATGCCGAGGACCAGGCGCGCGGGTTGCTCTTGGAGTCGCGCGCCCTGCGGCTTGGAACCCTGCGGATCGCCGCCGATTCCGTCCATCATGTCCTGCATGTGCTGACGGCGTTCCGCGAGATCTATCCGGGCGTGCGGATCACGGTCAGCGCCGGCAATACCGAGACCATCGTGGCGCAGCTGCAAAGTTACGAGGCCGATATCGGCGTCCTCGGCGACATGGCCCCGCATCGCGATTTCGAGTTCGTTCCGCTGAATGCGGCGCCGATCATCGCCGTCGTCGCAGCCGATCATCCCTTTGCCTCGCGCCGGTCGCTGTCGCTGGCGGAGCTTGCCGGCATGGCGCTCGTGATCCGGGAAAGCGGCTCGCGGACGCGCCGGCTGCTCGAACAGCGCGCGTCCGAGACCGGCGTCAGGTTGACCTACGCCATCGAGGTCGAAGGGCGCGAGGCTGCGCTCGACATCGTGGCGGCGGGTGGCGGCATCGGCTTCGTCTCGGAGGCCGAACTGCGCGGCGATCGCGGCCTGGTGCGCATCGCGCTCGACGGGCCGCCGATCCTGATGGAGGAATCCCTGATCTGCTTGAGCGAACGCCGGGACAACAAGGCGATCAAGGCCTTTCTGGACGTCGCACGGGGTCGCGCTTGACCAGGCTGGAGCTTCGCCCCCGGAGCGGCGCGGTCGGACCGCTCAATTGTCGGTCAGACCTTGCGCTTCGCGATGCTCGCCGAGATCAGACCATGCCCGTGGCGAATCCGTAGAGCAGCCCAGCTACCGAGCAAGCGGCGATGACCTTGATCATCCCGACCTTGAAGCGGAACACAGCGATCATGGCGGCAAGCGTCAGCAGCAGCGATGCGACGTTGACGGTGCTCAGGACCGGCACGTCGAGTTCCATGCCATAGCCGCGGATCTGATGGACCTCGGCGAAGAGCACGTGCAGCGCAAACCAGATCGACAGGTTCAGGATCACGCCGACGACGGCCGCAGTAATCGCCCCGAGCGCAGCCGAGAGCGCCTTGTTGTTGCGCATCGTCTCCATGAACGGCGCGCCGAGGAAGATCCAGAGGAAGCAGGGCACGAAAGTGACCCAGGTCGTCAGCAGCCCGCCGAGAGTGCCGGCCAGGAGGGGATTCAGAGAGCCCGGCGCACGATAGGCGCCCATGAAGCCGACGAACTGCGTCACCATGATCAAGGGGCCGGGCGTGGTTTCGGCCATGCCGAGGCCATCCAGCATTTCACCCGGCTTCAGCCAGCCATAATGCTCGACTGCCTGCTGCGCGACATAGGACAGCACCGAGTAGGCGCCACCGAAGGTCACCATCGCCATCTTGGAGAAGAAGATTGAGATCTCCGTGAAGACGTTGCCCTGGCCGAGCAGAGCCAGCAGGGCGATGATTGGAGCGAACCAGAGGAAGAAGCCGATGGCAGCGACCTTCAGCGTCCAGCTCAGCGGCGGTCTGGCATGCGCCGGAATGCCCTCGCCCAGCGCGGAATCGATGTCGGCCAGCTGCTTGCCACCGAGCTTGCCATGACCGCCTCCCGTCAGGAACGCCGACCAGCCACCGCGCCCTCCGATATAGCCGATCAGGCCCGCGCCCAGCACGACGAGCGGGAATGGTGCCTGAAACAGCGTCAATGCCAGAAAGGCGGCGGCGGCGAGCCCGATCATGACATTGTTCTTCAGCGAGCGCCGACCGATCCGCAGGACGGCTTCGAGCACGATCGCCAGGACCGCCGCCTTCAATCCGAAGAACAGAGCCTGGACGCTGCCGACATTGCCGAAAATCGCGTAGATCCAGCTCAGCGCCATGATGGAAATGGCGCCCGGCAGCACGAACAGGAGGCCGGCGACGAGACCGCCCTTCGTCTTGTGCAGGAGCCAGCCGATATAGATCGCGAGTTGCTGCGCCTCCGGCCCCGGAAGAAGGGTGCAATAGTTCAGGGCATGCAGGAAGCGCGTCTCGCCGATCCAGCGCTTCTCCTCAACGATGATCCGGTGCATCACCGCGATCTGTCCGGCAGGCCCACCGAAGCTCAGCGCTGCGACCCGTGCCCAGACACGCAAGGCCTCCCCGAATGAAATGCCGTGATCAGGCACGGCATTCTGCATCGTCGGTGCAGCGTCGATGGTTTCGAGCTTGTTCATGGCCGTTTCCTGATGATCAGGCGCGTTTCGACTTGAAGTACTGGTAGAGGTTGTCGAGGACGGGCGTGCCTTGGGCGATGCGCTGCTCATCGTCCGGATTGGCCGCGCAGACACCCGCGATCAGGCTCGCGATGCCCGTCGTTTCCTCGTGCCCGAACTTGCGGTCTTTCAGATCGATGTCGTGGACGATCTCGGAGATGCCCCGGAGCGCAGGATCAGCGAGACCGGCACGGACCAGCAGGACCTCGAAGCTACAACGATCACCCTCGTGGGTAATCTCGCCTTCGAACATGTCGAAGCGCAACTCCCCGGCCTTGGGTTCGTATCCCTTGCCCGGAACGAAGCGGATGACGGCGTCGGGGTCGATGAAGCGACGGATCAGCCAGCTACAGGCGATGCGGTCGATATGGACGCCTTTGCGCGTGACCCAGACCCGCCCCTTCAGGTCGGCTGCGGTCTGTGGCGGCGTCTCCGTTGATGTGTTGGTCATGTCGCTATCCCTCGCGAGCCTGCGCTCCAGTTCCGCGATCAGGCCCTCAGCCGAGAGACGGCCAGTCGCGCCGAAGAAATCGATGGCGGCGATGTCCGCCAGCCGCTTGCGCAGGCGCTTGATCTGGGTCGTGGCCTCGACCGTTTCCTCCGGAGCTGCAGCCTCCTCGAGGCGGCTTGAAAGGGAGCGGACCTCCTTGGCGATCGCCTCGTAGTCTTCGTCGCGCGCAGCGTCGAACAGGGCCCGTGCCTGGGCATCGGAAAGGCCATCGATCAGGCGGGCTTCGCACATCATGGCCTCCCCGCCTCCCTCGACGATCTCCTTCAGCAACCACTCGAAATCTTCCTGCGTCTCGGCATTCGCCGGCAGCGCATAGACCGTGCTCTTCACCGCGACAGCGCCGATGCCTTGCAGGCGGCGCCAGATCTTGACCCGGAAATAGGCTGGCTTGCTCGGCAACTGGTGGATCAGGAGGAGCCAGCGCTGCTCTGCCGGTATCGCGTCAACGTTCATGTTCACACCGTATCATCAAGACAAATAAAAGCAACACTTGTATCATTTTTGATTCGAGCGTAGCGTCCGGCTCGTCGCGTATCGCAAGCGAGGACGCCATGCACCGGATCATGCCATTGCCGTTCAAGCCGCCGCGCCTGGAAGGGCTCTCCGAGCGGCTTCTGGCGAGCCATTACGAGAACAATTACGGAGGCGCCGTGCGGCGCCTGAATGCAATCGAGCGCCGGCTCGATGAGCTCGACTGGAGCCAGGCTCCGGTGTTTGACCTCAACGGCTTGAAGCGTGAGGAGCTCATCGCCGCGAACTCGGCGATCCTGCACGAGATCTATTTCGATGGGCTGGGCGGCACAGGCGATGCCGCAGGCGACCTGGCCGCAGCGCTGGAACGCGATTTCGGCAGTGTCGCGGGCTGGCGAACGAAATTCGCGGCCTGCGCGAAGGCGCAGGCCGGTGGATCGGGCTGGACCTTGCTGGTCTGGTCGGAGCGCCATCAGCGCCTGATGATCCAGTGGGGGCAAGATCACACCAACTGCCTCGCCGGCAGCACCCCGATCATGGCGCTCGATATGTACGAGCACGCCTATCACATCGATTTCGGAGCGAAGGCTGGCGCCTATGTCGATGCCTTCATGAGGAACATCCATTGGGAGCGGGTCGGCGCCCGCTTCCAGGGGCTGGCGAAGAGCAGGCATGCGATCGGCAAGGCCGAGGCCGCCGCCGCCGGAGCCGGTATCGCCGCCGAGGATCTCCTGGCGCGCATGCAGCGTCAGGACGATATCGTCCTCCTGGACGTCTGCCTCGCGGAAGATCTGGCCAAGCGCAGCGACATGATCCCAGGTGCACAGATCCGCGTCCCCGAGCGGATCGCCGACTGGGCCGAAGACCTGCCCGAGGGCAAGCCGATCGTCGCCTATTGCGTCTATGGCTTCCAGGTCAGCGGCGATGCCGTCGCCGAGCTGCGCCGCCGCGGCCTCGACGCCTATTCGCTCGCAGGCGGAATAGCCGCCTGGCACGCGATCGGCGCGCCAACCGTTCCACTCACCAGCGCTGAAGGGAGACCAACGCCATGAAATGGATCACACGCGAGCGCCCCGTCATCGATCGGATCGCCTGTCCCTGGCTGATCACGCGCTTCATCGACAAGGAGCCGGAATTCCTGTTCGTGCCACCGGACCAGGTCAGGCAGGTCGCCGACGAAACCGGCGCCATCCCCTACGATGTCCCAGGGGTCGAATACACGCATTTCGGCGAGGGATGCAGCTTCGACGCCTTTGTCGAAAAGCACGACCTGGCCAAGGACCCGGCCATCGCAGCGATCGCCGCCATCGTCCGCGGCGCCGATACCGACCGACACGACCTGACACCGCAATCAGCCGGGTTGCTGGCGATCTCGATGGGACTTCGCGACCTCTCCCCGGACGACCATGAGGTCCTGAAGCGCGGCTTCATCATCTATGACGCGCTCTATGCCTGGGCATCCCGCCGGACGGGCGAAACCCATAGCTGGCCGCCGTCGATGAGGGCGACCGCCGCCTGACGCCCATTGCTCCGGCATGGGAGAAAGCCCATGAACCGGCCCGTAACGATCGCATTGGCAATCGTCCTGGCCAGCCTGATCGTTTCGCCGCCGCAGACCATCGGTCGGCGGTTGGATGAGGCAATCAGAAACTCTCGGAAAGTCATCGACCCAATGCCGGGGTGAGATCATGTCGACCGCAGTGCAGAAGGTAGCCGTGGTTTGGCGAGGTGATCGCGAAGCGCGACGCACCGCAACAGCGCAGAACAATCGCTTTCATCGCGTATTCGAGGAGCTGAGCGCGATCGGCTTCGACGCCGAGCCGGCCGTCTACGACGAGACGTTCGGCGAAGACGTCCGCGATCAGCTCCTGGCTGCGGACGGGGTCCTTGTCTGGGTCGATCCGCTGCACGCGGGCAAGACACGGCATCAGCTCGACGCATTGCTGCGGGATGTCGCGGCGCGCGGGCCCTGGGTCAGCGCCCACCCCGACACCATCCTCAAGATGGGGGTGAAGGAGGTTCTGTACCGCACGAAACATCTTGGATGGGGCGCCGATACGCATCTCTATCGATCGGCGGCCTCTTTCCGGGCGGAGTTCCCGGCGCGCTTGAGGGCGGCTGGTCGGCGCGTGCTGAAGCAGAACCGCGGCAATGGCGGCCAAGGCGTCTGGAAGGTCGAGCAGCTCAGCCGGTCGACCGGTCCCGAGATAGTGCAGGTGCTGCACGCACAGAAAGGGAGCATCCCGGAAGAACTCGCCCTGTCGGACTTCATGGCAAGGTGCGAAGCCTATTTCGCGGCCGACGGCTGCATCATCGATCAGCCGTTCCAGCCTCGTCTGCCGGAGGGCATGATCCGCTGCTACATGGGCGCAGACAAGGTTGTCGGCTACGGGCACCAACTCATCAAGGCACTCGTCCCTCCCCCTCCCGAAGGCCCGGATTCGGAGGCTGCGCAACCCGGCCCACGGATCATGCATGGCGCGTCCGCCGAGCCGTTTCAGAGGCTCAGGGCAAAGATGGAGGATGAATGGACGCCTCAGATGATGGCGCTCTTGGGAATCGACGCGGCCTCCTTGCCCATCATCTGGGACGCGGATTTCCTCTATGGCCCGCGCACGGCATCGGGCGACGACACATATGTGCTCTGCGAGATCAATGTCAGCTCGGTCTTCGCCATTCCGGATCAGGCGCCGGCCGCCATTGCAAGACTTGTCGCCTCGCGCTTGAGGCATGGCAGTTCGCCGCGTTCGTAGATATCGCGCACCGCGGGCGCCGATACGAGGAACGGCGCCAGCAGTTCGGTTGGCCAGGACGTCGCGCATGTTCGTCCGAAGTCGGTTCCAACGAGCCATGGAGCGGCGCACTCGGCGCAGCCTGAGCCGAGTGCGATCCTGGGGCCGAAGCCGCATCGAGCCGTGGCCCTGACATAGTGGTCTTATCGAGGTGAACGCCTCAAGGAGCCAGGAGTGATCCCATGCGCCCGCTTGCGACTCTGCCGCTCATCGCCTTGATCGGATTGCTTGGGAACCGCGCTCTTTGTTCCGGAGCTGGACCTGCTCTTTGTAGCCGCGCCGGCAGGACGGCTCGGGTCGGGCGCCGCAGTTCTGGTATTCCGGCCAATGCCGTGAGGGGCCCAGCCGTAGAGGCGCCCCCCGACAACGGATTAGAGCCGCCGGCTCACCGCAGGAGCGGCCACGCTCCCAGCGCGATGATCGCCAGGGGAGGCCCCCCTGATCTGCCTGAGCGAACCCCGGGACAACAAGGCGATCAAGGCCTTTCTGGACGTCGCACGAGATCTTTCTTGATCAGGCTGGACTAAACCCGCCCCGTTCCGTCTCGCGCCGCGCCAGGGCGCGCCAAGGGCTGACGGCAACGCAACCGGCTCAAATCGTAATGCAGCCCTGGAAATCCGGCGGCGACTCTCTGCGAATCCAGCAAACCTGCCTTAACTACGATCCCGCATCCCACGCACAAATGGTCGACGGCACTCCAAAGTAGATTTGAAGCGGATGCCGCCTCGTGTCAGTATTCCCGGCAGAAATGGCGATACTCGTTATCGCTCCCGCCTTCCGCCCTTGCCTATGCGTTCCTTGCCTATGTCTTCTGGTGGGTTCACGAGGGGCGTACCATGTCGGCTCAAGAACGCGGCCTTGCCCGTCTCATGCTTAAGATTCCTGCGTTCCGCAATCGCTTCGCACGAATGCAGGATCTAGGGTTTCGCAGCCTCTGCGAGGAGTACGATCTCGTCTGGGAGGTGATCACCCAGTGGTCCCAGGACGGACGCTGCGCGATGTTCGACTTCGACGATTACCGCCGCCTCGCGGCCTCGATCGAGGGCGACGCCATCGCGATGGCCGAGGCCGCTCCGGACCCCGGCACCACCACCAGGGCGGCCAATCCGCAGCTGGCGCCATCGGAATCCTCGGAGTCCGACAAGCAGCCCCACTGACAGGTTCCCCTCCCAGCGAAGGCCACACCCGTCAGCATCCGCCAATCCTGACACACTCTACCGGAGACGGGTCAGGCCGCATTCCGCCTCACAGGACCAGGACGCGTCCGCCGAACCCGGAGCGGAACAGGGCGTCATGGGCCTCCTGATCCGGATCAAAGCAGCAGTCCTGGACCAGGCGCAGATCGTAATCGGCATCACAGGCCCAGGCGACGCTGGACAGGACCACGCCGGTGGTGCTGATCCCGGCCATGACAAGCGTGTTGACACCGCGCGTGCGAAGGTCTGCGTCGATTGACGTGCCACGGAAGACGCTGGCGCGCGGACAGGCATAGACGAGGTCGCCCGGCTCGATCGCGAGGCCTGCGACGGGTAGACCGGTGCGAAATCGTCCGCTTGGGAGATAGGGCGTGATCTGGCGGTTCTCCGCTGGCGGGGCATGTTCATACCCCTCGCCCAGCGAAAAATTCGGGAACAGCACAGGTCGGCCCGTGGCGCGCCAGCGCCGGATCAGGGCGTTGCATCGATCCAGCAAGGGCGATGGCTGCTCCCCGAACAGGATCTCGAACACGTCGACCTGATAATGCATGACGACGAGAGCCGCCCTGTCGATGGAGCTGTCCTGGAAATCGACCGACATCGCAATCATCCGAAATTGACGTTGAACCAGGTCTCGATGGTCGCCAGCGGACGCATCGACCTGGCCCTGTGGACCGCCCGCAGACGCGATGACCAATATGGTCTGATCATCGGCGAGTTCCGCGACATTCTGGTAAAGGGTGGCCATGCCCGCGCCGCATGCCGGCTCGACCAGGATGCGTTGATCGTCCAGGGACCACAGGCACGCGCCCACGGCCTGAAGATCCGACAGCACGGCGCAGTGGTTGCATGCCGACAGACAAGCGCTCCGACGCTGCTTCTGGCTGCTTGTCCGAGAAAATCTTCAGCAGAAGCGGGGGTCTGCCGCACGCCCTCTATCGCGCGTCCGACTGAGGACAGCGGCTCAACCGGTCGGCGGGCGCCTTGCCCTCTCCTGCCCGATAGAGAAGCCCGCCCCGGCGGCCCCGCCCCCGCATGCCGCGCGAGCGGAACAGCGTGTCGGTCAGCGCGCGCGCGGATCGAGAGCGTCGCGCAGGCCGTCGCCGAGCAGGTTGAACGACAGCACGGTTGCAAAGATCGCGATGCCGGGCCAGAGCGCCATCCAGGGCGCATTGCTCATGAAGCGCTGCGCCGAATTCAGCATCGAGCCCCAGGATGGCGCCGGTGGCTGCAGGCCGAGGCCGAGAAAGGACATGCTCGCTTCCGCGATGATCGCAGCCGCGATCGTCAGCGTCGCCTGGACCATGAGCTGCGGCAGGATGTTGGGCAGGATGTGGCGCACCGCGATGCGCCATTGCGGATTGCCGACCGCGCTGGCCGCCTCGACATAGTCCTCCGCCTTGATCGAGAGCACCTGGCCGCGCGTCAGGCGAATGAAGAGCGGCATGGCGGTGATGCCGATCGCCAGCATCGCATTGGTCAGGCTGGGGCCCAGGAAGGCCGCAAGCGCGATCGCGAGGATGAGGAACGGACAGGCCAGCATCGCATCGGTGAAGCGGCTGATCAGGCCGTCGACCAGGCCGCCGAGAAAGCCGGCGGCGAGCCCGAGCGGCACGCCGATCGCCATGGCGATGCCGACCGAGGTCAGGCCCGCCAGCAGCGAGGCCCTGGCCCCCCAGATGATGCGCGAAAGCATGTCGCGGCCGGCCTCGTCGGTGCCGAACCAATGCGCGGCGGACGGCGCCTTGCGCACCGCGGTCCAGCTCTGCTGCGTCGGATCATAGGGCGCCAGCAGCGGCGCGAAGACGGCGACGAACACCATGAAGAGCACGACGGCGAGGCCGATCAACGCGCTCTTGCGCTTCGACAGCCGCCGCCACAGGCGGCCGCGGAAGAAATTCGCGACCGGATTGGCCGAAAGCTTGGGTTCCGAGATCGTCAGCACAGGTCAGCTTCTCAGTCTTGGGTTGACGAGGATGTATCCGATGTCGGCCAGCAAATTGAGGGTGATGTAGAAGAGCGAGGTCACCAGCACGACGCCCTGCACCACGGGATAGTCGCGGGTGAAGACGGCATCGACGATCAGCTTGCCGAAGCCCGGGATCGTGAAGATCTGCTCGGTCAGGACCGCGCCGGAGAGAAGCGCGCCGAACTCGAGCGCGCCCAGCGTGATGATCGGCGTCAGCGCATTGCGCATCGCATGCTTGAACACGACGACCCATTCGCTGAGGCCCTTGGCGCGGGCGGTGCGGACATAGTCACTTTCGAGCGCCTGGAGCATGGCGCTGCGGGTGTGGCGCATGATGACGCCGGCAATCGCAGTCCCGAGCACGCAAGCGGGCATGATCGTCGTCGCGAGGTTCATCTTCAGGTCTTCCCAGGGGCTGACGAAGCCCGAGGCCGGCAGCCAGCCGAGATGGACCGAGAAGAACATGATCAGCATGATGCCGAGCCAGAAATTCGGCACCGAGATGCCGGCAAGCGACGCGACATTGGTGGAATAGTCGATGGCGCTGTTCGGGCGCAGGGCCGAGATGACGCCCGCCGTGATGCCGACTGTGAGCGCGATCACGATGCCCATGATCGCGAGCTGCAGCGTCACCGGCAGCTTGAGCAGGATCAGGTCGAGCACGGGGCGGTTATGGCGCATGGATTCGCCGAGATCGCCGGTCGCCACGCCCTTCAGCCAGTAGAGATACTGCACGATCAGGGGCTGATCGAGGTGATACTGGGCGCGGATGGCAGCCAGCGTCGCCTCGTCGGGGTTCTCGCCGGCGAGCACCAGCGCCGGATCGCCCGGCAGGAGGTGCTGCAGCGAAAAGATGATCATCGACAGCAGAAGGACTGTCGGGACCAGTTGCAGGAGGCGGCGGGCGAGAAGTGAAGACATGGCTATCAGCCTCCCGTCACGGTCTGGGCCGGCCGGGCGGCCATCGCCTCGAACGCCGCAAACAGCTTTTCGAGCTTCGGGTTGCGCGGTTCGCGGGCAATCTCGGCTGCATCCAGCGCCGGCAATTCGCGCCAGAAGGCGCAGGCATTGGAATGACCGTTCGCCTCGCGCTCGAGCACCATGCTGACGCTCTTGCAGTCCGGCCGCGCATGCGGGCAGCGCGTATGCAGCCGGCAGCCTTCGGGCGGCGAAAGCGGGCTCGGCAGATCGCCATGGAGTCTCGCTGCGCGCGAGCGCTGGTGGCTCGGCGGCGCGGCGACCGGAATGGCGGAGAGCAGCGCCCGCGTATAGGGGTGGCGCGGCGCGGCGAAGATGTCCTCGGACGTCCCCATCTCGACGACCTTGCCGAGATACATGACGGCGACGCGATCGGCGATGTGCTTCACGACGCCGAGATCATGCGAGATGAAGACGAAGGCGATGCCGAGCCGCTTCTGCAGGTTCTTCAGGAGGTTGAGGATCTGCGCCTGGATCGAGACGTCCAGAGCCGAGACCGCCTCGTCGCAGATGATCGCCTTCGGTTCGGAGGCGAGCGCCCGGGCGATGACGACGCGCTGGCGCTGGCCGCCGGAGAATTCATGGGGGTAGCGGCTCGCCTGTTCCGGACGCAGGCCGACCATTTCCAGGAGTTCCGCGACGCGGCGGGCGCGCTGGCCGGCCGGCACGATGTCGTGCAGCATCAGCGGCTCGGCGATCGTCTGGGCGATCGTCATGCGCGGGTTGAGCGAGGCATAGGGGTCCTGGAAGATCAACTGCACATGACGGCGCTGCGCGAGCATCGAAGCATGCCTGGCATGGGTGACGTTCTGCCCGTCGATGAAGACCTCGCCGGCGCTGGGCTCGATCAGCCGCATCAACAGGCGGCCGAGCGTCGACTTGCCGCAACCGGATTCGCCGACGATGGCGAGCGTTTCGCCCGGCATCAGCGAGAGGCTGACATCATCGACCGCACCGACGCGGGCGAGCGGTCGGCCAAGCAGAGAGCGCTTGACGACGAAGCTCTTGCCGAGGCCGCGGGCCTCAAGGATCGGCGTATCGGCCGAGGCGCTGGAGGTGCTCTGGATCATGGCACGAGGGATCATGGCACAAGGTCCTGCATGGGCGCCCGCCAGCAGCGGCTGAAATGGCCGGCGGTGACCTCCATGAGGTCCGGCATCTCGGCGCAGCGTTCGACGCGGAAGGGGCAGCGCGCCTGGAACCGGCAGCCCGAGGGCGGATTGGCCATGTCAGGCACGGTGCCGGAGATGGCGACCAGCTGCTCGCGCTTCTCGTCGAGACGCGGCAGCGAGCCGAGCAGGCCGACCGTGTAGGGGTGCTGCGGGAAGGTGAAGAGGTCCTCGACGGAGCATTGCTCGACCACCTGGCCGGCATACATGACGATGACGTCGTCGCAGGATTCCGCGACTACGCCGAGATCATGGGTGATCAGGATGATGGCGGTGCCGGTCTTCTGCTGCAGCTCCCGCATCAGCTCGAGCACCTGCGCCTGGATGGTGACGTCGAGCGCGGTCGTGGGCTCGTCGGCAATCAGCAATTCGGGATCGCAGGCGAGCGCCATGGCGATCATGACGCGCTGGCGCATGCCGCCGGAGAGATTATGCGGATACTGGTGGTAGCGGGTCTCGGGCGAAGGAATGCGCACCAGCTTCAGCATGGCGATGGCGCGTTCGGTCGCCTCCTTCTTCGAGATCGGCCGGTGGCGCAGGATGACCTCGTTGATCTGCTCGCCGACCGTGTAGGACGGGTTGAGCGAGGTCATCGGCTCCTGGAAGATCATCGCCAGCCGGTTGCCGCGCAGGCTGCGCATGCCGGACTTGCTCTCGTCGAGCAGTTCGCGGCCATCGAAACGGACATTGCCTGAAATGCGCGCGCTGTGCTCCGGCAGGAGCCGCATGACGGCGAGCGAGGTCACGCTCTTGCCGCTGCCGGATTCGCCGACGATCGCCAGCGTGCGCCCTTTCCGAACCGAGAAGCTGACGCCGTCGACCGCCGTCACGGTACGCGTGTCGCCCTCGAAGGCGACACGCAGGTTGGTGACGTCGAGGACGGACGCGGCTGCGTCATCGGCCCGGACGGTTCGGAGAGGGAGGTTCATGGCTGCCTTGATGCCAGCTCAGTTTTTGCGGCTGACGCCAGCCAGGCGGATGATGCCATCCGGAGCGGGCTTGATGCCGGTGATCTTGGAGCTGTGCGCGAAGATCCACTGCGAGTGGTAGAGATAGACGATCGGCAGGTCCTTGAGCAGGATCGCCATGGCCTTGGCGTATTCGGCCTTGCGCGCCTCGGGGTCACCCAGCGAGCGGGCCTTCGCCAGGATCGCGTCGAGCGCCTCGTTGCAATATTTGGCGTCGTTCGTCGCGGCGCCACAAGAGAGCATCGGCGTGACGTTCAGGTCGGGATCGACGCGGCCGCTCCAGCCGACGAGATGGGACTGGAACTTGCCCTGGCGGGCGATGTCGAGCAGCGTCATCAGCTCGGTCGGCTTGATCGAGACCTTGATGCCGACCTCCTGGACCATCGCCTGGATGAGCTGGGCGACCTGCTGGCGCTCGGCATCGGTGGGAACGAGCAGTTCCAGATTGACCGACTTCACGCCGGCTTCCGCCATCTTCTTCTTGGCGGCGTCGAGATCACGGGCCGGAACCGGGAAGCTCTTGTCGTAGAACGGGCTCGACGGCGGGAAAGGCTGGTTGCCGATGCTGGCCTGGCCGTCGAAGACGACATTGCTGATCGCCTGGCGATCGATCGCGAGGCTGAAGGCTTCGCGGATCGCGGCCTTCTTGCCGGCATCGAGATTGGCGCCGTCGCCACCGATGCTGAAGGTGATGCCGTAATAGCCGAGGCCGACGACAGGGTCGACCGCCAGGGCCTTGTCGGCCTTGACGGCATCGACATCGGTCGCAGCTAGACGCTCGATCAGGTCAAGCTGGCCGGAGCGCAGGTTCAGCAGGCGGACATTGGAATCCGGCATGCCGCGATAGATCAGGCGATCGAACCCGTATTTCGCCGCATCGTAATATTGCGGGAACTTTTCGAGGACGATGCGGTCCTGGACCACGCGCTCCAGGAACTTGTAGGGGCCGGAGCAGACCGGCGCATCGGTGAACTTGTCGCCGAGCTTCTCGCCGGCCGCCGGGCTGACGATCATGCCGGCGCGGTCGCTGAGCGCGGCGAGCAGCGGAACCGAAGGCTCCTTGAGGGTGATCTTGACGGTGGTCGGATCGACGGCCTCGACGGTCTTGATCGCGCTGATTTCAGCCTTGCGCCGCGAGATGCCCGAGGTCAGCGCGCGCTCGAGATTGTACTTGATCGCCGCGGCGTCGACCTTGGTGCCATCGTGGAAGACGGCATCGCTGCGCAGCTTCAGGGTCAGCGCGGTGCTGTCGGCGCTCCATTCCCAGCTGGCAGCCAGCATCGGGATGATTTTGCCGTTCTGGTCGATGTCGACGATCTTGTCGCAGAGCGACTGCAGCACGTGGCGGCCGACGAAGCTCCAGTTGGAGACCGGGTCGAGCGTATCGGGATCGTCCTGCAGGCCGATCTTGAGAACGGTCTGGGCGGCGGCGGGCGCCACCGTCACGGCCATGGCGCCGAGCGCCAGGCTGGCTGCGAGTGCAAGATAAGTCGGTTTCATCGATAGTCCCCTCTCCTGTTCCGAAATGCTTGTCTCATTGGGGGCAGCGGGTCGGGGTCAGCGGGCGACCGCATAACCCTGGACGCCGCGCGGATTGGCGCCAGCCTTCACCAGCTGCACGTCGCCATCCATCTCGCGGGCAACCGCCGAGAGGCGCCCTTCGGACCAGGCGTCGCCGACGGTGATCTTGTGGCCGCGCGCCGCCAGCTCGTCGCGGACTGGCTGCGGGAAGCGGTCTTCGAGCGTGATCGCGCCGAAGCTGATCTCGCGCGGCCAGAAGGAGCTGGCGAGATGGTCGGTATGGAAGGACGGCGCGTCGATCGCTTCCTGAAGGTTCATGCCCTTGTGGAGATGGCGCAGCAGCATGATCAGCTGCCATTGATCCTGCTGGTCGCCGCCCGGCGTGCCGAAGGCCATGTAGGGCTTGCCGTCCCGGTAGACGGTTGACGGGGTGAGCGTCGTGCGCGGCCGCTTCGACGGCGCGAGCGTGGAATTCAGCCCCTCTTCGAGCCAGAACATCTGCGCGCGGGTCGTCAGGCTGAAGCCGAGGCCAGGAATGACCGGGCTCGACTGGAACCAGCCGCCCGACGGCGTCGCCGACACCATATTGCCCCAGCGGTCGACGGCGCTGACCTGCACGGTGTCGCCGCGCTGCGCGCCTTCGCGGGTGAGCGCGGGTTCGCCCTGCCGGTCGTTCGGCAGCTTGGCTTCGCGGGCAACCGTCGGCTCGCCACCGCCAAGGCCGGGCTGCGCGATGGTGCCGACCGTGCGCAGCGGCGGCAAGTTGGGGTTGCGCCCCTCGGGCGTGCCGGGGAGGACGTCCATGGAGGCCGTGCCCGTGATCAGCGCGCGGCGGATATCGGCATAGCCGGACGAAAGCAGCGCCTTGATCGGCACGTCGGAGTTGTCGCCATACCAGGAATCGCGGTCGGCCATCGCGAGCTTGGCCGTCTCGACGACGAGATGCACGAAATCGGCGCTGGTCGGATCGAGATCGGCGATATCCGTGCCCTTGAGGAGCTGCAGCATCTGCAGCAGGACCGGCCCTTGCGACCACGGCCCGCATTTGAAGACCTCGCAATCGCCATAGGTCACCGAGACCGGCTTTTCGACCTGCGGCTGATAATCGGCCATGTCCTGCGCGGTGATCAGGCCCTTGTGGCGGCGGCCCGAGACGTCCCAGACTTCTTGGGTGGCGCAGAATTCCTCGATCTGCTCGGCAACCGGGCCGCGATACCAGAAATCGAGCGCCGCATTGATGCGCGCCTCGCGATTCCCGGCCGATTTCGCGTGGTCGAGGATCTGCTGGTAGAGCGCCGCGATCTGCGGATTGCGGAAGAGCTTGCCGGACTGAGGCGCCACGCCGCCAGGCAGGTAGATCTCTGCGGAAGTCGGCCAGTGGGTCTCGAAGAGCTCGCGCATCGAGGCGATCGTCCGGGCGATGCGCGGCACCAGCGGGTGGCCGGTCTTCGCGTAGTAGATCGCCGGCGCCAGCACGTCTTCGAGCTCGGCCGTGCCGTAGTCGCGCAGCAGCGTCAGCCAGGCGCCGAACGCGCCGGGAATGCAGGCGGCGAGCAGGCCGGTGCCCGGAATGATGTCGAGGCCGAGATCCTTGAAATGCTTGATGGTGGCCTTCGCCGGGGACGGCCCCTGCCCGCAGATGACGATCGGCTGATCCGCGCCGACCGGGGTCACGATGATCGGCACCTCGCCGGCGGGGCCGTTGAGATGCGGCTCGACGATCTGCAGGACGAAACCGGTCGCGACCGCGGCATCAAAGGCCGTGTGGCCCTTTTCCAGAAGGGACATGCCGACGGTCGAGGCAAGCCAATGCGTCGAGGAAACGGCTCCGAATGTGCCCCTGAGTTCCGGTCGCGTCGTAAAAGTCATGGCAATTCCTCATTTCCAGCCATCCGCGACCGCCTGAGGCAGGCTGTCGACAAGCCGGAGATCCACGCGGGGATGTTAGACAAGCCTCAGGATTTTGTGCCGCAGCTCATGCGGGAGCGGCTCGTTTTGTATATTTTTTGTCCACATTGCAATAGGATTGTGTACTCATCGGGATCAGCCGAGGTGGTGATCCGGGAGGGTGGGCTTGCGCGTGACGGAGTTTGGAACAGAGGAACGCGCGATGCCGGACATGCCGGCCGCCACCAAGAAAAGCCGCAGCGATTTCATCGCCGAACAGCTCGAAGAGGCTGTCATCAATGGCGAGTTTCCGGCTGGCGCCCGGCTCGATGAAGCCTCGATCGCCCTGCAGTTCGGAGTCTCCCGCACGCCCGTCCGCGAAGCCCTGCATATCCTGTGCGGCCGCGGACTGGCCGAGCGCGAGCCCTATAAGGGCGTGGTGGTGACGCAGATTTCCACAGAGCGCATCGACGAGATGTTCGAGGCGATGGCCGAGCTGGAGGCCACCTGCGGCCGGCTCTCCTCACATCGGATGACGATGCGGGAGCGGGCCGAACTCGAAAGCCTGCACCGCCAGATGAATGCGCTGGCCGACGAGGGCGACCTCGATGGCTACACCGAGCTCAACACGCAGTTTCACAGCCTCCTCTTCCAGGGCAGCCATAACAGCGACCTGATCGCGGTTGCCCAGACGCTGCGGCTGAAACTCGCGCCCTTCCGCAAATTCCAGCTCAAGGACAAGGGACGCGTCAAACGATCCTGCCGCGAGCATCAGCAGATCGTCGACGCGATCCTGGATCAGGATGCCAAGACTGCGGAAAACGCGCTGCGTCGCCATCTCGTCTCGGCGGCCCAGGAAGTCCTGATCAAACGGCAGCGGCAGGAAGACGAGGCCGTCGCCAAAAGTGCGCTCTGAAAGGCACGATCCAAATGTCTGATACTATTGAGAAAGAGGCGATCCGCGCGGTCATCGCCACGATGCAGGCGGCCTGGAACCGCGGCGATTTCCACGGCTATATGGCGGGCTTCGCCAATCCCGATGTGATTTTCGTCTCCCGCGGCCGCATCCAGAAGGACTGGCAGGGAACGCTCGACCATTACATCGCCGATTATGGCGGCGGGCCGGGTTCGCAGGGCGAGCTCGCCTTTTCCAACATCCGCATCGAGATGCTGGCCCCCGATGCCGCCCAGCTGATCAGCGACTACAAGCTGGTGCGCGCGGCGGGCAACCAGACCGGCGTCAACACCCGTCTGATGCGCAAGCGCGACGACCGATGGGTCATCGCCCTCAACCATGTCTCGCAAATCGAGCCCGCCGGCGCGAAGGCCCCGGCGCGCGACTGACCAGGTGGCCCGGAGCGTGTCTCGCGGCCTTGCTCCGCCCTGCGGCCATTGATGCGCCACGCAGCCCGAAACGGGGCCAAGGAGCGATCAACGCTCGGAATGATCCGGATCGCTGCCCGGCAGCCGTGGGATCAGCTCGTCGATCGAGCGTTGGATATGCGCGCGCATCAGCCGGCGCACGACGGTCGCGTCATTGCGGGCGCAGGCCTCGATGATCGCCTCGTGCTCGGGCACCATCGCGGCAAGGCGGTGGTCGGGGAAGCCGAAGCGGCGTCGCGTCGCTCCCACGAACGCATTGTGCTGGTCGAGCAGGACAAGCGCGGACCTGTTCGGTCGGATCGACAGGATGCTGGTGTGGAAGGCGCCGTTGGTCGCGGAGATGGCCGCCGAGTTGCCCTGGCGGATGGCGGCGGCATAATCCTTATGGATCGCCCAGAGCGCGTCGATGTCGCGCGCTGTTGCGACCGCTGCGCTGTAGCCGGCCAGCGGCGGCTCGAGGGCGAGGCGGATCTCGAACAATTCGCGAATGAACGCGCGTTCGATCGACCGAACCCGCGCGCCCCGGTTCGGCAGGATTTCGATCCAGCCCTCGCCTTCGAGCTGGCCGAGCGCCTCGCGGATCGGCGCAGGGCTCGTCCCGTAGCGCTGCACCAGCGCCGCCATCTTCAGATGCTCTGACGGCGCGAAGGTCCCTGCGACAATGTCGGCGCGAATGGCTTCGCGCAGCCGTTGATAGGTCGTCGCCTGCATGAAGGGCACGATCCGGCTGGCAGGGGCCGATGCGTCCGTCATCTCGGCGCTCTCATTGTCGATTCCATCTCCGGCCCGCTCGCCGCCCGTTCCTGAACTGCAACGCGGGTCGATGCAACCTGTGCGACGTCCTGAACCCGATTCAGACGTCTTGACATTCGTCACCTTCTGCGAAGTTATAGATATTATATAATCTGACGAAGCCGAGGATGTCCAGCGAGACTGGGCCTCGCGACCCGGTACTTCGGGTCACAATCGGCCGCGACGAGGGATTGGAAGCGAGCACCATGGACGTGCGGCTACGGGACAAAACGGAGATCGGGGCCGAACCTGGCCCTCGCGCCAGCGAGATCGTCCGTATCGAGCTCTGGATCTTCAGTTATCCGATGGTTGGGGTCGGCCCGGGCGGCATCGACGTGACCGGCGCAAAGTCGGAGCGTACGCGCCTCGCGGTGCGGATGGAAACCCGGGACGGCGCGCGCGGCGCCTATGTCGGCGGCCAGGCGAATGCGCTCGCCCAGGCGGCGGCCTGCGCCCGCGCCGTGCTCGGTCTCGACGCCTTCGCCCGCGAGCGGGCCTATGAGCGCATCCGCCGCCAGCTCCGCAAGGAAGACCGCATGGGCGCCGGCGTGATCGACGTCGCGATGTGGGACCTTGCCGGTCATCGGCTCGGCCTGTCGGTCAGCCAGATGCTCGGCGGCAACAAGACCCGCCTCCCCGCCTATGCCTCGACCTGGTTTGGCGGCGAAGGCGGCGGCCTCACGACGCCGGAAGCCTTCGCCGACTTCGCCGAGGAATGCTACGAGCTCGGCTATCGCGGGTTCAAGATGCATGGCTGGACCGATGGCAGCCCGACGCGCGACGCCGCGGCCGTCCGCCTGCTTGGCCAGCGCATCGGCGACAGGATGGCGCTGATGCACGACGCCGCCTGTCACCTGCGCAGCTTCGCCGACGCGCTTGAAGTCGGGCGTGCCTGCGATGACGCCAATTTCTTCTGGTACGAGGATCCCTATAGCGATGGCGGCCTTGCCGCCCACGCCCACCGGCGCCTG
The DNA here is from genome assembly GCF_001748145.1 of Bosea sp. BIWAKO-01. Taxonomy (NCBI): domain Bacteria; kingdom Pseudomonadati; phylum Pseudomonadota; class Alphaproteobacteria; order Hyphomicrobiales; family Alloboseaceae; genus Allobosea; species Allobosea sp. BIWAKO-01. Next base: position 6,435,723 of record NZ_BCQA01000001.1, read on the forward strand.
CGCGAGATGCTGAAGACGCCGATCCTGCTCGGAGAGCATGTGCGCGGGCTGGAATCCATGGCGACGCTGACTATCGCCGACGGCACCGACTTCGTGCGCGCAGACCCTGATTTCGACATCGGCATCACGGGCACGATGAAGATCGCGCATTTCGCCGAAGCGCTCGGCCTCGATGTCGAGCTGCACGCGCCGGGGCCGGCCCACCGGCACTGCATGGCGTCGATCCGCAACACGAATTTCTACGAATTGTCGATGGTCGGGCCGTCCCGCGGCAATTTCAACGCCCCGGTCTACGCATGCGGCTATTCCGACGCCCTCGACGATGTCGGCGCGGACGGATGCTTCCCGGTGCCCGAGGGCCCCGGCCTCGGGGTGAGGTACGACTGGGACTACATCACCCGCAATGCCAAATCGCATGTCGTGATCGAGTGAGGGCGCCATGCTGAGCGTAGAAGACACGGCAAGCGCCGCCCGCGACGTCCTCGGTTCCGCCGCCACGCGCATCCGCCGGATCGACGTCATCCTGTTCGCACAGGACATGGAGAACGTCGCCTTCGACGTCAGTCCGAGCGGCATCGACATGCCCGGCGTGCGCACGACACGCAAACGCATCGCCGTCCGCATCGAAACTGAGGACGGGGCGCGCGGCGAATATGTCGGCGGGCGCACCGACACGGCCCCACAGACCCATTTCATCGCCAAATGGATCATCGGGCGGGACTGCCATGCCCGCGAGACGATCTACGAGGACATCCGTCGCTGGTTGCGCAAGGAAGACCGGATCGGCGGCTGCCAGATCGACAATGCCCTTTGGGACCTGGCGGGCAAGCGCACCGGCCACTCCGTCAGTGACCTGCTCGGCGGCCATCGTGGCAAGCGCCTGCCGGCCTACGCTTCGACCTGGTTTGGCGGCGACGGCGGCGGCCTCGCCACACCCGAGGCCTTCGCCGATTTCGCCGAGGAATGCTACGGCCTGGGGTATCGCGCCTTCAAGATGCACGGCTGGACCGATGGCGGCTGGCGGCGTGACGCTGCCGCGATCCGGCTTCTCGGCCGGCGCGTCGGTGGCCGCATGAAGCTGATGCATGATTCAGCCTGCCACCTGAAGACCTTTGCGGACGCCCTCGCCTGTGGCCGGGCCTGCGATGAGGCCGGCTTCTTCTGGTACGAGGATCCCTATAGCGATGGCGGGCTTGCTGCCCACGCCCATCGTCGCCTGCGCGAACTGATCAAGACGCCGATCCTGCTCGGCGAGCACGTGCGCGGGCTGGAAGCGATGGCGACGCTCACTCTCGCCGACGGCACCGACTTCGTGCGGGCCGATCCCGATCTCGATATCGGCATCACCGGCACGATGAAGATCGCCCATTTCGCCGAGGCGCTGGGCCTCGATGTCGAGCTCCACGGCAATGGCCCTGCACATCGCCACGCCATGGCCGCCATCCGAAACACGAATTTCTATGAACTGGCCATGGTCGGGCCGTCGCGCGGCCAGGCTGTCGGCACGTTCTATACCGACGGATATTCCGACAAGCTCGACGCTGTCGCCTCAGACGGCTGCTTCGTCGTGCCGGAGGGGCCAGGCCTCGGCGTCACCTATGACTGGGATTTCATCGAGAAGCACAAGGTCAGCCACAGCGTCTTCGAATGAGCGCGGCCGAAAGAGCCCGCCATTCCCACAGGAGGAAATCATGACACGCATCACACGACGCTCAGTCGTCGCGAGCGCCCTGAGCATGGCCGGCCTCAGTGCCCTGTCGCCCAACGGCGGAGCCTTCGCGCAGGGCGCGAGCGACACGCTGACGCTGCGGCTCCAGGCCCGCGACCTCGGTTCGATCGACCCTGCCCTGACCAAGACCGGCGACGACGAGACGATCGTGCTCCAGGTCTTCAACTCGCTGGTCAACACCAAGCGCGGCACCATGGATATCGAGCTGGCCGCACTTCAACCGGAGCTCGCGGAACGGTGGGAGGTCTCGCCCGACAAGAAGGTCTGGACCTTCTATCTCAAGCCCGGCGTGAAATGGCACCAGGGCTATGGCGAGGTCTCTGCCGACGACGTCAGGTTTTCCTATGAGCGCCAACTCGACCCCAAGCTCGGCGGCGTGCACGGCGCCAGCTTCAAGGACATCGACACCATCGAGGTCGTCGATCCCCTCACGGTCCGTTTCGTCCTCAAGGCACCGAACGCGTTCTTCCATGCCTCGGCCCTGACGCCCGGTTTTGGCCGCTACATCGTACCGCGCAAGGCCGTCGAAAAGCTTGGGGCCGAGTTCGGCCGCGCGCCGATCGGCAGCGGGCCGTTCGCATTCGCCGAGTACCGTCCGCAGGAGTCGATCGTCCTCAAGGCGAACAAGGATTACTTCCGCGGCGCGCCGCCGACCGAGACCCTGCGCTTCCGCTACATTCCGGCCGACAATGCCGCGACGATCGCCTTCATCGGCAAGGAGATCGACCAGACCAGCGGCCCGCGCGAGCCGCGCTGGGTCGACCAGATCCAGAAGGCGCGGAGCGATGCCCAGATCAGCATCATGCAGCCCGGGAGCCTGCAGTTCCTGCACTTCAACATGAAGATCAAGCCGCTCGACGACGTGCGCGTGCGCCAGGCCATCGCCTATGCTGTCGATCGCAAGGTCTGGAAATCCGTGTTCGGCGTGGTCCATGGCCCGCTGCCCACGATCGTCCCGGAAGAGTTCTACGGCGCCCTGAAGACGGCCGATATCCCCGCCGAGCTTCGCTACGATTACGATCCGATCAAGGCCAAGGCCCTGCTGGCGGAGGCAGGCCACCCCAACGGCTTCAGCATCGAAGCCTTGTCGAGCGAACGCTCCGACTACAAGCAGAACATGCTGATGGTGCAGGACATGCTGCGCAAGGTTGGCATCGACGTGAAGCTCAAGATCATGGACCATGCGAGCTATCACGCCGCCATCCGCAAGGACGAAGGCACGATCGACATGCTGTCCACGGCTATCGCGCCGACGGCGCCGGCCGTGATCAACGAGTTCCTGCATTCGGCCGCAGCGGTCGGCAAGCCGGCGGCGCTGCGCAATTTCTCGCATTACGGCGAGATCGGCGGCAGCGTCGACAAGCTCGTCGACGAGGCCGTCGGGTCGACCGATGTCGACCGGCAGCTCGCGCTGCTCAAGGAGGCCCAGCTCCAGATCCTGCGCGACATGCCGGTGCTACCGCTGCAGACCCAACCCCTGGTCAGCGCGATCCAGGGCCATGTCGACCTCGGCTACAAGCCGCTTAGCGGCTTTGGCCAATACGAATACGCCACGGCGCGCCGGGTAGCCCGCTAGAGCATCGGCCCGAAACATGGAGAGCGGTTCTCGGGAAAGCCGATGCACCGGTGATCCAGTGCCACATGCCGGCGGCTTCGCGCCGTCGGCCGTGCCCTGAAAGGTTTGCGAGACGATGGGGCGCTTCGTTCTCAAGCGATTGGCCGATGCAATTCTGACCGCCTTCCTGGTCTTCTCCTTCGTGTTCTTCGCGATGCGGATCCTGCCCGGCGATCCCGTCATCGCCATGCTCGGCGACCGCGCCAATGCCCAAACGATCGAGAATGTCCGCAGGACGCTGGGCCTCGATCAGCCGCTGCTCGTCCAATACGGCCGCTTCCTCTGGGGCCTCCTGCATTTCGATCTCGGCCAATCGCTCGTCAACGGCGTCGACGTCACCGCGACGATGCTGCGCCACCTGCCCTACACGATCATGCTGACGCTCGCTTCGACCGTGATCGGCATCCTGATCGGCGTGCCCGTGGGCGTCGCCTCGGCGATGCGCCCGAGTGGCGGCGTCGATCATTCCAGCCGGCTCGTCTCGCTGTTCGGCTCGGCCCTTCCGGATTTTTATCTCGGCCTGATCCTGCTTATCGTGTTCGGGCTGAAGCTCGGCTGGTTTCCGCTGCTCGGCGGCGGCGACACCGCTTTCGACCTGCGCTACCTCGTCCTTCCCGCCATGACGCTCGGACTGCTGAAGGGCTGCGGCCTGATGCGCCTCACCCGCACGGCCGTCCTCGACGTCTCGGGCCGCGATTATGTCCGCACGGCCCGCGCGCTCGGCACGCCGGAGCGGGTCGTGGTCTGGAAGCATATCGTGCGCAACGCACTGATCCCGATCACCACGCAGCTCTCGCTGATGATCGTCGCCACGCTCGGCGGCACCATTGCAATCGAACTGGTCTTCAACCGGCCGGGCGTCGGGCAATTGCTGGTCGGCGCGGTGACCGCCCGCGACTACAGCCTCATCCAGGGAGGCCTCGTGCTTCTCTCGATGCTGGTCGTCCTGGTGAACCTCGCGACCGACCTACTTTACGTGGTCATCGACCCGCGCGTGAAAGGAGCCTGACATGCTCGACCGCGTCTTCCTGGGCATTGCCGTCGCCATCCTGCTGCTGCTGCTGGTCGTCGTCGTGTTCGCACCCTGGCTCCAGACGCATGACCCGTTGCTGCAGGATTTCGCCGCGGCGGATCAGGGGCTCTCCGCCGCGCATTGGCTCGGAGCCGACGAATATGGCCGCGACATCTTCTCTCGCCTGATCGAGGGGGCGCGCCTGTCGATGACGATCGGCGTCGCCGCCCCCCTTCTGGCGGCCATCATCGGCATCAGCCTGGGCACGGCGTCGGCCTTCTTCGGCGGCTGGGCCGAGGCGATCGTCACCCGCGTCACCGACATGATGATGTCGTTCGATCCGCTCCTGCTCGGCGTGCTGATCGTCGCCCTGCTCGGTCCGGGCGTGCAGAACCTGTCGATTGCCATCGCAGCAGCCCTCGTTCCGTCGTTCATCCGCCTCTCGCGGGCCTCGGCCCTCTCCGTGAAGCGGGAGGCCTATGTCGACGCATCGATCGCCATGGGGCGCGGCAATTTCGGCACGATCGGCATGCATGTCCTGCCCAATATTGCCGGCCCCCTCGTCGTCATGCTGACGATCTGGATCGGCTCGGCGATCCGCCTGGAGGCGTCGCTCAGCTTTATCGGGCTCGGGGCCCAGGCTCCGGCGCCATCCTGGGGGAACATGGTGCGCGAGGGCGTTTCCGACATCTTCGGCTCGCCCCTCCCCGCCCTCTTCGCCGGGCTCGCGATCACGCTGACTGTCCTGGCCTTCAACATCCTCGGCGATCGGTTGCGCGACCGGCTCGATCCCGACCGGGTGACCGGACGATGACGCCGCTGCTCTCCATCCGCGACCTTCAGGTCTCGTTCGGCGCGAAGAGCGGCCCGGTTCAGGCGCTCCGTGGCGTCGATCTCGATCTCCATCCTGGCGAATGCCTCGGCCTCGTCGGTGAATCCGGCTCCGGCAAGAGCCTGACCGCACTGGCTGCGCTCGGCCTGCTGCCGGAAGCGGCCACCGTCACGGCCGGCCACGTCATGTTCGATGGGCAAGACCTGTTGACCCTGCCGCGCCAGTCCCTCGATGCGATCCGCGGCAGGCGCATCGGCATGATCTTCCAGGAGCCGATGACGGCGCTGAACCCGATCATGACCGTGGGCGAGCAGATCGGCGCGCCGCTGCGGCGGCATCTCGGCCTCTCGCGAGCAGCCGCCCGCACGCGCGCCATCGAACTCCTGAGCCTCGTCGGCATTCCAGCGCCCGACAAGCGCGCTGCCGCCTATCCGCACGAGCTGTCGGGGGGCATGCGCCAGCGTGTCATGATCGCGATGGCGCTCTCCTGCGATCCGCAGATCCTGATCGCCGACGAGCCAACCACCGCGCTCGACGTCACCATCCAGGCGCAGGTGCTCGATCTGCTGCGCCGTCTGCGCCGGGACATGAACCTGGCCGTGATCATCATCACCCATGATTTCGGCGTGGTCGCCGAACTGACCGACCGTGTCGCGGTGATGTATGGCGGCCGGGTCGTCGAGGAGGCGACGTCCCTTCGCCTGTTCGATGCGCCGAGCCACCCCTATTCGGTCGGTCTGCTGGCTGCGACGCCCTCGCTGGAGACACCGTCCGTACGGCGGTTGCCGACGGTCGGCGGCGCCGTGCCGCATCTGACGGAGATGCCGACGGGTTGCGCCTTCCATCCCCGCTGCCCCGAGCGCCTCGACCCGTGTTCCCGGCAGGTGCCACCGCTCGAACCGGTCGAGGACGGCCACCGGGCCGCATGCTGGGCGCGGCAGAGCACCCGGTTGGCGGCCGCCCGGGCGACAGCGATGAGCGCGGACGCAAACTCATGAACGAACCACTCCTGCGCCTCGAGGGTTTGCAGAAGACCTTTGGCAGGGCTCCCGGCGGCATTCGGGCTGTCGACGGTGTGTCGCTCGATCTCCATGCCGGCGAGACGCTCGCCCTGGTCGGCGAATCCGGCTGCGGCAAATCCACCCTGGCGCGGCTCGTGCTGCGCCTGGCCGATCCGACCGCGGGGCGCATCCTGTTCGAGGGACAGGACATCGCCGGCCTGTCGCAGCCGCGCATGAAGGCCATCCGCCGCGATCTGCAGTTCATTTTCCAGGATCCGTTCTCGTCGCTGGACCCACGCATGCGAGCCGGATCGATCGTGACGGAGCCGCTCGCAGTGCATGGCCTCGTCTCGCAGCGGGGCGAACGGACCAGCGCCGCCGTGCGCCTGCTGGAGGCAGTCGGGCTCAGCGCCCGCCATGTCAGCCAATGGCCGCGCCAGTTCTCAGGCGGGCAGCGCCAGCGCCTCGGCATCATCCGCGCCTTCGCGATGCGGCCCAAGCTCATCGTCGCCGACGAACCGGTCTCTGCTCTCGACGTCTCCGTGCGCTCCCAGGTCATCAACCTGCTGCAGGACCTCCAGGACGAGCAAGGCACCGCCTATCTCTTCATCTCGCATGATATGGCGAGCGTGAAGCATATGGCGAGCCGCGTGGCCGTGATGTATCTCGGCCAGATCGTCGAAATCGCGCCGAAGACCACCTTCTTTTCGGCCCCTCAACACCCCTACAGCCATGCGCTGCTCTCGGCCGTGCCGATTTCGCACCCCGCGAAGGCCCGGGACCGCATCCTGCTGCCCGGCGATCCGCCCAGCCCGGCCGCGATCCCGACGGGATGCCGCTTCCACCCCCGCTGCCCGATCGCCCAACCGCGCTGCAAGTCGGAGGTGCCGGAAGCGAGACCCGTCGGCGACGGCCATCTGGTCGCTTGCCACTATGCGTCTGCCTGGCCGCTCGGCAGCGTCGAGGGACGCGCATCTTGAGCTCATGCGACTGATGTCCGCCTCGCAGATCAAGGCGGCAGCAGCACATCGGCCTTGTCATCTGTTCCCCACTCAGCCCAGTCGCCGTCCCCGCCACCGTGTTACCTCATCGGCCTCGGCGCGGAGAGCATTGCGGAGGCCGGCGGTCACCGTCCGGCCTCCTTCGGCATGGTAGCTTGGTTGCTCGGCTACGCGGAGCGAAGCGGCTTGAATGCCGCCCGGACCTCGGCCGCGAACAGCTCGGGCTGTTCCCAGGCGGCGAAGTGCCCGCCCTTGTCGACCTCGTTCCAGTAGATCAGCTTCTTGAAGCTCTGCTCGCCCCAACTCCGCGGCGCGCGGTAGATCTCGCCGGGGAATACGGTAACGGCGACAGGCACTTTCGCGATCTCAATCGCGTTGAACGGCCCGCCCTCGCCCTGCGCAGCATCCCAGTAGGAGCGCGAGGAAGAGGTGCCGGTGTTAGTCAGCCAGTAAAGCGTGATGTTGTCGAGGATCTCCTCCCGCGTCAGCACCCGTTCGGGATCGCCGCCGCTATGCGTCCAGGTCGCGATCTTCTCGTAAAGGAAGGCAGCGAGCGCCACCGGCGAGTCCGAGAGCCCATAGCCCAGCGTCTGCGGCCGTGTGTTCATCATCTCGGCGTAGCCGAAGCCCTTGCGATAGAAGGTCTCAAGCCCGGCGAATGCCAGCTTCTCGCCGGCCGAGAACTCAGCCGGCGCCGGCTCCCTGTTGCGGATCAGCCTGAGCACGCTCGGAGGCGTCGTGCCGGGCATATTGGTATGGATGCCGAGCAGCCCCACGGGGGCCTGCACGGCCATGACTTGCGAGATGATCGCGCCCCAGTCGCCCCCTTGCGAGACATAGCGCTCATAGCCTACCCGCTTCATCAGCACATCCCAGGCACGGGCGACGCGGCCGGGGTCCCACGCCTCTGTCGGCTTTCCGGAGAAACCGTAGCCGGGATAGGTCGGCAGGACGAGGTGGAAGGCGTCTTCCGCCCGGCCGCCATGAGCAGTGGGGTCGGTCAGGGGCCCGACCACCTTCAGCAGTTCCAGCGCGGATCCCGGCCAGCCATGCGTCATGATCAGCGGCATGGCGTTCGGATGGGGCGAGCGGACATGGGCGAACTGGATCTCGATACCGTCGATCGTGGTGATGAACTGCGGGAGAGCGTTCAGCCTGGCCTCGGCCTTGCGCCAGTCATAGTCGCTGCCCCAGGTGCGAACCAGGTCTTGCAGCCTCGCCAACTGGACGCCCTGCGATCGGTCCGGGACGGTCTCCTGATCCGGCCAGCGGGTCGCGGCGATGCGGCGGCGAAGATCGACGAGCGCAGCGTCCGGCACAGTGATGCGGAACGGGCGGATTGCTCCATCTTGATCGCTGCCGGAAACAGAAGCCGGAGCAGCGGTGGTCTGAGCTACGGCGAGATCGTTTCGCAGCGCGAGGCCGGAGGCTGCGACAGAGGCGGCGGTCGCCAGAAGCGCCTGGCGACGCGACAATTGGGGGCGAGCGGACATCAGCGTTCTCCTTGACAACAGGTTGAGGCGTGAGGGTCTGAAGCCAGGCCAAGCGCCGAACTCAGGCCGAACCGAGAGCCTCTCGGTAGCGCCGGGCTGGTTCGGCCTTGGAGAAGTTGGGCACCATCGCGATGCGGGCGTGCTCAAATGCGTCCCAGCCCGCACGATCGGGCAGCGCCGGGATGGTGACAGTCTCGCCAAGGTCGAGGCCGGCGAGCGCCGCGTCGACCATGGCCTCGGCCGGCATCACGATCTCGGTCGGCACGCCGGCGAGCGGCACGCCCGAGATGTCCCAGAAGTCGGTGGCCGTTGCTCCGGGCAGGACAACCTGCACCCGGACGCCCTTGTCGGCGAGTTCGTTTTGCAGCGAGGCCGATAGCGCCACGACAAAGGCTTTGGTGCCGCCATAGACGCCGTTCAGCAGGAACTCGGGCGCCAGCGCGACGGTCGAGGCGATATTGACAATCGTACCTGCGCCGCGAGCAACAAACCCAGGCACCGCAGCGTAGGCCAGCCGCATGAGGGCCGTGACGTTGATGTCGATCATCTGTTCCATCAGATCGACATCGGCCTGCCAGGTAGGCACGGGCGCGCCGATCCCCGCATTGTTGACCAGCACCGTTATGCTGGCATCCGTCGCGAGGATGGTTTCGACCCGGGCAAGGTCCGGTTTCGACGACAGATCGGCTGCGACAACCTCTACGGAACGTCCTGTGCGCTCGGAAATATCGGCCGCCAGCCTGTCAAGCCTGTCCTTATTTCGAGCGACGATAATGAGATTATAGCCGCGCGCAGCGAGACGATCAGCATAAATCGCGCCGATTCCCGAAGATGCGCCCGTGATCAGGGCCGTGCCTTTATTATCCTGGAACATGACAATATCTGCCTTTCTTCAGCAAGCATCGGGCCGACTGGGAGGCACAACCTAGGCTTTCTAGCACTCGCCTCCTAAGTCGTTTACACAGCGATTCCGGACATCAGGTCGGAGCCACGCCATGCATCGCATCGGGTTCATCCTTGTCCCGCGGTTCCAGATGATGTCCCTGGCGGCGGCGTCCGTATTCGAGTTCGCAAACATGCTCGCGGGCGAGCAGCGCTACGACATTCGCGTGCTGTCCGAGACCGGTGGCCCGGTCAGTTCCTCGCTCGGCATGATCATCGAGACGACAGCATTCGAGCCCGGTGAGATCGACACGCTCATCGTGGGAGCCGGGATCGGCCCCCCGCAGCCAACTGCGGGCCTGCTCGACCTCCTACGATCGGCGCAGGGCAGCACGCGCCGCATTGCAGCGATCTGCAACGGCACCTTCATCCTGGCTGAAGCCGGCTTGCTGAACGGCCGGCGTGCGACAACGCACTGGCGGAATGCGCGCGAGCTTCAGTCGCGTTTTCCGAACATCAAGGTCGAGGAAGACCGCATCTTCATCATCGACGGGTCGATCTGGACCTCGGCCGGCGCAACCGCTGGAATCGATCTCTCGCTGGCCATGGTCGAGAAGGACTTCGGCGTGGAGGTGGCGGGCCGCGTTGCCAAATCGCTCGTCGTTTATCACCGCCGCGCGGGTGGCCAGTCTCAGCATTCAGCGCTCCTGGAGATCGCTCCCAAGTCCGACCGCGTCCAGAACGCGCTTGCCTATGCCCAACAGCATCTGGGCGCGGCGATTTCGGTAGACCAGCTTGCGGACGCCGCTCACCTCAGCCCTCGACAATTCAGTCGCACGTTTCTCGCCGAAACGGGTCGATCTCCGGCCAAAGCGGTGGAACAGCTGCGCGTCGAGGCCGCGCGGCTGATGATGGAGCAGGGTCGCCACTCCATGGACATGGTCGCGCGTGAGACCGGCTTCGCTGACCGCGAACGGATGCGCCGGGCCTTTGTGCGAGCCTTCGGGCAGCCGCCGCAGGCGATCCGGCGGAACGACAGGATCGGCCTCGTCAACTTGGCCGCAGCGACATCTCCGCAAGCATCGGAGCCGCTCCTGCACCTTGTCCCGGTGGCCCCGGCCCTCGAGATGAAGGTCAACTGAGCTCTCGACCCTATTCAAGCGTATCTTGAGCGTGGATCGCGGCATTGACGCCCGGCCCCACAAGGTATTGCGGTATGGGCGGCTTCGGCCCGTCTTCGCCCCGACGCGAAGCGCTCGGCTCAATTCGTAATGGGGTTCGGCCTTGCAAAGTGGCACGCCGCACTCTGGCCGGGCGCGACGTCCCGCAATGCCGGGCGTTCTGCCTTGCAGATGTCCTGCACCAGCGGGCAACGGGTGTGAAAACTGCACCCCGAAGGAACGCGTGTCGGGCTGGGGACGTCGCCTTCGAGAATGATGCGCCTGGCCTTGAAATCCGGGTCAGGCTCGGGGGCCGCCGACAGGAGCGCCTGGGTGTAGGGGTGTTGCGGGGCCGAATAGATCTGCTCCTTGTGCCCGATCTCAACGACGCGTCCGAGATACATCACCATGACGCGGTCAGCGATGTGCCGGACCACGGCGAGGTCATGGGCAATGAAGAGATATGTGAAGCGCTTCTGCTCCTGCAGGTCCTGCAGCAGGTTGACGATCTGCGCCTGCACCGAGACGTCCAGGGCGGAGACGGGCTCATCGGCCACGACGAAACTCGGATCGACGGAAATGGCCCGAGCAATGCCGATCCGCTGACGTTGGCCGCCCGAGAACTGGCGCGGGTTCCGGTCCATGAAGCTGGGGGACAGCCCGACCTGGTTCAGAAGTTCCGCGACCCGCTCCCGTTTCTCCCGCCGATTACGGACGAGGCCGAAAGCCTCGAGCGGTTCGGCGACGATGTCGGCGATGCTCCTGCGCGGGCTCAGGGATCCGTAGGGATCCTGAAACACCATCTGTGCCTTTCGGCGCATCTGCCGCATCTCGCTGCGCGAGAGCGTGTTGATGTCCGTTCCCTCGAAGAAGACGCTGCCTTCGGTCGCATCGATCAAGCGCAGCAGCAGCCGCCCCATGGTGGACTTGCCACAGCCGGACTCACCGACGACCGCGACAGTCTCGCCGCGGTTGATCGAAAAGGACACGCCGTCCACGGCGCGGACACTGCTGCTGTTCGATCTGCGGAAAAGGCCGCCGGCGTCGCCAAAGGTCTTGCTGAGATTCTCGGTCCGGATAAGCGGCTCGATCATTGGACGGCCTCCGCCTTTGCTGTGACCCAGCAGGCCGCTGTATGGTGCTCGCCGAAGCGGAACATCGGCGGCATTTCCCTGGCGCATTCGTCAACCCGCAGCGAACAGCGGGAGTAGAACGGGCAGCCCTGCTTGACGGTGCCCGGCAAGGGCACCGAGCCGGGAATCTGGAACAGGCGCCGGCGCTGGTCCCTGAGGTGGGGGATCGATTCCAGCAGACCGCGCGTATACGGATGACTTGGCCTGCGGAAAATCGATCGCACGTCGCCGTCTTCCACGACACGGCCGGCATACATGACGATGACCCGTTCGCAGACATCGGCAATGACGCCCAGATCGTGCGAGATCAGGAGGATTGCAGTGTTCGTCGCGGACCGGACCCGCTTCATCAGTTCGAGCACCTGGGCCTGGATCGTGACGTCGAGCGCGGTTGTCGGCTCGTCGGCGATCAACAGCTTGGGGCTGCAGGCGAGCGCCATCGCGATCATCACGCGTTGGCGCATCCCGCCCGAGAACTGGTGAGGATAGGCGCCGACCCGGCCCGCGGCATCGGGAATCCCCACAAGGTTCAGCACCTCGATCACCCGGCGCCGCCGCGCTTCGCGATCGAGCGGGGAATGGAGCATGATGGCTTCGCCGATCTGATCGCCAATGGTCATCAGGGGGTTGAGCGAACTCATCGGCTCCTGGAAGATCATCGCGATGTCGCGCCCGCGGATATCGGGCATTTTCGCCCGGGGCAGATCGAGAAGATTGACCCCGTTGAGCTCGACCCGGCCCTGCACGATGCGGCCCGGCGGCTCGGGGATCAGCCGCAGGATCGACAGCGACGTGATCGACTTCCCCGACCCGGACTCGCCGACGATGCCAACGGCGCCGCCGGCCTCGATCTCGAAACTCACGCCGTTGACGGCACGGATGGGATTGGTCTTCGGCCCGAATTCGACCGCCAGATTCTCCACTTTCAGAAGAGGTGGCGTCATTGAGCGGTCTCCGGATCGAGCACGTCGCGGGCGGCATCGCCGATCAGGTTGAAGGCCAGGACGACCATCGTGATGGCGAAGCCCGCTCCGATGATCGGCCAGGGGGAGCCAAAGATGTTTCCCAGGCCGTCGCGGATGATGTTGCCCCAGCTCGGATTGGGCGGCTGGGTGCCGATCCCAAGGAAGCTGAGGGAGGCCTCGAGCCGAATGGCCGATGCGACCCACAGCGTCATCAGCACCACGATGGGCGCCGAGATATTCGGGAGCACATGCCGGGCGATGATCATGGGCGTGGTGACACCCGCAGCGATGGCCGCTTCCACATAGGGTTCCTGCTTGACCGCGAGCGTCGAGGCCCGCGCCACGCGGGCAAAGCCCGGCACGAACGCGATGGTTATCACCGCCACGACGTTCCAGAAGCCGCCGCCGAGCACGGCTGCGATCATGATGGCGAGCAGCAACTCCGGGAAAGCCAGCAGGAGGTCGATGATCCGGGTCACCAGACGATCGATGATTCCGCCGAAATACCCGGCCGCAACGCCAAGCGCCGTGCCGAAGATCGCCGCCAGCGTCGGAGAGATCAGACCGAAGATCAGCGAATTGCGTGATCCGAAGATCAGGCGCGACAGCACGTCTCGTCCGAACTGGTCCGTGCCGAGCCAGTGTTCGGCCGACGGGTATGCGTTGATCGCGAGATAGCTCTGCGCCAGCGGATCATAAGGTGCAATCGCAGGCGCCAGAACGGCGATGGCAAGGAAGACGGCGATAATGATCGTCGCCACGATCGTGGAGGGCTGGCCCAGGATGATGCTGCGCAGCAATCCGAAACGCGGCTCTTCGGGCGCGAGAACATGGGTCTGTTCCGTGGCAAGTGTCATCACTTCACCCGAATTCTGGGATCGACCACGATGTAGGCGAGGTCGACCAGCAGGTTGATCAGAACAACGAAGAAGGCGAACACCACGACGCCCGCCTGGATGACCGGATAGTCCCGCTTGGCGATTGCGCTGATCAGGACTTCGCCGATGCCTGGCCGGTTGAAGACCAGTTCGATCGCGACCGACCCAGACAGCGTCGCCAGAAGGCTGAGCCCCAGCCCGGTCGTGATCGGCAGCAAGGCGTTGCGCAGCCCATGCCGGTAGATGACGCGGTTCTCCCGTGCGCCTTTTGCCCGTGCCGTGCGGATGTAGTCCTTGCCAAGGACCTCGAGCAGGGAGGTTCGTGTCAACCGGCCGAGGAAGGCCGTCTTGACCATGGCGAGTGTCACCGCCGGCAGGAACACATGGTACATCCGGTCGACAAATCCGGTGCCCCCGCCATTGATCGGGAACCAGCCGAGGGTCAGGGCAAACACGATCAGCAGGAGCGCCCCGAGATAGAAGTCCGGGATCGCGTAGCCGATGAGAGAGAACACGCGAACGCCGGCGTCGGGGAGCTTGTTGCGGTTGACCGCCGCGACCACCCCGAGCGGTATCCCGACGAGCAGCCCCATCCCCGTCGCGACAAGCGTCAGCTCGATCGTGTAGGGCAGATTATCGGCCAGCAGCCGGAGGACCGGCGTTCGATCGATCAGGGACTGCCCGAAATCGAGCGTCAGCATGTCCCAGATGAAGGTGAAGTACTGCTGCCAGAGAGGGGCATTCAGCCCCATTTGCTCGCGAAACAGCGCAAGCTGTTCCGCGGTCGCATAATCGCCGAGGGCGACGAGTGCCGGGTCCCCAGGGAGCAGGCGCAGCGCGATGAACACGAGCGTCAGCACCAGCAGGACCGTCGGCACGGCATCGAGCAGTCTCGCTCCGATGACACGCAGCATGGTCTACCCCTTTAGACGCGCGTGGCCTTGTTCAAACGCCAATAGGCGTAGCCAGACTTGACCGGGAATCCGATGTTCACACGCGGATTGCGCGCGATGACATAGGAGAGCGTGACAATCCCAAGGAGCGGCAGATCACGCAGGACCTGCTTCTCGATGTCCTGGATGAGCGCGATGCGCTTGTTGAAATCGGGCTCGTCCTGAGCCTTTTCGATGAGTGCGTCGATACCGGGAATGGCGACGCCGTAGTGGCTGTAGTTTTCCGCTCCAGCGCCATCGGCCTTCACGTCCGCCTCGGCCGACAACAGCTGCAGGAAGGGCTGCGTCGGCACCGGCGGGTAGCTGGACGAGTACAGGGCGATCGAATTCCGGTCCTTGCGGTTCTCGGAATGCATGGTCGCATGGTCGATGATCTTGAGATCGAGATTGATGCCGACGGCGCGCAGCTGCTCCTGGAGCATCAGCATGATCGCCGCATAATCCTCACGCTGGCTGGTGAAGCAGGGAATGGTCACGCCGCCAGGGTGCCCCGCCTCGGCCAGCAGCGCCTTGGCCTTCTTGGGATCGTAGTTGAACTGCAGCTCGGGCGGCAAATCCGCTTTCTTGACCGCTCCGGCGAATTGCGGAGCGATGACCCCGACCATCGGGACCGCAAGACCGGCAAACGCCGCTGCGATCTGGTCGCTGTTGATGGCGTAGCGGATCGCCTGCCGCACGCGGATATCGTTCAGCGGCGGCCGCGTCAGGTTCAGGTGGAGCAGGTTGAAGCTGCCGGGTGCCGTGGCGTCGAAGATCGTGCTGGCCGAGCGCTGACGCATCGATGGGAGCCAGCCGGGAGAGCGGACGCCTTCGATCATGTCGACCTGGCCTGAGGCGAAGGCGAGGGTTCGCGCGGTTGTGTCGGCAATGAAGCGGACATGGATCGTCTTGGTAACCGCCGGCCCAGCGAAGTGATCTGGGAAGGCAGCCAGTTGGATTCCGTCGCTGGGGCTGACGCTTTCCACCTGGTATGGGCCCGTCCCGACCGGGTTCATGGCGAAGTCCTTGCCCCTCTCCTCGAAGGCCTTCCGGCAGAGGATCGAGGCCGCAAGCGTGGTCACGACGCTGCCATTGAACAGCGGGTCGGGCCGTTTGAGGGTGAACTGGACGGTGTGGGGATCGAGCGCCTTGACCGCGTCGATATTGGAGTAGAGCGGCTTCTGGTTGGTCACGATCTTCGGATCGAGATGCCGGGCGAAGGTGAAGACGACATCGTCAGCCGTCATTTCACCGTAGCCCTTGTGGAACTTCACCCCCCGGCGCAGCTTGTAGGTCCACGTCTTGGCATCCTCGGAGCTTTCCCAGCTCTCGGCGAGACTGGGGCGGAAGTCCTCAGGCCGGATTGCAAACGTCCCTTCGTCTGATTTCACGAGGGTATCGAACACCTGGTGAATCGCCCAGTTGTCGCCCCCGGTCATCCCGGGCTGCTGCGGGTTGATGCTCGTGGGCGAGCGCGCCGCCAGGGCGATCGAGATCGCCTCGTCCTTTGCATGAGCGACGGGAGCCCCCATCGCCGCGGCTGCTGCAATCGTCGAGGCCTGAGCGAGAAACGTTCTTCTGGTTAGTTTCATTGTTTTTTCCTCCCTTTTTGTTTTGTTCTGACGTCAGGCGCTGATGGGAATGCTCCGCTTTATCATCTCGGCCTCGTCGAATTCCATTCCGAGTCCAGGGGCCGTCGGCAATTCGAAGCGGCCATCGATGGGCTCGGACGGGTTCTTCTTGAAGAGCGATCCGGCCCGCTCCCAGTTATCCGCCAATTCGACCGGTTTGCTGAGATGCATGATGGTCGACAGCACGTGAATATTGGCGAGGTGGCCGACGGAAGGCTGGGTCTGGTGCGGGACGAGCTCGACGCCATGAGCATAGGCGATGGCGGCGCATTGCATCAGCCCGGTGATGCCTCCCATCTTGACGATATCAGGCTGCACCATGCGCACGCCGGCATTGATCAGGTCCTTGAGCCCCTGGAGCGTATAGGTCTGCTCGCCGGCGGACACGGTGATGTCGAGGCGCTGGGCGACCTCGCCCATGGCAGCGACATGGTAGTGCTGAACGGGCTCTTCGAACCACGTGTAGCCAAGGTCTTCGAGCGCCCGGCCGACACGCATCGCGCCGCCGACCGAATAGCCGTTATTGGCGTCGAACCCGAGCACGAACTCATCGCCCAGCGCCTTGCGGACAGCCTTGGCCTTGGCAATGTCCCCGGGAATATCGACGTCCTGCCTGGTCCGGTCGCCGTCCCAGCGGATCTTCACCGCCGCGGGCCGCTCCTTCTCCACGCGCCGCATGACGACTTCGACGACCTGGTCCACGGTGCGCCAGGCATTGCCGCCGACTGAGGCATAGCAGGGCAGAGCCGTGCGCCAGGCCCCGCCGAGAAGCTTATGGACGGGCTGGCCCAGGAGCTTTCCCTTGAGGTCCCAGAGCGCGATGTCGAGCGCGGCGAGTGCGGCCGTCGTGGCCCCTTCCGGTCCGAGCTTGACGCATTTGTGGAACAGGGTGTCCAGCAGGACGGCATGGTCGAGAGCATCCTTCCCGATCAGGGCCGGCGCCATGTCGTTGGCGATAATGACAAGCGAAGCCAGACCGCCTTGCATGGGCGAGGCTTCACCCAGGCCATATTGACCATCCTCGGTCTCGATCCGCACGAATGCGCTGCGCCCCCCCTTTGCGGACGCGCCCCACTCGACCTGGAATGTCTCCACCTTGGCAATCTTCATTATGAGCCACCCTTCGTGCTTTCCACCCACATGATCATCGCAGGGAGATCACCAGCTCACTGCGACGTATTTCGTCTCACAGAATTCGAGGATGCCGTGATGCGCGCCCTCGCGGCCGAGGCCACTCTGCTTGGTGCCGCCGAACGGGGCGGCCGGGTCCGACACGAGCCCTCGATTCAGGCCGACCATGCCGCTTTCAAGCTTGCCGGCGACGCGCAATCCCCTGGAAAGGTCGCGCGTGTAGACATATGAGATCAACCCGTACTCGGTGTCGTTGGCCAGGCGGATCACCTCCTCCTCGGTCCTGAAGGACGAGATTGGCGCAATGGGACCGAAGATCTCATCGCTGCTGATGGCAGCATCGGTCGGAACCCCGCTCAGCACGGTCGGTGGATAGTAAAAGCCCTTGCGGTCGAGCGGCTTGCCACCTGTCAGCACCGTCGCGCCGCGCTTGACGGCATCCTCGACGAGGCCATCGATGCGGCTGACGGCATCGGCATTGAT
The DNA here is from genome assembly GCF_001748145.1 of Bosea sp. BIWAKO-01. Taxonomy (NCBI): domain Bacteria; kingdom Pseudomonadati; phylum Pseudomonadota; class Alphaproteobacteria; order Hyphomicrobiales; family Alloboseaceae; genus Allobosea; species Allobosea sp. BIWAKO-01. The sequence goes on from NZ_BCQA01000001.1 coordinate 6,453,601, forward strand.
GAGCGGGCCGCATTGGGTCGCGGCATCGTAGCCGGCGCCGACGACCAAGCCGCCCATCCGTTCCGCCAGCCCCTTCGAGAAGGCGGCCAGGATGCCTTCCTGAACGTAGAAGCGGTTGGCCGCCGTGCAGGCTTCACCGCCGTTGCGCATCTTGGCGATCATCGCGCCATCCAGGGAGGCCTCGAGATCGGCGTCGTCGAAAACGATGAACGGGGCATTGCCACCGAGTTCCATCGAGCAGGAAATCACCGTATCGGCGGCCTCGTGCAGAAGCTTGCGCCCCACTTCGGTCGAGCCCGTGAACGAGAGTTTGCGAACGCGCGGATCGTGCAGCATCGCGCTGACCGTCGCGCCCGAGCGGGAGGTCGTGATCACGTTGACGACGCCATCGGGCACGCCGGCTTCCGCGTAGAGAGCCGCAAGGGCATAGGCTGTGAGGGGCGTCTCGGTGGCAGGCTTGAGCACGACCGTGCAGCCGGCGGCAAGGGCCGGGCCGATTTTCCGTGTCGCCATGGCAGCCGGGAAGTTCCAGGGCGTGACCAGCACGGCAACGCCGATCGGCTGGTGCTCAACCAGGATCCGGTTGGCGCCGCTCGGCGCGATCGACAGGTCGCCATTCAGGCGCACCGCCTCTTCCGAGAACCAGCGAAAGAACTCGGCGGCGTAGGCGACCTCGCCCTTGGCGTCGCTGAGCGCCTTGCCGTTCTCAAGCGAGATCAGTTCGGCCAGAAAGTCCCTGCGCTCCATCATGAGTTCGAAGCAGCGGCGCAGGATCTCGGACCGCTTGCGCGGCGGCGTGGCCGCCCAGGCCGGGCCTGCCTCATGGGCCGCCCGCACGGCATCCAGGGCGTCGTCAATGCTGGCATCGGCAACGGAGGCGATGACGGCCTGCGTCGATGGGTCATGGACCTCGATGCGTTTCCCGGTCGCGCCCATCCGCCATTTGCCGGCGATGAAGAGATCGGTCGGGACATCCGCAATGTCGAAGCTGAGCCGAGCGGCCGTCGTTTGATGAAGGTTCATCTGCGGGGTGCCTTTCCCTTATGAAGCCAGTCGCGCAGCCGCGCTGCGATCCCCGTGGAAGGCGGCAGCGACAAGCGCCGCCATCGACTCCGGGTCGAGTGGACGTGGGTTGTTCTTGATCAAACGCGCAGCGCCCATGGCTTGTTCGGCCACGAGGGGCAGCTGGTCGCGCCCGACCCCGAGCTCCGCGATGGTGCGGGGTATTCCGATCGACCCGAAGAGCGCCGCGACAGCGTCGATGGCGGCACTTGCCTTCCGGTCCTCCGAGAGCCCGGTTGTCTCGACGCCCATCGCATCGGCGATCTCGGCCATGGCGGCGCGAGCATGCGACCGGTTGAACTCCATGACATAGGGCAACATCACCGCAACGCCCGCGCCATGCGGCGTATGGGTCAGGGCCCCCACCGGATACTGGATAGCATGGGCCGCGGCAGTGCCGGCCGTGCCGAAGGCCAGGCCCGCGGCCGTCGCCCCCAGCATCAGGCGCTCGCGGGCAACCGTGTCGGCTCCGTTGTCGTAGGCCGGTTTGAGACTTGCTGCGATATGGGAGATCGCCAACCGCGCATAGTGATCGCTCAGGGCGTTCTTGCCGAGAAAGACGTGTTCGTGAGCGATGGTCGCGGTCGGGTCGCGCCGGATTGTGGTGAAGGCTTCGATGGCATGGGTCAAGGCATCGGCGCCGGAAATGGCCGTCAGCGACGGCGGGCATGAATAGGTCAGTTCAGGGTCGCAGATCGCGGTGTGCGGGATAAGATGGGGGCTGGCGATTCCGACTTTCACGGCGCGATCGGGGTCGGCGATCACGGCAACCGGCGTGACCTCGGAGCCGGTGCCCGATGTCGTCGGCACCGCGATGAGCGGCAGCACCGGGCCAGGGATCTTGAATTCGCCGTAGTAGTCGCTGGCCGTTCCGCCATGCGCCAGTATCAACGCGATCACCTTGGCGGCGTCGATGCAGCTTCCGCCGCCAATGCCGATGATCAGATCGGGATCGAAGCCACGGCCTGTTTCAACGCCTGCGGTGATGCAGGATGCGGGAAGCTCTGCGATCGTCCCTGAAAAGACCTTCGTGGCAACGCCAGCACGGCCGATGGCGTCGATCAGTGCGGCGAAGGTCGGATCCGCCGCCAGGCGCTCATCCGTCACGACCAGGGCGCGCTGCCCGAGCGAGCGGGCGAACGCTGGCAACGCGCCACGCTGACCAGCTCCAAACACCAGGTTTCGCGGGGTGCGAAGAGTTCCGAACAAGGTTGCGGGCATTCGCTCTAACCATATTTGCGGTTGGGGGAGATGGGTGAGTTCGCGAGCACCTGCAGGCGCTCCCAGACCTCTTCGGCGACGGGTATTCCTTCGACGAGGCGCTGCTTGCGGCATTCGCGGGCTCTGTCGCCGGGCACAAGAACGCGATCGAACCCCTGGGCGGGCTCGGTGCCTCGGATGAGATCGAGATAGTCAGCCAGCCTGGGCTGCGGCCCGTCGATGACGATGAACACGTCGCCCTTGTTGCAGATATCGGTCGCATCGAGCGTGCCGCGCACATCAGGGCCGATGGCGGCGCCGGCAAGGCTGGTCACCAGCAATTCGAAAGCAAGCCCGAGCGCATAGCCCTTGGCTCCGCCGAAGGAGGCGAGCGCCCCGGTCTTGGCGCGGTTCGGATCGGTCGTCGGGTTGCCGTCGGCGTCGAGCGCCCAGTGTTCGGGGATGCCCGCGCCACGATGCGCGTGATCATGGATTTCACCCATCGACACGATGCTGGTCGCCGTATCCATGACGAAGGGCTCGCCCTCCGTCGGCACGCCGATCGCAATGGGATTGGTGCCGATGAGCGCCTTTCGCCCACCCCATGGATGCACGAGAGCTTCGCTTGTCGAGAGTGCGATGAGCGCCTGGCCCTGGGCCGCGACGTTTTCGGCGTACCAGCCGAGCATGCCGAGATGGTTCGAGTTGGTGATGGCAGCCAGCGCGATGCCGGTTCGTCGGGCCCGCTCCTGAATTACGGCGATCGCTGCGTTGGCGACGACCGGGCCGAGGCCCATCTGCCCGTCCACCGCCAGGAAGGCATCGGATCGCCAAGTCTGGCGCCCCTTGGCATGAGGGTTGGCGACGCCGTTGGCGATCCGTTCAATGACCCGGTCAAGCCGCAGCAGGCCGTGAGACGGGACGCCGCGGAGCTCGGCTTCGAGCAGGAGGTCGAGCTGGAGCACGGCATGATCGGCAGGAACCCCCGCCTGGGCGAGCGCCCTGCCCGCCACGTCCCTCACCTTCGAAACCTCAAGCAGCCGCATGATATCAAATCCGATCGGATATAGGATTGAGGTGGGCGGACTATGATGCTAGGATTTTGGGGCGTCAAGGCTGGGAGCAAACAAATGCCGAAAGACAGCAGTTCGGAGAAACAAAGTTTCACAGCACCGACCGTGCTGCGGCGCCCGACCCGGCTGGGCGACGAAGTCTACAACGCAATCTATGCCCAGCTCATGTCCCACAAGATTGCCCCGGGTGGGCGGATCTCGGTGGATAATCTGGTGCGTGAACTCGGCGTCTCCCAAACACCGATCCGGGAGGCGCTCTCGCGGCTGGAGACACAGGGGCTGGTCGTCAAGCGGCACCTTGTCGGCTACAGCGCTGCCGACCAGTTAAACAAGTCACGCCTTGAGCAGCTCTACGAACTGCGCCTGCTGCTAGAGCCCTTCGCCGCGGCGAAGGCCGCCATCACCATGTCCGACGCCTCGATTGAAGCCCTGGAAAGCATGGCGCAGGAGATGAAAGCCCTCGAGGCCGAGGATCCGCAGACTGCCTATGGTCAATTCGCGCAACGTGACAGCGAATTTCATGATCTGATCGCGGCAGGCAGCGGCAACGAATTGGTGCGCGAGGCGCTGTCGAACCTGCATACGCATGTGCATCTTTTCCGGCTCTTCTATCATTCACAGGCGACCTCTGAGGCCAATGACGAGCATGCGCGGATCCTCTGCGCCTTGCGAGCGCGGGATGCGGACGCGGCGGCAGAGGCCATGCGCAGCCACATCATGCGATCGAGCGAGCGCTTTGCGACGTTCTTTACACGCTACCCGCGCGCGTCCTGATCAAGGCTCGCATCCGAGGACTATCGGACGGGATGACGTGTCCGGTCCGATGTCCCATCCCTCTCCGGTCGCATCGCCTTTCCCGACATCCGCATCGACATGCTGGCACCCGATGCCGCCCAGCTGATCAGTGACGACAAGCTGGTGCGCGCCGCCGGCAACCAGACCGGCGTCAACACCCGCCTGAGGCGCAAGCGCGACAACCGATGGGTCATCGCCCTCAACCATGTCTCGCAGATCGAAAGCAACACGCCGGCGGGAAAAGCCCCTGGGCACTGACCGGATGCGGGCGACCGTCGGAGCCGAACACGGGTCGCGGCGTGAACAGCGCCGCGCCGCCCGGCCGAATGTCACGCAGCCAGTACGGTAACAGGCGTTCCGGGGGCGACGCGTGCGTAGAGATGCACGATATCCTGATTGATCATCCGGATGCAGCCCGACGAGACGTTGGTGCCGACGCTGTAGGGTTCCAGAGTGCCGTGAATTCGGTAGCCAAGATCCCGGCCTTCGCCGAAAAGATACAGTGTCCGCGCGCCCAGCGGACTATTGGGGCCGCCGCGCACGCCAAGGCCCCTCGACGTCTTCTCGAGCTGGGCCTTGATTGCCGGCTCACGCTCGATCATTTCGCGCGGCGGAACCCAATCGGGCCAGTCCCGCTTCATGTTGACCCGCGCCAGGCCGGACCAGCCGAAGCCCTCACGTCCAACACCGACGCCATAGCGGGTCGCAACGCGGGGCGTTTCGACGAAATACAGATGGTAAGAGGCCGGATCGACGATGATCGAGCCCGGGGTCTCGTCTCGCGAAAGCTCGACAGTCTGGCGCAGATAGCCCGGATCGATCTTTCGATAATCCACCGTCTGGACCGTAAACCGCTCGCCTGGATAATCCGTGTAGACTTCGGCGTAGTTCGGGCGCGCCAATGTGCGCGTCGGGCTCGCCCTGGCCGGGGAAACTTTTGGCAGCCCGACGCTGCTTCTCGTGCCGCACCCTGCGAGCCCGGCAGCGGCAAAGGTCAAGGCAGACATGGTAAAGCAACGACGGGTCGGCATGGATGTCTCTCAGGCAAGGCTCTTTGAGAAACATGAACTTACATCGTTAGGGCCACGTTAACCCGACTCAGAAAGGCGAAGCCGCCGCGGGCCGCCGCCGACCACGTGACCTTGACGCCGAGGCGGCCGTCATAGGCGCGGGAGCGCCCGTCGAAGCCGACCGAGTAGCCGGCTGAGGCGTAAAGCGTGGTATTGCGGGCGACCTGCGCATCGATGCCGCCCCTGACCTCCGGCTCCGATCGACCTGTGCCGAGATCTCGTCGCGTCCCAAAGCAGCCGTGCAAGACTGAACCGACGCGCCAGATCCTGTCTCACGGCACGCCCCTGCCCTCTCGGGAGTGACGCGCGGCGCAGCCCGAAAGCGGCCGCTGCCGGCGTCGGCTCACGGGCGGCATGCGAATATCGGCAGCGGTCTTCAGATCTCACCGTGCCGACGGCTGCCGGGCGCTGAGCGCCATTCCCACCCCTGTCAGCGTCAGCAGGATGGCCAAAGCCTGCTTCTGGCCGAGCGCATCGCCGAGCAGCGCCGCAGCAGACAAGGTTCCAACGATCGGGACGGTGAGCATTCCCGTCGCCGCAAGGGATGTTGGCAGCCGCCTGAGGGCTGAAAACCATGTGAGGTAGCAAAGCGCCATCGGCCCAAGGGCCATATAGAGCAAGCCGTAGAGGCCATTTGTCGACAGCGCGAGGATGCGTGGCTGCTCGAAGAACAGGCCGATGAGGACCATCGGAAGACAGCCCAGGCCGACCTGCCACGCCATGAAGGCCGTAAGCGGCATTCGGGTGGACTTGCGACCGATCACCGTGCCGGTGGCGAACAGGATGGCAGCCGCGAGTGCCAGGGCGATGCCCGGCACTTTCTCGCTCCCGACATTGGGACCGCCCATTAGCACGGCGATCCCTGTCATCCCCAACCCGACCGACAGCACGCTTCGCCATGTCGGCCGTTCGCCATTGACGGGCCATGCCAGCAACATCGCCCAGATCGGCATGGAGTAGGCAATGAGAGCCCCCTCCGTGACGGTCAGCCAGTTGAGCGACAGCGCGGTAAAGCCCATCCACGCGAAGACATTGATGCCAGCTCCAATGGCCACTGCCCGGCGATCCGCGCGCGGGAGTGCAAGGCTCTCGCGTCGCAGCAAGGCGACGGTCGCCAGCGCAGTTGCTCCGATCAACCCGGCGACGCCACGCGCAAACAGCGCAGGCCAATCCTGCAGGACAAATTTCAGGACCGTCCAGTTGAGCCCCCACCCGCATGCGGTGATGACGAGCATGACAAGCGGCCACCGCTCTGCCCGGAACGTCGCAGTATCGCCGTGACTGGACATGGCGGCCGCGCGGATCAGCGATGGCCGGCGGCAAGCGCCTGGTCGAGATCAGCCCAGAGGTCTTCGATGTCCTCGATGCCGGTCGAAAGCCGCAGCAGATCCGGCGGACAGGGAGAGCCCGCGCCCTCGATCGAGGCGCGGTGCTCGACTAGGCTCTCGACGCCACCGAGCGAGGTCGCGCGCTTGTAGAGCTGGACATTGGCCGCCGTCTTCACGGCCGCGGCCTCGCCCCCCGAAAGCTGGATCGAGAGCATGTAGCCAAAGCCGCCCTCCATCTGCCTGGCGGCGATGTCGTGGCCGGGATGCTGCGGCAGGCCCGGATAGAGCACGCGCGAGACCAAAGGATGAGCGGACAGGCGCTGCGCCAGGGCCATCGCGGACGCCGACTGCCGCTCCTGCCGGAGGTGGAGCGTGCGCATGCCGCGCATCAGGAGATAGGCCTCGAACGGGCCGAGGATGCCGCCCTGCCCGCGGCGGACCGTCTGGATGCGCTGCCAGAGCTCGTCGTTGTGGCGGGCGCAGAGCGCGCCGGCGACGACGTCGGAATGGCCGTTCAGCACCTTTGTCGCCGCATGCATCACGATGTCTGCGCCGAGCTGCAGCGGCCGCGAGTGCACCGGCGAGGCGCAGGTCGAATCGACGGCGAGCCTGGCACCGGCCGCATGCGCGATCTCGGCCGCCGCCGCGATATCGGTGATCGTCCAGAGCGGGTTCGACGGCGTCTCAATCCAGACGAGCCGGGTGCGGCCCTTCTGCACTGCGGCTTCGAGCGCCTCGAGATCGTCGGTCTCGACGAAATCGATGACGAGCCCCCAGCGTGTCGCCTCCGTCAGCAGCCAGTTGCGCAGCGCCCAGTACATCACCTTGGAGGCAACGACATGGTCGCCCGGCGACAGCGCCTGGAAGACGGCGGTCGCCGCTGCCATGCCCGAGCCGAACAGCAGCGCGCCGGCCTGCGCCTGTTCGAGCATGGCGAGCACGCTCTCCGCCTCACGGATCGTCTCGTTGTCGGGCCGGCCATAGACGAAGCCGGTCGAATAGCCGTTGTCCTCGTCGCGGAGATAGGTGGTGGACAGGTGCAGCGGAGGAACGACGCCCTTGGTCCGCGGATCGACCTTGCCCATGGCCTGCGCGGCCAGGCTGCGCTGTGTCCAGTTCTTTGTACCCACGACGATCGGACCCCTGCAAAAGCCCGGCAATGCGCTTCGGGCCGCTGAAATCCTGTCTGAAATCAGCTGTCCATTTTCGCCGATGATCGCTATTGGATGATCAAAATCGTCTTCTTGAGGTAGTCATATGACCAAAATGGTCGACCTCGACCGCTTCGATCACGCGCTGCTGCGTGAGGTTCAGACGGATAATCAAACGCCGGCACGGGTGCTGGCCGAGCGTGTGGGGCTGTCCACCAGTGCAGTGCTGCGACGGCTCCGGCGGTTGAGAGCCGAGCGGGTCATCACGGCCGATGTCTCGATCGTCAGTCCCGAGACGCTGGGAGTGCCGGTGACGGTCCACGTCCTCGTCTCGCTCAACCAGGGCTCCCGAACCTACGGCGATTTTTCACGCAAGCTTCAGCACAGGCAGGAGGTCCGTCAGGCGTCGTATGTGACCGGCGGCGCCGATTTCGTCGTCCACCTGCAATTGGAGAGCATGGCTGCCTATGCCGCCTTCGCCAAAGAGGTGTTTCATGACGACCCGACCGTGGCCGAATACCGCACCTTTGTCGCCATGCGTGAGGTCGTCGGGCCGACGATCCGGCGCCGCTAGGCGTCATCAGATCCGTCGTCGGACTGTAGTGGCGCTTCTGGCCGGGGGAAGCGGAGTGTGAGCTTCAGTCCGAGCGAGCCGCGGTCGCCGAGCCTGGCGGATGCCGGCGGCGTTCGCCTCGCTGCGTGGTCATGTCGTTGCGCCTGGCCTGGCCCAGCGCGCCGGAATGGCCGGGCGTCGTCATCGCTGCTCGGCCGTCGGCTTGATCATGATGCCGTCATGTCCAGACCCAATGGCAGCGGCGGATCCGCCTGCCGAAGCTGTCACGATGCACACGGCAGACCTGGCGCCGACGGCGGCGGTGGTGTCTGCGATGCTGCGGCGGACGGTGATGCCGACGATCCCAATCAGAACCTCGCTGCTGGGCCCAGTCCAATGGCGTTCCGTCCGGGAGCGTCAGATCGGAAAGATCTGCGTTTGGCGCCTCGGGCGCCTGGAGCCGCGGGGCGGCTTGCGCGCCCTGGGGCCGCAGAGTGAGGGCCAGACCAAGACTCAAGCCCAGAAATCCAGTGAGGAATGCCCGACGTTCCATGCTTCCACCTCCTGCTGCGCGCCAGTGGCCTGACACAGTGCCATTGCGCTCGAGGCGGCCTGATCTGCCGCCTCCTCGGGAATGCGTGGGGAACGCGCGGCAGCCCGATTTGTTCGGCGCCGAGGCTCACGAAGTCCGGCAGAAGGGCCATTGTCCAGCTGCGTCACGCTTCGGCGTCACCGCGGCGGGGGTGGCCGCCGGTGTCTCGGCGGGGGCGGCAGCGGCCGACGCCTGCGCATGCGCCAGCGATGCGCGTTGCGGGTCGGGCCCTGCGATCCCAGAGACGGCGGCTGTTCGCCAGGCCGACGGGGCGTGGGTGGCCCTTGCATGAATTCCGCGGGCGCTTCGTCGAGAGATCTCGCGGTGTCCGCCGGCAACGCGTTCGCTGATGCGACCTGGCCAAGCGCAGCCGCAAGGCCGCCACCGAGCAGGGCTGCTAGAAAAGACCGGCGCTCCATATGCGCTCCACTTATTTCTGAATTCGGCTTCGATAGTCGCGCGCCGGTTTCAGGAATACAGGCTCCGCCCCCCGCCGCACCGCCAGGCTACCCTCCGTTGGAGACGCCGACCAGCCCGGACAGGATGCTCGTCGCGACTGCACCGATCATCGCAGGAATTGATGGTGGCGAAAGTGGCGGTGTCGCTGATTTCTGCAGACGGGAACGACCCTAAACCATGGCCGTAACCCACGACTAGGCACCTGGCAGGGCTCGACGCCCGCCCGGCACCCAGTCTCTTTCTGCATTACCAGCGTTCAGAATAATGACGCCGGTAACCGTGAGCAGGAGCCCAGGGCGGTGGGCCACCATGTCGACGATACCCGTAGCCATCGTCGTAACGGTCGCGCCGGTAGTGGCGTTGCCGTTGCTCGTGATACTCCATCTCAGCCATCCGGTGATCGCGATTGTGGCGGGTGTATTCCGCGGGCAGCCTGTCCAGCGCTCCGGGCGCGGGCAAGGCTTGCGGCGCGGCGTTGGCCATCGTGGCCGCCGCCCCAAGGATGATACTAGCGAGTAAAAGCCGACGCATTGGGATGCTCCCTGTTTGCTCCCGCCGAAAAGAGCTGTCCGAATGGGAACGCGGGATGAACGAAATGGTTCGCGTTCGTTCAGAATGAAGGGCGCGGCCGAGAATCATTTCTCTGCTCGCACGAGCGCTGACAGGGGTGTCAGCGGTGGCGAGGATACCGACACCTTCACGGCTAGCGCCCATACCCCGCAGGTGAAGGCCATCCCGCCAACCGCTGGAGCGAGACGCAGATGCTTCGACAGTCGGCGACTTTCGGCTAGCGTTCAGTGATCGCCCGATGAGGAACCCCTGACCATGCGCGCCCTGCCATGACCCAACGCGTACTCCTCGCCGGCAGCACCGGGCTGGTCGGCAGCCTTGTCCGCGCCCGGCTCACTGCGCGTCCCGAGATCGATCTCGTCAGCCTCGTGCGCCGGGGAGCAACTGCGTCCGGGCATCAGGTCGATTTCGAACAGCTCTGCGAGGCGCCCGAGGCCGTCCTGAAGCCGATCGCGCCCGACGGTATCGACGTCGCGATCTCCTGTCTCGGCACGACCATCCGCACGGCGGGGTCGCAGCCGGCCATGTTCCGCGTCGACCATGATTATGTGCTCGCCGTCGCCAGGGCCGCGCGAGCGCTCGGGGCCCGCCAGTTCATCCTGGTGACCGCGGTCGGCGCCGGCGGCCCGGGCTTCTACCTGCAGACCAAGGGAGCCATCGAGCGGGCGGTCGCCGTTCTCGGCTTCGCGCGGGTCGACCTGATCCGGCCAGGCTTCCTTCTCGGCGGGCGCACCGAGCGGCGGGTCTGGGAGGCGATCGGCCAGCGCGTCTTCGCGGCGCTCACCCCGCTCATGCTCGGCCCGCTGTCGCGCTACGGGGCCATCCCTGCCGAGACGGTGGCCGACGCGATCGTGACGCTCATCGGCGATGCGGCGCCCGGCCGGCACCTCTACGAGAACGCCGAGATGCACCGGCTTTCCCAGGCGACGCGAGCCGGCGCCGGGAGTACAGGCCACGCCGCCCCGTGAACGCCATCCGGGTCGCCCACGTGGCAGTGTCAGCACCTGCCGCAATTGTCGGAGATGGCTGCGAAGCTGACACGCAGTCGTCATGCTTATCGGCTCTCTGCCGATCCGCTCCCCAGGTCGAAGCCCGCTTGCCCGATGCAATTCAGTTTCGTTGAGCCCAGTGATCCATCATCCCCGCCACTGATCCTGCTCCACGGCTCCGGGGGCAAGGAAACGGATATGCTTCCCGTCGCGGCAGCGGCGGCTCCGGGCGCAGCCGTATTCTCGGTGCGCGGGGCGGTCGCATGGGAGGGCGGCTATGCGTTCTTCAGGCGATTGCCTGATAGAAGCATCGACGAAGACAGCATCCGGGCAGAAGCTCCTGCTCTCGCGGCTTTCGTCGCAGAGATCATCGCGGGGCATCCTGGCCGGAGCAGCCCGATCCTGGTCGGGTTCTCGAACGGCGCGATCATGGCTGCCGCGCTGGTGATGCTCTTCCCGGATCTGGTCGGGGGAGCCGCTTTGTTGCGCCCGCTCTCGCCGTTCGCGACACCAACGGAAACACGGTTGCGGGCCATGCCGGTGCTCGTCGTCGATGCGATCAACGATGTTCGAAGGCAGGCCGGAGACGGTGCCGCGATGGCTGCGCAACTGCGTGGCGCAGGGGCGATCGTCGATCACCACAGCCTGAATTCGGGCCATGGCCTCACCGACGATGATCTGGCGCTGCTGCGTGGCTGGTTGGCGACTGTCGCCTGACATCCGCGGGCTCGCATTTCATGCCGCGGGATCATCGCATCGAGGCCATGAGGCAGGCCGGCGAGGCCATGACGCGAGATTCAAGGAGTTGAGCCTCGACGCCCCGCCAGTGACCCGCCCGCAAAGCCGAGCTGGATACCGCGTCAAGTGCTCATAGTGAGGTACAGGAGGTCCAAGCCAGGGCTGGCTCGAACGAAGGCCTTGCGTCATTTTCCATGGAGCAGCCAGCGATCCCTCTCGCCGGCACGTTCATGCTCAACCAGGATCTGATCGATGCTAGTGGATGACTTCCGTTCGGATACCGTCACGCGCCCCGATGAGGGGATGCGGGCTGCCATGGCTGCAGCCGAGGTCGGCGACGCTGTTTACGATGACTGCCCGACCACCAGTCGCCTGGAAGCGATGGTCGCCGAGCGCCTGGGAAAGGAAGCCGCCCTCTTCTTCCCCACCGGCACGCAAGCGAACCTCGCGGGGCTGATGGCCCATTGCGGCCGCGGCGACGAATATCTCGTTGGTCAGATGGCCCACACCTATCGGCTCGAAGGCGGCGGCGCCGCAGTGCTGGGCTCGATCCAGCCGCAGCCTTTGCCCAACGAGGCTGATGGGACGATCGCGCTGGAGGCCATTGCGAACGCGATCAAGCCCAACGACTTTCACTTCGCGGTCACGCGGCTGCTGGCGCTGGAAAACACCTTCAACGGCCTGGTCCTGCCCGACGCCTACCTGCAAGCCGCAACGCAGCTCGCCCGCTCGCGCGGGCTTGCGACGCATCTGGACGGTGCCCGGCTGATGAATGCCGCGGCGGCGAGCGGCCGGGACGCGGCCTGGATCGCGGCGCAGTTCGACACCCTGTCTTTGTGTCTCTCCAAGGGGCTGGGCGCGCCGGTCGGCTCCGTCCTCGTCGGCCCCAGGGACTTCATCGAAAAATCCCGCCGGATCAGGAAAATGCTGGGCGGCGGCATGCGCCAGACCGGCGTGCTGGCCGCGGCCGCGATCTACGCCCTGGAGCACAATGTCGCGCGGCTCGGTGACGATCACCGGCGCGCCGCAGTTCTCGCGAGCGTGCTGGCGCGTTACCCCGCGCTTGGCGCGGGACCGCCACGCACCAACATGGTGTTCATGACGCCCAAGGATTTCGACACCAGCGCATTCGCCACTTTTCTGCGCGGTCGCGGCATTGGCGTCAGCGGCCGCTACGGAACGCTGCGTTGGGTGACGCATCTCGACGTGGATGACGCGTCCGTCGAGCGGGTTGCCGGGGCCTGCGAGGTCTTCTTCGACAGGCAAAGCGCGCCCGCCGGATTGAGAGCGCAGGCCTGAGGGCCCTGCGCCGGTCGGAGGACGGGTGCGGGTCCGGACCCCTGCATCGGAATCAGGCCGCATGCCAGGAGCATTCGCTCAAAAAAAGACCCGCCATGGCGGCGGGTCCAGATGGGGAGGGAGTGCGACCCTACCGTGAGCACCTGCCGGTCCGTCTGTGATCGAAGTCACAGAGCCGGCGATTGCACGCTTGCATGACCTGGTCGATGCCGATGCGGATGAGCGAGCCCAGCCCGGTCACGTTCAAGACGCCAGTCTTGCGCGGCGCTAAAGACCATCGTTCGCTCAGCACCACTGCCGAGGGGCTCTGATCTGCTCTTCCGCGAAGCGACTGCGCTTCACGTTCTGGTCCTCTCAATGGGCTGGACCGAATTGCGTGCCCGGCCAAGGGCTTGAGTCCGTTTCTTCGGCTACAGCGCCAGAATTGCCCCGGTTCGGCAGTTCCGCACCCGGTCGACGCGGGCGCCGTCCCAGTGGAAGTCGTAATGGTCGCCCTGGACCGGGATCGGGATCAGGTCCGGCCAGAAGATCGCGATGCACTCTGCGCCGGGGCAGCGCACGCTGCGGTACAGAAACCCGTTCGAGCCCGCCCTGCGCATCTGCCGTGCAACGGCCTGGGAGGCGGAATAGTCGTCCGCGTCGTGCAGGTCGGCCCGGGCCCGGACATCATGCAGGTCGAGATCGACCTGGTTGATCAGCACGCGGAACTGCGAGGTCCAGCCGCCCTCCTCCCGGCTTGCCGCCATCGCCCGGCCATGGTGATGCGCGACCTCGCGGATCGCGACCTCATCGCTCTGGCCGGCGGAATAGACGCCCCAGGTGCCGTCGGTGAAGCGGCCCGGCCGATCGGTGCTGATATGGACGAAGGGCGCCATCAAATAGCTCGCCCCGTGCCCGGCCACACGCCGCGCCGGCGGAACGAGATCGAGCCGGCCGATCTGCTCCCAGATCCGTGGGTTGGTCTTCGACTCGATCGAGGCCAGCGCTTCCCAGTCGCTCGGGTCGGCGATGTCCTCGAACAGGTCGATCGGCGGATAGATCGACCGGATGATCCGGTACGCCTTGAGCCAGTGGACGCGGAGGACGGGCGCAGCCTCGCTCACCAACCACCACGCTCGGCGTCGAGATAGGAGCGCACGCGGGCCAGCGAGAAGATGTCGCCCTGCGCCATGATCTCGACCGGGGCCCGGCCGCCAAAGGCGTCGTTCGGCTTGCCGACCCAGGCATAGCCGCGCTCAGGATCGGTGAAGAGGGTGCGCAGGCCCTTGTGGATGCCCATCAGCAGGGACAGGCGGGTGGCGAGGTCCCGGTCGATCCGGCCGTGGTCCCCTGCCTTCCAGCGGGCATAGGTCCGGGCGGAAAGCCCGCCCAGCATCTCGCGCGCGACGGCGTCGGTCAGGCCCCATTTTTCGAAGAGCCTGATCACCGCCCGGGCGGCCGCGGCGGCCTCCTCGACCGTAATCTCCGGCACCGCCGGGGTCGCAACAGTCCGGGGGATCTCGACAAGCATGGCTCACCTCACTTCGGCATAAAATAAGGATAATTATGCCAAATGGCAACATCCGCCCCACTTCGGCCGATGATGCCGCCTCGGAGCTGCTGAGCGCTGTCGGGGAGCAAGCGGACCTACGCTGCGCACGGTGTTGAACCCGACGGATGTCAGCGCAACGGCCGCTGCGAGATCTTCTCGATCGAGAAATCGCCCCCCGATGCCTGCCAGCCAAGGTTGTTGAAGGCGATGCCCCTCCGCGAGGACGCTGAAAAACTGGATGATCCGGGGGTTGATGATGCCGACAGCGACGAGGATCGTCAGCGCAGCATCAGTCTCAGCCATCAAGGACCGCGCCACCAGCATCCCTTCGCGGCAATTGAAATTGTCGACGATGTCCCGAAGCGACCCGTCTGGGACATGGGACAATCGGTATCTGGCGACCGGAGTCGGCCCATGGCCGACATGCGGGAATTGCTGTCCTACGGCATGAGTCTCGAACGTATCTTGATCTCGTGCGAGAGCGTGACATGGACCGGGCACCTGTCGGCAATGTCCATCAGCCGTGTCCGGGCCGCGTCCGAAAGATCGCCTTCGATCGTGATGTCGCGGGTGATCTCGCCGATGGTGCCCTCCTTGGTTTCGCAATCGGCGCAGTCCTGCGCGTGGACCTTGTTATGGGACAGGCGCACGGCGAACCGATCGGCAGCTAGCCCCTTGCGGTCGGCATAGAGGCGCATCGTCATCGAGGTGCAGGCGCCGAGCGCGGCAATAAGGTAGTCATAGGGGCCTGGACCGGCGTCATCCCCGCCGAGCGCGACCGGCTCTCCGGCCAGGAGCACATGAGACCCAGCCCTGACATGCTGCGCCAGGGGCCCCGTGCGCGTCTCGCGCACCTCGACGATGCCTGGCGGCAAGGGCGTCACCTCTTTGTCCCGCGCCAGATAACGCGATGCCCAGGCGGCAATCGCATCTGCGATGTAGATCGCATCCTGCCGCTTTCGGAGCAGATGATCCGCCGTATCGAGCGAGAGAAAGCTCTTGGGATGTCGCGCTGCCGCAAAAATCTGACTTGCATTGTCAATGCCGACATATTCGTCGCGCGGCGCGTGGCACACCAGAAGCGCCTTCTTCAGCTTCGCCAGACCGTCGAGGATGTTCTGGTCCGCAACATCGTCGAGGAACTGCCTGGTGATGGTGAAGGAGCGGCCCGCCAGCGTGACTGTCGCCGTTCCCTTCTCCTCGATTTCCGCCACGTCCGCGGCGAAGTTGTGCGTGACATGGACTGCCGAGGCCGGGGCCCCGATGGTGACGACGCCGGTTGCTTCCGGCACATGAGCGGCCGCCGCAAGCACCGCCGCCCCACCCAGGCTATGGCCGATCAGCAATGACGGCGCCGCGTGGTTCTTTCGCAGGTAATCGGCTGCCGCAACAAGGTCTTCGACATTCGACGAGAAGTTGGTGTTCGCGAACTCACCCTCGCTGGCGCCTAGCCCGGTGAAGTCGAACCGCAGCACGGCAATACCGCGACCTGTCAGAGCCTGGGCGATCTGCGAGGCCGCAACGATGTCCTTGCCGCAGGTGAAGCAATGGGCGAACAGCGCATAGGCGTGCGGTTTCGCCGGCGAATCGAGACGAGCCGCCAGATTGTCCCCGGAATGACCGGGGAACTGGATTTTTCTCGATTCCATCGGGCCCTCTCCTCTTCAGACCAGCAGCCGGTCTCATCGACGGGAATGCCCCCCGCAAAAACCATGACTGCGATCAAACCGATGTCGAAAATTCCGGAGGTCCCATCATCTCTTATCGGGGATCGTAAGCTCGGCATCCACGTCATCCACGAGGAAGACAGCGAGGAGCTTCGCCGCCCGCGTCTTGCTCGCATTGGCACTGACACGATGATGATCGCCAGGCATTTCGGTCCAGTTCTGACCGGTCCGATAGGTCACGACCGGCCCGTCATTGACCTGGCTGCGGACGGCGCCTGCAATGACAGTCGCATAGATGATCGCGGATTTCGCGTGGGTGTGGGATGGCGAATAGCCACCCGGCCCGTATTCGACCATGACCCCCTTGATGCTCTTGCCGGGGTTTCCTGGCACGGCGTGCTGGTAGACCTGCGTCACCTTTGCGTTCCTGGCGCCGGGCAGCGTTACCCCCTTGTCGCGCGAAGCCGGCGCCTGGGCACCGGCAGTGACTGTGGTCAGCAACAAGGCCGCAGTTGCGGCGCTCAACGTCATTCTCATTGGCTTGCCTCCGCTTCAGGCTGATGCCGCTGCCGTCATGCCACGCTTGCGCGCGAGCCATTCCGTCAGGTTGGTGGGGCCCAGGCGCGCCTCGCCCTGGGGAACGAGCGTGTCATGTTCAACGCGACTGCCAAAATACCGGGCGTCAGGATCCGCAACGACAGGCCGCGCATCGTCTACCGCCGTGAGATAGCGTCCGACAATCTCGTTGAACGGAGCCCGATCCGGTCCTGCGATGTCGACAGTTCCATTGCCTGGCGCCGACAGCGCAACCTCTGCAACGATTGCGGCGACGTCGTCCGCCGCGATCGGCTGAAACAGCCCGGTCGCAATGCGAACCTGGCCGTCCTTCTGACCGTCTTCCGCGATGCTCGGGAGAAACTCCATGAACTGGGTCGAGCGGATGATCGTGTAGGGAACCGCGGACGCCTTGATCAGAGCTTCCTGAGCCAGCTTGGCGCGGAAGTAGCCGTTGTCGGGAGACCTGTCCGTACCGACGATGGAGAGGACGACATGATGGCGAACCCCCGCCCGCGCTTCGGCCGCCAGGAGATTGGCCTCGTGTGCGGAAAAGAAGGCGAGGACAGCCGACGCCTCGAAGGAGGGCGAATTGGCAAGGTCGATGACGACCTGCGCCCCTGTCAGGGCCTCGTCCAGCCCTGCCCCCGTCACAGTATCGACGCCGGTGCTCGGAGCAGCGGCCAATGCGTCATGGCCAGCGGCACGCAGGATCGCAATGGTTTTCGTACCGATCAGGCCGGTACCTCCAATGACGGCAATTTTCATGGCCCGGTCTCCGATGGTTGGCGGCGCCACAATGCCGGCGGAGCCGGATCATGAACCGCGGGCTCACCCGACTGCGCACGACTGGCGGTGAGCCGACCCTGGAAGTCATCGAATTCCTCGAGTGGACGTCTGCCGGATTTGAAGGCTCCTTCATCATAAGCGGCGAAACGACACTGTTGAGTACGTTTGCTTGCCGTGGCGAGCGACAGATCAGGTCGCTTCGCCACCGCCCGTGGAGTGTCTTCGATCTGGCTGACATCGGAGATCGAGACGGGTGACGACGGCGTCCCCGGCGATCAGAGAGCCGCACCAACAGGCCGTCGAGATGACTGCAACCGACGTCCTGCACTCACGTTCAACAAAACCCTTGCCGGCAGCAGCGTCAAGAGACTGCCCCGGCCCTGCGGATCAGGAACAGTCTTCCGAATTTCTATGTCGTTTCAAGCGATGCCTGCCAAAACCGCGCAGCAGCTCGATTGAACAGATGCTGCCAGCCGCTTGGGACACCGAGCGTCTAGAGCAAATCGCCGACGCTGACCTCTTGCCCCGGCCCGAGTGCGAATTCACGCGCAATGCCCTGCCACACGCGGACAGCCTCGTTGCGACCGCGCACGGCCTTGTCTCCGCCGTCCTTCAGCCCGCGAAGGACCTCTGCAAGCTCATCGTCGCACTGCCCCTTGGCAGCCTGGACAACCGCGTCGGCAACCAACAACGATGTTTGAGAGCTTCGCGTGAGGGTTTGCAGGCGGCTTGCGAGGTTCACGGTGTCGCCGATGACCGTAAACGACATGTTGCGCGCGCTGCCGACGTCGCCGACCACCGCCGGGCCATAGTTGACCCCAATGCCCATGCCCAGCACCGCTTCTCCGGCAGCACTGCGCTCCCGGTTCCAGTCGCAGAGCGCAGCCATCATCCCGTCAGCGCATTTGAGCGCCTGGCCCGCGTCCCGGTCGGTGGTCGTGGGCACTCCGAAAATCGCGAGAATGGCATCGCCGATATATTTCTCGACCGTGCCCCCGCACGCGAAGATCCGCGTCGTCATCCTCTCGTGGGACTGCCGCAGAAGAAGCATGACGTCTTCCGGCCTCATCCGCTCTGACAGCGCCGTGAAGCCGACGATATCGGCAAACAACACGGCCACATTCTGTCGCCGGACCGGCCCGAAAGGCTCGTCGCGCTCTGCCAGCATCTCGACGAGATTGGGCGAAAAGTAGCGCGCCAGATTGCTGCGAGCCCGCTCGGCGGCGGCGCGCCGCTGCTCGATCTCGCGCAGCCTGGCGACGTCGTCCAGAGTCCTGCGAATCGTCAGCTCGAGATCCACCATATCGATGGGCTTCGTGACGAAATCGAACGCGCCGCGGTTCATCGCGGTCCGAATATTCGGCATGTCGCCGTACGCGGACACGATGATGGCTCGCACCGGCGCATGCAGCTCGCGCAGCCGGGCCAACAAGGTGAGGCCATCCATCACCGGCATGTTGATATCCAGCAGCATCAGATCGATCGCGGCGCCACCATCCTGGAGCAGGCGCAGGGCCTGCTCGCCGTCGCGCGCAAACACGAAGGCAAACTCGCCGGCGCGGACCTGACGGCGAAAGCGCTGGCTGATCAGCAGTTCGACATCCGCCTCATCATCGACCACGAGGATGCGGGCGGGGGTGCTCATGGGGACGATCCGGCGACGGCGAAAGCGCGTAGCCGTTGCTTCAGATAATCGAAATCGACAGGCTTGCTGAGAAAGTCGACCGCCCCCTTCGCGGTCGCCTGGCGCCGTCGATCCTCGTCGCCATAGGCCGTCACCATCATCACCGGCAGATGCGGCCATCCCAGCCCGATCTCATGCAGCAACTGCAGACCGTCCATCCCCGGCATGTTGATATCGGAGAGGATGAAGACCGGTTCGGGATGAATGCCCTTCCTGAGCTGCTGCAGGGCATGCTCCCCCGATCCGGCGAAATGCAGCGCATAATCGCCGTTGCGCGCCTCGCGGCGGAACCGCTGGGAAAACAATTCGGCGACATCCGGCTCGTCGTCGACGACCAGAAGGCTGACCGTCATGATCTTGCTCCCATGCTGGTCTTCAGCTTGCGTGCCCGCGCTGCGCCGCGCGGCAATCGAATAACGAATTCGGTGAACTCGGCGGGGTTGCTGTCAACCAGCACCATACCACCATGCTCCTGAACCACGATGTCGTAGCTGATCGAGAGGCCAAGCCCGGTCCCTTCTCCAGTCGGCTTGGTGGTGAAGAATGGAGTGAAGAGTTTCGCCCGCACCTCCGGCGTCATGCCAATGCCGTTGTCGCGCACGCGCACTTCCACCTGATCTCCGAGATCGCGCGTGACCACGGTCAGGGTTGGACGATAGTCGCCAGCCGTTCGAGGATCGTGCTGGCGTTCGGTGGTTGCATAAAAGCCGTTCACGAACAGGTTTAGAAACACGCGCGTCATATCCTGAGGAACGAGTTCGAGCGGGCCAAGCCCGGGATCGAGGTCGCGCTCCAGGGTGACGTTGAACGTCTGGTCCCGCGCGCGAGCCCCGTGATAGGCGAGATTGAGCGCTTCCTCGATCAACGCATTGAGGCTGACGCTCTGGCGCTCGCCGCTGCCACCGCGCGAATGAAGCAGCATGCTCTTGACGATTCCATCCGCTCGTCGCCCATGCTCCGCGATCTTGGCCAGGTTACCGGACAACGTGACCATGAGATCGTCGACATCCGCGAGGGCCTGCGCCTCGCATCCATGCAAGGTCGGGCCGAGCGCCTCCTTGAGCTCGATCAGCAGCTCCTGGGACAGATCGGCAAAGTTATTGACGAAATTCAGCGGATTCTTGATTTCATGGGCGATGCCGGCCGTGAGTTGGCCGAGCGAGGCCATCTTTTCG
Source organism: Bosea sp. BIWAKO-01 (assembly GCF_001748145.1). Classification (NCBI taxonomy): domain Bacteria; kingdom Pseudomonadati; phylum Pseudomonadota; class Alphaproteobacteria; order Hyphomicrobiales; family Alloboseaceae; genus Allobosea; species Allobosea sp. BIWAKO-01. The sequence continues at coordinate 6,473,881 of NZ_BCQA01000001.1, forward strand.
GCATGGACCAGATTGGCCTGGGCAGCCTTCAGCTCGCGATAGGCCTCCTCCATGGTCCGGCTTGCTTCAGAGGCCGTATCGCGGGCCGCTTCAAGATCACGTTCGCGTTGTTTTGCGACGGTGACATCAGTCCAGATCGTTACGGTTCCGCCTTCCTGGGTCCGATACTCGCTGACACGAAGCCATCGCCCACTGGCGAGGTGGACTTCGCAAGTGCTCGGAGCGTTGCGATGCAGGGACAGACGGCTCTCCAGCCATGCAGCGCGATCGCCTTCCTGCGCCGAACCGTATCGGCGACTGTCGCTGAAGGCCCGCAGAAGCTCTTCGAAACGAACGCCAGCGATGAACAGGTCCGCAGCATCCAGCAATTCGTGACAGCGGCTGTTGAAGATCACGAGCCGATCTGCACTATCCCAGAGAGCGAAACCGTCCGAAATGCTCTCGATCGCATCGGTGAGGCGCGCACGGGCTAATTCGACAAGGGCCTGGGCTGATCTCTGCTCGGTGACATCGGCATAGATCGAAACAAACCCGCCACTGCGGACCGGGTTGCGCCGGATTTCGAGCACCGTGCCGTTAGGGCGGGTCCGGACATCCGTGAAGGACCGGTCCAGGGATACCAGGCGCCGTCTGACTTCGTCCTTGACATTGCAGGGGCCGAATTCTCCGCGTTCGGCCAGAAAGCGAATGAAATCCTCGAATGAGACGTGGGCTCCGACATGCTCGTCCGGCAGCTCCAGAAGCTCCTGGAAGCGGTGGTTCCACGCCACCATCCGCCGATCGCGATCGAACATCACGACGCCGTGCCCCATGTTGTCGAATGTGACGCGCAGCAAGGAGCCGCGTTGTTCCAGCTCCCGGGTCCGCTCATCGACCACTTGCTCGAGCCGCGTCGCCGCCTGTTTTCGCTCCTCCAGCAAATGCTCAAGCTCGATGGCATTGCGCCGAAAGACCTCGACCGCCCGCCCCATCGCGGCGATCTCGTCAGTGCCTTGCGCGGCAACCTGGACATCGAGCCTGCCGCCGGCGATGGCCAACATGCCGTCGCTCAAGGCAGTCAGGCGGCGGACGATGTTGCGGCCAACGTAGAGCCATACGATCAGAATGGAGGTCAGCAGGCTCAGGGCCACGGCGGCAACCAGAACGCGGGTGCTCAGGCGCTGGACCGACAGTGCATCATGGGTCGCATCGCCGATATCCTGCTTGGCTGCAGTCGCGAGTTGATCGACCGCAGCGGTGAGCTGCAGCGCCAGGCCGGCATTCTCCGCGAGCCGCCCCTGGCCGTCCCCGATGAGGGCAAGTTCCTGCTTGCGCGCCTCCACCATGGCATTCGGGCCTGCAATGTACTCCCGCAACTTGGCGACCTGCTCCAGGAACAGAGGCCGCAGCTTCGGATCCATTCCGTTCGCCGTGACGTCGAGATCGCGCAACGTCCGGCCGAGTTGGAAAGCCAGAACGGAAAGGCGTCGATCCTGGTCCGTGGTCGAGGCTTCGGCGAGCATGTCCACTGCTTCGGAAAACTGCTGTTGCGCCGTTTGCGCCGGCCGCCGCAATTCGATCAGCGATGCCAGCCGCTGCGTCGCGTCAGCACTGGGCTCCGCCTTTCGCAGGCCCTCGACGAGTTGGGATACCTGGCGGTCCACAACCGTCAGCCAGTTCGAGAGCAGGCGTCCGGTCTCTTCATTCGTCTGGAAAACGCCGCGCACCAATGTCTTGAGACGTTCATTGGCGTCGAGCCGGCGCGCGACCACGCCCTCGAGCCCAGCGAGATTGACCGTCAGCGATGAGATGATCGGCTCGATCCTGAGGAGCGGCAATGCCTCCATTCGATCGTTCTTCAGTTCGACCAGCTTGCTGTTGAGACGACCGACCTCGTCCTCGAGCTCGACTTTGATCGCGTCCCGGCGCTTCCGGTCCGGGGCGGCCAGCAGGGAGGGTGCGGCTGCAATGATGCGTTCGGCAGAGCGTGAGAGCTCCAGTGACGTCAAAGTCGGTGAAACGCGCCTGTCGACAATGTCGAGCCGCTCGCCAACCTCACGGAAGGCGTAGATTCCCGCGGCCGCCGCCAGCACGGCAAAGGCGCTTATCCCGAAGAACGCGAGCAGCAGCCGCGCGCGTACGCCGAGGCTCCGTGCCAGATACTGTCGAACGTCCGACCTATCGGTTGATAATGCTGTCACGGACGACTGCACCCAACCCTCGACAAGATTGCGGATCAGCCTAGCATGGTCTAAGCATATAGTTGCGAGAAACAATCGAAGATCGACCGAAAACTGCCGACCGCACAGTTGGGCGGGTGCGGGGACCTATGTCCTTGGAGGTCATTCCTCATGAGACGGCGGGATCTTCTGGCGGGGGCCGGATCGATTGCTGCGGGCGCGATGTCGGGCTTCCCGGCCCCTGCGCTCGCGCAGGGCGTCAGACAGCTGAAGATGGTGACCGACTGGCCTGAGGGCTCTCCCGGGCTTCAAAGTAGCGCAATCCGCCTGGCGAAGACGATCAGCGAGGTGAGTAACGGCCGCATCGCAATCGAGGTGTTTCCTGCCGGTGCGCTGGTTCGGCCATTCGAGACCTTTGACGCGGTGGCCGCCGGCATTGCCGAGATGTTTCACTCGGCGGATTATTATTTCGAAGCAAAGTCGCCGGCATTCAACTTCTTTGCAGCCGTCCCCTTCGGCTACACCGCGGACGAACTCTTCGCCTGGGTGCACTATGGCGGTGGGCAGGAGTTGTGGGACGAACTGAGCGGTCATTTTGGTTTGAAGCAGTTCCTCTGCTGCAATACCGGCACCCAGACCGGCGGCTGGTTTGTCGACGAGATCACCTCGCCGGACGGTTTCAGGGGGTTGCGTTACCGGATACCGGGGCTTGGCGCGGCGGTGCTCCGGCGCATGGACGCAATCGTGGTGAATGTGCCAGGCGGCGAGATTGCCCGGTCGATCCGGTCCGGCGCCCTCGACGCCGCCGAATGGGTCGGCCCCTGGCTCGACATGGCGCTCGGCCTGCACAAGGCTGCTCGCTACTTCTACTATCCGGGGTTCCACGAGCCAGGCACTGGCCTGACCCTCGGAATCAATCGGCGCGTCTGGGAAAGCTTCAATCAGAGCGACCAACGGCTGATCGAGGCTTGCGCGGCAGGCGAGTACTCGCGCTCCCTGGCAGAATTCAACGCAAATAACGCCCTGTGGCTGCGAAAACTGCGAGAGGAAGGCACTGTCAAGATTCAGAAATTCGACGATTCCCTACTGAGAGCTTTCATCAAGACAAGTCAGGAGGTTGTCGCGGAGGCCGGAAGTGGCGACGACCTCTCCCGCAAGATCTACGCAAGCTACCAAGAATTCCGCAGCTCGATCATGGAATGGAGCGATATTGCGGAGCGCGCCTTCCTGAACAGTCGCAGGCTTAATTGACCGCTGCCGCGCCGGCGCGGTCGTCAACGCATCGGCCCGAAGCGGGGATCGCGGTTTTCGCGAAAGCCGATGCCAGCACGAGAGGCCCGATCATCGGTCCGGATAGGGGATCGGCGCGCCGATCGACCCCTTCTGCCGAAGCGTGCGCGGCGATTCCCCGAAGCTCGCCTTGAAGTCGCGCGAGAGATGGGCGCTGTCGGCAAAGCCTGCGCCCATGGCGATGTCGGTGAGCGAGCGCTTGCTGTTCAGGATCAGCCAGCGCGCATAGTCGAGCCGCAGCTTGCGCTGGAAGGCCGCGGGACTCTGGCCCAGCGAAGCGCCGAACAGGCGTTCGAGTTGCCGCGGGCTGACGCCGACATAGCGTGCAACCGCGGCGATCGGCGGGGGATTGTCGAGGCGCTGTTCGATGAACTGCGCGGCCTGCTGAACCCGGATGTCGAGATCCGAGCGGATCTCCGCGTAGAAATGCGGCTGCGGCATCTCGGCCGGCCGCATGTCCTGCAGCATCATGTGGCGCATCGCCTGCTGGGCCTTGTCGCGGCCGCAATGGCGCGCGACGAGATAGAGGCCGAGATCGATCGCGGCCGTCGAGCCGGCGCAGGTGATCAGGTCGCCCTCGTCGATGAAGAGCCGCTCCACCCCCGCCGAAACCCTGGGAAAGCGCTGCTTGAAGGCATCCAGCACGTTCCAATGCACGCAGACCCGGCGCGGACCGACCAGTCCTGCCCTGGCGATTGCAAAGGTGCCGGTGCAGATGCCCAGAAGGCGCGCGCCCGACGCCGCCGCCTGCCTGAGATAGTCGAGCAGGCTCTCGGGCAAGGCGTCGTTGAGATAGTCGTTGCCACCGCAGACCGCGACATAGTCGAAGCCGGCCGGATCGAGCAGGGCCGCATTCGGCGTAACCGAGACACCGCAGCTCGAGCGCCGCGGCTCTCCGTCGAGGCTCATCACGGTCCAGCTCGCATGCAGCTGGCGACTGCGGCCGCCATGGTCCGCCGCCAGCCGCAGCACATCGATCAGGCCGGAAAAGGCGGCGAGCGTGAACTGGTCGAGCAGGACGAAGCCGATCCGCAGCCGCGAAACGGGAATGGGCGCGGATTGCGGCCGCTCGCTGGCCAATGGCGGAAACTGCGCTGTGTTCATGTCGTGATTATTCAAATTTCCGGCCGGCGAATTCTAGTGCCTTTCCGTCGCCGCGCCCACCATGATCGTAGAAGCGCGAAGACGCTCAGGCAGAGGAGAACGACGATGCACAGACCCGTCCGGCTGGCGACCGCCATGCTCGCTACCACCCTGCTGACCGCGCCGGCGCTGGCCCAGCAACCCGCTTCGATCACGGTCGCCTGGTATGGCGGCAACTGGGGCGACGCCTTCCGCGCCTGCGTCGCCGAACCCTTCACCAAGGCGACCGGCATCGCCGTGAAGGCGGAGATCGGCACATCGACCGTCACCTTGTCGAAGCTGCAGCAACAGAAGGCGGCTCCCACCATCGACGTCGCCTGGATGGATGGCGGCATCAGCGAGCTGGCGCTCGCCGCAGGTGTAACCGACACCCTCGACGCGGCGGCGATCCCCAATCTCGCCAACACGCTGCCCGAGGCGGTCTACAAGAGCGGTTCGACCACCTATGCGGTCGGCACCGGCTATTACTCGCTCGGGCTCACCTACAACACCCAGAAGGTCAAGACCGCACCGACCTCGTGGAACGACCTCTGGAAGCCGGAATTCGAGGACGCGGTCACCATCCCCTCCCCGGCGAATTCGGCGGGCGTGCCCTTCGTCATGTTCCTCTCGAAGATCTGGGGCGGCAAGGCCGGCGACCTCGCCCCGACCTTCAAGAAGATCAAGGAGCTGAAGGCCGCCCTGTTCTTCGATTCCTCGGGTGCTGCGACCAATGCCTACCAGAGCGGCGAGGCGATCATCGGCGCGCATTTCAACGTCGGCGCCTGGGACCTTGCCGACAAGGGCCTGCCGATCGGCTTCGTCGTGCCCAAGGAAGGCGCCTGGGCGACCGATGCCCGCCTCCATCTGGTGAAGGGTACGCCGAAGAAGGACGCGGCTGCGAAATTCATCAACCAGGCGCTGACGCCGGAAGCCTCCGGCTGCCTCGCCGAGAAGCTCTATCTCGGCCCGTCCGTGAAGAACGTCGCCGTCAAGCCCGAGACCGCGCGCAAGTTGCCCTGGGGCGAGACCGGCTCGGTGAAGACCCTGCAGCTCTTCGACTGGAGCGAGATCAACGCGCTGCGCTCAGGTGTCGTCGATGCCTGGAACCGCGAGATCGCGCGCAAGTGAGCGTCCGCCAAGCGAACGACCGGGCACGAGCACCACGGGCCGCAGAATGAGCACCCCCATCCTTGCCATCGACGGCCTGTCCAAGCATTTCGGCGGGCACGCGGCCCTGACGGAGATCGACCTCTCCGTCGAACAGGGCGAGTTCATCGCCCTGCTCGGCCCGTCGGGTTGCGGCAAGACCACGCTGCTGCGCTGCATCGCCGGCTTCCTGACGCCGGAGGCCGGCACGGTCAGGCTCGCCGGCGAGGATGTGACGCGGCTGCCGCCCTATCGCCGCCCGCTGAACACGGTGTTCCAGAACTACGCGCTCTTCCCGCATATGAGCGTCCTGGAGAATGTCGCCTATGGGCCGCGCCGCCAGGGCACGGGCAAGGACGAGGCAACCCGGCGCAGCACCGAGGCGCTCGAGCTCGTCGGCCTCGCCGGCTTCGGCGAGCGCCTGCCGGCCCAGCTCTCCGGCGGCCAGCAGCAGCGCGTGGCGCTGGCGCGCGCCATCGTCAACCGGCCTCAGCTGCTGCTGCTCGACGAGCCGCTGAGCGCGCTCGACCTGAAGCTGCGCAAGAAAGTCCAGGGCGAGCTCAAGCAGATCCAGCACCGGCTCGGCATCGCCTTCCTGTTCGTGACCCATGATCAGGACGAGGCAATGAGCATGGCCGACCGGATCGTGCTGATGAACCGCGGCCGCATCGAGCAGATCGGCCGCGGCCAGGATATCTATGCCCGGCCGGCGAGCCGCTTCGCCGCCGACTTCATCGGCGATGCCAACCTGCTCGAGGTCGAGCGGCGCGGCGACGGCAGCCTGTCCCTGCTGGACGGCGCGATCATCCGTCCCGCCGCGGACGCCCTGCCAGGCGTGCTGACAGGCGTGCTGCGGCCCGAGGATATCCTCATTGCGCCGGAGCCCGCCGCCGATCGGCTCTCCCTGCCATCCGTACTCTCCGAGATCACCCATGTCGGCAGCCATGCCCTCGTCACGGTCTTGGCCGGCGGCACCGTCCTGACGGCCAGGCTTGCGCCATCGGCGCTGTCGGGCCTCGCGCCGGGCCAGCCGGTCTTCGCCACGATCCGCCCCGGCGATCTCCGCCTCGTGCCGGGGGACGCGTGATGAGTGGGAGGCTGCGCAATGTCGTGCTGCTCTGCGCCCTGCCGGCGGCGTTCTTCGTCGCCTTCTTCCTGGCGCCGATGGCGGTCGTCCTGATCGCAAGCCTGACCACGCCGGACGGTCACCTGACCTTCGCGCATTACCTGCGCATCCTCGCCGACAGCTATCACTGGGATGTGCTGTGGGTGACGTTCCGGATCGGCGCGCTGACCACGCTCGTCTCGGTCGTGATCGGCTATCCGCTCGCCTGGTATCTCGTGCGCGTGGTGCGCTGGCGGCCCTGGCGCCGGTTCTGCGTGATCCTGCTCATCGTGCCGCTGTTCACCAGCAACATCGTGCGCTCCTTCGGCTGGATGGTGCTGCTCGGCCGCAACGGCCTCATCAATGACGGCCTGATCGGGCTTGGCCTGATCGAGCGGCCGATGCGCTTCCTCGGCACCGAGCTCGGCATCCTGATCGGTCTCGTCTACATCCTGCTGCCCTTCATCGTGCTGGCGGTCGGCAACGCGCTCGCCAAGGTCGATCCGGCGCTCGAACACGCCGCCGCCGATCTCGGCGCGACGCCGGCCGGCACCTTCTGGACGATCACCTTCCCCCTCAGCCTGCCCGGGCTGATGGCCGGCGCGGTCATGGTCTTCATGCTGGCGGTCAGCGCCTATGTCACGCCGGCGCTGCTCAGCGGCGGGCGGATCACCGTCTTCTCCATGCTGATCTTCCAGCAATACAGCTCGGTCTTCGACTTCAACTATGGCGGTGCGCTCAGCATCACCATGCTGGTGCTGACGCTGGTGCTCGTCACGCTCGCCGGGCGCCTCAGCGAGCCGAGGAGAGCCTGAAATGGTCACCCACCTCGTCAGGATCATCTCGCTTGCGGCGCTCGCCTATCTCGCCCTGCCGCTCGTCGTGCTGGTCGGCGCCTCGCTGACCACGACCAGCTTCCTCGCCTTCCCGCCGCAGGGACTGACGCTCGCCTGGTACGGCAAGATGCTGGGCGACCCGTCCTATGTCTCGGCCTTCATGACCAGCACGCTGCTCGCGGTCGCCGCGACCATCGTCGCGGTCGTGCTGGCGGTGCCCGCCGCGATCGCGATCGCCCGCTATCGCTTTCCCGGCCGCCGCCTGCTGTCGGAAATCCTGATGTCGCCGCTGATCCTGCCGCATGTCGTGCTCGGCGCGGCGCTGCTGCAATATGGCAGCGCGATCGGCCTGGTCCGCAGCTTCACGGCCCTGCTCGTCGGGCATGTCGTGATCATCATGCCCTTCGTCCTGCGCGCCGTGCTGCCGCAGCTCAGCGACGAGCAGCGCAGCCTGGAGGAGGCGTCGGCCGATCTCGGGGCCAGGCCGCTGACGACCTTCTTCCTGGTGACGCTGCCGCAGATCCGCAGCGGGCTCGTCAGCGGCGCGATCTTCGCCTTCATCGCCTCCTTCATCAATGTCGAGCTCAGCATCTTCAACACCACGGCCGAGCTGACCACGATCCCGGTCAAGCTGTTCAACTACGTGCAGTACACGATCGACCCGACGATCGCGGCGGTTTCCGGCCTGACGATCATCGTCGCCGCGATCGTGATCGTGCTGCTCGACCTCACCATCGGCCTCGACGTGCTCTCCGAGCGCCGCTGATCCCGCCCACCCCCTTTTTGTCCCAAGGAGCCCGCACATGCGCCAGCAGAATGTCTTCGACGTCGTCTACACCCACACCGAGGGCGAGCCCCTCTGCATCATCCATAGCGGGATCCCCTACCCCGCCGGCTCGAACATCCTGGAGAAGCGCCGCTTCCTCGAGGAGAACTACGACTGGCTGCGCTGCGCGCTGATGCGCGAGCCGCGCGGGCACAAGGACATGTTCGGCGTGTTCCTGACGCCGCCGTCGAGCCCGGACTACGATGCCGGCCTGATCTATATCGACGGCACGCAGTACTCCCATATGTGCGGTCACGGCACGATCGCGGTCGGTATGGCGATGGTCGCGCTCGGGCTCGTTCGGCGCGGCGCCAATGGCCGCACGACGATCCGCTTCGAGACCACCGCCGGCCTGGTGACGGCCGAGGTCGCCAATGACGGACCAGACGTGCTGTGGACGCGCTTCGAGAACGTGCCGGCCTATGTCGCGGCGCAGGACGTGCCCTTCGACCTGCCGGGCATCGGCCAGCTCAAGGCCGACATCGTCTGGGGCGGCAATTATTTCGGCATCATCGACCTGCGCGGCACCTCGCTGCGGATCTCGCCGGAGAACGGCTCGGAGCTCTCCCGGCTCGGCATCATCGCCCGCGAGCAGCTGCGCCAGAAGGTCGCCATCCAGCACCCGGCGTCGAGCCACATCAACAACTTCAACTTCGTGACCTTCTGGCACGAGCCGACGATCGAGGGCGCCTTCTACAAGAACGTCCACGTCTTCTCCGCCGGCCAGCTCGACCGCTCGCCGGGCGGCACCGGCACCAGCGCGATGATGGCGATGTATGAGGCGCGCGGCCTGCTCGCGTTGCACCAGCCGATCCGCTCCGAAGGGCTGCTCGGTTCGGGAACCTTCGAAGGCTGCCTGATCGGCGAGGCGAACCTGAACGGCACGCGCGCCGTGCGCCCGACCGTGAAGGGCACCGCCGGGCTGCTCGGCACCGCACGCTGGACGATCAACCGCGACGATCCGGTCGACGCTGGCTTCCTCGTCGCCTGACCGGCATCGCGCCGGGACAGCCAAGCCAGGCTGTCCCGGCGCGATCGGCTTCATGGCGTCCCCAAGGCCCGGCCCGAATGCGCAAAATGCCGGGCGAATGAGCCGAGGCGCCGCCGGCCCGAGCGATGCCATGACCTGCACTTTTTTGTCGAAGCCAGCGCGACGTGAGGCTGCGAGACAGCGGGGACGGCAGCGGCCTTGGTGCATGGCAAGCCCCGTGCAACAAAGGCCAGAGCTTGCCAGCCGGGCCATGTACCGGCAATCTTAGCGCAGCTAAGACGCTCAGCGGGTGTATGCCCGAGTATCCTCTCGTCGGGCAGCAAGACATGGGAAGTCCAAAATCATGATCATGGACGGTGGCAATGCCGATGCCGGCAAGATGGACGAGATCGCTCTGATCGGGCGTCGCGCGGGACTTATCAGCCGCCGGTCGTTTCTGGTCGGTTCTGCCGCCGGCGTCGGCGCGCTCGGACTCGCCGGCTGCACGACCGACGGCATGAGCCTCGCAGAGGCGGCCAAGATCTACGGGCCGGTGCCCGAGGAGAAATTCCCGATCCCGGCGGTCGATGTCAGCAAGGTCGATCCGAAATATTATCGCCGGACCGTTCGCTACGAGACCAAGGAAGCGCCCGGCACGATTATCGTCGATCCCGGCAATTACTATGTCTACCGCGTCGAGGACGACGGATCGGCCACCCGCTATGGCGCGAATGTCGGCCGCGACGGGTTCCGCTGGAGCGGTGACGCCTATATCGGGCGCAAGGCGGAATGGGCGACCTGGACACCGCCCAAGGAGATGATCAAGCGCCAGCCCGAGGCGGCCAAATACGCCCGCGGCATGCCCGGTGGCCTCGAAAACCCGCTCGGGGCCCGCACGCTCTATCTCTATCAGAACGGCGCCTACACGCTTTACACGATCTATGCGTCCAGCGATCCGGAATCGATCGGGAACGGCATCACGAGCGGCTGTGTCGGCCTGCTCAGCCAGGACATGATGCACCTGTACTCGCGCACACCAGTCAAGACGAAGGTCGTCGTCCTGCCGGCGTAGCAAGGCATCAGCCCCCGGCCCCGAAGACAGCGACGGCGCCTGTTCGGGGCCGGGCATTCGTCTCGCAGCGTGACCGGAATCGGGGGCACGCCGCGTCCCGACATCGCGTGATGACCTGAAATCGGACATTGCCGGTCAGCTGAGGCCACGTCTCATCGCGCCCCCGCTAAGCCATTCGAACACCTATTGTGTTGTGGCCGCACTTGGCCTTTCCTTCTGAAGCTCGCCCAGTCATCCATTCGTTCCTTCGTTAATCTGCAGATGGGATCCGGGGGCCGGCAACAGCTCTCAAGCCGGATTGCTTTTTGAAAATGGAGAAGCCCGATGTTGAAGCAGATGAGCTTGGTTCTTGCGGTCTCCCTGGCGGTGGGAGTTGCGGGCTGCGCGACCGGTCCGACCGTGACAAGCCAGACAGTCATCGTCGCCGGCGTCGGCCCGGTGGAGGTCGAGCAGCTTGATGTCGAGGTCGCCGAGGTGAACCCCGCCGAGCGCATGGTGATCGTCCGGCAGGGCCGCCAAACCTGGCCCGTCGCGGTGCCGTCCGTGTTCGGCGATCTGCAGAATATCAACGCCGGCGACAACGTCCGGATCCGGCGCGTCGAAGGCGTGATCCTTGGTGCCAAGCGCGCTCGGAAGGGCGCCAAGCCGACAATCGTCTACACCGAGGCGGTCAGCAACCCCAGCTTCCAGAACCTGCCGGACAAGTTCATCGTGCGGACACTGACCGTGACCGCGCGGTTCGAGAGTTTCGATCCGGCGACAGGCGTGGTGAGCTATGTCGGACCGCTTGGACCGCGGACGCGTGAAGTCACGGATCCTGGCATTCAAGACGCGATCAGGCGCCTGAAGCGTGGCGATATGGTGGAGCTTACCTTCGCTGAAGGCTTCCATTTCCAGAAGAACTGAGCCCGTCGGCTTACCGCCGCCAATGGGCGGATACGCCAGGTGCGAGCTCCAATTCGAAAGGAGGCGAGCATCGCACCTGGTTGCAGCCAGAGCGCCAGTTCTGCAGCGAGAATGCCGTCTGCATCCGCCGCCTTCCAGGACGGGCAGCAGGCCGGCGAATTCGGCAGCATCGCCAGGCTCTCGCGCGACGGCCTGAGCCTCGTGGACCTCGGCATCGCGCTTGAATTGCCCTCGAACGAAGCCGTCAGGGCGGCGGTGGAGGCCGGCGCCGGGGCGACCGTGGTTTCGCGCCTTGTGGTCGCGGTGGCGCTGCGCGCCGGGACGCCGGTTGCGGTCGCTGCGACCGTGCCGCGACGCCGCTTCTACGCCCTGCAGCACAAGGAGCGCTATGTCTGCCGGGCTGCGCAGGCCTTTCTGTCGCTCCTGCGAGCAGGCCGGCGCAACGGAACCGGGCAGCGCGCGCATCTGATCCCCGACCGCTCCCGGCCTGAACCGATGCCGGCCCGCCGGCTCCGTTCGAAGCATCAGCGCTGGCGCGGCTGATTGTTGTCGACGACCTGCTGGTAGGCGGCGAGGTCGAGGAACGCCTCGGCCTCCGCGACCTTGCCGTCCTTCATCCGGAACAACCAGGCGAACTGGTTGCGATAAGGGTGTCCGCCGGTCGTCGTGGCCGTCGCGTCGAAGCGGACGATCACCCGGTCGCCGACGGCCCAGATGTGCCGGACCTGGGGAACGAGCGGGGTTGCGAGGCGGCTGACCAGCGGCACGGAGGCCCGCTCAGTGAAATCCGTGATGCCGCGATAGGTGCCCGCGACGGGACCAGAGCCCGGTATCGTCCAGACGATGTCAGGAGCCAGGAGCTGCTGGAACACATTGTCCCCGGCGGCCCAGCGCTGGAACGCGTCGCGCACGATGCTCTCGTTGCGTGCGGTGTCGGCCCGTACCGGCGCGGCGATGGCCGGCGCGATGGCCAGGGCGACGATGACTGCCAGGCCGATGCGCCGGGTGGCGGTCGCAGATCGATTGAATGGGGCAGCAGAGTTCATTGAACGTCTCCTTCGCTTCAGGGTGGTTGCGCTTCAGGGTGGTTGGGAAAGCGGCCCGCGCTGCCACTGCGCGGGCGGCCGCGGCCGGAGCCCGGCGTAGGTCATCTGACCGGATATCGCATCCGGCTCGGCGATCTAACCCTTTGTTTTTGCATCAATTTTTCTGAAAGCCGCAATCCACTTTCGGGCCAATGCATTAGGGGACCGTCGCAGAGGACGGCCGGTCACGCCGGCGAAGAACCATGCCGGCATGGTGGAGGGTGTCGGCGTCGGCGAAGTCGCCGTCGGCGGTGAAGCCGGTATCGTCCCAGTATTCGATGTGTCGGCCTGTCACTTCGTATCGCCCGCGATAGGCGCCCTCGCGGTTGCCGCGCGCCTCGACATAGCGGCCGTCCGGCAGAAGTTCGTGGCGGATCCGGTTGTCGTCGGTGACCCACATGCCGACAAAGGGATGTGTGGCCTGCATCATGGGCTTCTCCGCCAAGGCAGCACCTGCAAGCGCCACCACGAGACCCGTCGCTACGGTGATGCTCCGGGCCCGCATCAGTGCGGCGCCCTGGTCTGGCGGATGACGATCTCGTTGACGTCAACGTCCTCGGGCTGCTCCAGCGCGTAGCGGACGGCCCGTCCGATCGCGTCAGGCTGGAGTGCGATGGCACGATAGGTCTTCATGGCCTCGGCCGCCGCGCGATCGGTGATCGTGTCGGCGAGCTCGCTTTCGACGACGCCGGGATGAATGCAGGTGACCCTGATATCGCCGCGCTCCTGGCGCAGGCCGTCCGAGATCGCCCGGACGGCATATTTCGTGGCGCAATAGACGGCCGCCGTCGGCGAGACGCTGAGCGCACCGATCGAGGCGATATTGACGATGTGGCCGGAGCCCCGGGACGTCATTTCCGGCAGCACCGCGGCGATTCCGTAGAGGACGCCCTTGATGTTGACGTCGACCATGAGGTCCCACTCGTCGACCTTCAGGGAGGCCATCGGCGAGAGCGGCATCACACCGGCATTGTTGACGATGACGTCGATCTGCCCGAACTGCTGACGGGCTGCGTCGGCGAAGCGCAGGACATCGTCCCGACGCGTCACATCCAGGCGGCGATAGTCGACCTTGGCGCCGCCCTGCCGAAGCTCCTCGGCGAGGGCGTCGAGTCGCTCGACCCTGCGTGCGCCCAGCATGAGACGGGCTCCGGCGGCGGCGAGCTCGCGGGCGATGCCCACGCCGATGCCGCTTGATGCCCCGGTCACCAGAACGGTCTTGTCCATAGCCATGATCCAACTCCTTTCGCTTGCTCCGCTCAGTGGTGCGGAACCCGTGATCGAGAAGATGGACGCTCAGCTCTGTCGCCGGTATCTGGCCAAGCGGCGACATGGTGGTTAGACATTCTAACCAATGGCAACCGACCTCAACGCGCTCGCGACCTTCGTCCTGGTCGCCGAGGAACGAAGCTTCCGGGCAGCCGCGGACCGGCTCGGCGTGACGCGCTCAGCCGTCAGCCAGACGATCAGGCGGCTCGAGGACGCAATGGGCATCGCCCTCGTCCACCGCACCACCCGCAGCGTCGGGCTCACCGAAGCCGGCGAGCGTCTCCATGCCGACATCGCCCCGTCGCTGGCCGAGATCCGCGCGGCGACCGAGGCTACTCATCACCTCGGCTCCGGACCGCGCGGCCAGTTGCGGCTGGCCGTCTCCTCGATCGCCGAGAGTTTCCTGTCAGGCCCGCTTCTCGCCGGTTTCGGGGAGGCATGCCCGGACGTGCAGCTGGACGTCCTGGTCACCGATGACGAGATCGACATCATCGCCTGCGGCTACGACGCGGGCGTGCGGCTCGGCGAGGTCATCGAGCAGGACATGATCGCCATTCCGGTCTCCGCCCCGCAGCGCCAGGTCGCGGTCGGCGCTCCCGACTACCTGGCGCGCCGGGGGACGCCGATCCATCCGCGCGAGCTCGCAGCGCATCGCTGCATCGGCTGGCGCCCGGCGCCACGAGCGGCTCCCTACCGGTGGGAGTTCGCGGAGGCGGGCCAGGGTTTCGCGGTTGACGTGAAGCCGGAAGCCACCACCAACGATATGGCGCTGATGATCCGCATGGCGGTCGCGGGCGGCGGCATCACCATCGGGTTGGAGGAAACGTTTCGGCCGTCCATCCAGCGCGGCGAACTCGTTCCCGTGCTCGAAGAGTATTGCCCGTTCTTCCCGGGCTTCTTCCTGTATTATCCGAGCCGCCAGAACATGGCGCCGAAGCTGCGCGCCTTCGTCGACCACATCCGCAAGAGCCGGAAGCGCCAGAGCGTCGGACCGAAAAGTGGAATCCGGTTTTCGGAAAAATCCGATGCCTTAACAAAGAGCTAGATCGCCGCTCCTGCCTCCGGACGGACGCACGGCGATCTAGGCCCGCTTGGCGAGCGCGTGGCTGGTATCAGCCGCGCCCTCGCTGTCGATGGAGGGCGCCCTGCAATTGCTCGACGCGGATGGCTAGTGCTTCCCTGGTCAGATTGATCCCTTCGGGTGCTCCATCGATCGACAAAAGCACGCCACGCTCAGCCATTTCGAGCTGCTCCTGCGCAAGCTCCAGGTGCTTCTGCATGATCTGCGTGACGCGGTTCTTGGCCTCCTGGTCCGTATCCATAGGGCCCTCGCTTCTTCGCTCCTGATCAAGCGACGATCTCACAACCGGGGCGACGCGCCAAATAGTCTGCGGCTCCGCCATCCCGGCCCAGGCGAAGGGGAAAGCGTGGCGCTGCGGGGAGGACGTGGCCCAAATTCGGCCTGGTCCCCGGGGTGTCAGGCGGAATAGTCGGCGGCCATCGTCTCGTCGGCCGCGGTCGAATGGGCCAACGCCCGGAAAAGCACGGTCAGCACGACGGCGATGACGAGGTTCAGGACCAGCGTGTAGACGGCGGTGTAGCCCGGGAAGACATGCCCGCCAAAGCGGAGCGGAAAGGTCGGCGTCAGATTGGAGGCGAAGGCCATCAGCGTGCCGGCGACGATCCCGGCCAGCCAACCGATCAGCAGCGCCCAGCCGTCGAACCAGCGCGTATAGACGCCGAGCATCACCGCCGGCAGTGTCTGGATGATCCAGATGCCGCCGAGCAGCTGCAGCTGGATGGCATATTGCGTCGGCACGAACAGGATGAAGACGAGCGCGCCCAGCTTGACGACCAGCGAGACCCATTTCGCCATCTGGGCCTCCTGCCGGTCGGTCGGGTTCCGGTTGATGAACTCCCGGTGGATGTTGCGGGTATAGAGATTGGCGGCCGCGATCGACATGATCGCGGCGGGAACCAGGGCCCCGATGCCGATGGCGGCGAAGGCGATGCCGACGAACCAGGCCGGGAAACTGTGCAGGAACAGGGCCGGCACTGCGAAATTATTGCCGAACTCGGCAAAGCCCGCCGCATATTCCGGCATGCTGCGGACGCCGGCGGCGATCGCGAAGAAGCCAAATAGCGCCAGAATGCCGAGCAGGAAGGAATAGGCCGGCAGCATGGCCGCATTGCGCCGGATGGCCTGGCCACCGTTGGCGCTGAGAATGCCGGTGATGGAATGCGGGTAGAGGAACAGCGCCAGCGCCGATCCGAGCGCCAGCGTCGCATAGGTGCTGTAGGCGCCGGTCGAGCCGGGAGCCGGCGTTTCGAGCAGGACCTTCGTGTCCGGCACCGCGGCGAAGATCTTGGCAAAGCCGCCGAGCTGGATCGGGATGACGATGATCGCGGCAAAGGCGGTGACATAGATCAGGATGTCCTTGACGATCGCGATCGAGGCCGGCGCGCGCAGGCCGCTCGAATAGGTGAAGGCCGCCAGGACCAGGAAGGCGAAGATCAGCGGCAGGTCGGCGGCAAGGCCGGTCCCGGAAATGCCGAGCGCGCCGATGACAACCTGGATGCCGACGAGCTGCAGCGCGATATAGGGCATGGTCGCGAGGATGCCCGTGATGGTCACCGCGAGCGCCAGCCAGCGATTGCCGAAGCGGCCGCGGACGAAATCGGCAGCCGTGATGTAGCCGTGCCTGTGACAGACATGCCAGAGCCTGGGAAACACCAGGAACAGGATCGGGTAGATCACGATCGTATAGGGCACCGCGAAGAAGGCGACAGCTCCGGCACCGAAGGCGAGAGCCGGCACGGCGATGAAGGTATAGGCGGTGTAGAGGTCGCCACCGACCAGGAACCAGGTGATCCAGGTGCCGAATCTGCGGCCGCCGAGGCCCCATTCGTGCAGTTGGTCGAGATCTGCCTTGCGCCAGTTGGCGGCAGCGAAGCCGAGCCACGTGATGAAGCCGAACAACGCCACGAACACCGTGGTGGCGGTCCAGTTCACGTCCTGCATGACACGCTCCTTTCGGAGCTCGTCGTCCTCAGGCACAAGGTCTGGTCGGGCGAGCTAATCCTTGGTCCCGAAGTAGACGATGGCGGTGAAGGCCGCTCCGATCAGCACCCAGAGCATCTGGTACCAATAGAAGAACGGAACACCTGCCCAGACAGGTTCGATCCGGTTGTAGAACGGCGGCCAGAGGACCGCGATGAACTGGACGATGAAGAGCAGGTACCACCAGCTCCATCCGCAGCGACTTTCCCCGGAGCCGTTCATTCCGAACCCTCCCGACATCGTGCCTTGGGGCCAGATCAGATAGTATGCTCCTCTTGGGCATGATCTGGCAATGTCTCACCCAATACATGCGACAACGAGAACAGATGCTTGGCCGCCTGGGAATCGGACAGCATCCGGATCACGGGTCCTTGCTTGGTTATCGCTTCCGGAGGCTGGTATAAACGGGGTCTGCACAGGCGACGGGTCGCAGGATACCGCCGCCAGGGACAGGTCCGTCGACGAACAGCATGTCCATGCGGGCCGAAACGGCACGATCGAGGCCCCCCATGACGCGACATCAACCGGCCAAGCCGCAGCTTCTGTCCCGTGCCGAGCGCTACGCCGCCGGCAAGGCCCTGCGCGGCAAGGTTCCGCGCGAGAGCCATGCCGACTGGACGCCCCGCCCCGGCAGCGACGCCGTCGCCATTCTCGCCGGGACCGATGCCGGCCGCATTCCGGAGCTTCTGCCCATCCGCTACGAGCGCATGATGCTGAGCCCGTTCGCCTTTCTGCGCGGTGCGGCGGCCGTGATGGCGGAAGATCTGGCCGGTCTCCCATCGGCCGGCCTGCCCGTTCAGGCCTGCGGCGATTGTCATCTCATGAATTTCGGCGCCTTCACCACGCCGGAAGAGAACGTCCTGTTCGACATCAACGATTTCGACGAAACACTGTCGGGCATCGACTTCGCCGTCGATCTCAAGCGCCTGGCCGCCAGCGTCGCCGTAGCGGCGCTCGACGCCGGATTCTCCAGGAGGGCCGCCCGGCTCACCGTTGCCGCCACGGTGAGCGCCTATCGCCGCCGGCTGCGCAGGCTGGCCAAGCTCACTCCGCTGGAGGCCTGGCATGCGCGCACCGAGCTCGGAGCGGAACTGGAACGGATCGACGATCCGGCGCTGCGCAAGCAGGTGCAAGGCCTGCTCACCAAGGCGTCGCGCAACCCGCAGCAGGACAGCAGTTTTCCCCGTCTGCATGCCGGGGCGGACGGCTCCTGGGGCATCGAGGACCGGCCGCCGCTGATCTATCATCTGCCTGAGGAACGCGACGGCACGCGCTCGCTCCAGGCCCATAAGGTCTTCCATCACTATCGCGAGACTCTGCCGCCCGAGCGCCGCGTGCTGGTGACGCGCTACGGCCTGCGGGACCTCGCCTTCAAGGTCGTCGGCGTCGGCAGCGTCGGAACGTTCTGCGTCATCGGCCTGTTCATGACGGCCGATGACGAGCCGTTGTTCCTGCAGGTCAAGGAGGCCCAGACCTCCGTCCTCTCCCGGCTGACGAAGGGCAAGAACCCGGGACCGCCGCATCAGGGGCAGCGCGTGGTGGAAGGCCAACGCATGTTGCAGGCGGCGAGCGACGTCTTCCTGGGCTGGGCGGATGACAGCGCCAGCGGGCGTCACTTCTACGTCCGGCAGCTCAAGAACCGTCATCTTGGATCGATTGCCGAAGTCGTCGAGGGCGAAGCCCTGACGGCCTATGCCGAGCTCTGCGGCCGCACGCTTGCACGCGCGCATGCCCGCTCGGGCGATGCGGCGGCCATCGCCGGCTACATGGGGGCGTCCGAGATCTTCGACGACGCCTTGACGAGTTTCGCGATGGCCTATGCTGTGCAGACCGCACTGGACCATGCAGCGCTCGTTGCAGCCAAGGACCCCGGCAAGACAACGGAGGCGCGAACCAAAGCGGCGTGAACAGCCCCGCAAGCGGGAGCTGCGCTCGCCGGGGGCGGTGACGATCCCCGCAGGCAAGGCGGCGTCCGGCGTCTCGGGCGATGTATCGGAGAGCGCTCCATCGCGACTCAAAGGGAAATCGGCATAGAACACCGGGGATGCGAATTGGCGCGCGATACAAACCCGGCGGCAGAAATCGGGCTTCAGGACAGATAACCGACATTCAGCCTTGCCAGCGGGCCGCGGCAGACCTGCCACACCAGACCGATTTGGCGGGGTGTGAACTGCAGTTCATTGCCTTGCCGGCGCCGTGACCTAAACCTCCGGTTGCGGCCGGGGGTTATGAATGTCGATGCGAAACAGTTCGAAGCTTGCGCGGGTGCTGCCGGCGCAGCTGCTGCCAGTGCGGCTGTGCCAATCCGTTTCAGCGCTCGCGCTCGGCCTGGCCTTGCTCGCCGCCGCGCCCGCTGCCTTCGCCCAATCGGTGACCGGAACCGGCGACGTTGATCCCACCGTGCCCGGACCGCCGCTGCCGGACTGGAATCTTGGTGGTGCAAGCCTCACCATCGGCAATACCGGTACCGGCATGCTGACCATCGAGAACGGCGGCACGGTTTCGAACACCACTGGCTATCTCGGCGCGAGCGCCGGCGGTACCGGCACCGTGACGGTGACCGGCACCGGCTCGACCTGGACCAACACCGCCGGACTCGTGGTCGGCGACCTCGGCACGGGGACGCTGACTGTCGCGAATGGCGGCAAGGTCTCGAACACGGTCGGCGTTATCGGTTATCTTGGAAGCGGCACGGCGACGGTGACCGGCGCGAACTCGACCTGGACCAATAGCGGCGACCTCTATGTCGGCTGGAGCGCCGCCGGCAGGCTGACCATCGAGAATGGCGGCACAGCCTCGAATGTGACTGGCTATGTCGGCAATGCCTCCAACGGCAGCGGCACGGTGACCGTGACCGGCGCGGGCTCGACCTGGAGCAACACTGGCGAGCTCCATGTCGGCAATAGCGGCACCGGGACGCTGACCATCGCCGATGGCGGCAAGGTCACGAGCACTCTGTTTGCCTATGTCGGCTCGCTTTCTGGCAGCACGGGCACGGTGACGGTGACCGGCGCCGGCTCGCGCTGGAGCAGTGACGACGCAATCGTCATCGGTTACGGCGGCACTGGCACGCTGACGATCGAGAAGGGCGGCATGGTCACCAGCGGCCTCGCCTCCATCGGCGCTGGCCTCGGCACCGGCACGGTGACGGTGACCGGTGCGGGTTCGACCTGGACCAATGTTAACTCGCTCTCTGTCGGCATTTCCGGTACCGGCACGCTGAACATCGAGAATGGCGGCTCCGTTACGAGCAGAAATAGCTTTCTCGGTGTAAGTCCCGGTGGCACCGGCACGGTCACAGTAACCGGCACCGGCTCGACCTGGAGCAACAGCGAGGGGATCACTGTCGGCTGGGAGGGCACCGGCACGCTGACCGTCAGCAATGGCGGCAAGGTCAGCGCGCTGACGACGACCTTGGCAACCCACTCGGGCTCCAGCGGCACGCTGAACCTGCTCGGCGATGCCACGAACGGCCGCGGCGTGCTCGAGACCGGCCAGGTGATCAAGGGCGCCGGCACGGCGACGCTCAACCTCGACGGCGGCATCCTGCGCGCGACCCGCAACGAGGCCGACTACCTCTCCTACCAGTCCGGCTTCACCCAGCTGACTCTCGGCGCCAACGGCGTCGTCTTCGACAGCAATGGCCACGATATCGCCGTCTCGACCATTCTCGAGGGTACAGGGGGTTTGACCAAGACCGGCGCCGGCACGCTGTCGCTGACCGGGAACAACGCCTATGCCGGTGGCACGACGGTCCTGGGCGGCAAGCTCGCGGTCGGGTCGGACGCCAATCTCGGCGCGGCCTCGGGCGGCTTGACGCTGGACGGCGGCACGCTGCTCGCTGGCGGCTTCGGTACGGCGCGCGCGGTGACCCTGGGCAGCGCTGGCGGCACGATCGAGGTGGCGAGCGGCCAGGTCTTCGGCCATAGCGGCACGATCTCGGGCGCGGGCGGGCTGACTAAAGACGGGACCGGTCAGCTCGCGCTCTCCGGCACCAGCACCTATTCCGGCGCGACCACGGTGTCGGCCGGGACGCTCCACATCAACGGCGCCCGCGCCATGTCGGCGGCCTCGAACTATACGATCGCGTCTGGTGCGCTGCTCGGCGTGAACGACAATCTCGGCACGGTCACGGCCGGCTCGATCGCAGGGGCTGGCCAGATCCGGATCGAGAGCGGCTCGACGCTGGAGACCGGCGCGACCCATGCTTCGACCAGCTTCACCGGGATGATCTACGACGCCGGCAGCATCAGGAAGGTCGGCACGGGCACGCTGACACTGACGCAGGAGAACAGCTATGCCGGCGGCACGACGATCGCGGGCGGGGCGATCAGCATCTCCAGGGAGAGCAATCTTGGCTCGACCTCGGGCGCGCTGACCTTGAACGGCGGCGTGCTGCAGGTGACCGGGACGACGCTGACCGAGCTCAACCGCGCCGTTGTCTTCGGCACGGCGGGCGGCGGCTTCGACATTGCCGATGCCGGCAACAGCTTCACTCTCTCGCAGTCCTTCTCGGGCACGGGCGCGTTCAGCAAGGCCGGGGCCGGCACCTTGCTGCTGAAGAGCACGCAGAGCTATTCCGGCGCGACCACGGTCTCAGGCGGAACCCTGCGGGCGGGCCAGGTCGGTTCGTTCTCAGCCGCCTCGGCCTTCACGGTGGCATCGGGCGCGCGGCTCGATCTGGCCGGGTTCAGCCAGAGCATCGGCTCGCTTGCCGGCGCGGGCATGGTGACGCTCGGCGCGGGGACGCTGACCGCCGGTTCCGACAACAGCTCGACGGGCTTCGCCGGGTCGATCACCGGCAGCGGCGGTCTGACCAAGGCTGGTGCCGGCACGCTGACCTTGTCGGGCGCCAGCAGCTATGCCGGCAGCACGCAGGTCCAGGCCGGCAAGCTCGTGGTCAACGGCTCGCTGGCGAGTGCGGTGACGCTGGCCGGCGGTACGCTCGGCGGCTCCGGCACGGTCGGAGCGATCAGCGTCGGCGGCGGCGCGACGGTGGCGCCCGGCAACTCGATCGGCACGCTGACCGTCTCCGGCAATGTCGCGTTCGCCTCGGGTTCGATCTATCAGGTCGAGGTCAACGCGGCCGGCCAGAGCGACCGGATCGTGGCCTCGGGCCTGGCGACGCTCGCGGGTGGCACGGTCGCAGTCCTGGCCGAGACCGGCAATTACGCGGCGAGCACGAACTATACGATCCTCACCGCCGCGGGCGGCGTCTCCGGCCAGTTCGCCAACGTCACCTCCAACCTCGCCTTCCTGACGCCGTCGCTGAGCTATGGCGCAACCAGCGTCACGCTGACCATGGCGCGCAACCAGACCGGGTTCGCCACGGTCGCGTTGACCCGCAACCAGGGCCTGATCGCCAATGCGGCGGAGCGGCTCAGCGCCGGCAACCCGGTCTATGACACGCTGCTCTCCAGCACAGCGGCCGAGGCGCGCGCCGGCTTCGACCTGCTCTCGGGCGAAGCGCATGCGCAAGCCGTCGCGGTGATGATCGACGAGAGCCGGCTGGTGCGCGAGACCATACTGTCGCGCCTGCGCGGGCCGCTGCTGACGGCGCCTGCCGGAGAGGTCGCGGCCGCCTATAGCGCCGACCTGCCCGGCCGCAAGGGCGCGGTCGCCATGCCCGCCCCGCTGCCGCAGTCGCGCTACGCATTCTGGGGCGAAGCCTTCGGCGGCATGGGCAACAGCAATGCCGATGGCAATGCGGCGAGCCAGTCGCGCCGCAGCGGCGGCGCGCTCCTCGGCGCCGACATGCTGGTCTATGACAATCCCGGCTCCTCGCTCAGGCTCGGCCTCGCTGGCGGCTACAGCCAGTCGCGCTTCGATCTTGACGCCCGGCTCTCCTCCGGCAGGCTCGAAAGCGGCCATGCCGGCCTCTATGCCGGCGCCCGCTTCGGCAGCCTGCGCCTTGATATGGGCGCGGCCTATTCCTGGTCGGAGAGCGATATCCGCCGCCAGGTCGCGATCCGCGGTTTTGGCGATGTCTTGCACCTGCAGCGCCCGGGCTCGACCGCGCAGGCCTTCGCCGAGCTCGGCCATGGCTTTGCCTTCCAGGGCTTTGCGCTGGAGCCCTTCGCGCAGCTCGCCCTGATCCGGGTCTCGACCGATGCCGGCACCGAACAGGGCGGCGCGGCCGCGCTCAGGCTGTTCTCCTCTGAGCAGACGCTCGGCTTCAGCACGCTGGGCCTGCGCGCCGAGGCGCAGCTCGGCACGGCGCCGCTCTTCGCCCGCGCCATGCTCGGCTGGCGTCACGGCTTTGGCGATCTGACCCCGGTGGCGAAGACCGCCTTCCTGCTCGGCTCCACCCCGGCGCAGGTCTACGCCGCTGCGATCGACCGCAATGCGCTCGCCACTGAGGCCGGCCTCGACTGGCGCCTCTCCTCCGCCACCAGCCTCGGCCTGACCTACTCCGCCGCCATCGGCGAACGCTCCAGGTATCAGGCCCTGAAAGGAAGGGTCGACGTCAGGTTCTGAGGAGCCGGACCTATCCCGGCCGACGGTGTAGGATCTTATCGATCGCCCTCCCCTGGGCGAGTTCATCGATGAGCTTGTCCAGGTAGCGGATCTCCCGCATCAGCGGCTCGGCGATCTCTTCGACACGGACGCCGCAGACCTTCCCGCTGATATCGGCTCGCGCAGGATTGAGCGCGGGCGCCTCAGCGAAGAAGGTTTCGTAATCAGTATTCTTCGCCAGCTGACAGGCGAGCGCCTCCTGGCCATAGCCGGTCAGCCAGTGGATGATCTGGTCGACCTCCGCCTTCGTGCGGCCCTTCCTCTCCGCCTTGGCGACCAGAAGCGGATAGACCTTGGCGACGCTCATTGTGTAAATGCGGTGCTGGGTCATCACGTCCACTACCCCAGGTCGGCGCCAGCGCTGGTGGCGCCCAAGCGCCAAAAGAGCAAACCTGACGCTATCGTTCAAGGTTCGGGGCGGCCAGCCTCCAGCTCGCAGGCGTCCTGTGTGCTCAAGGTCAGCTTCGTCTGCTGGCACGCCCTGCCAAGGGAATTGCATTCCGACGCCATGCGGGAGCGGCTCTGGCCGCCTCGCACCTTGAACGATGGCGTCAGGTTTGCTCTCTTGATGCTTGGGCGCCCTGATGGCCGACGGCAAAGGAACTGCGAACCCTCGGCGGCACCGTCTGAGCCAACCCTTCACCCCGACCAGCACAACCATCCCCCAAGCTCGGGAGAACTTGCATGCGCGCACTTGGCATAGGCCTCATCGGCACCGGCTATATGGGCAAATGCCACGCTTTGGCCTGGAACGCCGTCGCTCCGGTCTTCGGCGATGTCGCCCGCCCAAGGCTCGCCATGCTGTGCGAGGTGGACGATGCGCTGGCTGCAAGACGGGCGCGCGAGTTCGGCTTCGCCGGGTCCACCGCCGACTGGCGAGCGCTCGTCGCCCATCCCGAGGTCGACATCGTCTCGATCACCACGCCCAACGCCTTCCATGCCGAGATGGCGATTGCGGCGCTCGAGGCCGGCAAGCATGTCTGGTGCGAGAAGCCGATGGCGACGAGCCTTGCCGATGCGCAGGCGATGCTCACTGCGGCCAGGGCGGCGGGAAAGGTCGCGGCACTGGGCTACAACTACATCCAGAATCCGGCCATCCGGCTGGCGGCGCGGCTGATCGGCGAAGGCGCCATCGGGTCGGTCAACCATGTCCGCGTCGAGATGGACGAGGATTTCATGGCCGATGCCGAAGCGCCTTTCTCCTGGAAGAGCGCGGCTCAATCCGGCCATGGCGCGCTCGACGATTTCGGCGTGCATGCCTTCTCGCTGCTCAAGGTGCTGGTCGGCGAGGTGGCGCAGGTCATGGCCGACATGGGCAAACCCTATCCGACGCGTCCGCTGCAGGAGGGCGGGGCGCGGCCGGTCGAGACGCACGACATCGCGACCATCCTGCTGCGCTTCGCTTCGGGCGCGTCCGGGCTCGTCGCGCTCAATCGCTCGGCCTGGGGCCGCAAGGGCCGGATCTTCGTGCAGGTCTTCGGGGCGAAGGGAACGATCAGCTTCGACCAGGAACGGATGAACGAGATCGAGCTCTACACCGCCGAGGGACGCAGCGATCTCCAGGGCTTTCGCCGCATCCTGACGGCGCCGGTGCACGAGCCCTATGACCGCTTCATTCCTGCGCCCGGCCATGGGCTCGGCTTCAACGAGCTCAAGATCATCGAATGCCGCGAGCTGATGCGGACCATCGCCGGCGAGCCGGCTCATCTCATCGATTTCGAGACCGGCCTGCGCATCGAGCGCACGGTCGATGCCGCCGCCAGGAGCTTCCGCGAGGGACGCTGGACGGAGGTGTAGCGCCGTCGCGCCGTCTGGCGGCTGCCGGCCATCGCGGATCGGGACAGGGCGCCCCGCAGCGATCGTTCGCGCGATCGTTTCGCCTCTGCGCCTTCATCTCATGCCGGCATGGCCGGGGGGCCGCCCATGGTCGGGCTCGTCGCGCCCAGTCGACAGGCGGCGGACGCGGATCCGAGCCAGGTATGGATGTTGCGATCCCAACACCAACCCAATCGTGGCGCACCCTTGCTGAACCAGATTGACGGCACCCGCTGATCAGACGGCTTCCGTGATCCAGGCATCTGGATGCAATTGTAATCTTTGCCATTCGTCAGCAATTCCGGAACCTGCGCAGTAAGGGCGACGCCTTCCGCCAATGTCAGCGGAGTTCTGCCCTGCCCCCTGATGGCGGCCAGCGCGTTCTCCGGGCTGACGTTGAGGGAATCCCGTCCCGTGTCGACGTCGAGCAGCAGGTAGAATTCGCCGGTCGGGATTTCCAGCTCGTAGAGGACATGAAAGTCCGCCGGCGAAAGCGGTGTCATGTCGACAATCCCGTTGGCCGATCTTGCCTGAATGCGTGACATGGCATCGGCGATGCCGACGACGCCTTCACGAAAGGCAATGCACAGGGGGATATTTCCACGGCGCTCGACCGGCTCTGCGAGCGTCAACCTGGATCGAAGCGGCGCCAGCTTCGCGCAAAACTGCCCGTCGGAAATCCCCATCATTTCGGGATAGCCAACCTTCAGGAGCCACTCCGCCTGTCGGTCAAAATGATTGAGCATGCGCGGCCGTCTCCCCTTTCCGCCTCGACTGAAATCGGGCGGTTTTTCTGAAAGCTGATCTGGGTCTCGCCAGGACATTTAGGGGGAGCGGGGACCGTTTTCACGTTGCCGGTCTGTTCCATGCGGGTGGACTCGCGGTCCGCAGTCGATCCCGCCCGCGAAACCGTGCCGCTGCAGCGCGGTCTCGATAGGACGAGAGACGAAGCCGGGGCGATCGAAAGATGGAGGCGCCGTGCTCCGACACGCGTTCGATCGCAAGGCGTCCCGCGATCGCTCAGCCGCCGCCATTTGACATGCAGGTGTTTACCTGCATATCCTACCCCTGCAGAGTGAGTGAGGACGATGGACGCCGACGACGTGTTCAAGGCGCTGGGGGACCCGACGCGCAGAAAGCTGCTGGACCTGCTGTTTGAAAGGAACGGGCAGACGCTCGGCCAGCTCTGCGAGAACCTGGACATGGCCCGGCAATCCGCGACGCAGCATCTCGGCATCCTGGAGGCGGCCAATCTGGTGAGCACGGTCAGGCGCGGCCGGGAAAAGCTGCATTTCATCAATCCGGTGCCGATCCACGAGGTCTACGAGCGCTGGGTCCGCAAGTTCGAACGGCACAGGCTCAGCCTGCTCCACGACCTGAAGAAAGACATTGAAGGAGGCGAAGAATGACCACGGAAACGACCAGCTTTGTCTATGTGACCTATATTGTCGCGACCCCGGAAAAGGTGTTCGAGGCCATCACCAAACCTGAGGTCGCTCGGCGCTATTGGGGCCATGAGAACGTCTCCGACTGGCAGGCCGGATCGGGCTGGCAGCATATCCGCGCCAATGACGCGCGGACCGTCGAGCTGGTCGGCAAGGTCGTCGAGGTCTCGCCGCCGTCACGCCTCGTCATCACATGGGCGAGCCCCGCGCAGGCCGCCGATCCGGCGAGCCATAGCCGGGTCACCTTCGAGATCGACGACTATGACGGAATGACCCGGCTGACCGTCAGCCATGACGAGCTGCAGGCCGGCAGCAGCATGGCGAAGGGGATCAGCCAGGGGTGGCCGGCGGTTCTCTCCAGCCTGAAATCCTTCCTGGAAACCGGCCGGGGGCTCGACGTCTTCGGCAAGAAGAAAGCGGCCTGAGCCCTTAGAGCATCGGACCGGAACGTGGAATCCGCTTTCCGGAAAGATCCGATGCTCGAACAAACAGCTGGATCGCCCATCCCGCGCCCGAACGGACGTGCGGCGATCCAGTGCCATCGGCAATCTGGCAGCAGGAGAACGACGATGACCAGGCACTTTGCCGGCGGATGCGCCTGTGGCGCGATCCGTTACGAGACGAGCAGCGAACCCATCGTCGAGATCCACTGCCAGTGCAGGGATTGCCAGAAGCGCAGTGGTACGGGGCATAGCTCCTATCTGACCTTCGCCGGGCGCGCCGATGTGGCCATCGCAGGCGACGCGAAGACCTGGCGGGTGGCGGGCGATAGCGGGAACGAAAAGATCCACGCCTTCTGTCCGACCTGCGGAACGCCGGTCTACCTGACATTCCAGGCGGCGCCGGAGCTGATCGCGGTCCACGCGGCGAGCCTTGACGACCCCGGCCAGTTCAATCCCCACATGGTCGCCTATGGCATTCGCGGCCATGGCTGGGACAGGATCGACCCCGCGCTGCCGGTCTTCGAGCGCATGCCGCCAGGGTGACCGGCGGCGGACGCGGAGCTTCGATGGGCGGCCGGCGCCCCTTGTGGAGGTGCATGGCGGCCGCCCGGCTGGGACATATTACTGCCCGGACAGGGCCGCGGTCTCGGCAGCACAATCCGGCATCGGGTTCACGCGCTTCGCCTTCGCTGCCTTCACCTCCGCCTTCGCCGCCTTGAGATCCGCGAGGAAGGCCGCATTGGTCTGCAGCCGCGCGACGGTTGCCGCGCCCATGATCCGCCCCGCATCGACATCGCTCTGCCAATGCGCGTCGCAGATCACGCGGCTCTGCCCAAAGGCGAGACCGCGCGCGAGCAGTTCATTCGAGCGCTCGGGATTGATCTGCGCGAAGACGAGGGCCCATCCCCAGCCCGCGGCGGTGTGTCCGGATGGATAGGAGCCATCGCTCCGCAGAATCGCCTCTTGATCCGCCCTGCAGGTCGATTCGTTGTGAACCACGAAGGGCCGGACGCGGTTGTACTTGTTCTTCACGCCGTAGGTGGAGAGGCCGAAATCGGACAGCATCTTCTGCGTCATCGCATAGAGGCGCGGGGTCTGTTTCTCATCGATCCGGACACCCATCGCGCAGGAGAAATTGTCGGCGGCCTGCGGAAAGGCGAGATCGGCGTCGGTACGGGCGAGCGTCCAGCGGCTGGTGTTCCGTAGGGGGAGCGTCGCCTTGCGCGCCTCTTCGTCCCGGGCCAGCGCAGCCGAGTCCTTCTCGGGCGGCGGGCCCAGCAGGACCAGGCTGTCGGGTAGCTCCGATGGCTTGAGATAGCCCGGCGCGATCTTGAAATGCGGATCGGTGACCTTGGGCTGGGCTTCACCCGATTGCGCAAAGGCCTGCCCGCAGAGCGCGATGAGCGCAAGCATGGACGTCCCTGCGGCCCGAGCCACAGTCGCAGTCATAGACATTCCCATTCCTTTCGACATCGCCGAATTCATAACCCGCCCGGGGATCGCCTTATGTCCCGTTGCGATTGATGGAATCGCCTGACAAGGCCGGGCCGCCTGACGTAGCGCACTTCCCGCCCGGCAGACGAACACCTGTTCGCAGCATTTCGTGCATAGGTAGATCGCAGTCTTGCCATTTCGCGCCAATCGCGAGCGGCTATTCTGCTCAGGTTGCGCGAATCCCAGGGAAGCCCCAGCCCCATGAAACACGTCGTCCCGGCGATCACGGCGAGATCCGATGGCTGATATCCCTTTGACGCGCGGCCAGTTCCTTCTGCCGTTCGTCGGAATTCTGGACGAGATGGGCGCGCCGACACATTCGCTCCTGGAGAAGTTCCGGCTTCCCTCGTCGCTGGAGGACAAGAGCGATCTCTTCCTCCCGCTCCTGCCGGTGCTGCGCTTCGCGGCAACCGCCGGGAGAACCCAGGGCATCGACGATTTCGGCTTCCTCGCGACCCAACGGCTGCATTTCCTGCATTTGCGAGAAAGGACCCGGGCGCTGATCGCCCACTCCCCGACGCTGCTCGTTGCGCTGCGGCACGCCTGCCGCTGGGCCTCACGGGAGGATACGATCCTGAGCATGTGGATCGAGCACCATGACGATCACGCGCGGGTCTGCAGCAGGCTCGCCGGGACGAATGGGCTGCTGAATCTGGAATACGCGCAATGGATCCAGAACATTTTCCCGGTCTACATCATCCGGCAATTCGCAGGGCCCGACTGGATGCCGGCGACGATTGCCTTCGAGGCGCGCTACACGCCGGGTCCGGCGACGCGGGCCGCCTGGCCCAATGTGCGGTTCCTGTCAGGCCAGAAAGCGGCCTGGATCAGCCTGCCGATCTCGCTCCTTGGTCTTTCCAACCGTTCGACCGACGCATGTGCTCCGCCGCACGATCACGCCGATGGTCCCTCGGCCTTTGACATCGTCGGGCTGCTCAAGCTGATGTTGCCGGCCTATCTGGATGAGCGAACCCCGGCTCTGGCCGAGGTCGCGGAGATGGCGGGCGTCAGCGCCCGAAGCTTTCAGCGGAAGCTCTCGCATGTCGGCCTGACCTATTCGGACATCCTCGACACGGTCCGATATGAGAATGCGGCCAGGCTGCTGCGCGACACGGATTCCAGGATCATCGATGTCGCATTTTCGACCGGCTACACGGATCCCGCGCATTTCAGCCGCGCCTTCCGCCGCATTGCCGGCGTAACGCCACGTCAGTTCCGTGAACAATCGCGGCTCGGATAAGTGCGGGTCGAGGAGCGGCCGTCGCGCTTTCGGTAATGCAGCTTGGTTGCGATCTTGCATGGATCGTCGCACCATCGCAGCCGCCCTCACCGTCCGGATCGCAGCTTGGCCCGCATCGACCTCCGCAACTCCTCGCGCTACTGGCACGACCCGCGGGTTCCGGGCCTGAGCTGCCTCGTTGCCGATTTCACCAGCCATGACTATGCGCCCCATAGCCATGACGGCTTTGTCGTCGCCGTCACCGAAACCGGCGGCGCCGAATTCAAGAGCCGCGGGCGCAGCGACGAGGCCAAGACCTCGAGCTTGCTGGTGTTCAACCCCGACGAGCCCCATTCCGGGCGGATGGGCTGGAGCCGGCGCTGGCTCTATCGCGGGTTCTATCTGACACCGCCGGCAATCGAGACGCTGAAGACTGCGCTCGGCCTCGACGAGACCGCCTATTTCAGCAGCAATGCCGTCCACGACCCCGATCTGATCGAGGCCTTCCTCGACCTGCACCGCATCCTCGACCAGGGCGACGATCCGCTCGAGGAGCGCGAGCTTCTGCTGCGCAGCTTCGGTGCCCTGATCCGGCGCCATGCCGCGGGCGAACCGCGGCTGATGGTGCCGTCACGGGACCGCGCCAAGGCCGCCCGCATCCGCGAGATCATGCGGGAGCGTCATGCCGAGGACCTCACGCTGGAGCAAATGGGGCTGGAGGTCGGGCTGACGCCTTTCCAGCTCATCACCCTGTTCAAGCGCAGCACGGGGCTGACCCCGCATGCCTATCTGACGCAGCTACGCCTCAGGGCCGCGACCGAGGCGCTCGGGCGCGGCGCGACGATCGCTGCTGCTGCGCAGGACGCCGGCTTCTACGACCAGAGCGCGCTGACGCGGCATTTCAAGCGCAGCTATGGCATCACGCCGCTGCAATGGGTGCGCGCCGCCGCCGGCTGAAGCACACACGGGCGATCTGATCGCGCTCTCAATTTTCGCCAATAGACGCGCGCCGCGCCGCGCCATTCTCGCCTGCAGGCACGCCCCCGTCGGGGCCGCCCGCAAGGTGAGTTTCATGTCCCGCTACTACTGCCTCGATCATCCCGATGTCCTGACGCTGGCGACGGAGGTCATGGAGGCACGGCCGGGCCGGGTCGTTCTCGCGGAAAGCCCGTTCTATCCCGGCGGCGGCGGCCAATTGCCCGATCGCGGCACGCTCGCCTGGACTGGCGGCGAAGTCGCGATTGCGGGCTTCGAAAGCGAGGGCGGTCAGCTCTGGCACCTGCTGGCGGAACCGCTCGAACTGCCGGCCGCCCCTGTCGAAGCCCGGGTCGATGGCCCGTTCCGGCAGGTGATGCGGGCGCTGCACACCGATCTGCACATCGTGAATGCCGTCGTCTTCCAGGATTTCAACGGTGCGCTCGTCACCGGCGTGCAGATGAACGAGGACGGCACGGCGCGCATCGATTTCGATTTGCCCGAGGCGGATAACGAGCGCCTGCGCGCCATCGAAGGCAGGGTCAACGCGCTGATCCGCCAGGATCTGCCGGTGCGGCAGAGCCACGTCGCGGAAGCCGCGGTCTTTGCGGAGCCTGGCCTGATCCGCTCGCGCTCTGTCGCCCCGCCGCCGACGGCGGACGGTCAGGTCCGCATCGTCGAGATCGTCGGGCTCGACCGGCAGGCCTGCGGCGGCACGCATCTCGCGTCCACCGGGGTCTCGCCGCCGATCAGCATCCTGAAGATCGACAATAAGGGCCGGCACAACCGCCGGCTGCGCATCGGCCTGTCCGGCGTCGCGTGAGGCCGGCGCGATGAACCTTCTGCAGCGCCTCTGGGCGCAGCCCTTGCTGCTCCTGCCGCTGCCGCCGCTATTCTGGGCCGGGAATCTCGTGCTCGGGCGGGCTCTCGCAGGCTCCTTCCCCCCTGTCTCGCTCGCGGTCGGCCGCTGGCTCGTTGCGCTCGCCTGCCTGCTGCCCTTCGTTCTCGGCACGCTCAGTGCGCAACGGCAGGCGCTCATCCGCGCGCGCGGCCTCGTC
The DNA here is from genome assembly GCF_001748145.1 of Bosea sp. BIWAKO-01. Classification (NCBI taxonomy): domain Bacteria; kingdom Pseudomonadati; phylum Pseudomonadota; class Alphaproteobacteria; order Hyphomicrobiales; family Alloboseaceae; genus Allobosea; species Allobosea sp. BIWAKO-01. Next base: position 6,505,696 of record NZ_BCQA01000001.1, read on the forward strand.
TTCGCCTGCGGCGCCTTCGGCATCGCCGGCTACAATGCGCTGGGCTATCTCGCCCTGCAGAGCGCGCCGGCCGCGAGCGTCGCCTTCCTGAACTCGACCCTGCCGCTGATGGTGCCGCTTGCCGCCTTCATGCTCGGCGTCGAGCGTGTCTCGGCCCGCACGCTTAGCGGCATCGCCATCTCCTTCGTCGGCGTGAGCTGGATCGTCGCGCGCGGTGCGCCTTCGACGCTGTCGGGGTTGAGCCTCACTGGCGGCGAGCCGCTGGTGCTGATCGCGGTCGCCAATTACGCGGTCTATTCGGTGCTGCTGCGCCGCCGCCCGGCCGATCTCGACCCGCTCCTCTTCCTGGCTGCGACAATGGCGGCAGGCCTCCTGGTGCTGCTGCCGTTCTGGATCTCGGAGCTCGCCCAGGGCGCGACGATCCCGATATCGCCCGGCCCGATCGCGGCGGTGCTCTATATCGGCGTCTTCGCCTCGCTGCTCGCCTTCATCATCTGGAATCGCTGCGTCAGTACGCTGGGGCCGAGCGTGACCGGCGCCTCCTTCCATCTCGTCGCCCTGTTCACCGCCGCGCTCGCCTTCCTGCTGCTCGGCGAGCCCGTGCAGCCGTTCCATCTCGTTGGCGCGGCCCTGATCCTCGGCGGTTTCGGCCTCGCCGCGGCTGGCGGCCGTCCTTCCGTATCCCGACGCCCCGGAGAAGCCAGATCATGACCGTGTTTGCGCAGGGGGATTTCGCCGATCACGAGCAGGTGGCGTGAACGGCGATGACTGCGACGATCGCCCTGCTCGCGGAACTGGTCGGCTTCGACACGACATCGAGCCGCTCGAACCTGGCGCTCGTCGGGCGCGTCGCCGACCGGCTCGACGGCATCGGCGCCCGAGTCCGGCTGAGCCATGACGAGGGGCGAGGCAAGGCCAATATCCTCGCGAGCTTCGGCCCCTGTGCGCCGGGAGGCGTCGTCCTTTCCGGGCATACCGACACGGTTCCGGTCGACGACCAGAGCTGGTCCTCCGACCCGTTCCGGCTGAGCGAGCGCGACGGCAAGCTCCATGGTCGCGGCGCCGTCGACATGAAGGGCTTCATCGCGGCCTGCCTTGCTGCGGCGGAGAGTTTTGCGGCCACCGATCTCGCCCGGCCAGTCCATATCGCGCTGTCCTATGACGAGGAGGTTGGCTGTCTCGGCGTGCCCGGCCTGATCGCCGATCTGCTCGCCCATGAGGAGAGGCCGGAGCTCGCCATCATCGGCGAGCCGACGCTGATGCGGCTCGGAGACCGCCATCGCGGCTTTCTCGGATTCCGCACGCGTTTCGAGGGCAAGGCGGCGCATTCGAGCGATCCGAGCGCAGGGGCGAGCGCGATCTACCCCGCGGCCGATTTCGCCGGCTTCCTCAGGGCGGTCGGGCACCGCGCCGGGGCCATCGACCGCACGACCGTCAATCTCGGCCGGATCGAGGGCGGCTCGGCGATCAACATCGTGCCGTCTGCCTGCGAACTGCTCTGGGAGTTTCGGCCGGTCACGCCTGAGGATGCCGAGGAGACCGAGCGGCTGGTCGGCGCCTATCTCGCCCGCGCAACGCCGCCCGACATCCGCCAGTCGACGCGAAGGCAGGTCCATGTTCCGCCTCTGGCCAGCGCCGGCACCGAACCGGCGCTCGCTGTCGCCGCCGCGCTCGGCGGCATCGGCCCGCCCTTCGCGATGCCCTTCGGCACGGAGGCCGGTTTCTTCCAGGCGGCCGGCATCTCCGCTGTGGTGTGCGGGCCGGGCTCGATCGCGCAGGCGCACCAGCCCGACGAATGGATCGCGTGCGCACAGCTCGAGGCTGCCGATGCCTTCATGGCCCGGCTCGCGGGCTGGGCCTGTCGCCGTCACTCCTGAAGGGGCCGCGCCTGCGATGCCGGTTCACTGGTGCAGGCAACCGGGCGCCGGCACGCTATTCGATCACGCGACCGGCGCGTTCGATCAAAGCTGCCATGACCTTGATGCCGAGCACATCCCAAGCGATCGTCATCTCAAGGTGGCGACACTTTGGGAAACGGATGCCGCGGCGGCCATGACGAGCGGCGCGAAGCGGGTTCTCGCCTCCTCCGGCGTGTAGCGCGTGCTCGACACGCTGATATTGAGGGCGCAAAGCGGCTGCGCCTTCGCATCGAGCACCGGGGCGGCGATAGAGAGATCGCCATGATAGAATTCCTCGAACGCCGTCGCATAACCTTGCGCAGCCGAGATTTCGAGTTTCTCCAGCAAGGCTTCGAGAGTGCAGGTCGTCGAGGGCGTATAGGCCTTCAGGTCGCTCTGCTGCAGGATGGCCCTGGCTGCGGCCAGAGGCATGCGCGAGAGCATGGCGATGCCCGGCGCCGTGCAGAAGGCCGGCATGTTCGTGCCCACGCCCACGTCGCTCGCCAGGACATGCTGGTCTGCCCCCATTGGGTGGCCCGGTTTCAGTCTAATGCATGGTCGGCTTTGCGGCCATGTCTGAGATGGATTTGGCGGAGGCATAATGGCGGCCGGTACCGGAGCCCTGTATCCGAGCGATGAGTGGGGCCGCACGGTGTTGTAGTGCTTTCGCCAGCTTTCGATGACGGCTTTTGCCTCGGCGAGGCTGTAGAAGATCTCGCCGTTGAGGAGCTCGTCGCGAAGCTTGGAGTTGAAGCTCTCGCAATAGCCGTTCTCCCAAGGCGAGCCTGGCTCGATGAAGGCCGTCTTCGCGCCGACCGCTGTGATCCACTCCCGCACCGCTTTGGCGGCGAACTCGGGACCATTGTCCGAACGAACATTCCCCGGCACGCCGCGCAGGACGAAGAGGTCCGACAAGACGTCAATGACATCGGTGGACTTGAGCTTCCGGATCGCGATGCATTCCCGGGTAAACTCGTCGATCACGTTCAACATGCGGAACTTGCGGCCATCGTGGGTGCGATCCTCCACAAAGTCGTAGGACCAGACATGGTTGGGACACTCCGGTCGTAGCCGAACGCAGGATCCATCGTTCAACCATAAGCGGCCCTTCTTCGGTTGCTTTGCAGGGACCTTGAGCCCTTCGCGCCGCCAGATCCTCTCGACACGTTTGACGTTCACGGCCCAGCCTGACGAACGCAGCATCGCTGCGATCCGGCGATAGCCATAGCGGCCATACTGGGTCGCAAGCTCGACGATGTCGGCTGTCAGCGCTGCCTCGTCGCTCCGTCCCACCGGCACCCTGCGTTGCGTAGACCGATGCTGCCCCAGGACCCGGCACGCCAGCCGCTCCGACACGCCAAACTTCATGATGGCGTGGTCGATGCAGCGTCGGCGGCGGGAGGGGCTCAGAAGTTTCCCGAGGCAGCCTCCTTGAGAATGAGCTTCTCAAGCGTCAGATCCGAGACAGCCTTCCGTAGCCGCTCGTTTTCCTTCTCCAGATCCTTGAGCCGTTTCACCTGGTCGGACTTCAGGCCGCCAAACTCCTTGCGCCAACGGTAATAGGTGAACGCCGTCACACTGATCGTTCGGATCGCTTCCGCGACTGGGCGCCCCTGGGACAACAGCACGTCGACCTGACGTAGCTTCGCGACGATCTCTTCAGGCTTATGTTTCTTCTGCGGCATCACGGGCATCCTCCAAAGGCTCGAAAGCCTACTTCAGGGAGGGCCACTTTTCAGGGGGCAGACCACTGCGTTGAACACGACCGGGCAATGGAAAAGATCTTCGAACAGGCCGGCCTGTCGCGGCCTCTCGATATTGAGCTCGATGCGCAGCGGCCGCCAGTCGAACGGCACATACGCCCTGATGATGCTGAGCAGAACGCCGGCCGCCGCACCGGCGATCATCTCGTAGCCAGCATGGCCGGCAAGCGCAAAGACATAGCTGTAGCGCGCCTCGTCTCCGGCAGAAGTGAGCCACATCCGGTCAGCGGTGCTATGATAGCCAAGGGCCGCAATAGCCCGCTCGATGGAATGACCGAGCGTGTCGGCCCCCAGGACGTAGCGCCCGAAACAGCCATAGTTGCCGGCGTTCATTATGGGGGTCATCAGGAGCCCGAGATTGGGCTCGCCGGCGGCTCTCGCGGCGGCATTCACGAAGCCGAGCACTGCGGCGTGCGGGATGAAGCAATTGCGGCCCTCGGTCAGCTCGATATCGAAGCCTGCCGCACGGTTCGCCCGCAGAAGCGCCCTCTCCCCGAGCTCATGACGCAGGAATGCCGGCAGGCCGTGCAGGATATGGCTGGAGATGACCGGGATTTCAGACACGCGCTGGTCACTCCGGAATACCGCAAGATTGGCGCAAAATGAGTGGTCTCAACACCCGATTACTGTTTTGTCGCACAGGATAAGTGCCACGGGCAAACGGGAATACCGGATTTGGCCGTCGTCATGGCCTGTGCGTCTCAGAAGGAAGCTGTTCCGATGCTGACGAAACGCGATCTGCTTGGCTCTGCTGCGATGGCAGCATTCGCCGCCGCCGCAGCGACGAAGTCGAGCTCCGTCCTGGCGCAGACCAACCCCGAATGGCCCAACGTGTTCGAGGCCAAGGACATCGCCGAAGAAGGCTTCATCTACGGCCTGCCGCTGGTGATGAACTATGCGGTCATGCAGGAATTTGCCGTGAATAGGAACTCGGGCCAGTTCAAGGCGCCGTTCAACGAAATCGACAACCAGCACCATGTCTCGACCCCGGCGGACACGGCCATCATCACGCCCAATAGCGACACCCCATACTCGACGATCTGGCTGGATCTGCGTGCCGAACCGATGGTCATTTCGGTGCCGGCGATCGAGAGGGAGCGCTACTACTCGGTCCAGCTCGTCGACGGAAACACCTATAATTACGGCTATATCGGCACGCGCGCCACGGGTACGGAGCCTGGCGACTATCTGGTGGTCGGCCCCGACTGGAAGGGCGAAAAGCCGGCCGGAATCAAACAGGTCTTCCGATCGACGACACCGTTCACACTCGCACTGATCCGCACTCAGCTCTTCAGCCCCGGCGACATGCCGAATGTCGAAAAGGTCCAGGTCGGCTACAAGGCGCGCCCGCTTTCGACCTTCCTCAAGCAACCCGCTCCGCCAGCCGCACCGAAGATCGCCTTCGTCCCCGCCACCACGGCCGGGATCAAGGACAATTTCTTCGAGTACCTCGACGCTGCCCTGCAATTCGTCCCCGAGACGGCGCGCGACAAGGCGGTTCGTGCGAAACTTGCGAGGATCGGGGTCGGTCCCGGCAAGACCTTCGCATTCAAGGATCTGTCGCTCGAGCACAAGGCGGCCATCCTGATCGCCATGAAGCAGGGCGACGACAAGGTCAGCACCTGGCTGACCCAGGGCAACAAGACCATCAACGGCTGGAATGTCGGCGCGTTCTTCGGCGACGAGGCCTTCTATAACGGCGATTGGCTGATGCGGGCCGGCGCCGCCAAGGGCGGTTTGCTGGGCAACGATGCCGCGGAAGCCATGTATCCCTATACCCGGGTGGATGCCGCCGGCGAGCCGCTCGACGGCAGCAAGCACGCATACACCATCACCTTCCCAGCCGGTCAGTTGCCGCCGGTCAACGCGTTCTGGTCCGTGACGATGTATAACGGCAAGAGCCAGCTCCTCGTCACGAACCCGATCAATCGCTACCTCATCAACTCTCCGATGCTGTCGGCGATGAAGAAGGACGCTGACGGCTCGCTGACGCTGTACCTCCAGAAGGACAGCCCCGGCGCCGATAGGCAAGCCAATTGGCTGCCGGCACCGAATGACACGATCTATCTCGTGATGCGCCTCTATTGGCCGAAGCCGACGCCGCCCTCGATCCTGCCGGCGGGCGAAGGGACTTGGCGGCCACCGGGTGTGAAGCGGGTCTCGTAGACGACGAGAGCTTGCGCCTCTCCATCGCAGCCGCGCTGCGGCCCCCTCGCCGGTTCTTCTGCCGTCCGCCAATCGCGCCGGCAGGAGACGCGCTCCCCCAAGGCACCCACACGCCGCCGACCTGATCGGCTCGTGTTTCCAGACGGTTATCCCCGTTTCCTAGCAAGCCAGGAGATCCTCATGTCCAAAATTCTCGCCGCCATGGCGCTATCGCTCGTCTGCGCGACCTCGAACGCCGCGACGGCCCAGGTTCCGCTGACGAGCTATGTCGATGCCAACGGTTTCATCGACGTCCAGGCCCTGACCTGCGCACAACTGGCCGGAACCTTCCAGGAGGACGCCGACGCGCTCTCGGCCTGGTATAGCGGCTGGTATAACGGCCTCGCCAAGAAGCATTTTCTCGACCTGAAGAAGGGCAAGGTCGTCGAGCACGAGCTCATCGTCTACTGCAAGGCCAATCCGGACAGGAAGATCATCGAGGCGCTGGCAGTCGTGTTCAAGGATGAGCGCGCCAAGCTGGGCATCCAGATGAAATAGGCGCCCTGGGGGCGGAGATCGCTGGCCGGCAACTGGCCAGCGACCGGACCGATGACGCGAGGCCCGGCCCACCCCGCCTCTTCCAAAGCGATCTGGGCGGGCGTCCTGACGGGGCATCCGCCTCCCAATCGAACTGGCAAGCGCCAGTATCGCAGGCAACAGAGGACGTGATGAACAAGGCTATCCTGGCTGGGATTGGGTTATCGTTGGGACTGGTCCTGGCAGGATGCCAGACGTCGCAATCACGGCAGGCAGAGCTTACCGCAATCTGCGCGGATCCCGCCAACCGGCAGCCCAAGACCTTCTACTGGTCGGAATGCCAGGCGCTTTATCCATCTTCGGATCAGGCGTTGCAGAAGGACTATCTGCTCGGCTCTGCCGTAGGCAACTAAGACCATCCCACCATTTCTCCCCTCGCCCGTGTGATCCGGGACGTTTGCGGCAAGGGCCGCTGCGTACCCCAATCACCGTGCGGGTCGGTGCATGCAATCGATCTCATAGTCACGAAGGGCGCGCTGACGATGTCTAACTCACGTACAATATTCGGTGCCGGGCTTGCTTTCGCATTGTTCTCGCTCGCCGCGCAGGCGGCCGATCTGCCGTCGCGGCGGGTCGAACCCGCCATTCCCCTGGCGCCCGCCTTCACCTGGACCGGTTTCTACGTCGGTGCGAATGCCGGCTGGGCGCAGACGAGAACGGAGCTGACACCGGGCGCAGTGATCGCCGGGCGGGCTGCGGTTGCCGCATTGCCGAGCCTGAACCGGGACGGCGCCGCGGTCGGCCTGCTGCTGGGCTACAACTACCAGATCGGCCAGCTTGTGCTGGGTGGCGAGATCGACGGCGCGGCCCTGATCACCGGCAAGCAGCGGTTCACCGCGCTGACCGGTGATGTCATCACCGCCCATACCAACTGGGTCGGCTCGGCCAGGCTGCGGGTCGGCTATGCCTTCGACCGGTTCATGATCTACGCAACCGGCGGCCTCGCCCTGGCCGCGCCTCAGTCGACGGTGACCGGCACCGGCTATTCCTATGGCGCAGGCGACAGCACCCGGTTTGGCTGGACGCTCGGAGCCGGCACAGAATACGCCATCACCAATAACTGGATCGCCGGCCTCGAATATCGCTACTCCCAGTTCGAGGAGAACACCTACACCTACCCGGTTGGCGTCGGCGGGCTCGGGATTGTCGGCTTCAAGCAGCAATTGAGCACCAATCAGGTTGTCGGGCGGCTGCTCTACAAGTTCTGACCTGCTCGACGACTGATCCTCCGGGGCAGGCTGCGTGCAGGCCGTCGGAGATCCATCCTCCCTCCAGTTCCGAAACGGGGCTACGACATGAAATATGCCATTTTCGGCTTGGGCGCCCTGGCTCTGGCCGCCGCCCTCGCCCCGACTGAGGCCAGCGCCGTGGTTTGCGCACGCGGGGTCGTCCGGGCTGGTTGTGCCGGGCCCAACGGTGCGGTCGCGGTGCGGCGCCCCGTCGCCCCACGCGCCGTGGTCGTCACTCCGGCGCGCCGCGGCTGTACGATCATCAACGGCCGGCGTGTGTGTCGCTGATAACAAGTTGCGGCATGGGGGAACGGAGCTCGCGCTAGCGGGCGATCCGGCTTCGACCGCGCCCTGCCCCACGGCGCCAGGCCATGCGAAGCCTGGCGCCTGAAAGTCCACGGGGAACCTCCGGTCGTCAGCACAAGCAGATCCTGGGTGCCATCACAGCTTCGGGGGAAGCCCAGCGCGATCGAAAACCGGCACTGACTCCGTCCTGCCGGCCAAGGAGCCTCCCGTCGGAACATCTTCGGCCGCCTGCCGCACGGCCTCTTCGGATTCCGTCAGACCATCCGGCGTGTCGTTGGCGTCGCTGCCTTCGTCATGGATATTGGTGCGGTCGCCGACGCGACGGCCTGTGGTCGCCGGGTCCGCCTCGATCGGACTTTCGGTCGGGCTTAGCGTTGCGCGCTCGTCCTCGAGCAGCGCAGGATTTTCGCGGGGCTTTTGCATGGTTTCCTCCTGTGGGAGAGGAAGCCTCCGGACCCTGTTTTGTTCCGGAATGGGCTCGGCGCGTGGAGCGCAAGCATCGCAAAGGCGATCGCGAGGGCTCGCCGGAGCCGGCGCTCCGGCATCGTGGCCAACGAATCCGCCGACTGCCATCGCCGCAACCCAGGCGGGAGAATTCCGTCCGAAAATACGGCAAGCCTCGTGTTCGGCACGGTCCAAGGCGATGCCGCGTCCGGCCAGGCGACGCCATGCAGGGGTGGCGAACGGCCCCTCGACGCCTAGTATGGGGCGGCGTGCACCGTCCAACCAGCCGGAGCCTTGCTGATGACCATCACCATCACCGCCTTTGAACGCTCCCCCGATCGCGGCAGGGGATTGGCGCGTGACATGCGGGTTCGCTGGGCGCTCGAAGAAGTGGACCAGCACTACGACGTTCGCCTGCTTTCCTTTCCTGCGATGAAGGAACCCGCGCATCGCGCGCTTCACCCGTTCGGGCAGATTCCGACCTACGAGGACGGCGATATCGCCTTGTTCGAGTCGGGAGCGATCGTGCTCCATATCGCGGAGCGTCAGGCAGGCTTGCTGCCCGTCGGCGCGAACGCCCGTGCACGCGCGATCGCCTGGATGTTCGCCGCGCTCGCCACGGTCGAGCCACCGATCGTCGAGCGCAGCATGGCGGTGCTCCTGGAACGCGACAAGCCCTGGTACGAGGCGCGCCTGCCTGTCCTCGAGGATCGGGTCCGTGTCCGGCTCGGCGAGCTTTCGCTGCAGCTTGGCGACGCCGATTGGCTCGACCATGCGTTCAGCGCCGGCGACCTGATGATGGTGACGGTGCTGCGCCGGTTGCACGGCTCGGGCATCCTGGAGGAGTATCCGAACCTCTCCGCCTATGTCGCCCGCGGCGAAGCCCGGCCCGCCTATCGGCGCGCCTTCGCGGATCAGCTGGCGGTCTTCACCGCCGCCCAGCCGCCCGGCTGATGGAGAGCCCCCCTGCTGGTCGCCTTCCGCCGTCTGCCGCTCCGGCGGGGACATTGGCGGACCGGCTTCAGCCCCGCCGAAGATGTTGCGCTGCGAAGCCATGGGGATGACGCAGATGCTGCGCATCATCCACCATGACGCGTTGACCGGGATTACGGCTGGGCGCGCGTCGATGCTGCAATCAGACAGGAGACGACCATGAAGATCGTGACCAGCCTGAGCTTTCAGGGCCAGTGCCGCGAGGCCTTCGCATTCTACGCCAACGTCCTGGGCGGCAAGATCACGGCCGCCATCCCCTATGGCGACGCGCCTGCGGGGATGCCGATCACCGACGAGAAGTACAAGGCCTGGCTGATGCATTGCTGGCTCGAGGTCGGCGACCAGGCCTTGATGGGCGCCGACATGGACGTCAAATGGGCTCCCAATATCGACAAGCCCAAGAATGGCTTCGACGTCACCCTGCACAGCGACGACAAGGCCAAGTCCCAGCGCTGGTTCGAGCAATTGTCGGAAGGCGGCAAGGCCGTCATGCCGTTCGGCGAGACCTTCTGGTCGCCCGGTTTCGGCTCGCTCGTCGACAGGTTCGGCGTGCCCTGGATGATCAACACCATTCCATCGGCCGGCTGGAAGCCGCCGCAGGGCTGAGCCTCCCTGCGCGTCGACAGCCAGGACATAACGGAGATCTGGTGCCGGCCAGCGTCCGCAGACCTCGCCTGGCGGGGCCGGTGGTCATTTCACCCTTCTGACCCACTCCTCCAACACGCGTCGGATCGCCTGTTCCGCCGGTGCGTCGCGCGTGAAGGCCCACCATGTATGCGCGCCCTGCCAGAGGCTCGCCATCTGCCACCCCAAGCGCTCGCCCCGCGTCCGGTCCTTCGAGAGGCGGCGGCCGAGCACTTCGGCGAGGCGGCGGCCCCAGGCAGCGCCGCGGGCGCGCAGCGCGGGATTGCGGATATCTTCCCTCAGCAGCAGCAGGCCATTGGTGGCATCGCGTTCCGGGGCTTCGGGCGGCATCAGGCGGATCAGAAGCTCGATCGCGCCTTCAGGCGTCTGTGGCTCTTCCGCGTCCGCTGCCTCGGTCTCAGCATCGAGCCGGTCCCAGGCGTGCAGGAGAATAGCCTGAACCAGGGCCTCGCGGTTGCCATAGCGCTGCACCAGCGTCGCCGGTGAGAGGCTGCAGGCCTTCGCCGCGCGGGCGAAGGTGAGAGCGTCGGGGCCGGTCTCCAGCATCGTTGCGAGGAGTGTCTCGAGCACCTGCTCGTCAGGGATCGTTTTGCGTCTTGCCATGACGATATATAAACGTACGTTCGTTTATTATTCAACGGAGAAGCCGCCTTGGCCAGGATTCTGGGATATATCGCCACCAGCCTCGATGGGCGGATCGCCACCGAGGACGACAATCTCGACTGGCTGTTCAAATACGGCGACATGGAACTCGGCGAGCACGACTATCGCACCTTCCTCAAGCGGATGCGCACCGTGGTGATGGGGCGAAGCACCTATGATTTCATAGCGGGAGACGCTTCCCCCTGGGCCTATGGGGACAAGCGCGTCATCGTCGTCACGTCGCGGGCGATCGACGATTCGAAGGGTCCGCTGGAGGTCCGCAGCGACGTCGATGCGCTGATCCACGAGCTTCGCGGGCTGGACGACGGAGACGTCTGGATGCTGGGCGGCGGGCAGTTGCAGATGGCCTTCCTCGAGCGCGGCGCGCTCGACGAGATCGAGATCTACGTCATCCCGGAAATGCTCGGTGGCGGCCGGCCGCTCTTTCCACTCACCGGCTTTCGGGCGAGCCCGACGCTCATCAGCGCGCAGGCGCTCGACAAGGGCTGCGTGCGGCTGCACTACCGGTTCCAGACGCACCGCCGAGGCCAGATCGCAAACACCGATGCACCCGCGGTCGACCAGGAACCCGACGCACCGGCAAGGGTTTCTGGCGACCGTCACACCTGACGCCGCTCCTTCTACATCACCTTTCCGCAAAGACGTTTTTGCGCTGGATTGGCATGAGCACAATCGCCCAACACGATGCAAATAATGATGGAATCCTCGAAGAGCATCTGATCTCGCTCTACAGAACAAATTCCGAACAGAAGCCGGAAAGACCTGTCTAACCGCGTTCTGCGCGAGCCCGCGAAGTGCGCTGAAACGGAGCGCGGCCTCGATCGGGCCCCGCTATCATTCAAACGCATGATGAAGCGGGTCTGGTGGCATCCGATAAATGACTCTAACCTTAGGCGGGGCTGGCCATGGTTTCGGAGTCATTTCAAGCACCGGCGTCAGGTCGAGAAGCCCGGAAAGATGCAAAGCGCGCCGGCGTTTCCAACGGACAATACGTCTCTGACGACACTTCGAATCGCGATTTTCTTCCTCTTCGTCAAGACGAACTCATGGGGAAGAACACTGCCGGCACGCCCGCGGTCGCCCCCCTGAGCAGCGTCACCGCGACGGATAGCCCTCCCATCCTGTTCCTGCTCCCGGGGTCGGTCGGTTACGGCCCGAGCCTGGCGGCCTTTGCCGCGGATATGAGCAAGGTCACAAGGGTGGTTCCGATCAAATACCCCGGTCTGCGGCTGATATTGAACGGACAGAACACGCTCGCCGCCATGGCCGCCGACGCGATGCAGCAGATTGGCCGGGCCCAGCCCTCGGGCGATGTTCGCCTTCTCGGCCATTCGCTTGGTGGCGTCGTCGCTTACGAAGTTGCGCGGCGGCTGCTCGGCGCCGGGCGATCGGTCAGGTTCCTGGGCTTGCTGGATACGAGCCTGGAGGGCGAACGGAGCACGTATCGGGAGCTCATCACCCGCACGTTCCATCGGCTCCGAAGCAATCGCGTGGCGGTCTCCCGGGTGGCCTGCCGCGCCCTTGCGAAGGGGACGGCCGCGATGGGCCACGAAGCGCGTCTGGCGGGGATGCTCGAGCGCTATACGAAGGAGCGGTTCAATGCGACCTGCTTCAGGATCCAGTTCGAGCTGCAGGAGGTCTTGCGGCAGCGCGCCTTCTTCGCGTGGCTGGGCGAGCCGAAGCAGCAATTGCCCCTCGCGGGCACGCTGTTCCGCTGCAAGCGGGAGGGAATGACGAGGGAGCTCGGCTGGGACAGCGCCCTGGCGGGCGTGGAGGTCATCCCGATCGCTGGCGGCCATCTCGACCTCGTCATGGAGCCCCATCTCTCGGCGAACCGCCCCCTGATCGAGCAGGCCGTGGCGCGGAGCTATTCGCCAACGACACTCCACCCACGCGAGCGGAGATTGCCGATGTGATCGCGCCGGCACGCCCGCTGCTCGCCGCCGAAGGCCGTCCTTCATGGACGGGATCGCAGCTCCTTCGCCACCAACTCGTATCCAAGCATTGGATTGGGCCCACCCGCCGAACCAGCAGGTCGATTTCGACGAATTGAGATCTTTTTTGAATTGAGCACGAGGTCAATGATGATCATCGAGAAGACAAGCGACATCTACACGGGGGCCATTCGCGCATTCCTGGCGGCAAATTTCTTCCTGGACGATGCCGATGACCTGGAGGCCAGCGCCTCGCTCCTCGAGAACGGCATCATGGACTCGACCGGGGTGCTCGAGGTTGTCGGCTTCATCGAGCACACATTCGGGATTACCGTCGAGGATAGCGAAATACTGCCCAGGAATCTCGATTCCATCCAGGCGATCGCGCATTTCGTCACCCGCAAGAAGAACGGGCAGTCGGCACCGGAGCTTTGAGCCGGAGATCGGGTCGCGGCGTGGCAGAGCCAGAGCGAGCGACCTCGCGCGGACACTCGACATGCCGGGGCATTGCGCCGAAGCAGGCGCGAGCAAACCGCGGATGAGGCAGCAGGCGCTGTGTTGTCGCGGCGTTCCCCCAGCGAATTGGCCCATCCATGTGACGCCGGGCGAGATACTGGGGACGGTCGCCGCCCCCCCCTGCGAGGCGCGCCAGCATTCAAAGCGATCATACAACTCCCTCGCACTGTCGGGCAGAGCCGACGAGGCCGGGCGGACCTGCAGGCTGACGGACTCTTCAGGGCCCGATCCGTGCTTTGCCCGCGCGCGCGGCGTCCACGACCTCGCGGATCGCATCGATCACGAGCTGCGGCGAATAGGCATGGATGTTGTGGCCGCTCTTCGTATTCGCGACGAGCCTGGCGTTGAGTGACGTTGCGAGCAGGGTCTGCGATGCCCTCCAGTCCGCGAAGGAGACACCGCCGACCGGCTCGCTCTCCGGTGGGGAGGATGGCGGTCGCCATGGCTTGTCGCTGGCAAGCACGATGGCCGGCAGTTCGCGCAGTCGAGGGGCAGCGTCGATCTTGGCGAAGGCATCGAGGAGCGTGATGGCTTCGGGAGCCGCCGGCGCGGACTGCCTGTTGAGCGCGTCCCATTTTGCCAGATGCTTCGGGCTTGCCACCTCGCGCATCAGGGGTGTCGCAGTGTCGACCATGACGAGCCCGCTCACCTCATCGGGCCAAGTCCGTGCAAAGAGCGTGGCGATCAGACCTCCGTAGGAATGGGGCACCAGCACGTAAGGGCGGGGTTCGCCCGCTGCCGTCAGCAGCCGATGGAGATCGTCAGCCGCCTGGTCGGCCGGATGCGGCTGGGCGACTGGCGTGGACTGATCCGATCCATCGAGCCTCACCCCTGGCCGGTCATAGGCGCAGACGCGGGTGAAGCGGGACACCATCGGAAAGACCGCCGAGCCGCTCCTGCGAAGATTGCCCTTCCCCCAGGCCACGGCGTCATAATCGGCCTGGTGGGCCGGGTCCGCGGGATCGAGGGTCTCGCTCCAGTCGGCAGCGCCATTCCCCTTGCCCGAGATCAGCACGACCGTCGGCGATCCGGCGCCAGTGCATTCGAGGTAGATCTTGCGGCCAGCGCCGATCTCGACCGAGCCGGAGAAGCCCTCGGCAACCGACGCGTCCGTCGCGATGAGGATGAGCGCCGCGGCCAGACTAAGGCCTGAGCGGGAGCGTGTTGCAGTGGGCATGACGATCTCCGGCCGCCTCAATAGCCCTGCTGGATCGCGACGACGACGGCCGCCACATCGGCCCGGGCGGCGGAGTAGTCCTGCAGCGACAGGAAGGGGATGTTGTTGACCATCAGGCTATAGGCAAGCCGGCGTCCGCTCCTGGCCTCGATGTATCCGGTCTGGGTGGTGGCAAGCGCGACGAGTTGCCCGGCGGCGCTTCCGGCGACCATATCGCCGTCCTTGATCCGCACATGCGCGGCCGCCGGTGTTCCCGCGCCATTCAGCGCCTGCGAGCCGTCGACACCGAGCACGGCCATGCCGTCGTGAATGGCGCTCCCCCAGGACGTGGCCGTTATGTTCTTGAGGAAGGTCGCGAGATCCGACGGCGTCGTGCGGCTGTTATTGCTGCTTCCGGCGCCGTCGAAGACATAGGTTCCGGTTGACGAAACGCCATGCCTGGCGAGCAGCTTCAGCACCTCGGCCAGCCCCTCGCCGCAATCGCGGCTTCCGGCCTTCACCGCGGCAAGACAGACCATGAGGTCGGCGCCGCGGTTATAGCTCACCTTCAGGATCACCTTGACGAACTCGGACAGCGGCGGCGAGACGTATTGCGCCACCCGGTCGGCATCGCGGTAGCCGCCCGGGTCCGGCAGCGGCCTGGCGGGGCCAAGCGCAGGCGCGGCGACCTTGATCCCCGCCCGCACGAGCGCCTCGATGAAGACGGTGCGCGCGAAGGCCGCGGGATCGGCGATCTGGGAAATCGTCAGGACCAACGGTCCATCCGAAGCGATCTTTCCGCTGACCCGAACCACCCCTGCCCTTTGTGTCGTCACCTCAAGCGGCCCGGCCGTGCCGGAAACCGTGGTGACGTCGTTCTCGACGGTGATGGCAGCGCTCCTGGGGCGCCAGTCGACCTTGGGTTTCTCGCCGGGCTTCGTCGGCGTCACCATGATGTCGATGACGTTCTCGTTGACCCAGATCGGAGCGATCGGCCCGGACAAGAACCCCCGATAGGTCTCGAACAGCCGGTCGTCGATCAACACATCGCCGGTGATTTCGCGGATACCCGCAGCCTTGACCTGCGCGGCCAGGGCATCGAGCGCTGCGAGCGGATCGCTGTTCTTGACATAGGCACCGCCCGGGAAGCCGGTATAGGTGGTGTTGTGGTCGACCTCCGGCAGGCTGGTGAAGCCAAGCCTGCCGTCAGGCTGCTCGCGGAGCCCGAAACTGAAATCACCGGAAGCGACGAGGACGAGATCTCCGTCGAGCACGTCGCCCTTGAGATTGCCGAGCCTGTAGACCGGCGTCCGGAAACGGTGGTCGGCGCCATAGAGGTCAAGGGCGGTCGCAACGCTATAGGTCTTCATGACCGAGGCTGGCAGCAGCGACCTGTTCGCCGCCTGATCGATCAACACCTTGCCGGTCGCGAGATCGATGAGCTGGATGCCCCAACTCATATGGGCAAAGGTCGGCTTGGCCTGGAGGCGCCCTATGGCCTGGGCAACGGAAACCGGAAGCTCTCCGGACACCCCCGCCGCGGGATCAGCGGTCGCTCCGCCCCCCACCGACAGCACCGCCAGGAGTGCGATCGCGACATGTCTGATCACGGTCATTGCCCGTCCCTGCCATCATGCGCTTCGGCTCTTCAGACCAATGGACATTGAGGGGCAAGTTGCGGTCGATCGCCATGACCTTGCATCCCAATCTGATGACTGCCCGTCTACGGTCGCTGGTTGCGCCTGCGAGGCCGTCCGCGATGCAACGCCGGATCGTCGTCATGCATCGGATCAGATCAATGGCGCATGCCTCTTCGCCGCCAACCATTCAGCGGTGCTGCGCAGGCCATCAAGCCAGCTGCGTCTGGGTCGCCAAGGCGTCTCCCGGGTGATCAGCGAGATATCGAGGATGTTGACGGGCACGTCCGCGCCCCGGCCGGCGCGATAGATCCTCGACCGGCTGACAGTGCCCGTGATGGCCTCGATATCGCTCGCCACCTGATTGATGCTGAGCCCTGTCCCCGATCCGACATTCATGACGCGGTGCGGGCCGTCATAGGTCGCGGCCCAGAGGAAGGCCGAGACGACGTCGTCGATATGAATGAAATCGCGCACGACCTCGCCCGTGCCCCAGATTTCGAGCGGCTTGCCGGCGAGCGCGTGACTGAGCATCGCTGCAACGACACCTTGGCGCTTCAGAGCCGATTGCAACGGGCCGTAGGCGTTCGCGATGCGCAAGGAGAGATATTCGAGCCCGTAGAGGTGATGATACAGGGCGAGGTATTTTTCGATCGCAAGCTTGCCGACGCCATAGGCCGAGATCGGATGGGTGGGCGCGGTTTCCGGGATCGGATGCCTGTCGGCCGGGCCATAGACCGTGCCGCCGGAGGAGGCGAAGACGACCCTCCTGACGGCGGCATCGTTGCAGATATCCAGAAAGCGCACCGAGCCCAGCACATTCGTCTCGAGATCGAAAGCTGGCCTTTGACCGGGGCTTCCCGGCACGGAACCGCTCAGCAGATGGAAGACGATCTCCTGCCCCCGCGCGGCTTCGGTGACCGCCGCGAGGTCCTCGAAAGAGCCGCTGCTCCAATGAACCCGCTCGTCCAGCGCCTGCCGATCGGCCGGCGCGCGCCCGAAGGCCCGGACGACCGCGCCTTGACGGGCCAGAGCGTTGGCCAGGTTGACCCCGATAAAACCGCCGCCTCCCATGATCAGGCATCGCGCGCCGTCGAGCCTCGGAACATCCGCAGTGTCTATTGGCATGTCTACTCGCCGTACCATCAAGAGAAAAATTGCAACTATCGAGCATATTTAAATTGATGCGATTTTATTTCGAATTTACGAATGAATTTATTCGAATAAAATCGACAGCAATCCCATGTCATGACGCCATAAAACCTTATTTGATTGGATTATCGATCGAGATAATCTAATTTCCCTGACAGATCTTTGGATAAATATGGCATGAATATGAGCGAAACTCCGCGCGACGGCGGTCGGGAGGTGCGCCTGATCAGGACGTTTCCGGCTCCGAGCGGCTTCCCTGCGTCCGCAATGGGCGGCGCGAACCTGACGGGGGCGGCGATGGCGCGCAGAGCGCCCAGGCAGGATCGGCATCGGTCACCCGCAAAAGCCGTCCGGCGCAGCTGATCGTTTGGGACATGCGATGCAGGCGACGATCCGTCCAAGCCATTCCAGCAGTCGATCGCGCGATCATGAATTCAACTGAAGCATCGGTTCGCGCCTGAACGAACATCGCAAGGAATACACAGGCGAAGTCGTCCTCGATGGCAATCATGGCCCGCAGGACGTCGTCATATTCCGGTCAGATCGGCGAAGTCGTTCTATCGCTCGATTGCGCCCGGCAATGCCGTTTCCTTGGCCGAACGAGGGGTGACAGATTGCACGCTACGTCCAGCGATGGGGCCGATGTCAAAGTCGCTGTCATTGTCCCAGCTTATGGCCAACCCTCGCTGACCGCCGAGGCGCTGCATACGGCGTTGGCACAGGTCACCGATTTCAATTTCGCCGTTGTCATTGTGAATGACGGATGCCCTCATCCTGAAACAGACGAGGTCTGCCAAACCTTTGCTGCGACCTGCCCGGGGCGGATCTTCTATTTGCACAAACGCAATGGCGGTTTGAGCGCCGCACGCAACAGTGGAATTGACTTCGCCCTGGCGGCCTTCCCGGATCTGGAGGCCGTCTACCTGCTCGACTGCGACAACCGCATCGGCCCCCATCTCCTGCAGCGGCTTCTGACCGCCTTGCGCAAGGCCGATGCGAGCATCGGCTGGGCCTATCCGGATGTCGATAAATTCGGCTTCGCCGAATTCGCCGATACCTCGGGGCCCTATTCGCCGCTGGAGCATCTGTTCCGCAATTTCTGCGAGGCAGGCAGCATGGTCTCGCGGCGCATGCTGGACGCGCCGCTCCGTTTTGACACGGAGATGCGCCAGGGCGTCGAGGATTGGGAATTCTGGCTGCATGGCCTCGAGCGGGGCTTTCGCGGAATGCACGTGGCCGATGCGGGCTTTGCCTACCGCCGCCGCGGAGAAAGCATGCTGGTGGCGGCAGAACGGGATTTCACCCCGATCCTGCGCTATATCCGCAACCGCCATCCGCGCCTGTTCGGGATTCGCAACGTCCTGGCATTTGAGACCGAGGCTCGGTCGCGTTATGCGATCTATCATCCCGACACAGGGCTGGTTCGGTGCTTCACCGGGGAAAACGACGTCACGACCCTGACGGTCAGCGACTATATCACCCGTCTGCTGCGCGCCCGGTTGCGCCCTGCCTACGGTCACTGCCCCGGGCAGCTTGTCGCCATGAGCAGCTCATTTTGCGAAGCGCTTGCCGCGCAATCGCTGCTGGCGGGCGTCTTGTGGACGCTCGAGCGCGGGCTTGCCCGATCGACCGTCATCACGTGCTCAGTTCGGGATCAAACGCAGGAGGATCGCCTTCTGGCCTGGAGCGACGGGACGATTGTCCAGGAGCAGACGGACAGGTTCCGGCTCGCATCCGACCAGACGCATATCCTGGCAGTCGAGGCATCGTTTCTCGTCGAGCACGCATCGCTGCGCACGCTCGATCTGCATACCCTGCCCCGGCAACCGGGCAAGCGTCAGCATGCGATCGAACTCGATCTCGCGGTGAGGGCAGCGCCGGCTGATCTCGAGCCGATCGATGAGGGCTTTACGCGGCTGTGCCGGGATATCGCGACTGCCGGAGCCGGGGCCAACCCTGCCGATTGGAAGGCGGCGATGCCGAACATGTACCGGCTCCAGGCGGCCCTGCCGCGCGATCTGTACCCGGAACTCTTCAATCTCTCATCGGCCTTCCCTTGCGGATCGTCCGATGCCAGGCCGCTTGCCGCTCTGGTGCTGGCCTCGGGCCGGTCCGAGAGCGTCGCGACCGCTGAAAGGCTGGCACTGACGCTCATCGAAGAGGGGTGGGAGGCTCATCTCGTAACGATCGCAAGCGAACTCGCGCTGGCTCCCGGCCGCGCAGAATGCTTTTCGCAGATCATTGCATTGCCCCTGCCGGAGCTGCTGTCCCGTGCGTGGACACGGAGCTATCAGGGGACGCCGATGCCCTGCTTCGACCATCTGGATACGGATGACGCCATTTCCACCTTGGCTGGCTATCACCGCGCCGTGTCGGTGGATGGCGGGGTTTCACACACATTGATGGGCGCGTTGCGTCGATTGAAAGTGGAGACATGGGCGTTGCTCGGATACGGCGAAGGGGATCAGGCAACGAGCGAGGCCGTGAATGCATGTGCAGCGTTCGAGCAGGCTTACACGCATATTGCCGTCAGCAACGCGGAAATCCTGCGCCTGTGCCGGGCCTTCGGCATGCCAAGCGCAAAGCTGCGTTATTGGGCCGATCGAAGCACCGATCTGGAATGTGACGGCTTCGGCGTCAAACCACTGCTTGAATCCGCAACGGCACCGAAATCCAGGCAGGCTGTCTGATGGCCCTTCAAACGACAAAAAACCTGCTACGGCGTCTCTACTCCGCCGATCCCAAGATCATCGTGCTGAGCGGCCCGGGACCATCGGCCGCCCGCGCCATGCCGGCATCGGCACTTCACTGGTATGGCTGCAAGCTGGTCGAGTGCGACCACTATCTCTTGACTGTCGATGGGCAGGCGGAAGAGGCGCTGCCGTCAGCGCTTTGCAATCTGGAAATCCCGCCCACGAATGTATGGGCATTATGGGCCCCCGATCCGATCAAAGAACGCTCTCTGCGTGTCTTGCAGGCATGGTGGACCAAGGCCGGGGGAACAGAGACGCCCGTCCCGTGCATTGTGGGGCACAGAGCAGAGCTCGACGCAGTCATACTCGAGCGATCCTTGCGTGAAACGAGAAAGCTGCAGCAGAGCAACCAGCTGTTGATGCGTGATCTGGCGGCCTTGCGGGAGAGCTGGACCCATCACGTTCGCATTCCGCCGGAACTCGAGGAACTCGTCGCCACCCTGCGAATGGGGCGGCCGCAGCTCATCTTCAACAGCCCCCTTCCCGGCGGAGATGTCGACGTTCCCGCCCATTCCACAGAGCCCGACGCGACAGCCGCAGAGCCGCGCCTGTTGCAGCGGCTCCCCACCTCCGCAAGGGGATGGCTCGGACTCGATTTGCACGTCGCCGATCCCGGGCAAGGCGCCGGGTGCCTGTGCGCTGAGATCGAGGCCTCCGATGCGGGCACGGTTCTGGCGCAGTGGCGCGTTCCCTTCGATATGCTCTGCAGGGGCTGGCTTCCTCTGCGCCTGCCCAGCCCATCGTCTTGCACGTCGCGCTCCCTGACACTCAAGGTCTGGGCAACTGGCGGCGAGGTGGCGCCTCGTCTTTCGACCTGTTCGGCCGGTGTCATGCACGAATACCGGCTTGCCCCGCAAAACCTGGCGCAGCCGGACGAGCGAGACGCGGCGACCATGCTTGCAATGAAGCTGTGGGGCGGGTTGCCGGGAATCCGGCCTCTCTCATCCCAGGATGATGGCAAATTCCGGCATGAAGCAGGAGCGATCATCCCGGTCCCCGACTCCGTCGTCGGCAAGGTGCATCTGACCAGGGAACAGTCTGCTGCTTACCCTGTGTTCGGCTACATGGAGCAGGGAAAGGTCCTCCTGCGTCCCCTGAAGACGACATCATCTGCGGCTGTCATCAGCTTGCCTGCCACGCCGGGGCTGATCGAGATTTCATGCGAGGTCATGATCGACGACAAGCGCTGCCAGACGCGCCGCCTCGGAGCCCGGCTGGTCGTCACTCCGCACGGGATCGGTCCAGACGACGCAGAAAGCGGCCAGAATGTCCTTGCAGCAACCGAATGGACAGAACTGAACGAGCCGCTTGCACCGTCGCGGCTCGTTGCACGGCTGCCCTTTGTACAGAACAGACCGGTTGACCTGCATCTGCTCACGCGTTTGCCTGAACCCGGCCCGATCCCGCCGCACGGCCGGGTGGTCTTTGGTCGGTTTGAAGCAGAGATTCATGCTGCATCAGCCTGGGGCATGGCGCCCGTGCTGCCTGACGCAGATGATCGAACGGCCCTGACGTAAGGTGGCAAGCTCCATCAGCCCCGCCCTCGGCGGGAGCCAAGGCCCTGAGCGGCAGGATCTCCGCCATCCCCTATGATGATGCGCCTGCCGGCGCCGATCGCCGACGAAGCGTATGCTTGCGGCCGATACGCCTGACATCGCCCGCTCGAGCAGCGTCACCGTGGCGGATAGCCTCCAACCTGTTCCTGCTCCCAGCGGCGGTCGGCTGCACCCGCGCCTGGCGGCCTTTGGCAGCGTCGGCGATCGGCAGGAATGCAAAGGTCGGCCGGCCGGAGTTCCGTCAAGCACAAGAGGAATGACCGGGGGTCCCCCGGCGAAACGAACCGGTCGAGGCGCGACGCCTCTGGCGCCTTGGCGGCGCATCCGGCCGGGGCTCCCGGTTGTTACCCAGCGGCAACATGCCCAAAATAAAACGCAAAATCAAAGGTTTGCGAGCGCGAGCTAACCGTGCTCGGACAGGAGCCCTGCTAGGCTATCGCTGATTCTCCCTGCGGCGCCACGCCGCCTGGCCGAATCCGGGGGATTCGGGTTGAGACGCGAACAAGTCGATCACCTGGCCATTCGCGCTGCGTCGCGCGTGGGCCATCCTGCCGTACTGCGCGAGGCGACGCATCGCATGGCGCAGCGTCGCCGCGCCCTGCTCGCATCCTCCTGCCTTGCGCCGGTCCTGCTGCTCGCGATGACGGCCGCCGGAGGCGTGCTGACGATCGCGCCGGCGCTGGGCCAGACGCTCTCGACCACGGGTGGGAGTGGCGCTGACGGCTCGGGCACCGTCATGTCGTCTCAGGGCGGCGGTGGCGGCGGCGGCGGTGGCGCCGGCCAGGTGCTCACTACGGGCGGGACGGTTTCGTCGGCAACAGTCGGTGGCAGCGGCGGTGCCGGCAGCCAGTACAATTCCATGGGCGTCGCGGGCGGCAATGGCGGAACGACGGGCGGCGCGGGTGGTTTCAGGGGAGGCAGCAAAGGCGGCGCGGGCGGGACGGGCGCGGGCGGCGCTGCAGGCGGGCTCGGCACCGCCTATGTCAATCCGTTCAGCGGCCTCGGTGGCGGCGGCGGCGGCGGCGCAGGCGTCATCGTCAACGCCGGAAGCCTCACGATCTCAAATACCGCGACGGTGACCGGTGGAGCCGGCGGCAGCGGGAGCGTTCCCGCCGTCGCTGGATTCAATGGGGAGCTTGGCAATGGCGGCGCTGGCGGGGCGGGCCTGATCAGCGGCTTCGGCAGCGTGACCCTGCTCGGTTCGGCGGCAATCACCGGCGGCGCCGGTGGAGCAGCCGGCCGGTCTAACGACCCCGATCTCGGCATCGTCAGCGGCTCTGGCGGTAACGGTGGTGCAGGCGTGATCCTGTCCGGTGCCTCGGTCTCATTTACCAACGCGAACGTCGTCACCGGCGGCGTGGGCGGTAATTTCACGACCTACGACATGTGGGGAGGAACCGGCGGCGCTGCGGGAGCCGGCGGCGCTGGCCTCGTGATGTCCGGGGCTGCAGGAGGCGTCGTCAACAGCGGGACGATCCGTGGCGGCGAAGGGGGGTACGACACCAGTTCTTCCGCGTCACTGGGCGGCGCCAGCGGGGTCGGCGTCCTGCTGAGCGGCAGCGGCACATCGCCCGCCAACGGCACCGTGCTGACCAATACCAATCTGGGGACGATCACCGGCGCCAGCCGCGCGGTTGCGAACGCCGCAAACGGCATCGACAACGGCGCGGCCGGCGTGCTGATCAGCGGCAACTACAACACGCTGAACAATGCCGGCTCCATCACCGGCGGTAGCGCCGGTGCAGCCGGCACCGCCGGCGTGCTCGTCTCTGGCGACAACAACCTCGTCATCACCAGCGGAACGATCACCGGGGGCGGCAGTGGCGGTACGCTCGCCCCCTCCGTCCAGTTCAACGGCAACAACAACACGCTGGAATTACGGGCGGGCTACGCCCTCAACGGCGGCGCCAAGGTCAACGGGACGGGCGGCACGCTCATCCTCGGGGGTGCCACCAACAGTGCCTTCGATCTGGCCCGCCTCGGCACCAGTGCCACCAGCTTCAATGGGTTTTCCTCCTTCATCAAGTCCGGCAGTTCGGCCTGGACGCTGAACGGCATCTATACCGGGCCCAGCAACTGGGTGGTGCAGCAGGGCACGCTGGCCATGGCCGGTCTCGCCGAGATGACGGGCAACGTCTCCGTCGCGAGCGGCTCGGCGCTCTCCGTCGCGGCGTTGAGCCGCGTTCATGGCACGGTGACCATCGCCAATGGCGGGACGCTGGCGACCACCACCACCAACGCCGCCGTGATCGACAACCTCACCCTTTCGACCAGTTCTGTCCTCGACATGACCGTCACCCGGGCCGGGAACTCTACGGAGCTGGTGACGGTCGGCAACACTCTCGTGCTCGACGGCACGCTGAACATCACCAATTCCGGCAATGCGCTTGCGGCGGGCAGCTATCGCCTGTTCACCGTCGGTGGCGCGCTGGTCAACAATACGATGGTCATCGGCACCGCCCCGATCCAATTCACCTATGATATCGACGCCACCTCGCAAGCATCCGTGATCAACCTCGTGGTCGCGCCCAATACCGGCTACTGGAACGGCGCACAGACCACGCCGAACGGCACGGTCAATGGCGGCAGCGGCACCTGGAACGCGTCGACCACCAACTGGACCAATGCCGCCGGCACGGCCTCAAAGGCCTGGGGTGGCTACGAAGCCTTCTTCCAGGGCGCGCCCGGTACGGTGACGGTCGATGCCGGCGGCGTCACAGCCTATCCGATGCATTTCCTCACCGACGGCTATACGATCGGCGGCGGCCCCCTCACCTTGGCCAGCATCAGCGCTGCCAAGCCGATCGTCGAGGTGGCCGCGGGCGCGACAGCCACGATCCAGTCGGTCATCGCCGGCAGCGCCGGGCTCGACAAGACCGGGGCCGGCACCTTGGCGCTCGGCGGCAGCAATACCTATACCGGCAATACCAGCATCACGGCAGGCACGCTGCAGATCACCGGCACCGGCTCTATCCTCGGCAACGTGGCCAATAGCGGCGCGTTGGTCTTCAGTCCCAGTAGCGACCTGGCATTCGCCGGCAATATCTCCGGCACGGGCTCGTTGACCAAGCTCGGCGCCAGCACGCTGACCCTGTCCGGCCTCAATAGCTACAGCGGCGCGACGACGATCTCGGCTGGTACGCTGCAGATGAATGTCGGCGGCAACCCGACCCTGAGCGGCACCGTGGCGAATGCCGGCGCCCTGATCGTCAACGCGAACACAGTCACGCCCAGCGGATTGACCCTCAGCGGCGTGATCTCCGGAACGGGCACACTAACGAAGTACGGCACAGGCGCCCTCAAGCTCACCGCCAACAACACCTATACCGGCCTGACCACCGTTTCAGCCGGCACACTCTATGTCGGCTTCGGTACGACAACGGGATCGATCGCCGGAGATATCGTCAACAACGCGCCGACGGGTGGTGGGGAGGGCGTGATGTTCTTCCGAACCAATGCGAGCACCTATGCCGGCGTCATGTCCGGTGCAGGGCAACTGGGTGTCGATGGCGGCGGCAGCCTGACCCTGACGGGCGAGAACACCTATACGGGCGGCAGCTTCGTTACCGGCGCGACCCTGATCATCGGCGATGGCGGGACCTCGAGCTCGGTGCTGGGCGATATCCAGACCAATTTCCCCGCAAATCCCGCCGGCACCGTGGCCTTCAACCGCTCCGATATCGCGACCTTCGCGGGAACCATCTCCGGCACCGGCAGCCTGGAACAGCGCGGTACAGGCACGCTTGTTCTGACCGGCGCCAACACCTATGGCGGCGCGACGGTCATTACCCAGGGCACGCTGCAGGGTCGGCGACGGCCTGTCGGGGTCGCTCTCGACGGCCGCCAACGTCGCCAACAGCGGTATCCTGGCCTTCAATCAGGGAGCCGACAGCACGTTTTCCGGCGCCATCACCGGCACTGGCGGGCTGACCAAGCTGGGCTCCCACACGCTGACCCTCACCGGCCTGAGCATGTATAGCGGCGCCACCAGGGTGATGGCGGGCGAGCTGCTCGTCAGCGGCGCGGGCGCCGGCATCGGCGGTCTGAGTGCCGTGACGGTCGCAGCGGGGGCGTCCTTCCGCATCGCCAATCATGACGAGAGGATCGGTTCGCTGGCGGGCGCCGGCAGCGTGACGGTTGGCGCGCGTCAACTGACTGTCGGTGGCGACAACACCAGCACGACCTATTCCGGCGCGATGGCCGGTTCCGGCGCAGTCAGCCTCGTCAAGATAGGCAGCGGGACCATGACGCTGTCAGGCACGAACACCTATAGTGGCGCGACCCAGGTCAACGGCGGCAAGCTGCTGGTGAATGGCTCGCTCGCGTCAGCCGCGGTCACGGTCGGCACGGGCGCGACGCTCGGGGGCTCGGGCGTGATCGGCGGGGCGGTGACGGTCGCCTCCGGCGGCACGCTGTCGGCCAGCAATGCCGCGGGCACGCTGACGGTCGGGTCGCTGGCGCTGAACAGCGGCTCGAACACCGTGTTCGCGTTGAACAATGCCGGCGTGGTCGGCGGCCCCGGCAATGACCGGATCATCGTCAACGGCATCGGCGCAGGCGGCAATCTTACGCTCGGTGGCACGCTGACGGCCAATGTCGCCTCGGCCGGCTACTACCGGCTGTTCGATGTCACGGGCGGCGGCACGATCAGCGGCAGCTTCGACACGCTGGCGCTGACGGCGCCCACGGTCGCTGGGGCTGTCGGCACGCTCTACAACGCGGCCTCGGGCGCGCCCACGCAGGTCAACCTCGCGGTGATCGGCTCGGGGCAGACGATGCAGTTCTGGGACGGCGGCGACCAGCTCGGCAACGGCACGGTCGATGGCGGCGCCGGTACCTGGAACGCGGGCAATGCGAACTGGACCGGTGCGCCCGGCCATGCCGGCATCAACGCGCCCTGGCTGGGCTCCGTCGGCGTGTTCCAGGGCACGGCCGGTGCGGTCACGGTGTCGGGCACGCAGGGCTTCGACACGCTGCAGTTCAACAGCGACGGTTATGTGCTCAGCGGCGGCTCACTGAGCTTCGCGGTCGCCGGCGGCGGCACGATCAACGTTTCGGCCGGCGCCACCACCACGATCGCCTCCAATCTGGTCGACGGTGTCGGCACCAGCTTCACCAAGGCCGGTTGCGGCAGGCTCCTGCTTTCCGGCACGAACACATATACCGGCGCGACGCTGGTTCAGGCCGGCACACTCCAGGCTGGCGCGGCCGGCGCCTTCGCGTCGGCATCGGCCTTCACCGTCAATGCCGGCGCGACGCTCGACCTTGCCGGCTTCAACCAGAGCATCGCCTCGCTGGCCGGGGCAGGCGCCGTGAGCTTGGGGTCGGCGACGCTGACGCTGGGTTCCACCAACCAGACGACCGCATTTTCCGGCGCGATTTCGGGAAGCGGCGGCCTGATCAAGACCGGCAACGGTGACTTCACCCTCGGCGGCGCGACGAACTACACCGGCGCAACCCTGGTCTCGACCGGGACCCTGCGCGCCGGCGCGACCGGGGCATTCTCTGCCGGCTCGGCCTTCAGCGTGAGCACAGGCGCGCTCCTCGACCTTGCCGGGTTCAGCCAGAGCATCGCCTCGCTTGCCGGAGCCGGCTCGGTCACGACGGGGGCAGCAACGCTGGCCACGGGTGCAAACAACGCTTCGACGACCTTCTCCGGCACGATCGGCGGCGCGGGCGGGCTCACCAAGACTGGCACGGGCACTTTCACCCTGTCCGGCAGCAACACGTATACCGGCACGACGACGATTCTTGCCGGCACGTTGATGGTGACGGGTGGCGCCGCGATCAGCGATGCCGGGCGCGTGAGGATCGCCAGCGGCGCGACGTTCGACATCGCCCAGAGCGAGACGATCGGGGCCCTTGTCGGCGATGTCGGCTCGGTCGTCGCCATTGCCGCCGGCCAGACGCTGACGACCAGCGACAACACCGGCGGGACCTTCGCGGGCAGGTTCTCGGGCTCGGGCGATATCCGGCAGGACTTCGCCGGTACGACGACAGTGTCCGGCACCAGCGACTTTACCGGCGCGACCTTCGTCGCGCGCGGCACCCTGGTGGTGAACGGCTCGATCGCCTCGTCCTCAAGCCTGACCGTTGCAGTTGGCGCCACGCTTGGCGGCTCCGGCCAGGTCCCCGGCACCACGACCTACGGCACGCTGGCGCCGGGCAACTCGCCGGGCACGATCACGGTCAATGGCAACCTGACGCTGGGAGCAGGCTCGACCTATATCGCCGAGGTCCAGGGTGCGATCTCCGACCGCGTCACCGTTACCGGCACGGCAGCCCTTGCCGGTGCGCTGCGGATCGTCCCGCTGGGTGGTCCCTATGCCTTCACCACGCCCTACACGCTGCTTTCGGCGGCGGGCGGCCGCAGCGGCACCTTCGGCACGACCGATGTCACCTCGTCCTTCGGCGACGGCGTCACCACGGCTGTGAGCTACACCGCCAATGACGTGCTCCTGACATTGACCCCCAAGCCGATCACCACGCTCGGCGTCACCACGCCGCTGAACGCCCATGCGGTCGCCGCCGGTCTCGACCGGGCGGTCGCGGGCGGAGCAAACCCGTCTTCGCTGTTCGGCATCTACAACCTGCCGGCAGCCGCGATCCCCGGCGCGGTGAACCAGCTTTCGGGCGAGGCGCATACGGCGGCGCCTGCGATGGCGGTCTCGGCCGCCGACCAGTTCCTGCGCGTCATGCTCGATCCCTTCGCGGCCGGCCGTGGCGCAGGGCCTGCGCCCGGCGAAGCCTCCTTCTCCGGCCTCGTCCGCAAGGGTGCCGACGCACCGACCGCTCCGACTCTCCTCGATCCGCCGCCCTACACCGTCTGGGGCGCGGCCTTCGGCTCGGTCGGCCGCAGCGACGGCAGCGCGCGCATCGGCTCGGCCAAGCGTGATCTCGACGATGCCCATCTCGCCGTCGGCGCCGATGTCAGGATCATGCCCGGCACGGTCGCGGGTTTTGCGGTCTCCGGCGGCAGCGCCCGGTCCTCGCTGTCCGGCGGTCTCGGCAAGGCCGAGGCCGATGTCTTCCAGGCCGGCCTCTACGGCACGACCCGGCTCGGCCCGCTCAATCTTGCCGCCGCCTTCGGCTATGGCCGGCTCGAGAACGAGATCAAGCGCGCGATCCCCGTGCTCGGCAGCGCGCTCTCCTCGTCCTATGCGACGACCGCCTGGAGCGGCCGATTGCAGGCGAGCGCCGCCGTGCTGGACTGGAACGGCCTGACGCTCTCGCCGCTGGCGGCACTGCAGGCGATCCAGGCGCGCAGCCCGGCCCTGACCGAGGCGAACTGGGCCGGGGCCAATGCCGGCGCACTCACCCTGGCGAAGCGCAACGACATCACCTCGCGCAGCGAGCTCGGCCTGCAGCTCGACTATGCCAGCGGCATCAACGGGCTGCCCGTCGCCGGCTATGTCCGGGCGAGCTGGGCACATTACTACCAGCGCGATGCCGGCCTCTCCGCCTCGATTGCCGGGCTGACCGGCGCAGGGTTTGCGGTCGAGGGCGCGAAACCCGCCCGCAACAGCGCGCTGCTCGCCGCCGGGCTCGACTTCAAACTCAGCCCCTCCGTCACGCTCGGCGCCCGCCTCGACGGCGAACTCTCCGGCAGCACGAACCGCCTCGGCGGCTCCGCACAGCTCAGGGTCAGCTTCTGAGGTGGCCCATTCGGAATTGATCGCTTCTGCCGCCGGCCCGCGATCTGTTCCCGGCACATTGGAATGGCGCTCCTTCGAAGACCGCTTCGGGGGAACGCCGTGATCTCTGGACGCGGCGCGATCGGGAAGCTCCGGGCAAGCTCAGCACAGTACCCAATCAAGACAGTCGCGACGTCTGGCGCCTTGCCGCGAACCACCCCGTAGAAGAGCCGCCGGGCCAAGGGATCTGGAACGGCCCCTCGCCGTCCCGTCGCGCCTGAGCGCGGGCACCCTCTCGCCGGGTCGTTTGGCGCGTCCATTCCCATAAACCGGTCATGCCGTTGCCCGGGCCTCTCCGGCCGCCCGGCGACGGGCCTCTTCATCTCGACGCCCCGGCGCTTTTCCCGGCGCGAAGGCTCGCCGCCCCCACCCGCCCCCCTGCCCCCTCGCCTCTTCCGTGCCCCGTTCCGCAGGCGACGCAGGGCCCGGCATTGACGCGCGTCTCTGGTCATCGTATTGGTCTGACCAGAACAAAAAACAAGTGATCTTGGGATGGACGCTCAGGCTGCAGAAGACCCGAAAGGGTTCGAGAAGGTTTTTGCGTTTCTGCGCGAACAGCTTCTCGACAGCACACTCAAGCCCGGCGACAGGTTGATCGCCGAGCGCGAACTCGCCGTGCAACTCGGCGTCAGCCGGCCGATCGTGCGCGAGGCGCTCCGGGCCCTGCATATGCTCGGCATTGTCGAGATCCGCGATCGCATCGGCACGATCGTCAAACGTCCCGACATCTCGATGCTGAAGGATTTCTTCGCGCTGGCGCTGGCCCAGCAGGCCGACCTCATCGACGATGTCATGGAGGCGCGCATCGCGATCGAGTGCCAGGCGATCCGCCTGGCCTGCGAGCGCGCGATGATCGCCGATTTCGAGCGCCTGCAGCGCGCCCTCGTCCGCATCGGAGCGACGATCGACGAGGCCGAGGCCGGGAGCCTCGCCGATTACGATTTCCACCGGGCGATCGTGCTGGCCTCGCGCTCGCAGACGCTCGCCGTCCTGCACGACTCGATGTCGACCTTGCTCGCCCGCTCGCATCGCAGCCGGCGCGAGCTGGTGCAGATGTTCGGCTCGATGAAGACCTATCTGATCGACGACCATAAGAGGGTCTTCGACGCCATTGTCGCGCGCGATCCCGATCGCGCCGAAGTCACCTTGCGACGGCATTTCGCCATCGGCGACGAATACCGGCGCCGCGCGGCGCTGGGCGACGGCGACAGAGCCGAACCGGCCACCGGCTGAAACCCTGCACAAGAAGAGAAGCGCTATGGGACGAAACGACAAGGGGCACGTCGGTTTCATCGGCCTCGGCACGATGGGGCGGGAGATGGCGCGCAATCTCCTCGCGGCCGGGCACAGCGTCACGGCCTTCGATATCGTCGGCAGCGCCGTCGAAGAGCTCGTCTCCGCCGGTGCCATCGCGGCGACAAGCCCGGCGCAGGCCGCCGCAAACGCGGATATCGCCATCACGATGCTGCCCGACACGCCGCAGGTCGAGGAGGTCGTCTACGGCGCGCAAGGGCTGCTCGCCTCACCGCCGGCCGGCCGGCTCGTCGTTGACATGAGCACGATCTCGCCGGTCGCCGTGCGGCGCATCCATGCCGATCTCAAGGCGGCGGGCACCGATTTCATCGATGCGCCGGTATCGGGCGGGCCGATCGGCGCCAAGAACGCGGCGCTCTCGATCATGGCGGGCGGCGAGGCCGAGGCCTTTGCCCGTGCCGAGCCCTATTTCAGGGCGATGGGCACGACGATCACGCATGTCGGTGCGCCGGGAGCCGGCCAGGCGGTCAAGCTCTGCAATCAGCTGATCTGCGGCATCAATATCCAGGCGATCTGCGAGGCGATCGCGCTTGGCCGGGCCTCGGGCGTCGATCTCGAACAGCTCCGCAATGTCCTGCTCGGCGGCTCCGCCGCGTCCTGGATGCTCGAAAAGCTCGGCCCGGCCATGATCTCCGGCGATGTCGGTGCAGGCTTCCGCATCGACCTGATGCTGAAGGACCTCAGGCTCGTCCAGGAGCAGGCCCAGGCCCTATCGGTTCCCCTGCCCGGAACCGCGCTGGTCACCAGCCAGTACATCGAAGCCCGCGCCCATGGCGAAGGCGCCAATGGCAACCAGGCGCTCTTCCGCGTCTATGACCGCATGACGAACAGAGACTGAGGCGGGCGGCGGGTATGGGCCTGAACCTCGATTTTTCCGTCGTTCTGGAGCGCTGGCCCCTGTTCTGGGACGGCGCGATCATGACGCTGAAGCTCGCCGCTCTCGCGATCCTGTTCGGCGCGGTCATCGGCACCTTCTGCGCGGTGGGCCGCAACAGCGGAAACCGCCTGATCGCGCGGGCCTGCACGCTCTATGTCGAGGCGATCCGCAATACGCCGTTGCTGGTCCAGATCTTCCTTGTCTATTTCGGCCTCGCCAGCGTCGGCTTCAAGTTCTCGGCCTTTTCCGTCGCGGCGGCCGCACTCGCGATCAATGTCGGCGCCTATACCGCGGAAATTATGCGCGCGGGCTTCGAATCCATCCCCGTCGGTCAGATCGAGGCGGCCGAGGGCCTGGCCCTGTCGCGCTTCCAGATCTACTGGCATGTCATCCTGCTGCCGGCCACCGAGAAGGTCTATCCGGCACTGACCAGCCAGTTCGTGCTGCTGATGCTGGCCTCGTCCGTGACCTCGCAGATCTCGGCGGAAGAGCTGACCGCCGTCGCCAACTACATCCAGTCGGACACCTATCGCGCCTTCGAGACCTATATCCTGGTCGCGATCGCCTATGTCGTGCTCTCGCTCCTACTGAGGGCCGGTTTCTGGGCACTGGGGCTTGCACTGTTTCCGCGCCGCCGGCGCCTCGGCACGGCGTTGTGACGGCGATGGGTGGGTCTCTCAACGCCAATCACCTGCTGTTCCTCGGCCATGGCGCGCTGTGGACGATCGGCCTGTCCACGATCGCGCTGATCGGCGGCGGTCTGCTCGGTTTCCTGATCGCGCTCGCGCGGGTGTCGCCGAGCCGCACGATCCGGCTGCTCAGCGGCGGCTATGTCCAGCTGATCCAGGGCACACCGCTGCTGGTGATCATGTTCCTGGGCTATTTCGGTCTTTCGGCGCTGGGCTTCTCGATCTCGGCGCTGATGGCGGCCAGCGCCTCGCTGACGATCTATGTCGGCGCCTATTTCGGCGAGATCTGGCGCGGCTGCATCCAGTCCGTGCCGAAGCCGCAATGGGAGGCGGCCGAGGGCCTCGGCCTGAGCCGGACGCAGCGGATGATCAAGGTCATCCTGCCGCAGGCGATGCGGATCGCGACGCCGCCGACGGTCGGCTTCATGGTGCAGATCATCAAGAACACCTCGCTGGCCTCGGTCGTCGGCTTCGTCGAACTCGCCCGCGCCGGCCAGATCATCAACAACTCGCTGTTCGAGCCCTTCCTGATCTACGCGATCATCGCGGTGATCTATTTCGCCCTCTGTTTCCCGATCTCGGCGCTCAGCCGTCGCCTGGAGCGACGCATGGGCAATGCTCGCACGAAACTGATGCCGGCATGACCAGGCAGGAGACGCAGATGACCCAGGACAGCCCGGTCGTTTCCCTGAAAGATGTTCACAAGAGCTTCGGCAGCCTCAAGGTGCTGGATGGCGTCGATTTTTCGGTGGCGCGCGGCGATGTGCTCGTCCTGATCGGCCGTTCCGGCTCCGGCAAGAGCACCGCGCTGCGCTGCATCGACCGCTTCGAGACGATCGATAGCGGCGAGATCCATGTCTGCGGCCACCGTGTCGATGCCCCCGACATCGATCTGCGCGCACTGCGCCAGGATGTCGGCATCGTCTTCCAGAGCTACAATCTCTTTCCGCATCTGACGATCGAGCAGAACATCACGCTGGCGCCGGTCTCGGTGAAGCGGATGGCCAAGGCCGAGGCACGCGAACGCGCGGCTGCGGTGCTGGCGCAGGTCGGCCTGGCGGAAAAGCTCCACGCCTATCCCGAACAGCTCTCCGGCGGCCAGCAGCAGCGCGCGGCGATCGCGCGCTCGCTCGCCATGCAGCCCAAGGTGATGCTGTTCGACGAAGTGACCTCGGCGCTCGACCCCGAACTGACCGGGGAAGTGCTGAAGGTCATTGAAGCGCTCGCTGCGGACGGCATGACCATGGTGATGGTCACGCACGAGATGGGATTTGCCAGGGGCATCGCCGACAAGGTGGTGTTCATGCACGCCGGCAAGGTTCACGAGACGGGAACAGCCTCGATCCTTGCCGCCCCGGCAACGCCGGAACTCGCCCAGTTCGTCGGAACGGGCTTTTAAAAAATCCAAGGCAAGGGAGATCCAGGGATGAAACGCAACGCAATCGCCACCATGCTGCTCGCGGCTGGGCTGGCAACGCTGTCCGGGCACGGCACTCGCGCCGATGTGCTCGACGACATCATGAAGGCGAAGAAGATCCGCATCGCGACGGATCTGGCGATCCCGCCGTCGGGCATGATCGACGGTGCGATGAAGCCGACGGGCTCGGATGTCGAAACCGCCGAACTCCTCGCCAAGGACTGGGGCCTGCAGCTCGAATTCGTGCAGACGACCGGCGCGACCCGTATTCCCAATGTGCAGACCAACAAGGCCGACATCATCATCTCGACGCTGTCGGTCACGCCGGAACGCGCCAAGGTGATCGACTTCTCGAAGCCCTATGCCGCCCTGCAATCGGTGGTCGGCTGCCTGAAGTCCGATCAGGTCAAGAGCTGGGACGATCTCAAGGGCAAGACGATCGGCGTCTCGCGCGGCACCACGCAGGACACCACGCTCACCAACATGAAGGAGCGCGACCTCAAGCTCGCGCGCTTTGACGACGATGCGACCATGGTCACGGCAGCGATCTCCGGGCAGGCCGACTGCATCGCGACCTCAGCGACGATCGTCAGCCAGATCGGCGTCAAGGCGCCGGCCCGCGTCTTCGAGCCGAAGGTCTCGATCACCAATTTCGACCTCGCCATCGGCGTGAAGAAGGGTGAGCCGAAGCTGCTCGAAAAGCTCGATGCCTGGGTTCAGGAGAACCTCAAGAACGGCAAGCTCAACGCCATCTACAAGAAGTTCCACGGCACCGAACTGCCCGAGAATATGCGGGGCTGACGTCAGACAGGCCGGCGGTGCGCGCTTGCGGCCGCCGGCTCCCACTTCGAAACAAGGATACTCTCCATGCGCCTCGTCATTGGCTCGGACCACGCCGGCTGGTCTCTCAAAAAGCACGTCATCGACCATATCAGGACGCTCGGGCACGATGTGCTCGATGTCGGCTCCTTCGATGACCAGCCGGTCGATTTCCCCGATATCGCACGCGAGGTGGCGCGAAAGGTCACGTCCGGCGAGGCCGAGCGCGGCATCATGGTCTGCGGCACCGGCGTCGGCGCCTCGATCGCGGCCAACAAGATGAAGGGCATCCGCGCCGCCGTCTGCCATGATGTTCACTCGGCCCATCAGAGCGTCGAGCATGACGACGTCAACGTCATGTGCATCGGCGCGAAGATCATCGGGCCGTGGCTGGCGAGCGACCTCATCGACGCCTATCTGGCGGCAGAGTTCTCCACCGACGAGGATTTCCGCCGCCGCGTCGACAAGCTGCACGCGATGGACGCGGAAGGCTGAGCGAGCCCGCCGATGATCCTGGTCTTTGGCTCCATCAACGTGGATCTGGTGGCAAGGGTCGCCACCATAGCGGGGCCGGGCATGACGGTGCTCGCCCGCTCCCATGAGCAGCATTTCGGCGGCAAGGGCGCCAATCAGGCGGTGGCTGCGGCGCGCCTCTCGGCGCCGGGGACCGTGGCCATGGCGGCTTGCGTCGGCGCCGACGCCTTCGGGCGGGATTCGATCGAAAACCTCGCTCGCAACGGCGTATCGACGGAGCTGGTCCGTGTCTGCGATACGCCGACCGGCTGCGCCTTCATCTCGGTCGATGCACAGGCGGAAAATGCGATCACCGTCGCGAGCGGCGCCAATGGCGCGTTGTCCGCAGGCGATGTGCCGGACACCATGCTCGGGAGCGCAACCGTTCTCGTGCTGCAAATGGAAGTGCCCTTCCCGGACTCGCTCGAGATGGCGCGCCGCACCCGCAAGGCCGGTGGCCGCGTCATCTGGAACTGCGCCCCGGTTCCTCCCGGGATGACACGCGACAAGGCCACGGCGCTGCTGGAGGCGAGCGATAGTCTCGTCGTGAACGAGCATGAAGCCAGGGACATCGCCAAGATCGTGGGCCTCGCCGCCGAGGACATCGCGCAGCTCGCGACGCGCTCGGCCACAACCTGCATCGTCACCGCAGGTGCACGCGGCGCCTTCGCCTATACGGCCGATGGACAGGTCTTTGAAGCACCTGCGCCCGCCATCGTGCCAGTCGACACCACGGGCGCGGGCGACACCTTCGTCGGGGCGATTGCGGTTGCCCAGCACGAAGGCCACCGCCTCTCCGATGCCCTTCGTTTCGGCTGCAAGGCCGCCGCGCTCTCCTGCCTCTCGGCCGGCGCGCAAGGCGGAATGCCCGTGCGCGACGCTGTCGCTCTGGTCTGACAAGACCCGGAGACCTCGCGAGGTAGAGGCGAGAGGCGGAGCCAATGGCTCCGCTTCGTCGGGTCAGGCCGACGCGCGGTCGGCGAAGATCCACACGCTCTCGGGCGGGAACTCGCACCAGGCAGACCCGGGAGCGATGGGGTGCGGCCCGAAGGCGCGCAGATGCGCCCCGCCCAGCGACATCCGGTATTCCCAGTGCTGCCCGAGATAGATGCTGGCTTCGATCTCGACCGGAACGCGGTTCTGGCCGGGGCCATCGACGACCCGCACCTTGTCGACGCGGACGACCGCGACCGCGGCATGAGCGGTCACCCCGTCCTGCGCGGAGCCGGCCAGATGCCAGCCTGCGCCATGAATGGACGTCACCCCGCCGGGCCCGGTCCGCGCCTCGCCATGAAGCAGGTTGTTCGCGCCGAGGAACTCCGCGACATAGCGGTTGCGCGGGTTCTCATAGATATCGATCGGCGTTCCCTCCTGAAGGATGGCGCCGTCCTTGAGCAGGATCACCCTGTCGGACATCGCCAGCGCCTCGCTCTGGTCATGCGTCACGATGACGGCACAGAGCTGGAGGTCGAGGATCAGCTTGCGGATGAAATAGCGGGCCTCGTCACGCAGCTTCGCATCGAGATTGGACAGGGGCTCGTCGAGCAGAATCGCGCGCGGCTCGTAGACCAGCGCCCGGCAGATCGCGACGCGCTGCTGCTGTCCACCCGACAGCTGGAACGGATAGCGCTCGCCCAGATGTCCGAGCCCGAGCCGCCCGAGCATGTCGGCGACACGCCGGCCGATATCTGCCGCCGCAACGCCGCGAAGCTTCAGGCCGAAGGCGACATTCTCCGCCACCGTGCGATGCGGCCAAAGCGCATAGGACTGGAAGACGAGCCCGATATCGCGCTGCTCCGGCGGCAGGCTGAAGCGGCGCTCGACATCGAGGACAGGTTTTCCCCCGATGGTGATGCGCCCTTTCGACGGGTGTTCGAGCCCCGCGATCGACCGCAGCAGCGTGGTCTTGCCGCTGCCGGAGGCGCCCAGCAAGGCGACGATCTCGCCGCGACGCCCCTCGAAGGTCGCGCCCTTGAGAACCGGGGTCGCCCCGAGACTCAATTCGATGTTCTCGACGCGCAGATCCGTCATTTGGCATAGGCTCCGAAGCGGAAGGCCACCGCCAGGCCAAGGGCCGTGAAGGTGACGCTGATCAGGGACAGGGCGGCGATCGTGGCGAGATCGCCGCTGGCCAGAAGGGAGACGATCAGCGACCCGATCACCTCGGTTCCGCTGGTCATGAGATAGACGCCCGTCGCGTATTCACGCAGGAAGATGATCATGATCATCGCCCAGGCGCCGAAGAGGCCGGGACGGACGATCGGGATCACCACCTCGGTCCAGGTGCGCCGCAGGTTCGCCCCGCTGGTGCGGGCCGCTTCCTCGAGCTCGGGCGAGACCTGGAGCAGCGTGCTCTGGATCAGGCGCAGGCCATAGGACAGGCCGACCACGACATAAGCGACGAGCAGGCTCACCAGCGTCGCGCGCAGTGGCGACAGAAATGGCACGAACAGGAACAGCCAGAAGAATGCGAGGCCGATGACGAGCCCAGGCAGGGCCCGTGGCAGGAGGACCATGTAGTCGAGCGCCACCGCGGCAAAGCTCGTGTTCCGATGTCCGGCCAATGCCACGACGAGATAGACCGCAACCGCGATCGCACCGCCGACAACCGCGATCAGCCCGGTGTTGACGAGGCCGCGCGACAGGCTGGAGATCCGGAACAGCTGCTGGAAATTCGCCAGCGTCAGGTGCTCCAGCAGATCCACGCCCTGCCCCCAGGAGTCGACGAAGGCGCGAACGGCAATCCCGCTGATGGGCAGGACAACCGAGATCAGCAGCCACAGCCCGATCAGGGAGAGAGCGACGATCTGGCCGGCGCGCCCGAGCTTGATCCGCGTCGGCCGGCCGCCCTTGCCACCGACCGTGGCATAGCGGCGCGAGCGGTCGAGGAGGCGGCGCTGGACCGCGACAAGCGGCAAGGTGACGATCAGCAGCAGCACAGCGACCGCCGCCATCAGATGATAGGAGGGCACGCCGAGCAGCGTCGTGAGCTTGTAGAGATAGGTCGTCAGGACCAGGACGCCGCTGGGATCGGCGAGGACGAGCGGCAGGCCGAAGCTCTCGAAGGCAAGCAGGAAGTTCAAAGCCGCGCTGTAGACCAGCGCAGGCAGGACCAGCGGCAGCGTCACCTCCAGCGCGATCCGCGGCAGGCCGGCGCCCATCGTGCGCGCCGCCTCCTCCAGATCGGCCGGAAGGTTCCGCATCGCCGATGAGACATAGAGATAGACATAAGGCACATGGCTCAGGCCGCCGATGACGATGAGCGAAGGCAGCCCGTAGATATTCCAGGGCACGAAGCCCAGGACATCCTGCACCGCGAGCGAGACGAAGCCCGAGGGCCCGACCGACACGGTGTAGCCGAAGCCGAGGACCAGGGCCGACAGGAACATCGGCACCAGCACGACGGGCTCGATCCAGGCACGCCCCTTGATGTCGGTGCGCGTCAGCAGGAAGGCGAGCGCCGCCCCGAGCGGCACCGCAATGACGACGAGGCCGACAGCGAAGGCGAGCGTCGTCCACAGCGCCCGATAGAAATCCGGGTCGGCGAAGACATAGGCATAGGACGAGAAGCTGAATCCCGCAGTCGCGTAGAAGAACGGACCGTCGAGAACGCTCTGGTAGATGATGAGCCCGACAGGGGCGAGAACCAGCAATCCGAGCAGGCCGATCGTGATCCCGCGAAAACCCAAGGCATCGCCCCTGGCACGCATGAAGTAGTCCTTATCTGCCTTGGCGTGATGGCGCCGCTCAGCGGCGCATCGCCTGCTTCCAGCGGGTGAAGAAATCCGCGCGCTTGGTCTTATCGAGATTCTCGAGCAGCGCCGCATCGAGCGCGATCGGCTGCAGCTTGCCATTCGCGAGCTCGTTCAGGCTCTTGAAATTGGGCACGCCCTCGACATCGCTGCGGACAGAGGGAAGTCCGGATTCACCCATCACCTTCTGCCCCTCCTGGGAGAGCATGAAGTCGATCAGGAGCCTGGCCGCATTGGGATGCGGCGCGTTCTTGGCGATCAGCGCCGCACGCGAGACAGCGCTCGTGCGCTCGTCGGAATAGATGATGCCCAGCGTCGGATTGGCCTTCACCCATTCGGTCGCGTAGGCGCCATTGACGTAGAAGGCGATGATCTCCTCTCCGGAAACCACCTTCTCGCGCATCTGGCCGGAATTGGAGTAGATCTTGCCGCCGGCCTCGCCAAAGGCGGACATCAAGCTCCAGAAGCCGGGATTGTGGCGCATGTCGTCCTGCATGGCGACATAGCCCTGCCCCGACTTCTCCGGGTCCCAGCTTGCGACCTTGCCCCGGAAGACCTCCTTGTTTTCCTTCATGAGCCGCGTCAGGTCGGCCAGGTTCTTCGGCACCATCGCTGCCGGCACGAGCTTCTTGTTGTAGAGGATCACGCCCGGCTCGATCGACGTCAGATAGGCGGCGTCCTTGTACTTCGCGAAACCGGGCAGGTTCTGAGCCTCGGGCGACGCATAGCTTTCCGCCAAGCCATCCTCGACGAGCCGCACCTGGAGATCGAGGCCGACCGACCAGACCACGTCGCCGCCGACCTGCCTTGCCGCGAACTCGCTGACCACGCGGTTGTAGATCGCCGTGTTCGAGAGGTCGTTATAGTCGATCGTGACGCCCGGATATTTCTTCTGGAACGCACTGATCAGCGCGTTGGCCTGCCCGGAATCGGTCGGCGAGTAGACGACGACCTTCCCCTCCTTCTTCGCCGCCGCCACCATGTCCGCATAGGCGGCCGGATAGGTCGTCGACGCCGATTGAGCCAGCGCCCCTGTTGCCGCGAAAGCAGCCAGGGCCACCGCGGCACAGGTCGTCTTCAAAAAGCCGGGCATCTCCATCTCCTCCTTGGTCGGGAGCCCTCGTTGATCGGAGCCCCATGATTGATCTGCGGGATATCAGGTCTTGGTCTCGGGGTAGCGCTGCTTGGATTCGGTCTTCATCGGAATGAGGCTTGGATGCCCGAAACGGCATCAGCCCCTTGTGACTAACGCGCGCATTCGGGCAACGGCCGCGTCAGGGGCCGACAGCACGGGAATATCGACGACCGCGCGCACCGCGACGGCCGCGCGCGAGGTCGAAAAATGCGCCAGCATGATCGCGTCGTGGCCGCCCAGATCGCGCGCGCGTTCGGCAACCAGGCGATTATGGCTGTCGGCGTCGCCCCTGTTGAGACGTGAGATGGCGTCGTCGACGAC
The DNA here is from genome assembly GCF_001748145.1 of Bosea sp. BIWAKO-01. Taxonomy (NCBI): domain Bacteria; kingdom Pseudomonadati; phylum Pseudomonadota; class Alphaproteobacteria; order Hyphomicrobiales; family Alloboseaceae; genus Allobosea; species Allobosea sp. BIWAKO-01. The sequence goes on from NZ_BCQA01000001.1 coordinate 6,545,614, forward strand.
GATCGTATCGAGGGTTGCCGCAGCCCGCGCCTCCGACACGAAGGCCTCGAACTCGCGGGTCATGGTCGAGACGGCGGGCGCAAAGGTCGCCAGCATTCCGATGCGGCCGCCGGTGGCGATGGCCTGGCGGAACATCGCCTCGTTGGGCTTCACCACCGGAATAGGTAGCGTCTGCGCCATGCGCTCGATCGCCGGGCCGAAGGCCGAGCAGGTGACAAGGATGCCATCGGCGCCGATGCGGCGGGCATAGCGGCCGAAATCGACGAAGCGCTCCGTCAGCCCTTCAGACAGATCCGCCCCATCCCTGGCACGATCGGTCGTCAGGCTGTCGTCCAGCAGATTCACGGGCTCCGCCTCCGGCCACAGGCGCGCCATTGCCCCCATGACCGGCTCGATCGCCACCGGCGTCGCGTGGAACAGGACGATCCGGGGGGAAGCCGCCATCAGACCTTTTCCAATCTTGGGGCGGCAACGGCCGGTTCCTGCGTCAGAAAGGTCTGGTCCTGCCGCCGCCTCAGGCCCCAGAGCGGCGAGCCTGCGGGCTCCTCGACCATGTCATAGGTTATCGCCGTCCCGGCCGGGATATCCACCAAGGCGCGGTTCCCGACGAGCAGATGCGAGCACGCCAGATTGCCGGGCGCGACGGGCTGTGCGGGCACAATGCGCGCGACCAGCTGCGGGCTGTGATCGTTGCCGAAGACTTCGCCCGCCTGAATGTCGCGCGCGGCGATTTTCACCAGATCGTAGCGCGGCAGGTAGTCGTCCGAGCCGGTATCGATGCCAAGCAGGCCGGCCATCAGGATCGAGGTCGACGTCTCGACGCCGCACAGATGATAGGGCCGGTAGATCACTGCGGCAGTGTCGTCGTAATTGGCGATCTGCCCCTTCGTCGTCAGGACGTGGTTCGAATAGGCGTTGTCGCAGCGCACGACCAGAAAGACGCCGCCGCCGAGGCCCGACTCCGTGGGGGCCCGCAGGCAGGTGGCGAGGTCGATCTTGCCGGCGCGATCGAACAGGCCGCCATGCTCCTGCTCGCAATAGGCGACCGGAATTTCCGTGATGCGCAACGGCGCATGAATGAGCGTATCGACCGCCGGAGACAGGCCGGTATAGTTTGCGGCGATCGTCATCTCGCAAAGATCGTAGGAGCCAGGCTGCGGCAGTTTATTCAATATTGCCGTGCGTCGCGCGACATAGTCCTGCGTGAGCCCCTGGGGGATCATCTGCAGATATTGGCGATCTTCGGGGTCGACGACGAACGAGGCCTGATAGGGTGAATGTATCGGCTTGTCGGTGACGACGCGCGCGACACCCGTTTCATCGTCGTAGATGAACTCTCCATCCGTGGCCTTGCCCCCACTGATGACCGTCAGGCCCACGGATTTGGCCCATTCATAGAACTGGATGAACAGGCCGTGCTGGTCGCCGTCCACCGGCGTGTAGACGACCCCCGCCTCGCGGGCGAGCTTCTTCAGCATCGGGCCGACGGTGACGTCGCAATCCTTGGTGATCATGGCGACGTGCTTGCGATTTTCGATCGCTCTCAGCGCATAGACGACGCTCGCCTCGGCAATTCCGGTGCTTTCGCAGACCACGTCGACCGAAGGCAGATCGACCACGATCAGGGGCTTGTCGGTGTAGACCCGCTTGCCGGCCTCGATCGCGCTCTGCGCAGCCTCGACACTGTCGGCATAGGCAATGGTCGCGGGCTCGAAGCCGGCCTTCAGATACGCGCCCCTGGCTGCGTCCAGCGAAATATCCGCAACGATGACAACCGAGAGACGCGGGGTATGGGGATCCTGCGTGACGATGGCGGTGCCATAGTTGCCGGCGCCGATGACGCCGGCCCGCACCTGGCCGTCCCTGGCGAATTTCGAATAGAGGTGATGATAGACCATAGGGGCAATATCCGCGTGCGTTGAGGGAAGTCGGCTGCAATCACAGGGATGATCAGGGGCCGGCCCTTGAGGTGTGTTCGGGGGTTGTGCTGAACGGCGTCCGGCTGCGCCCGCTCACCCACCGGGGAATGCAGGCCAGGGGCGGCGCTCAGTGCAAAGATGGGCGGCGCGACGCGGCCCTGTACGAAAACACCGCGTTTGCCGCAGCCGGCCGGACTGCGAGCGCAACGCGCGCCCGGCGATCCCTCGCGTTCTTCCTCGATCCCATCCTGTCCTCCCTGCCGGATGTGCCGAGCCATTTCTTCAAGCCGGCTTCATCCGAAAATCGCTTCGCAGCCCAAGGAGCGTAGCGTTCCCCGCTGGTAAAACAATTCGCAAAATCCTACTGATTGGTCAGGATTTCAGACCAGCAGGAGAGCGTCGCAATGGACGTCATCGGCGGCATCAACATGAAGGTGCTTCAGACCTTCCTGGTGGTTGCGGAAAAGGGCAGCTTCCGGGTCGCCGCGGAGACGCTCAACCGCTCGCACTCGGCCGTATGCGCCCAGATCATGCAGATCGAGGCGCAGCTCGGCGTGACCCTTTTCGAGCGGACGACGCGCAGCGTGAAGCTGACCGTGGAGGGGAGTCATCTCCGCGACAGCACGCGAAAGGCCTTTTACGAGATCAATCTCGGCCTGCGCCGGATCCGCGAGGAGAGCGACGCCAAGCGTGGCCAGTTATCCCTGGCCTGCTCTTCGCACATGGCTTCCATTCACCTGCCCCCGGTGCTGACCGAGTTCGTGCGGGCTTACCCCGGCATCGCCGTCACGGTCCGGGAGCTGACATCGCGGGATCTCTACGAGGCCCTGCGGCAGAAGGAAGTCGACTTCGCGATCGGGCCCGAGGACGAGGACACGACGTTCGACTTCACGACGATCATGGTCGAGCCGCTCCAGGCCCTGGTGCCGCACCATTTTCTCGATCGCCCGCGCGACAGCATCACCCTGACCGAACTGTCGCAACTTCCGATGCTCGTGCAGACCCGGGAGACCGCGGTGCGCAGGCTCCTCGACGAGGCCATGCAGAATCTCGGACTGGAGGTGCCCACACGATACCAGTTCATCCAGTCCGAGACGGTCATCGCGATGGCCGAGGCTGGCCTGGGCGTCGCCGTGCAGCCCGCATCCCGGCTTGATAGTGCCAGTCTCAAGGCAACGGCGGTGCTGAAACTGACAGAACCGAGCATTACGCGCAGCATGGCGCTGATCACGCTGCGCAAGCAGAAGCTGTCGCCCGCGGCGCAGAGTCTCGCCGACAAGATCGTGCACGATGTCCGCAAGATGACCGATTTTCACGGCAATGCGTGACGCGCGGCAACTCCGCCAGGCGCTGCCGGACGATTGCCCGTGATGCCCGGCCTCGACGCCCGCCTGGGCGCCGGGGCCGGGTCTCAAGCCTCGCTCGGCTCAGCCCTTTGCTTCCTGCGCAGCGCGGTGAAGAGCGAGGCGCCCTTCACGGCCAGCAGCAGGGCGAAGGTCAGGATCATGATGATGAAGGCCGCGGCCGCGATCGCCGGACTGATGTTTTCGCGCAGCGAGGAGAACATCTGACGGGCGAGCGTGGTCTGGTTGGGGCCCGCGACGAAGAGCGTGATCACCACCTCGTCGAGCGAGGTCGCGAAGGCAAAGACCGCGCCGGTCAGGATGCCGGGCATGGCAAGCGGCAGCGTCACGCCGCGGAAGACCTTGACCGGCGAGGCGCCGAGACTGGCCGCGGCACGCTCGAGTGCCGGGTCGATGCTGGCCAGCGCGCTCGCGACATTGACGAGAACGAAGGGCACGCACAGCACCGCATGCGCAATGATGACGCCGAGATAGCTCGAGGCCAGCCCCATGCGGGCGTAGAGGATCTGCATGCCGACGCCGAGCACGACCGCCGGCACCACCATCGGCAGCAGGAAGACCGAGCGCAGCAGGCCTGAGAACGGCAGGAGCTCGCGCCGGAGCCCAAGCGCCGCCAGCGTTCCGACCACCGTTGCGACGACCGTCGCGCCCGTGCCGATGATCAGCGAATTGACGATCGCCCGGGTCCAGGCCTGGCTTTCGGCCAGCGCGCCGAACCAGCGCAGCGAGGGGCCGCTGATCGGATAGACCAGGAAGACGCTGTCGGTGAAGGCGAGCGGCAGGATCGCGACGAGCGGCAGCAGCAGGAAGGCGACGGCAAGCGCCGCGAAGGCGAGCCGCACAGCATTGAAAGCCGTGCCGCCGGGGCGGGTCACGCCGCTCATGTCTGCACCAGCGGCGTGCGCGAAAGCCGGCCGTAGAGGATGTAGAGCACGGTCGTCGGCACCAGCAGGAAGAGGCCAAGCGCGCCCGCCATGCCCCAGTTCGCCGTTCCGGTGGCGTAGAAGGCGATAACCGAGCTGATCATCTGGTCGCCGGCTCCACCGGTCAGGGCAGGCGTGATGTAGTAACCGAGCGCCACCATGAAGACGAGCAGCGAGCCTGAGAGCAGACCAGGCATCGCGAGCGGCAGCAGGACATGGCGGAAGGCCTGCAGCGGGGCGGCGCCCAGCGCCGCGGCGGCCGGCATCAGGTTGCGCGGGATCGCGATCAGGCTCGCATAGATCGGAAGCACCATCAGCGGCAGCAGGACATGCGTCATGGCGATCAACACGCCGGTGCGGTTGTAGATCAGCGAGAGCGGCGTCTCGATCAGCCCGAGCGCACGCAGCGTCTGGTTGATGAGCCCGTTATCCTGCAGCAGGATCAGCCAGGCTGCCGTGCGCACCAGCAGCGATGTCCAGAGCGGCAGCAGCACGGCGATGAGCAGCGCATTGCGCTTCCAGCCCGACACGCTCGCCGCCAGCATCGCGAAGGGCAAGCCGATCGCCGCGCAGAGCAGCGTGACCTGGCCGGCAATGACGAAGGTGCGCAGCATGATCGCGCGGTTGACGGCGAAATCGGCTTCGACGGGCTCGATCCGCGCCTCGTCATTGCGCTTGAGGTCGACCGCCGCCAGCAGATTGGCATCGGTATAGGCCGGCATGCTGCGCTTCAGCGCCAGCCAATAGCCCTGCTCGTTCCAGCGCGGGTCGACAGCGGCCAGATCGACCACATCGGTTTCGCCGGCCTCGCGCACGGCCCGCGCCGTCCGGGGCAGCAGCGTGCGGAAACCGGCCTGCTGGCTGTTCAGCGTGCGGACCGCATCGCCGAAGCGCTCCTGCGGCGTGTCCGTCCGCAAGTCCCGAATGAGCGCCGCCTGCAAGGACGCCGGCGGCGGGCCCCCGCCATCCCAGCTTGCGATCGCAGTCGCCGTCTGCGGAAAGGCCAGGCGCACCGTGCCGCCCTGCACCGCCGTAGAGATCATCATCCAGAGCGGCCAGAGAAAGAAGAAGCCGAGGAAGAGCACCAGCGGCAGGATCAGGAGCAGGGCCTTGAAGCGCGCGCTCATGGCGCCACCAGCGAACAATCGCCGGGCGCGAAGCTGGCGAAGGCCGTGCTGTCGATCGGCGGGGCCGCATCGCGACGCCCGGCCCGGGCAATGAGGCGGCTCTCCCCGAAGGCGAGATGCAGGCGGATATGGTCGCCATGGTAGACATGGTCTTCGACCGTCACCCGCAAGGCGTTCGCGGCAGCAGCGTCCTGCACGAGATGCAGCATTTCGGGGCGGACCGAGACCATGACCTCGCTGCCGGGTTCAAACGGCCCTGCCCTGTCGCAGCTCACGCTCCCGCCGGAGGCGAGCGCAACCGTCGCGGCCTCGCCCTGGCGCTGCGAGACCCGCCCCGCCAGCAGATTGGTCTCGCCGATGAACTCGGCGACGAAGCGTGTCTGCGGCCTGTCATAGAGACCCGAGGGCGTATCGAACTGCTCGATCTTGCCGCGGTTCAGCACCGCGACACGGTCCGACATGGTCAGAGCCTCGCCCTGATCATGGGTCACGAAGATCACGGTCAGCCCGAGTTCGCGATGCAGCCCACGGATCTCGAGCTGCATATGCTCGCGCAACTGCTTGTCGAGCGCGCTCAGCGGCTCGTCCATCAGCACGACCTTGGGCTCGTAGACCAGGGCCCGCGAGAGCGCGATGCGCTGCTGCTGGCCGCCGGAGAGCTGCGAGGGCCGGCGGTCGGCGAGATGGCCCAGGCGCACCAGATCGAGCGCGCGCTTCACCCTTGCCTCACGCTCCGCCCTGGCGACGCCGCGCATCTTGAGGGGAAAGCCGACATTCTCGGCGATCGTCATATGCGGGAAGAGCGCGTAATTCTGGAAGACGACGCCCATCTCGCGCTTGTGCGGCGGCAGATGCTCGACGCGCCGCCCGTCGACATGGATGCGCCCCCCGGACGGCGCCTCGAAACCGGCGAGCATCATCAGGAGCGTCGTCTTGCCCGAGCCCGAGGGGCCGAGAAGGCTGACGAACTCGCCCCGCGCGACATGGAAGTCGAGGGCGTCAACCACCGTGACCGTGCCGAATACCTTGCTGATGGCCTCGAAATGAATGAACGGATCCAGATCTCGCAAATGATCAATCTTCCCGTGAGGATGAGGCGAAGCCGTCGCGGCCGCGACGAGGCACCGGTCGGAGACGGCGCCATGCCGGGCGGATGACGGGGGCGGCCCCGGACACGATCTGGCGTGCCCGGGACGCGTCGCATGACAAGCGGCCAGGCGAAGGCGGCCGGTGGCCGCCCTCGCTTACCGCCCGATTTGCCGGCCCTATTTGCCGACCCAGGCGTTGAAGCGCTTGGTCAGGTCCTCGATATTGTCGTTCCAGTAGTCGACATCGATCGCGATCGCATTCTCGAGATTTTGCGGCGCGGTCGGCAGATCCACGGCGAGATCGGCCGGGACGGCGGCTGCGGCAGCCTTGCTGGGCAGGCCATAGGCGATGTCCTGCGGCAGTTTGGACTGGTTCTCCGGCAGGCTGGCGAAGGCGATGAAGTCCATCGCCTGGTCCTTGTTCGGGCTTCCCTTCAGGATCACCCAGCTGTCGACGGCGTAGATCGAGCCCGGCCAGACGGTCTTGAACTTGGTGCCCTCGGTCTTGTTGATGCCGCTGATGCGGCCGTTATAGGCCGAGGTCATCACGACCTGGCCGGATTTCAGCAGCTGCAGCGGCTGCGCGCCCGATTCCCACCAGACGATATCGGACTTGATCTCGTCGAGCTTCTTGAAGGCGCGGTCGACGCCGCCCTTCTCGCGCAGCGTCTTGTAGACGTCCTTCGGCGCGACGCCATCGGCCATCAGCGCGAATTCGAGCGCGTATTTCGGGCCCCGGCGCAGGGCGCGCTTGCCCGGAAAGGTCTTGGTGTCCCAGAAGTCCTTCCAGGAGGTCGGCGCCGTCTTCAGCTTCTCGGAATCGTAGGAGAGCAGCGTCGACCAGACGATGGCCCCGACGCCGCAATCGCTGACCGCACTCGGCAGGAACTTGTCCTTGCCGCCGAGCTTGCCCCAGTCGAGCTTCTCGTAGAGGCCGTCGGCGCAGCCGATGGCGAGTTCATCGGCCTCGACCTGCACGGCGTCCCAGTTCGGCGTACCCGCCTTCACCTTGGCCTGGATGACGCCGACGCCACCATCCCAGGATTCGTCGAGGACCGGCTTGCCGGCCTTTTCCGCGAAGGGCTTGAAATAGATCTTGCGCTGCGCGTCCTGGTAGTTGCCGCCCCAGGATACGACGGTGAGATCGCGGGCCGACGCCGCGCCGAGGCCGGCGATGACGAGCCCCGCCGCGAGCGCGGTGCTGCCGAGTATGGACTTCAGAAACGTCATGGATCTTCTCCCTGCTTCTGCTGCAGCGATCCCCCCGCCCCTCGCGGTTGGGATCGTCGTTGCCCCTATTGGAGCCCCGTTTATCGCGGTGCGATAGAGGGGCTTCCCGAAAAACTTCGCGCCGATCAGGCTCCGATCTCGCTCAGGAGCTGCGCCGGCGCGAGCCGCAGCGCCGCCGCTCGCCGGTGCCCTTCCAGGCCTTCGCTGGCGCTCTGGCGCATGGCCGGCGGGGCGACGGCCGCCACGCCGCGCTCGTCGAGCCATTGATGCGTGCAGGTCTTGAGATAGGAGCCGACCCAGAGGCCGCCGGTATAGCGCCCGGCCGCCATGGTCGGCAGCGTGTGGTTCGTGCCGCAGCATTTGTCGGAATAGACCACGCTGGCTGCGACTCCGATGAAGATCGAGCCGAAATTGCGCAGCTTCGCCGCCGTCGCATGCGGGTCGCGGGTATGCACCTCGAGATGCTCCGCGGCGATATGGTCGGAATAGGCCAGCATCGCGGCCTCATCGGCGCAGACGACGATCTCGCCATAGTCGCGCCAGGCGGCGGCGGCGACCGGCGCGGTCGAAAGGTTGCCGAGCTGCCGCTCGATCTCGACGAGCACCTTGTCCGCCAGGGCGCGGTCCGTGGTGATCAGGCCGACGCGGGTGCGCACGTCATGCTCGGCTTGCGCCAGGAGGTCGACCGCGATCGTCACCGCATCGCCGGTCTCGTCGGCGACGACGAAGATCTCGCTCGGCCCGGCGAGCTGGTCGATGCCGACCAGCCCGAAGACCTGCCGCTTGGCCTCATTCACATAGGCGTTGCCCGGGCCGACGATCTTGTCGACCGCCGGAATGGTCCCCGTGCCGAAGGCCATCGCGGCGATCGCCTGCGCACCGCCGACGCGAAAGATCCGGTCGGCGCCGGAGAGATGACAGCCGGCGATCATCGCGGGATGGGCACCGGGCGGCAGGCAGGCGATGACCTCGTCGCAGCCGGCGACCTTGGCCGGCACGATCGTCATGATCGGCGCCGAGAGCAGCGGATAGCGCCCGCCCGGCACATAGGCGCCGACGCGGGCGATGGGGATGATGCGGTGGCCGAGATGCAGGCCGGGCAGCGGCTCGATCTCCAGGGGCAGCAGGGTCTGGCGCTGCGCCTCGGCAAAGGCCCGCACGCGCTCGATCGCGAACTCGGTGTCGGCGCGGGTCTGTGTCTCCAACCCGTCCAGCGCGGCGGCGCGCTCGGCGGGCGTGACTTCGAAGGCGTCGATCTCGAGCTTGTCGAATTCGCGGGAATAGTGCCGCAGGGCCGCGTCGCCATCCCGCCGCACGGCCTCCAGAACCGCCTTCACCGTGGTCTCGACCGGGGTGTTGTCGCTCCAGGCGCTGCGCTGCGGCGCCTTGATGCGCGTGATCCGGGCTTCCTGGGCGGGATCGGATTTGGACATGCAGGCTGCTTCCGGTGAGCGGGAGAGAGCGGCAAGCTTCTGCGCCACGCGGCGACAAGGCAAGGAGGCCAGCAGGGGCGTTGAAGATATTCACCAGCTGGGCTCAGATGCGGCCCCCGCGTGAAGGAGGCCTCCCCATGAAGATCGGCGACCGTTTGAGGGAGCTTCGCCTGCGCCGCCAGCTCAGCGTCCGGGCCGTCGCCTTGCGTTCAGGGATTTCCCACTCGTCGATTTCGCTGATCGAGCGCGACCTGATCAGCCCTTCGCTCGACACGCTGCATGCCGTGCTCGACGCGCTCGGCACGACCATGTCGGGCTTCTTTCTGGATTTTCATGCGATCTCGCCGCCAAATCCCTTCTGCCGTGCGGCCGAAATGACGGAAATCGGCCGGGCCGACGCGATCTCCTACCGCGTCATCGGAACCGGCTTTCCCAACCGCTCGATGCTGATGCTGCACGAGACCTACGCGCCCGGCGCCGATACGGGCGAGGCCTTCTCCCATTCGGCCCAGGAAGGCGGCCTCGTCATCCGCGGCGCGGTCGAGGTCACCGTCGCGGGCCGGTCATCGATCCTGCAGCCCGGCGATGGTTATTATTTCGACAGCCGGGAGCCGCATCGGTTCCGGAACGCCTCGAGCGAACCGAGCGAGATCGTCAGCGCCATCACGCCCCCAACCTATTGATCCCCGGAACCGTGCGGGCAACGGACGGGTATGGTCCCAAAGCAGGCGTTATCATTGGGCTGGCCAGATTTCGCTCTCGCCCCTGGATCATCGGACCGGATATCGTATCCTGTCCGATGATCTAACGTTTTGTCTTTGCATCGGCTTTGCCCCGAAAACCGCAATCCGCTTTTCGGGCCGATGCTTTAGCTGCCCATCCGCCCGTCTGTTCCCGACACTCCAGCGTTTGCGCAGAGGCGGAAGCCCAGATCGTCGACCCGGAAGGTGGGGTGGCTTCGACGGCGATTGGTTGCCAGGCAACCTCTTTCGCGGTCTGCCCAACCGCCGCCACGGAAGATGCGGTAGGCGCCGTAGATCTGAGGGTCGTACTGGTCGGAGCACCACTCCCATACGTTGCCGAGCATATCGTAGAGACCCCAGGCATTGGATTGCTTGCCGCCAACGGGCTGGGGTCGCTCGCCCGAGTTATCGGCGAACCAGGCGATATCGCCGAGGTGGCCATAGCGCGGCCCGCGCGTTCCCGCACGGCAGGCGTGTTCCCACTCTGCCTCAGTGGGAAGGCGATATCCGTCGGCATCGGCGAGGAGATCAGCGCCTTGCGCGTCGTCGTGGATGACATAGGCCGCAGTGAGGCCCCGTTTTCCGGACAGTTGATTGCAGAACGCAACCGCGTCGAGCCAGGAGACGCTTTCTACAGGGCATCTGGCGTCCACATGGGATGAAGGCCAACTCCCCGTGACCTCGGCGTAGAGGGCCTGCGTCACCGGGGCGGCTCCAATCCTGAAGGATTCCAGCGCGACATCCCAGCGCCGCTGGGTGCGGTCGTCCCTCAGCGCCACGATGCCGGCCGGGATCGTGAGCATCCGAAGGCTTAGCGATTCCCGAAACTCGTCCACGATCTCTCGTCAGCCATTGCGGCGCGCGACAATCTGCTTGATGGCCCGATCTTCCGCAAACCACTCGGGCCTTGCGGCCGCAGCGGCTTTCCCGATATCCGCAATCCGCTTTTCAGGCAGATGGCAGCGGCCCGTCATTGCCCCTGGGGTGGGAAGGGCGCCGCCTTCAACTCGCGCAGCAATGTAGCGACGAGCTCGGCCGCCGGCATGGCACGGGCGAGCGGAGCGCCCTGCCCGGCCCATTGGGCGCCGAAACCGTGTTCGCCCCTGGCCTTTGCGGCGGCATGGAGGGCCTTTCCGGCGTCATAGGCGATCGGGTAATCCGGCGGCAGCCGGCCTGCGACGCTTTGCTGAAGCTCCGTAAAGCGATTGGCGAGGCAGCGCGCCGGCCGGCCCGAGATCAGCGCTGTCAGCCGGGTGTGATAGGCGCCGGGGCCTGCGAGCGCCGCACGATAGGCATCATCGGCCGCCGATTCCGGACAGGCGATGAAAGCCGTGCCGAGCTGGGCGGCGACAGCACCGAGGGTGAGTGCGGCAGCAATGCCGGCTCCATCCATGATGCCGCCGGCGGCGATGACCGGCAGCGTGCTGTTCGCCACCAGGAGGCGCGTCAGGGCGACAGTTCCCAGCGCATCATCGGGAGCGGCCGGATCGAACACGCCGCGATGCCCGCCGGCCTCGATGCCCTGTGCGACGATCGCGTCGATCCCGGCCGCCTCGATCTGCCTTGCCTCTTCGAGGTTGGTCGCCGTGGCGAGGAGCGTCGTGCCCGCGCCCTTCAAGCGCTGAATGGCTTGCTGCGACGGCAGGCCGAAATGGAAACTGACGACCGGCGGCCTCGCCTCGACCAGCATCGAGAGCATGTCGGCATCATCGGCGAAGCTCTTGTAGATCGTGCGCAGCGTCGTCGGAGGCGCGACGCCAAACTCCGAAAAGAGCGGTGCCAGCCAGTGCAGCCATGCCTTCTCACGCTCCGGATCCGGCTGTGCCGGGCCGTGCACGAAGACATTGACGTTGAACGCGCGCTCGGTCCGCGCTCTCAGATCAGCGATCATCGCGCCGGCGCCTGCGGCATCCGTCGCACCGACACCGATCGAGCCGAGCCCTCCCGCATTGGACACGGCGGCAGCAAGGGCAGGGGTCGAAACACCCGCCATCGGCGCCTGCACGATCGGCACCTCAACGCCCAGCTTGCTCAACATCCCGGCCTCCTGCGCTCCGCAACATCGTTGACTTAAATTCTCAAAAAGAGAATGTTGATGTCAATTGATTTCTTAATGGAGAATTTTGATGGATTTCGCCGCGCTCGCGGTCTTCCGGACCGTCGCCAAGGAGCAGAGCGTGACCCGGGCCGCCGAGCTGCTTGGGCGTGTGCCTTCGAATGTCACGACCCGCATCCAGCAGATCGAGGAGGCGGTCGGCGTGCCGCTGTTCCTGCGCGAGCGGAAGGGCATGACGCTGACCGCGGCAGGCCGGACCTATCTCGACTATGCGGACCGGATCCTGAACCTGGCCGATGAAGCCATTCAGGTCGTCAATCCGGCGGGGCCTGCCGGCGTGCTGCGCATCGGCTCGATGGAATGCACCGTCGCAAGCCGACTGCCCGTGCCGCTGGCCCGCTTCAACCAACGCTGGCCCGAGGTCACGATCGACCTGTCGACGGCGCCGACCAGGCAGCTGATCGACTCTCTCCTTGCCCATCGCATCGATGCCGCACTGATCGCTGTCCCATCAGGCGAGTGGTGGCTCGGCCCGCAGGATCTCGACACTGTGCCGGTCTTCCGCGAGGACCTCGTGCTCGTGCTTCCGCCGGGGCATCCCGAGGTGCGGCACGCAGCAGACCTCAAGCCCAAGGCGCTCGCCGCCTTTGCGCCGGGCTGCACCTACCGCATGCTCGCCGAGGAATGGCTGACCGGCTTCGGCACGGTGAAGGGGCGTTTCTCGATCCATGAGGTCCGCTCCTATCACGCCATGTTCGCCTGCACGGCCGCGGGCTCCTGTTTCAGCATCATGCCCCGCTCCGTGCTCGATCTTCTCCGTCACACAGGTGCCGTCGAGGAGAAGGCGCTGATGCGGGTCGATACCTATCTTGCCTGCCGGCCGGGATTTTCGACGCCCGCCTTCACCGCATTCCGCGACCTGCTTGCCGGTTTCTCCGACATCGAGGCTGGGGCCATCGAGGTTCGGGCCGATGCCGGGAACCCATGAACGAGAGGCCACGATCGCGGCCGCGCTCGTGCTCGTGATCGGCATGGGCTTTGGCCGGTTCGCCTTCACCGGCCTCTATCCGCTGATGATTTCCGATCACGCCATCTCCGTGCAGGGCGGTTCCTATGCGGCCGCAGCCAATTATGCCGGATATCTGGCCGGCGCCTTGCTGAGCGCGGTCGTGACCGGCATCCCGAGCCGGAGGCTTTGTGCTCTCGCCGTCATTTCGACCGTCGCCCTGCTCGGCGCGCTCGCCCTGCCATTGCCGGAATGGGCGATCGTCAGCGTGCGCGGCCTTGCCGGCATCTCGAGCGCGTTTGCCATGGTGGCCGCCTCCCATTGGCTGATCCATGATCGCAAGCATCATCAGGGAGCACCCGCCCTCTTCGCCGGCGTCGGCATCGGCATTGTGCTGTCGGCGGAGCTGATCGCCCTTGCGCATCTCAACGCGCTGACCAGCCGGGCAATCTGGCTCACCCTTGCCGTTGCAGCGGGGGCTCTCGCGGCTGCTGCCGTGATCCTGCAGCGGCGCGCCGACCGGGCATCGGCGCCTGCGCCCCAGCCCCTTTCGGTGCGCGGGCAAGCCGATGGCGCGCAGCTGCTCGCGCCCCTGAGGCTGATCGTGATCTATGGGCTGGCCGGGTTCGGCTACATCATCACCGCGACCTATCTCCCCCTTCTGGTCGGACAGGTCCTCACCGCCACCGATCCCGTGCATATCTGGGCGGTCTTCGGGCTTGGCGCCGTGCCGTCCTGCTTCTTCTGGCATGCCATGCACGAGCGCTTCGGCACGCGTCGCAGCCTGGCCAGCAATCTGGTGGTTCAAGCGATCGGCGTCGCGCTGCCTGTGCTGCACACGCCCGCAGCCTACCTGCTGAGCGCATTGCTCGTCGGCGGGACCTTCATGGGCACGGCGACGATCGCCATGCCGGCCGCGCGCAAGGTGGCCGCAGTGGTCCGTTTCAATATGCTGGCGCTGATGACCGCCGCCTTCGGCATCGGGCAGATTGTCGGCCCGCTCATGGCCAATGCGATCTATGCCAGGACGCAGGCGTTCGACATCTCCCTGAGCATCGCCGCCGCATCGCTGGTTGCCGGCGCCGTTCTGTGCGCGGATCTTCCCCGCAACAAGGCGCGATCGCATCCAGTCTGACTGCGCCGCCGGGGCGATCATCTCTCGGATCGCGTCACGGTCCCGACCCGGCTCTTGCGATCCCCCCGGGGATCGAGAACAGGCATTCTTGCCGCTGCGTGACAAGCTGCATAACATGGTGATGCCGGCGAGGTCGTTCTGCTGGATTGTCATGAGGCGCGGCGCATCCTCGATGGAGCACTCATCGGCAAGAAGACCCGGCAATAATACGAGGAGCGATACGCACGCATCGCAAGCCTCGGCCGCCGGAAACGACGTTCTTCGATCCATCCGGCCAGCTTAGTGTGCGCCATGACCAAAGGGCGGAACGCGACTATGCAAGCTTTTCTGATCGCATTTCTCTGCGTAGCGACATCGACGGCAAGCCTGGCGGCGGACACCCTGGCACGAGCCCGCGAGACCGGGACATTGCGGCTCGGCTTCCGCGTCGATGCGCCCCCGTATTCCTATCGTACGACCAGCGGCGAACCCTCCGGCTATATCGTCGATCTCTGCCGCGAAGTCGCCGCCGGCGTGAAGAAGGCGCAGGGTCTGCCTGCGCTCAAGATCGACTATGTCGAGGTCTCGTCCACGGCTCGGCTGGAAGCGTTGCGTGACGGGAAGATCGATATTCTCTGCGATCCGACATCGATGACCATGTCGCGCCGCGCCATGGTCGATTTCTCGCTCCCGACCTTCATCGATGGCGCCGGCGTCCTGCACCGGACGAATGAACTGACGCGGCTCGAGGACCTGCGCGGCAAGAAGGTCGGCGTGCTCCGGGGCACGACGACCGAGGAGGTCCTGAGGGCGACCTTGACGCAACTCGGGATCGAGGCCGAGATCGTTCCGATGGTGGCTCATCCCGACGGGGTCCGCAGCCTGGCGGCGGGAAAGATCGACGCCTATTTCGCTGACCGCGGTATCCTGAGCTATCACCTGCTCAACAGCGAGAACCGCTCCGGCATGAAGCTCTCCGACCAGTATTTCACCTTCGAGACCTATGCCCTGGCCCTGCCGCGCGGCGATGAAAAGCTGCGCCTGCTTGTCGATGCCACGCTGGCGGAACTCTACCGCACCGATCGCGTGAAGCAGATCTATGCCCGCAGCTTCGGAAGCTTCCCGCCGGATCAGTTCATCCGCGCCCTCTTCGTCATCAATGGCGTGCCGAAATGAGCGGATGGGCGAACCGGCAAAGCGCCTGCGCCCAGGAAAGGCGGCATCCTGCCCCTTAGGTGAATCGGGTACAGGCGGGACAACGCCAGGACCATGCGCAGATCACCGGCTGTGCCGGCGTCGCGATCGCTTGCGATACCGGAGCGCTCCCCCGCACGGCCGAACCGAGGCCGCATCCCGCGCGTTGTCCGCCATGCGACAGGCACAGCGAAGGAGGCCGGCCCGATGCAGGATTACACGCTCTATTACTGGTCGGTCCCGTTCCGCGGGCAGTTCGTGCGGGCGGTGCTGGCATGGGCCGGCAAGACCTGGCGCGAAGCCGGCGACGGCGAGATCGCAAGGCTCATGGACGAACCGGTCGAGCAGATGCCGGTCCCGTTCATGGGGCCGCCGCTGCTGATCGACACCGCGAACGGCTTCGCCCTCGCGCAGATGCCCGCCATCATTCTCTATCTCGGCGAGACGCTCGGCCTCATGCCGGACACCCCGTCCTTGCGGGCTTTGACCCTGAAGATCGTCAACGACGCCAATGACGTCATCGACGAAATCACGTTGCAGGGCGGCCAGTCGATGTGGACGCAGGAGCGCTGGCGCGAATTCGTGCCGCGGCTGGAGAAATGGATGTCATTCTGGGAGGAGACCGGGCGTCGGCACGGGCTGACGGCAGAGGCTGGTTTTCTCCTCGGCGGCAAGGCACCGGGGATCGCCGATGTCGTGACCGCAACCTTGTGGACGACGCTGGCCGATCGCTTCCCCGTCATCGCATCGATCTTCGAGGAGACCGCGCCGCTCACGAGCGGGCTCGCGCGCCGCGTCTCCGCCCTGCCCCCCTTGGCCGCATTGGCCGAAAAGGCCCGCAGGGACTATGGCGACGAAACCTATTGCGGCGGTCAGATCGGAGCGGCTCTGCGCAAGGTCGCGGGCGAAACCGTGCATCGCTGACACGGATTGAAGCGTCACGCCTGCTTCGGAAGAGCGGAAGGCGCGCGAGCTCTCTGGAGCGCCAAATTCCCGGAATGGCAAAGGCAACGGCACAAGCGCGCAGTCCTGCAACGCGAACGCGAGATGAGGCTGGCCGGCTCCAGGCCGGGCATTTTGCGCGCCCTGAGTCAGGTTGCCTGCCCGGCGCCCGACGGGGTCGTGACGTGATCGCGCAATGCCCTCGGCAGGCAAGGCTTTGGAGTCCCCTCATTCCGTTGTTTGGATTCGACGTCATGAATCGGAGTTTTGCCCGGTCTCGCCCCCCGTATCCCTTTGCTCAGGTCGACGAGCGACATCGCTGACCGCCAGAAAGCTGATGCAAGGATGTTTTCCAATGAGCAAAGAAGATGACAACAAGGCCGTCGTCGGCCGCTGGTTCACCGAATTCTGGGGCAAAGACGTCAATCTCGCGGTTATCGATCAGATCGCTGCGCCCGATATGCTTCTGAAGTATTCGCTGCACGAACCCCGCCGCGGCCGCGCCGACATCAAGGCGTTCATGACCGACTTCCGGGCCGCGTTTCCGGACCTCAACTTCTGGGGCACTGCGGACCTGATCGCGGAAGGCGATTATGTCGTCGGCCAGTGGGAAGGGGGCGGCACGCACACCGGCCCTGCATTCAGCGATTTCCTGCTCGGCGGGCTGCCCGCCGCTACCGGCCGCACGATGCGCTTCACCGGCACCACGGTGCTGAAGGTCATCGACGGCAGGATCGTCGAGGAGGTCGGCCTGGACGATGGTCTCACCGCGATGATGCAGCTCGGCCTCATCAAGACGGCCTGATCGCGATCATGCCGTGCCTGCGAGCGGCACGGCAGGTCATCCGCAACACCCACCGGGAGGCCTGCACATGACCGTGCGGGCCTCCTTGCCTTGTCCTTGGACGCTCGGGTTTCTTCTTGGGTCCCGGATCGGCCGCGGCGCAGCCATCGCAGGAATCGGGTGGGAGACACCCGATTTGAGAGCAAGGATCGGAGTGTCGCGAAGGTCGATCAGGAGCACGGTCGGGCCAGGATGTTCCGAGATGACGACAATGACCCTATTAGCAAAGCTCACGCCCAGGCATCGCGCCCTGCCCCGCTCGGTCACCGACGATCCGCGTTGGGCGCGCATCGTCGCCCGCGACAAGACCGCGGACGGGCAGCTCTGGTACAGCGTCTCGACGACAGGGGTGTATTGCCGCCCGTCTTGCCCATCGCGGACGGCCAACCCGAATAACGTCACGCTTCACGACACGCTGGAGAACGCGCGGGCGACGGGTTTTCGCCCCTGCAAGCGCTGCAACCCCGATGGTCTTTCACCAGAAGCCGAAAACGCGACCCTGGTCGCCAAGGCTTGCCGGATCATCGAGGACAGCGAGGAGGAACCTTCGCTGGAGGCTCTTTCCGAAGCGGTCGGGCGCAGTCCCGGTTATTTCCACCGTATCTTCAAGGCGACGACCGGTCTCACTCCGAAGGATTATGCTGCGGCTGATCGCTCCAGGAAAGTGCGCGAGGGGCTCTGCGCCGGCCATAGCGTGACCGAGGCGATCTATGACGCGGGCTTCAATTCAAGCGGCCGCTTCTACGAGAAGTCGACCGGGATGCTCGGCATGACCCCGTCACAGTTTCGCGCCGGCGGAGCCAATGAGGAGATCAGGTTCGCCATCGGGCAGACATCGCTTGGGGCGCTTCTGGTCGCGTCGAGCAAGATGGGCGTCGCCTCGATCCTGCTCGGCGACGATCCCGATGAACTCCTCCGGGATCTCCAGGACAGGTTCCCCAAAGCCAGACTGATCGGTGCGGATCGCGCGTACGAGGCCTTGATCGCTCGCGTGGTCGGGTTCGTCGAGAATCCCGGCCTCGGCCTCGATCTTCCGCTCGATGTCCGCGGCACCGCCTTCCAGCGTCGCGTCTGGAGGGCCCTGCAGGAGATTCCGGTGGGAGCAAGGGTGTCCTATTCTGAGATCGCTCGCCGTATCGGATCGCCGAGTTCGGTGCGCGCCGTGGCTGGCGCATGCGCAGCCAACACCCTGGCCGTCGCGATCCCCTGCCATCGTGTCGTTCGCAATGACGGCGCGCTCTCAGGCTATGCCTGGGGCATCGAGCGCAAGCGAACCCTTCTCGATCGCGAAGCTGCCCGGACGGCGTAAGCCACCCCTCCGAATGCCCTGACAGTAATGGACTTCGATGAATCTCTTTGCTCGCTACGATGACTCGGTCGCCTTTCTGACGAGGCTCGACGAGGACTGGGCCAAACTGATCGCCCTCGTGGGCCCATGCCGGCACGATCCCAAGGCAGCCCGCGAGCCCTATGAAGCGCTGGTGCGTGCCATCGCCTATCAGCAGCTGACGGCCAAAGCCGGGGACGCGATCATCGGCCGCCTCAAGGCGCTTTTCGATGGCCAGGCTTTTCCGCGTCCTGAAGATCTCATGTCGGCGGAATTCGCTGCATTGCGAGCCTGTGGCTTCTCCGCCAGCAAGATCGCAACCATCAAGGCCATTGCGGAAGGCGCGACGACGGGTGTGATCCCAGCGCGCGAGCGCGCCGTTGCGATGGATGATGAGGATCTCATTGCCGGGATGATTGCCATCAAGGGCGTCGGCCGTTGGACGGTCGAAATGCTGCTGATGTACTCGCTGGAGCGGATGGACATTCTGCCGGCCGATGATTTCGGGATTCGCGAAGGCTACCGCGCGCTGAAATCGCTCGACGAGCAACCCAAACCCAGGGCGTTGCGCGAGATCTCGAAGGCCTGGGGCCCCCATCGCACGGTCGCCTCCTGGTATCTGTGGCGAATGCCCCGCGCGCGAGGAAACACGCTGAAATAGGCACGCCATGCTCGATCTGTTTGAAATGCTCGGGACGCCGGAGCCATCGACCGAAATCATGGCCGATGGCGCGGTATTGTTGCGTGGAGCAGCGCTGCCCTTCGAGGCGGACTTGCTCAGCGCCCTTACCGAGATCACCGAACAGGCCCCCTTCCGGCACATGGTCACGCCGGGGGGCTTCGTCATGTCCGTGGCCATGACAAATTGCGGGACGGCCGGATGGGTCACGGATCGGACCGGCTATCGCTATGATCGGAATGACCCCAGGAGTGGGCGCCCGTGGCCAGTCATGCCGGATTGCTTCTTCGCGCTCGCGGTCACGACCGCCGCTCGCGCCGGCTATCCTGATTTCCGGCCTGATGCCTGCCTGATCAATCGCTACGAACCAGGCGCCCGGCTTTCACTGCATCAGGACAGGAACGAGCGAGATTTCGCCAACCCGATCGTTTCGGTCTCGCTCGGCTTGCCCGCGACATTCCAGTTCGGTGGCCTGGAGCGGACCGACCCGGTGAGGAGATATGCGCTTCGGCACGGCGATGTCGCCGTCTGGGGCGGACCATCGCGCCTGTTCTATCACGGCGTCCCCGAACTCAGGGATGGCGTCCACGGAACCGTCGGGCGCATGCGTCTCAATCTGACCTTTCGCGGCGCGCTGTAGCGCGATCAGGATAGCCTTGTGAGCCACTGGATGATCATTCGACGGGGCGACGTGTAGCAAGCAGTCAGGTGCTGCAGCCTGCCGCGCCCGGCGACCGATGCGGGGACGTTTTCGCCATGTTTTCGAGCGGCGGCTTCAACGCCAGGACGAGCCGGTGCAGACTCCCCGGGACGGAGGACGCGATTGGCGCGCTCGTCGCGCTTGCAAAGGACAACCCGGACAAGGCGCTTGTCATGAGCCATATCGGCCAAATGGTGGCCGGCGGTTTCGCAGTCTGGGAGCAGCTCGAAACCGGGGAGGTCGAGGTCCGCTTCACCACGGGGGAAACCTATCTTCTGGCCGAGACCACGATTCTCAGGCTCGCCTGATCCGGCGCACTCACCGACGCGAGGTTCGAGAACCTGCCTGCATCCGGCAGGTTCCAGCCGGCGCATCACGCGCCCCGCGGCCTCATCGTCCATCATGCAGGCGTCGCGCCACCGGCCGTCGCAAGTGCCTGCGCCGCCAATCCGATCGCGCTGGCCATTCCCTGTCACCGCGTCGTCCGGAGCAATGGCGATCTGGCAGGCTATCGCTGGGGTCTCGAGCGCAAGCGCGCTCTCATCCAGAAGGAGGCCATGGCATGAATGTTGGGGTTGTCGCGCTGTCGCTTGCCTCCGCGGGCCATTCCGCGACAACAGTCTGCGCGGACGTTTCGCCTGCCCAGAGAGCTTCGATGAGCCATTCCACCAACTACCGCACGACGCTGATCACCGTGGCGGCGGATTGTGCGGCCCTGCTGAGTGCGCCTCCGGCAAAGCCAGGCACAGTCGCTGGGATGCAATACGAGATGCTGTCAGCGCGGCCCTATGAACTGACTTCAGACGAACTTCTGCGGGCGGTCGAGCAAGCGCGCAAAGGAGCGGATGCTGCGGCGCGGCTATTCGACAAGCCGCAAGCCTGTTTGCGCGCCTCGCCACTGGTGAAGCAATACGGTTTCGGTCTGCATCATGCTGCCGAGGCGCGGGTGGCGCTCGTGCCGCTGGAAAGCGATGAATACGCACGCCTTTTGGCCGATCCTGAGGTCAAGAAACGGCCGGGAATGCGGTCATCTCGCAAGTAGGGGACCGTTCCCGCTGCCCCCGATCATCACAATCCCAATACCGGACACTGTGCATGGCGCTGGCCCGAGACGGACGGGGAAGCGTACGGCATCAGGTCGCAAGGGGCGATTTCGGTCTTCCCGCAGCCGGGCCGGTCAGGTCCACACGTGGACGCTGAAACAGAGTTCGCTCCTAACTCCGATGGGGAGGTTGCGGAACTCCCTCTCTCCGGAATCCTCGCGGCCCCGCGAAAACTGATTCGTTTGACTCGTCAAGCCCTCTTCTGGCCGCTAGCCTAGGGAGCGAGGATCTTGAACGGGAGGTGGCTATGCCGAACGCCGACACCCTGACGATTGGCTCCTTGGAAGACCGCAGGGCCGCCGTCCTGAGGGCGGCCGCGCTGCTCCAAAGCGCGATGGACTCCGACGAAGACCATGAATTCGAGATGCTGACCGAGGCCATCGCCGAGTTCGACATCCGTCAGGAGGCCCTGGCGCCAGTCGAGATTCCGCCCGCCTTCATGCCGTTCATCCGCGAAGTGGCGCGGCAGCGGGCCGCCAACCAGCGTTCCTAGGCACCGGCGCACTCCCGGAAGCGCCCGCCTTCGCGCGGCGCTGCGGCGATTGCCGCGAGACCAGGCAGGTCCATGGCCTGGGCCGAGATGCGGCCGGCGCTTCGTGCGTCGGCGCTGTTCTGTTTCAAAAGCCGATCCCGAATGCCATGCTCGCATCCTTCGCGCCCATCGCTGCCCTGCGGCAGGACGCGACGGCTGGGGGGGTGGCGACACGACATGAATGATACCGGCCTATGAACGATATCGGCGTGGCGACGATCAGCCTGGTTTCGCAAGCGGCAACAGATCCACGATCGCTGCGTCGTTTCGAGGATGAGCGCTTTCTCACGGGTCGGGGACAGTACCAGGACGATGAGCAGGTGCCCGGGGCCTTGCACGCCGTGGTGCTGCGTTCACCCCATGCCCATGCCGAAATTCTTGCGGTCGACGTGGCAGCAGCGAAAAGCCTGCCGGGTGTCTGCGCCATCTATACCGCTGCGGAGATCGACGATCTCGGTCCGCTGCCGTGCTCGCTCGCGCTGAAGGCCGAGCCGCCGCTGATCGTGCCGCCGCGTTTCCCCCTGGCGCGCGGGCGCGTCCGCCATGTCGGGGACCCCGTCGCCTTCGTCGTGGCCGAAAGCGTGGATGCGGCGCGCCAGGCCTGCGAGCTGATCGCCGTCGATTACGAGATCCTGCCTGCGGTCACCGAGCTTGCCGCGACAGCCGAGCCGGGCGCTCCCGTGATCTGGCCGGAGGCCCCGGGCAATCTCGCGCTGCGCTACCGTCTCGGCGATGACGGTGCCGTCGCGAGCGCCTTCCGCCGCGCCGCGCATGTCGTGACTTGCCGGCTCGTGAACAACCGGATCACGGCTGCCGCCCTGGAGCCGCGGGTGGCGCTCGGGCGCTTCGACGCGCAGAGCGGCCGCTACCGGCTCTCGCTCAGCGGCGCCTCCGTTCACGACATCCGTCGCGAACTTGGCCTCGTTCTCAGGGTCGGGCCCGAGCAGATCGATGTCACCTGCCCCGATGTCGGCGGCGGCTTTGGCATGAAGAATGTCACCTACCCCGAATATGCGCTCGTGCTGATCGCGGCAGAGCGCCTGGGCCGGCAGGTGCGCTGGCTTGCCGAGCGGATCGAGGATTTCGCCGGCGGCGCCCATGCCCGCGACAACCTGACGACGGGCCGCCTCGCCCTCGATGCGCACGGGCGTTTCCTGGCGCTGGCCGTGGAAACCATCGCCAATCTCGGCGCCTATGTCTCCTCGCTCGGGCCCGGAAGTTCGACGACCGCGCCGACGCCCGCCATGGGCGGGCTCTACGACATTCCGGCCATGAGCATGGATGTCCGCTGCGTCTTCACCAACACCGCGCCGGTCGACGCCTATCGCGGCGCCGGCAAGCCGGAGGCGAATTACCTGATCGAACGGCTTGCCGATGAGGCGGCGCATCTGCTGCGGATCGATCCGGCCGTGCTGCGCAAACGCAACTTCATCCGCAGCTTCCCCTACCGAAAACCCTTTGGCGCGGCCCTCGACTGCGGCGCCTTCACGGGGAATCTCGAGCGCGTGCTGGCGGCGGCCGACCGCGCCGGCTTTCGCCGTCGCCGCGCCGCATCGCGCCGGCGCGGAATGCCGCGCGGCTTCGGCATCGGCTGCTTCCTGGAAACCGCGCGCGGCGGCCCAAATGAAGATGCCTGGCTCTCATTCCGTGCAGACGGCCGGGTCGAGATGGCGGTCGGCACCCAGTCGAACGGCCAGGGGCACGAGACGAGCTTCGCGCAGGTCCTGTCGCAGCAGCTCGGCCTGTCGGCCGAGCATTTCCATCTCGTGCAGGGCGACACGGCGCGCGTCCCCACCGGCGGCGGCCATGGCGGCGCCCGCTCGCTGCATATGGGCGGTGGTGCCCTCGTCCTGGCGGCGCGAGCCTTGATCCGCGCCGCAAGACCGGCCGCCGCCGAATTGCTCCAGGCGCCCACGGAAGCCGTGATCTTCAGGGATGGCTGGTTCCGGGCGCCCGGCGCCGGCGAGGTCGCTCTCGCGGCGGTTGCGCGCCATATCGGGGAGACGACCGGCCGGCCGCTCTCAGGCCATGGCGCCCATCGCGACGCCCCCCTCACCTTCCCGAACGGCGCGCAGACGGCCGAGGTCGAGATCGATCCCGAGACCGGCGCGGTGACGCTGCTGCGCTATGTCGCCGTCGACGACTATGGCATCCTGATCAACCCGCTCCTGACGGAGGCTCAGGTCCATGGCGGCCTGGCGCAGGGCATCGGCCAGGCGCTGATGGAGGAGATCCGCTACGATCCGGAAGGCGGCCAGCTCCTGAGCGCGACCTTCATGGACTACGCATTGCCACGCGCAGCCGACCTGCCCTGTTTCGAGCTCTCGCTGGTCGAGCTGCCGACGACGGCCAACCCGCTCGGCGTCAAGGGCGCCGGGCAGGCCGGCTGCATCGGGGCGCCGCAGACGGTGATCCACGCGATCCTCGATGCACTGCGCCCGCTCGGCGTCAGCCATATCGACATGCCGGCGACCCCGGCCCGGATCTGGCATGCCATCCGGGCAGCCAGCGAGGCGCGGACGCAGCCCTGAGGGCTCCGGCAGAGGCCTGCTCCGAGTGAATTCAGGAAGGCCCGAGATCTCGGGCCTTCCTGGTGCCGTTACAGCGGACCACCCTGCGCCAAGGGTTTCCATGCGTGCTCCCGGTCAGCCTCGGTGGAGAGATCGATCGTAACCCGCGTACCCGTTCTGATACGCCGCTTCAGAATGTCGGCGCGCTCCGGATTGGTCCGAAGTGCGCCATCCTCGTGAAGCGTTTGAAGCCGCGCACGCGAAACCCGCAGCTCGGACGCCAGCAGCCGGTCAAGGCGCGTGCTGATGGGAAGCGCGACCTTCAGGTCGATTTCCAGTTTCGTCCAATCGAGAGTGTCGTGCAGGACCTCCTTCTGGATATCAAACTCGGAGAATTCATCGACACGCTGCGACTTGCGTCTCAATGCTTCGAGGTTGAAGGTCTCCGTCCGGATCCAGTGCGGATCGTTGGAGTGCAGCGCTTCCAGCACGACAGGGTCGATGTCGCGGATATTCTGCCGCTCGAAGATCGGCCGGTTCCATGTCTTTTCGCAAGCCAGGCACTTGTAGATCAGCCACGCATCAAGCTTGCGGCCGTTGGCGTTGAGCCGGATCTTGCCGCTGGATTGAAAGGCTCTCAGGCCCCCGCATCCGCGGCAGGCAATCCAGGGCTGGGGAGCTGTCTGGGGAATGATGGTCCAGCGAACCCGAAGTATATTGCACATGACGTCTTGGTCTTCCGTTCGGAAGTCCACCAAGAGGGTGCGCGAGAAAACCCTTGCGGGTACGGTGTGGCGATGTTTCGGGCGGCTGAAGAGCGGAGACAGCGAAGCTGCTCGTGGCACAAAATAACAATGCCAGACCGGTCTCTTGCCACCACCCGATGAACGTGATCATACGCGGACAGCACGTTGCTATCCGACATACAGGTGAAACTGGATTGAGACCGGTGTTTACTTAGGCAAAGTGACCTCGGTGTGCCAAAGCTCTTCACTCGCAGCGATACCAAAAGATCGGCAGCAAGGGGAGCCCACTGCCGCGCCCGGACATCGAAATCTGCAAGGCTGCGACTTCTATGCAACTTTGTGGTGCAGAGAGCCGGGATCGCCTGCCCCCTCGCTGGTCGCGACCCGGCCGATCGACTTCTCATGGAGGCCGACGGGTCCGGGTTGATGATGTCGAGATGGGCGGGTGGAACCCTGCTCCTGGATCCATCGCCGGCCCCTTGATGTTCCTTGTCAAGGACCATTAGGCCGGGAGGTGAACCGCGGCGGCGCCGGCGGTTGGCGCCTCGTCTCGACGCCGTCAGATCTCGATCTCGGTTCCGAGCTCGACCACCTGCTTGGTCGGCACGCCGAAAAACGCAGCCGAGCGCTCGGCATTGCGCTGCAGGAAGGCGAACAGCGTTTCCCGCCAGACCGCCATGCCGGCGATCTGCTTGGTCGGGATGATTGTCTCGCGGCTGATGAAATAGGTGATCAGGGCGGGGTCCACTTCGGGCAGCCTGCCCTGTTCGCAGGCCATCCGAAGTCCGTCGGCGATGCTCGGATACTGCATGAAGCCGAAATGCAGGATGATCCGGGTGATGCTTTCATGGAGCTCGATGACCTCGACCCGGCCGTCCTCCTCGACGCGGGGAACCTCTGCGATGACGACCGTGACCAGCAGGATGCGCTCATGCAGGACGCGGTTGTGGCGGACGAACTGCGTCAGCGCGAGCGGCACGCCATGGGGAGCCGAGGCCATGAAGACGGCGGTCCCGGGCAGTCGCGAGCAGCAGGTCGCGACCGCGCTCTCGATCAGTTCCTCCTCCGGCTGGCGCAGATTGCGGCGGGCGCGCTCGACCAGTTTGACGCCGCTGCGCCAGGTCAGCATCACGAAGGCGGCCGCGGCCGCAAGCAGGAGTGGGAACCAGCCGCCTTCGAACAGCTTGGTTGTGTTCGCGGCGAAGAAGATGCAGTCGATGACGAGGAAGAAGCCGTTGACCGCAATCACGATCAGCGGCGGGTAGCCCCAGTGCAGCGCAACGAGCGCGGCAAGCAGGGTGGTGATCGCCATCAGCAGGGAGACGGCGATGCCATAGGCGCCTGCCAGCGCGTCGGACGAGCCGAAGCCGATCACCGCGCCAAGCGTCGCTGCCGCCAGCAGCCAATTGACCAGCGGCACATAGATCTGGCCGATCTCGTGGCTTGCCGTGTGCTCGATATGCATGCGGGGCAGGAAGCCGAGCTGGATCGCCTGCTGCGTCAGGGAGAATACCCCGGAAATGATGGCTTGCGAGGCGATCACCGTCGCCACTGTGGCAAGGGCGACCAGCGGGTAATGCGCCCAGTCCGGAGCCAGCTGGTAGAATGGATTATCCAGCGCGGCAGCGTTGGTGATCAGGAGCCCGGCCTGGCCAAAATAATTCAGCACAAGCGCCGGCAGGGCAATGCCGAACCAGGCTAGCCTGATCGGCAGGCGGCCGAAATGCCCCATGTCGGCATACATGGCTTCGCCGCCGGTGACGGCCAGGAATGCCGCGCCGATAATGGCGAAGCTGACATGGAAGTCCTGGTGGATCAGGAAAGTGACCGCGTAGAGCGGGCTCAGCGCCACAAGCACGCCGGGCGCCTGGGCGATGCCGTGGACGCCAAGCAGCGCGATGATGATGAACCAGGCGAGCATGACAGGCCCGAAGATCGCGCCGATGAAGCCGGTGCCCTTCTTCTGCACGGAGAACAGGCCGATCAGGATGACCACGGTCAATGGCACCACGACATGCTGCAGCGCCGGGGCGTCGAGCTTCAGGCCTTCGACGGCGCTCAGCACCGAGATCGCCGGGGTGATGGCGCCGTCGCCGTAGAGCAGCGCCGCGCCGATCAGGCCGACGATCAGGAGATAGGCGCGCCAGCTCCCGGGCTCGGCGTTGCGGGCCGAGAGCAGGGCCAGCATGGCGACGATGCCGCCCTCGCCGCGATTATCGGCACGCAGGATCAGCAGCGCGTATTTCATGGAGATGATCAGGATCAGCGCCCAGAGGATGAGCGAGACGATGCCGAGCACCGCATCCTGGCCGAGGCTGCCGCCGCGGGTCGCCGCCCTCGCCGCTTCCCGCAAGGCATAGAGCGGACTTGTTCCGATATCGCCATAGACGACGCCGAGAGCGCCGAGCGTTGCCGCGATCGGCAGGGTTGCGGGCGGCCTCGTCGCCTGAACGCTGTTGGCAGTCATGGTTCGATCCCAGCTGCAACCCAACACATAGTCTGCGAGCATTGGCGGCAAATTGCTAGGGGGCGAGGGTGCGGTCGCGGGGCGGAAGGACGATCGTCGTTGCGCAGGTCACGCGCTGAGCCACCCGGACGCCTTCAGGGAGCTCGGTCCTGGCCGGTTCAGATGAAGACTGACGATTGCGGCTCGCGATCAGGCAGGACGGGCTCCGCAAGGCGCGGAAGCCACGTCCCCTCAGTGACGGGGAGGCAACAGGGCCGAGGGCGTCACCAAGTCCTCCAGCGCCTGGCGCTCGCCGGATGCGGCAGGCCAGTCGATCAGGGCAAGGCCTGCGAGCGTCCGCGACGGGTCGGAGTTCGCAGCCGGCCGCTTTGACCAGGACAGCCCGGATGAGCTGGCGCATAGGCGATAGACCATCCCGGTTTGAAGGCTCACCGCCGCCGCGCTGGGAGCGACCGGGCAAGGTAGCCCAGAGCAAACGTCACCATGGCGACCGCGAGCCCGGAGCAGATCAAGCCAGCCGGAGTGATCCGCGCCCGTCCCTGCAGGGTGATGTGCTTGCCGACACGCAGGTCGAACTCGGATCTGATTTCCTCGGGATGTGTCGGAGCTTCGTCGGCAACGAGATGCCCGGCGCTGGCATTGGTCATCAGGCGCTCCACGTCAGAATGGCAAGGCCCGGATCGTGCCATGAAGCCCGATGACATCGCCAGCCCGGAGACTGGAAGGCCGAGGTCGCGCCGCCATGGCGGAGGCTGTTTCGGCCGCTTGACCTCGCCCCAAGGGCTGGCCCTAGACATAGGCTCATGAGCGATTCCTATCTTCTTGCCGGACGCTTCGGCGCCGCCACGCGGCTGTCCCCGAAGGCGTTGCGGCTCTATGCCGAACAGGGCCTGCTCGTGCCGGCCCATGTCGATCCGCAGACCGGGTACCGCTATTACGCACCCGAGCAGGCGCCACGGGCGCGGCTGATCGCGAGACTGCGGCGGCTTGGCCTGCCGGTGGGGCGTGTCGGGCAGCTTGTCGCGCTTGCACCCGAGGCGCGCGCCGTCGAGCTGCAGACATGGCTCAGCGCGCAGAACGCGCTGTTGGCCGAGCAGACCGAGGGTGTGCGGGCGCTTGCCCGGCACGCCGACGGTGGTGAACCCGCCTTGGCCACGGCGATCAGCTTGCGCGAGATCGGGGCCAGCAAGGTCGTGTCGCGTCAGCGCCATGTCGGCGTCGAGGCCCTCGACGATTTCATCGCCCGTGCCGAGGCCGATATCCGCGCCCATCTGCGGGGCTCGGGCCTGCCGGGCGACGGGCCGATGAGGGTGCATTGCCACAGCCTCGTCAGCCGCGACAGCGACGGCCTGGTCGAGGTCGCCATCGCCTATGAGGGCAGCCTGGAACCAGTCGGCGACCTGCGCCTATGGCTGCAGCCGGCGCGACGCGAGGCCTATCTGCCGGTGCCCAGGGCTTATGAAGATTTCCCGCTCGTCCTGCGCGTCTACGACGCCATCGAGGCGTGGCTCGACGCCCGCAGCGACCTGAGCTGCAGCGACAGCCCCTGCGAGACCTATCCCGGAACCGGCGGCGCGCGTTTCGACGTCGCCTATCCGATCACCCTGTAAGGCAACCGGCCATGACGCATTTTTCCTACACGGGCTCCGGCCCCTATTGCTACGCCAATTCCTTCGCGATGATGTTCGGCGCCAGTGCTCCCTCTACCGCGGTGATCGAGATCGCCATCGGCAGTCCGTTCGGCATGCAGTTGATCGGCGGCACGCTGCCATTCTTCGATCCCTATGGCTGGGACCCGGAGAAGGGCTTTGAGGACGCGCTTTCGTCGCTCGGCTGGACATCGACGGTCACGCAGGGCGGCGACGCCGAAGAGGCCCTCGCCCGCCTCAAGGCGGCGCTGGCTGGAGGACCGGTCTGGATCGGCCCGGTCGAGATGGGACATCTGCGGCACCAGCCGGGCATGCGTGGACCGATCGAGGCCGACCACTATGTCGTCGTTCTCGAAGCGAATGACGAGCGCGTGGTGATGCATGATCCGCAGGGCTATCCCTATGCCAGCCTGCCGATCGCCGATTTCATGGCCGCCTGGAGTGCCAGCACGCTGATCTACGGCACGCCCTACACCATGCGGACCGCATTCCGACGCGTCGCGGACGTGAGCGAAGTGGAGACGATCCGCGCGTCCGTCCCGGCGGCGATCCGCTGGCTGTCGATGGAAGGCGATCTCGGCATGCCGGCGGGAAGCCTCGGCAATGGCGCAGCAGCCGAAGCCTTGGCGGCACGCATCGAGGCCGGATGCGACGAGGAATTGCGCGGCCATATGATCCATTTCGCGGTCAGGGTCGGCGCCCGCCGCGCCACTGATGCCGCAACCTGCCTGGCGCGCGCGGGCTATGCCGAGGCCGCGCAGATTGCCGACAGGCAAGCGCGCCTGATCGGCGCGATGCAATATCCGCTGGTTGTCGGCAAGGACGCCGTTGCGGCAACGGCCCTTCGTGACCTGGCCCCCACCTACGACATGCTGCGGACGGCCTTGCACCATCAAAGCTGAATACCTGCCCGGATGTAGACCTGCCTGGACATTTGGACGCTCGTCGGAGCCGGGGAAACCTTGCAGTGATCTCACCTTCAGCCGGGGGATCCCCGGACGAATGCCGGGCCGGTTAAGGTTTACGCGACACGGCCGGTCAATCGGCATTGCGTCAGTGCCATTGGCGGCGCAGAGGAAGTGGGCGGGTTGCAGGTCACATGTGTCACCTGGCCCTTGAGAACGCTCCAATGCCTATCGCCCGTCTTTTCCTTGCGGCTTTCGCCGCCGCGCTTCTGTGTGTCGTGCCTGCCGCCGCCAAGAATTTCGCGGTTCCCGACAAGAACCCCGCCATCACGCTGACCGTTCCGAACAACTGGAAGACGCAGGAGATCGAGTTCGGCTACTCCGCGCGCCCGCAGGACGAGGCGATCTTCTTCTCGGTCGAGTTCGCACATGCCCGCGAGATCGACAAGATGATGGCCACGAACGAATCCTGGATGAAGGAAAACAAGATCAAGCAGGTGAAGCCGATCCAGGCCGAAGTCCCGATCAACGGTATTTCCGCGACTGTTTTCCAGTTCCGCACCACTGACGCGAACGGCCCGACGACAGTCGATTTCATCCTGATGCCGGCCGGCAGCGGCCGGATGATCATGATCACCGTCTGGGGCAATGACGAAGAGCGCGCGACGCACGCCAAGGCGCTCGACGATATCTTCGGCAGCATCAAGTCGATCAACTGACAAGCCAAGAGCCCTGCCGGTGCGAGCCGGCGGGGCCAAGGTGGAAGTCCCGACGGCAGTCGACTGCGCCGGCCGGGCTTCGCCCGTCTCTCGGCCCGGGTCAGGCGGCTTGCTGATGCGGGGCAGCCGCAGTGGCACAGGCAGCGCCCTCCAGACCGATGACGACGCGGTTGCGGCCCTCATGCTTGGCCCGATAGATCGCGGCGTCGGCCCGGACGAACACGTCCCGAAGCGGTTCGCCTGCCCGGTATGTCGCAACACCGAAACTCGCGCTGAGCCTGTGATCCGGCGCAATGAGCGGGTGGCCCGCCGCATGAAAGCGCGCACGGACCATGCCGGCGAGCTCCCCGGCGACTGACGCGCCCTGGCCCGGCAGCAGCAGAGCGAATTCCTCTCCACCGATGCGGGCCGCAGCCTCGCCGGTTCGTTCGAGCAGCTGCGCGAAGGCGCAGATAATCTCGTCGCCGGCCTGATGGCCGTAGCGATCGTTCACCTGCTTGAAGTGATCGATATCGCATAGGACGAGCGCCCCGCCCCGCGGTGATCCCGATGCCTGCGCACGCCGCATCGCAGGCCGATTCGAGATTGCTCGCGACGGACCGCGACCTGACCGGCACCGCGTATTCGGTCTGGTCCCGCTTGAATCTCCAGGTGTTAGGCGACTGGATCGGCGGATAACTGATGCAGTCATGTGCGGAGAGGTCACCGGGCGAGCTGGGCGTCCCGCGGGCTTGCAGATAGACCGGGCTGGCGCAGACAACGCTAGAAATTTCTCCGACACGCACGGCGATCAGGGTAATGTCCGCGAGATGGCCGACGCGGCCCCTCGCTCCCGAACTTGGTGGATTGGGAGCGCTTCGAGACCGCTCGCCACGCCTTGGCTGACAAGATTCCAAACGCGATCGCAGCCCCTCGCTACAACCTGCGGCAACGCCAGCAGCTCAGCGCCTAGCACCCGGAAACAAGAGAGCAACACGGGAGAGAGCCATGCGTGAACGCAACACCAGCGATGTCATCGACCAGGATCGCCGGCGGCTCCTGGGCATGGCCGCAATCGGCGTCGTGGCAAGTGCCGCGAACCTGCTGCCGTCACGTTTGGTGGCAGCCCCGGTCGACGACTCCATTCGCCCCTTCCGCGTCAACGTGCCGGAGGCGCAACTCTCGGATCTTCGCCAGCGCATCGCCGCCACGCGGTGGCCGGACCAGGAAACGGTGAGCGACCGGTCGCAGGGCAATCAGCTGGGCACGCTCCGGGAGATCGCTCGCCACTGGGGCACGGATTACGACTGGCGGAAGGTGGAAGCGCGCCTGAACGCTATGCCGATGTTCATGACCGAGATCGATGGCGTCGAGATTCACTTCATTCATGTTCGCTCGAAGCATGAAGACGCCCTGCCCCTGATCGTGACGCATGGATGGCCCGGCTCGATCATCGAGCAACTCAAGATCATCGATCCGCTCACCAATCCGACGGCACATGGCGGAAACGCGTCGGACGCCTTCCATCTCGTGATTCCGTCGATGCCCGGCTACGGTTTCTCCGGCAAGCCAAGGGAGAAGGGCTGGAATCCCGATCGCATAGGACGCGCCTGGGCCGAATTGATGCGACGGCTCGGGTACACCCGCTACGTTGCCCAGGGCGGCGACTGGGGCTCGCCCGTCTCCAGCGCGATGGCGCGCCAGGGGGTTGCCGGGTTGCTCGGCATCCACATCAACCTGCCGGCGGCGGTGCCGCCCGAGGTCGCTGCGGCGCTTGCCACCGGCGGGCCCGCGCCAGCCGGCCTCTCAGACAAGGAGCGCGCGGCCTTCAGCGCACTGGACACGTTCTACAAGATGTACAGGGCTTACGGCGTGATCATGGGCACGCGGCCGCAGACGCTCGGCTACGCCCTGGCCGATACTCCGGTCGGGCTTGCGGCCTGGATCTTCGACTACAATAACGGCGAGCCGGAGCGTCGGCTCGACAGGGACGACGTGCTGGACAACATCACGCTGTACTGGCTGACGAATTCCGCGACCTCGGCCGCGCGCCTGTACTGGGAGACCGCTGGTCAAAGTGTCGTCCTCTCAGCCGCACAAAAGACCAGCGAGATCTCGCTTCCGGTCGCGGTTTCGGTGTTTCCCGATGAGGTCTACCGCGCCCCGGAGACCTGGGCGCGGCGCGCATACCGCAATCTCGTGTATTTCAACGAGCTCGATAGGGGCGGACATTTCGCCGCCTGGGAGCAGCCCGAGCTGCTTGCCGCCGAACTTCGCTCTGCCTTCAGACCGCTGCGCCCGGCCCGCTGATCACGCCCGCGAACGCGCTCGTCCCGTGCAGCGCCGAAGACAGCAGACCGCTCGCCGCGCAGGGCAAGCGAACGCTTCCACCCATCATCAAACCTGAGGAGATCACCATGGCTCAAGCTCATAACGACGCCGCGGCATCCGCGCGCCCTGTCGCCATGAAGTTCGAGGTCGCCGCCATCCCCGTCGCGGATGTCGATCGCGCCAAGCACTTCTATGGCAGCCTGGGCTGGAGGCTCGACGCCGACTTTGTCGTCGGCGACACGTTTCGGGGCGTGCAGTTCACGCCTCCTGGCTCCCCTGCCTCGATCCATTTCGGCAAGGGCGTGACACCGGCCACGCCAGGCTCGGCGAGCGGGCTCTTTCTCGTCGTCTCCGACATCGAGGCCGCGCGCGCCGAACTCGTCGGGCGCGGAGTCGATGTCAGCGACATCTTCCACGTCGCTGGTCCGGGACACCCGCCGATCCCCGGCCTGGATCCGGAACGGCGCAGCTATCGCTCCTATGCCTCGTTCAAGGATCCGGACGGCAACTCCTGGCTCCTGCAGGAGGTGACCGTGCGGTTGCCGGGGCGCGTGGACGCGAACCAGGGGATCTCATCATGAACACCAGGCCCGAAGGGATCGACCCCAGTCGCCGCCATCTCGTGAGCGCCGCTGCGATTGGCGCCGCTGGCGCCCGGCTTGGCCTGTTCACCGCCACGGCAGTGCTTGGGCCTGCCGTCGTACCGGGATATGCGCAGACTCATTCCGGACCGGAGACAGTCGAGATCGGCTTCCTCGAAGTCGACAAGGACATCACCCTCAGGCGAATGGTGGTGCGCAGCCCGCGACCGAAAGGGACCGTACTCTTTCTGCATGGATTTCCAGAGACCTTGTACGCCTGGAAGAAGATTTCACTCGCCCTCGCCGATGACTACGAAGTCCATGCATTCGATTGGCCGGGCTACGGACTTTCATCGAGACCAACGGTCGACAGGTTTTCCTATGCACCCAAAGACTACGCGCGCATCCTGAATGACTACATCGTCAAAGCAGGTATCGACACATCAAAACTCACGATCTACGCGACCGATATCGGGGCATTGCCTGTGCTTCTCCTGGCCTTGGAGAAGCCCGACATTGCAAAGACGATCATCGTTGGCGATTTCGCCCCGTTCAACAGGCCGGGTTACATGTATGAGAGCCTGCAGACCCTGAAGGCCGGGCCTGCGATGGACCAGGCCCGCGCTCAGTTGAACAGGAACCGCGAGGATATCCTCGAGAACGCCTTCAGAAGGGGCTTGCCGAACGAAGCCCAGTTCGAAATTTCCGGGGAATTCAGGACCGACATGTCCCGCGGATGGGACCATGGCACGCTGACGACGGCCGACGCGTTCGCGCACTACTACGCGCAGTTCACGCGCGACCAGGACCATTTCGAGTCGCAACTGGCCCGGTTCAAGGCCAGGGTGAAGGTGGTCTGGGGCGAGAAGGACCTCTACATCAAGAAGGACATGGGCGTTGAACTGGCCGAGAGGATCCAGGCTCAATTCACTCTTCTTCCCGGCATCGGGCACTACCCTCACCTTCAGAACCCGAAGCAGACGATCGACGAGGTTCGCGCCTCGTTGCCCTGAGTGCGCGGCAACGCGCGCGCGATGCCCATCGCTGCCATTCCCAAGGCGGGTGCCGATGACCGCTTGCGGCGCAAGGCGCGGCGCCGGTCGTTTCTATCGACCATCGCACCCTGGATCACCAACCCAGCAACGGTCGCCTCCGCGTAGAGATATGACCTCACCATCAAGACATACTGAGATACAAACCATCAATAAAACGAAATAACGTGGATACAAACACTGACTCTAATGCATCGAGAAAACAAAGGGAGAGTCACATGAAGCCGTTCCGAACTCTGGCAAGCTTGGCCCTACTCGTTGGAAGCGGGTTGTCGCTGTCGCTTGTGCAGGCGCAACCAACAGGAATAGGTCGCACCGACGTGTTGCGGAGCGATCTCGAGCAGCCCGGGCGCGAGGTCATCCAGGTGCGTGTCGATTTCGCTCCGGGGGCGTCATTCGGCATGCACACGCATCCAGGCGTAGAGGTCGCCTATGTCCTCGAGGGCTCGTTGGAGTATCAGTTCGAAGGCAAGCCGCCCGTCACGCTCAAGGCTGGCGAATCTCTTTTCATCCCGGCAGGAACACCCCACGCAGCGAGGAATGCCGGGAACGCCAATGCAGCTGAGCTCGCCACGTACCTGGTCGAGAAGGGGAAGCCGCTTCTTTCTCTCAAGTGAGCGGCCCGTGAGATCGACCAGGGAAGAAAGCCGATGATGACCTATCTCAAGGACCCGGATGCCAATCTGACGCCGGGGCAGTACCGGGTGACGCAGACGGACGGCACCGAGAGGGCCTTGCCTGGGACAACGAGGAGCCGGGGCTGTATGTTGACGTCGTCTCAGGCGAGCCGCCTCGCTGCGTTTCATCCATCTCGATGACCTGGCGAGCGAAGGCTGCGGCGAATTTCGCACAGTTTTTACTGAGGAAGGAGAAGACGCATGACTGGTGCAACTGAACGGGCTGTCCTGGCTGGAGGATGTTTCTGGGGCATGCAGGATCTGATCCGACGTCGCCCGGGCGTCATCTCGACCCGGGTCGGCTATGCCGGCGGGGACGTACCGAACGCAACCTATCGCAATCATGGCACGCACGCAGAGGCTATCGAGATCACCTTCGATCCGGAGAAGACGAGCTTCCGGGATCTGCTCGAACTCTTCTTCCAGATTCACGATCCCACCACGAAGGATCGGCAAGGCAACGACATCGGCACAAGTTATCGGTCGATGATCTTCTACGCGTCCGAGGAACAACGAAGGGAGGCGCAGGACACGATCGCCGATGTCGATGCCTCGGGCCTATGGCCGGGCAAGGTCGTCACGGAACTCGCGCCGACATCCGACTTCTGGGAGGCGGAGCCGGAACACCAGGATTATCTGGAGCGCCATCCGGGAGGCTACACCTGCCATTTCGCCCGCCCGAACTGGAAGCTGCCGCGCCGCAGCCACGCCGCATAGCGACAGCAGACAGGGTTAAGGAGAAGGGCTCGCGGCAACCCGAGCCCTTCCGCGGATTAGCGGAGCGGCTCCGGCATTGCGGCGCGAGCATCGTGCTGGCCCCGTTGCCCGCTTCGATCCTTCCCGCCAAAAATCCATTCAGGATGGTGCGGGAATCTGGGACAAACCTGCCGCTTTCATCGAAAGCTTCGCGACAGGAACTTGGACCGGGTCATGACATCTGCAAGCCGCCCAGACTTGAGCGACATCCATCGGGGCGATTGGGTCGATCGCCGGCTGCCGGCCGCATGGCGGCCCTATACGCGGCTGGCGCGGCTCGATCGCCCAGTCGGCATATGGCTGACCCTGTTTCCCTGTTGGGCCGCCCTGATCCAGGCCTCCCAGGGTGTCCCCGACCTCGGGCTCCTGGCCATCTTCTCTCTCGGTGCGTTGCTGATGCGAAGCGCCGGCTCCACCGTCAACGATATTGCCGATCGGAATTTTGACGGCCATGTCGAGCGAACCCGCTTCAGGCCATTGGCAAGCGGGCAGATCGGCACGCGACAGGCCTTCGTCTTTCTGGGCGTCCAGCTCGCGCTGGCAGCTGCGCTGCTGCTTGTCCTTGCCCCATACACAGCTCTGGTCGCGCTATGCGTTCTCCCGCTCGTGTTCATCTACCCGCTTTGCAAGCGTTTCACCCATTGGCCGCAGGCGGTCCTGGGCGCGGCCTTCAATTGGGGGATGCTCATGGCCTGGGCCGAGGTCGCAGGGCATATCCCACCCGGCGCGGTGCTGATGTGGGCCGGGGCCATCGCCTGGCAGATCGGCTACGATACCGTCTATGCCTATGTCGACGTGAAGGACGATAGCCGTCTCGGCCTGAAATCGACGGCGATCCTGTTCGGCCGGCATGGCAAGGCCTGGGTCGGGCTGTTCTATGCGCTGACGATTGCAGCATGGTCGCTTGGTGGCTGGCTGCTGGGCATGTCGCTGCCCTACGCCATCGGAATGCTGGTGATCGCCGCGCATCTGGCCTGGCAGACCTGGCGGATCGACCTTGCCCGCCCGGATGTGAATTTCGGGTTGTTCCTGGCGAACATCCTGACCGGGGCGCTGCTGGCCGCTGCGGCATTCCTGGGGACGATGTGAGGCGCCGGCGCAGTCCGTCGCGACACTCGCTCGCGGAAGTCCATGTTGTCCGGCTGACATGCATTCTCATGCTGCAGCCGGCGGTAAGCTCAATGCAGCAGGACTGCGCTTAGAAAGCTCCCCAGCTCGGGCGTGCGTGGCCGGGCGAGCGTCGCGGCCGCGGGACCTTCCTCCCAGATCCTGCCCTGGTGCATGAACGCCACGCGGTCGGCGACCTTGCAGGCGAAGCCGATGTCGTGGGTCACCAGCATGATGGTCATGCCGTCGCGCGCCATCTCCTCCAGCAGTTTCGGCACTGCGCCGACCAGTTCCGGGTCATCGAACAGGATGAGTTGCGGCGCCATCGCCAACGAACGCGCGATGGCCAGGCATTGCTGCTGGCCGCCGGAGAGCTGGTCGGGATAGGCGTCGATCTTCTCGGCCAGTCCCACCTTTCGCAGCACGGTTTGCGCCAGGCGCCGTGCCTCGGCCAGCGGCACCCCCTTCACCACATTGGGCGCGAGCGTGATGTTCTCCTCGGCACTGAGATGCGGGAAGAGATTGAAGCTCTGGAACACGATCCCGACATGCAGGCGCAGCTTGCTCAAGTCCGTGCCGGGATCGTTGACCACGGTACCGTCGAAGGAGATGGTGCCGCCCTGGATAGGCTCCAGCCCGTTCACGCAGCGCAGCAAGGTGCTCTTGCCCGAGCCCGAGCGGCCGATGACGGCGATGATCTGCCCCTTCGCGACGGTGAGCGACACGCCGTTCAAGACAGTGTGCTGGCCGTAGCGCTTGACGACGTCTTTCAGATCAAGGAGCGACATGCAGCCTCCGCTCGAGCCGCCGGCTCCATTGCGTCAGGTCGAAGCAATGCGCGAAGTCAATGATGGTGATCATGACATAGACGGTGATGAGCCGGAAGGTGGTACAGGCGCCGCCTCCAGCGTCACCGAACACCCCGTGTTGGTCTCCACGAAACCGGCAGCGCGCGCGGCGGCGTCGGCTGCTGGCCTGGTGGCCAGGGCGATGACGTCCCCAGCCCCAGACCGTCGGCGGCGCGCGCCTATTTCTTGAGGGCCGGGCAGGCGCCGTCTGCGAGCGAGCGGAAGGCCTGGTCTCCGGGGATGGTCGCAACGAGGTTGTAGAAGTCCCAGTCGCCCTTCGACTCCTCCGGCTTCTTCACCTGG
The DNA here is from genome assembly GCF_001748145.1 of Bosea sp. BIWAKO-01. Taxonomy (NCBI): domain Bacteria; kingdom Pseudomonadati; phylum Pseudomonadota; class Alphaproteobacteria; order Hyphomicrobiales; family Alloboseaceae; genus Allobosea; species Allobosea sp. BIWAKO-01. The sequence goes on from NZ_BCQA01000001.1 coordinate 6,583,568, forward strand.
AAGACGTAGAAGTCATGGACCATGCGTCCATCCTCGCGCAGCTTCGCGTTGCGCACGACATCGTCCTCGATCGGGATCTCGCGCATCTTGGCGATGACCGCCTTGGCATCGTCCGATTTCACGGCCGCGACCGCCTTGAGATAGTGCCGGACCGCCGAATAGATGCCGGCATGGATGGCCGAGGGAACGGTGCCGTTCTTCGCCTTGAAGCGCTCGGAAAAGGCGCGCGTCCGATCATCCAGGTTCCAGTAGAAGCCTTCGGTCAGCACGGTGCCCTGCGCGCCCTGGAGGCCGACGCTCTTCACATCCATCACGGTCATGAAGAAGGCGACCAGCTTCTGGGCGCCCTGGCCGACGCCAAAGTCCCGGGCCGTCTTGATGCCGGCAATGGTATCGCCGCCGGCATTGGCCAGCGCGATGATGTCGGCGCCCGACCCTTGCGCGGTCAGGAGCTGCGACGACAATTCGGTCGCGGGAAAGGCATGGCGGACCGAGCCGAGATAGTTCCCGCCCTTGGCCGTCACCAAGGTCTTGGTATCGGCTTCGAGCTGGTGTCCGAGCGCGTAATTCGCCGTCACCAGATACCATTTCGAACCCGGCTTCGTCAGCGCATTGGCGACCCCGGAGACCTGGACATAGGTGTCCCACATCCATTGCACGATGTGATCGGGCTGGCAGGCGTCACCGGTCAGCCGCGCCGTGCCGCCCGGAAACAGGCCGACCCGGTTCTTCTCCTTCAGCAGCGGCGGCAGGGCGAGCTGGAGCGAGGCATTGGACATGTCGGCGAGGACATCGACCTTCTGCTGGTCGATCCATTCGCGCGCGATCACGGAGGCGACATCGGCCTTGTTCTGATGATCGGCCGAGACCGTCTCGATTGTCATGCCGGCGCATTCGGCCGCCAGGCAATCGTCGATCGCCATCCGGGTCGCCAGCACCGATCCCTTGCCGGTGATGTCGGAATAGACGCCGGACATGTCGGTGAGGACGCCAATCTTGACGACCCCGTCGGAGACCTCCGCCTTGGCCGCGAGACCCGGCCACCCGAGCGCCAGCGCGACCGTGGCTGCCACGAACTTGATCCGCATTCCAAATCCTCCCATTCCGTCGACCGTCAGGCGGGTCGATCGTTTCAGTTCCAATGAGCCATCGGCAATCCGGCGACAGGCGACCGGAAGGCCGGGATGCGCGTGCCCCTCAGGCTGCCGATATAGGCCGTGCGCAGATCGGGGCCGCCAAAGGTGATGCTGGCGAACCAGGGGGCGATGCTGCCGCCACAGGCGAGCATCAGCTCGGGCGTCGCCTCGTCGCGGGCGAAAGCCGCCATGAGGGCCCTGCCCGCCGCGCTGCCGCGATCATCGTCGAGCAGGATGCGCAGATCGCCAACGGGCGTGATCGCGAAGATGCGGTCGGTCATGACATGGGTGCCCCAGAGATTGCCGTGGGCGTCGAAGGCGATGCCGTCGATGAAGGCGCCATGATCGCTGGGGCCGAACGTCTCGTGCTGCGAGAGGCTGCCATCCCGGCCGACGCGCAGCCGCGTCACGCGGCGGCCGCAGGTCTCGACGACATAGAGCCACTCCTCGGCAGCATCGAGCCTGATCTCGTTGGTGAAATGGAAGCCATCGGCGACGACGCGCAGGCGCCCGCCATCATAGAGCGCGACATAGCCGTCCCGGATCGCGGGGCTCATCGCCTTCATCCAGTTCTTCGTCCGGGTGGAGATCGTCAGCCAGATCCGGTCCCGGCTGTCGCGCAGCACGAAATTGACCTTGCCGATCGGCTCGCCGTCGATGTTGTCGATGAGGACGCGCGTCTCTCCGTCCCGGGTCATGATCTCGAGCCGGTCGGTCCCGAAATTCGAGATCAGGATGTCGCCATTGCGGGCAAAGGCGAGCCCGTTCGGCAAGGTGCCGGCGACGAAGCGGTCCTCGTCGTTTCCGGCCTCGGCAAAGCCGCGGCTCGCCTGCTGCACGATCAGCTGCTGGCGCCCGTCCGGGGCGATGCGCACGACCCCGCCGCGCGCATCGGCCGACCAGAGCGTGCCGTCGCGCTCAGCCAGGATGCATTCCGGGCGCTGCAGACCCTCTCCGACATAGCTGATCGCCGCGGGATCGACCGTGAAACCGTCGATCGGATTGGATGTCCCCGCCATGGCGCGCCTCAGAAGTTCACCTGGTCGCCGCCCTTGAGCCCGAGCGTGGCGCGTGCTTCCGCCGGCGTCGCGATCTCCATGCCGAGTTCCTCGACGATGCGTCGGATCTTGGCGACCTGCTCGGCATTGCTGCGGGCAAGCTGCCCGCGGCCGATGAACAGGCTGTCCTCGAGGCCGACGCGGACATTGCCGCCCATCATCGCGGCCTGCGTGCAGAACGGCATCTGGTGGCGGCCGGCGGCCAGGACGGACCATTGATAGTCCGAGCCGAACAGCTTGTCGGCCGTACGCTTCATGAACATGAGATTGTCCATGTCGGCGCCGATGCCACCGAGAATCCCGAAGATCAGCTGCAAGAAGACGGGCGGCTTGAACCAGCCCTGATCGAGGCAATGGGCGAGGTTGTAGAGATGGCCCACGTCGTAGCATTCGTGCTCGAACTTGGTGCCATGCCCCTCGCCGAGCAGCTTATAGATCCGCTCGATATCGGCGAAGGTGTTGCGGAAGATGAAATCCTTGGTGCCGGAAAGATAGGGCTCTTCCCAGCCATGCTTCCAGTTGCTGTAGCGCTTGGCGAGCGGATGCAGCGCGAAGTTCATCGAGCCCATATTGAGCGAGCACATCTCGGGCGCGGCCTGCAGCGGCGCGGCCAGACGTTGCTCGACAGTCATGTTGAGACCGCCGCCCGTGGTAATGTTGATCACCGCGTCCGTCGCCTGCTTGATCCGCGGCAGAAACTCCATGAACACGGCGGGATCGGGCGTCGGCCGGCCATCCCTGGGATCGCGTGCGTGCAGATGCAGGATGGCGGCGCCGGCTTCCGCCGCCTCGATCGCCTGCTGGGCGATCTCGCCTGGCGTGATCGGCAGGTGCTCGGACATGGTCGGCGTATGAATGCCGCCCGTGACCGCGCAGGTGATGATGACCTTGCCCATATGCCCCTCCCCGGGATCGGCGCCGTCTTGTTGCGACCTGCGCCTGCGATGTCAGTCGTTCAGAATGGCGACGGCCCGGGTCCAGCCGGCCGAGCCGCCCTTCACCTTCACCGGCAGGCAGGAAATGGTGAATCCCGTCGGCGGCAGCGCTTCCAGATTGTGTAGCTTCTCGATCTGGCAGTAGCCCGCCTCCCGGCCGGCCTTGTGCCCTTCCCAGATCAGCGAGGCGTCCCCGGTTTCGGCGAAGCGGCGCGCGGTATGGCTGAACGGGGCATCCCAGCTCCAGCCATCGGTGCCGACGACGCGGATGCCCTGCCGCACGAGATGCAGGGTCGCTGCCCGTCCAAAACCGCAGCCGGAATGGATATAGTCCGCCTCGCCATAGCGCTGCCCGGCGCGGGTATTCGCGACGACGATCTCGAAAGGCTGCAGGCGATGGCCGATGCGCCGGAGTTCGGCGTCGATCTCGTCTGGCGTCACGACATGCCCGTCCGGCAGATGGCGAAAATCGAGCTTCACACCCGGCCGGATGAACCAGTCGAGCGGCAATTCATCGATCGTCGCGGCCCGGACGCCGCCATCCATCGTCGGGTGGTAATGCCAGGGGGCATCGACATGCGTGCCGTTATGGGTCGAGATATTGACCTGCTCGACCGCCCAGCCCTGGCCGTCCGGAAGCTGTTCGGGGCGCAGGCCGGGAAAGGCCGCAGCGATTTCCGTCGCCGTCTCGCCGTGATGGCGGTAGTCGATCCTGACCTTCTGGAAGGGCGGATCGGCGGGTACGTCGTTTTCCAGGGGAATGGACAGATCGATCAGTGTCATCGCCGCCAGCCACATGCCGGGCTTGCCGGCGTCGGGAATGGGATAGGACATCTTGGACGATCGTACAAGATCATCGACGAGGAGTACTGATGGAGCAGGCGGCATGACGGGACCGGTCGAGGCAAAACGCTCGCGGAAGGCCGAGGCGGCGCAAGATCGGCGGCTCGCGATCCTCAGTGCGGCCGAGGCCCTGTTCGCCGAACGCGGCTATTCCGGCGTTTCGGTCCGCGACATCGCGGGCGCGGCCAAGGTGCCGCTCGCCCTCGTCGGCTACCACTTTGGGCGCAAGGAGGACCTGTTTTCCGCGGTCTTCGCGCATCGCAGCGGCTACGTCACCGAGCGCATCGACAGGATTGCCGCGGTCGATATCTCCGGCGCCAATCCCCATGCGGTCGAGGATCTGGTCCGGGCCTGGGCCGAGCCGGTCATTCGCCTGCGGGAAGCCGGCGCAGACGCATTCTCGCTGCTGGTCGCCCGCACCGCCTGGGATCCGGGACCGGAGGCGAGCGCGATCATCGAACGCGTCTATGACCGCCTCGCCCATAGTCTGATCGATGCAATGATGCAGGCCCTGCCCGGCCGCTCACGCGAGACGATGGTCTGGGGCTACGAATATGCGCTCGGCGCGCTCCTGATGCATGTCGCCGACCGCCGGGTCGAACGGCTGTCCGAGGGCCGTGCGCAATCGGGCGATCCGCGCATGTGCGCCTTCTTCGTGCACATGATCGCCGCCCTGTTCCGGGCGCTTCCGGCCGCGGGGGACGAAGCCGTGCTGCGCGAGGGCTAAGGCCATTGCCCGACAAGGGAATGGCGGTCTTTGGGAAAGTCGATTCACACAGGGACAGGCTGGAGTAGCGGACCGGATACGAGATCCGGTCCGCCTGGCGGATGGCCTTCTACTGCTTGAAGCCGATCAGCACGCCGTCCGCCCCGAGCGAGAGCTGAAGCCCTTGCCGGCGCGTGGCCAAACGCAGGGTCACGCCCTTGTCGTTGCGCAGATAGACGTTGCCGCCGCCCTGCCTGCCGACGGCCCAACCTTCCTTCAGCTGGACATAGGCGCCAGCAAAGTCCGACACTTTACGAAGGCCATAGACTGTCCCGGATGCGACGGTGCGAGATGCGCCGATGGAGCCGATGCCAAGGCCGCCGACCGAGATCGGATAGGAGCGGCCCTGAAAGCGCAAGGTGCCGCCGCCCGCTTCGCCCGAGGCGATGAAACCAGCGGAAACCTGCTCGATGCGAACAGTGCCCGTCGAACGCCCGAGCGGCGGCGACTGCGCCAAGGCGGGTGATGCCAGCATCAGAAGGGCCGCGAAAGAAACGGCTGTCTGCCTCATCGTCGTCATCGTCTGCTCCTCGCGCTCGCTTGGTGGCGCAAAAGCTCAACGCGCAAAGGGCGATTTCGATCCCGATGCAGCGATAAGTTGTGCCGGAGCGCGTTCCGAGATGGATGGACACCCGAGACACGGCTGATAAGCCCGAACGCTGGAACGTGAGGCTCCATCCATGTCGCCCCTAAGCACTCAAATCCGCAGCGTGCTGGAAGCGAAAGCCGAGGCACTTGTTTCCAGAAATGCCGAAGCGCTTGAGACTTTGATCCACGCCGACTTCACCTAATCTGAATGCCAGACGATGAAGCACCCTGCCGCATAGCTCCGCAACGGGCTTGGGGGCCGACCTTGAATTTCGGCAGGATCTGATAGGGGAGCCGCCATGCCCGATCGATCCAAATACCAGGACCGCATGCTCCGCATGCGCGAGGCGTTGGAGGCGTCCTGGGACGGGCAAACCGCCTATAGGGCGGCTGTCAAGCCGGGCAATCCCGCCTTTGGTCAGTGCTACCCCACCTCACGGGTGGTGCAACACTACTTCCCGGAAACGGAAATCATCAAAGGAAAGGTCTGGACAGGCGAAAGTGAGGAAACCCATTTCTGGAACGGGCTTCGCGTTGGAGAGGAATGGTATCACATCGACCTGAGCTGGCAGCAATTCCCGACCGGATCGACCATAAGGGACTTTGTTGTTCTCGACCGAAAGATGCTCGGCGACACTGAATCGACGCTTCGACGGTGCGCTCTGTTGCTGGACCGGGTTAGGCGACATCTCCAAAGTCACCCCTCTTCGTAGCCGCATAGCGCGGCGGCAGGCGATTTGAGCGGGTTGAGCCAGACAACCCGCCATGGACCGACATTTCCCCCTGGCGGCTTTGGCCACGAAGCAGACGCTTCGGTTCCAGAGCGTGGGACCGTCTCGGCCACGCTGATCCCCAACCTCCCCTCCTTCGCGCGGTTCGGCGCCGGCGCCACTGGCCTCGATGCCATGCCGCCGCTCCTGCCGGCCGCGTTCGATCTCGTCGCAAGCGACATCGCACCGCTGCTAGCGGCACGGTGACGGTCCCGCAGCGAGCACCGGGGCGGCGCATTCGGGACGGCACACCTAGCAATAATGAAGTGACGAACAACGTGTGACGAATGTTGACATTCGTCACACGTTAGCTGATAGTCCTCTGGCTAACGGTGTTCCTGAAGGTGCGATCCGCGCGGCAAACCCGCGATCCCAACCCTCCGCAGCACCCCTGTTCGGCCTCACAACAATTCGAGGGCGCCATGCGCGGAACACCACTGCTTCCCACCGTCTTTCGCGCCATCTCCCTTGCGGGGCTCGCCGTGGTGCTCGCCGGTTGCGAGCCTTCGGATGGTGCAGAGCGCGCCGAAACTCACAACCAGGCTCGCCCGGTCCTGGCTCCGGCCGTCGCCTTCGAGCCAAGGACCGGCGAGCGCAGCCTCGTCGGCGTCATTCGGGCACGTGTCGAAAGCGATCTCGGCTTTCGCGTGCAGGGAAAGGTCGCCAAGCGGCTCGTGAATGTCGGGGACGTGGTCCGGGACGGCGACGTGCTCGCCACGCTCGACGAGGCCGATTTCGGGCTCCAGGTCCAGCAAGCCGAGGCCGAGCGCGCGGCGGCGGCTGCTAGCCGGGCGCAGGCCGAGGCAGATTTCGATCGCGCCCGGTCGTTGATCAAACAGGGCTGGACGACGGCCGCCACGCTCGATGCCCGGCGCGCCGCTTCGGAAGAGGCGAGGAGCCGCCTCGCCCGCGCGGAGCGTGCGCTGGACCTCGCGAAGAACGCCTCGTCCTATGCCGTCCTGCGCGCCGACGCCAACGGCGTCATCACGGCGACTGCGGTCGAGCCCGGCCAGGTCGTCCAGCCGGCATACGCGGCGATCCGGCTTGCCCGCACGGCAGAAAAGGAAGCCGTCGTGGCTATCCCGGAGGCCTCGGTCGATCGCGCGCGACAGGCAAAGGCCGTGGTAACGCTCTGGTCGAACGCCGGGGTCCGCTATGGTGCGGCCCTGCGAGAGCTGTCGCCTGCCGCCGACGCTGCGACGCGGACCTATCTCGCGCGCTTCACGGTCGCTGCAGCAGGCCCGGAGGTGCAACTCGGCATGACGGCGACCGTAACTCTGACCGATTCCGATCCCGAGCGCATCGTCCGCCTGCCTCTGACAGCCCTCGTCAACCAGGGCACGGGGCCATCGGTGTGGACCGTGCGCCCTGATGGGACGCTCGCAGCCAAGCCGGTCACTGTCGCAGTCTACGAATCGAAGGACGTGATCGTCTCTGCCGGACTCGCCGAGGGAGACCGCGTGGTCCTGCTTGGCGCCCAGAAACTTGACGCCGGTCTGACGGTTCGCGCCGTCGATCAGTTCTCATTCTGAGAAGGCCAGGACGCCATGAGAGAATTCAACCTTTCGCGCTGGGCTGTCGAGCACCGCGCACTCGTCCTCTTCCTGATCATCGTGATCGCGATAGCGGGTACGTTGTCTTTCATGCGGCTCGGGCGTTCGGAGGATCCGAACTTCACGATCAAGGACGCCGTGCTGACGGCGGTGTGGCCAGGCGCCACGGCGCGCGAGATGCAGGACCAGGTCGCTGACCCCATCGAAAAGAAGCTCCAGGAGCTGGCGTATTTCGACAAGGTGCAGACCTATGTGAAGCCGTCCTTTGCGGCCATGCAGATCTCGTTCAAGGACAGCACTCCGCCGGCCGAGGTCGCGGGCCTGTTCTATCAGCTCCGCAAGAAGTTGGACGATGTCCGCCCCTCCTTGCCGGCGGGGGTGATCGGCCCGAATGTCAATGACGAGTACGGCGATGTCGACTCGATCCTGACGATGCTGACGGGCGACGGCGCAGACTACGCTCAGCTCAAGAAGGTCGCCGATGCGTTGCGGCAACGGCTGCTCCGGGTTCCCGGCGTCGCGAAAGTGAACATCTACGGCGTCCAGCAGGAGCGCATCTTCGTCGAATTCAGCCATGCCAAGCTGGCGACACTCGGCGTGGCGCCGCAAGCGCTCTTCGACTCGCTGGCCCGCCAGAACGACGTGACGCCGGCCGGGACCGTCGAGACGAACGCGCAACGGATTCCGCTTCGCGTCACCGGAGCTCTCGACGGCGTGAAGGCGGTGGCCGAAACGCCGGTCGATGCAGGAGGGCGCACCTTCCGGCTGGGCGATATCGCAACCGTGACGCGCGGCTTCGTCGACCCACCAAGCTTTCTCGTGCGCCAACGCGGCGAACCCGCACTCGGCGTGGGCGTCGTCATGGCGCGCGGCGCCAATATCCTGAATTTCGGCAAGGACGTGGCCGCCGCGACGCGCGCCTTCCAGTTGGACGTGCCGCAGGGGGTCAAGTTCGAGCAGATTGCCGACCAGCCCGAGATCGTCGAGGAGTCGATCTTCGAGTTCGAGCGCTCCTTCGTGGAAGCGCTCGCCATCGTGCTCGGCGTCTCCTTCCTGTCGCTTGGCTGGCGCACGGGGATCGTGGTGGCGCTTTCGGTGCCGCTGGTGCTCGCAGCGACCTTCGTCGTCATGTACATGCTCGGCATGGACCTGCACCGGATCACGCTCGGTGCGCTGATCATCGCGCTCGGACTGCTGGTCGACGATGCCATCATCGCCGTGGAGATGATGGTGGTGAAGATGGAGCAGGGCTACGACCGCATCCAGGCCGCGGCCTTTGCCTGGCGATCGACCGCCTTCCCGATGCTGACTGGTACCGCCGTCACAGTCGCGGGTTTCCTGCCCGTCGGCTTCGCGAAGTCAGGTGCCGGCGAGTATGCCGGAGGCATCTTCTGGGTCGTCGGGATCGCGCTCGCCCTGTCCTGGATCGTGGCGGTGGTCTTCACGCCCTATCTCGGGGTCCTGCTGCTGCCGTCGTCGCTGTCCAAGGGCGGCGCACATGGAAATCCTGACGCAATCTACGATACCCGCCTGTACCGCGCCCTGCGCCGAGCGATCCAGACCTGCGTGCGTTGGCGGATGACGACCGTCGTCGTCACTATCGGCATCTTCGCTGCTGCCGTCGTCGGCTTCGGCTTCGTCCAGCAGCAATTCTTCCCGTTGTCGGAGCGCAAGGAGCTCTTTCTCCAGCTTCGCCTGCCCGAGGGCTCGTCGATCGGAGCAACGACAGGCGTCGTCGCCGAGGCCGAGAAGCTGATCGGTCAGACCGACCCCGACATCCAGACCTTTACGGCCTATGTCGGCCAAGGCTCCCCGCGGTTCTGGCTCGGGCTGAATCCGACGTTGCCGAACGAGGCCTTCGCCGAGATCGTGATCCTGACGAAGTCGATCGAGGGCCGAGAGCGCGTCAAGTCGCGCCTCGATGCCGCGATTGGCGCCGGCGCCCTGACCCAGGCGCGCGCGCGCGTTGACCGCTTCTCGTTTGGACCGCCTGTCGGCTTTCCCGTCCAGTTCCGCGTGATCGGCCCCGACCCGATGAAGGTGCGCGAGGTCGCCTACCAGGTCCGTGACGCCGTTCGTACCAACCGGAACGCGGTCAACCCACATCTGGACTGGAACGAGATGTCGCCCTCGGTGAGACTCGTGGTCGATCAGGAGCGGGCTCGTGCTCTGGGGCTGAACGTGCAGGACGTCTCGCAGACGCTGCAGACCCTTGTCTCCGGGGTGACCATTACGACGGTTCGCGACGGCGTCGAGCAAGTCGCCGTGGTCGCGCGGGCCGGCGAAAGCGAAAGGCTGGATCTCGGCCATGTCGGCGACTTGACCATCGTCGCCCGCAACGGCGTCGCCGTTCCTCTGTCCCAGGTCGCAAGGCTCGACTATGTCCATGAGGATCCGATCCTGCGGCGTCGCAACCGCGACACCGTCATCACCGTGCGCGCCGACGTGGTGGACGGGGTCCAGCCGCCGGATGTAACGGCGCAAATCCTGCCGCGCCTGCAGTCGATCAAGAACAGCCTGGAGCCGGGCTATCGCATCGAGACAGGAGGCGCAGTCGAGGAGTCGGAGAAGGCGAACGCAGCGCTTTTCGTGCTCTTCCCCATCATGTTTCTCGCGATGCTGACCCTGCTGATGATCCAGCTGCAGAACTTTTCCCGCCTCGCCCTGGTCTTCATGACGGCTCCGCTTGGCCTGATCGGGACATCGGCCAGTCTCAATCTCGCCCATCAGCCCTTTGGCTTCACCGCGCTGCTGGGGTTGATCGCACTCGCCGGCATGATCATGCGGAATACGCTCATCCTCGTCGACCAGATCGAGAGCGACGTCGCATCGGGATCGCACAGCCGGCGCGAGGCCATCGTCGACGCGACGGTCAGGCGGGCGCGGCCCGTGGTGCTGACGGCGCTTGCGGCTATCCTTGCCATGATTCCGCTGTCGTCGAGCGCATTCTGGAGCCCGATGGCTGTCACCATCATGGGAGGGCTGTTTGTCGCGACCTTTCTCACGATCCTGTTCTTGCCGGCGCTTTACGCTCTATGGTTCCGCAAGTCGCTGGATGAACGTGGCGCGCCGCTGAGGCCGGAGCCAGGCACGCTTGTGCCGACCCTCGCGACCTCGGTTGCCCACTAGGTCATCGAACCGGATATCACATCCGGCCCAATGATCTGACGTTCTGTGTTTGCGGCTTTTCCGAAAACCGCAACGCAGTTTTCGGGCCGATGCTCTGGCCTTTGCCCCTCACGACTGTCTCGGAGTAGCCTTGGTGACAAATCCATCCCGTTACACGGCGCGAGTGACTGCCCAGACGGAGAATGCGAGCCGGCGGCAGGACGGCATCGAGCCGCTGCAAGACATTCTCGCGGTCGCCCGGCGGCTCTTCACAACCATTGGTTACCAGAAGACCACGGTTGCCGAGATCGCGGCCGAACTCGGCAAGAGCCCCGCGCATGTCTACCGCTTCTTTGACAGCAAGAGGGCCATCAACGAGGCCGTCGCCGAGCTTTTGCTGAGTCAGATCGGCGACGAACTCGAGGTGATCGCCGCCGGAAACTCGCCTCCTCCCGAGCGTCTTGCCGCCTTCCTGCTTGCGCTCTCCGAGCTCAGCGAGCGGCACTTCATGACCAACAGCCGCGTGAACGACATGGTGGAGGACGCAATGGCCGAAAGCTGGGGCGTCTGTCTTCGCTATATTCAGCGCGTCGAAGGCCTGATCAGGACAATCGTGGAGGAAGGCCAGACTTCAGGTGATTTCAGCGTCGAGGATGCGGCCGCCGGCGCATCCTGCGTGAAGACGACCATGGTCTGCTTCATGCACCCAACGATGATGGCGCTGAGCGCGGAGCATGCAAGGCCTGAGATCGAACAGGTTATCGCCTATGCCCTGCGGGGACTCGGGGCCAAGCCAGGGCGCTGACGAATGATGCCCGCACGCGCTCCGAGGGCGACCATCAGCGCTCTCTGCCGCACCGATCCCGATGGGCCGCTATCGCCAGTCACGAGGGCGCTCACGCCGGCGCGTCACGCCAGCCCAACGCTGTGAGATCAGGCCGGGGGCAAAACCACGGCCTGATCATTACTGGGATACAGCATGTTCGGCGCCGCCGATCCGTCGAGGAACGGCATCGGCTGCGGCCGGTGCACGCCCGATGGGGCAGCGGAGGCAGACGGCCAGCCCGCATCTCGGGAGTCCGCGAGCGTGTGACGCATCCCATATGAGCGCCCGAGGTCGCGCAGACGCATCTCATCCATCCGGGTCGGCCACAGATTGCAGGACGTCCCGTGCTGTCGGCCCTCCCCGAAGCGTGATTGCCGGCCGATCGCTCCCCGGAACCTGCTCCCTCCCTGTCCCCTTTGACACCGGACGAGAGCGGCCTTCACCCTCAAAGATACGGGGGGCTGTCGACCCCCGACGATTCGGTGAGGCGCAATGACCGACGAACATCCCGCCCGGCACTGGCGGACCAGGCTCGTGCACCCCAGGGTCGCAGCGTCGCAGGATTTTCGCGCCCTCGTTCCCGCCATTCATCGCGGCTCGACCGTGCTGTTCGAGCGCGTCGCCGAGGCGCGCGACGACTGGCGCGGCGAGGGCTACTCCTACGGCCTCTACGGCACGCCGACGACGCGGGAACTCGCGCTCCGCATCGCCGATCTTGAAGGCGCGCGCGCGAGCTTCGTCGTACCGGGCGGCCAGGCCGCCATCGCGCTGATCTATCTCGCCTTCTGCCGTGCGGGCGATCACGCCCTCCTGCCTGAGACCGCCTATGGGCCCAACCGCGAACTCGCCGATGAACTGCTGGCCGGGCTCGGCGTCACGGTCGAGACCTATGATCCGCTGATCGGCTCCGGCATCGCTGCGCTGATCCGGCCAAACACGCGGCTGATCTGGTGCGAGAGCCCCGGCACGATCACCATGGAGGTACAGGACGTGCCGGCCATCGTCGCGGCCGCGCATGCGGCGGGCGTACCCGTCGCGCTCGACAACACCTACGCAGCCGGCGTGCTGTTCGATGCCTTCGCGCATGGGGTCGATGTCAGCATGCAGGCGCTGACCAAATATGTCGGCGGCCATAGCGACATCCTGCTCGGCACTGTCTCTGCCGGCACGGAGGAGGCCAGGGAGCGGATCGGCGCGACGCACCGCCTGCTCGGCATGGCCGTCTCTCCGGACGATTGCGCGCTCGCCCTGCGCGGGCTGGAGACGCTGGCCGTTCGCCTCGACCGCCTGGAGAGGACGACGCTGGAAATCGCCCATTGGCTCAAGGCGCGCCCCGAGGTCGCGCTCGTGCTCCACCCGGCCCTGCCGGACTGTCCGGGGCACGAGATCTGGCGGCGCGATTTCACCGGCTCGGCGAGCGTGTTCTCGGTGGTGTTCGAGCCGGGCTGGGATACGCAGCGCATCACAGGTTTCGTCGAGGCGCTGCGCCTGTTCCGGCTGGGCTTCAGCTGGGGCGGCACGCATAGCCTGGCGATGGCCTACCCGCCGCTGCCGCGCACGCAGCGCGGCTATGATGGCCGGATCGTACGACTGAATGTCGGCCTGGAGGAGCCCGCCGACCTCTTCGCCGACCTGGAGCAGGCCCTGAACCAGGCAGCGTAAACTCGACACCGGCCCCATGTCGGGTCGGCATTCACCGTTGGTCGATTCGACCGCGCCCGCCGCAACCCATTTTCAGGCTCGGGCAAGATCGACCGCGACCCTCTCAGGCTGCGTGTGCTGTCATGCCTTTCTGCAGAGCCAGCACCGCGGTGACGAGCTGATCCAGATCTTCCAGCCTCGTCCTGTGATTGCAGATCGCCACGCGCAGGCAGTGCTGCCCCCGGAGCGTCGTGTCTGACAAGGCCGCGACGCCCGCCTCCTGCAGCCGAAGCATGATCTCGACGTTGCTCTGCTTGACGCGCTCCTCGTCAGCCCCCTGCAGAGCGACACGGAAGCAGACGATGTTGATCTCCGGCTGGGCGACCAGCTCCAAGCCCGGCTGCGACCGGATCAGGTCGGCAAGATAGGCGGCCTGCGCGATATTCTGGTCGATCAGGCGGCCGAATTTCGCGACGCCATGCTCCATCAGCGCCATCCACACCTTGAGGGCGCAAAAGCCGCGCGTCGTCTGCAGCCCGTACTCGTAAAGCCAGTCACCCGACGCGATGCCGCGCGCCGTGTTCTGCAGGTATTCCGGGGAGACGGCGAAGGTGTCGCGGTGGCGTGCCCGGTCGCGGATGAGCGCACACCCGACCTCGAACGGGGCGTGGAGCCATTTATGCGGATCGAGCGCCACTGAATCGGCGCGTTCGATGCCCCTCACCCGCCAGGCGTTGTCCGGTGCGATGGCCAGCAGGGCGCCGATGCAACCATCGACGTGGAACCAGATGTTCTCGTCGGCTGCGATGTCGGCGAGCGCCGCCAGATCGTCGACCGCGCCGGAATTGACGGTTCCGGCCGTGCCGATGATGCAAGCGGGATGAAAGCCCTCCGCGCGGTCCTGCGCGATCGCGGCCTGCAGCGCGTCAAGGTCGATCCGGCAGTTGGCGCGGCTCGGAATCCGGCGCAGGGCCCGGTTGCCTAGCCCGAGCGCCTCGACGGCCTTGCGGTGGCAGGAATGGACCTGATCGGACGCATAATAGCGCAGCGGCAGATCCAGCGCGGCGACCCCGTGCTCGCGCAGATCGATCCCCGCCGCCGTGTTGCGCGCCACCGTCAGCCCGATGAGGTTCGCCATCGAGCCGCCGCTGACCAGGGTGCCGCTTGCCGAGGCCGGCAGGCCGACCATATCGCGCAGCCAGCCGACGACCTGCTGGTCGAGGCGGGCGGCGGCGTGGCTCCCACCGGCCACGTTAGAGCCCTGAACGGCGGCGATGAAATCGCCGAGCGCACCGGAGAAATTGCCGCCCCCCATGAACCACGACCAGAAGCGCGGATGGATATTGCCCATCGGATAGGCCAGCACGCTGTCGCGCACCAGGCCATAGACCTGCTCGATCGGCATGGGCTGCTCGGGCACAGGTGCGCGAAACAGCGCGTCGACCTCGCCCGGCATCGGCCGCCAGACCGGCCGCTCGCGCAGATCCCTGAGATGGTCGACCGCGTCGTCGACGACGCGATGCGCCAGCGCGGCAACCGCGTCCCAGTCCTGCGGATCGAGCGTTTCCTCCCCGCCATACCCGTCAGGATCGGCCTGTATCGATGGTCCCACACGCGCGTCCATGGCTGTCTCCCCGCATTATTCGGCCGCGATCTGGAAACCGGGCGTCGATTGCGACAGTGCCAGTTCGTCTGCGTCCATCCCGGGCTGGATCGCGTCGAATAGCGGCGTCGACAGGTAGCGCTCGCCCGTGTCCGGCAGCATGCACAGGATGACGGAGCCCACTGGTGCCGCAGCGGCGATCTCCCGGGCGACACCGAAGCTCGCTCCCCCCGAGATGCCGGTGAAGATGCCTTCCTTCTGCGCCAGCATCCGGGCCCACTCGATCGCTTTGGCCCCGGCGATCGGGATCACATCGTCATAATAACGCTCGTCGATCGCCTCCTGCAGCACATCGGGGATGAAATCCGGCGTCCAGCCCTGGATCGGATGCGGTTCGAAGGCCGGATGGCTGGCCGCTGGCGCGCCGGCCGCATCACGCTGCTGGCTCTGGCCGCTGCCGATCAGTTGCGCGTTCGCCGGCTCGCTCAGGATGATCTTGGTCTCCGGGCGCTCGCGCCTGAGCACCCGCGAGACGCCGACGACCGTGCCGCCGGTGCCATAGCCGGTGACGAAATAGTCGAGGCGCGAGCCGGCGAAGTCGCCGACGATCTCGCGGCCCGTGGTGGCCTCGTGGATCGCGGCATTGGCCTTGGTCTCGAACTGCCGGGCCAGGAACCAGCCATTCTTCTCGGCCAGTTCGACGGCCTTCAGATACATACCGAACCCCTTTTGCGCCCGGGGTGTCAGCACGACCTTGGCGCCCAGCATCCGCATCAGCAGCCGGCGTTCGACCGAAAAACTATCCGCCATGGTGACGACGAGCGGATAGCCCTTCTGCGCGCAGACCATGGCGAGCCCGATGCCGGTATTGCCGCTGGTCGCCTCGACGACCGTCTGGCCGGGGCGCAAGGCGCCGGTGCGCTCGGCCTCCTCGATGATGGCGACGGCCAGCCGGTCCTTGACCGAGGCGGCCGGATTGAAGAATTCGGCCTTCACATAGATCGTGGCGTGATCGACGCCGAGATTGTTGATGCGGATGGCCGGGGTGTCGCCAATCGTGTCGAGCACCGTGTCGAACAGGCGGCCACGACCTTGGGTCGTCCTCGAAATCTCCATCGAAGGCATGGTTTCCCTCCTTCTCGACAGCCCTGCCCGGCGGCCGTCACGGCCGCCGACGCTTCCGGCTGTGCTGACAGACAGGGGATGCTAGGATGACGGCGGCGTTTTTCGCGTGGGAGCCACCGTTGGAGTGCGCATGGAATCGCAGGGTTCCGATGCTGAATCCTCAAGGCCCGGGCTCGAGCTGCGGCTCCTCGGCCCGCTGAAGCTCCTGCGTGCCGGCGTTGCCGTGCAGCTTCCGCCCTCGCGCAAGGTGCGGGCCGTGCTCGCCTATCTCGCGTTGGCTTCGCGACCGATCCCCCGCGAGCGGCTCTGCAGCCTGTTATGGCAGGTGCCCGACGATCCGCGCGGCGAGCTGAGATGGTGCCTCAGCAAGCTGCGTTCGCTGGTCGACGAACCCGGCCGTCGGCGCATCATGGCCTGCGATGACGGAATCGCGCTCGATCTCGAGGGCTGCGATGTCGATGTCCTGCGCCTGCTTGCGGCGGCAGAAAGCGGCTTCGAGCGGCTTGGCGACACGGATCTGCTGACCCTCGCCGCTGCGGCGGAGCACGAATTCCTGGAAGGCACCGAACTCGCTGAGAGCATCGAGTTCGAACATTGGGTGGCGGGCCGCCGGAGCGAGTTCCGCTCGCTCGAAATCGCGGTGGTGGCCGAGACGGCGCGCAGGGCGCCGAAGGGAACGGCGGCAGGCTGGGCCGCGGCCGGCCGGTGGATCGGGCTCGCGCCGTTCGATATCGGCGCTCACGCCCGGTTCCTGGCCGAGCTCTACGACCGGCGCCTGATCGACGACTGCACCCGGCATCTCGAGCGGACAGCGAGGAGTTTCACGGCCGACGGCATCGATTTCGGCCCGATCGCGGCCGCCTGGAAGGAGCTGAGGAAGACGCCCGCGACAGTCGCCGCGGAGGCCGCCGGCCCTGAGGCCGCCGAGCCCTCGGAACAGCGCCGGGTTTCGGTCGCGATCATGCCACTCCAGGAAACGAGCGCGGATGGCATCGGCCCCAGCGATCTCGGAAACGCCCTGACGCATGACGTGATCAGCCGCCTCGCGCGTCTGCGCGGGCTCTTCGTCATCGCGCGCGGCTCGGTTTTCGCCCTCGCACAGGAGCAGCTGGGATATCGCGAAATCGGCGAGCGGCTGGGCGTCCGCTATGTCGTCACCGGGCTGCTGGAGCGGCACGAGGGCACCACCACCGCCGTCATCGAAGTCGTCGAGGCGGCGACAGCGCATATCGTCTGGACGGATCGGTTCGAGGCTTCTTCGCTCGATCGGCTGGCCGTGCTCGACGAGATCGGAGACGGCATCGTTTCGGCGATCGCCTCCGAGATCGAGTCCGCCGAGCGCAACCGCGCGATCCTGAGACCGCCGGAATCGCTCGACGCCTGGGAGGCCTATCATCGCGGTCTCTGGCATATGTACCGCTTCACCGCGGCGGAAAATGAGCACGCCGCAGCACTCTTCCGCCGCTCCGCGCAGCTCGATCCGACATTCTCGCGCGCTCAGGCCGGCCTGTCCTTCACGCATTGGCAAAGGGCCTTCCAGCGCTGGGGCGAACGGGATGACGAAGCGCGACGGGCCATCGAAGCCGCCGAGCAGAGCCTGTTGATCGACGAACAGAATCCGGCCGCGCATTGGTCGATGGGACGAGCCCTTTGGCTCGTCGACGATCAGGCCGGCGCCATCGGCGCGCTGGAAAGATCCGTGGCGCTCAGCCCGAATTTCGCACTCGGGCATTACGCTCTCGCCTTCGTCCATTGCCTGGCGGGAGATCCCGAGACCGCGATCTCCGCGTCCGACCATTCCCGGCTGCTGAGCCCGCATGATCCATTGCTGTTTGGCATTCTCGGTACGCGCGCGATGGCGCTGGTCAGGCTGGGCGCCTTCGCGGAGGCGGCGCAGTGGAGCGTGAAGGCTGCCGCGCGGCCCAACGCGCATGTGCACATCCTGGCCATCGCAGCGCATTGCCTCGCACTCGCCGGCCGCATGGACGAGGCGCGCTCCCATGTCGTACGCATCCAGAGTCTCAACCCGGGCTACCGCCTCGACGATTTCCTGAAGACGTTCAGGTTCGAAACGGACACCGAAATGCGCTACCGCAAGGCTGCGGCGGCCATCGGCCTGGCGCCGTGAAGGCGCGCGGGGCGCAGAGCGCGAGACCATGCCTGCACCCTGACAGTGCCGCATCGCTTTCGCTGCCCGCCCGTTCCGAACGGTCGCGCTCAGCCGAAGAAACCGGAAGCGCCGTCCCAGAGCAATTTCAGCGCTGTGACGACGAGCAAGCCGTAGCAGGCGCGATAGACCTGGCGCTGGTCGAGCGCGCCGTGAAGCCGCCAGCCCAGCCCGACGCCCAGGGGAATGGCGAGCAGGCAAAGCGCCATCAAGCTCCAGACCTCTGCGCCCGGCTTCACCAGCAGCAGCCACGGCACCAGCTTGGTCGCGTTGCCGACGGTGAAGAACAGGCTCGTCGTCCCCGCATAGATCTCCTTGCCGAGCCCGAGCGGCAGCAAATACATCGCCAGCGGCGGCCCGCCGGAATGGGCCACCATGGTGGTGACGCCCGAGGCTAGACCGGCCGTGATCGCCTTCGGCGTCGAACGCGGACGGCGCCGCACTTCTGCGCCTGCGACAAGCCAAAGGCCGACGAAGATCAGGGTGATCACCCCCATCGCGAGCGTGATGGTGCGGTGGTCGAGAACGCGGAACAGCAGAAAGCCCGCCCCGATGCCGGTCACGAGCCCCGGCAGGAGCAGCGCGAGGTCCGGCTTCGACCAGGTCGAGGGCCTGTAGTACCGCAGCGCGTAGAGATCCATCGCGATGAACAGGGGCGCGAGCAGCCCGCCGGCGGTGACCGGGTCCATCACGAGAGACAAGAGCGGAATGCCGATGATGGCGAAGCCGCCACCAAAGGCTCCCCTCATGAAGCCAATCAGGAAGACGCCGGCAAAGGCGACCAGGATGGTGGCGACGGTCAGTTCCATGTCGCGGCCTCCGCGATCGCGGTGCACCGGTTAGCGTCCGCGCCTGGGCTGATTGCGACCAATGAGGCCATCACCGCCCCCGCGCCCGGTCGGGAGGGATGATGCGGCCGCGGACCGCGTCCTCGATCTCGCTGCGCGTCAGGCCGATATCCTCCAGGGCAGAGGAATCGACCTCGCGAAGCCAGGCAATGGCGTCACGGCGGGCGAAATAACCCGCGATCCCATGACGACAGGCGCCGAGCAGGCGGGACAGTGCGCCGGGCGTCCTGGCGGCCGCAGGCCGGGCGAGGATTGCAGGACGTCGGGTTGCAGGGGCTCGGGTTGCAGGGGCTTGGGTCGCAAGCATTTGGGTGGAAGGGATTTGAGTGGACGAAACTGCAGACATGTCCTGTCTCCCAGGGATTGCTCCGGGCCATGCGATACCGCCGTCGCAAGCGAGGGGATCGCTTGCCGGGTGATCGCGGAAGCCTTCGTGGCTCCGGTTCAATCGGGTTGATGCAGACAAAATGATCCGACATAATGCTCCGAGCAATCGAAACATTGTTCTCGGTGCAATAATGTCGAAATCCGATTATCTGAAACTCGCTGACGCGATCGCCGCGGAGATCGCCGACGGCACGCTCAAGCCGGGCGACCGCCTGCCGCCGCAGCGCAGCTTCGCCTATAACCGCGCGATCGCCGTCTCGACGGCGAGCCGCGTCTATGCGGAGCTGTTGCGCCGCGGCCTCGTCGTCGGCGAAGTCGGCAGGGGCACCTTCATCTCGGGCGAGGCCCGGCGTGGCGTGGCGGCGCCAGGCGAGCCGCATGGCAGCCGGATCGACCTCGAGTTCAATTACCCGATCCTTCCCGAGCAGACCGCACTGATCGTCAAGAGCCTGGGCGGCCTGGACAATCCTGCAGCGCTGGATGCCGCGTTGCGACAGGCGACCAGCATCGGGACGCCGGCGGTGAGAGGCGCCGCAGCCGCGTATCTGTCGCAGGGCGCATGGTCCCCCTCGCCCGAACAGCTCGTGTTCACCGGCAATGGCCGCCAGAGCCTTGCCGCCGCGCTCGCGGCCGTGGTTCCGACGGGCGGCCGCTGCGGCGTGGAGGCCTTGACCTACCCTTTCATCAAGAGCATCGCCGCCCGGCTCGGGATTTCGCTGGTGCCGCTGGCGGTGGACGCAGACGGCCTGCGGCCCGACGCGGTGCAAAGGGCGCATCGCGAGGCCCAGCTCTCGGCCATCTATGTTCAGCCGGCGGTCCAGAATCCGCTGGGCATGACGATGAGTCCGGCACGCCGAACCGATCTCCTGCGCGTTGTCGAGGCGCTCGCGCTTCCGGTCATCGAGGACAATGTCTACGGCTTCCTCGACGATCAGCCGCCGCTTGCCGCGCTGGCGCCGGACAGCTGCATCGTCATCGACAGCCTCTCCAAGAAGGTTGCTCCCGGGCTGACGCTGGGCTTCATCGCGTCGCCGCCGCGGTTGCGGGAAAGCGTGGCAGCCTCGGTGCGCTCGGGCGGCTGGACCGCCTCGGGGTTTGCGTTTGCGGCCGCCCAGCGGATGCTGGGCGACGGCACCGTGGCCGAGCTTGCAAGACTGAAGCGCATCGACGCGCGCGCGCGCCAGAGGCTGGCGGCCGATCGTCTCGCCGGCTTCGACATCCAGGCCAACGAAAAATGCTATCATCTCTGGCTAACCTTGCCGGCGCAGTGGCGCTCGCAGGCCTTCGTCGCCGCAGCAGCCAGGCGCGACATCGCGTTGACGCCGTCCTCGACCTTCGCCGTCAGCCCGGGCCACGCCCCGAACGCCGTCAGGCTGGCGCTGGCCTCTCCGGCGATGGATCAGCTCGACATGGGCCTCAGCACACTGGCCGCGATGCTGAATGGTGGGGAGGACGATTTCGACTCGACGGAATGAGCGCAGCACGGCCGCTCATGCGCGCTCCGCATCCAGGGACCGGCAGGCAAGCGCGCCCAGGGCCGCTCTCCGCCAGATTGCACCCTCACATCCTGCAGCCGTTATAGAACACCTCGGCGCATTGCCGGGCGCGAAGCGCGATTTCGTCGCGATGCGGCGCGGCGCGCTGCCCCATCATCGCGGTGCGCTGCGGCTCCATGATCATCATGCCGCGCAGCATGCCCGATGCGATATGGACATCGTCGAGGCGAAGCGTGCCCTTGTCCTTCTGCTGCGTCAGCCAGGCCTCGATGACGCCGTTCACCGGCACGATGGCCAACTGGTAGAAAGCGCGTGCGACCTCGGGGAAGCGCCCGCATTCGCCGATGACGAGCCGGTTGATGGCGATCGTCTCGGCGCTCAGCGTCAGCACGCCGAAGGCGAACAGGATGCGTTCGACCGCCTCGCGCGGGTCGAGCTCCTCGCCGACCTCGTCATCCAGATCGAGCAGGAAGCGGCTGATGCGGAGACGGATCGTCGCCTCGAACAGCCCGGCCTTGGTCGGCACGAGCTTGTAGAGCGTCTTTGTCGAGACGCCGGCGCGCTCGGCCACAACCTTGATATTCGTACCGGCATAGCCGTTCGACTGGAACTCATGGTCCGCGGCCTCGACGATCAGGCGCATCGTCTCCTCGTCGGGCCTGGCCTGAGGCCGCCCCCGGCAACGCTTCACCGTTTCGTGAATTTGTACCATGACGGTTTTCCAAATTATCGTTGACTTGGGAAAGATAGGCCCTATTTTAGAAAACATCAAGTTTCCATATTGCAGGAACGGCGGATCGCCCAGCCCTGCGGGAGATGAAACGATGAGCACCCATCAAGACCGGATTTCCGCCGAACGCGCCATCCCCGCCAACGAGGCAGTCCCGAACATCGCCACCGAGACGCTGGTCGGCGCGGCAGCCGCCGAGCCCGCCCGCCCGCGCAACGGCCTGCGCCGTGCAGCGCTGGCCGGCGTCGCCCTCGCGGCTCTGCTTGGCGCCGGTGCCTGGGGCCATGACTACTGGACGACCGGCCGTTTCGAGGTCTCGACCGACGATGCCTATGTCAAGGCCGACAGCACCACGATCGCCCCCAAGATCTCGGGGTATATCGGAGACGTGCTGGTGCGCGACAACCAGCCCGTGAAGGCCGGCCAGGTCCTCGCCCGGATCGACGATCGCGACTTCGCCGTCGCGCTGGATCAGGCCAAGGCCGATGTCGCGGCGGCCCGCGCCGCCGTCGCCAGCAAGCAGGCCCAGCTCGACGCCCAGCAGTCGGTGATCGACACCGCCAGGGCGACCGTCGAGGTCGACAAGGCCAACCAGACCTTCGCCGAGCAGGACAATGACCGCTACACGAACCTGGCCAGGACCGGCTACGGCTCCGTGCAGAACGCGCAGGCCGCCGTCGCGAAGATTGCGGCTGCCCGCGCCGCAACCGATCGCGACACGGCAGCGCTCGCCGCGGCGCAGAAGCAGGTCGACCTGATCAAGGCCGATCTCGCCCAGGCGCGCGCCACCGTCGCCCATGACGAGGCCGTGCAGCGCCAGGCCGAGCTGAACCTGTCCTATGCCGAAATCACCGCCCCGGTCGACGGCGTCGTCGGCAACCGCACGCTGCGCATCGGCCAGTATGTGCAGGCCGGCACGCAGCTCATGGCGGTCGTGCCGCTGGCCGGCACCTATATCGTCGCGAACTTCAAGGAGACGCAGCTCACCGAGGTGAAGCCCGGCCAGGCGGTCGAGGTCGAGGTCGACATGTACCCGGGCGTCAAGGTCGAGGGCCATGTCGACAGCATCGCGCCGGCCAGCGGCCAGGAATTCGCCCTGCTGCCCCCGGACAACGCGACCGGCAACTTCACCAAGGTCGTCCAGCGCGTTCCCGTCAAGATCGTGCTCGACCCCGGCCATGGCCTCGCGGGTGACCTGCGCCCGGGCATGTCCGTCGTGCCGACCATCAACACCAAGGTTTCGAACACATCTGTTGTGGCGGACGCGCGCTAGCTCTTCCCGCGCGCCCGGCTTGCAAGGAGCTGGGCCATGCCGAACCCAATGCCGACTGCCGCCGTCCCCCCGCAGGCTCCCCCTGCGCCGGACAAGGCCAGCCTCTCCACCTGGATCGCGATCGTCGCCGGCGCGATCGGCGCCTTCATGGCGATCCTCAACATCCAGATCACCAATGCCTCGCTGCTCGACATCGAGGGCGGCATTGGGACCGGCGTCGACAACGGCGCCTGGATCTCGACCTCCTATCTGATCGGCGAGATCATCGTCATCCCGCTGACGAGCTTTCTCAGCCGGGTGTTCTCGTTCAAGCGCTACATGATCTGGAGCACGGTCGCCTTCGCGCTGTTCTCCATGGCCTGCGCCTTTGCCAGCACACTTGGCCAGATGATCGCGCTGCGCGGCCTGCAGGGTTTTGCCGGCGGCGTCCTCATCCCGATGGCCTTCACCATGGTGGTGACGCGCCTGCCGAAGTCGCAGCAGCCGATGGGCCTGGCGATGTTCGCGCTGGCCGTGACCTTCGCGCCCGCGATCGGCCCGACCATCGGCGGCTACCTGACCGAGAATTACGGCTGGCAGACCATCTTCTTCATCAACACCATCCCGAGCATCGCAATGGTGATCGCGCTCGCCTTCACGCTGGAAAACCAGCCCATGCAGCTCGGGCTGCTGCGCGAAGGCGACTGGGCGGGCATCGCCACGATGGCGATCGGCCTGTCAGCGCTGCAGACCCTGCTCGAGGAAGGCAACAAGGAAGACTGGTTCCAGTCGAGTTTCATCATCCGCCTCACCGTGATTGCGGTCGTGTTCCTGGCGGCCTTCATCTGGATCGAGCTCCGGGTCAGGAAGCCCCTCGTCGACCTCTCCTTGCTGAAGAACCGCAATTTCAGCGTCGGCACGATCGCCAATGTCCTCGTCGGCTTCGGCCTGTTCGGCTCGGTCTATGTGCTGCCGCAATATCTCGGCCAGGTGCAGGGCTATAATGCCGAGCAGATCGGCAAGGTGCTGGCCTGGACCGGCCTGCCGCAGCTCCTGCTGATCCCGCTCGTCCCGATGCTGATGAAGCGTTTCGACGTTCGCTACATCACCTTCGTCGGCATCTCGCTGTTTGCGGCCTCCTGCTTCATGAACATCCACATGTCGCTCGACTATTCCGGCGACCAGCTGTTCTGGCCCAATGTCGTGCGCGCCATCGGCCAGTCCATGGTGATCACGCCGCTGACGGCGATCGCGATGATGAGCATCCAGCCGAAGGACGCCGCCAATGCGTCGGGCCTGTTCAACATGCTGCGCAATCTCGGTGGCGCGGTCGGCACCGCGGTGCTCGGCACGATCATCACCAAGCGCGAGCAGTTCCACTCCAACATCATCGGCCAGGCGGTCACGCCCTTTCGCGAGGAGGTCCGCACCCGCCTCGACCAGATGACGAACTACTTCATGGCGCATGGCATCTCCGACCATGCGGCCGCGCAGCAGCAGGCGGTCATCGCGCTCGGCAAGACGGTCAAGCGCCAGGCCCTGGTGCTCGGCTTCAGCGACACCTTCGCCGTCATCGGCATCATACTGGTCCTCGCCGCCATCGTGGTCCTGTTCGCCAGGAAGGGCCAAAGCGGCGGTGCAGCAGCCGCGCATTGAAACGCCCTGCCTCGAAGCAGGTGGATACCGACGCCCATCTCCCTCTCGTCCACGGCGCGTGTGAAGCCCGGGCTCGGCAGCCTCGCTCAGCTGCGCAGCGCCATGCCCTGGCTGTCGAAGATGTGGCAGATCGACGGGTCGATGCGCAACGGCACGTTCTCTCCGTGCCGGACGCGCAATTGCCCGGCGGCCGAGATCGTCAGATTCTCGCCTCCCGCCGTGGTGGCGTAAAGCACGGTCCCGCCGCCGAGATGCTCGACGAGCTGGACCCTGACCTCTCCGAGCACTTCGCCCGCCTCGCCACCGACCACGATATGCTCGGGGCGGACGCCGAAGGTCAGCGGCTCGTCCCGGCGCACGGCCAGAGCCGCATCGAGGGAGACATTGCGGCCTGCGACCTCGATCATGTTGGCCGCAGCGCTGGCGCGCGCCGCCAGGAAGTTCATCTTCGGCGAGCCGATGAAGCCGGCGACGAACTGGTTGGCCGGCCGGTTGTAGAGTTCGAGCGGCGCGCCGGCCTGCATCACGATGCCGTCGCGCAGCACCACGATCTTGTCGGCCATGGTCATGGCCTCGACCTGGTCATGGGTGACGTAGATCATCGTGTTGCCGAGGTCCTGGTGCAGCTTGGCGATCTCGACACGCATCTGCACGCGCAGCTCGGCGTCGAGATTGGAGAGCGGCTCGTCGAACAGGAAGATCTTGGGCTCGCGCACGATGGCGCGGCCGATGGCGACTCGCTGGCGTTGGCCGCCGGACAGGGCGCGGGGGCGGCGCTGCAGAAGACTCTCGATCTTCAGGATCCTGGCGACACGCTGCACGCGCTCGTCGATCTCGGCCTTCCTGTAGCCGGCCGTCTCCAGGCCAAAGGCCAGGTTCTTGTAGACGGTCATGTGCGGGTAGAGCGCATAAGACTGGAACACCATGGCGATGCCGCGCTGCGAGGCCGGGACATCGTTCATGCGCTCGCGGTCGATCAGGAGGTCGCCGCCGGTGATCTTCTCCAGCCCGGCGATCATCCGCAGCAAGGTCGACTTGCCGCATCCCGAGGGACCGACGAAGACCACGAACTCGCCCGGATCGATCGCAAGGTCGATGCCGTGGATGACCTCGACCGCGCCATAGCGCTTCACCACCTTGTTGAGCTTGATGCTCGTCGCCATCGCGTCCTCCCCATCTTGCCGATCGCCCCGCCGTTCCGGCCGTGTGACAGCGATCGGTCCTGGTGTTCTTGTCCCGGTTCAGTGCCCGTTCGGGCGCCAGCTCGTGTATTTCGGGTGATCCGGCCCGATCGGCAGTGAGACATCCGCGCCCGTCTGCGCCGACTGGTAGAAGGCCGTCGCCAGTTCCAGCGCCCGGCGTGCATCGGCAATCGTCACCGGAACCGGCGCCCGCCCGTTCAACGCCTCGTGGAACGCATCCATCTGGCCGAGGAAGCGCCGTCCGACCGGCCGGTAGTCGGCCAGCAACGCCTCGATCCGAGCAGCCACGGCGTCATTCGCCGGCAGGACCGTCCAGGGATCGTCGCCCGGCGAATAGCAGCCGCCGCCGCTCTCGAAGGTCACGTTCTCGAAGCAGAGCCGGAAGCGGCTGATCTCGTTCTGCGCTCCCAGCGTCGCGCTGGCCGCGACCAGGGCGCCGCTCTGCATCTCCAGCGAGGCGGCGACGCAATCCTCGACCTCGATCGCGTTGACCCGCGTCACCGCGCGAGCGAACAGCTTCGCCACCGGCCCCATCAGATAGGTCAGCATGTCGTGGATATGGATGGCGTGGGTCATCAGCACGCCGCCGAGCTCGGTCTCCCATTTGCCGCGCCATGGCACGTCGTAATAGGCCGCCGTGCGCTTCCAATGGGTCTCGACCGTGCCGAGATAGGGTGTGCCGGCGATGCCGGAATCGATGATGCGCTTGGCCTTCTGCACCCCGTCGCCATAGCGGTACTGAAAGACCGGCATCAGGATGCGCCCGCTCTGCGCCTCTGCCACGAGCAGACGGTCGGCGTCGAAGAGCGAACCGACCAGCGGCTTTTCGCAGACGACATGCTTGCCGGCGGCGAGCGCCCTGGTGGCGAGCTCGAGATGGGTCGCCGGCGGGGTCGAGATATCGATGACGTCGATATCGTCGCGGCCGAGCAGCTCGTCGAAATGCTGCGTGCGGCTTTCGGCCGAAAACTCGTCGGCGACCTTGTCGAGCCGCTCCTGGTTGAGGTCGCAGACCGCGGCAAGGCGCCAGCGCTCGGGGCGGGGCGCGTAGCCTTCCAGGATATGTGAGCGGCCGATATTGCAGCCGACAACCGCGACGGATTTCACTTCACTCATCAGGCAGCCTCTTGGGAATATCCGCTCGGCAGCCTGCCGGTCTCGGCGAGGTGCTGAGCCCTGAGGGCGATCTCCATCGCCTTGAAGCAGCGCGCCTGCGGCATCGCCGTCTCGGTCCGGTCGAAGACGTCGGCAACGAGCTGGCGGCCATAGGGCAGCTCCACGGCCGAGCAGTCGATATGCTGCATGCCGCTGCGGTCGACGAGGAAAAGATGGTCCTTGCCGGGACGGCCGGCGATGTCGAGATATTTGCGCAGCTCGATCGTGCCCTGCGTGCCGATGATGGTCAGCCTGCCATCGCCCCAGGTCGGCAGCCCATCGGGCGTGAACCAGTCGACGCGGATATAGCCGGTGACGCCATTGGGCGTGCGCAGGTGCATGTCGCCGATATCCTGCAGGCCCGGACGGTCGGCATTGGCGCGGTTGCCGACCGAGGCGGACAGGATCTCGGCGTCGTCCGCAGCGGCGAAGAACAGGAACTGCTCGCATTGATGCGAGGCGATGTCGGTCAGGATGCCGCCATAGCGCTCGCGCTCGAAGAACCAGCCCGGGCGCTCGGGCTTGCGCAGCCGGTGCGGGCCCATGCCGATCAGGTTGACGATTTCGCCGATCGCGCCGGCCGCCACCAGCTCGCCAGCCCGCACTGTCGCCGCCACCTCGAAATGCTCGGAATACATGATCGAGACGATGCGCCGGGTCTCGGCCTGCACCGTCTTGACCTCACGCAGCTGGGCCAGGCTGGTCACCCCCGGCTTGTCCAGCATCACGTCCTTGCCGTGGCGCATCGCGGTGATCGCGATCGCGGCGCGGTCGGCGGGGACAGCAGCGCTCACCACCAGGTCGATCGCCCGGTCCTCATAGAGCCGGGCCGCCTGCGTGACACGCGGGATCTCCGGGTACCTGGCCATGAACGCGGCCGCCAGATCGTCCTCGGCCGCGTAGAAGCCGGCGCAGGTGGCGCCGGCGCGCCGGAGCGCGCCGATCTGACCATGAATGTGGTCGTGGTTGATGCCGATCACGGCGAAATTCAGCGTTCTCATCGCAGGCATCCTCAGCGCTTCATGCCGGTGGTGGCGATGCCTTCGATCAGCAGCCGCTGGAAGAACAGGAAGATCAGGAAGATCGGGATCAGCGACAGCACCGACATCGCAAACAGCGCGCCCCAATCCGAGGTGCCGCTCGAGTCGATCAGCGAGCGCAGGCCGATCTGCACGGTATAGCTATGGATATCGCCGAGATAGATCAGCGGCCCGAAGAAATCCTCCCAGGTCCAGATGAAGGAGAAAATAGCGGCGGTCGCCAGAACCGGCAGCGAGAGCGGCAGCACGATCTTCCAGTAGATCCGCCAGGCGCTGCAGCCATCCATCATCGCCGCCTCGTCGAGTTCACGCGGCAGGCCACGGAAGAACTGGACCATCAGGAAGATGAAGAAGGCGTCGACCGCGAAATATTTCGGAACGACCAGAGGCAGCCAGGTGTTCACCCAATCCATCTTCAGGAAGAGGACATATTGCGGGATCAGGGTCACGTGATAGGGCAGCATCAGCGTGCCCAGCATCAACGCGAACCAGAAGCTCTTGCCGAAGAACTCGAGCCGCGAGAAGGCAAAGGCCGTGACCGAGGCGGCCATGACGTTGCCGATCGTCGCCAGCACCGAAATGGCCAGCGAGTTCAGGAAGAACGTGCCGAAGCTGACCTGCAGGCCGAACCAGCCGGTCTTGTAGGCCTGCAGCGTCACCTGCGACGGGATCAGCGAGGTCTGCCCGCCGAACATGTCGTCGGCCGGGCGCACCGAGCCCGATACCATCCACAGCAGCGGATAGAGCATCAGGAACGAGACGCCGATCAGCACCGAGTGGATCAGCACGGAGTGCAGGATGGACCGCTCCGGCGTATCGCCGGGCGGGGCGGCATGCGCGGCGTCATTCATCATAGTGCACCCAGTAGCGCGCCGACAGGAACGAGAAGGTCGTGAAGACGGCAATGATCAGCACCAGCACCCAGGCGAGCGCCGATGCATAGCCCATGCGGAAGAAGCCGAAGGCCTCCTGATAGAGGTAGAGCGTGTAGAACAGCGTCGAGTTGATCGGCCCGCCCGTCCCGGCCGAGATGATGAAGGACGGCGTGAAGGCCTTGAACGCGTCGATCGTCTGGATGACGAAGTTGAAGAAGATCACCGGCGTCAGCAGCGGCAAGGTGATCCTGAAGAACTGCCGCGCCTTCGAGGCGCCGTCCATATTCGCCGCCTCGTACATGTCCTGGGGAATCTGGCGCAGGCCGGCGAGGAAGATGATCATCGGCGAGCCGAACTGCCAGACCGAGAGTACGACCAGCGTGTAGAGCGAGTAGTTCGGGTTGGAGATCCAGCTCGGACCATCGATGCCGAAGACCGAGAGCACCGAATTCACCAGGCCGTCGGCAGCGAAGAGCTGGCGCCAGAGCACTGCGATCGCGACCGAACCGCCAAGCAGCGACGGCAGATAGAACACCGCGCGGTAGAATGGCAGGCCCTTGATGCCGCGGTTGAATGCCATGGCGAGCGCCAGCGCGAAGATCAGCTTCAGCGGCACGGAGAGGATGACATAGATGAAGGTCACCTTCATCGCCGCCGCGAATTTTGCGTCCCCCGTGGCCATGCGGACGTAATTGTCCATGCCGACGAATTTGGGCGACTGCAGCAGGTCGTAGTCGGTGAAGGACAAATAGAGCGAGGCCAGCGCAGGGCCGAGCGTCAGGCCGAGGAAGCCGATCAGCCAGGGCGCGAGGAACATGTAGCCCGCGCCGTTGCCGGCGAAAAAGAAGCGGCGGAGACGCCCGGGCTTCGCCGGGCGCCTGTCTACCGCTTCACCTGCGGTAAAGGACACCATCGCGTCACCCGCGCTTGAGGATCGAAGCGGCCTCGGCGACGAACTTCTTGCCGCCCTCTTCCGGTGAGACACCGAAGGCGACTTCCTGGCTGACCCGCTCCAGGACGAAGGCGACTTCGCCGGCACCCTTGGGTGGAGACGGCGGCAGCTTGGCCGTGTAGGGGCCGAGCTTGCCGATATAATCGACGACCTTCTTGCTGACCTCGTCCAGGTCCGGCCCGAGGAGTTCGCGCATGCCGGACGATGCCGGCACGCCGCGCTCGACGCCCAGGATCTTCGCGCCGGCCGCCTCCGCCACGGTGAAATTCGCCAGTTTGACCGCGATCTCGGGGTTCTTCGAATCCGAGGCGATCGACCACATCTGCGACGGCTTCAGATACTGCCCCGGCTTGCCACCCGCCGTGACCGGGAAGGCGGTGATGTCGAGCTTGGCCTTGTTGAGCTGCTGGAGGCCGACGAACTGGTTGGAATGCGGGAACGCGGTCGCGGCATAGCCGAGCGTCAGGGTCGAGGTGTCGAGCGTCGACTTGTCGAGGGCCTGGACATCCGGCGGCACGCAGCCGCCCGATTTGCGCAGTTCGGCCCAGAGCTTGAACCAGTTACCGGCGTCCTTTTCGTCGAAGGCGAGCTTTCCATCCTCGCCGTAGAGCGCCCGGCCGTTCTGCACGAGCCAGAGCTCGAAGCCCGGCTCATGGCCGCTGGCATCCATGGTGGCGTAGAATTTCTTGCGTTTGTTGCCCTTGGCGAAGGCCGCGCATTTGCTGACGAACTCGTCCCAACTGTTGCCGAACGCCAGCGGCGCGACGCCGGCCGCCTCCCAGGCGGCAGGATCGAACACGGCGCAGGACGAGTTCACGCCGAGATTGATGCCGTAGAGCTTGCCGTCGACGCTGCAGGATTCGAGGTTGGCCTTGCCGAAATCCTCGATCTTGAGCGCGTTGCCCAGGTACTGGTCCAGCGGCACGATCGCGCCGCGGCGGGCGTATTCGAACATGTACCGGTAGTCCATCTGGAGCAGGTCCGGCGCATTGCGTCCGGCGACCCGCGTGGCGAGGCGGGGCCAGTAGTCGCTCCAGCCGGCGAACTCGGTCTTGGCGTCAATGCCGGCATTCGCCTTCTTGAAGGCATCGACGGCCCGGTTGGTGCGGTCGGCGCGCTCCTGCGAGCCCCACCAGAACACCCTGATGTCCTTTTGCTGCGCAGCGGCGGGCTTGAGGCCCAGCAGCGAAGCAGCAGCGATACCGGCGCCGGCGCCAAGCAACCCTCGACGGCTAACAGAATAGGCGCTCATCGACTTTCTCCCTCGATTGGTGCGTTTCCAGATTTTGTTTTTGTTTGAACTTATTGCTCTTGGCGCGCCGACGCGCGCAGAAGTCTTCGGGCAGCAAACCTACTTCGGGCGTCAAAGCTTCTTCAGGCGTCAAAGTATCTGCAGTCGTCGGGGCCGGTGTCAGGCGGCGTGCTGCACCTGCCCATGTTTGCACGAGCGCGGCGCCGATCCCAGCCCGCAGGGGCAGCAAACCCTGCCCCGTCATGCCCAACAGACGGACGAACGCGGACGGGCATGCGCTTCGAGCGGTAGCAAGCTGGTTTTGTGACGTTCCAACCAAGCGCCTTCCTTTGAGCCTTGATAAACTGATACACTAAGATACTAGTATGTCAAAACCGCCTTGAGCGGTGCTGCACAGGCCGAACAGGCGAGAGCGATGGAACGCCACGATGAGCATGAAACGGCGGAGGGGCCCGCCCCACGGGGGCGGTCGGCGAAGTCCGGCCTTCGTCCGCCGCAGCGACGCGTCACCACGGCGACGGTGATCTACGACGAGCTCTACGAAGCCATCGTCAACATGCATCTCGCCCCCGGCACCCCCCTGCAGGAGAAGGCGCTGACCCAGCAATTCGGAGTCAGCAAGACACCGGTGCGCGAAGCGCTGATCCGCCTCTCGGAGGACGGACTCGTCGACATCTTCCCGCAATCGGGCACCTTCGTCTCGCATGTACCGCTCAGCGCGATCCCCGAGGCGCAGGTCATCCGGCTGGCCCTTGAAGACACGGCGATCAAACGCACGGCCGAGATCGCGACCATCGCCGACATCGCCCAGCTCGACGCCAAGCTGGCGAGCCAGCGGATGCTGGCCGAGATCGGCGACATGGACGCCTTCCACGCGGCGGACGAGGCCTTCCACGAGGCGATCGCGCAGATCGCCGGCTATCCCAGCATCTGGAAGCTGCTGCGCCAGGTGAAGGTCCAGATCAACCGGGCGCGCCGGCTGACCCTGCCGGTCCCCGGCCGCATGCACCAGGTCATCGGCGAGCACGAGATCATCCGCGAGGCCATCGCGAGGCATGACGTCGAGGCCGCCAGGGAGGCGATGCAGACCCATCTCAACGTGGTCATCCCCGACCTCGCTCGGCTGCGCGTCGCTCATCCCGACTATTTCGTCTGACGGCCGGCCATTGCAGCCGGCGATCAAGCCCGGCGCGGTGATCCGGAGGGTTTCAAAAACAAGAGACTGACGAGGAAATGCTGAAATGACAGATGCGGCGATGACCTTGAGTGACGAACGCCATCGCGTGGCCCTGGTCGGCACCGGCCACCGCGGCGCCGGCATGTGGGGGCGGGAGCTCCTCGCCGGCTGGCGCGATTGCGCCGAGTTCGTCGCGATCTGCGATATCAACGAACGGCGCGCCAGCCATGCCCGCCAGGAGATCGGCACCAACGCCCCGATCTATACCGATGTCGACACGATGCTCGCCGTGGCAAAGCCCGAGATCGTCATCGTCTGCAGCCGCGACGACACCCATGACGACATCATCATCAAGGCGCTCGAAGCCGGCTGCCGGGTCATCACGGAAAAGCCGATGACCACGACGCCGGAGAAATGCCGCCGTATCCTCGAGGCCGAGATCCGCACCGGACGGCAGATCGACGTGACCTTCAACTATCGCTTCGCGCCGACCGCCGCCCGGATCAAGCAGCTGCTGCTCGATAACGCCATCGGCACCGTCACCTCGGTCGATTTCCACTGGTATCTCGATACCAAGCACGGCGCCGACTACTTCCGGCGCTGGCACGCCTATGAGAAGAATTCGGGCAGCCTGTTCGTGCACAAGTCGACCCATCATTTCGACCTGCTGAACTGGTACCTGGACTCGACCGCGCTCGAGGTCTCGGCTTTCGGCACCCAGCGCCATTACGGCCGCAATGGCCCGTTCCGCGGCGAGCGCTGCCAGACTTGCGCGCATGCCGGCGCATGCGACTTCTATCTCGACATCCGCAAGGACCCCTGGCTGACGGCGCTCTATGACGAGCCCGCCGAGGTCGACGGCTATTTCCGCGACGGCTGCGTCTATCGCGAGGACATCGATATCCCCGACACGATGACGGCGATGCTGCGCTACGAGAACGGCGTGATCGCCTCCTACTCGCTCAACACCTTCATGCCGATCGAGGGGCACCACCTCGCTTTCAACGGCACCAAGGGCCGCATCGAGATCCGCCAGTACGAGCGCCAGGCCTTCGAGGTGCCCGACCATGACGAGATCATGCTGATGCGGAATTTCGGCAAGGCCGAGCGCATCCGCGTGCCGCATGCGAGCGGCGGCCATTTCGGTGGCGACGACCGCCTGCGCGACATGCTGTTGCGCCCCGGCCTCAAGGACCCGCTCGGCCAGCGCGCCGGAGCGCTGGCCGGCGCCATGTCGATGCTGTGCGGCGCCGCCGCGATGGCCAGCGTCAAGCAGGGGCGGCCGATCACGCTCAAGGAACTGGGCGGATTGCCGGACGGCATCCAGATCTGATCCGCGCGAGGGCCCGCGAAGGTCAGGTCATCCCGACGCGCCCTGCGGTTGGGTGTTGGCTTGTGCGGTGGAAGACAGCGCCGTGTCCGCGATCCCGACACCCCATCCTTTCACGAGCCCGTAGATCGCCGGGATCACCATCAGCGTCAGTACGGTCGACGACACCATGCCGCCGATCATCGGCACGGCGATGCGCTGCATCACCTCCGACCCCGTGCCGGTGTTCCACAGGATCGGCAGCAGACCGGCCGTGATCGCGATCACCGTCATGACCTTGGGCCGCACGCGCTCGACTGCGCCCTGCATGATCGCTTCCTGCAGGTCTGCGCGCGTGAAGGCCCTGCCCTCGCGCGCGCAGCGCGCCTGCACCGCCTTCAACGCGTGGTCGAGATAGATCAGCATGATCACGCCGGTCTCGGCCGCGACGCCGGCAAGGGCGATGAAGCCGACCGCGACGGCGACCGACAGGTTGAAGCCTTCCCACCAGAGCAGCCAGACCCCGCCGATCAGGGCGAAGGGCAGCGAGAGCATGACGATGAAGGTCTCGGTCAGCCGGCGGAAATTCACGTAGAGCAGCAGGAAGATGATCGCGAGCGTCAGCGGTACGACCAGCTTGAGCCGTGCCTTTGCCCGTTCGAGATACTCGAACTGCCCGCTCCAGGCGACGCTGTAGCCGGAGGGCAGTTTCACCGACAGATCGATCGCGGTCTGCGCCTCGCGGACATAGCCGCCGAGATCGCTCCCGGCGATATCGACGAAGATATAGGTCGCGAGCTGGCCGTTCTCGGTGCGGATCGTGGTCGCGCCGCGCTTGCGTTCAAGCCTGGCGATCTCTCCGAGCGGGACGGTGCCGCCGGAGGGCAACGCGACCTGGACCTCACGCGCGATGGCGTGGGGGTCGGAACGCAGATCGCGGGGATAGCGGATGGTGACGCCGTAGCGTTCGCGGCCTTCGACCGTCGTCGTCACCGTCTCGCCACCCATGGCCATCACGACCGCGTTCTGGACGTCGCCAACCGAGAGCCCATAGCGCCCGAGCGCGATCCGATCCGGCACGATGTCGAGGAAATAGCCGCCGATGACGCGCTCGGCATAGGCGCTGGTCGTGCCCGGCACAGCGCGCAGCACCGTCTCGATCTGGCGGGCGATGCCCTCCATCTGCGTGAGGTCGGTTCCGAAGACCTTGATGCCGATCGGCGTGCGGATGCCCGTCGCCAGCATGTCGATGCGGGCCCGGATCGGCTGGGTCCAGGCGTTGGAGACGCCGGGGAACTGCAAGGCCCTGTCCATCTCGGCCTTGAGGCTGTCGACAGTGACACCGTCGCGCCACTCGGCTTGCGGCTTCAGGTTGATGATGGTCTCGAACATCTCGGTCGGGGCCGGGTCCGTCGCGGTCTGGGCGCGGCCCGCCTTGCCGTAGACCGAGGCGACCTCCGGGAAGGACCGGATGATCTGGTTCTGGGTTTGCAGCAACTCGGCCGCCTTGGTCACGGAGATGCCGGGCAAGGTCGTCGGCATGTACATCAATGTGCCCTCGTTCAGCGTCGGCATGAACTCGGAGCCGAGCTGGCGCGCCGGCCAGACGCTGACGCCGAGCGCCGCCAAGGCGAGCAGGATCGTCAGCGTCTTGGCCTTGAGCACGCCGCGGATGAGCGGGCGGTAGAGGGCGATCAGCACGCGGTTGAGCGGATTTCTGTGCTCGGGAATGATCCTGCCCCGGATGAAGACGACCATCAGCGCCGGCACAAGCGTCACCGACAGCAGGGCTGCAGCCGCCATCGCGAAGGTCTTGGTATAGGCAAGCGGCCCGAACAGCCGACCCTCCTCCGCTTCCAGCGAGAAGATCGGCAGGAACGAGACGGTGATGACGAGCAGGCTGAAGAACAGGGCCGGCCCGACCTCGCTCGCCGCCTCGATCAGGATCTCGATGCGTGGCTTGTCGGGCGACGCCCGTTCGAGATGCTTGTGCGCGTTCTCGATCATGACGATGGCCGCGTCGATCATGGCGCCGACAGCGATCGCGATGCCGCCCAGGCTCATGATGTTGGAGCCCAAGCCCAGCGCCTTCATCGCCGCGAAGGCCATCAGGATGCCGACCGGCAACATCAGGATCGCAACCAGTGCGCTGCGCAGATGCAACAGGAAAACGATGCAGACGAGCGCGACGATGAGGCTCTCCTCGATCAACGTCCCCTTCAGCGTCTCGATCGCCCGTTCGATCAGCGGGGAGCGATCATAGACCGGCACGATCTCCGCCCCGCCCGGCAAGCTCGCGGCGATCTCGGCCAATCGCGCCTTGGCGCGTTCGATCACGCCGAGCGCGTTTGCTCCGAAGCGCTGCAGCACGATGCCGCTCGCGACCTCGCCTTCGCCATTGAGTTCGGTGATGCCGCGTCGCTCATCGGGGCCAAGCTCGACGCGGGCGACGTCGCCAAGGCGCAACGGCACGCCGCGCTCGCTCCTGAGCACGATCGCCTCGATATCGCTGATCGATTTCAGATAGCCGCGCCCCCGCACCACGAATTCGAATTCGGCGAGTTCGACGGTGCGCCCGCCGACATCCATGTTGCTGCTGCGCACGGCCTCGCGCAGCGCCGCCAGCGAGACGCCCTGCGCCCGCAGCCGCACCGGATCGACCACGATGGCGTATTGCTTGACGAAGCCGCCGACGCTGGCGACCTCCGCCACGCCCTGTGCGCGCGAGGCAGCGAAGCGCACGAGCCAATCCTGCGTCGAGCGCAGCTCGGCCAGCGTCATCTCCTTGGCGATGACGGCGTATTGATAGACCCAGCCGACGCCGGTCGCATCCGGGCCGAGCGTTGGTGCGACACCGGCCGGCAAGCGGCGCGCTGCGGCATTGAGATATTCGAGCACGCGCGAGCGCGCCCAGTACGGATCGGTGCCGTCTTCGAAGATCACATAGACGAAGGAGACCCCGAAGAACGAGAAGCCGCGCACGACGCGGGCCTTCGGGACGGTCAGCATCGCGGTCGTCAGGGGATAGGTGACCTGGTCCTCGATCACCTGCGGCGCCTGGCCGGGATATTCCGTGTAGACGATGACCTGGACGTCGGAGAGATCGGGGATGGCGTCGAGCGGCAGCGTCCTGACCGCATGGATTCCGGCCGCGACGGCAAAGGCCGTGGCGACGAAGACGAGGACGAGGTTGCGCGCCGACCAGGCGATCAGGCGGGCGATCATGGCTTGACCTCTGGCGGATTGAGCCCGCTCAAGGCGGCCTTGAGGTTGCTTTCGGCATCGATCAGGAAATTGGCCGAAACCACGACGCGGTCGCCATCCGCCACGCCGTCGCTGATCGCGACCCTGCCATCGCCACGCAGGCCGAGCCTGACCTCGCGCGGCTCGAAGCGGCCCTCCCCGCGGTCGAGAATGACGATGCGGCGTGTGCCCGTGTCGATCACGGCACTCTCGGGAACGGTGAGAACAGGGACCCCGTCCCCCGATCCGATCTCGACCTCGGCATACATGTTGGGAAGCAAAATCCCGTCGGGATTGGCGAGTTCGACGCGGACCTTGGTGGTGCGCGTCGCCTCGGCCACCTGCGGATAGATCAGGCCGACCTTCCCCTGGAAGGCCGCTTCGGGCCGCCCCCGCAGCCGAACCGTGACCGGTGCGCCGATGCGAACAGCCGCCAGTTCGCTTTCCGGAACGTCGGCATTGACCCAGATGGTCGAGATGTCGGCGAGCCGGAACAAAGTGTCGCCCGCCGCCACCTTCATGCCCTCGACGACGTTGCGCTCCAGCACGATGCCGTCACGCGGCGCGGACCAGCTGATCGTGATCGGGACCTTTCGGCTGCGGTCGATCTCGGCCACGATCTCTGCGGGCACACCGAGGTTTTCAAGGCGCTGACGCGCGCCGCCCTCCGGCGCTCCTCGGGCGGCTGCATTGAGGTCGGTCAGGAACTGCGCACCGGCAGCCGCGATCTCGGGCGAATACAGCCTGACGAGCCGATCCCCCTTGGCCACGCGATCGCCGGTGGTGACCGGCGCGACCTCCTGGATGAAGGCATCGGAACGGGTTGCGACCACGGCGAGACGCCGCTCGTCGAGCTGGACGGTCCCTGGCACCCGGATCGACCGCGTGATGGCGCCACGGCTGACCGGCTCTGATCGCACGCCACTGCGTTGCACCCGGCCAGGCGAAAGCGTGATGAGCCGCTCATTGGCCTCCTCGCCCGCATAGACCGGCAGATAATCCATGCCCATCCCGTCCTTCCGGGGCACGGGGGATGTGTCCGGCAACCCCATGGGATGGCGATAGTAGAGCGGCTTGCGCTCGCCCTTAGCGTCCGGGCTGGAGCCGGGGGCCTCGTCATCGAAGCTGACATCCTGGCTCGCATGCCGGGCCAGGAAATCACGCCCATCCTCGGTCTTGCGCGGCTCGAGCGCATAGAGCGCCATCCCGTCGGGGTGGCGGTAGTAGACGATCGGCCCGGCCGGTGCCGGTTTCGGCCGAGGCACTGCGGGTCTGGTGAACCGATCGAGCCCCGGCACCGGGACGCCACGCGTGCCGGCGACATAGCCGCCAGCCCCGGCCGCCGCGATGGCGGCCAGGACAAGCCCGGTTGCGAAAAGGCGCGTCATCGCACGGCTCTCAAGACGAGGCGGCTTTCGAGCGTGCCCTTCTCGCCCTGCACCTTCGCAGCCAGCGAGAGCC
The DNA here is from genome assembly GCF_001748145.1 of Bosea sp. BIWAKO-01. Taxonomy (NCBI): domain Bacteria; kingdom Pseudomonadati; phylum Pseudomonadota; class Alphaproteobacteria; order Hyphomicrobiales; family Alloboseaceae; genus Allobosea; species Allobosea sp. BIWAKO-01. The sequence goes on from NZ_BCQA01000001.1 coordinate 6,621,722, forward strand.
GCCAGCCTCCTTCCATCGTGAGGTTGGTCTTGAAGCGATAGGTGCCGGGCTCGGTCGCGGGCACGGCTTCGATCGGGGACGTCATCGTCTCCATGCCGTCAGGCGCCATGTCGATGCGCCTGGCGAAGATCACGGCGTCGGGCACCGGCTTGCCCGAGCGCTTGTCGATGAGCTGGACCGCGACGATAACGCCATGGCCCGGCTTGAGCTCCCCCTGGAGGAGGCGAAACTCATAATCCGTGATCTCGGCGCGGGCTGGCCCCGCAGCCATGGCGAGCAGAAGCGCTGCGGCAAGCGCGCGCCAGTGGGTGATGACAGTCATGTTCTGGTTTCCGAACCAATGAGGTGCCCGGCTTGCACAGGGCTGGCGGCGCGGCGACGAGCCACGTCTCACCGACCGCGGCTTGCGCGATCGGGTCCGGCGCGGCGGCGCCGGCTATGCCTCAGGTTCGGGGTGGTCGCGCCGGGGGACCGAAAGGTCGCGAGGCGCGCGCAGCGTCATCCCCGGCGAGCGCCGTCAGGCCTAGGATCGGCCGGAACGATGCGATGAGCGACGAGGCCGGCTGGGCGGCAAAGCATTTCGTCAGGCAGAAGCTGAGAGCCAGACAGCCCTTGGTGCAGTCCTGCGATCTCTCCTGATCGGGAGGGCAGCACGGCATATCGGCGGGCATCGGCATCACGGCCTCTGCATCCATCCGCGCATAGCCCGCCGTCGCCGGGCTGACGACGGCGGCCAGCATGGTCGCCGTGACGAACAGCGTCAGAACCAGACAATGCGCGAGGCGCCGGAGCTTCATGGCCGCATGAGTGCCACAGGCCGCGTGCGTCCGAAAGGCAGGCCCGGTCAAGACATCGTCAACGCCCTGCGATCGAGCCAACGCATCGCGATGCCCCCTGCGCGTGGCGCCGCGCGCATGCTCAGCCCAGGCTCAGGCCTCGTCGTTTTGCTGGAACCTCGGCGCCGCAGCCTCGTTGGTCCAGGAAGCCCCCAATGTCAGGGAGACCAAAGCATGATGAAGACACTTGCATTCGCCGCGGCGCTTGCCGTGCTGCCCGCCTCCGTTTTCGCCCAGAGCAGCGGGCCAATCATTCCCGATCCGGCCGGCGGCACGACGCGCGATCCGGCGCTTGGCGTCGGGACGGTTCAGGTTCCGATGATGCGCGACCCAGCCGGCGGCACCATGATCGACGACTCCCCGCGCTTCCGGACCTATGTGATCGAGCAGCGCCTGCCGTCCTATAGTTATGGCCGCCCGGTCGCGGTCGGCACGATCCTGCCCGACGAAGGCATCGTCTATCGCGAGGTTCCGGCCGAATATGGCGCGCCGGGCTATCGCTACACCGTGGTGAACGAGCGCGCCGTCGTGGTTGAGCCGCGCACCCGTCGCATCATTCAGCTCATCGACTGAAGCACCCAGGAGTCGCAAAATCACCGCGGTGTCGCAAAGCCCGACAGCCCGCGACTCCGCTGGACCGAGGCCCGTCCCGCAAGGGTCGGGCCCGATCCATCAGACCCTGCCGCGAGACGATCTCAAGCTCACGCAGGGAGGCTGAAAAGAATTGCAAGGCGTGGCGAACAAAACCGCGCCCGATGCGTTGTGGCTGGGAACAACCGGAGCCCAGTCGTGAGAAAATGCGTTCTCGTCGTCGAAGATGACACTCTCATCCGCATGGATACCGTCGATACCGTCGAGGATGCCGGCTTCGAAGCGATCGAGGCGGCAAATGCCGACGAAGCCATCAACCAGCTCGCAGCCAATCCGGCGATCGGGATCATGATCACCGATATCGAGATGCCCGGCTCGATGAATGGTGTCCGACTTGCATATGCGGTCAGGGACCGCTGGCCGCCGGTCGAAATCATCGTGGTGTCCGGACAAATGATGCCGGGTCGAGGCGCATTGCCCGAGCGCGCGCGCTTCATCGCCAAGCCATTCCGGCCAAGCCAGATCGAGGCAGCGTTGCGCGCTGCTGCGTAGATCATCGGACCGGGTTCGTATCCGGTCGGATGACGCTACGTCTGGGTTAGCGCCGGCTTCGCACCGAAAACCGCATTCCAGTTTTGGGGCCAACTTTCCAGGGGGCGGGATAGCCAACCGCATGGAGATGGAAGACGACAACGTGCACAGGCCGCGATCCCATATGTCGCAGCCACCGGAATCCTGCCTGGATGGCGACAACCGGGCGGCACCGCTATGCGGGTCGGCCAGGTCTTGCCGGCCGATGAGAGCATAAATGAAACGAAGCCAACTGCCCGGCGCCTCCAGGCGAAGCTTGGGCCTCGAGCCTGTCGTCGCTTTCGGCCTTGCCGGCGCGATCGCATTTTTCCTGATCAGCGGAATCGTCGCCTTTTTCAATCTGCAGGCCCTGCGCAACGGGAGCGAACGGGTCATTCAGACCCATCAGGTCATCGTCGCGCTCGAGCGATTGATGTCCCAGGCGCAAGACGCCGAAACAGGCCAGCGCGGCTTCCTGCTGACAGGCGATGAACGCTATCTCGATCCCTACAATGCCGCCGTGTCGGCGATTCCAGCCCAGCTCGACGAGATCTCGGAGCGAACCCGCGAAAATCCGTCACAGGGCCCGCGGATCGCTGCGCTGAGACGACAAGTCGGCACCAAACTCGCAGAACTCAAGGAAACGATCGAGCTGCGCCGAGCCCAGGGGATCGACGCGGCGATGGCCGTCGTCAGCTCGGACCGCGGAAAACTGGCCATGGACGCCATCCGCTCGCAGATTGCCGCGATCGCCCAGGAAGAGGGCGAAACGCGCGCGAAGCGCCTCGTCGAGATGGCCGACGCCCAGAAGACCGCGCTGGTGAGCGGCCTCCTTTCAGGCCTGCTCGGGTTACTCCTGACGCTGTCCATCGGCTTTCTGGTCCGCAGGGCAACGCTCGCGCGCAGGCAGGAGGAGTGGCTTCAATCAGGCCAGGTCGGGCTGGCCTCCGCCATGATGGGCGATCCGCAGGCCGAGCAGCTCGGAAACAGCATTCTCGCATTTCTGGCGCAGTATCTCGGCGCAGTCGCAGGAGCGCTCTTCGTCGTCGATCGCGCGGTTTTCCGGCGCGCTGCGACCTATGGCATTCCCGAGGACGCCCCGATTGTCACGCAATTCAAGCTCAGGGAAGGCTTGCTGGGCCAGGCGGCGAGCGAGAAGCGGACCGTGCTCATCGGCGAGGTTCCCGACGGCTACCTCGCCTTCGGCTCCGCCCTGGGACAGGACAAGCCGAAACATCTCGTCATCCTGCCCGCCAGCGTCGACGGAACCGTCAATGCCGTGATCGAGCTTGGGTTCCTCCGCCCGGTCGACGACGGCGTCATGAAGCTGCTGCAGTTCGCCTCCAACGCGGTGGCGATCGCTGTCCGTTCGGCCAAGTATCGCGGCGAGCTCCAGGACCTGCTCGAGGAGACGCAGCGCCAATCGGAGGAATTGCAGACCCAGAGCGAGGAATTGCGCGTCTCGAACGAGGAACTGGAGGAGCAAGGCCGGGCGCTCAAGGAGTCGCAGATGCGGCTCGAGCAGCAGCAGGCCGAGCTCGAACAGACCAATTCGCAGCTGGAGGAGCAGACCCAGCAGCTGGAGACGCAGCGCGACGATCTCGAACAGGTCAATGCGGCCATACAGGTCAAGGCGCGGGAGGTGGAGCAGGCGAGCCGCTACAAGTCGGACTTTCTTGCCAACATGTCGCACGAGCTGCGCACGCCGCTCAATTCATCGCTGATCCTGGCCAAGCTCCTGGCGGATAATCCCGACGACAATCTGAGCGAGGAGCAGGTCAAATATGCCCAGACGATCCAGTCCTCCGGCAATGACCTGCTGAACCTGATCAACGACATCCTCGATCTTTCGAAGATCGAGGCCGGCCATGTGGAAATCAGGCCCGAAACCGTTTCCCTGGAGCGGTTGACCGGCAATCTTCGGCAGCTGTTTCACCCTGTCGCCCAGGGCAAGACGCTGGATTTTCTCGTCGACGTGGCGGCGGACTGCCCCGCGAGCATCGAAACGGATCCGCAGCGGCTGGAACAGGTTCTGAAAAATCTCCTGTCCAACGCCTTCAAGTTCACGGAACGGGGGCAGGTCCGCGTCTCGATCCACCCGGCCGGCAAAGGGCAGATCGCCCTGTCCGTGTCGGACACCGGCATCGGCATCGCCGAGGAGCAGCAGCGCAGCGTCTTCGAAGCGTTTCATCAGGCCGATGGCACCATCAGCCGCAAATATGGTGGCACCGGCCTCGGCCTTTCGATCTCGCGACAGCTCGCCCACCTGCTCGGCGGCACGATCACGCTCGAGAGCCGCGAGGGACAGGGAAGCACCTTCACCATCACCATTCCCGAAATCTATGATCCGGCGAAGGTCGGCCCCCGGGAGTCGCGCGAAACCATTCGCGCCGTGCCCACGCTCGTGAATGCGGAGGCGCCCCGGGCCGCGGTCCTGCCACGCAGGCACACGGTCGAGGACGACCGCGATGCGCCATCCGATGCCAAGCGCGTCCTGTTGGTGATCGAGGACGACGATTCCTTCGCCGCCATCCTGCGCGATCTCACGCGCGAAATGGGATTCCGTTCGCTGGTCGCGGGAACCGCCGCGGAGGCCCTAGGCCTGGCCAGGGAGTTCATGCCGAGCGCAATCATCCTCGATGTCGGCCTGCCGGACCAGTCGGGCCTTTCCGTGCTGGACCGGCTCAAGAGCGACGTCCAGACCCGCCATATTCCGATTCACATCGTCTCGGCTGGAGATCACGCCGAAACCGCGCTCGCGCTGGGCGCGGTCGGATATGTGCTCAAGCCAGTCAAGCGCGAGCAGCTGGTCGAGGTTTTCGAGAAGCTGGAGAAAAAGCTGTCCCCGCGGGTGCATCGCGTCCTCATCGTCGAGGACGACCTGGTGCAGCGCGAGGCGGTCGCAACGCTGCTGACCTCCCATGATGTCGAGACAGTGACCGCAGGGACTGCAGCCGAATGCCTCAAGCTCCTCAAGGAAGAGACATTCGATTGCATGGTGCTCGACCTGTCGCTGCCCGATGCGTCCGGCTATTCGCTGCTGGAGACGCTGAGCCAGGAGAGCGCCTACGCCTTTCCGCCGGTCATCGTCTATACCGGCCGCGACCTCTCGGCGGATGACGAACAGCGGCTCCGCCGCTACTCGAAATCGATCATCATCAAGGGCGCGAAATCGCCCGAGCGCCTGCTCGACGAGGTCAGCCTCTTCCTTCACCAGGTGGTCTCCCAACTGCCGGCCGAGCAGCAGAAGATGATCCGCAAGGCGCGAAGCAGGGATGCCCTGCTCGAGGGGCGGCGCATCCTTGTCGTCGAGGACGACGTCCGCAACGTCTATGCGCTGACCAACATCCTCGAACCCCGGGGGGCGATCATCGAGATCGCCCGCAACGGCCGCGAGGCCCTGGAGGCGCTCGAACGATCCGCGAAGCAATCCGGCCCCAGGATCGAACTCGTCCTCATGGACGTGATGATGCCGGTCATGGACGGGCTCACCGCCACGCGCGAGATCCGCAGGAACCCGGACCTGGCGAAGCTGCCGGTCATCGCGCTGACGGCGAAGGCCATGCCCGACGATCAGCAGCGCTGCATCGAGGCGGGGGCCAATGACTACATGGCCAAGCCCCTGGATGTCGAAAAGCTCCTGTCGCTCGTGCGGGTCTGGATGCCGCGATGAAGGAGGCGCTCGCATCCGAGGCGATCGAAGCGATTGAGATACGACTTCTGCTCGAGGCGCTATACGCTCGGTATCATTATGATTTCCGCAATTACGCGATGGCCTCGATCAAGCGCCGCCTCAAGCAGGCCAGGGACCAGCTGGGCTTCGCCAGCTTTTCGGCGTTGCAGGAGAGCCTGCTGCATGACGCGGCCGTTCTGCCGCGGCTTCTCGGATATCTGACCGTTCAGGTCAGCGAGATGTTCCGCGATCCGAGTTATTTTCGCGCGATCCGGGAAAAGGTCGTGCCGCATCTGCGGACCTATCCCTCGCTCAAGGTCTGGATCGCCGGCTGCAGCGGCGGCGAGGAGCTCTATTCCCTGGTCATCCTGTTCCGGGAAGAAGGCCTCGAGGAGCGCACGCTGTTCTATGCCACCGACATCAACCAGGAGGCGCTCCGTTCGGCCGAGGCCGGCGTCTTCGCCATGGAGCGGGTGCCGCTGTTCACTGAGAATCATCGCCAGTCCGGGGGAAAGTCATCCCTGTCCGATTATTATCATGCCGCCTATGGCAGGGTTTCGTTCGACAAGAGCCTGCGCCGCAATGTCGTGTTTTCCGACCATAGCCTGGTGACGGACGCGGTCTTCGCCGAGATGCAGCTGATCTCGTGCCGTAACGTCCTGATCTATTTCGATCGCACCTTCCAGGACCGGGCGCTGGGCCTGTTCAAGGACTCGCTCGCACGAAAGGGCTTCCTCGGGCTCGGCGCCAAGGAAAGCCTGCGCTTCTCCGAGCATGCCGGCGCCTTCACGGATTTCGTGCGCGAGGACAAAATCTATCAGAGGCGCAGCGAATGAGTGCGGACCGAGCCGAGGCCGTGGTGATCGGCGCCTCCGCAGGGGCGCTGGAAGCGCTGTCCGTGATCCTTCCCGCACTGCCTGCCGGATTTCGATTGCCGGTGATCGTGGTCGTCCATGTGCCGCCGAACCGGCGCAGCATGCTGGCAGAGCTGTTCGACGCCAAGTGCCGAATTCCGGTGCGAGAGGCGGAAGACAAGGAACCGATCGAGGCCGGCACGGTCTATTTCGCCCCGCCCGACTACCATCTACTGGTCGAAATGGATCGGTGCCTGTCGCTCTCCAGCGACGAACCCGTCCTGTTCTCGCGGCCTTCGATCGATGTCCTGTTCGAAAGCGCGGCCGATGCCTACGGCCCTGCCCTGATCGCCATCGTTCTGACTGGCGCCAATCAGGACGGAGCGAACGGGATGCGGGCCATTGTCAAAGCGGGCGGCACTGCGCTCGTTCAAGACCCAGCCAGCGCCTTTGCATCCGCGATGCCCGAAGCGGCCATAGCGGCCTGCCCCAGCGCTCACATCATGACACTCGACGCCCTCGCGGCGCTTTTAAAGGAGATTTGAGTTCGATCATGGGTCCTGTCTCATTCCTGCTGGTCGACGACCTTGAGGACAACCTCGTCTCCCTGGAAGGCCTTTTGCGGCGCGAAGGCCTTGTTCTGCTGAAGGCGCGGTCGGGCGACGAGGCGCTTGAACTGCTGCTCGAGAACGATGTCGCGCTGGCGCTTGTGGACGTCCAGATGCCGGGCCTGAACGGTTTCGAGCTGGCGGAACTGATGCGCGGCAACGAGCGAACCCGGCGCGTCCCGATCATCTTCGTCACCGCCGGCAGCGCCGATGGCCGCCGCCGCTTTCGCGGCTACGAGGCCGGCGCGGTCGATTTCATCCAAAAACCGATCGAGCCCGACATCCTGCGCAGCAAGGCCGAGGTCTTCTTCGAACTGTACCGGCAGCGGCAACAGATCGCGGCTCAGCGAGACGAGCTGGCCGCGCAGGCCAAGGCCCTCGAAGAAGCCGGGCGTCGCAAGGACGCGTCCCTCCTCACCCTGACGCAGGATATCAGCCTGCATGAGCATGCGCGGGCGCAGCAGGACGTGCTTCTGCGCGAGGTCAATCACCGCATCAAGAATCTCTTCAGCCTGACGGCAGGACTGATCTCACTCAGTGCGAGATCGTCCAGGAACGTCCAGGAGCTCGCCGCCGATCTGACATCGCGACTGCAGGCGCTCGGTCGTGCCCACGACCTCACCCTGCCCGACCTGAGCCAGAATGGCGTCTCAGAAGCCGGGACGACGGTTCTCGCCCTGACCCGGGCGATCCTGGCGCCTCACGAACACAGTCAGGACTCGCGCATCACGCTGACCGGTGCCGACGTGGAGCTCTCCGCCAACGTGTTGTCGTCGCTGGCCCTTCTGCTGCACGAGTTGACGACGAACGCCGCGAAATATGGCGCCCTGTCTACGCCCGGGGGGCGGTTGACCATCGATATCAGCGCCGCCGACGGCCTTCTCCATGTGAAATGGGACGAGTGCGGGTCCTCTCCCCAGGCCAGATCCGGGTTGCACGAGGGCTTTGGAGCGACGCTTGAAAGGGCCCTGCTGAGGGGCATGAGCGGTGCGATCTCGCGAGAGTGGAAAGACGACGGGCTTTCCCTTTCCCTGCGAATTCCGCTGGCTAAGCTCGCGAGTTGAGGCCCCGGACACCGAACGGATGGGACAGGGCGCAGTCCCGGTCCGTCTTCAGATCGGCTCGGCCTGCAGGGTCTTGCAGCAATGCGCCAGTCGGTCCCTTAGAAAGCGATCGAGGACATAGGGCAGTTTCTCGATATCCACCCGTTCGACGATCTCGAAAGTGAAGCTCTCGGCGCCATGCTCCCGCCATGCCGCCTGGAGGGAGCGATGCGTATTGGCGCCCTGGCGCAGCGTGAACGACAGGCGGTTCCAGATCGTGCCGAGATCAGGCGCGCTTCCCGCCCATTGCTGGCCCGTCGTCGCGCAGCGCAGGAGATAGAGGCCGGGAGCCGCCTTGCGAAGCTTATAGGCCGCGACGGCCGCCCTTCTGTCCTCGGATTTCACGATCCATCTCCTTTGCACCAGCCATCCGGCCATCGCCGGCTGGTCGCGCCATTTATACCCGGATGATATTTACATCAAGAGATTTACCCGGGTAATATAAGACTCCATTCGAGAACCCCACCATGCCCCCCTTTCTGTCCAAGCCTTGCACCGCCTTCCAGGGAACCCGCCGTATCGCCGCTGGCCCGCTGATCGATGTCGCGCTGGTCGTGAAGGCGGCGATGGAGACCGATCCCGGCTCGGCCTGCCTCACCTTCGACGATGCGACCGGCGCGGTGGTGGACCTCAATCTGCGCGGCGAGACCGCGGAGATCGTGGCGCGCCTGGTTGAACGCGCCGAGGCGGCAGACCGCGCGAAACCAACGCTCGCCGGGTCCGAGCCGGACGACGGGATGCCGGAGCGTGGTCGCGGCCGCCCGAAGCTCGGCGTCGTCGCCCGGGAAGTGACCTTGCTCCCCCGACATTGGGACTGGCTGGCGCTGCAGCCGGGCGGCGCCTCGCAGGCCTTGCGCCGACTGGTGGAGGAGGCGCGACGCGGCGATGGCGGCCGGACCGAGGCCCGCGCCGCGCAGACGGCGACCTATACCTTCATCGCGGCGATGGCCGGCGACCTTGCGGGGTTCGAGGAGGCGACGCGCGCCTTGTTCGCCGGGGATCACGCGCGCTTCGCCGAGCAGAACCAAGCCTGGCCGCCGGACATCCGCACCTATGCCGAAACCTTGCTGAAGCGCCCCCATATGCGCGGCCCCGGTGAACCGTGATCGTGGCATGGGCGCTCCGGCGCTCTCCGCGAGGACCGCTCCTGCCCCCTAGACAGACATGATGTCCGCCTGAGCCCAGCGCCCTGCCGGTCGCTATCATGCCTGGCGGGCGGGCCGCCTAAATGCCGCGGACGAACCAGGTTCGCCGATAGCGGCATCGCCGGGAAAGCGATTTTGACCCCGAAAGCGGTGATGCCCCCGGAATGGCCTCGCGTGACGAGGCCGAATGGGGGATGCTTCCGGCTTGCCGATCGGTGATGATCATACCCGGTTTGGCGACGCCCGACGGGTTCCGGGCTCGGCTGCGAGAAGACGCGCCGCAGCGCAGGGAGGATCGAATGATCACCAACAGAACAGTCAAAACAACACTGTTTGCGGCCATGCTCATGGTTGGGGCGGCCACCACGAACGCCCAGCAGCCTGCCCGCATGCCGGATCAGGACATCGCCGACGCCTATGTCTACCTGTTGGGCCGCCTGCTCGTTGCGCGCCAGCAGCAGCTCGATTTCCAGGACGGGTTCAAGTGGAACGAGCTGGTGCACCGCAAGCCCGGCGCGGTCGATTGGCCCAATCCCAATCTCGATGTCGCCTATTCCGAGGCCTGGGTGGCGGTCGACGAGAAGAGCTGCACGATCGTCACCGTGCCGAAGGTCGAGGGGCGTTACTACACGGTCCATTTCCTCAATGGCTGGGGCGAGACCGTCGCCAATATCAACGAGCGCCTGTTTCCGAAGCGGCCGTTCGGGGAATTCGCGATGTGCCTGAGGGGCGCCGATGTCGCGCTTCCCCCGGGAGCGACGCGTATCGATCTGCCCGTGAGATATTCCCGGGTGCTGGCCCGGGTCGAACTCGGCGCCGATCCGGAGACCGCGATCGCCCTGCAGCACCAGTTCACCTTCCGGGCGACGGGTACACCGACGCTTCCGGAGCTTCCTAAGACCCCGGTATTCGCGCTCGAGGCACTGCCGGGCGCCGAGGCCTTCGAGGCCGCGGATGCCGCACTCGACAGCGAGCCTGACCTCAGCGTCGGGCTCGAGGAGATGCAGGACAAGGCCCGCGCCATCGCCAGGGCCGTCAAGGACCCGGCCGAGCGCGCCCGCGTCGATCAGGTGATCCGGACCAGCGCCTTCGCCGATATCGCCAAGGCAGGAGCCATCATCGGCCACGGCACGGTGCTGAATGGCTGGGCTCGGCCCGGCGTCGTCGGCGAATATGGCCTGGACTACCTTGCGCGGACACTGGTCAACCATGGTGGCATCTGGGCGAACATCAAGCCGGAGGTGCTGTATTACCGGGGGAGCAAGGATCAGGCCGGGGATGATCTCAGCGGTGACAATGTCTACACGCTGACCTTCCCGAGGGACGAGCTCCCCGCCCAGTTCGCCACGTTCTTCTGGTCGGTGATCGCCGTCGACGGCGCGCGGTTCCGTGTCCTGCCCAATCCGATCAACCGCTTCCTGCTCAACAACCAGTCGAAGCTGCAATATGGCGCCGACGGCTCGCTGACGCTCTATTTTGCCGATCAGAAGCCGGGCGATGCGCCCGACGGTAACTGGCTGCCGACGCCGAAGGGCGCGAGTTATCGGCTCACATTCCGATTCTACCGGCCGACGGAAGGTGTTGCCAATGCGACCTATTTTCCGCCCGCACTGGTGAAACGGCAGTGAAGCCCGGCAACCGGGTCATTCCCACGCGGCGCGTCCGTGAGGCCGCAGCCGCGCGGTTCCGTTTCTGAAGAGGAAGACGACCATGAGCGACAAGAACGGGCTTGATCGGCGCAACCTCCTGCTGACGGGAGCGACACTCGCCGCCGCGTCGGCGCTCGTCACCAGTGCGCCCTCCACCGCGCGCGCGCAAAGCTCCTCGCTCAGCTCTCAGCCCTTGCCCCAGCCCCTGCCGCCCTCGCCTGGCTGGACGCGCGCGCTGCCGCCAGGCCCCGATGCCCGCGTGAAGATCACCGAAGCCTATGCCGCCCATGTCGCGCGCGACGCGTTCTTCTGGGCCTGGCCGCTGGTCAACGTCTATAATCGCCGCCTCGCCTTCTCGAAAATGACCGAGAACAGGTATAGCGGCCCGCTGCTCGAAGCGCCGCTGAACAGCCTGACCATGCTGATGGACTATGTCGATCCCGAAGAGCGCAATGTCGCCTGCCCCAACCAGGACGTGGTCTATGGCCTGGGCATGATCACGCTGGACGTCTCTCCGGTGGTGATCCAGGTGCCGGATTTCGGCGACCGCTTCTGGGTCTACCAGATCGTCGATCTGCGCACCGACAGCTTCGTTCAGCTCGGCAAGATGTACGGAACCACGCCCGGCTTCTACCTGCTGGCTGGCCCCAATTGGCAGGGCAATGTGCCCAACGGCATCACCCGCGTGTTTCGCGCCTCAAGCAATACCGGCCTGGTCGCGCCGCGCATCTTCCAGGACGACACGCCCGACGACAAGCGCGCGATCCAGAAGGCACTGACCGGCATCGCGATGTATCCGCTCGCCGAATACGATGGCCGGATGAAGACGATGGAGTGGAGCAAGCTGCCCAGAGTGCCCGGCGCCCCGCATGGCGAGGAGGAAACACGCTGGGTCTTCCCTGAAAAATTCTTCGACGAGCTTCCCGCAGTGCTGGCCGATGCGCCACCGCTCCCTGGGGAAGAAGCGCGCTACGCACAGCTGCTCGCCGTGCTCGCTGCCGCCAAGGACAGGCCGGAGCTGAAGCAGGCGATGATCGCGGCTGCCAAGGAGGCGGAGGAAAAGCTCGTCAACCCGTTGTTCCAGTTCCGCAATTACGGCCAGCAATTGCCGCATCACTGGAGCACGATCTCCAATGAATCCGCGTTCGGAACGGATTATTTCACGCGGACCGCGGTCGCGAAATCGAACATCCTGGTCAATTCGCCCAATGAGACGAAGTACTATTATCAGGACCTCGATTCCGCGGGCGCACGGCTCGACAGCACGAACCGTTACACCGTGACGTTCGGCAAGGACGGCACGCCACCGGTGAACGGCTTCTGGTCGCTCTCGATCTATAATGAGCACCATTTCTTCGTCGCCAACCCGATCAACCGCTTCTCGGTCGGCACGAAGAACAAGGATCTCAAGGTTGCGGCCGATGGTTCGCTGACGATCTATGTACAGCCCGACGCGCCGACCGATCCGGTTCAACGCGCCAACTGGCTGCCAGCCCCGAAGGGCGTGTTCTCGCTCTATGTCCGGGCCTATTGGCCAAAAGCGGCGGCGATGGACGGATCCTGGACGCCGCCTGCGGTGCAAAGGACGAGCTGACGGCGACGCCTGCCCGAAGAGCGGCGACAGACCGCCAAGGGCCATTCCCGGCGCGGAAGCCCTGGCATTGAACAGGATGCCAGGTCTCCTGGAGGGGCGACGTGGGCAGGCGACAAGGCCGCCTGCCCCGCCCTCTTCGGCTTCAAAGCCGCTCGATCCGCTGCGCGGCGTCATCGAGGATCGCGGCAACGTCATGAACGATCTTCGGATCCGTATCGTTGCCGCCGAGGCGGTTTCTCAACGCGACCTTGAGATTTTCCATGGCGCGGCGAACCGGGCCGCCATCCGTGCGCTCGCGCATGGTGGCGATCATGGCGAGGCGGGCCTGAAGCTCCGAGATCCTCTCCGCATGGGCGGCGAGATCGGCCGTGCCCTGCGGCGTGATCGCGAAGGCCTTGCGGGCGCCTTCCGAAGCGACCTCGCTGATCTGTCCGAGGTCCTGCAGCATCGACAGGGCCGGGTAGACGACGCCGGGGCTCGGAACATAGCTGCTTCCCGAGGCCTCCTCGATCGCGCGGATCAGATCGTAGCCATGGCGCGGCTGCTCGGCGATCAGCTTGAGCAGAACGAGGCGCAGATCGCCTGAATCGAACATGCGCCTGCGGCCGCCGCGCTCGCCGCGATCCCGGCCCCGTTCATGCTCGAAATGGTGGGAATCCCGCGGTGGGCGATGGCCGAATTCGCGGGGATGCGAATGCCTGCGATGGGTTCGATGGGAGGGATGGTCAAAATTCATCTTCATGTTCTCCATTTTAGATATGACTAAGATATATCGTAAAATAACGTAATTACAAGAGGACCGCGACGCCGTTGCGGCGCGCGGATGCGCCGGGGCCCGTCTTGAGGCATGGATGGATGCAGATGAGGTCGCCGACGACGGCGCATGGGCAAGGGCAGCGGCGGGCATGGCACAGGACGTTGGACGCGAGAGCCCGGTTTGCGAGATCACGGCGCTCGCAACGAAAGTCGTCTACCGGAACAGGTGGATGACCGTCAGGGAGGACAGCATCCAACGCAGCGACGGCTCCCGGGGCATCTATGGCGTCGTCGAGAAGAGCGACTTCGCGCTGATCATCCCGGTCGCGAGCGATGGCGCGCTCTGCCTTGTCGAGCAGTACAGATACCCGGTGAAGGGCCGGTTCTGGGAGTTCCCGCAAGGCTCCTGGGAAGGCGTTGCGACCGCCGACCCTCTCGAACTGGCGCGCGGGGAACTCCAGGAGGAGACCGGCCTCCTGGCCAGGGAAATGCACTATGTCGGGCATCTCTTCGAGTGCTACGGCTACTCGACGCAAGGCTGCCACATCTTCATCGCGCGCGATCTGCAGGTGACGGAGACAAAGCTCGATCCCGAGGAACACGGGCTGATCAGCCGGACCTTCCCCCTCGACGCCGTCATCGCCATGATTGGGGATGGCCGGATCAAGGACGCGATGAGCGTCGCAGCCCTTGGTCTCTGTCGCCTGAAGGGGCTGCTCTGAGCCGGGAGCGAAAGGCGCCAGTTGCCCGAGACGCGAGGCCGGTCCAGCCGCGGCTGCGTGCAGCCGATGTCTCGAGGTGGCAGGGTCCTAGCCGCCACGCAGCCGGGCATCGACCTCTGGATAGTATTGCGGAGCCTCGCGCCGGTCGAACATGCCGTAATCGCGCACGACACGGACATGGCGCAGTCTTTGCCCTGCAAGCGATGCCCTGTCCTCAAAGTCCGTCGCCGCATTCATGTCTCGCCAGGACAGCAGCAGGATCAGGTCGCCGGGCGTCAGCACCGCATCGAACACATCCCATGACAGCAGGCCGGCGGCTCCCGGGAGCAGGCCGAGCGACGCCGCGCACTCGGCCGCGCCGGCTCCCTCGCCCAGATTGGCCGGCCTAAGGCCCGTCATCAGCGTGACGGTCGTCCCCTCGCCGACTTGCGTCTCGTCGAGACGCTGTTGCTGAAGCGTCTGGCCCTCCGGGATCTGCGTGTCCCGCGTGATCTCGCCGACGCGCAGGTGATAGTCGAGGAAGATGCCGGACCGGCCTTTCTCCTGCGCGAGATGGTGGCGTATCGTCGTGCGCCAGCGCACCACCGCCTTCTCGTCGCGCCAGCCCGAGAGCGAAAGCAGCCAGCCCTCGCGGGTCATGCTGCGATAGCGGATATTGTCGACGAACCCGTCCACCGCCTCCAGTTCGGGCCGCAGCGACCTGGCCACGCCGAGATAGGCATCCCATTGCTCCGGCGCCGGATGCACTTCGAAAATCACAGAGAACATCGGCTTCTCCTCGAACCGCGCTCCTCGCATCACACGGCGGCGATGCAATCCATCTCGATGTCGAAGCCGCCATTCCAGGCCGGGACGTTGATGAAGATCCGAGCCGGGGGGTCCTTGGGGAAGAAGCGGCGATAGACCTCGTTGACCGCCGGGAACATCTCGACCGAGGTGACGTAGACATTGACCTTCAGGACGTCGTCGAGCGAGGAGCCTGCCATCTCGACGCAGAGCTTCATCTGCTCGAGGACAAGCTCCGTCTGGCGCTCGATCCCGCCCGTATAGATTTCGCCTGTCTCCGGATCGAACGGCGGCGCGCCCGATACATAGATCGTATCGCCATGCTTCGTCACCGTCGACGTCGGCGCCTTGTGCCTTTCAAGATAGCTCGCCAGCGGCTCGGCACGGATGATCTGTCTCTTCACAGCCGCCACTCCCGTTGCCCCTGTCCGATCGAAAGCCGCGACGGGCATGGGTCGCGCCGGGCACTCCCCATCTCTACCGCCACCCCCTGCCGCCGTCATTCGACAGCACTACGGTCGCGACCGAAGGATCGCGGCCCTGCGCACGAGCCATCTCGTACCCAGCGGCCCGGTGCTGCGCGCCAGCTCCATGTCGATGATCCGCGAAATGCTGCTGACATCGGACAGGATCACGGTACTTTCCGGCCTGACGATGGTCGGAGATCTCGTTCGCGGACTTGTCCGGATCGTCCCCCTCGTCGTTCCGACGGGGGCCCGGCCGGGCGGGATCGTCCATCTCCCGGGAGCACCCACGGCCGGGCTGCATGCCTTCCGCAGCGTCCTGCTCGACTATGTCGAGGAAGCGGTCGCCACGGGGCATGTGCGACGATTGCGCATGTGAAGCGCAGGCAACCGCAATCGGCTGTTCCGATCGCGGCTCAGCGCGCCCAATAGGCCACGATCTTCTGGCGCTCGGCGCCCGATTGCTTCAGCTCCTCGGACTGGGCGCGCAATGTCCTGACGACGGCCTTCTCGGCCGCGGCCCAGAGATAGGTCCGTCCGTCGTCGAGCTGTTCCGAGGCCAGCAGGTCGATGAGGCGGCTGCGATCCGTTTCGCCATCGCGACAATGGAACCATGTCGTTGTCGCCAGGCGATGGTCCGGCAAGGGCTGCTCGTGGGTTTCATCCGCCACCTCGATGAAGACCCGGCTCGCGACATGCTCCGGCGTCTGTTCGAGAATCCGTGCAACCGCCGGCAGGCCGGTGGCATCCGCGATCAGGATCTGCCGGTCCAGCGCGTCTGGCCGGGCATAGAGCCCGCGCGGATTGTTGATCACGATCCGCGCGCCGATCTCGGCGTCACGAGCCCAGTCGCTGGCCTTGCCCCCATCATGAACCACGAGGTCGATCTCGAGTTCGCAGCGCGCGCTGTCGAAGCTGCGGACCGTATAGGTGGAATAGCGGATGCGCTGGCGTTCCTCCGGAAGGACCCAGCGCCCCTCGGCATCGATCGTCGGCAGGACGAGTTCGCCCGTGGCGGGATCGGGGAAGAACAGGCGGATATATTCGTCCGGGATCCCGGTCGAGCGAAACCGGTTCAGGCCCTCGCCGGAAAAGGTCAGCCTGATCATGCCAGGCGTGAGGTAACGGCGCGCGACCAGCGTCGCCTCGTGGAACGGATTTTCCGTCATGGACTCAACTCACCCCGGCGCATCGGACAACCAGCACCGGCGCTTCTTCCACGGAGCGACGCAGCCCGCAAGCCGCTTAGTCTTTGATTTATTTAGACTATCTCTAAACCAGCGGGACTGACTGAGCGGGCATGGGGCCCGCAGCGCCATCTGAAGGCAGGCCGTCGCGGCAGGCTCGATCAGGCGTCCCGGGGATGAGGCTCCTGCCCCCGGGCTCAGAAGCGCTTGCTCGACAGGACGTCGAAGGTCTTGCCGATCGTCGCCAGGGCCTTGTCGTAATCGGCGAGCGACAGGCAGGCGATCAGCGCGTCGATGATGGCAAGCTGTGCGATCCGGCTCGTCATCGCCTCGGTGCGGAACTGCGTTTCACGCGCCATGGTGTGCAGCACGATATCGGCATGGGCGAGCAGCGGCGACTTGCCGAAATTGGTGATGCAGATCGTCGTCGCGCCGGCTTCCTTGGCCAGTTTCGTGGCTGCGACCGTCTCAAGCGTGCTGCCGGAATGGGAAATGGTGATCACCGCCACGTCGGGGCCGGTCAACGAGGCGCTGATTGCCTGGACATGGGAATCGACCACGACCTTCGCCTCGATGCCGATGCGCAGCAGGCGGTAATTGGCATCCTCGGCGATCGGGGCCGCGCTGCCGATGCCGTAGAGCTCGACCCGGCGCGCCTTCAGGATCGCGGCGACCGCGGCCTCCATCGCCGTGGTGTCGAGCACCTTCATGGTGTCGTGCAGAGCCTGGAGATCGCTGCGGAAGATCTTCTCGATCACCGCGCCGGTATCGTCGGAACGGGCCAGATCCTCGTGGATGAACTGGACCGGCTGCACCAGATCGCGCGCCAGCGCGATCTTGACCTGCTGGAAGCCCCGCGCGCCGAGCTGCTGGCAGAGCGAGATGACGCTGCCTTCGCTCGCGCCGGTGCGCTCGGCCACTTCGGTGACCGACATATGCACCACCTCGGCGGCATGGCTCATGAAGAAATCGGCGATGCGGGCAGCTTTGGGCGGCAGGTTGGCGCGTAGCGCCTGCAGGCGCTCGAGCGCCCCCTCGAGACCGGGCGTGCCGGTGCCCTTGCGCTTCTCGGCGCCCGGTTCGCCGGGGGCAGCCTCGGCCGGTCCGGAATTGCGATTCGACGTCGTCATGCGGATAAGGCCAGCATGCCGGCCGGATCGCGACAAGGCGCACGCGCCGAGATCTCAGGGAAGACCCCGTCGCGAAGCTCGAAATAGCGCAGGCCAAGACGCCGGGCGCCCTCGCCATCGGTCGCCGGGTTGTCCCCAACCATCAGCACCGCGTTCCGCGACAGCGCGAGCAGCGCCAGGCCAGCCTCGAACAAGGCGGCCTCCGGCTTGCCGATGATGCGGCAGGGCACCGGACCGGTGCAGGCGAGCAGCGCCGCCAGCAAAGCGCCGGTCTCCGGCACCACCGCGCCATGCGGGCCGGGATGGACGAGATCGGGATTGGCGACCACGAGTTCGGCACCGCAGCGCACTGCATTGGCTGCAACCATCAGGCGCTCGTAGGAAAAATGCCGGTCGCGTCCGAGGAAGACGACGTCCGGCCGCTCCTGCACCGGGACCAGGCCGAGGGCGCGGGCATGGATCATCAGGCTCTTGCTGGCCATCATGGCGATGCGGGCTCGGGGCCGCCAGCGCGCGATCTCGTCGAGCGCGGTCGCGCCGGCGAGAACGATCCGGTGCGGCGCGATGGTCAGGCCGAGACGCTTGAGGCCGCGCGACAATTCGAGCGGTGTGTGCTCGGCATCGTTGGAGACGATGACGAAACGCCCCTCCAGGCTTTCGAGAAAGACATTTGCGCCGGGAAGCATCTGCCGGCCGCGCACCAGGGTGCCGTCGAGATCGACGAGACACCCCTGAATGCCGTGAAGCGAGCCCATCGCGCGAATCCAAAACTGACAGCAAATGATGCCCGTCCATGAACTGAGATAATCTCAGTGTCAAATTCTAGATTGAATGAGTTTGTTTCATCGTCCTGTCATGAAGCGCGGCCTAGAACGAGCCCGTCGCAGCACGGGCCACGACTGAGGCGGGGCATGCAGGGCGACGTCCGGCGGCTCCAGGGCAGGAGGAAGACATGCTTGAATTCCTCGCGGGCCGACTGCTGCGCATGGGCATCACGCTTTGGGTGATCGCCTCGGTCGTCTTCCTCGCCACGCGCCTGACCGGCAACCCGATCGACTTCCTGATGCCGGAAGGGCTGGATGCCGCCTCGCGGCGCGAGATGATCGCCTATTGGGGGCTCGATCGTTCCGTCGCCGAGCAGTACTGGCTGTTCTGGCGCTCGCTGCTTTCAGGCGATTTCGGCCTCGGACTGATGGAGCGCCGGCCGGTCGCGACGATCTTCACCGAACGGCTCTGGCAGAGCGCCTCGCTCCTGGTCGCGACCCTGGCCCTGACGATCTGCGTCGGCGTGCCGGCCGGTATCCTGGCTGCCGTCTGGCGCGGCCAGGGGCGCGGCAGCGCCGTGCTCTTCACGGCCTTCTTCGGCTACGCCATCCCGAATTTCGTGCTCGCCATCCTGCTGCTGCTGGTCTTTTCCTACACGCTGCATTGGCTGCCCAGCGCCGGCTCGGCCACGCTCGCGCATTACGTCATGCCGACGGTCGCGCTCTCGGCCTATTTCATCGCGGCGCTGGTCCGCTACACCCGCAACGCCATGCTCGACGTCCTCTCGCAGGACTATATGCGCACGGCCCGGGCCAAAGGTCTCGCCGAGAGCAGCATCATTCTGCATCACGGCCTGCGCAATGCGTTGATCCCCGTCATCACGGTGCTCGGCCTGCAGATCACCACGCTCGTCTCGGGCGCGGTGGTGGTCGAAACCGTCTTCGCCTGGAACGGCGTCGGCGACCTGCTGGTCGGCGCGACGCTGCGCCGCGACTATCCCGTCCTGCAATTCGGCGTCCTCGTCGTCGCCGCCGCCGTCATCGTCGTCAACCTGCTCGTCGATCTCGCCTATGCGCTGGTCGATCCGCGCGTGCGCCTGGCTGGAGCCTGAGCGGTCATGACCGATACTCTCGACGCCAAGATCGCGCTTGCACCGGAGCGAAAGCCGCGCAGGCGCTTCGTGCGCCCAGCGGGCATGAATGCACTGGTCGTCGCGGCTGCGCTTCTGGCGCTCGCGCTCGTTCTTCTGGCGCTGCTCGCGCCCGTGCTTGCGCCCTTCGACCCCGATCAGCAGAAGCTGCTGGCCCGGCTGCGGCCCCCGCTCGGTTTCGAGCGCGCCAATCCGGCGCATTGGCTCGGCACCGATCAACTCGGCCGCGATCTGCTCTCGCGCTGTCTCTACGGCCTCAGGCTGACACTGGCGCTCGCGCTGTTTGGAACGCTGATTGGGCTCGTCATCGGCGTCGCGCTCGGGCTCGTCGCCGGGCAGCTCGGAGGCCGGGTCGATGCGTTGGTCATGGGGCTCGTCGACATCAAGCTGTCATTGCCCTTCACGCTCGTCGCGCTGCTCGTGGTCGCGCTGGCGGGGACCGATGTCGCGGTGCTGATCGGTGTGCTCGGCATCGCCTATTGGGCCCATTTCACCAGGCTGGTGCGCGCCCAGGTTCTCGGCCTTCGGGAAATGCCCTTCATCGAGGCGGCCCGGGCCGCGGGAGCGACCCGCTGGCACATCGCGACCGTCCACATGATCCCCAATATCGTCTCGCCGGTCGTGGTGATGGCGAGCCTGAACTTCTCGAACCTGATCCTGCTGGAATCCGCCCTCTCCTTCCTCGGGCTCGGCGTCCAGCCGCCCACGGCCACGCTCGGCTCCATGGTCGGCCAGGGGCGCGACTACATGGCCTCCGCACCCTGGATCGTGGTGGTGCCGGCTGCGGCGATCGTACTCGTGAGCCTCGCCGCCATGCTGCTCGGCGATTTCCTGCGCGACCATTTCGACGTGCGCCTGCGCGAACGCTGAGGCGCCGTCTCCCCTTGCCTGCCGAACCACCGTTGCTCGAACCGAAAGGGCTGACATGATGCTCAAGACCTTGCTGAAGACCGCGCTCGCCGCCGCGCTCGCGACAACCGCCCTGACCGGGCTTGCGCGCGCCCAGGAGCTCAAGGTCGGCGTGCAGAACATGGCGCCCTGGCTCGACCCCGGCCGCGATTTCTCCAATGTCGGCTCGCAGTTCTATTTCAACGCCTTCGACCCGCTGATCGGCAAGGACGCCACCCGCGCCGAGAGCGTCTGGCAGCCGGGCATCGCCACGAGCTGGAAGCAGGTTTCGCCGACCGAGATCGAGCTCAAGATCCGCCAGGGCGTGACCTTCCACAACGGCGCTCCGATGACGGTCGAGGATGTGCTCTTCTCCTTCGACCGCATCATCAACGCGAGCTTTGCGCCCTATTCCGTGCGCAAGCGCGACACGCTGCCCAACATGGCCAAGGTCGAGGCCGTCGATGCCGAGACGGTGCGGATCACCGCGACGAAGCCCGAGCCGCTGTTCGAGACCCTGCTCAACGTGCAGCAGGGCATGATCGTGCCGAAGAAATACATTATGGCCCTGACGGGCGATCCGAACGTCGCCGAGCCCTCCGATTTCGAGGCCTTCGCGCTGAAGCCCGTCGGCACCGGTCCCTACAAGATCGCCGAGTTCGTGCCGAACCAGCGCCTCGTCTATGAGCGCTTCGACGGTTTCTGGGGCGAGAAGGCGCCGTTCCAGAAGGTCACGGTGCAACGCATCCCGGAACTTTCCGGCCGCCTGACGGCCTTGAAGAATGCCGAGGTCGACCTGATCACCAATGTCCCGCCGGACCAACTCGAGCCGATCGCCTCGGACGCGAAGCTCAAGGTCGAGGGCATGCAGACGCCGCTCTTCCACGTCGTCATCTTCAACACCCAGAACCCGAAGATGGCCAATCCGAAGTTGCGCCAGGCGCTCTCCTACGCCATCGACCGCAAGACGCTGAACGAGGCGCTCTGGTTCGGCAAGGCGAAGGTGCCGACGAGCCATAGCTTCCAGCAGTTCGGCCAGCTCTACATGCCCGAGCTCGCCACCTTCGAATACGATCCTGCCAAGGCCAAGGCCCTGCTCAAGGAAGCCGGCTATGACGGCACCCCGATCCGCTACGACGTTCAGGCCGCCTACTACACCAATGGCTTGCTCGCCGCGCAGGCGATCCAGGAGATGTGGGGCGCCATCGGCGTCAAGACCCAGCTCAACGTCACCGAGCAATGGACCGGCTCCGACCCGACCATGATGGCACGCGCCTGGTCGAACCCGATGTATTTCCCGGATCCCGCGGGCGCTTTCGGCATCATGTGGGCGCCGACCGGCAATTCCGCCTCGGAAGGCCGCTTCAAGGCCGACGACGCCTATGTCGCGCTGTGGGAGCGCTTCCGCTTCTCGACCGACCTCGGCGAGCGCAAGAAGGCCTATGCCGATCTGATGCAGGCGATTAAGAACGACCCGCCGGTGCTGCCGCTCTATCAGCCCTACGAGTCATACGGCATGAAGCGCTCGCTCGCCTGGCGGCCCCTGCCCGGGCACATCCCCTATGTCCTTGACTTCCGTGCCGGCCGCGTGACGCTCGCCGCCCGCTGAACCCATCGCGAGGGGTCGGCCCCCGCCGGCCCCTCCCTTCCGTCCTCGTCCTTCGCATCGTGAGCCCAGCCATGGCCAAGCCTCTTCGCCTCGCGCCCATTCGCCTCGCCGTCGTCGCCGATATCCATCACGGTGAGAACAGTTTCACCAAGATGGGCAGCGAGGCCCTGCCGCTCATGGCCGAGTTCCGCCGCTTCGTCGAAGAGGCGAGGCCCGATGCCGTGATCGATCTCGGCGACCGCATCTCGGACCGCGACCACGCGACCGACCTGCGGCTGGAGCAGGAGGTGGCGGACGCGTTTTCTGCCATCGCCGTGCCGCGCTTCCATCTCTGCGGCAATCATGACCGCGATCATCTGAGCGTCGCCGAGAACGAGGCCATCCTCGGCCAGCCGCTCGGCCATCGGACCATCGATCTGGGCGATTGGCGCCTCGTGCTCTGGGCGGCCGATTCACGGATCCACCGCCCGGGCGGCTTCATCCTGACCGAGGCCGACCTGCTCTGGCTCGCCGCGACCGTCAACGCCGCCGACCGCCCGCTCGCGATCATGAGCCATGTCCCGCTGTCCGGCCACGCCCAGACCGGCAACTACTATTTCGAGCGCAATCCCGAATTCTCGACCTATCCCGGTGCGGAGCGCGCACGCGCCGTGCTGCGTCAGGCCCGGGTTCCGGTCATCTGCCTCGCCGGGCATGTCCACTGGAATACACTGACGATTGTCGACGGCATCCCGCATCTGACGCTGCAATCGCTGACCGAGAGCTTCACCACCCTGCCGCGGCCGGCGGGCGCCTGGGGGTTGCTGGAGCTCGGCGAGACGATCGCCTGGACAGTCCATGGCAACGACCCCTTCGTCGCGAAGCTCGATGCCGCAGACACGCTTCGACGCTGGATGACGCCGCTACAGCCATTCTCGGAGCATCCGGAACTGCGCCGCCGCCATCCTGCGCTGGCGGCGGAGTGATCTCGCGCTTCACGGTCGCGCGGACGAGGCAGGCGGCAATGCAGAATGGCCGCGCCCGTGCTAGAGGGCGACTTGGGGGGCTGCCATGGCACAGATCGCGAATGATGCGCGCTTTTGGGACCGGACCGCGCGGAAATACGCCGCGGGTCCGATCGCCGACATGGCGGGCTATGAGCGCACAGTGGAGCGCACGCGGCAGCATCTCAAGGCCGACGATACGGTGCTCGAATTCGGTTGCGGCACCGGCACCACCGCGCTGAGACTCGCGCCCTCCGTTAGGCGCATCGTGGCGACCGATATCTCAGGCGAGATGATCGCGATCGCCCGGGGCAAGGCCGAGGCCGCAGGGATCGGCAATGTCGCGTTCGAGGTTGCGACACTGGCTGCGATTTCGGAGCCCGACGCGACATTCGACGTCGCGCTGGGGTTCAATGTCCTGCATCTGATCGCGGCGCGGGGGGAGACCCTGGCCGGCCTCCATAGGCTGCTGAAGCCTGGTGGGATCTTCATCTCCAAGACGCCATGCCTCAAGGAGATGAACCCGCTCCTGCGCCTCGTCGTGCCGCTGATGCAGCGCATCGGCAAGGCGCCCTATGTCAGTTTCCTCAGCACGGAGGATCTCGAGCGCGAGATCGCGGCCGCGGGGTTCGAGATGATCGGGCGCGAGCGCCACGCCTCGCGCGGCCGGGACGCCCGGCCCTTCCTCGTGGCACGGAAGCGCTGAGATCAGCCGGGGAAACGCTGCGATCGGCGGGTGGAAAGCGCCGGCATGATCCCACGCGACTCTGCCGCCCTCCCCTAGGCCGCGCCGACAATAAAACTTCTGCCCGCCCTCATGATCGGAGAGGATCTCCGTCGATATCGCCGTGCATTTGAAGACCTTTTCCGGATAGCGCAGGCTATTTTGGCGCCAATCCCGATAGTCTCGAAGGCAAAGGCGTCGTTTCCATGAGTCTGTTCGCTTTGATCCGCTGGCCGGTTCTGGCCATGTCGGCAGCGCTGATCTTTGCAGGCCCTCAAAAGATAGCGGCGGCCGAGACGCTGACCATCGCGCAAGGAAACGACATCCTTTCGCTCGATCCGGCCAATCACGGCAATAACAGCACCGAGTCGGCGCTGGTGAATATCTACGATTACCTGGTCGACAAAGATTTCAGCCAGGGGCAACTGCGCTTCACCCCGCGCCTCGCCCTCTCCTGGAGCAGCGACGACAATATCCATTGGACGCTAAAGCTGCGCGACGACGTCTACTGGCACAATGGCGACAAATTCACCGCGCAGGACGTCAAGTTCACGATCGAGCGGTCGCAGCAGGACAAGAAGCTGATCAGTTCCGGCAAGTTCCGCCGGATCAAGGCGGTCGAGGCTCCCGACGACACCACGCTGCGGATCGAAACTGACGGGCCCGATACGCTGCTGCTGCACGCCTTCGTCGGCAACGGCGCCGGCATCCTGCCCAAGGCAGCGTTCGAGAAGGCGGGCAAGGACGAGTTCTTCAAGCAGCCGGTCGGCACCGGACCTTACGTCTTCAAGCAATGGGTCAAATCCGACCGCGTCGTCCTGGCGAAGAACCCGCGCTGGTGGGGCGGCACGCCGAAATGGGATGGCGTCGTCATCCGCTCGATCCCCGAAACCACGACGCGGGTCGCCGAGCTCCTGACCGGCGGCGTCGATATCGCCGTGAACGTCCCGCCGGAGGACATCGCGCGCCTGAACGACAACAAGGGCACGCGCGCCATCACCTTCGACATCGCGCGCAACCTCGCCTTGCATGTCCGCACCGGCAAGGACCGCGTCACGGGCGATCCGCGCGTCCGCGAGGCGATCGACCTCGCCATCGACCGCAATGCCATCGTGCAGCAGGTGCTGGAAGGGCATGGCGGGGCGACGCGCGGCTTCTTCCCGCCGGCGATCCCGGGCTTTGCCCCTGAGCTGAGCCGCGACATCCGCTTCGATCCGGAGCGCGCGAAGGCGCTGCTGCGCGAGGCGGGCTACAGCGACCGCAAGCGTCCCGCCATCAAGATCAGCACGCCGAGCGGCCGCTATGTGAAGGATCGCGAGATCGTCGAGGCGGTCGCCGGTTATCTCGAGGATGCCGGTTTCCGGGCGCAGGTCGAAGTGCTCGACTGGACCGTCTACAACAACAAGGTCGTCGGCGACGGTTTTGGCGAGCTCTATCTCTGGGGCATGGGCTCCTACACCGATGCCTCGACCCTCTTCGTCGATAATTTCAAGCGTCACTACGACTGGTCGGACGAGAGCTTCGAGAAACTCGCCGCCTCGGTTCGCCAGGCGAAGAGCGAGACCGACCGCATCGCCATCTCGCAGCAAGGCCAGCAGATCGTCGCCGAACAGCGCGTCCGCATCGGTCTGCTCTTCCCGCAATCGATCTACGGCGTGAGCGATCGCATCGTCTACAAGGGGCGCTTCGACGAAATGATCGCAGCCGAGGACGTCTCGCGCCCATGAGCGGACGCTCTCCCCTCAAGGCGCTGCTACAATTCGTACCGGTGCTCTACATCGTCTCGCTGATCGTCTTCATGCTGGTCTATCTGACGGGGGACCCTTCGGCGCTGCTGATCCCGGAGGATGCGAGCGAAGAAGACCGCCTCGTGCTGGTCGCCGCATGGGGGCTCGATCGGCCCTGGTATGTCCAATATCTCCGCTACATGGGCAATATCCTGACTGGGGATTTCGGCGTTTCCTATCGCTACGGCACGGACGCCCTGCCGGTCGTGCTCGAACGCATCCCTGCAACCCTGACACTGACGGCGGGCGGCCTCATTGTTGCGATCCTCATCGCCCTGCCGACCGGCATCTTTGCTGCGCTCCGGCGCAACAGCATGCCGGATTTCGCGATCTCCGCCGTGACGATCCTGGGCAAGGCGATGCCGAATTTCTGGGTCGGCATCATGCTGATCCTCGTCTTCGGCGTTTGGCTCCGGCTGGTTCCGGTCTCCGGCAGCGGCAGCTTCGCGCATCTGATCCTGCCTGCGCTAACGCTGGGTACCGGCTTTGCCGCGGAGCTGACCAAACTGATCCGGTCCAGCCTGCTGGAGGTCATGGGTCAGGACTATATCCGGACCGCCCGGGCCAAGGGCGTGCCGGAGATCCTCGTCATCCTCCGCCACGGCCTGCGCAACGCGCTCATCCCGGCACTGACCATGACATCGCTCCATGCCATCGCGCTGCTCGGCGGGGCGCTGGTCACGGAAACCGTGTTCTCCTGGCCGGGGCTCGGCCAGCTCGTCGTGCAGGCGGTCTACACCAAGGACATGGCGGTCATTCAGATCGCGGTGTTCGTCATCACCATCATGGCTCTGACGATCAACCTGACGACGGACGCCCTCTACCGGCTGATCGACCCGCGCCTGCGGCATTGATCGCCCTCACGTGAAAACCATGCAGATATCCCTCCCGCTCCCCCGTATCCCGCGCCTGCCACGCCTGCTGCGCTCGCTATTGTCGAACAAGGCGGGCCTTGCCGGCCTTGCCATCGTCGCGGTCATCGCCGTGACGGCGCTGATGGCCGATCAACTGGCGCCGCTCGACCCGCTGCGGCGCAACCTTTCGCTGAAGCTGCTCCCGCCGGCCTGGCTCGAGGGCGGCAATCCGCGCCATCTGCTGGGAACCGACAGCCAGGGGCGCGACCTGCTCAGCCGCATCATCTTCGGCGCGCGCACCTCGCTGACGGTCGGCCTTGCCGCCGTCGCCCTCTCCAGCCTGATCGGCCTATCGCTCGGCCTGCTCGCCGGCATGGCAGGCGGCAGGGTCGATGCGCTGATCATGCGTGTGATCGACGCGATGCTGGCGATCCCGACGATGCTGTTCATGCTTGTCGTCGCCCTCGTAGCGGGAACCGGGCTCGTCCCGCTCGTCGTCGTCATCGCCGCGACCAACTGGGTCGGCTGTGCCCGGATCGTCAGGGCCGACGTCCTGGGCGTGAAGGAAATGGACTATATCGCGGCCGCGCGGTCGATCGGCGCGCGCCCGCTCGGACTGATCCTGCGGCACATCCTGCCCAATATCCTGTCCTCCTTCGTCGTCGTCTCGACCATGAATGTCGGCACCGTCATCCTGGCGGAATCCTCCCTCAGCTTCCTCGGCTTCGGCATCCAGCCGCCCGAGATCTCCTGGGGGCAGATGTTGAGCGAGGGACGCCAGTACCTGGCGACCAGCTGGTGGGTTGCGACCTTTCCCGGCATCGCGATCACGCTGACCGTGCTCGGCGTCATCCTGCTCGGCGACTGGCTGCGCGACCATCTCGACCCGCGCCTCGATTGAGCACCGCCCCTCTCCATTCACTTCGCTTTGAGAAGACCATGACGATCGCCGACCAGACCGCTCGCAAGCCCCGCAGGCTCCATCTCGGCCTGTTCCACCAGCCGATCGGCCGGCATCCGGCAGCGTGGCGGCAAGACACCGCGCAGGGCCATCCCGAGGATATCGACTGGGCGATCCGGATCGCCCGCAAGGCCGAGGAAGGACTGTTCGACATGTTCTTCGTCGCCGACAACCTCGCTGGCCCGGAGCCTGGCGCACAGGGCAAGGCCGGCGGGCTCGAGCCCCTGACCCTTCTCTCGGCGCTCGCCGTCGCGACCTCGAAGATCGGTCTCGTCGGCACGATCTCGACCAGCTTCGCCGAGCCCTACAACGTGGCCCGGCAGCTCGCTTCGCTCGACCATATCAGCCATGGCCGCGCCGGCTGGAACGTCGTCACCACCCAATCGGACCGGGCCGCCGAGAATTTCAACCTCGCCGCCCTGCCCGATCACGCCGCCCGCTATGAGCGCGCCCGGGAATTCGTGCAGGTCGTGCGCGGCCTGTGGGACAGCTGGGCCAATGATGCCCTCGTCATGAACAGGCAATCCGGCGCGTTCCTCGATACGCAGCGGGTGCGCCTGCTGGAGCACAAGGGCGAGCATTTTTCGGTGCGCGGTCCGCTCAACATCTCGCGGCCGCCGCAGGGTCATCCGGTCATCGTGCAAGCCGGCTCCTCGCGCGACGGCATCGCGCTCGCGGCGGCGGAGGCGGATCTCGCCTTCACGGCGCAGGACACGATCGCCGATTCCCACGTCTATCGCGACGCGCTGAGCGAGGCGGCGAGAGCCGCCGGGCGCAAGGCGCCACGCCTGCCGATCCTGCCCGGAATCATGCCGATCGTCGGGCGCACCGATGCCGAGGCACGCGAGAAATTCGCGGCGATGCAGGAGCATACCGACATCGCCGCCGGCATCCGCCAGTTGTCGGGGCGCTGGGGCTATGACCTGTCCGTCCATCCACTCGACGGGCCGGTGCCCGAGCCGGGCGAACGCATCCATGGCGAGAGCCGGGTGCGCCTGCTGCTGAACAAGGCACGCGCCGAGAATTACACGCTGCGCGAACTCGCGGCGCTCGCGATCGCATCCCATGGCCATCGCATCATCATCGGCTCACCCCAGACGATCGCCGACGACCTGCAATTCTGGTTCGAACAGGGCGCTGCCGACGGGTTCAACCTGATCCCGGCATCGATGCCCGACGGGATCGACGATTTCGTCGATCGGGTGATCCCGATCCTGCAGGAACGGGGATTGTTCCGCCGACATTACGAGGAAACCAGCCTGCGCGAGCGCTTTGGCCTCGGCATCCCGCGGCTCGCCGCATTCGCCAACTGAGCGATCGGCGATGACGGTGGCGGCCGATCTGAGATGGGGTGCGCAAAGCACCACGGATTGGGGCCTGCGGGCCCTGCGCACGGTCGGAGCCGGGGGCGCTGATCGGTGAGACGGATAAATTCCTTCCGTCTCGCCAGCCCATTTTGGAAATATAGATTTCACAACGACACTCAGTATAGCGAAATATACTTATTATCTTTGAAGTATTGATTGCACGACCTGTTCAGATACGAATGCGATGGGCGCTTATTCCCGCTCAACGACAAATTCCGGAACCGTGCCATGACTGACCTGATCGTGCGATCGTCTCCCTTTGATGGGAAAGCAGAGGTTTTGATCGAAGGGCTTGTTGCCGAGTACGACGGCCGATACGGGGCCAATAGCAGGCCAGGCGGCGCGCGCTCCGAGATCCTGCGCTACCCGGCAGAGGTCTTCGCCCCGCCCTTGGGAGATTTCCTGCTCCTGCGGCGCGGCGACGAGACCATCGCGGGCGGCGCCTTCATGAGCCATGACGACGAAACAACCGAGCTCAAGCGCATCTGGACGCGAGACGACCTGCGGCGGCAGGGGCTGGCACGGCAGATCGTGCTCGCGCTCGAAGAGGCGGCGGCCGAGCTCGGCTACACCCGAGCCTATCTCACCACCGGGTTCCGGCAGCCGGAGGCGACGAGCCTCTATCTCTCGCTCGGCTATCGGCCGCTCTTCGACACGACAGTCGACCCGACGCTCTATCGCTCCCTGCCTTTTGAAAAACATATCGGGGCGAAGGCCGGCACGGCGGGCAGCAGAGCAATCTATCCGCCGGCCGCATCGCTCGAGGAAGCGACGGCCCGCGTCGCCATCGTCAAGGCCGAGCAGGAAGCCAGGATTGCGGCCCGCCTGGCGACCCATCGCGCGGCGACGGCACAGGTGGCAGCGGCCTGAGCGGCGCAGAGCCGCAGTCTCGCCGGCAGCCTGACTCCACACGCGGCAGCCCCGCCGATCAGGGCCAAGCGTCTGCCCGACATAGGTGACCGGCCATCGCGCCGGTCTTCGGTGGCATGCGCCACCTCTCCTCAGAGCGAGAGCATCATGGGAACGCAGAACAACCACTTTGCGGCGCTGGTCGGCAACACGCCGCTGCTGGAACTGCGCCGCTTTGCGGACAGGCTAGAGGTCGCCTCCCGCATCTTCGCGAAGATCGAGTATCTGAACCCGGCCGGCAGCATCAAGGACCGCACGGCCTGGGGCATCATCCGCGAGGCCGAGGAGACGGGGGCGCTGAAGCCCGGCCAGCTCATCGTCGATCTCACCAGCGGCAATACCGGCATCGGCCTCGCCGCCCTGGCAGCGGCGCGCGGCTACCGCTCGAAATTCTATCTCCGCAACACGATCAGCGAGGACAAGATCCGGTTGCTGCACCAATATGGCGCCGAAACCGTCCTGATCGACAACAGCGTATTCCTGGAAACCGGTGCCATCCACGCGATCATCGACCGCGTCCGCCGCGAGAATCCCGATGCGTATTACACCAATCAGCGGGGCAACCCGGCAAACCCTCGGGTTCATTTCGAGACGACCGGGCCGGAAATCTGGCGCGAGACCAAGGGCGAGGTCGACATCTTCGTGGCCGCGGTCGGCACCGGCGGCACGATCTCCGGCACGGGCCGCTTCCTGAAGGCGCAGAAGCCCGGCGTGAAGGTCGTCGTCGTCGAGCCCGGCGCGGCCTCGATCCCCTCGGCCGAGACGCCCTACCCGGACAGCATCGAGGGCGTCCACAAGGTGACCGATGTCGAGGCCGCCTACCTGCCCGAAAATTTCGACGCTGCCGTCGTCGACGAGGTGATCGTGACCGACACGGCGCAGGCGCGCGCGTTCGCGCAGGCCCTGGCGCAGGAGGAAGGCATCCTGGCAGGCACATCGTCGGGCGCGGTGCTGTTTGCCGCCGCGGCCCTCGGCCGGCGCCCCGAAAACGCCGGCAAGACAATCGTCGCCATCGTCGCCGATAGCGGCGAACGCTATCTCAGCCCTCCCAAGCTCGGCCCCAGCGTCGCACGGACGGAAACGGCGAGGCCGGCATCGCTCGCGGCTGTCGCCGCAGCCTGGTGAGATTCGGCAGGGCGGGGTTTGGCGGATCTGATTTTCGTCACCGGACGCCTCGAACAGAAACAAATCATCGCCTCCCCGCAATCAAAACGCCTATTTTGTTTCATTGCCACAAATAATCATCTGAGCAATAATCTTGAACGTGAAGAGTATTCCTGACGTCTTCACCGCGGGATTTGCTGGAGCAGCTTGCGCCGCGTCAACAACGCTAAAAGCACCACGATCACTCGTGGGCTCCTCTCTTGCTTTGGAGACGCGAATGCCCTTCCCGTCTGAACTAACAACGGTCGGCCGGCAGAACCCCTGCCATCGAAGGTTATGATTTCGGAGATTTAGGCTGGCGCTCATCGCGGCCGCGGACAAACCGCGACAGCGGCCTTCCCGCGCATCGGCCTTTCCCGACGGGACGTGATGTTCACGCCGCCCGGACGACCTCTCCCTGGATTTAGACTTGTCTCCGATGCGCCGGCTCCCAGCGGCGCAGCGGCCGGGCGAACGCGCGAATTCCGTCTCCCCTTTCCCATCCGCAGAGCTTTAAACCATGTCCGATCTCACGGAATATCTCGCCCAGAAGCGCGACGCCCTGTTGCGCCGCAAGGCCCATGCCCGCACGCCCGAGGCCCGGCCACAGCGCCTGCAAGCCCGGGCAACCGCCGAAGGGCGCAGCGGCGTCCGGCGCATCCGGATCCGCGACTTCCAGGTCGTCAGCGACAGCCCGCCGGATTTCGCTGGCTACGATCTCGGCCCGAGCTCGCCGGAACTCCTGCTCGGCGCTTTGTCCAGCTGCCTGACGCACACCTACCTGATCCAGGCGGCCGACCAGCAGGTCGATCTGCGGGATGTCTCGGTGGAGGTGCAGGGCCAGCTCGATCCCCGCGCCGGCACGCCCGGTTTCGAGACGACGCCGGTCTATCCGCACGACCTCTCCTACACGGTGCGGCTGACCACCGATGCGACCGATCTTGACGCACTCAACGCGGCCGTCGAGCGTTTCTGCCCGATCCTGAACCTGCTCCGGCGCGGCACGGAGGTGCGTGGAACGGTCGAACGCATCCCGGCCAGCCGCGCCGCCGCCTGATTTTTCCAAAGCCCTGAATAGAGGCCGCTCAGAGCAGCGGCAAAGGAGCGAAGATGACCCTTCTCACCAGCCAGCCCACCCGCCGCACGCTGCTGCGCGGCGCCGCCGCCCTCGCCGCCGCGCCACTCGTCGGTGTCGCCGGGCACCATGCCTTTGCCCAGGCCGCGCCGCTGGCGCAGCGGCAGACGATCAAGCTCGCCTGGGGCCAGACGGCCGTCTGCCAGTCGCCGATCTCGGTCGCGCTGAAGCAGGGGCTGTTCGAGAAATACAATATCGCCGTCGAGCCGGTGAACTTCAGCGGGCCGACCGATGCGCTGCTCCAGGCGATCGCGACCGGCCATGCCGATGGCGGCATCGGCATGGCACTGCGCTGGCTGAAGCCCCTCGAACAGGGCTTTGACGTCGGCCTGAGCGTCGGCACCCATGGCGGCTGCATGCGGCTGCTCGTCGCCGAGAATGCCGGCATCGGCAGCCTGAAGGACCTGAAGGGCAAATCCGTCGCCGTCACCGACCCGGCGAGCCCGGTGCGCAATTTCTTCGCCATCCGGCTGGCCGAGATCGGCCTCGATCCGGAGAAGGATGTCAGCTGGGTGCAGTATCCGCAGGATCTGTTCGGCGAAGCGCTGAGGAAGGGCGAGGTCCAGGCGCTGGCCGGCGACGACCCGCATCTCTATCTCATCCGCGAGCGCGACAAGCTCGTCGAACTCGCCACCAATCTCGAGGGCCAATACGCCAAGTCGACCTGCTGCGTGCTCGGTCTGCGCGGCGCCCTGATCCGCGACCAGCCGCAGGTCGCAGCCGCGGTTTCCCGCGCTATCGTCGAGGCCCAGGCCTGGACCGCGGCCAATCCCGACAAGACGGCCGAAATCTTCGCCCCCTTCGTCCCGGCGAAGGTGACGCCCGAGACGGTGGCGGCGATCCTGCGCAGCCATACCCATGACCACCACTCCACCGGAGCGGCGCTGCGCGACGATGTCGCCCTGTTCACCGAACAGCTCAAGCTCGTCAACGTGATCCGCAAGAGCACCGACGCCAAGGCCTTCGCGAAGAAGATCGTGCCCAATGTCGCCGTTTGAACAGACAGGCTCCGCCGCAAGCTTCGAGCGGCCGCCCCTGCAGGTCGATGGCGCGGTGCTGGCGCGGGGCGCGCTTGCGACGGTCGCCTGGACCTCGGTCGCGGCCTCCGTCACCCTGCTCGCGAACAGGAAGGTCGGCTTCGCCGAACCGCTCTATGTCGACCAGACCAATCTCGGCCTGGCCGCATGGGCGGTCCTGCTCGCGGTTGCCACGACGATCGGCGCCGTCTGGCCGCCGCTCGGCGCGCGGCTCGGCCGGGCCGCGCCCTGGCTCGTCGTGCTCGCGCTCTTCGTCGGCGTCTGGGACCTGCTGACGGCCAAGCTCGGCCTGCTTCCGGTGCCCTTCTTCGCGCCGCCCTCCTCGCTGGTGGAGGTCTATGCCGAGGACTGGCCGCGGCTCGGCGAAAGCGTGCTGCACTCGCTGCGGCTGCTCGCGCTCGGCTTCCTGTTCGGCACGGTCTCCGGCTTCATCACCGGCGTCGCGATCGGCTGGTCGCGCGGGCTCGGCTACTGGGTCCACCCCGTGCTGCGATTTCTGGGGCCGATCCCGTCGACCGCGCTCCTTCCGATGTCCTTCTTCTTCTTTCCCTCGAGCTTCTCGGCGGCAATCTTCCTGATCGCGCTCGCGACCTGGTTCCCGGTCACGGTGCTGACCTGGTCCGGCGTCGCCAGCGTGGACAAGGCCTATTACGACGTCGCCCGCACGCTCGGCGCCCGCCGCTCGTTCCTGATCTTCAAGGTCGCGATCCCGGCCGCCCTGCCGCATGTCTTCGTCGGGCTGTTCATGGGGCTCGGCGCTTCCTTCTCGGTGCTCGTGGCGGCCGAGATGATGGGCGTCAAATCCGGCCTCGGCTACTACCTGCAATGGGCCCAGGGCTGGGCGGCCTATGCCAACATGTATGGCGCGCTGATCGTCATGGCGCTGATCTTCTCGAGCCTGATCACGTTGCTCTTTGCTGCGCGCGACCGGTTGCTCGGCTGGCAGAAGGACGTGGTGAAATGGTAGCCGTGCAATTCGCCTCCGCACCGGAGCGGGACGTGCCGACTGCGCGCGGGGCTGATCTCGTCATCTCCGGTGTCTCGCATGCCTTCGATCTCGAGGGCCGGCCGCTGCCGGTGCTCGACGATATCGACCTCGACGTCCGGGCCGGCGAATTCGTAGCCCTGCTCGGCCCGAGCGGGTGCGGGAAGTCGACGCTGCTGCGGCTCGTCGCCGGGTTGGAACAGCCCTCTCAAGGCCGGATCGCGGCCGCCGGAGAGCTGATCACCGCTCCCGACCCGTCCCGCGTCGTCGTCTTCCAGGACCCGACGCTCTATCCCTGGCGCACCGTCTGGAGGAATGTCGCGCTCGGGCTGGAGGCGCGCGGGCTGCTCGCCACACAAAAGGGCCGTGTCGACGACGCGCTGTGGACGGTCGGTCTCGCCGGCTTCGAGCGGGCCTTTCCGCGCCAGCTGTCCGGCGGCATGGCGCAGCGCGCTGCACTGGCGCGCGCACTCGTCAATGATCCGAGCGTGCTGATCCTCGACGAACCGCTCGGGAAGCTCGACTCGCTGACGCGGATCGCGATGCAGACCGAGATCGCCGAACTCTGGCGCCAGCGCGGCTTCACCACGCTGCTCGTCACCCATGATGTCGAAGAGGCGCTGTTCCTGGCGCAGCGCGTCATCGTGCTGAGCGAGCGCCCGGCCCGGATCAAGGCCGAGATCGTCAACGACCTGCCCTACCCGCGCCATCGCGGCGACCCGCGGCTGGCGGAACTGCGCGGGCAGGCCCTCGCCCATCTCGGGCTCGACGCCAGCTGGTGATCGCCAGGCGAAAGCCCATCTCTCCATCACAGGACCATCTTCATGTCTCGCGTCACCGGGCTCGCGCTCGCCCTCTCTCTTGCCGTCTCCACCTTTGCCGCCTCACACGCCTTCGCCCATGCCCATCTCAGGACCGCTTCGCCGGCGGAGGGCGCGACAGTCGCCGCCCCGGCCGAGATCGTGCTCGGCTTCACCGAGGCTCTCGAGGTCAGGCTCAGCAGCATCACCGTTCGTGATGCGCAGGGCCAGGCGGTGCAGGCGGCCCCGGCGGAAGCCGTGCCCGGCGACGGCAAGGCGCTGAAGATCCGCCTGAAGGCGGCGGCGCCCGGCCCCTACACGGTCGAATGGGCGGCGACCTCGGTCGATACGCATCGCGTCACCGGGCAGTACCGCTTCATCGTCAGGCCCTGATGTGAACGGGTTCATCGAGGCGGCGCTGCCGGCGATCCGCTGGCTCCATCTGGCCGCCTTGCTGTCCAGCCTCGGCACCGAAGCCTTTCGACTGCTGGCATGGGGACGACTGGGCGCCGCGCCGGAGGCTGCCTCGTTGCTGCGGAGGTTGACCTGGTTCAGCCGGGCCGGCGTCGCAATCTCCCTTGTCAGCGGCGTCGCCTGGCTCTGGTTCCAGGGCGGCGCCATGCTGGGAAACGCCGTCGCAAGCCGGGAGGCGGCGCTTGCCGTCCTCCAGACCCGCTTCGGCGAGACCTTGCTGCTGCGCCTCGCCTTGCTGGTCATCGCGCTGTGGCTGCTGCAGAGCGAGAAAAGCGGGCGATCGATCGCCCTGCCGCTTCTCGCCGCTGCTGCCTTCCTGCAAGGCGGGCTCGGCCATGGCGCGGCGACCGAGGGCTGGGTCACGATCGCCCTTGGCCTGCATGTCGTGGCAGCCGGGCTCTGGCTCGGCGCGCTGCTGCCGCTGCTCGCGACCTGCACTCTCCTGCCCGCGCAGGCCGCCGCAATCGCACGCCGTTTCACGCCGCTCGGCCTCGCCTGCGTGCTGACGCTTGCCCTCACCTCGCTGATGCAGGTTCAGGCGCTTCTCGGCACGCTGGCGGCGACGCTCGGCACGAGTTACGGCCGGCTCATCCTGCTCAAGCTCGTGCTTTTCGCGGGCCTGCTGGCGATCGCAAGCGCCAGCCGCTTCCGCTTCGTGCCGCAAGCGGAAGCCGGCGGTTCGACACGCGGCCTGCGGCGCGCCCTCGCCCTTGAGACCGGCCTCGGACTGGCCATGGTCGCGGCTGCCGCAGCACTCGCAAGCCAGCCGCCGGGCATCCACGAACAGCCGGATTGGCCCCTCCCGCTGCGACCTGTTCCGGGGCTCTGGGACGATGCCTATCTGCGCGACGGGCTCCTGCGCCTGCTCGGCCCTGTCGCCATCGCGGTCGCGCTCTTCGCGCTGGCTTTCCTGCTGCGCAAACTGCGCTGGCCGGCCCTCGCGGCCGGAGCCGTCGCGCTGTTCTATGTCCAGGTGCCGCCATGGCGGCCCTATGTCGTCGCCGCGGTGCCGACTAGCTTCCAGCTCTCGCCGACCGGGCATTCCGCGCGCGCGATCGCAACGGGCCGGGCGCTGTTCCAGCGCGACTGCGCGAGCTGCCATGGCAGCGACGCGCGCGGCCGCGGTCCGGTCGCGGTCGCGCAAGCTGTCTGGCCGCCGGATCTCTCGGCGCCGCTGATCGCAGGCCGGCCGGGCGGAGAGCTGTTCTGGTCGATCCGGCATGGCGCCGAGCCGATGCCGGCGGCAACCGGGCTCGAGGATGCCGAGATCTGGGCCCTGATCGATTTCATCCGGCTGCGCGCCGGCGCCCGCATCTATGCCCCCTCCGAGATGCGCTTTGCCGGGGCCGCCCGCATGCCGGGCTTCGTCGCCCGCTGCCGCGACGACGCTATCCTGGCGCCGGGTAATGGCCGGGTCCTGCGCCTGTGGATCGAGCCCGGCCCGCTGGGCGCGACGGCGCAGGTCCAGGCCGACGGCGCGGTCGCCCGCTGCCCGGTCGAGGACCCCGAGCCGCTGGCCGCTGCGCTCGCGGAACTGACCGGCGGCAAGGCGCCGCCCGCGCAGGTTCTGATCGACGCCAATGGCTGGCTGCGCCGCGCCTTCAAGACCGAAAGCAGCGCCTCACCCGACATCGTCGCGACCGAATTGACGCTCATTCGGGAGCAGCCCTTTGACGCCACCTCCTTGCACCACTGATCTGCGGTCGCGAATCTGGTGTCCGCCTGCCGCGGCGATGACTGGGTCGGGATCGAGTGCGCGACCCGGCCGCCGGCGCTGGCTATGCCGATCCAACCAGGTCACCGGCCTGTGGCGTTTGACGGTCCTCAGTCCGGCGAAGTCATGTGTGCGCTCATCAGCGTCCGGCGACGCCAGGCGGTGTACCGTGGCTCACGACCAGTTGCGCCGCGATTGCGAGCATGACCGTACCCAGCACACCGTCCTGGATTCTTGCGAACCAGGCATTCCGTGAGAGCCAGCCGCGGAGCTGCGCCGCCCCTCCCGCAATGCCAATTCCGACCAGAAGCCCGAGCGTCTTCGAAATGATCGCGAGGATCAGCAGCTGGCGCCATATCGGCCCGGCCGCGGGATCGGCGAATTGCGGCAGAAAGGCCGTGAGGAAGAGGAAGACCTTGGGATTGAGCAGATTGGTGAAAAAGCCCTGCCAGAACACCGTTCGGTCAGCGGCCGCCAGCGCCGGAACTGCAGCTGCTGCCGGGGCAAGACAGCGCCTGAGCGCGCGGAAGGCGAGATAAGCGACATAGAGGGCGCCGGCCAATTTCACCGCCATGAACAGGCTTGGCGACTGCTGGAAAACCGCAGCCAGGCCGATCACCACGAGCGGTATTTGCACGAATCCCGCGGCCCAGGTTCCGACCACGCTCAACAGCGCCAGGCGGAAACCCTGGGTGATGCCACGGGTCAAGGTCAGGGCCATATCCGGGCCAGGCGTCAGGATCAGGGCCAGACAAGCAAAGACGAACAGGATCAGTGTCGGCGCTTCGGGCACGCGTGTCTCCTAGTTTGCGGCGAGCTGCGCGACGACGTCGAGCAGGATGTTCGCCCCGGCAACCAGATCCGTTCCGGACGTATGTTCGCGCGGATTATGGCTGATGCCATCGACGCTCGGCACGAAGATCATCGCCGCGGGCGCGATCCGGGCGATCATCTGGGCATCGTGGCCGGCCCCCGAGGTCATGCGCTTCGCGGCCAGCCCGCGACCGCGCGCGGCTTTCTCTATGAGCTCCACGATGCCGCGATCGAATGTCACCGGCTGGAACCGCGCCAGCCGCTCGACGGAGATCGTCACATCCTCGGCGCCCGCCAGTTCCTTGAGATGGTCGGCCAGCGCGTCCTCCTCTTCGAGAAGGCGCTGCTCATCGGGATCGCGCAAGTCCACGGTGAAGGTCGCGCGCGAGGGGATGACGTTGATGGCGTTCGGCTCGAAGCTGATGCAGCCCACCGTCGCGACCGTCGGTGTGTTCGAAGTCCTGGCCCGGTCGCGTAGAAAGGCGATGACGCGGGCCGCGGCATAGCCGGCATCGCGACGCATCGACATCGGCGTCGTGCCTGCATGGTTGGCATGTCCGTCAATGGTTACGCGCTGCCAGGAGATGCCCTGGAGGTTCTCGACCGCGCCGATCGGAACGCTTTCGCGATCGAGCACCGGCCCCTGCTCGATATGCAGCTCGATATAGGCGTGCGGCTTGAGGAAGCCCGGCTCCTCCTGGCCGGCATACCCGATGCGCGCAAGCTCCGCCCCGAGGATTGTTCCGTCCGTGCCGACCGTCGCCAAGGCTTCGTCGGCGCCGAGCCCACCGGCATGGACGAGCGAGCCCATCATGTCCGGTGCGTAGCGCACCCCTTCCTCGTTGGTGAAGGCAGCGACCGCGATGGGACGGGCAGGCGCATAGCGGGCCTCCTTGAGCGTCTCGATCACCTCCAGCGCGGCCAGCACGCCGTAACAGCCGTCATAGATGCCGGCATCGATGACCGTGTCGATATGGGAGCCGAGCAGCAGCGGCCGCTCGCCGGCGTTTTCGGGCAGCTTCCAGATGCCGAACACATTGCCGATCCGGTCGATGGCGACCTCAAGCCCTGCACCTTGCAGCCATGAGACGAACGCGTCGCGGCCGGCTTTGTCGGCATCCGACCCGGCAAGCCGTGTCAGCCTGCCATCTGCGAGGCGGCCGATTTCGCCGAGCGCCCGCAGGCGGTCGAGCAGGCGCTGCGAGTTGATCGAAGCCTTGCTCATGGCAGGGTCTCGACGCGGTGGCCGTCAGCCGCAGCGCGGGCGGCTTGCGAGCGCGGACACGCGCGTCCGGCGTCGGCCGGCACCCGCGTTTCGGCACCGGCGGAATCAGGCGGCTGACGATATCTGGCGAGATGGTCGAGCAGGAGCATACGGGCCTCTTGGGATCACCTGCCGAAACGATATTGCATGGCGATCGAAAAAAGCGCTCCAATTGACCGCCCCAATTGTACGTTTGTTTCATCGAGGCTTAAGTGGTCGACGCGGCCGTTGCCCTCGCCCCTTCGATCGCGCCGATCTCGCTGTCCCTGGAAGGACGACACCACGCCTCTATCCTGGGCCGGTGCGTCGTCTCGAAGGACACGGACCCCGCATTCGGAGCAGAGCCGCCGCCAGCCCAAAAATGCGCCGCGGAACGTGGTTCGGCACGCAAACTCTGGTATTATTGTTTGGGAGGCAATTGCTCATGCGTCGGCTGCGACATGAGCTTGGAGACGCGCTCCAGGCATCGGCGATCGGAGATGCAGTCTCGTCCCAGGCTCCGTCGAAGCCAATCGGGTTGGCGTGCGACCGCGCGCTTGATCTTGGTCGGGGGACAGGCGCCCGGCGAAACCACACACGCCTCAAACGCAAGCAGGTGGTCTCCTGA
Organism: Bosea sp. BIWAKO-01; assembly: GCF_001748145.1. Classification (NCBI taxonomy): domain Bacteria; kingdom Pseudomonadati; phylum Pseudomonadota; class Alphaproteobacteria; order Hyphomicrobiales; family Alloboseaceae; genus Allobosea; species Allobosea sp. BIWAKO-01. The sequence continues at coordinate 6,661,359 of NZ_BCQA01000001.1, forward strand.
TCTGCAGCGGCGCGGAGCGTCAGCTTGTTCCGCCGCTCACACCATGGAGGAACCAACGATGACACCTGTCAAAACAGTGTTTCTCTCCGGGTTACTCTTGTCCTTGGCCCCCGGGGTCGTCCTCGGACAGCCGATCGAAAAGAAGGGGACCACGCCCTACGTGACGCACTTCATCTTTCGACCTTTGATGAACATCGACATTGCCGGCCTCGGCACGGCCACCTCGCTGGAGGCAGTCGGCACCACCCAAAACATGAAGGGTGAAAAGATGTTCGACAAGATGTCGGCACAGTGCACAGCGCTGAGCATCGCGTCGGGCGACAAGAAATACATCGACGGTGCCTGCGTGCTGGCCGACGCCGATGGCGACAAGATTTTCTCCACCTTTGATACGCGGGACCTCGACAAATCGCAGCCGGAGATGGGTTGTGGCACCCATGTCATCACCGGCGGCTCCGGCAAGTACAAGGGCATCACCGGGCGTGAGCCCTTTGCTTGCCTGGCGATGCCTGTCCTGGCCGGCCCCGGCGGATACACCGCGATGGACATCCCGCATAATACGGTGTGGGAGATCAAATGACGGGAACATATCCGATCGCAAGTCTGGCGGCCGAGAACCGGCTCCAACCACTCTGATTGAGAGCCCGGCCCGACCGCCGGGCTTCTTTCTGCCCGGTGAAGACGTCGCTGCTGCGCGGCGGGAAGCCAGCGGCGAGAAGCACGGAGATGGTTCGATCATGCTGGTCGAGATCGCCGCGATGGGTGGGTCGATCTGGTCGCAGCGCCGTGAACATCGCCCCGCTCGCCATCGCGTTGTCGCCACCGGAACCTTGACTCTCCAGTCCCACAATGTTCCTATTTTGTTCTTGTTACAGGAATGAAATATGCCCGACGACCAGCCGGCCATCACGGTCATCACCGATCAGGATATCGACGCGGTGCTGCGCGAGGCCGAGGGAGATGCGCGCGAGGCGATCCGCATGTTGCTGCATGATCTCGCAGTCCTGGCCGCTGATGCCGAGCGACTGGTCTCGAAGGGTTTTGTGCGCGGTCGCGCGCCGTGGAAGAGGATTGGATGATGGTGACGCGCACGCAGAGGCATTTCTCGCCCTATGACGCGGAGAAACTCCTCGCCCTGGTCGAGAGCGCCCACCGCGAGATTGGGCAGTATCAAGCGACGGTGCCGCTCAATTCGGCGATCCACACGGCACTGAAGGCTTTCAGGGATGCGGCGACCTTGCTCGCGGATACTGCGCGCGGCGATGTCGGGACGGGGCGCTCCTTGCCGTCGCACGCGAGACCAGAGCAGTCGTGAGCGATACCGGCGGGCAATGGACGTCCGCCTCCCCTGACGCAGGTTGCGCGCGGCGCAATGATCATCGCCTTTGGAAAGATCACGCGCCGGCGCAGGGCATGATCGATCCAGCCCTACCGGATGTGTATATTGACGCATCAGCGCCATTTGATGGCAACTTACAGTTGTGATGATAAACGATTGTAATCGTCGGCCAGTTACGCTTCACGTTTGATCTCGACAACCTTGTCTTTTCGGTCAATTCTTTCCCCGTGGGTCGTCGGATCAGGCATCCGCCTCCCGCAAGACGCAATCTTCAGAGGATGCGGCTATGGCGACGGGAAACGTGAAATGGTTCAATACTGAGAAGGGTTTCGGGTTTATTCAGCCGTCAGACGGCGGCAAGGATGTGTTTGTACACATCACAGCCGTGAAAGAGGCCGGCATGATGACTCTGACCGAAGGACAGAAGGTCGCTTTCGACTTGAAAACCGAACGCGGCAAGACAGCGGCAGGCTCCCTCCAGCTTCTCTGATCACCGCCTGACGTCTTTTGCGCCGAAACGGCTTGCCACCTGACGGCATGTCCTGACATCGCATTTGCGCGGTCAGGCAGCGTTTGGAAGGCCAGGACACCCATCGATCAGGCGCGCCGGGCGGATTTTACGCCCGCCCGCGCAGGCTAGCCCGCGTGGGTGAGACGCTGCGGAACCGGGAACCCGGCCCTGCGAACCTTCGGTCAGCATGGCGTGATCGCTGTCGATGAAATTGCGGTTGGCGACGGAGCGGGCAGGACGGCCCGGGATGCCGAATTCGAACCGCCGCAACGCAGATTGCTTGTGCGAGGCTATGGTTGAACGTCACGGTTCCGGCGTGCAATGCCGTCACCCTGCTGCGCTCAGGCGTCGTTTGATCCTGCTGAATGCAATGGGCGTGATGCCGAGATAGCGCGCGATATCTCCCTGGGAGAGACGGCTCAACAAGCCCGGCTCGAGCATTTGCATGGCCCGAAATCGCTCCGCGGCGGAATCGCAGAGCAAGGCCTGCTCGCGGCGCGATTTGCGCTGCCTGACCCAATCCGCGAACTGGCCGTAGGCGCGCTGCAGATCAGCGTTCTCGGCGATCTGCTGCTGCAACCATGGCAGGGGAATCCGGATGATCGTGGAAGGTTCAAGTGTTCGTGCGCCGAAGGCCGGCCCGGTATCCTCGACCGCGAACAGGCCCTGATCCGCGATGAAGCTCTTGATCCGCTCATCGCCCTCGGGCGTGACGTAGACCAGCTTGATCAGCCCCTTCGTGAGGATGAACAGATCAGCGGGCGCATTGTCCGGATCGAACAGGACATGGCCCTTGGGGTAAGCCCTGACGGCCCAGAGTTTGTCGCCCCAGAGCCTGTCCTGCAAGGCAAGCTCCCGGAGCTGACCCAGGAGTCGGCCGGCCGGAAAACCTGGCTCATCTAAACCCGGGTTCATCGGGAACGCTCGAAGGCATGGCAGGAGGACCAACGACAGGCAAAAGGGAGAGAAGACATCGGAATGCGTACCCCGCTTTCTCTATCCTCGAAAGTCGTTCTGACGGGCGGCACCTCGGGCATTGGAGCCGAGATGCTGGAAAAGCTCCTGTCCGGCGGGCACTCCGTCATTGTGCTGGCACGAAGCGCAAGCCGGCTCGAGCCGCGCAACGGACTGGAGGCGATCGATATCGACTTGTCCGATCCTTCGGCGGTCAGGGCGGTGGCAGCCGACATCGCGGCGCGCCATGCGGATGTGAGCGTGCTCATCAACAATGCGGCGCTCCAATATCCCGTCGCTCTGACCGATCCTAATTTCGATCCCCTGAAAATGGACGCCGAAATTGCGGTCAACCTGCTGGCCCCGGCCTTGCTGACCCACGGGTTTCTGCCGGGTCTGAGACGGCAGGGCATGGGGACCGCGATCGTCAACATTTCATCGGGACTGGCTTTCCTCCCCAAACAGCGGACAGCGCTCTATTGCGCGACCAAGGCGGCGCTGCACAGCTTTTCCCAAAGCCTGCGCTACCAGCTGGAAGCGGACGGGGTGGCCGTGATCGAGGCGATCCTTCCCCTCGTCGAGACCCCGATGACCGCGGGGCGCGGCAGCGGCAAGATATCGGCGCGCGAGGCTGCAGAGGCGATCCTGGCGGGCGTCAGGCGTGCGCGGCCGGAGATCCATGTCGGAAAGGCGAGGCTCTTGCCGCTGATATCCAGGCTGGCGCCCGGGCTCAGCCGCAAGATGATGCGCGGCTCATGAAGGGCCTTCTGAAAGTCGCGCTGGCCCTCGCCCTTGCGTTCGCGTCAACCGCGCTCATCGTCAAAGCGACAGGCCTGGTCTCCGAGCGCAGTGCGCTCGCCTTCATCGAGGCCGCGAAGGAGATCAACCCGCTCTATCTGGGAGTGGGCGTCGTCCTGCTGCTGGCGATCGACCTTTTGATTGCGGTGCCCACCATGACGACGATCCTGATCGCCGGATATGCGATGGGCCCGCTCCTGGGCGGAGCTTCCGCCGCCACCGGGCTGATGCTGTTGGGGCTTGGTGGATACGGGATGGGGCGTCGCTTTGGCAGACCCATCCTCGCCAGGCTTTTCAAGGATGGCGAAAAGCTCGCGGAGATCGAACGGGCCTTTGCGAAGAACGATCTGCTCACGCTGTTTGCCTGTCAGGCGCTGCCGATCCTGCCCGAGCTCAGCTGCACCATTGCCGGAATAACCCGGATGCGGTTCCGACGTTTCCTGTTCGGCTACTCAGTCGGCGTCATACCCTTTGCCTTCATCGTCGCCTGGGCGGGTTCGAAGAGCACTCTGAGCAATCCCGCGCCGGCGATCTATGCTGCGATCACCGTCAGTGTCGGACTTCTCCTTGCCTGGACGCTCATCCGCAGGCGATCTTCCTGCACGGCCTGAGAGCCATGACGATGCGACGGCGGGGCAGCGAGCGACGCCCCCGAATTGCCCTCTCCGCCGTTGCGACCAATGTTTGACCCACGCGCGTCACCGCTCGATCAGCCGGTGCTCGGTGCGGGCGGCCGCCCATTCCACGAAGGTCTTCGGGCAACTCGTGGCCGCATAGAAGATGAACGGGTCGGCCTCGGCCTTGGCATTCTCCAGAAGGTGCCATTCGCCGAGATAGAAATTCGCCTCGCAGGTCTGGTCGCCATGCGTGACTGGGTCCCGGCTCTGCGTCGCGGCGCGCAAGACGTTGCGATCGATCTCGCCGCGATAGAACTGGATGATCGGGGCTGGCCAGACCGTCATGTCGACCCCCTTGGCGGCGGTGGCGAGCCGCCCCCCTCGCCCCGAACGTGCGGAGACGATGTGCAGCCACAAGGCGGCGTAGGCATCATCGGGCTTGAGCGTCAGGGCCCGTTCGAGGCCCTGAATGGCCTCGTCGGGCCGTCCGTCGAAGAAGGCAAGCCAGCCGCGATAGCGCAACGCATTGACATTGTCCGGGTCCAGCGCGAGCGCCTGATCGAACCTGGCGATCGCGTCGCGCTGCCGGCCCATGGCGTCAAGGATACCAGCCATGCCGACCAGCGCCTCGGCACTGGACGGTTGCAGGCGAACCTGGGCTTCTGCGTCCTCGAGCGCTGCATCGAGCAAGCCAAGCGCGAGCTCCGCCTGGGCGCGCAGGCCAAAGATCCCGGGCACGGGCGCCGCCGCGGTGGCAATCGCGCGGGTGTAAAGGTCGCGCGCGGCGTCCCAGTCCCGCGCCTTCCGCCGCGCTTCGCCGACGACAAGGAAGGCGTTCTGCTCGACTTTGGGGAGATCGCCGGGGGACAGGGCGGCCTGGGTCCTGCTGACCAGCGTCAAGGCCCTCTCGCGCACAAGCTTGTCGTTGCCGACCGCCACAGCATGGGCGAGATGGCTGCGCGGATCGCGCGGATACTGGCGAACGAGCTCGACGGCGCGTGCGAACCATTCAGCATCGTCCTTTGGCAAGCGCGCCGGCGGAATCGTCATCCGCGCCAGGGCTACGTCACCAAAGCCCGCGCGCGGGATCGAGAGGAATGGCAGGGCTGTAAGGCCGAGTGCGACTGCAAGCGCAGGGCGGGCCCAGCGCGGGCGCCGCGTCCCGGCATCCCAGGACAGCAGGATCAGGGCGCCGAGAATGGCCCCGGTGAGAGCCCCGCCGCCATGGCTGGCATGGTCGAGCTGGCCAGCTGCGAGCCTGCCGCCGGCGAGGAAGGTCGCGAGCAGGATCGCGACGCAGAATGCCTGCAGCCAGAGGCGGCGGGCATCGTCGGCAAGCCGGAGGCTCACCACGAGGCCCGCAGCGATCACGGCCATGATGGCGCCGGAAGCCCCTGCACCAATCAGGGTTGCCGGGTTCAGCAGGATCGAGCCGAGCGCCCCCGCAAGCCCGCCGAGCAGGAAGATGGCGAGAAGCCAGCCCATCCCGAGGACCGGCTGCAGGAACCAGCCGGCGATCGCCAGGATGACGACATTGCCGATCAGATGCGCCAGGCTCCAGTGCAGGAACATGGCGAGGGCGAGGCGGTACCATTGCCCGGCCTGGATAGCGAGTTCGCTGGAGACGCCGCCGAACAGCACGATGGTCATGCCGGTGACACCGAGGCTCTGCGACCGGACGTAGGTTTCAACCAGTTCGCCGATGAAGACGAGGATGAGGAGAGCCGCCAGCGCCAGCGTTGCCCAGGGGACGGGCCGGAGACCGGCGGACAGCGCGGCTTGCCCCGGAGCGCCGCCGGGAATGCCAGGTTCGGCACCAGGGGGCTGCTCGGGCGCGACCTCCCTGGCCCCGTTCACCAGGCGGAGCACGGTGGTTCCCGCGGCTTCGTCGTAGAAGGCGTCGCGCCCCCGCGCGATCGCGTACAAGGCGGCGATCACCGCCATGGCGTGCGGCAGGTTGCCGAGGGAACCCAGGATGGATTCCAGATCGTTCGGAAGCGGCCCCCCGAAGCGAAGGGCCGCGAACAGCAGGACCGCCATTGCCAGCGACGCCAGGCCGGGCAGCGCGAACAGGATGTAGCGCCGGCCAAGCGCGGCGCGGATCTCTGCTGCGGTGGCCGGCTCGTCCCACCGTGGCAGGACGCGCAGGGACAACAGATGGCGCCCGAGGCTCGGCACGCCGCGGATCTCCAGCAGCCACCGCATCAGCGCCAGCAGCGGCCATTGCAGGACCGACAGGTCGAAGGCCAGCGTCATCTGGTCCCCAGCGTTCAACGCATAGCTGAGCGAGGTCGTGACGCTTGAACCGGCCTCCTGCCGTGACAGCGTGTAGAACCGGGCGGTCGGCTGCCCGAGCAGCGATTTCGTGCAGATGCTCTCCGCGGTCGGCCGGAAGCCGACGGGGCTCTCGATCGTCGCGGGGCGGCCTTGCGCGGGCCGGCAATCCGTCATGAAGCTGGAGCCGTCGATCAGCGCCCCGTTCGACAGCGGGAACAGGACGGCCGCCAGTGCCTGGGTGACGATCATCACGACGACAAGATCGATCAGGAATGCGAGGCCGCGTCGCAGGACGCCGCCCTTCACCCAATCCGGTGCGTCCCCCATGCCCCCATCCCGATCATGGCCGGCAGCCCTTTGCGCTGCTTTGGTCGGCCGCAAGCTCAGGTTGTCATGAATAGGGGGCGCCACTCAGCTTGTCACGGCCTCGCCAAATCGGCCGGCCAAAGGATTGGTCTCGTCGTCGTAACGACACCAAGCCAGCACGGGAATGGGCAGAAACGGTACGCCCTCCGCACCTGCCCTCACCACTGCCATGACATCGAAGTCGCCGTTGATGCGGCTGCGCGTCAAGTGCTGGCCAGCATCTCGCTGATTTTCCGTCCGAGCTTTTCCAGGTCGAAGGGCTTCGTGATCATATCCATGCGGTCTGCCAGAAAGTCGGTCCGGTTGACCGCATTGGCCGCATAACCGGTGATGAAGAGCACCTTGAGATCCGGCATCTTGCCCTGCGCGATCTCGGCGAGCTGACGACCGTTCATTCCGGGAAGACCGACATCGGAGATCATCAGGTCGATATGCGGGTTCGCCCGCATGACGGCGAGCGCCATATCCGCGTTCACCGCTTCGAGCGTCGCATATCCCAGATCCTCGAGCACCTCGAGCACCAGCAGGCGCACGGCCGCATCGTCTTCGACGACCAGCACGGTCTGGCCCGCACCTTCCGGGATCGCGGCGAGATCGGCATCGCTTTCGCCGCCGATATCCGCCTGGCTTCGCGGGAGATAGAGGGTGATCGCCGTTCCCAGGCCGGGCTTGCTGCTGATCGCGACAGTGCCGCCCGATTGCTGCGTGAAGCCGTAAACCATCGACAGGCCGAGGCCCGTGCCCTGACCAATCGGCTTGGTCGTGAAGAACGGATCGAATGCCTTTTCAATCACGTCCGCGGCCATGCCGACACCGGTGTCGCGCACGGTGATCGCGACGAAATCCTGGCGCGCGTGAATGGCCAGCCCGGCGATTTCGCCGGGCGCAAGGGTCATGTTCCGCGTTTCGATCGTAAGCTGTCCGCCATCGGGCATCGCGTCGCGCGCATTGATGGCCAGGTTCAGGAGGGCGTTCTCCAGCTGGTTGCCATCCGTGACGGCCGTCCAGCAGTCGGCAGAGGGCTGGATCAGCAACCGGATCTGTTCGCCAAGGCTGCGGTCGAACAATTCCCGCATGCCGATGATCAGGTCCCGCACATCCACCGGCTTGCGGTCCAGGGGCTGACGTCGGGAAAACGCGAGCAAACGATGCGTCAGGCTGGCTGCGCGCTGCGCCGAGATCGTCGCCGCATCCATGAAGCGGTCGATGCCTTCAAGGCGACCCGAGGCCATCCGGCGCTTGATGATGTCGAGCGAGCCCATGATGCCCGTCAGCATATTGTTGAAATCGTGAGCGATGCCTCCCGTCAGCTGGCCGACGGCTTCCATCTTCTGGCTCTGGCGCAGCTGTGCCTCGGCCTCCCGAAGCGCCGAAGCCTGTTCCCTCTCGACCGTGACATGCCGGCCGTAGAGATAGACCGCGTCTTCTTCGCGTGTGGCCGTCCAGGAGATCCAGCGCAGCGAGCCGTCGACATGGGTCAAGCCGGTTTCGAAGGACGCACGGCCCGCCGCAAGCACGGAGGCGAGCTCCGCGCGAAACGCAGCGGAGCCGTCTTGCGATGCCAGATCGGCGATGGGCCTGCCGATCAGCGCGGCGCTATCATGCCCCAGCACGGCGGCCCAGGCCGGGTTAGCATCGGAGATGCGGCCGTGCAGGTCCGTCACCGCGAGCAGATCCTGCGAGTTCTGCCAGATCAGATCGCGATCCCGTGTCCGCTCGCGCACGCTCTCCGCGAGGTCCTCGTTCAGCTGCCTGAGCCGCTCTTCATTGAGCTTCGAAGCGGTGATGTCATAGGCCACGCCGATATAGCGCAGCCGGGGACCGGTCAGGTCCCTGACATACTCGCCGCGCCGGGTCAGCCAGCGCGAGGCGCCATTATCGGCTCTCGTGATGCGGAATTCGACAATCTTGTCCGGCTTCGGGGTCTCGGGAAGGATCGGCTCGATAATCGGGCGATCCTCCGCATGAACCAGCCGGTTGACGGTGCTAATCGGCAGGACCCGCGTGGGATGGAGGCCAAGCAAGGCGCAGAACTCTTCCGAGACCGTCACGGTGCCATAGCCTTCGGCATGCTCGAATGTGCCGATCGCTCCCGCCGACTGCGCAATCCGGAGTTGTTCCTGCGTGCGCTTCTGATCGGTGATGTCGACGAGGCTGCCGACAAATCTGATCGGCACATCATTGTCGTCGAAAATCGCCCGTCCCTTGGCGTGGACCCAGCGCATGCTGCCATCGGGCCGGATGAGACGGTACTCTTTCGAGAAAACTTCGGCGCCGGCAAGAATACCGGCAACCGCGAGCCGAATCCGCTTTTGATCGTCCGGGTGGATGTTCGCGAAAAAGCGACGGGCGGGAACCCCGTTGGCGAGTTCGACCGGATCCTGTGAGAGAAATGCTGCAAAGCGCGCATCGCCCCGGAGCGTCTTCGCCGGAATTGCCCATTCCCACGCCCCGGTCGCCCCGGTCGCCTCCAGGGTCAGATGAAGGCGCTGCTCGGCCGTTCGGATTTCGCCCTCCAGGCGGCTGAGCTCGCTTGCCAGCCGCTGTCGCTCGATCTCATCGGCCCCGATGCTCTCGCCCATATCAGCCACTAGCCCACATCTTCCGTCACACGCGCGATGAAATCGCCAATCAGAACCTTGAGCGCGGCCATCGACGGTAAATCCATCAACATCGCCAAGTATCCGCGAATATCGCGCTCATGCACCGAAAAATTGATGTAAAGAAACAGCACCAGCGCGTCCTTGTCGGAACGCTCGCTACTCTCGAACAGCTGGACACCAGTCCCTCTGATGACTTCGGGCAGCGACATCTTGAGGGAGCGCCGCAACATGTTGGCCATGGTGCCAAGGCAATTATTGAGAATGACGTTGCCGGTCTCGCTCAGCGCTTCGCCCTCCATTTCAGCGAGGTGATCGGCCCCGACATCGTCTCCGACCACGGCCCGGACGAGCTCGAGACTTTTCGTCTCCGGGAAAATCAGGAGCGCCCGCCCTGAGAACGCACCCTCGAATTGCTGCCTAACGGCCACGAGCTCTTCGCTCTCGCGCTGGCCGATCAGCGCTGCGGCTGCCGCCTGCGTGACGATCTCGACCGCGGGCACCGAGAGCAGGACCTGCCGGCCGACCATCTTGCGCAGACTCGACGCGGCTCGGCTGACGCCGATATTGACCACTTCGGTCAATGCGTCGCGCTCCAGCTCGTCGAGCGAAATGTCGTCCTTGCTCATTCGCGCGCCTGCTTCAGTCGCAAGGCCGCGCCCGAGAGGAAGCCCGACATGCCGTCCTCCGTCACTGGCTTGGTGACGAAAGTGGCGTTGACCGCGCGGGCGCGGGCAATGACCTCATCCTGGATATTGGCCGTGATGATCGCGATCGGCATGGTCGGATGGGCCTCCCGCAACGATGCCGCCAGTTCCAAGCCGTCCTGCCCGGGCATGTTGAAGTCGAGCACCGCCACGTCGACCTTCTGCTCGGTGACGAGCTTCAGCGCCTCCTCGGCATTGCCTGCCTCGAGGCGCTTCCACTCAGGCTGAAGCGCCGCAATCGTCTTGCCGGCGACGATGCGTGCAAGCTTGCTATCGTCGACAACCATAATCGTTACCGTCATCTCTGCTTTCCGTTCATAAGCCGTGTTCGGCAGGTTTGTTCCTTGGTCCCATGCGAATGTTCCAACCGTTCTGCAAGTCTGCGTCCCGGCGGCACCCCAAGTCTTGCGCCGACAGCTCTGGTCCCGCCAGGTCTTGCCCCGCCAGGTCTTGTACAGCGAGGTCGTGCCCCACGAGGTCTTGCCCTGCTAGGTCTTGTCCTGCCTGATGAACGGCAGGATGAATCTCGCGGAAAAATCATTCGGCGCTTCTCCTTCGATGACGGGACGGGTGGCCATGAGCACCTGCCAGAGTGCGGTGTGGATCTGACCCGCTGACAGGACGACGGTGTCGCCCGGGTTTTCCGTTACCGCGCGAAGCAGCGTTTCCGCTTCCTCGACCCCGCAGCGGCCACGGAGCCAGATGCGCCCGCCTTCGGTTTCCACGCTCATGCTGCCAAAGCCTCGGGGTCGAGCACCATGACGACCCTGCCGTCGCCCAGGACTGTCGTGCCGGCGATGCCCGGAACGACCTTCATCAGCCCGACCGGCGGCCTCAGCACCGTCTCGAAGCGCTCGCCCACGCGGTCGACCACCAAGCCGATGGCCAAGAACGCGAATTCGACGATGAGCACAAGCTCGTCGGGTCGCTGCGGCGCCGGGCGGCCGACGACATCGCCGAGCCGCAGGACGGGGATCGTGCGATTGCGATGCACGAACGCCTCGCCCGACCGAACGGTCACTATCGCGCTCGACGGCACGCGTGCCGTCTCCGCGACCACATCCATCGGGATGCCGTATTGTTCGCCGGCCACATCCACGATGATGACGCGCGTCAATGCGAACTGCGTCGGCAGGATCAGGGTTGCCGTGGTTCCGCGGCCCGGCTCGCTGCTGAGACGGACCGTCCCGTTGAGGCGACGCACGGTGGCACGGACGGCATCCATCCCGATGCCACGCCCCGAAATCTCCGTCACCGCTGATGCCGTCGAGAAACCCGGCCTAAAAAGCAGTTCCAGGATCTGCTCCGACGAGAGTTGCCCAGCCTCTTCGCGATCGACGAGGCCGCGCGCCACGGCCGTGGCAAGCACGAGGTCGGGGTCGATCCCCCTCCCGTCATCCGCGATCCGAAGTTCGAGATGGTAGCCCGTCTGCCGGGCAGAGACCGAAATGCGACCACGAAGCGGTTTTCCAGCCGTGCTCCGGGCGTCCGGTTCCTCGATGCCATGGTCGACGGCATTGCGGATGAGATGAAGCAGCGGGTCGTAGAGACCATCGACGATCCCCTTGTCGGCTTCCGTCTCGCCGCCGCTGACATCGATCTCCAGCGGCTTGCCGGTTTGGCCCGAGATCTCCCGGACGAGCCGTGGCAGGCGCCTCAGCGTCTCGCCGACCGGCACCATGCGGATCCCGTTGGCGGCACGCTGGAGCTGCCCGACGAGACGGTCGAACCCCTGCTGGGCTCCAGCCAGGCTGCGCGCCAGGGCCATGCCGCCATCGATCGCCTGCGCCTGCGACACTAGAGCCGACATGCCGTTCTTGGCGGTGATCAATTCGCCGACGATCGCCATGATGCCGTCGATACGCTCTGCCTCGACCCGCACTGTCCGTGCGATCTGCTGGCCGGAAGAAACCTCCTGGCGCGAAGTGGGAGACGGACCCGGCTGCGCGACGATCGCGACCTGATCGGGGATGAGCCGGAAGATCGCCTCGATCTCGGACCGGCTTGCCTCCGACACCGCCTCGAACACGAGATTCGAACGGAAAGGGTCGAACGCATCGGCATCGGGCCATGGTTCCCGCGCCGACAGCCGGGCAAATCTGACGCCCGGCACCGCCGCCATCAATGCGGCGGGATCGTCGCCATTGAAAAAACAGTCCGGGCTCGGCGAATAGCGCAGCGCGACGAGGCCGCTCTTGCCGGAGCCTGCATCCAACGCAAAAAGATCGCGGGCCCATTGCGGGGACGATCCCGGCAGGACCGAAAGCGGCGCGCTCGCAGGCGCAGCGCCGCCCTGCGCGACGGACTGCGCAAGTGCGACCGCCTCACCGGTAGCGCCTGCATGCAGGGTGCCGGAGAGGTCCAGGTTCATGACGCATTGATCGATCCATTCGATGATCGTCACAAGCGGATCGAGACGGTCCGGATCGAGCTCCGTGCCCTCGTGCATCGCTCGGCCCAGGATATCCTCGGCGGAATGCAGTACGGACTGCATGGGAGCGAGATCGAACAGGCCGACCGATCCTTTCAGCGTATGCACAGCCCGGAATGCGCTCTCGAGCCGCGCACGGTCGCCGGGCTCGCGTTCGATCGCCAGCAGATCTTCAGCCGCCTGCTGCGTCAGCTCGCGCGCCTCGATCACGAATTGGGCCAGCAGTTCGTCCACCTAGCTACCCCGCATCCGCCGGTAGACGATTGCGTCCTCGAACCGGGCCACCTCGAACCGGTCGGAGATCCGGCTCATGGATTCCGTATGTCCAAGGCAAATGTACCCGCCCGGCAGCAACGCGTCATAAAGATTCTCGACCGTGCGGCGCCGCGACTCGTCGTCGAAATAGATCAGGACGTTTCGGCAGAAGACGATGTCGAAGCGCCCCTTGGCGGCGACGCTGTCGCGATCGACCAGGTTCACGGTGCTGAAGCTCACCGATTCCTGGAGATCGGGGATCAGCCGCCAGCGCTCCTCGCCGAGATCCTCGAAATACCGATGGCGCAGATCGCGGGAAAGGCGCGATACCGAACGCTTGCCGTATTCGGCGAAGACGGCGTCGCGCAGGACGAGGCTGTCGATATCCGAGCCGACGATCTCGACATGATAGGCATCGACCAGCGCCCAGTTCTCGAGCAGCCAGATCGCGATCGAGTAAGGTTCCTCGCCGGTCGAGCACGGCACCGACCAGATCCGGATGCGGTCGCCCGGCCGCTTTTCAGCCATCCTGTCGGGCAACAGCGACCGGCTCAGACAGCGCAGCTGATGCTCCTCGCGATAGAAATAGGTCTCGTTGACGGTGAAGCTGTTGATCAGGTGCTCGGCCTCGGTGGCACTGCCGAGCAGGAACTCGAAATAGCGGGCGAACGAGGGCGAGTTCGTTGCGGCGACACGTTCGGCGACGCGGCGATCGATATAGTAGCGCTTGGCCTCGCCAAACAGCATGCCCGTGCGCCGGTACAGGAACTCGCAGAGGCGCACCAGGTCGCCGGCCGAGAGATAATGCGGCATCTCCTTCAATGCCACGGGCTGATATCCTTCAGCCGCTGTCCGATCTCCGGCAGCGGCACGACATCCGTCGCACCGCCGAGGCCGACGAGTTCGCCCGGCATCCCCCACACGACCGCGGTGCTCTCGGCTTCGGCGATGGTATGGCCCCCCGCGGCTCGCAGGGCGGTCATCGCGGCCGCGCCATCATTGCCCATGCCGGTCATCAGCAGCCCAATGAGGTTTTCGGCCGGGACATGGTCCAGCGCCGTGCGGACAAGGCGGTCGACGCTCGGATGCCAGCGATGGCCCGGGTCGGATGGGGCCGGGAGCGCCACGAGTTCGCCGCCACGCCGGCTGATCACGAGGTCGGCATCGCCCTTGCCGATATAGACCGTTCCCGCGGCGATCACCGTCGGCCGGGTCACTTCCGTAACGTCGAGAGCGCAAAGCCTGTCCAAACGCCGCGACAGCGGACCGGTGAAAGAGGCCGGCATGTGCTGCGCGATCAGGACCGGCCAGCCGAAATCGTGGGGCAGCGTCGAGAGAACGGCATCCAGAGCAGGCGGCCCTCCGGTGGAGACGCCGACGAGGACGAGGCTGTCCGCCGGACGCCCGGCCGGCGCGAGCGGCGTCGCCTTTCGCCGGCGCGATGGCTGCGGGCGCGGCGGTTGCGAGCCGGCGCGAAACTTCAGCCGCTCGGCAAGGCGCCGGCTTCGCCTGATCGTCGTCGCTGCCGCCGCCCGGACGCGCTCGACGATGAGGGGCGCCAATTCCTCCGCATGCAGCGAGATCGTGCCCTGGGGCTTCACGATGAAATCGACGGCGCCCATGTCCAGTGCCCGCAAGGTCGCTTCGGCGCCGCGCTGCGTCAGCCCGGAGACCATCACGACCGGACAGGGATGCTCGACCATGATGCGATCGAGACATTCGAGCCCGCCCAGATTCGGCATCTCGACATCAAGCGTTACGACATGCGGGCGAAAGCGCCCGATCAGGTCGAGAGCCTCGAGACCGTCCTTGGCGGACGCGACCTCGAAATCCGCCTCGGCCTCGAAAATCCTGCCGAGGAAGCGCCGCATCAGCGCTGAATCATCCACCACCAGGACGCGTATCACGACGTGGACGCCGCCCCGGCATCCGGTTTGAAACGGGCGAGAAGATCGCGCTCCGCCTTCTGCAGGAGCTCGTCGGGATTGATCAGCAGGATCATCGCACCATCTGCTCCGCGCGCCGCAACCCGATCGAAGGTCTGGGCATTGTCCCCGGGCAAGAGCGGCGCCGGCGCGATCGCCTCGTCCGGCACGGCGATGATCTCGGAGACCTGGTCGACGATGAAGCCGGCCTGGATGGGTCCGATGGTGAGGACGATGACCCGCGATTTCCGGCGCGGCGCCCCAGTGGCCGCATTGAAGCGCAGGCGCTGGTCGATGACCGGCAAGGCCTTGCCACGAAGATTGATGACGCCCGCGATAAAGGCCGGCGCGTTGGGTATATGCGCGATCGCATCGGGCAGCTGGACGATCTCGGCGACCGCTTCGAGCGGCAGTCCGAAGACGTCGTCGCCGATGCTGAAGATGATGAACCTCTGCGCGGCAGCTGCGGGGCGATGCATCGCGACGTCCGTTCCAGTCTGACTTTGCTCTGAGATCGTCTCGCCGATCGCGCGATTGCGAAACAGGCGTGCCGGCGAAAGGATGGAGATCAGCGCATTCCCGCCGCCCGAGCGCGCAATCGCATCGATCTCGGCATCGCCCTCGCCGCGCTGGAGAATGCCCGGCACAGGTTCGATCAGCGCTTCCGCGACGCGTGTGACGCCGATCATCTCGTCGACGACAAGCCCGACGCGCGCCGGTCCGAGCCGCGTCACCACGATGTGATGGCGCGTTGCCGGGATGTCGCGCAAGCAAAGAAGCCTCGCGATCGAGATCAGCGGCAGGACCTCGTCCCCGCGCAGGCGAAGCATGCCCAGCACGGCAGCCTCGCTTCGCGGCCACCCCGTCACCTCGGCCGGCAGCGGCGCAACCTCGGCGACGACATCGAGCGGCAAAGCGAAAGCCTGACCCGAGACCGTGAATGCCAGCAATGAGCGCTCGTCGGCCGCTTCGGCCGATTGCCCTTTTGCCCGTACCGAACTCACGGCGATCTTCGGCCGGGCCGGCGCCGCGCTGGCGATGAAGCTGCCGGCGAGGAGCTTCGCGATATCGAGCGTCCTGGCCGCCGCGCCATCGGCCGCCGTCAGCGGCAGGATCTCGTCGATCAGGAGTGCGACGGGGTGCTGGTCGTCATAGACGATGATCTTTGCCTCGTTCGAGGCTGCCGTCTCCCTCGCATCGATGAGCGTGGAAACGCGGATTGCGGGAACCGCCGCCCCGCGAAAGTTCATCAAGCCGGCCAGCGCAGGCGGAGCGTTCGGAACGCGCGTGATCATCGGCCGGCGGCCAACCTCCAGCACGCGCTCGGCCGGGATGACATAAGCCTGGCCGGAGACCAGGAACGACACTTGCCGCTGGGCCTCGCGGGGCTTGCGAGCCTTTGCCACCGGCTCAGTTTCCAGCCAGCTGCAGTTCGTCGGCAAGCGATGCGATCTCTTCGATGGCGGCTGCGAGATCCTCGGCACCGCGCGACTGCTCCCTGGCTGCGGTCGCGGACGCTGCGGCAGCCGAGCTTGCCTCCTGCGCTGCAGCGGCGATCTGCTGGGTTCCGAGCTGCACCTCCCGCGTCGCCGACAGGGCAAGCCCGCTGGCGTTCAGGATCTCGTCGTTTCCGCGGGCAAGTTCGCCGATATCCGCGATGATCGCCTTCAATCGTTCGGAAATGGCGGTGTTCTTCGCCTGCTCCGTGGCGGCGATGCCCAAGACCAGCTCAAGGTCGCGCCGGACAGCGGCGATCTGAAGCTGCATCAGGCGGACGACATCCTTGACGCCCTCGATATAGTCCGCGGCTTCCTGGGCGAGCTTGCGGATATCGGCCGAAACCTGCGCGAAGCCGAGGCCGGCATCGCCTGCTCGCGCGGCCTCGACGGATCCGCTGACCGACAGCATATTCGTCTGGACCGCGACGAGAACGATCCGGTCGATGCTCTTCTCGATCTTGCGCGACACATCCTCGAGCGAGACCAGCAGGCTCAGCGAAGCCTGTGTCTCCGTCTCGCCCGTCGCGAGGCCGCTCTCGATCCCCGCAACGCGCGACTGCACTTTTCCGAGCAGCTCCATGATCGACTGCGTGCGATCCGAAACCTGCCGGGCGGCTCCCTGCGCCTGGTCGACGTTCCTTTCGATCTGGACCAGGGCGGCATTCGCCTGCTGCGTCGCCGCTGCCTGGGTCTGCGCGCCGCGGCTGATCTGGTCGATCGCGATCAGGATCTCGCCGGCGGCGCCCGAAAGCTCCTGGACCGTCGCCGAAAGCTCCTCGGCCGCCGAGCCCAGTTGTTCGCTGCCCCCGGCGATCGAGCTGCCGCCCTGAAGATCCTCGGCGAGCGTCGCCAGGGCCCGAGCGGCTTGCTCGCTCTGGCCGAGCGCCTGGCTTTGCTGCTGGACCGATCTCTGCGCTTCGGCAACCGCCGCCGATTGTTCCTCGGCCGCGCTTGCGACGAGTTCCGCGCCCCGGCCTGCCTCACGAACCGCCATATCGGCTTCGATGGCAGAGGTCAGGATCGTCTGGCTGCTCCCGGACAGCGCACCAAGGCCCTGCCGGACCTCGGACAGGTCATGGGCGACCGCGCGAGCCGTGTCCTTCTGCTGCTCGGCGGCGCTCGCAGATGCCTTGATCTGTTCCGCAAGGGAGAGGACTTCGCGCCCGATCGTGCCCGCCTGCTCTTCGATTTCACGCGCCGTGCGCTCGGCTGTCTCGGCCAGCGCCCGCACCTCATCGGCAACGACTGCAAAGCCCCTGCCGACATCCCCTGCCCGCGCCGCCTCGATGGCGGCGTTGAGCGCAAGCAGATTGGTTCGATCGGAGATATCGGCCACCATCTGCGTCGTCGCGCCGATGCCTGTCGCCTGGGACAGCAGCTTCCCGATGATCTCGACCGACGCCCGCTGCCGGGCCGCGGCGCTTTCGATGGATTTTGCGGCGTCATCGATCTGGGCCGCATTTTCAAGCACGGCCACCTGCAGGAGATCGGTCTTGCGCCGTGCCGTTTCCGCGTGGCCTCGCGCCTGGGTGAATGTCGTACCGAGCGTATCGATCGCCGTCAGGGATTGCTGGGCGGCACCTGCCGCCTCCTCGGCCCCGGCCGCGATCTGCTCGAGCGACTGCTTCAGTTGTTCGGAGGCCGCCGCCGCTTGCGTCATGCCGCTGGCAAGCTGCTCGGTCGCCGCGCCGATGCGCTCGGCGGCCTTTTGCTGCCTCGCGCGCGAACGCTGCTGCGACCGCCGCGCAACGGCGATCCTGCTCACCGGCTTGTCCTGCTCGGGCTGCAGTTCCGGCGGGCTGGCCCGCCGCTTCGCGAGGTCCGTCGTCTTCACCAGCGCCATCGTTTTCCTCGAAAATGCGCGGGCGAACCGAATTCGCGCGCGACGAGCAGCCTACGCAGCCAAATCGTCCCCAACAAGCGTGAGCGGTCAGAGATCGGCAGGGGGAACCCAACCGGGAAGCGCGAGTTCCAGCTTCTTGACCAGGGCCGTAAAATGAAACGGCTTGTCGAGAACGATCCGGTCGCGATGCTCGACCGGCAGCGACGTGCTGCCGTAGCCGGACGCGAACATGAAGGGCCGTTCGCGACGCGCGAGCACTTCGGCAACCGGGAGGGACGACTCGGAGCCCAAGCTCAGATCGAGTATCGCCAGATCGAAATCTGCTGCCTCGGCCAGGGGAAGCGCCTCCCTGAGGTTCTGCGCATTGCCAGCGACGAGGCAGCCCGCGTCGAGCAGCATCTCTTCCAACATCATGCTGATGAGAGGCTCATCCTCGACAATGAGGATTTTCGGCTTTGCAGAGCCGCTTTCAGTCGCAATCACGATAGCAAGTCCCCCACGCGGCCGACGGCCAGCCACGGACAACGCGCGGCCCGGCGATAGGTTCCGGGCGGAGGACGATTTTATTTTCCGCAGCCCCGGTCGCCGCCGAGCGGCAGCTTCACCCTGGATCGAGGCGAGCAAATCCGGCTGAAGGAGGTTGCAAGGCTCAGATCCCAAACCGCCCCGGGCCGTCGCCGCCTGGGCAAGCGCTGCCCCGCCCCGTGGTTCAGCCCCTCAGATCGTCGTCCGGTTTGCCGGCCTCGCAACAGGCTGGACTGTGCCCATCGCGCTGTCCCAACAAAGCCTCGGTTGGGCTGGAGATGGGCTACCGCCTCGGCATCGTCCTCACCCCTCTTTCCCGGACTTCCCCAGCAGCTGCGAGGCGGCGAGCAGCAGCGAGGTGATCACGATCATGATGGTCGAGATCGCCGCGATGGTCGGGTCGATCTGGTCGCGCAGCGCCATGAACATCGCGCGCGTCAGCGTCGAGTTGTCGCCGCCCGAGACGAAGAGCGAGACCACCACCTCGTCGAAGGAGGTCAGGAACGAGAGCAGGGCCGAGGTGACGATGGCGAAGCCGATCTGGGGCATCGTCACCTGGAGGAAGGCCTGCGCCCGCGTCGCGCCCAGGCTGCGGGCGACGCGCTCCTGGTCGAGATCGAAACTCTTCAGGGCCGAGCCGACGATCATCATCACGATCGGCACAGCAAGCATCGTGTGCGCTAGCACGATGCCGAGGAAGGAGTTGACCATCTTGAGCTGCACGAAGGCATAGAACAGCGCGACGCCGACGAGGATGACCGGAACGATCGTCGGCGTCAGCAGCGCCAGGATCACGACCCCGCCGAAGCGCAACCGCGAGACATGCAGCCCATAGGCCGCAAGCGTGCCGACCGGCGTCGCCACGAGCGCCGTGCAGATGCCGGCCTTGAGCGAGGTCGCGGTCGCCGCCATCCAGCTCTGCGAGGAGAAGAACGCCTCGTACCAGCGCAGCGACCATTGCCGCGGCGGAAACTCCAGGTACTGCGATTGGGAGAACGACATCGGGATTACGATCAGCGTCGGCAGGGCCAGGAAGGCGAGCACCAGCACGCCGAGCCCGTAGAGCCAGAGCCGCGACCGGTGCGTGATCTGCGTGTCGCTGGCGGGGCGATCGAACCAGCTCATAGTCAATGCCCCCCGCCGAAGAGGCCGGCGCCGCGCGACAGCCGGGCGGCCAGGACGAGCACGACGAGCGTGATCACCAGCAGCACGACACCGAGCGCGCTCGCCGCCCCCCAGTTGAAGAACAGCTCGATATCGTTGGCGATGCGGTTCGAGACCATCGTCACCTTGCCGCCACCGAGCATGGCCGGCGTCACGTAGAAACCGAGGCAGAGCACGAAGACGAGCGCGGAGCCGGCGGCAAGGCCGGGCAGCGACAGCGGAAAGAACACGGTCCAGAAGCCATGGGCCGGGGTCGAGCCGAGGCTGGAGGCCGCTCTCAGCAGGTCGCGGTCGATCGCCCGCATCGTGCCGTAGAGCGGCAGGATGAGGAAGGGCAGCATGATATGGACCATGCCGATCAGCGTTCCCGCGACGTTGTGGACGAGCTGCAATGGCTCGCTCCAGAGGCCGAGCTCCATGCCCCAGGTGTTGATCAGTCCCCGGCGCTGCAACAGCACCAGCCAGGCATAGGTGCGCACCAGGAGCGAGGTCCAGAACGGCAGCAGCACCGCGATCATGCAGAGATTGGCAGCGCGCCGCGGCAGCTGCGACAGGAAATAGGCGAGCGGATAGCCGAGCAGGATGCAGATCGCCGTGGTCAGCAGGCTGATCTCGAAGGTCGTGCGGAAGGTCCGGCCATAGGAAGGCTCGGCCAGCATGCGCCGGTAATGCTCCAGGCTGGGTGCGCCGGAATCGTCGAGGAAGGACAGGCCGAAGAGCCAGCCGACCGGCAGCAGCACCGTGATCGTGACGAGAAGCAGCGCAGGCGCGGCCAGCGCCGCCAGCCCGAACCGCTCGCGCCAATGATCGCGGCGCAGCGCCGCGGCATGGAAATCGTCGCCGGCCGCGCCGGCCATGCTGAGCCCGGGCGCGCTCACTTGCGCGCCCTCCCCTCGTCGGCCAGCAGAACGGTGTCACTGACGGCGATGCCCACCGCGATCGGCGTGCCGCGCGCCGGCGGCGCGGAATCGTCGCCCCGCGTCGCCATGCGCAGGCTGACCAGGCTGCCATCCCCCAGCACGAGCTGGAGCAGCAGCGTGTCGCCCTGGTAGATCGCGCTCTGGACCGTGCCCTCGAAGCGGTTCATCGCCTCGGTTTCGCTGCCGTCGAGGATGCGCAGCCGTTCCGGGCGCAGCATCATCACGCAGTGCCGCTGCCCGGCCGGGACCTTGGGCGCCTGGATGACGGCGCCGGCCGCCCGGCAGATGCCATCGGCGATAGTGACATCGAGAAACGAGGATTCACCGATGAACTCGGCGACGAAGCGGCTGCCGGGCTGATCGTAGATCGCGCGCGGGGCGTCGATCCGCGCGATCCGCCCGCGGTCGAGCACCGCGATGCGGTCCGACATGGTCAGGGCCTCGCGCTGGTCATGCGTGACATAGACGGTGGTGGTGCCCAGTCGGTCATGGAGCTGGCGCAGCTCGATCTGCATGCGCTCGCGCAGCTGTTTGTCGAGCGCCGAAAGCGGCTCGTCCATCAGGATGATGCGCGGCTCGAAGACGATGGCCCGGGCAAGCGCGACGCGCTGGCGCTGGCCGCCGGAGAGCTGGTTGATGCTGCGCTCGCCATAGCCACCGAGCTGGAACATCTCCAGCGCGGCCTCGACGCGCCGGGCGATCTCGCTCGCCGGGACGCGCCTCAGCCTGAGCGGGAACCCGACATTGCGGGCGACATTCATGTGCGGAAACAAGGCGTAGTTCTGGAAGACCATGCCGATCTCGCGCTTGTGCGGCGCAAGCCGGACGACCTCGCGTTCGCCGAAGCGGATGCTGCCCTTGTCGGGCCGCAGGAAGCCGGCAATCGCCATCAGCAGCGTCGTCTTGCCCGATCCGGACGGGCCGAGCAGGGTCAGGAACTCGCCCGGCCTGACGTCGAGATCGACATCGTCGAGCACGGAGACGGCGCCATAGGCCTTGCTCAGGCGCCGCACGCCGATCGGCAGCGCCTTGCCTACGGGTGAGACGAGCGGGGCTGCCGCGATGGCAGCCTCCCGCTCGCCGGAATCAGCCGCCAGTCTCATTCGGTCAGCATGTTCTGATAGGCTGCCGAGGCCTGGGTCTCGAACTTGGTGTACCAGTCGAGGTCGATCGGCACCTGCTTGGCGGCATTGTCGGGATGCGATGGCAGCGACTTGGCATAGGCCGCCTCGATCGTGCCGAGGTCGTAGGCTTTCTTGTTGGTCGGCCCGTAGGTGATGTATTTGGTGAATTCGGCCTGGTATTGCGGCTTGCTGATCTCGGCCAGGAACTTCATCGCCAGGTCCTTGTTCGGTGCCCCCTTGGCGATGGCGAAGCAGTCATAGTCGAGCAGCGCCTGGTTGAAGGTGTAGGCGACCTTGGCACCGTCCTTGGCGGCGACGTCGAAGCGCCCGTTCCAGCCGGTGATCATGTCGACCTCGCCATCCTTCATCAGCTGGGCGTGCTGGGCGCCCGAGCTCCACCAGACCGCGATATGCGGCTTCAGCTCGCGGATCTTCTTGATCGCGCGCTCGATGCCGCCGGGCTGCGACAGAACCTCGTAGACCTTTTCGGGCGGCACGCCGTCGGCCATCAGCGCGGGCTCGAGTGCGCCGGCCACGCCCTTGCGATAGGAGCGCTTGCCCGGGAATGTCTTGACGTCCCAGAAATCGGCCCAGCTCCGCGGGCCCTTCTCGCCATAGGTCTTGGTGTTCCAGGCCAGAACCGTGGAGAAGACGTCGCCGCCGACGCAGTAATCCTGCGCGGTGCCGGGCACGAAATTCGAGGTGTCGATGACCTTGTAGTCGAGCTTTTCGAGGATGCCCTCGGAGCCCGCCCGCGCCGCGCTGCCGGAGCCGCTGGCGACGACATCCCAGGTCACGGCGCCGGCCTTCACCTTGAGGCGCAGGTCGGCGATGCTGCTATAGGTCTCTTCCTTGAGCTTGATGCCCAGCGCCTTGGCCGCAGGCACGAACAGCGCCTTGCTCTGCGCCTCCTGATAGGAGCCGCCGAAGGACACGACGGTGAGCTCCTGCGCGACGGCGGGCAGCGCGCCGGCCAGGCTCAGGAGAAGGACGAGGGTCGATCGCGACGGCAGGATCGGCGGGCACTGCATGTCATATCTCCTGAGCTGAGGGGCGCATGTCCAGCGGCAGTCGCGCAGTCGCCGCAGCGACCCAGCTTCCCACCATTGAGAGCGTGCAGAGTTTGTTGGAATTGGTCTGGCCAGAAGGTCCATTCTGAGAATTGGGGAAGGCCAATCCGCAGAGACGATCCTGCTGGCTCATCGGGCCAGTCGATCGCGCCAGCGGTAATAGAAGACCGATGGTGCGAGGAACCAGGGATTGCCGCTGTAGAAGGGCCGCGTCGGGAACGGCAGGTCGTCGAGCGCCGTCTTGCCTTCGGCCAGGCCGAGCACCTGCTGGCCGAGCCGCATGCCGAAATAGCTCGCCGTGCCGACGCCTGCCCCGCAATAGCCCATGGCGTAGTAGAGCCCGTCATGGCGGCCGACATGCATCAGCTCGTCGAAGGTGTAGGCGACGAAGCCGCACCAGGAATGGCTGATCCGCGTCTTGGCGAGCTCGGGGAAGATCGCGCTCATGTCGGCATGGAGTTTGGGCCCGCTGCGCCGCGGATCGGTCTCGCTGAGCGAGACGCGGCCACCGAACAGGATGCGCCGCCGGTCGGGCGAGGCGCGGTAGTAATAGACGACCTTGCGGGTATCGCTGACGATGCGGTTGCGCGGGATCAGCTTGTCCATCAGCGCCGGCTCCAGCGGCTCGGTCGCGATGATGTAGCTGCCGATCGGGATGACGCGGCGGCGCAGCCAGCCGGTCGCCGGCCCGGTATAGCCGTTGGTGGCGACGATGACGTCGCGCGCGCGGATCGTGCCGCGCGGCGTCTCGACCAGAAAATCCTTGCCCTGGCGAGTGATTGCGGTCGCCGGACAGAACGGCATGAGTTCGGCGCCGGCCGCGAGGACGCGTTCCAGCAGGCCCTGGTGATAGCGCGCCGGGTTGACCGAGGCATGGACGGCATAGACCACGCCGCCATGGTAGAGATCCGAGCCGATCTCGTCGCGCTGCTCGGTGCGCGGCACGACATGGCAGGGCACTTCGAGGCCCTTGGTCTGGTTGTCGACGCGTTGCGCCAGCATCTCGTACTGGCCCGGCGAATGGGCGGCGTGAAAGCGCCCGACCACGCCGAAATCGCAGTCGATCGCCTCCTCGCGCACGAACTCGCCGATCCAGCGCAGCGAGCGATGGCCCTCCTGCAGGATCGCGAAGGCACGCTTCTCGCCGTGACGGCGCGCCAGGGCGTCAAGGCTGGGCTTGATGCTGGTCGAGATCTGGCCGCCATTGCGGGTGCTGCAGCCGAAGCCGGCGGCTTCCGCATCGAGCACAACCGTGCTGCGCCCGCCCCTGGCGGTCTGGAGCGCGGCATGCAGGCCGGTATAGCCGGAGCCGACAACCACGACATCGGCCTGTTTCGGCGGCTCCGAGCGGGGCAATTCCGGCCGCGGGACTCCGTCCCACCAATAGGGTGCCGCCTTGAAATCGGCGGTAAACAGCTCAGTCGACATTCCGTCGTTTCCCCCCGGGCCCGTTCAGAGCCGCGCCACAACACTCTTGAGCTTGCAGTAGCTGCGCAAGCCCGCCATGCCCTTGGCCCGGCCAAAGCCGGATTTACGGTTACCGCCGAAGGGCATGGCGATGCCGCCGGCGAAGAACTCGTTGATGTAGACCTGGCCGGCATCGACCGCGCGCGCGAAGCGCCAGGCCTTGGCATGGTCACGGGTGTAGATGCCGGCGACCAGCGCATAGGAAGTCGCGTTTGCCGCCGCGATGACCTCGTCCAGATCGGCTGCGATCTGCACCGTCAGGACCGGGCCAAAGATCTCCTCCTGCACCAGCGGGTCGTCGGGGCCGCGGGCGAGAATGATGGTCGGGCGATAGAACCAGCCACCGCCGCATTCGCCACCCGGGATGATGCCGCCGCCGATCAGGATGCGGTTGCCGGCCGCACGCGCCCGCTCGACATGGGCCTCGATGCGCGCGAGTTGCTGCAGCGAATTGATCGGCCCGATGCCGGCCTCGCCCAGGCCATGGCCGAGCTGCATCGCTGACACGCGTGCGACGAGCCGGTCGAGAACCTCGCCCGCGATCGGCGCCTCCAGGATCAACCGCGAGCCCGCTGAGCAAATCTGACCGGCATTCTCGTAGATCGCGCCGAGCACGCCCTCGACCGCCGGCCCGATCTCGCAATCGGCCAGCAGCGCGACGGGGGATTTGCCGCCGAGTTCGAGCGCCAGCCGGGTGACATGCTCGGCGGCTGCCCGCATCACGCGCTGGCCGGTCGCGACCGAGCCGGTGAAGGTGATGTGGTCGATGTCGGGATGGGAGACGAGCGCTGCGCCTGCTTCCGCCCCCGTACCGGCGACGACGTTGAGCACGCCGTCGGGCAGCCCGGCCTCATGCAGCAATTCCGCCAGCATCAGGGTGGTGAAGGGCGTCTGCTCGGCCGGCTTGACGACGAGCGTGCAGCCGGCGGCGAGCGCCGGCGCGATGCCGCGCGCGGCCGTCGAGAGCGGATAGTTCCACGGCACGATCTGCGCGACGACACCGACCGGTTCCTCGATCGTCACCCCGAGATAGTCCGGGCCGAGCGGCACGCTGTCGCCATGGAGCTTGTCGGCTGCCCCCGCATAATAGGCGAAGGCACGGATGACGCCGCCGACATCGCCCTCGGATTCGGCGAGCAGCTTGCCGGAATCGAGCGTCTCGACGACGGCGAACCGCGCTGCGCGCTCGCGCAGCAGATGGCTCGCCCGCATCAGGATCTCGCCGCGGGCGGCCGGCGTCATCTGCGACCAGGGGCCAGACAGCGCCGCTCGTGCCGCAGCGACCGCCGCCGCCACATCCTCGGCGGCGCCGGCTGCGACGCTGGCGAAGGGCACGCCGCGTCCGGGGTCGAAACTCTCCATCTCCCGCCCGGAGACGGAGGCGACGAGCCGGCCGCCGATGAAATGCCCGCGCGGCAGGCCTGCCAGCGTGCCGGTGCGTCGCGCTTCCTCGACCAGCCTCGCGCGGTCGGGCGTCACGCCGACACCTCGGTCACGCGGTACTCGGCCCGTGCGAGCCAGTCGGGCTCGATCTCGACGCCCCAGCCGGGCTCGGAGGGGATTGCGACCATGCCGTCGCGGGCTTTAGGCGGATTGCGCAGCAGCCCCTGCTCCCAGGGGTAATAGTCCGGTCCCTCGATCGAGAATTCGACATAGGGCCCGGCATTGGCGAGCGCGCCCATGACATGCAGGGTGAACACCGTCACCAGCGACTGGTTGGCGGAATGGGGCGTCACCGGCAGGCCGGCCTCGGCCGCCCAGCGCGCCACCGTGAGCATGCGCCCGACGCCGCCGATATAGCAGATGTCCGGCTGCACGACGTCGACGACGCGCCCATCGATCATCGCGCGCCAGATCGCGAGGTCGCAATCCTGTTCGCCGCCGGTGACGTCGAGGTCGAGCGCCTCGCGGACCTCACGCGTCCAGGCATGTTCCCAATAGGGACAGGGTTCCTCGAAATGGACGATGCCATGGTCCTGCAGGATGCGGCCAACCGCGATCGCGCTTGCCGGCGTGTAGCCGCTATTGGCATCGACGAGCAGCGTCGCCTCGTCGCCGAGCGCGGCGCGGACCTGCGGCACGATCGCCTCCGTGCGGCCGGGCCATTCGTCCTGGTCGCGACCGCATTCGCGCCCGACCCGGAACTTGAAGGCATTGTAGCCATGGGCATCGCGCAGCCGGGCCAGGCGCTCGGCCTCCGCTTCCGGGGTGATCTCGCCGCGCTTCATGCTGGAGGCATAGACCGGAAACGGGCGCGGCGTGCCGCCGAGCAATTCGCAGACGCTCTTCCGCTCCTTGCGGCCGCGCAGGTCCCAGAGCGCCGTGTCGAGCCCGGTCAGGGCGCGGCAGAGATAGGAACCTGGAAACTTGTGCTCGCGCTCGCCGATCGTCGCGACGAGGTCATCGACCGCAAAGGCGTCCCAGCCGATCGCCCAGCGGGCGACCTGGCGGTGGAAGACGGTGGCGGTGATGTCGGCGTTATAGGGCGAGAACTGGCCCCAGCCCTGGCTGCCATCCTCGCAGGTAGCGCGGACGAAGCCGACATCGGGCGTCGTGAAGCTCTCGAGACGGGTGATCTTCATGGCTGCCGCGGCCTGCTCCCTCGCCGTGACCCGGCGCGATTGCGAGGCTGCGGCGGGCCCAGAAGGGGACTTGAATTGGCCTGAACCCAAGGTCCATTCTGACGAAAGCAGCAGTCCAATCCGCGGGATCGGGACCAACGCTGGCTTAGGCGAGACAATCGCCGAGATGGGGAAGACATGGTCAAACGCGAGGAAGGCGTCCTGCTGCAGTCGATCGTGCTGGATCGCGACGGGCCGCATGGGCTCAGCGTCCAGATCTGCGTCGGCTTGCGCGAGCTGATCCTGGGCGGTGCGCTCAAGGTCGGCGAGCGGCTGCCGGCGACGCGCACGCTGGCGCAGGAGTTCGGCGTCGCCCGCACCACCATCGTCGAGAGTTTCGAGCGGCTCGCCTCGGAGGGGCTGGTCGAAACGCGCGTCGGCGCCGGCACCTATGTCAGCCAGGCGCTGGCGAGCGAGCGGCCGGCGCCCGCGACCGCGGCGGTGGCCGTGCCGACCGCAAAACTCAAGCTGGCGCAGGCGATGGACTCCGCCTCAAAACTGTTCGGCACGCGCCTGCCGCACCAGCCGCGCGCCTTCACCACGGCGATGCCGGCTTTCGACGCCTTCCCGATGGCGCAATGGGCCAAGCTCTCCGGCCGGCACTGGCGCAAGGCGCGCCAGCAGGTGCTCGGCTATCCCGATCCCCATGGCGAAGCGGTGCTGCGCCAGGCGATCGCGGCCCATCTCAGGCTCAACCGCGGCATCGCCTGCGAATGGCAGCAGATCTTCATCGTCGCGGGCGCGCAGCAGGCCTTCCAGCTGCTCGGCGCGACCCTGATCAATCCCGGCGACAAGGTCTGGTTCGAGAACCCGGGCGCGATCGGCGCGCGCAACAGCCTGATCCTGTCGGGCGCCGATATCGTGCCGGTGCCGGTCGACGAGGCCGGGCTGATCGTCGAGGCGGGCCTGCGCCGCGCGCCGGATTTCAAGCTCGCCTTCGTCACGCCCTCGCACCAGCAGCCGCTCGGCGCCAAGATGAGCCTGGAGCGGCGCCTGGCCCTGCTGGAGGCGGCGCAGGCGAGTTCGGCCTGGATCATCGAAGATGACTGGGACGGCGAGTTCTGCTTCCAGGGCGCGCCGCTGGCGACGCTGACCAGCATCGATCTCACCGGCCGCGTGATCTATGTCGGCACCTTCTCGAAGACGTTGTTTCCCTCGCTGCGCCTCGGCTTCCTCGTCGCCCCGCCCCAGCTCGCCGAGCAGATCGGCATCTGCCTCGACGCCTATTCGCCGGGTGTGCCCACCGCGCTGCAGGGCATCGTCGCCGACTTCATCGTCGAGGGCCATTTCGCCACCCATGTCCGGCGCATGCGCAAGCTCTACCAGGAGCGCCACCAGGCGCTGATCGCCGCGGCGGATGCACATCTTGCGGGCGATCTCACCGTCGTGCCCACCCATACCGGCATGCACACGATCGGCCTCCTGCGCGAGGGGCTCGATGCCGTCGCGGTGACGCAGGCGGCCGCCCGGCGCGGCATCACGGTGGCGCCGATCAGCCGCTTCAGCCTGGAACCGATGGAGCGGGACGGGCTCGTGCTCGGCTTCAGCGGCTTCACGCCGGCACAGATCCAGGCCGGCGTGCTGGGCCTCAGGCAGGCGATCGACGATATCGCCCCTGGCTGATCCGCGGCTTGATCTTGCTCGCCGATTGGACTGGCGCTTCGAACAGAATGGCCCTTAGCGGCTAGCCCAATTCATCCTATTGCATCGACCCGAAAAGTGGCTGGCGGCTTTGGGGAAAGCCGATGCCAACGCATCGAAAGCCTGATGCTCAGCCAACGCCGGAAGCGGCAGGGAGTCCGTCTTGGAGGAATGGGATGTCATCGTCATCGGCGCAGGCTCGGCCGGCTGCGCGCTGGCCGGGCGCCTGGCGCTGGCCGGGCGCGGCCGCATCCTTGTGCTGGAAGCCGGGCCGCGCGACCTGAGCCCCTGGCTGCATCTGCCGATCGGCTACGGCAAGACCTTCTACCACCCGCGCCTGAACTGGATGTACCGGACGGAAAAGCAGCCGGGGCTCGCCGGCCGCGAGATCTACCAGCCGCGCGGCAAGGTCGTGGGCGGGTCGAGCGCGATCAATGCGATGGTCTATATGCGCGGCCAGCGTGAGGATTTCGACGGCTGGGAGGCGATGGGCAATCCCGGCTGGGGCTGGCGCGAGGTGCTCGCCGCCTATCGCCGCATGGAGGACCATGCGCTCGGCGCCTCGGTCTGGCATGGCGCGGGCGGCCCGTTGCATGTCGAGGACATCGCCTCGGTGGTCCATCCGCTGACGCCGATCTTCGTCAAGGCGGCCGAGGAAGCCGGCCTGCCCTTCAATCCCGATCTCAACGGCGAAAGCTGCGAGGGCGCCGGCATCTACCAGATCACGACGCGCGGCGGCCTGCGTGAATCGGCGGCACGCGCCTATCTGCATCCGGCCCGCAAGGCCGGGCGCGTCAAGGTCGAGACCGGGGTTCTCGCCTCGCGCATCCTGTTCGAAGGGCGCCGCGCGGTCGGCGTCGAGGGTCGGCGCGACGGCCAGCCCGTCAGCTTCCGCACCGCCGGCGAGATCATCGTCTCGGCGGGCGCAATCAATTCGCCCCAGCTCCTGCAGCTTTCCGGCATCGGGGCGCCCGCGCTGCTCGCTGAGCACGGCATCACGCCCCTGCACGCCTTGCCGGCGGTCGGCGCCCATCTCCAGGACCATCTCTGCTACGACCATGTCTACCGGTCCAGGCAGCCCAGCCTGAACGAGGCTTTGCTGTCCTGGTCCGGCCGCATCGGCATGGCCCTGCAATACGCGCTTCAGCGCAGCGGCCCGCTCTCGCTCAGCGTCAACCAGGGCGGCGGCTTCTTCAAGACGCGGCCGGGGCTCGAGCGCCCGGACATGCAGCTCTATTTCTCGCCGTTGAGCTATGAGCGCGCCCTGCCCGGCGTGCGCGCGCTGATGAAGCCCGATCCGTTCTCCGGCTTCAGCACCAGTGTCTCGCCCTGCCGGCCGCGCAGCCGCGGCCATGTCGCGATCCGCTCGGCCGATCCCCATGTCGCCCCGGTGATCGAACCGAACTATCTCTCCGATGCGGAGGATATCCGCGACATCCTCGCCGGCGCACGCTTCCTGCACCGCCTGGCAGCGGCGCCGAGCTTCGCCGCCCTGATCGAGAGCGAGATCCGTCCGGGGCCAGATTGCAGCGATGACGAGGCGCAGCTCGACGCCATCCGGCAGCAGGCCTATTCGGTCTTCCACCCCTGCGGCACCTGCCGGATGGGGCCCGATCCTGCGGATTCAGTGGTCGATGCGAGCCTCAGGGTGCATGGCCTCAGCGGCCTGCGCATCGCCGATGCCTCGATCTTCCCGACAATCCCCTCGGGCAACACCAACGCTCCGGCGATGATGGTCGGCGAGCGTGCCGCCGAACTCATGTTCGCGGAGTGACCTGCGCAGACAGCGCGACCGCCGACATCCCGGAGCCCCCCTGTTCGGCCTGACCGTGAGAGACCGCCGCCGGCGCCGCGGCGCTCCCGTGGAGAACCTAGCCCGTCGTGCCCCCTCCATTCAAAAGGACGTCACGCCATCAAAGCTCGGGATCACAGACCGGCCATGCGGCTCCACCAACGCATCAGCCTTGGTTTGCTCCGGTCCTGGCCGAGTTTCGGAACTCTGTCGGGCTCATGCCGGTCGCCTTGCGAAAGGCGCGCGTAAAATGGGCGGAATCGCTGAAGCCACAGGCGAAGCCGATCGACGCCAGCGAAGCCGGCCCGCTCAGCAGCATCAGGCTCGCGTGACGAATTTGCGAGGCGCGTCGCAGCCCCTGCAGCGACAGGCCGTCCTCAGCGAAGCGACGTTGCAAGGTGCGCGGCGACTGACCAAGCTGTCTTGCGAGACGTGGCAAAGACCAGATCACGAGCAAATCGCCTTCGACCAGCGCAATCGCAGTCCGGCTTGGCTTGCTCAAGTGCTGATCCGGCTGGGCGTACAACGCGGCAGCGGGCCCGGGTTGCCTTGTTCCGGGCGTCCAGCTCAGGCGCCAGAGCCCTGTCTGCTCGGCGATCGGCTGCGCCCCGTCCACCACAGCGCCTGCCGCGATGACGACTGACGGCTCGTCATCAGGCCCGATGGCCAGGCAGAGATCGGTGCAGCCCGCCACCGCAAGAAGTCCGGCGATAACGCCCGCCAACACGTAGTCGACCGCCGGGCTTGGCGGATCCTCGGGCGCCCCGCGATGATCGAGCAGCGCCCCGGTTTCGCTGACGGAGCGGACGATGATGGGGTGCCTTGTGTGAATGTAGCGCTCCAGCCGGTTCCAGCGCGCAATCAGGTCTGGCCCATTCCGCGCGGCAAGCAGCGCCGCTCCAAGTGGATCGAACGCCATGCGCTGCACCGATTGACCAACCTTCAGAAGTGCGGCGGGACCGTGTGCAGCCAGCACGGCCTCGGCCAGGGCTGTCTTGTCGGTGAGCGACGCGTGGGGCGAATTGGGCCGTGTCTTCGGCCCGCGGTCAGGCAGGCTGATCTCCTGTTCAGCGAAAGACAGCTGCATCAGTCGAACGAGCGCAGCCCCCGTGAGATCGTCCTTCACCGGGGACATCATGCGCCGGCCTCTGGCGCGGCACGCAGCCAGCTCGCTGGATCCTTGCCATGCCGCCGGCCGACCTCGAAGAGGCGCCGCATCTCGGCAGGCTCGAAAACGAAGGGGTTTTCCGTTTCGGGGATGGCGTTCGGAAGGCGCTGCAGCCGGAATGCCGCGCCTTCATCCTTCGCCAGCATCGCCGCGCGCTCGACGGCGATGACAAGCAGGCTTCTCAGGAGCTCTGACACGCCGCGACGCGCCAGCGTGACCGCGCCATGTCCGGTGGCCTGCGTCGCAGCGACGGAGCTGACATGTCCATTGGCGATGACCCAGAGGTTCACCCTGCCCGCGCCGCGCACCATAGCGGGCTCGACCGCGATGGGGCGCATCACGCCGCCATCGCCATGAAGCACGACCACGCCGCTTGCCGTGTCCAGGAGCGGGACCGGCTCGACGAAGCCAGGCGGGGCCGCCGAAGCCACCAGCATCTCGATAAAGGCACGACGCGCATCGGGCCGGCCCGATGCCGCAAGCCGGCCCATATCCCACGTGACCGGCCGACCGTTCGTCAGGTCGGTGGTGGTGACGTAGAGCCGCCGACCCTGAAGGTGCGCCTCGGCGATTTCGGCCAGCATGGGTTCGGTGATCACGCCTTCGAGCGTCCGGCGCAGTGGATCGGCCTTGTTGAGCCCTGCCTTGATGAGCACCCCGATGCCGTTGCCCTTGAGCACGTCCGCGGTGCGCGTCGTGGTATAGACCGCCTCCAGTATCCGGTCGTAGCGCGGTCCGAGAAAGGCGAGAGGCGCTTGCAATGCCCCCGTCGAGACGCCGCTGACCAGATCGAACCTCGGCCGCTTGCCGCTTTGCGTCCAGCCGACGAGCACGCCAGCTCCAAAGGCGCCATCTGCCCCGCCGCTCGACAAGGCGAGCACATGACGGCCGTTGCCCTGCGCCGACCAAGGCTCTGGCTGCTGAGCGGCCACGCGCAATGTTTGCGGATCGAGGGCCTGGCCCGTCGGGGCAATGGAGCAACCGCCGAGCGCCAGCACGCCGGCAAGGAGGGCAAGGCGGCTCCATCGCATCATGCCGGCTGATCGGCCTGCCAGGGCCGCCCCAGCACAAGCCTGCCGGTCATGGCGGCGACGGCATTAGCGATCGCTGGCGCCGTCACGATTGCAGTCTCCACGGCACCTGTCGGGTCCTCGCGGGCATCGATCAGATCGATGATCATTCCCGGCACGCCGGAGACGTGCGGCGCGGCATAATCGGCGAAGCTCCTCTGCACCCCGGCGCCGTCGGCCAGGGAGAGCGCCTGGGAGACCTGCCCCCGCCATCCCTTGCCATGCGCTTGGGTGCCCTCACCGCCGAATCGTTCAATGCGAGGCGCATGGCAATCTCCTGGTGCGTCGCGGGCGTCGTTCGCGACGGGATATCATGACCGATCTCACTGGGATTGAACGATCGCGCCACGATTCCGCTGGCGCCTGGGGCCGGCCCCTATTGAATCGGTGATCATACGAGCCTCGGGATGCATCGGCTCAGCGGCCTGCGCATCGCGGACGCGTCAATCTCTCCAATGATCCGCTCGAGCAACACCAACGCTCTGGAAATGGTGGTCGGTGAGCGTGCCGCCGAGCTCATGCTCGCAGAGTGACGCGCGCTGCGGGGGACCGTCCATCGCCGGCGTGAGCCCCGGCCTGTTTCTCCCTCACCCAACCTCGAAGAAGATCGAGTTTCGCCCCCCGGGGACTGGCCTCTGTCACGACAGCCTCCCGCCAGGACGAGATCTGCAAGCAGCCAACATGTTCTGGTGCCGGCCGCCCAGATGTCTTCGTGCGCCTCCTGATCGATCAACTCACCCCCTGGCGCTTTCCGGCAAGAAGAACGCTGACCTCGCTGAAATCGCCTGACCACTTGATTGGCTGGAACCTTCGGATACGTTCTCTCTTCTGCCCTTCCCCCAAGGGCAATAAAATAAGAGAACGCGGGGGATTACCGACCGAAACCAGGGAGACGATCGTGAGTCTACGCAAAGCCCTCGCCGCAGCCTGCCTGCTAACTAGCATGATGATCCCACTGGCCGGTTCGGCCCAGACGCTCACCTTCGCCGAAGCCTATGACCGGCTGGCGAAATCTTGTGGTTCGGACATCGACAAGCTTTGCTCGAAGGTTTCGCTTGGCGGCGGCGCCGTCAAAACGTGCCTGGATCGCAACCAGGCGCGGCTTTCGGCCGGCTGCAAGAGCGCTTCGGCAGAAGTCTTCCAATCGCTCGCGAAACGGGCCAATGCCCAGGCCGCCGCGGTCAAGGTCTGCGAGCGCGACCTTGGCCAATATTGCAGCGGTGTGCAGCCCCATGATGGCTACAGGCTGCAGTGCCTGCTGACCGCATCGAAAGTCGTCAGCAATGGCTGCAAGCAGGTCATCGTCGATGCCGGCTGGAACTGACAGGACAGTGCATCCCATGAAACCCATCGCCCTCGTCTTCTCCGCCGCCATCGCCCTCAGCGCCGCAGCCACGGCTGTGCAGGCCCAGGAGCGGCTCAACGACGCGCAGCTGATCGAAACGCTGAACGTCCTCGATCAGTCGAAATCGATCGACGTCGCCGCGCTCCGGCGCCAGGCCGTCGACAGCGTCGCCGCCAACCGAGGCCCGGATGCCTCGCTGCGCGAGCCGCTCTCGCAGGAACTGGACAATCTCTCCCAATTCACCGTCGAGATCCAATTCCGAACCGGCTCGGCGGTGATCCGCCCTGCATCGTTCCGCACGGTTGGCGTGATCGCCGACTCTCTGCTCCACCCGACCTTGCGGGAATACAAGTTCCTGATCGTCGGCCACACCGATGCGGTCGGCGACCGCAAGTCCAACCTGACGCTCAGCCAGAAGCGGGCCGATGCGGTTCGTGACGCGCTGGTCACCACGTTCGGCATCTCGCCTGCCAGGATTGTCTCGGTCGGCCTCGGCGAAGAACAGTTGCAGAACCGGAAGAACCCGGACGCAGCGGCGAACCGACGCGTCCAGATCGTGAATGTGGGTCGTTTCAGATAGGCGAGCCGGCCAGTGTCGGAACAGCTTGGTGGCAGATACTCGAGCGCGAGGACGGGCATGCGACACGGAATGATTGCGCTATCGGCAATGGCGCTGGCGCTGGCTCCAGCCAGCGCCCTTCTCCCGGGCCTCGGCGCCGCATTCGCCCAACAGGCCGCTCCAGCGCCCCAGGCTGCACAGACCGCGCCAGTGCAGGCCGCGGACGCGGTCTTCACCCGTGCCGAGATCGAGCCGCTGGTGAAGCCGATCGCACTCTACCCCGACTCGCTGCTCGCCCAGCTGCTTCCGGCCTCGGCCTATCCGCTCGACATCGTGCAGGCGGCGCGCTGGATCGAGCGCAACAAGGCGGCCGTCGAGAAGGCCGACTTCACGGCAGCCGACGCCATGAACTGGGATGCCAGCGTCAAGGCGCTGATCCGGTTTCCCGACCTGATCAAGCAGATGAACGAGAACCTCGACTGGACGAGCGATCTCGGCGACGCCTTCGTCTACCAGCCGACGGATGTCGCCGCCGTCATCCAGGACCTGCGAGCCCAGGCGGCCAAGGGCGGCGCCCTGAAGTCGACGCCGCAGCAGACCGTCGTCCAGAAGACCGAGGGATCCAGCAACGTCATCTATATCGAGCCGGCAGAGCCGGAGGTGATCTACGTTCCCAGTTACGATCCCGCCGTCGTCTACCAGCCTGTCGCTTCCGCCGTCCCGGGCGCGCTCCTGACCTTCGGGACGGCCATCGCCGTCGGCGCCGTGATGTACAACAACCCGTGGAACTGGGGCACCGGTGCAGTCTATCCGCCGCGCTGGCCGGGTTATCCAGGCTACCGGCCCGGCTATCCCGGCGCGCCCGGGCGCGGAAACATCAATATCGGCAACGAGATCAATATCGGCGGCGGCAATACCATCGGCAGCGGGAACAACATCGGCAACGGCAACAGCATCGGCAACACCAAGCCGTGGCGGCCCGACCCTGACCGGTATCGGCCTGGCCAGGGGACCAAGCCCGGCCTCGCCCGCCCCGGCGGCCCAGGCCGCCCAGGCCGCCCAGTTGGTCCAGGCGGCATAGGTGGTCCGGGAGGCCCAGGCGGCATCGGCAGCGTCGGTGGGCCAGGCGCCCCGGGTGGCGTTGGCGGCATTGGCGGCCCCGGGTCGGCTGGCGGCGTCGGTGGCCCCGGAGGGCCCGGTGGCGTCGGCGGTCCAGGCGGCCCAGGCGGTGTTGGCGGTCCAGGCGGCATCGGTGGCCCGGGTGGCGCTGGCCCAGGCGGCGCCGGCGGCATCGGTGGTGTGCTGGGCGGTGCGGCGGCAGGCGCGATCGGAGGCGCGGCGGCAGGCATGATCGGCCAGCGTCCGTCCCAGCAACCCGCCCGCCCCGATGCACGGCCCGGCCAGGACCGCCCCCAGGGCGGGGCTGGACAGGGGCGACCGCAGGTCGACGCAGGCCGACCCGCGACGCGACCGTCGGGCCCTGACCGGCCCTCGGCACGGCCTCCGACGGCACAGGCGCGACCAGCGGCGCCACAGGGTGCCAGACCTCGCCCGGCAGCCCCGACCGCCTTCGACGGCATCGATGCCGGGCGCGGCGCGGCGGCCTATGGCAATCGCGGCGCGGCCAGCCGTGGGCAGATCAACATGCCGGCGGGGCGCGGCGGCGGAGGCGGACAGATCGGCGGCGGAGGTCGCGGTGGCGGCGCTCACATCGGCGGTGGCGGCCGTGGCGGCGGTGGGCATATCGGCGGAGGCGGTGGCCGCGGCGGCGGTGGTGGTGGTCGCGGTGGACGGCGCTGATTGGGGACATGATCATGGCACATCACGCTCGGTTTTCAGTCCCGGTCTCGCTCGCGGTCCTGTTGATGGCAGGCCCTGCCGCAGCCCAGCAGAGCTTCCCCTCCCCCGATGCGGCGTCCAGCGCGCTGGTCGAAGCGGCCCGGGCGCGCGAGCCCGGCGTGCTCGATCGCATTTTCGGGCCGGGGGCTCGCGACGTGCTGAGCACCGGCGACGCCACGCTGGACCGCGCACGACTCGACCGGTTCAATGAGGCCGCGGCGGAATCCGTCACGCTGACGCCGCGCGGCGACGCGACGCGGATCCTGACGATCGGGAAACGCAAGTTCGAGTTCCCGATCCCGATCGTCCGACGCGGCGAGGCCTGGATGTTCGATGTCCCGGCCGGGCGCAGCGAAATCCTCAACCGCGCCGTCGGCGAGAACGAACTACGCGCTATCGAGGCCTGCCAGGCCTATATCGGCGCCCAGCGCGAATATATCCGGAAGGATCATGATGGCGATCAGGTGCCGGAATATGCCCAGAACCTGATCTCGACGCCCGGCACGCAGGACGGGCTGTACTGGCCGAGAACCGGGCAGGCCGATGTCAGCCCCCTCGAAGGCGCCCTGAGCGAGGCCCTGCTGGATCGCGGGAACAAAACCTATGCCGGCTATCGCTTTCGCATCCTCAAGGCACAGGGACCTTGGGCGCCCGGCGGCGCGCATTCCTATGTCGTCAACGGCAACATGATCGCTGGCTTCGGCCTCGTGGCCTGGCCGGCCGAATGGGGCAAGACCGGCGTCATGACCTTCATCTGCGGACATAACGGGGTCGTGCTGCAGAAGAACCTCGGACCGAAGACCAGCGCGATGGCGGAACGCCTGCTGCGCTACGACCCCGACCGCAGCTGGGCCCCGGTCGAATAGGCGGGGGCCGCGCGGGCAGCATGGCCGATATCAACGAACGAACGAACCGTGGGCGAAGCTCGCTCCATTGTCTCGACAACCCCAGGTAACGGGGAGAAAGTGAGGGCCTGTTCCGCTGCTGTAACGATGAAGCCGCCGTGGTTCGCACTGGCCCCGCGCCGCGCTCATCCAGGATTCGTCATGCATCCCTCGGTAGGACTGCCGGCCGCGAGAACGAACAGCCTGGCGCCGAGGTTCCGATCCCTGGTGCCGTGCCGTTCGCGGGCACCGGATCAACTGGAGAGACGAGGGCGCCCCTTGAAATTGGCGATCAGCTCGGCGAGCGGGATCAGCCGATGCGAAACCGTGCCGCCAGCCGGGGCGGAAGAGCTCGTGAAGATCGCAAAACCAGTGGCCTGAACAACCGGGGCAAGCTCCGGCAGCGAAAAGGCGGTCTGCATCAGCTCGAACGTCTCGGCGGCATCGGCGACGCGTCCGATGTGCAGCCGCACGGCTTCCGCGGTCTCCTGGGGCGATGCGCGAAGCAATTGCCCATAGGCGTCCGCCGCGGCCCAGACAGCGGCGTAGAATGCCAGCGTGTTCTCGAACATGCGGCGGGCATCGCCATGACCAGAGGCGGCGCTGATTTCAGCGGCGGCGTTGAGCATGCTGATGAAGGCTTCCAGCCGGCCAGCAATCTTGGTCGCCTTCGACCGACGGGAAAACTCATTGAACATCGTCGCGTCCATTGTTTCGGGTGCGGACGCGATCATCCGCGAAGGCGAAATCGGACAGACCGCAGCGTAAATCTTCATTGTCGAAGCTGCGCTAACACAGCGCTTCGCGCTGCAATTTGCGCCTTCACGCCAATAAATTGCTATTCTCGGCCAAGTGCCGACAGCGCTTGCCCACCAGCGTCGCAAGGTCAGCGGCAAGCCCTCGGCCCGCACACCTGCAGGCATGTCCGGCGGCCATGCGAAGACATGAATCAATAGAGTCCCTTACGCGCGATATCTCACCGTCCACAATAAGGTGAGGACCGCTCTGGCGACCCAACTGTGGGCCTTCCCTGCCAAGGTTTCGTCCTGTCGGCCAGCGATCTGCCTGACCATCATCTGCGTCCACAACAGGTCTCGGCCAAGACGATTGAGCAACGGCTCGCGCTGCTCCACTCTCGTTTGCGGGGGAATCGACGATCATGCTGGATGCCAATGAGTTCGGGGATGCGGTCGCCATGCTCTATGAGGCCGCCGCCGTTCCGGAGGTCTGGCCGACGGCGATCGCGCGGTTGGCAGAGATCGCCGGCTGTACCGGGGGGCTACTCTTCGTGCATTCCGGACAAGGCACGAACTGGGTCGCGTCCAAGGAGTTTTCACCGGTCTTCCAGCGCTTCCTGGATCAGGGCTGGATGGACCGGAATGCGCGCATGGCCGGCCTTCTGGCGCATGGCGGGACCGGTTTCGTGACCGATCACGACCTCTTCACAGAGGACGAGCTGGCCGAGACCGCGCTCTATCGCGATTTCCTGCGGCCCGAGGGCTATGGCTGGGGCACGGCAACCCATGTGCGTTCGTCATCGGGCGAGACCATCGTCTTCACCCTGGAGCGCAAGTTCGAACTGGGTCCGGTCTCCCGTCGCGATACCGAACTGCTCGACAGCGTCCGCCCGCACCTCGCACGGGCCGCGGTTCTGGCCTCGAAGCTGCAGATGCAACGCGCCCAGGTGAGCCTCGATTCCTTCGAGAAGGCCGGTTCTCCGGCTGCCCTGGTCGGCGCCGGCGGCGCGCTCAGCGCGGCCAATCCGGGCTTCGAGGCGCTAATCGGACAGATCTCGTCAGGGCAAGGGACAAGATCGCGCTCGAGGATCCCCGTGCGAACGCGCTGCTGCAAAAGGCGCTTGCCGATCTCGGGCATGACCGGGTTGGCGATACCCGCTCGATCCCGGTGCCCTGCAAGGGCGACCGCCCCGCCTTCATCGTCCATGTGCTGCCGGTCCGCCGCCTGGCGCGGGATATCTTCTCGCGCGCCCAGGCCCTGCTCGTCATCACGACGTCGGCCCGAAGCCTGCGGATCGAAGCCTCCCTGCTTTGTGAGCTCTATGATCTGACCCGGGCGGAGGCAGCCGTCGCCGGCGGGCTCCTGGAGGGCTGCACGGTCGAGCAGCTCGCGCTGTCGCGCGGGGTCGGCCGGGAGACGGTTCGCGGCCAGGTCAAGGCGGTGCTGGCGAAAACCGGCAGCCGCTCGCAGGCCGACTTCATCAGGCGGCTGGCTCCGTTGACGCTGTCGGCCTGAGCGGCGGCCCAAGCCGGGCACGCCAGGCCGGGGCCGTACCGGGATTTCGGTCGGGCCGCCTGCCTCCGCCTCCGGAGCGGTGATGAGCGACAGCCTGCTGGCGGCGGGGATGGCGGGGTGGAAGACGGTGCAGAGGGCCGCACGATCGGCGGCCCTCCTCTTGTTCACCTTGGGCCTTCAGGCCAGGGCCGGTATCCCTGGGATCATTCTCGGGGATCATTCTCGCGGGCTGTTGGCCAGGCGTCCGGTGTCCGGCCGGTCCAGATCGAGATGCCTGGTTTCCGGGATCAGGAAGCCGGTCAGCAAGGTGATCGCGGACACGACCATGAGATAGACGAGGAACAGCGAATGCTGACCCTGCTGGGCGAGATAGGTGTTCACATAGGGCGCGGTGCCTCCGAAGATCGCGGTCGCCAATGAGAGCGGCCCGCTCACCCCGGTCGCCCGGATCTCGGTGGGAAACACTTCGGCCCAGACCGCCGTGTTCACCCCAAACAGGCAGGCCAGGATCAGCAGCGCCGCGATCATCGCCGAGAGCAGCCCGCTGAACTGGTTGGTGATCATGCCGTCCAGAGTGAAGGTCAGGGCGATGAAGCCGAGCCCGAACAGGATGATGAAGGGCCGTCGTCCGAACCGGTCGGCGAGCCAGCCGACCAGCGGGATCGCGGCGAAGAAGACCGCTTGCGCGATGAGGCTCGCCGTCAGGGCCGACTTTGCGTCGAGACCACGGCTGATCTGGGCGAAGGTCGGGCTGTAGATCAGCCAGGTGTAGAACATGATCGAGCCGCCGGCGGAGAGGCCGAAGACCACGGCTACGCCGCGCCAATTCCGTGCAAGCGGCGCAAGTCCCGTCGTCCTGGCGGTCTGCGCCTGCTTCTGCTTCTTCTCGAAGCTGGCCGTTTCCGTCAGCTTGCGCCTGAGGTACAGGCCGTAGAGCCCGAGCAGGCCCCCCATCGCGAAGGGGATGCGCCAGCCCCAGCTTTCCAGGGCCGCCCGTTCGAGATTGGCATTGAGCAGGAGACCGGTGCAGGTCGCGATCATCGTGCCAAGCACGACGCTCATCCACGACGTGCTGCCGTAGAGCGCGCGCCGGTGCGGCGGCGCGCGCTCGACCAGATAGGTCACCGATGTGCCCATCTCGCCACCATGGGCGATGCCCTGGGCGAGGCGCGCGACCAGCAGGACGACGGAGGCAAACAGGCCAGCCGAGGCATAGGTCGGAGCGCAGGCGATGACGACGCTGCCGCCGGCCGTCACCAGCATGGCGAGCGTCAGGCTGCGCTTGCGGCCGACGCGATCGGCGTAGAGCCCGAAGATCAGGCCACCCAGAGGCCTGGTCAGGAAACCGGCGGCGAATACGGCCAGGGCCGCCAGCAACGCGGCTGACTTATCGTTCGACGGAAAGAACTGAAGCGCGAAATAGGGAGCGAATATCGTATAGATCGCCCAATCGAACCATTCCAGCGTATTTCCGAAATTGACTGCGATCAGATCCTTGATGCGACGCGAGGTCGGGGCGCGATCCGCCAGGGATAGCTCGGCCGTTGACATGGAATTCCCCTCTTATTGTTTGGTTCTTCGGTGAGAAAATCGGTGAAACCGTCAACGCAAGGTGGAGCGCCCCTCCAGGCCTTGCCGCGCGTCTCCGTCAGCACCCGGAACCCGCATCTCGAAGATGTCCTTGACCACCGTGTAGTCAAAATAACCAAGCCGGGCGATCGGCTTGATCTTCTCGATGTCGAGCTTTCCGCTCGGCAAGATCACATCATCATCGATGTGGATCTTCTCGACCTGGGCGAAGACGATATCGATGGAGCCGACCGGTGAATTGCCTTTGATCCGGTGAGTGCTGACATATCTGCACTCGAACTTGACCGGGCTTTCCCTGACCATGGGAATGCGGGCGTTATCGGCGTATTCCTTGGTGACGTTCAGGCGCTCGAATTCGCTCTCATGCGCGGGCAAGGCCATCGCGCTGATGTTCACGGCCTCGCGCAGGTCGAAGGTCGCCATGTTCCAGACGAACCAGCCCGTCTCTTCGGCATTGAGGACCGTGTCCTTGCGGCGACCGTCTGGATACTGGTTCGCCGAGAACATCACCATCGGCGGGTCGAAAGTGAGGTTCTGCCATTGGCTGTAGGGCGCAATGTTTTCGACGCCGGCTGCGCTGACGCTCGACAGCCAGCCGATCGGCCGCGGCACCGTGCAACTCTTGAAGGGCGAAAACGGCAAGGGACTGGGCTCGAGATGGGGGGCGTATTTCAAGGATCATTCCTCCGGCGACGGCATTGAACATCGATAGTATGCAACCGATATATCGGATGAATAATGGTTTGGAAAGCCGGCGCGGATGAGGTAGGCGGATTCGAACGCCGCTGCGGGCCTGCAAGGCGAGACAGCGCGGCGCGGAAGGGTGAGATGAATCAGTCGGAAGAAGCCGTCGCCGTGCTGCAGCGCCTCATCGTCCGGGGCGAATTGAAGCCCGGCTCGATGGTCTCGGAGCGTCATCTGATGGAGTTGACCGGGCTCGGCCGGACGCCGGTGCGGGAGGCGATCCAACGCCTCGCGCTCAGTTACATGGTACGGATCCACCCCAACAAGGGCATCGAAATCCCCGGCATCTCGATCGAGGATCAGCTCAGCGGCCTGGAGGTGCGGCGCGCCAATGAGCTGCTCGCGGTGGAGCTTGCCTGCGCGCGCGCAACGCAGAAGGACATTGCCGCGATTGAAAAGCTGGCGGCCGCGCTTGATGGCGAATTCACGCTGCACGACTATTCAGAAACGGTCGGAGAGACTCACGCGCTGATCATCGAGGCGGCGCAT
Source organism: Bosea sp. BIWAKO-01 (assembly GCF_001748145.1). Classification (NCBI taxonomy): domain Bacteria; kingdom Pseudomonadati; phylum Pseudomonadota; class Alphaproteobacteria; order Hyphomicrobiales; family Alloboseaceae; genus Allobosea; species Allobosea sp. BIWAKO-01. The sequence continues at coordinate 6,703,746 of NZ_BCQA01000001.1, forward strand.
AATCCCTATCTCGCGGCCCTGATGACGCCGCTTCAATCCCTGTCGCGGCGCTTCTGGGTCATGCATGTGCGCGACGAGCAGCAGGAGATCGCGCGCGGCAAGCGGCTCCACCAGCAGATCCTCAAGGGCATCGCCAGCAGGGATGTGGCCGCAGCCAGCACGGCGTCGCTGACGCTGAACAGCTACCTCGTCGAATTCGCACTGGCGGTCGTCGGACGGATGGCAACGCCACGATAGACCCGGCGAACCAAGGGAAGGCCGGCGAGGGTCAAGACGGTCACGCCCGGACAGAGTGTCCGCGCGCCGCGCTCCACCGTCCGCGCCTTGGCTCCTCACCCGCGCGGAGCAGAGTGTGAATTCCCGACTCGGCTCACGGCGTTGGGGTTCATAGGCCGGCTCGGGGAAGTCGGGATGAGGAGCGGAGTTCTAGCGCTTTGCCGTCGTGATCGGTCCCAGCGCGAGAATGCTGTCATAGCAAGCAGGCTCATTGGTTCCGACGATGTGCCGGCCGCAGGGACAGCGGCTGCGATGATGGGCCGATGACGTCTTCGGTCAGCCTGCCGCATTCCGCCATGATCCCCTCGCCGAGATCGGCGAGCGCCATGCTGTTGTCGACCAGCCTTTCGGACAGGCTCATCGCGGCCTCGAGCTGGCCGGCCTGGAACGCCAGGAGGCCATCCGCGTCCTTGATCTCGGCGGCAGCGCTCAGGCGCGCGAAGCCCAGGTCCATGCAGCTCCGCAGCATCCTCATCTGCAGCACGCCAAGCTTCTGGGCAGCGTCCAGGGCGAGCCTGTTCGTCTCGACGGCGACAGTCAGAGAATTCTGCCACGGGTCGATCAGGGTGTTCGAGAGCTCAGGCATGGTCGCGTCTCCCTTGCTGTGGTGGTGGGACGACAGCGCCTGGAAATTGGCCGCGCTCGGGCCGCTTTCGGGCCGTCCTCGCCAAGATCGGATCGTCCCGTCGCGGCGACCGTGGACAGCGCGGCCGATATCCGCGAACGAACCAACCGCGGCCTGCCGCAGACTGGGATGAGGCTGCGCCGCATGCCGGGATGATGCCCGCGTTGTGCTCGTCGATGATGGCGGTTTCCTGACGGGAGAGCTCGTCGCCCGGACGCTGGCCACGGGGCCGGGCTGCCCGTTGACGAAGTCGTGACCCCGGCCAGGAGCCCGGCAGCCTCAACGCCGCTTGCGGCGCGCAGGGGCAGGTTCAAGATGGGATCGAGGCTTGGCTGGCTCCGTCACCGGAATGCAGGTCCGCGACGGGTTCGCTACGTGAGTTCCGTCGTTGTGTCTGAGGGAGCGTCGCATGCTTGTGAGACATCACGTCAGGGCTGTCTGGCTGCGTATCGGGGTCGTGCTGGCTCTCGCCGCACTCTTCGTCGTCCCGATGGCGTTCAAATAGCAGCGCGAGACGGCTCGGAGCCGGGGAGCGGGCTTCGGTTGCCCGGTTTGCGCCGGCCGGCGGCTCAAGTCACACGCTCGCGGGTCAGATAGAAACGTGAGTCCGCGGAAGACCTTGCGCGCGATGACTCAACGTCCACAATAAGATGAAGATGGCCCCGTGACCGGACTGCCGACAGTCCTGGCCCGGCGACCGGCCATGCAATCATATGTTCCGGGCAGCCTGGCGACCGACGATCCTTGGAAGGGCTTCGCTCCGGTCGACCGTGGAGCCTTCCGCCGCGACCAGTCGATTTGCAAGTCGGGTGCTCCGCCCATAATCACCGCAGATGTGCCGATCTGTCTTCGGACAGGATACGATATCGGCTCCGATGATCCAGCGAGGCGACGCGCGGAATGGAACATCTGTTTTCGGCCGTCGAGCCCTATATTCGCGAATATGGCGCTGTCGCCATCTTCGTGATCCTGTTTCTGGAGTCGCTCGGAGCACTTTTGCCGGGGGAATCCGCGCTGATCTTCGCCGGCGTGCTCGCATCCCGCGGCGAGCTGTCCTTGTCCGCCGTCCTCTTCAATGCCTGGGTGGGAGCTGTCCTCGGCGACAATGTCGGCTACCTGATCGGCCGGACCTTCGGCCGAGCCGTCATACTCAAGCATGGATCCCGGATCGGATTGACACCTGAACGCTTCAATCGCGTCGAAGCGGTCTTTGCACGTTATGGTCCAGCGACGGTGGCCGGGGCGCGGTTCGTCAACATCCTTCGGCAGCTCAATGGCATCGCCGCCGGCACGACCGGAATGGATTGGCGGCGCTTCCTGCTCTTCAACGCGCTCGGCGGCGCGCTGTGGGTTGCCGTCTGGGGTGCCGGCGCCTTCTATTTTGGCACGCACATTTCCGGGATCGCGGCCTATATCCCGCGATGGGGTCATGTCGGGATAAGGGTGCTCCCGCTCGTCCTGGCCGCCATCGGCGCAATCGTGCTCCTCGTCTCGCTTTGGCGCAGCCGCAAGCAACAAGGCTCGCCGCACTAGAGCAGCGGCCCGAAACGTGGAGCGTGGTCTTCGGGGAAGGCCGATGCCAACATGGAAGGTTGGATCGTCAAGGACGCCCTGGCCTTCCCGTGTGGCTGCGCGCCTCTCTGCGCAGTGGCGACCTCGTCCTGGAGAAGCAACGTCAGCCCTCCCCTGAAATCGCCCTGTCAGTGACGGACGGCTTCTCGGAACCCTTCGTCATCCCTCGAAGGGAAAGATCTTCTTCCAGTCCCGTTTCATGTCGACCACGGTCCATTTGTTCACGGCCGCCGCGTCGAGCGCCTTGTCGAGCTTTCCGAAATGCGATTGGCGGTCATAGGCGTATTCTCGTTCAGCATCGGTGTGGTGGACGATCAGGCCAAAGCGCGGCCCGCCCGACAGGGTCGTCCATTGCAGCATTTCGAGATCCCCGTCGGAGTTCCCGAACGCCGCAATCGGCCGGCGGCCGATCTGCTGATTGATCCCTACGGGCTTGCCGGCCTTGTCGTCGATGAAGTTGATCTGAGGCAGGCGGAAGATCACCGGGCTGCCATCGCGCATCTCGAACTGCGTCTTGATCGAGGAGCCCAGAACCTGCTCGGGCGGGATGCCGTAGACCCGCTCCGTCCACGGTCGCATGAACTCCACCCCGCCTCCCGACACGATATAGGTCTTGAAGCCATTGGCCCGGAGATGGGCGAGCAATTCCAGCATCGGCTGGTAGACCAGCTCGGTATAGGGCCGCTTGAAGCGCGGGTGGCGCGCCGTCGCCAGCCAGTCCGTGGCGATCTTCGCAAACTCTTCCGAGGTCATGCCGGAATGGGTGGTGCCGATGAGCTGCATCAGCCCCTGCTCGCCTGAGGCCGCCAATGCCCGCATGTCGCCGCCGAGGACCGCCTTGAAGGGCTGTTTGGTCTTCCAGCCGGGATTCTGCGGCGCCAGCGCCTTGACGCGATCGAGCACGAAGGCGAGCTGGACATACATCGGCTGCTCCACCCACAAGGTGCCGTCATTGTCGAACACCGCGGTGCGTTCGGCCGGGGCGACGAAGTCCGGCCCGCCCTGGGTCGTGACCCGCGTGACGAAATCGACAATCGATGCCTTGGTCGGCCCATCGTTCCAGGACGGCAACGGGTCAGTTTGGGCGGAGGCCGAAGTGACTGTGAAACTTAGCGGAATGGTCAGAGCCGGCAGAGCCGCAAGACCGTTGAGCAACATACGTCGGTCGATGTCGGCGGAAGATTTGATCGACGTCATCCGTGCCTCCCTTCAAAGCTCGCCAGAAACAGGCCTCAATACATGAATGGTCCCGGTCCCCCCCAGGGTCCGAAATCGAAGGCGTTCTGATTCATCACGGCCGTCATCTGCTGCTCATTGGCCAGCTTCTGCGCGAAGACCATCTGGCGGAACTGGGCGTATGCCGCCTGGTTGCCGAAATAGACGCATTGGCAGACGATCGGATCGGCGTAGACATAGATGATCTGCGAATTCTTGACCTGCTGCACGAACTTGTTGGGCGGCAGCTTCTTCATCGCCGCGAGGCGCTCCGCCGTGTTCGCGGGCTGCGGGGTGAAGCCGGCGGCAGAGAGCAGATCCTCCTTCTGCTGCACGGTCTGGGATGTGGACTGGCAACCGGCCAAGGCGAGTCCCAAAGTGAGCGTCAGGGCCGTGACGACGTGCGGTGCCATGGTTTCCTCCGGATGTTCGGGGAGTGAATGCGGGGTAATCTGGCCCGGATCCTTTCAGCGGTGCGTCGCTTGCTCGCGGGACACAGGCCTGACGAAGGGACAGGCTTCATTGTGCAAGGATTACGCTGGGAAATATTCAGTTGGAAAGTATTGATTTGAAATGGCCTGGGCCGGATCGGGCGATCCGGCCCAGGGCAAGCCTCAGTTACCGGCAGGGGCGCCGAGCCGATAATCCCGCTGCAGCTGCCGGCTGCTTGAAGGATAGAGCGCCTGGCACTCACTCCAGTAGCCGGACTTGGGCGCCCGGTTATTGGGATCTGCACAGATCGTGGCGAGTTGCTGCTGCCTGGATTGCGAGCTCTGGCAGCCGGACAGGATCAATCCGATTGATAGCGCAATGCCGGTCAGGACGTAGGTCTTCATGACGACCTCCCTTGATTGAGGTTCTTGCCCGCCCGATGGAGGAAAACAGGCGCCCCCGGTACAGAGGCGCCTGGTTGATTTCGCCGGCGCTCAGTCGGACCGGCCCTTCGCGTTCTTGATCTGGTCCATGACCTGGTCAAGGTTGTAGCTCGCCGGGTCCTGCATCGGCGGGAAGTCCTTGTAGGAGAGAAGCTCCTTCATCCACAGCGCCTGGCCGATCGGCAGCATGTTCCAATCGTAGATATAGGCGGTGGAGGGGGAACCGATCGTGCCGCCCATACCCATGAGCGTCTTGTATTGCGAACCGATCGAGGTCTCGAAGGGATCGCGCTTGATATTGACGACCTGGGCCCAGTGGAAGGGCTGCACGCCCGAGATGAAGCCGGCCGGCGAGTCCGACACCATCGCGAAATAGATCTTCCAGTTCTTGTACCGGACCGCCGACGGGTCCTTGCCGGAATAGTAGAAGAACGTGTCGCGCGCCGACTTTTCCGACCGTCCGAGCAGGTATTCGGCCTGGTCGACGCCATCGAGCGTGGTCTTGACGATGCCGGGATAGCTGCCGGCCCTGATGCGCTGGTTCAGCGCATCACCCTTGTCTCCGCCTGCGAGGTTGACCAGCGTGGGCAGCCAATCGAGCGCCGCGAAGATCTCGTTCTTGACCGTGCCCGCGCGGATGCCGCCGGCTGGCCAGCGAACGAGCAGAGGTGCGCGCATGCCGCCTTCCCAGGTGCTCAGCTTGCCGCCCTTGAAGGGAGTGGTGCCACCATCCGGGAAGGTGATCGTCTCGGCGCCATTATCGGTGGTGAAGACGACGATCGTATTGTTGAGCTGCCCCATATCCTCGAGCTTCTTCAGCACGACGCCGATATTGTCGTCCATCTGCTTCATGCCGGCTTCGTTGAGGCCCCAGTCCTTGCCGCCGGCCTCACCGATCATCGCCTCGTATTTCGGCGACAGAACGGTCGTGATGTGCATGCGCGCCGGGTTGTACCAGGCGAAGAACGGCTTGTTGGTCCGCCTCGGGTCGTTGCGCTCGAGGAAATCGACGACCTTGGCCGAGATTTCCTCGTCCACCGTCTTCGAGCGCTCCAATGTCAGCGGCCCTTCGTCCCGGCAGGTCTGGTTGGCCGCCGTGCCATTGGACGATGTGCAGAACATCACGGGACGTGGCGGCGTCAGGCAAACGGTGGTTCGCGGGTCCACCGCGCCGGGAACCGGGGGAAGACCCGGGATCGTCGTGTTGATGCATGGCGGAGCCACGGTCTGCTGGGTCGGGGTCCTGTTGATGTCGGGGAAGCTCACGCCCTGCATCGCATCGAGATGATAGAGATAGCCCCAGAATTCCTGGAAGCCGTGCGCGGTCGGCAGCGCGTCGGTGTGGTCGCCGAGATGGTTCTTGCCGAACTCGCCGGTGTTGTAGCCGAGATCGAGCAGGAATTTGGCAAGCGCCGGCGTGCCGGGCCGCAGATAGGACGGGCTGCCCGGCAGTTGAGGCGGGATCATGCCGGTGCGCAGCGGATGCATGCCCGTGAAGAAGGCGTTGCGGCCGGCCGTGCAGCTCTGCTCGGCATAGTAATGCGTGAAGAGCGCGCCTTCCTGGCCGATCCGGTCGATGTTCGGCGTCTCCCCGACCATCAGGCCGCGATGGTAGATGCTCGGCTGCATGATGCCGATGTCATCGCCCATGATGAACAGGATGTTCGGTCGCGACGGCGCCTGGGCGGGTGCCGGAGTCTGCCCCGCGGCCGGTGTCGCGGCCGCGGCACCGATCAGCGCGGTGGCGCCGAGCAGGGCTGCGCGGGTTCGCCCCTGCCAGCCACAAAATGTTCGTTGTAAATAGTTTTTGACGTCTGCAAGTCCACCCATCTCGCGTCGAGGTGTCATTTTCATCTCCAACATTTGCCTGGGAGAAGACCTCTTTCGGATTTGATCCTTCCGAAACGGAGCAAAGAACTACCACGCCCAGAATTTGATCCGGGACGCCGAGATATGCATTTGATTCTGAATTCGACTGCGTAAATCTGAGTAGCCGGCCTCAGTATTGGTGCGTTCGTGATTCAAATGTTATTGAAGGGCTGGATCAGCCAACTACCACACGACTATATAAACCGCCCCGACTTCGATGTGAACCAAATTCGAATTCTGGGTAACGATGACCGCGCTGGGAGATTGAACGCAGCGAAGGCGCTGGCTGCGCTCCTGCAGCTCCGAAGGAGGTTTCGTCGCGTTGCTCGGCCCGGCGGTGATCTCGCTATCTCCCGCGCCGACGCTCGATCCGACGGCACGCAAGGACCACGCCGCCGCCCCCTCCCCGCGGCATAGGCTGCGACGCCGTCAGGTTTCCAGGAAGAACCGGATCATCTCGCGCGAGGCATCCGGGCCCGACGCATCGGCGAAGCTTCCCGCCTCATCCCCGCCCGACCAGGCGTGACCGGCTCCCTGGACCAGCCAGTATTCGGTGGTGGCCGGACCATGGGCTGGTCCGACCAGCGTGCGGGTGACATGCCGGCCGTTGACGACGACATCGGTCGTCAACTCCCCCAGCGCGCCATGGCCGGCGCTGGCCCGCGCAAACAGCGTCCCGCCATTCGAGGGGTGAACGGTGGCATCGGCCGTACCGTGGAAGATGATCTGCCGGGCGCCGCTTCCCGTCGCCCGGGATATCGGCTTCGCATTGCCCTTCATCGCCGCAAAGGCCGACATGACGTCGCTTGCGGCGCCATGGGCAAGGCCGGAATGGATGCCGGCGGCGGCAAAGATATCAGGATAGGTCGAGGACAGCACATCGGCCATCGCGCCGCCGGCAGACAGGCCGGCGACAAAGACACGCGCGCGATCGATGCCAAACTCGGCGGCGAGTTCCTGGGCCAAGCCCGCGAGAGCCGCGGGCTCTCCCGCCCCGCGCCGCTGATGACGCGGATCGAACCAGTTCCAGCAGCCCTGGGCATTGGCCGAACGCGGTTGGTGGGGATAGGCGACGATGATGCCGAATTCGTCGGCGAGCCGGTTCATCCGGGTCCCGCGCGCAAAATCATCGGGATCCTGCGTGCAGCCATGCAGCATCATGACGAGCGCGAGTTCCCGCCCGGCATGATCCGCCGGCACGTAGAGCTTGTAGGCCAGTGCTCCAGCAGCGCCGCGAAAGCTGCGCGAGCGAAAGCGCCCGTCCTCTTCTGTCGGGCCAGGCTGGTGACGGCGCGCGGCCGGCTGATCGGCGAAGCGCGCCCGCTCCGTCCGAAGCGATTGCAGGACGTCACCGAGGCGGCGCGGGACGATCAATCCGGCCCTGCCCGTCTCGTCGCCGCCGGGTTGTTGCGGGGGCTGAACAGGCCGCCCGGCGAGCGCCTGCTGAATGGCCGCAGTCGCGCCTGCAACATCGGCGCCTCGCAGACGTGTCATGGCTTCGCCGATAGCGGAGCGGATGCGCAAGTTCATGTCGCTGTGCCTTTTCATGCCAGTCGGTCGGCCAGGGCGGCCTTGATTTCGGGGGAGGCATGGAGCGCGCCGAGCACGGTCAGGGAGGCAATCGTCTCCCGCGCGAGGTCCGGCGAGACATCCGGTTCGATGACGGCGAGGCCGAGCACGCGGATCTCCAGGCGTTCGCCGGCGGCCTTGGCCGCTTCGAGATCGCGCCTCGTGAAGACGCGCAGGCCAAGTTCGAGAGAGAGCCGCGTCGTCGCCTGCGCCGCGACATCGGCATGGGTCGCGAGCTGGTTTCGCACCGCGGTGCGAATGAAGTCCGAGCGGTTCGAATAGAAGCCGTCCCGGACGAGCAGGTCGATGCGCCCGAGATCGACGAAGCCGAGATTGAGCGTGAGCTTTTCGCTATCGGGCGCTTTCATTTTGCCATCCATATACCATCCATTGGGATGGTATATGGATGCCGAATGGCGACACGCAAGAGGGACCGGGCCATAATCGCCTCGCCTCCCAGAGAGCAGCGGCGCCGACCTCGACTCCGAAGACAGGGGATGCAGCTGCGCCCGGCGTCGTCATCGCCAGGGAAATCTGTGCGACGTGAAGGGGAAGGCAGCCTGCGCAGGCGTCCAGCAGCACAAGATCGAGGCCGAAGCTTCATCGGATCTCACGCCCTCGGCAACGGCCGGTCGATAGCGAGATCGTCGTACCAATCCTCGCGATCACCGGCGATCATCTTCGCCACGATGCGTGAGGCGAGAAAGCTGAAGGTAATGCCGTTGCCGCCATAGCCGTAGGCGGCGAAGACGGCGGGGTAGCCCGGCACCTGCCCGATCAACGGCAAGCCGTCCAAGGTTTCGCCGAATGCTCCGGACCAGACGAATTCCGCGGTCGCGTCCGCTGCCGGTCGCAGCAGCTTTAGCTTCCTGAGGATCGCCACGGCCTTGGCTGGCATCAATGCGTCCCGTTCAGAGGGTTCGGTGACATCCTCGTCGTCCTCGCCTCCCACGATGATGCGATTGTCCCCTGTGGTGCGGGCATAGAGATAGTCGTCCGACGCCTCCCAGATCAGGACACCATCGCGCCAGAGTGCCTCTGGTACCTGGGGCGGCGTGGCGATCGCCCAGCTCGATGCCGTTTTGTGCAGCTCCGTCCGGACGAAATCGGGCATGACATAGCCCGTCGCGAGGATGACCTGCCTGGCCTGGATCTCGTGACCATTATCGAGCGCGACGACGACGCCATGGCCAAAACTGTTGTAGCCGACGGCCTCGGCGTCATAGAGCGCGGCGCCATGGCTCAGCGCGTCCGCAATCAAGGCGTGCGCCAGGAGCAAGGGGTCGGCATCGGCGGAACCCGGCGAGATGATCGCAGCCTCGCGGTCGAAATCGAACTCTCGCTTCAAGGTGAAATAGTCGAGATAGGCCCCAGGCAGGCCGGCGCGCTCGCGCAACCGGTGTTCGGCGAGGAGTCCGCTCGCGCCGACATCGCCGCCCGCGATATAGAGCGAGCTTCGGTGCCGGAAAGCGCAGCCGAGCGCGAGTTCGTCCACGAGCGATTTGAGGCCCGACACAGCCTGCAGGCTGCGACGATAGATATTGGCTGCGCGGTCGAAGCCGTAGAACGCCGTCAACTCGCCGAGCGGGCAGTCGATCTCCCATTGCAGCATCGCCGTGCTGGCAGCTGTGCTGCCGAAGCCGGCGCGCTCCCGGTCGATCATCGTGACCTTGTGGCCGAGCCGCGTCAGATGCTGCGCCACGAGCGCCCCGGTGATGCCGGCGCCGATGATGACGACATCGCATTGCAGGCTGCGGTCCAGCGTCACGCGCACCGGGCGCCTGAAACCCGTGGTCCAGGGCGGGCGCCCGCCGCGAAGATCGTCCTGCTCGGTCGTGTCAGCTTCGAACATGGGTATCAGCTTGGATCATGGCCTGCCGATCAGTGGAATACGCACGAAAGCAGCCCCGACAGCGTTGCCGCCGGGGCCTGATGGGCAGTTCGCTCAGGCAGCCTTGGCAACGGCTGCGGTATTGGCGGGGCCGCCGAGCTGCGTCAGCGCCTTGTCCGTCCTCGTCTCCTCGGCAAGGGTCGCGTCGAGCAGCTTGACGGCATCCTTATGGCCGAGCTGCTGCGCCCACGCCTTCAGTGTGCCGTAGCGCGCCATCTCGTAATGCTCGACAGCCTGCGCAGAGGCGACAAGGCCGGCATCCAGGGCCGGGCTGTCCGCATAGTCCTCCATCACGGCCTTGCCCTCCTCGAGAATGCCGAGGATGGCATCGCAGGTCTTGGCGCGCGGCGCCTTGCCGATCAGTTCGAAGACCTCGCTCAGGCGTTCGACCTGGCCTTCGGTCTCGGTCCGGTGCGTCTCGAACGCCTTCTTCAGCTCGGGCGCAGTCGCAGCCTTGGCCATTTTCGGCAGCGCCTTCAGGATCTGCTTTTCGGCATAATAAACGTCCTTGAGCATGTCGTGGAACAGCTCGTCGAGTGGCTTCGGTGTCGGGGCCATGGGTGTTCTCCAGTGATTTCGGGTAGCGCTCGCCCAACCGACGACGCAGCCGTCTGTTCCCTCTCAATGAAGTATTTATTTACGGAACTCTCTGCCGGTCAGGCCAGTTGATCCGACATCAGGCCGTACAATCACGCACCTGCGGAGAATTACCATGAAAAAACTTCTCATCGTTTCGATGATCGCTTCAGTGACTGCTTTCGGCGCCGTTGCGCAGACTTCGACAACGTCACCAATGCCCGCACCAAAGGCCGAAGCGGACAAGAACGCGCCGCTTCCCGGCGCCAATAGCTTCACCGAAGGGCAGGCCAAGAGCCGGCTTGAAGCCAATGGCTATTCCGACGTGACCGGCCTGAAGAAGGACAAGGACGGCGTCTGGAAGGGCATGGCGACGAATGCCGGCGCGAAGGTCAATGTCTCCGTCGATTATCGCGGCAACATCGTCCGCCACTGAGCGGGCCAAGCACTCCTCACGCCGCGAATCCTGTTCTCACAGCACAAGAGGTTACCATGACCCGCACCATCACCCGTTCCTACGATACCTATGAAACCGCCCGCTCGGTCGTTACGCAGCTCGAAGACGCCGGCGTCGCCAGCAGCGACATCAGCGTCATCGGCCGCGACGGCGCCTCAACCGAGAGCAACGCAGCCGAGGGCGCCGGGATCGGCGCCGGTGTCGGCGGCGCCGCCGGCCTGCTCGCCGGTCTCGGGATGCTCGCCATTCCGGGCATCGGCCCGGTGGTGGCGGCCGGCTGGCTGGCCTCGACGGCGGCCGGAGCGGTCGCCGGCGCGGCTGCCGGCGGGATCGTCGGATCCTTCACCAGTGCCGGTGTCGACAAGGCCGAAGCCGAATACCATGCCGAGACTGTGCGCCGTGGCGGCTCGGTCGTCGCGGTCCGGGCCGAGCCCGAGCACGAAGCCACCATCGTGAGCATCATGGATGGCGCGACGCCGATCGATCGTACCACCCGCGAGGCAGAGTATCGCTCCGCCGGCTGGAGTCGCTTCGACGAGACGGCCACCCCCTATCGTCCGCCCGTCGTCTGAGGACGAAACCTGCAACCCCGCGGCCTTGCCGCGGGGTTTTTTGCGCTGGATCGCCAGCGCGGACGAACTGGGCATGGCCGTCGCCCGGCTGTTCCAAGCACAGAAATCCGACACGCAGAAGCAGGAGGAATGCCATGCCGACGCCAAGCGAACTGGAAGCCAAATTCTGGAAGACCCTGAAGTCCGACATGACCGTCATGCTGGGCCTCGCCGGTTCCGAACAGGGTCATACCCGCCCGATGACGGCGCAGCTCGAAGCGGACCACGGGCCGATCTGGTTCTTCGCCTCGCGCGACACCGAACTGGTCAAGGCGCTCTCCGGCAGCAAGCCCGCCGCCTTCAGCCTGGCGTCAAAGGGCCATGACCTGTTCGTCTCGGTCGAGGGAGACCTCTCCATCGATATGGACCGTCAGGTCATCGACCGGCTCTGGAACAGCTTCATCGCGGCCTGGTTCGAAGGCGGCAAGGACGATCCCAATCTCGCCCTGCTGCGTTTTGAACCGAGCAGCGCCGAGATCTGGGAAAACGCCAATAACCTGGTCGCCGGGATCAAGATGTTGCTCGGCGTCGATCCCAAGGACGATTACAAGGACAAGGTTGCCAAGGTCCGGCTGGGCTAAGGCATCGGCTCGAGAAGCAGATTGCGGCTTCGGAAAAGCCGATGCGGACACAAAGGCTTAGATCATCGGAGCGCGACTTTCAGCGCGTTCCGATGCGCAGGCCGAAGAGTTTCGGGATCGCCGCTGCGGCGCTCATCGCGGCACCCGCGCGCTCGCCCCTCTCCTCAGCCTCCTCGCATCCGATGATGCCCCACCGCACCAGCCGGCCGCCGACGGCGCGGAACGGCTCGGGCGGAAGCGCGGGAAGGCTGCGCGTGCACAGGGGCAGGTTCGCCCAGTCGTCCCTGGCGTTCAGGACCAGCGAGGCCAGGCATTGCCCGCCGATATACGTCGGGTTCACGCCATGGCCCGAATAGCCGCAGCCATAATGGACGCGCGTGCGGGGCACGGTGCGGAAGAATGGCAGCCGATCGGAGGAGACGTCGATGCCGCCGCCCCAGATCTTGGCGATGCCGACATTGGCGAAGCTCGGCAGCAACCGGCGCAACCCCTTCTCGGCCCGGGCGGCCGAGGCGATATCGGTGGTCAGGCGTGGATCGCGGGCATTGCCGCCGAAGCTGATCGGGCCGGAACCCGAACCCATCAGGATGCGCCCGTCGACCGTCTTGCGGAAATAGTGGACGAACATCCTGAGATCCGCGAGCCCTTCATCGCGGGTCCAGCCCATTGCGGCGAGCTTCTCAGGGGCCGGATCGGTCATCAGCGCAAAGGAAGAGAACACGCTGACATGCGGCTTCACCTCCGGGCGCTTCGCCAGCTCGGTATTGGTGGCGAGCACGACTTCCCGGGCGATGATCTCGCCATCCGGGGTTCGCACGCGGCTCGGCATGCCCGCATCGAGCGCGACCATCGGGGTGTTCTCGAAGACGGAAACACCGGCCTCGATCACGGCCCGCCGCAGCTCGCGCGCCAATCTGGCAGGCTGAACGGTTGCGCCCTCGGCCAGGTAGACGCCACCGCGGAAGACCGGCGAGCGGCAATAGGCTGCCACCTCGTCCGGCGAGAGCGCATGGGCCATATCCGGCACGCCAAGACGCCGCGCGGTCTCGACATAGCCCTTGATCTTTGCATCCTGCGCCGGCGAGGCCGAGACGCGGATGCTGGCGCCGTCGCGCCACCAGACATCGCGACCGGGAGCCGTTGCGAAGGCGCGGATCGCGTCCTGGGCGCGGGCTCCGGCGCGGGCGACCGCCAGCGCGCCGTCTGAGCCGATATTGCCTTCCATTCCGGCAAGCGAGCCCCAATAGCCCGAAACCTTGCCGCCGTTCTTGCCGCTTGCCCCCGAGCCGCAGCGCGAGGCCTCGATCAGCGCGACCGAGAGCTGCGGCGCCCGCTCCTTCAAGGCCAGCGCCGTCCACAGCCCCGTGAAGCCGCCACCAACGATCGCCACATCGACCGTGATGCTGCCCGACAGCAGCGCCGAATCCGGTCGGCCCGCCTCAGCGCTCATAGCCTCGCTGAACCACCAGGACGGGTCACCGGGGACGACGCTCGGAAGGGCAGATGACTGAGGCATGGCGGACCGCTTGCGCTGGAGGACGCGAGGATTTGGGGACACGCGAAAAGGTCCGCCGCGATCACGCACGGCGGACGCCGAGGCTCAAACGAGGGCCTGGACCTGGATCTCGACGAGAATGTCGTCCGCAGCCAGGCGCGACTCGACGGTCGCACGCGCCGGCGGCTGCTTCGGGTCGACCCAGGCTTCCCAGGCCGCATTCATCTCGCTGAAGGTGCTGATGTCCTTCAGCCAGATATTGCCGACGACGATGCGGGTCTTGTCCGTGCCGGCCATCGCCAGATAGGCGTCGATCTGGGCGAGGATATCGGCGGTCTGCTCCTTGACGCCGCCGCTGCGGTCCTTGGCTGTGAGGCCCGACAGGAAGGCAAATCCATTGGCGACCAGCACCTTGCTGAGACGGCCGGTGACTTCGTGACGTGTGATCATGGTTCCTCTGGGTCTGCTGGAATGGCAGGCGGACGCGGCCTTGCCGGCCCCGCCTGATACGATCGCCCTACAGGTGCGATTCCCGGATATTGATGATCCAGATCAGCTTCGCTTCGCTCGCGGAGCGGTTGACGACCTGATGCGGAATGGTGCTGGGGAACTGGAAGCTGTCCCCCTCGCCGATTTCGAAGACCTCGTCGCCGATGCTGAGCTCGACCCGGCCGGAGAGGACGTAGCCGCCCTTGTCGCCGGGCCCGCTCAGGAAGCTGCCGCTCTCGGCGCCGGGCGGTACGGTCAGGATCATGAAGCGCAGCTCATTGTTGTCGCGCGGCGACAACAACTCCTTGGTCAGCTGATTGGTGCCGACGACGATGCGCGGGCGATTGGCCTGGCGCCGGACATATTGCGACTCGCGGGCCGGTTCGGCCGCGTCGCTTTCCAGGAACGACCAGAGCGTGACGCCAAGCGCGGCGCGCAGCTTCTGCAGCGTGCTGACCGACGGGTTCGAGGCGCCGCGTTCGATCTGGCTGATGCTGCCGGAGGAAACGCCCGCCTTCGCCGCCAGCTCCAGGATCGTCAGCCCGCGCTCGGCCCGCAGGGCTCGCAGCCGCTGCCCGATCCTCATGGCCTCGAGCTGCTCGTCGCTGTCGACGTCGGCGTTCTCGGCGGGCAGCACTTTATCCGGCATGGGGTCCCAGGGAAGCGATTGAAGGCCCGCAAACGATATGATGATGAAAATGCCCGCGCAACTATTTTGATGAAATTCCGATGATTTATAAAATTACCGTTTAAACACAATGATTTGCGGGCTTTATCGGCCAAATTCCTTGTATCGACGCATCCTCAGGCCTTGACGCCCGATATCATATGATGAAGATTTTTAGCCGAATGACGCCCATTTTGAAGATGGGTCGCCGCTTGTGTTCATTATTATGATGAAGCCTTTCAGCGCATTCGCTGAAAGCGGTTGCCTTGGGAGAGGGGAAGCACGATGCGAGACAGTCACGATCCACGGCGGTTTTCGAACTGGAACCTGAATCGGCGCGATCTCTTCGGCCTCGGCGCCGGCGCGCTTGCCGCGACCTACGGCCTTGCCGCACAGGCCCAGACGGCAGCCAAGCCCACGGCCCCGCCGCCGGCCAAGCCGACCGGCGTCGTCGTGGTCGGGCTCTCGCAGGAACCGGTTTCCTTCAACCCGCTGATGCCGGGCGTCGAGGTCGACGAAGTCGTCTGGACCAGCGTCTTCAACTCGCTCTGGGTCGCCGAGCCCGATGGCACGCTTCGCCCGGATCTCGCACTCGCAGTGCCGAGCGAGGCGAATGGCGGCATCTCGGACGGCGGCCTCGCCTGGAGCGTGAAGCTCCGCGACAACGTGAAATGGCATGACGGAACGGCCTTCACCGCCGAGGACGTCAAATACTCGCTGGAACTGATCAACACCGCCGGCTTCAAGGCGCGCACGCGCGTCGGCCATGCCTTCGTCAGGGATATCTTGGTCAAGGGCCCGCACGAGATCTCGTGGCGGATGGAGAAGGCCTACGCCCCCTATCTCGCGATGCTGGCGAACACGCATATCGTTCCCAAGCACATCCTGGGCAAGGCGGCGGACCCGAATACCGCGCCGTTCAACAATGCGCCCGTCGGCACCGGCCCATTCCGCTGGGGCACGCGGCAGCCCGGCGACAACATCACGCTCGTCGCCAATGAAAGCTATCACGGCGACGGCCCCTATCTCGAGAAGGCGGTTCTCAAATACATCCCGGACCTGACGGCGCTCTATGCCCAGTTCCGCACCGGCCAGGTCGACCTGGTCATCATCTCGGGCATTCCCGCGAATTTCTACCAGGAGGCGATCAAGCTTCCCGGCCGCAAGGTCGCGGTCGCGCCGAGCGGCAATCTCGAGATCATCATGCCGAATCTCGGCAACAAGGCTTTCGCCGAGAAGGCCGTGCGGCACGCGCTCTATGCGGCGATGGACAAGCAGGCGATCATCGACGCGATCTATTACGGCGTGCCGAAGCCGACGGAATCCTTCGCGCCGCGCGAATCCTGGGCATTCAACCCGGCCCTCCCCGTCCAGCAGCGCGATCTTGCCCGGGCCAACAAACTGCTCGACGACGCAGGCTGGAAGCGCTCCGGCTCGGGCACGCGCATGAAGAACGGGGTGCCGCTCGAATTCGCGGTCTCGACGACGACCGGCAACCAGCTGCGCGAGCAATGCCAGCAGCTGATCCAGCAGGATTGGCAGCAGGTCGGCGCGAAGATGACGATCAACAACATGCCGGCAGCGGTGATCTGGGGCGAGTTCTACGTGCGCTCCAAATTCGAGTCGCTGCTGGTCGGCACGACCTTCCGCACCGGCGTCGACCCCGACCCGGCCTCGCGCTTCGCCTCCGACGCCATTCCGGTCAAGGGTGGCAGCGGCGGCAACTACATGCAGTGGGAAAATGCCGAGGCCGATGCGCTGATGAAGGAAGGCCAGGAAACCTTCGATCAGGAGAAACGCAAGGCGATCTATTTCAGGCTGCAGGAGATCGTCCGCGAGGAGCTGCCGATCCTGCCGATCTTCCAATACGCGCCGATCGAGGGCGTGAAGGAAGGACTGATCGGCTATCGCCCCAATATCAACCAGCGCCAGAACGCCTGGAACATGGGCAGCTGGTACTGGGCCAAGTGATTGGCACCGGGCGAAGTGATTGAAACGGGCCAAGTGACATGAAGCGCGGAGCGGCCGGGAGAACGGCGCGATGATCGGATTCCTCCTGCGCCGCCTCGGCCAGGCGCTGCTGTTGCTGCTCATCGTCTCGGTGATCGGCTTCGCCATCCTGCACCTGGCGCCAGGCGGGCCGCTCTCGCAATTCGCCGCCGGTGGCGACATGACCCAGGCCGATCTCGACCGCATCGCGGAGCAGCTCGGCCTGAACCGGCCGCTGCCCGTGCAATATGCGGAATGGCTCTGGCGCATGCTGAGCGGCGACTGGGGCCGCTCCTATCGCGACCAGCAGCCGGTGCTGCACATCATCGCCTCCCATATCGGCGCGACGCTGGAGCTGATGCTGACCTCGACGCTGCTCGCCATGCTGCTCGGCGCCTGGGTCGGCATCCTCGGCGCCATCAAGCGCTATTCGATCTTCGACTCGCTGGCGACGATCGGCGCGATGATCGCGCTCTCGATCCCGACCTTCTGGTTCGGGCTCGTCATCATCTATGTCTTCTCCGTCGGCCTCGGCTGGCTGCCCGCCGGCAACCGCTACACGGTCGGCGACGGCTCCTTCCTGAACCAGCTGCACCACCTGATCGGGCCCTGCATCGTGCTGGCTCTGGTCTCGACCGCGGTCTGGAGCCGCTACATGCGCTCCTCGATGCTCGACGTGATCAACCAGGATTACGTGCGCACCGCCCGCGCCAAGGGCGTGCCGGAGCGGAGCATCCTGCTGCGGCATGTACTGCGCAACGCGCTGCTGCCGATGATCACCATCACCGGCCTGCATGTGCCGACGCTGCTGTCGGGCGCGCTGGTGACCGAGACGGTGTTCACCTGGCCCGGCATGGGCCGGCTCTTCCTCGATTCGATCAGCTATCGCGACTATCCCGTGGTGATGGGCATCCTGATGTTCTCCGCCATGCTGGTGCTGCTCGGCAGCCTGATCGCCGACCTGCTCTACGGCGTCGCCGATCCGCGCATCGCCGGAAGCCACTGATGAGCCGGATGTCACCGATGAGCGAGAGGCGCCCTTCATGAGCATGGCCGAACCGATGCTTGCGCCCGCGCCGGGCTTCTGGAACAGCCCGGGCATGCGGCGCTTCCGGCGCCACAGGCTCGCGGTCTTCGGGGCTGCGAGCATCACCCTGCTCACGCTCGCCTGCATCGTCGGGCCGTGGCTGCTGCCCTATACCGACACTTTCATCGACATCCGCTCCCGCTTCGCGGCGCCCTTCTCAGGCCCGCACGTGCTCGGCACCGACCCACTCGGGCGCGACATCCTCGCTCGGCTCCTGATGGCGGGCCGGATCTCGCTCGCCATCGGCTTCTCCGCCATGGCGATCGCCATGGCGATCGGCGTCGTGGTCGGGTTGGTCGCGGGCTTCTACGAAGGGGCTTTGGGCGCCGCCCTGATGCGCTTCGTCGATGCGATGCTGTGTTTTCCCTCGATCTTCCTGCTGCTGGCGGTCTCGGCGCTGATCCAGCCCTCCGTGCCCTCGATCGTGCTGCTGATCGCGATGACCTCCTGGATGGAGGTCGCCCGTGTCGTCGAGGCGCAGATCCGCTCGCTCAAGACCAGGGAATTCGTGCAGGCCTCGATCTCCTTCGGGGCCAGCAGCAAGCGCACCATGTTCCGCGTCCTGCTGCCCAATGCGGTCGCGCCGATCGTGGTCGCAGCCACGCTCAATGTCGCGCATGCGATCCTGGCGGAAAGCTACATCTCGTTCCTTGGCTTCGGCATCCAGCCGCCGACGCCGAGCTGGGGCAATATGCTCGAAAGCGCCCAGAGCTACCTGACCAGCGCACCCTGGCTGGCGATCATCCCCGGCGCCGCGATCACGCTTGCGGTCACCTCCTTCAACTTCATTGGAGATGGACTTCGCGACGCGCTCGATGCGCGGCAGGATTGAGCAGTTGTGGGGAGCAGAGCCCCGTTCGACTGACCAGCGCTTGGCACTTGGCACTCGAGCCTGCGCTCCGCGAACGCCTCCGGTTCTCGCGGCTCGGTCGCACTCGGCGCAATCGACACCGCAGTCTTGCCCATGCCTCCTCTTACAATTCTCGAAATGTTCGTGTGTATTTCGCGATCACCTCTCCAGATCAATCAACTTCATCTCACAATTTCCGCTTGGAAAGGCAAATAACTGAAAATCGTCGGAGAAACCAAGGCTCTCGCACGCCAAAATTGGCCGGCCTGAACATAAGTATCTAACCGGTTTCACTCAATCAAGTTCCCGTGATTTCATTCGAACGAATGATGATGCAAAGTCATTTACTCCGCTATCGTGTTTTCTCCACGGTATATGGGCTGTAGAGACGGTGGCGTCATGATGCGCACCCCGCACGATGGTGTTTGCGCAGTGTCCTCGGGCGCGCGCCTCGAAGCCCGAACGGACCGATCACCCATCCCAACTTAGGTGCCTCGCGATGGGAACTCCACCGCACCCGAATGGTCCATCAGCGTGGGCCCGTGGAAACAGAGCCGAGCGTCCATACCCGCCTCCCCCTCTGATCAAACCTCGTACGCCTGGAGGACAAGAGCCGCTTCACCAGCGGCTACGACAGGATTGCTGACGCCGTGCGGCGAGATATCCGGACTGGGGCTGGGAGGCGAAAGAAGCAACGTCATGACGCCCCCTTTTCACTGCCAACCGACATGGGTCCCGACATGAACACAGTACATGTCAGAAGATCGACGCCTGATTATCGGGAACAATCAACAGAAACACATTCATTTGCAACCGAATTAGAGTTTTACGACACCTATACCTGGTGCCTCAATGCCTATCCTGACGTGAAGGACACGATTCAATATCTCGGGTCCGAGATCGAGAAACTCCGACTCGATCTGAATGATTGGCAGACCCACGAAGTCGCGACCAACATATTCCTCCTGTCCTGCGGACTGCTGCATGCCGTCGAAGAGTATTTGCGCGGGCCGTCCGTGAGGATACCGGGACGCCTGATGACGCGCCTTGGGCCTGGCGCCATGTGGGCCATGGATGGCGCCACGCGCGTCGTGGAAAGAGCGGCGAATATCCGCTCGGGCCGCAATCAGGCCAGCCTGCGCGATTGGCAGGAGCGTTGGCAGGCCAGCCTCGGCGATTTCCTCGCAATCCTTGTCAAGGGGCAACCATTGGCGCCTGCCTCGTTCGCCGGATCGGCCGCCTGCTTGACCGAATTGCTGGTATCGCCCCCGCTGCCGGCCGATCTGCAAGCCAAACAGGTTGCCGCCTCCACCCTGTTCCGAAGGCTCGATACGACGCATTACGATATCATGGCACTCGGTCAGCGCTTCGCGGACCGCTGTCCGGATCGTTCCCAAGCCATCCTGATCGTGGGGTTGCGCACCTCGGGGTCCTATTTCGCCCCTCTGCTGCAGGCCTGTCTCAAGGCCGAGGGCTACCAGGAGGTGGTGTCGCTGACGATCCACCCGGGCAAGGGTCCCGGTCGCTGGGAGCGTCAACAGCTGCACCATTGTGCCCGGCAGGGGTTTACGGCCCTCGTCGTGGACGACTCGCCCTACACCGCCGGCACGATCGTCCTGGCTCTTGATATCGTTCGTCGGGCTGGCTTTTCCCTCGACAAGCTGAAAGCCCTCGTCCCGTATCATCCGGCAAGAAGAGACTGCCTGAAGGTACTATCCGACCAGATCGTCATCTCCATCGAGCCCGAGCAATGGCACAAGTATCGCCTGCTCGACCCGAAATTGGCCGAGCAACGGCTGGCTGAGTACTTCCAGGCCCCTGATGTCCTCAGTGTGCGCCTGGTCGCCAGCAAGGCGGCCGAGGACTTCAATGCAGGCTTGCAGAATCTATCGTCAGGCGATCGCGGCGCGCGGCTCAAGGGGGCTACGAAGTTCGCCTCGAGAGACGACGGGGAAAGGAGACCCGGTACGTCCTCGCCAAGAGCGTCGGCTGGGGGTGGCTCGGCTATCATGCCTTTCTCGCCGGTCACCGGCTCTCCGGGTTCGTCCCGCCCATCCTCGGACTACGCGATGGGATCGTTTACATGGAGTGGTATCCTCAGCTGTCGCTTGCCCAGCAGGAGGATGGCGCGCGGCAGGAACTCATCGACATATCGGCTTCCTATGTCGCCGCGAGAGCCCGCAGCCTTGCCCTGAACCGCCTCCCGGAATCGGGCAAGAGCATCAAGCGGCACGAAGAGGGCCTTCAGCTGCTGCGCAAGACGCTCGGCAGGGCTTATCCGTGGTTCCTGGGACACACGCTGATGCGCCGCCGCCTCGAGCGGCAACTCTCCCGGCAACGCAGCCCGCTGCCCACGCTCATCGATGGGAAAATGGGACGTGCCGAGTGGATCATGGGGCCGCACGGGCCGCTCAAGACAGACTATGAGCACCACGGCATGGGCAAGTCCGAGTTGAACACGACGGACCCGGCTTATGATCTAGCGGAGACGATCCTGACCTTGGCGCTCTCGCCGGAGGAGGAGCACAGGCTCATCCGGCGCTATGTCGAGATGACCGGGGACGATGAACTGGAGCAGCGGCTGTTCATCAACAAGTTGCTCGCGGGTCTCTGGACAATGTCCTCGGCCCAGGAACATCTCTTCTGCAAGTCACAGCCTGCCGACCGACAGCAGCAACTCCACCAGCAATTCCTGAGCGCCTGGAACTTTCTGACGGAGCAGACGGCGCTTTTCTGCGGCGCTCTTTGTCGATCGTCGCCGGATGTGCAGTGGCGTTCGCCGCTTGTCTCCCTGGATATCGACGGTGTCCTGGATCACCGCCGTTTCGGGTTCCCGTCGACCACGGCTGACGGGATCGAGGCCGTCTCGCTTTTGGGGGCCCACGGATTCTGCGTGGCGCTGAACACGGCCCGCTCCGTCGCAGAGGTCAAGGCCTATTGTCAGGCTTACGGCTTCGCCGGAGGTGTGGCCGAGTATGGCAGCTATCTATGGGATGCGGTGGCCCAGCGCGGGCAAGTCCTCATCGGCGAGGAGGCCAGGCGTCAATTGGCAGAACTGCGCGCGCGCCTGCGCACCATTCCCGGCGTGTTCCTCGACGACCGACATCAGTACTCCATCCGGGCCTTCACCTATCAGGCCATGCCGCGCGCCATGCTCTCCGTCCTGGTGAACGCGCTTCGTGGGTTCGGCATCGGGCCCGGCCCCCCCACCCCCCTGCCCCCGCTTGCCATCGATCATCTGATGACCGAACTGGGGCTGGACCAGCTTTCGGTCCACAAGACCATGAACGACACGACGATCGTGGCAAAGGAGACCGATAAGGGCGTCGGCCTGACGGCACTGCGAGATTGGGTCTTGAGCCCTGATGCTGAAACAATCGCCATTGGCGATTCGGAAGCCGATCTCCCAATGTTTCGTGTCGCCGATCGCTGTTTCGCGCCGGCCCAGATCGATTGCGCGCTCCAGGCTCGGCTTCTCGGCTGCCAGATCGCCCCGCATTCCGACCAGAGAGGCCTTCTGGATATCGCTCGCCTGCTCGCCCACCCGGATGGCAGCCGCTGCAGCCACTGCTCGAATCTCCGGGAGCCGTGGCCCAGGGACGATCTGTTTCTGGAGACCCTGAAGGCGGCGGACCGGCCCCCCTGGGCAACTCTGATGAGGGCCCTTTGGTGAGACCCCGCTGAATCTGCAGCCTTTGAGATGCTGGCCCGCTCCTTTGGCGGCAGGACCGCGAGCGATACCGATGATCTTGTCGTGCCTGTGAACTCCCCCCGCTCACGGGTGACGCCAGCGAGCGGCGCAGGTCGCGTCTCGGCTGCGTCCACGACTGGCGATCATCCCCGACGCCGCGATCACGCTCGCGGCGACCTCCGTCAACGTCATTGGAGATGGACTTCGCGACGCTCTCGATGCCCGGCAGGATCGGAAGCCCGGCCCAGTTTTCAGAACCTCAGGCTGAGCCCGACGACCGGGCCATGCATCAACATATCGAAAGCATAACGCCGACGTCCGTCTCCCTGGGCGTAGTCGGCGTAGAGCGCCCGGTAACCGAGGATGCCGGAATAGGTGATGCCGTTCTTCTCCGCGAAATCGAAGCTGTAGCCTGCAATGCCCTGCCACGAGAATTTGCTGCCGCCACCACCGAGGTCGCCGCGCAGGAAGATTTCCTGGCCGGGCGCGACGCCGATCCGCATGCGCGCACCCGCAAATCCGTCGACCCAGTCCACCGAGCCGGAGCGGGCGATCGCGACATTGCGCCCGAAGCTGAGATCGCCGACATCGACGGTCGCGCCCGCATCGAAGGAAAGCTCGCCGCGCTGATACCAGTAGCGCGCACCCGCCAGGACGTCGAAGGCGACCGATCCGTAGCGCGCCAACTCGTAAGAGGCCCCCGCTTCGATGATGGCCATCGAGGTCTTGGCATCGCCGGACGCGCCGACCGCGCCCACGATATCGGGCGTAACGTTCCGCGTCCTGATGCCACCGCGATCGACGCTGACATTGAGACCGGCGAAATTGCCGAGGAGGGAGAACCGGCCGTTGCGGGCCTCGATATCCGCCATCAGGGCAAACAGCGTGCCCCCGTCTCCGAGCGTAGCATCGACGATATCGATGAAGCTCGCATCGACCTTCGCGGTTCGCCCCTTCACGGTCTGGTTTCCGTTGAGCGAAATGAGCCAGCCATAAGGCGTGAACCGGTAGGTCCATGCCGAAGTCATCACGGGCGGCACGGGCGTAGGCGGGGGTGGCAGATCGGCGGCCTGCGCCACGACGCTGCCGAGCCCGAGCATCATCGACAAGGTGAAGCCGCAAGCCCTCGCGTGGCTGAGTGTCATCGCAATCCCCTTTTTGCGATTCATGCTGCGAAATCCACACTCAGCATCCGCCGAAGACTGATCCCGCTCAATGAGCAACTTGCTTGCCACCGCAAAGCAGCGATGGGTGTGACATATTTACTTATCCCACCCGCCCAAATTCGAAGTCACGATCATCAGCTTGCCGACATGGACCTCGCGTTGCTGCCCTTCACGGTCCGCGACAAGAATGACCCATCGGATTCGCGTCGCGTTTCGTGAGAAAGTCCCCATAGCCTCGCCCTCGTTCGGCTTTCCCGCGAACAGGATCGAATCGAATACTGTCACCGGCACAGCGGAGCCTGGCCGCAACCTCCGACATGTGTCCCGCGACCGAACGGCAGGGCATCGGTCTGCCAGCCGTGCCCCGGTTGACGTCGATTGCGCCTGGGCGCAGCTTTGCAGGGAATGGGCGACGCGCACGGCTGTAACCGGCCTTCGCCCGTCGGGGAGTGCCGCGCATGGAGGATTGCGAGGCCCATCGCCATGACCTTCGACTGAAGGCCGGGATGCTGCGCCTTGCGGCCATCTTTCTGGTCTTCGGCGTGATGCTGCTCGCCGGTGAACCGATCAAGGCGCTTGCGCAATCGGCGCCGCCGACGGAGGCCAGGACGATCGGCGTCCTGTTCATCCGGGAGATCCAGGACCGCCCTCTCCCGCTGTCGCTGCTCGACATTCCGCCGCCCGACGACGGTATCGCCGGCGCGCGGCTCGCCCTCGCCGACAACAACAATACGGGGCGTTTTCTCGGCCAGGAGTTTCGGCTCGACGTCATCGAGAGCGCCAAGGCCGATGAACTGCTTGCCGAAGCCGAAAGCCGCGTCGCCACCGGGCAGCATTTTCTCGTTCTCGACGTTCGGCCCCAAACCGTTCTCAGGCTCGCCGACGCGCTGAAGGGAAAGGATGTACTGCTGTTCAACGCCGGCGCGCCGGACGAAAACCTGCGCGAGGAGGATTGCCGCGCCAATGTCCTGCATACGAGCCCGTCGCGCGCGATGCTCGCCGATGCGCTGGCTCAATATCTCGTCTGGAAACAGTGGCGGCGCTGGTTCCTGGTTCGCGGAACGCAGCCGGAAGACCAGGCCTTCGCCGAGGCCGTGCGACGGGCGGCAAAGCGCTTCGGCGGCCGCATTGTCGAGGAGCGGGCTTTCTCCGACGAAGGCGGCTCGCGGCGCGCTGACGGCGGTCACGAGCAGATCCAGCTGCAGATCCCGGTCTTCACGCAGAATGCGGCGGCACATGACGTCGTGGTCCTGGCCGACGAGGCCGGGCTGTTCGGCGAGTACTTCCCGTTTCGGACCTGGGAGGCGCGACCGGTGGTGGGGACACAGGGGCTGACGGCGACAAGCTGGCATCCCGCGCTCGAACAATGGGGAGCGACCCAGTTCCAGAACCGCTTCAGGCGATCGGCGAACCGGACGATGCGGCCGCTCGACTACGATGCCTGGCTCGCGGTCCGCAGCATTGGCGAGGCGGCAGCGCGCCGTCGCTCGACCGCATTTGCCGAGATCGCGGCCTATCTGCGCTCCGCAGAGTTCGATGTGGCAGGGTTCAAGGGCCAGAAACTGACATTCAGGGACTGGAACGGTCAGCTGCGCGAACCGATCCTGATCGCGACGCCGAAGATCCCGGTCTCGGTTTCGCCGCAGCCGGGCTTCCTGCACCAGTTCTCGACGCTGGATACGCTCGGGCTCGACCGACCGGAAACGAAATGCAGATTGTAGGAGCGTAAAGTCAGAGCCTGAAGCCAACCGCGTCCTGGTTTTTCGACATCATCATCGGAAACGGAACACCATGCGGCTCTCATCATGTCTTTCGGCGGGCGCGCTTTTACTGCTCGCATCCACAGCCAATGCCTACACGGTGTTTGTCTCCAATGAAAAGGACAACACCGTCAGCGTCATCGACAGCACGACGCTGGAAGTGACCAAGACCATCAAGGTCGGTCAACGTCCGCGCGGGATCGTGCTCGCCCGGAACGGCGAGTGGCTGCTGATCTGCGCGAGCGACGACAATGTCGTGCAGGTATTCGACACCAAGACCCTGGAATTCGTCAAGAATCTGCCATCGGGCCCGGACCCGGAACTCTTCACCCTGCATCCGAAGGGCAACCCGCTCTATGTCGCCAACGAGGACGACAACATCGTCACCGTCGTCGATATCGAAAAAGGCTCGGTCCTCTCGGAAATCCCCGTCGGCGTCGAGCCCGAGGGCATGGGCATCAGCCCTGACGGGACCATTCTCGTCAACACCTCCGAAACGACGAACATGGCGCATTTCATCGACACGCAGAGCAACAAGACGGTCGATCATGTCCTGGTCGACGCCCGTCCGCGCTATGCGCAGTTCACGCCGGATGGATCGCAGGTCTGGGTCAGCTCCGAGATCGGCGGCACCGTCAGCGTCATCGACGTCAAGACGCGCAAAGCCATCGGCAAGGTGTCGTTCCAGATCAACGGCGTCAACGCCGACGCCATCCAGCCCGTGGGGGTGCGGATCACCAGGGATGGCAAGACGGCCTTCGTCGCGCTCGGGCCAGCCAACCGCGTCGCCGTCATCGATACCGCCACCCTGAAAGTGGAGCGCTATCTCCTGGTCGGGCAGCGTGTCTGGCAGCTCGCCTTCACGCCCGACGAGAAGCTGCTCTTCACGACGAACGGAACATCGAACGATGTCTCGATCATCGATGTCGAGAAGCTGCGCGTCACCAAGTCGGTCAAGGTCGGGCGCTATCCCTGGGGCGTCGCCATCGCCCCATTCTGATCACCCCGCGTATCGGCACGCAGAAGGCCAGCAGCTTCATCCGGAGGAGAGACATGAGGGTCCCCATCCTTGCTCCATCACTGCCGAACGCGGCGCGGTTCATCGTCAGGTGAACGCGGAGTTCGACACTCGGCGGGCCGGCATGGCGCTCTCGGTCGCCGGGGTGAGCCATGCCTTCGGCGACAGGCACGCGCTCGTCGATGTGTCGCTGGAGGTTCCGGCCGGCTCGTTCACGGTGCTGCTGGGTCTCAACGGCGCGGGCAAGTCGACGCTTTTTGCGCTGATCACCCGGCTCTATGACAATGTGAGCGGTGAAATCCGTGTCTTCGGCGATGATGTGCGCCGCGCCCCGTCGGCAGCGTTGCGGCAGATCGGCGTGGTGTTCCAGAGCCGCACGCTCGACGCCGATCTGAGCCTGCTGCAGAACCTCGCCTATCATGCGGCGCTGCATGGCTTCGCTCGCGCCGCGGCGCGGGCGCGTGCCATGGAACTGCTCGAGATCATCGGGCTCGCCGACAAGGCACGCGACAAGGTGCGCGCGCTGTCGGGCGGACAGGCGCGCCGTGTCGAGATCGCACGTGCCCTGCTGCACGACCCGCGCTGCCTTCTGCTCGACGAAGCCACCGTCGGCCTCGATATCGGCGCGCGCGACGGCATCATTGCCCTGGTGCGCGAGCTCGTCGCCCGCCAGGGGCTCGGTGTCCTGTGGGCGACGCATCTGATCGACGAGGTCGCGCCGAGCGACCGCATCGTCATTCTGCACAAGGGCCGGGTGCTGTTTGCCGGCGATCACGACAGCCTGCTCGCCATGACGGGCAGCGCAACGATACGCGAGGCGTTCACGACGATGACGGGCTCAGCGACGGCCAATCCTGCCGGCACGGTGGCGGCATGAAGACCATCCCGCTCGATCATGCGCCACCGACACTGGCGGACGCGCCGGAGCGGTCGGGCTTCTCCGGTTATCTCGCCTGCTTCAACGGCATCGTCTGGCGCGAGATGCTGCGCTTCATCCATCAGCGCGAACGCTTCCTCTCCGCGCTGGTGCGGCCGCTCGTCTGGCTCTTCATCTTCGCCGCCGGCTTTCGCCAGGTTCTCGGCGTCTCGATCATCCCGCCCTATGAAACCTATGTCCTCTACGAGGTCTTCGTGACGCCGGGCCTGATCGGCATGATCCTGCTCTTCAACGCCATGCAGTCCTCGCTCTCGATGGTCTATGACCGCGAAACCGGCACGATGCGAACCTTGCTCGTCAGCCCGTTTCCGCGCTGGTTCCTGCTGACATCGAAGCTGATCGGCGGCGGCACGGTGGCGCTGCTGCAGGTCTATGTCTTTCTGCTGATCGCCTATTTCTGGGAGATCGAGCCGCCCCTGCTCGGCTATCTGACAGTGCTGCCGGCCCTGTTCCTGGCGAGCCTGATGCTCGGCGCGCTCGCCTTGTTCATGTCGTCGATCATCAAGCAGCTGGAGAACTTCGCCGGGGTCATGAACTTCGTGATCTTCCCGATGTTCTTTGCCTCGTCCGCACTCTATCCGCTGTGGCGCATCCGGGAATCGAGCCCGCTGCTCTATGAGATCTGCCGCTTCAATCCCTTCACCCATGCGGTCGAACTGATCCGCTTCGCCCTCTATGCGCAGATTGATCCTGGCTCGCTTGCGGCGGTGCTGGGTTATACCGCTGTCTTTCTCGCTGCCGCCATTTACGCCTATAATCCATCGAAGGGTTTGCTGGGTCGGCGTGGCGCTCCCGGAGGCACGGCATGACGTTCCCGAGAGGTCTTGTCCCGAGCCAACGCCTGATCCGCACGTGTCTCCGGATCGCCCGCGGCGCGGCCCTGTTCGCGGGCATGTTCGCAGCCTTGCCGGCGCGCCCGGACGAACCGGAATGGCCCTGCGTACAGCGCAGGGTCGCGACGCTCACCGCGGCGCAAATGTGGGATGGCCCCGATGTCGAGGCGCTCACCGGCTGGCAGGACGACGCGGAAATGGAGCGCCTGATCAAGGCACTTGTCAGCCGCGCCAACCCGATGGAGCAAGCAAGCGAGAGCCTGGCGCAATGGGCCAAGGCCCAGCCGGACTTAAGCCGGGACGAGAAGCTGAAATTGCTGTTTGCCGGCGTGCTGAAGACCATCAATGACGACCGCGCCGTCGTGCTCGCAGGAATCGGTCGATTTCAGCATCGGCAAAGGCAGCTCGCCGAGCGGATCCAGGAGCAGGGAGCGGCGCTGGGTGCGCTGCGCGCCAAGGCGGCGCTGGACGAGAAGGCCAAGGCGGAGCTCACCGTGGCGGAGGACAGGTACAAGTGGGATACGCGGTTCTTCGCCGAGAGGCAGGATTCTCTGCCCCTCGCCTGCGAGATACCGGTGCAGATCGAGCAGCGCGCCTTCGATCTCGCCCGCGAAATCCGGGCGCTGATGAAGGATTGACGCCGCTACGCCGCGGCCACGGCCCTTCGGTGCTGGGCGCTTCGGTCCGGCGCGGCTCTCATAGACCTGGCGGAATCTCGACGAGCGGAAGCAACGCCTCGCCCCAGCCATCCGTGCCGTCGGGAAACCAGATGACGTTGCTGTAGCCCCAAGAGACGGCGCGCTTGGCTGCGTTCCAGGACATCCAGCAATCCTTCAGGCAGAAGAAGACCAGCGTTTTCGCCTTGTCGCCGCCGCTGAGCGTCGCGAGTTGCGCCTGGAAGGCCTGCAGCAACGGTTCGGGGATGACGCCATAGCCGGTATTGGCCAGCCAGACCGCGCCGGGAATGCTGCGATGCGGCGCCTCGCGCCAGACCATGTTCGCCGGCAGGTTGTCGGGTTTCACGGGGCGTGGCAGGACATCGATGAAGACGGCTGATTTCCCGCGCCACAGCAGCTCGGCGGCTAGTGTGTCGATGACGCGGGCACCCTGGAGCGTCGCGGGAACCGGCGCGCGATAATTCTCGGTACGATAGCCTGCGGGTTCGTCGGCGCCGGCCAGCGCCAGGCCGCCGGCCGCGGACCCCGCCGTTAGCCAGAGTGCCAACAGGGCACCGCCGCGCCACATGGTCAGCGCCGCGGCGCTGTGATCGGCACCGTGTCCTCGTCCAGCAGCGGCACGCCGAAATCCAGCAGGATCGCATCGATATCGCCCTGCCTCCTGGCGATGATCTCGTTCAACTTGCGCTTCCAGTCATCCTCCTGATGACGCACGCCGAAGGTGATCCGATAGGCCATGCGCGGCCCCATCGTTTCCCTTAGCAGCGGCGTCACGGCCAGTTTTTCGCCGCCGCGGCTGGCGAAATAGCCGCCGATCGGCCCCCACAGAATCCCGGCATCGATCTCCCCGGACCGGATATCGGCGATCATCCGCTCCGCGGGAGCGTCGAAGCGCCGGTCGACCGTCAGCGGATAGGGCCTTGCCCTCTGCATCAGCCCAAGCATCGCCATGATGTTCCCGGGCGGCGTGCCGGCGACGATGCCGATGCGCTTGTCCTTCAACCGTTCGTCGGCGAGCGTCGCGACGCCGTCGAGTCCCTGCCCCGGCCGATGAACCAGGGCATAGCTCGAGCGGTAGTAATGGTTGCTGTTGAGGACGAGATCGTCGCCCTGCGCGTAACCGATGATCAGGTCGCAGCGCTTGGCGAACAGCGTCTGGCGCACAAATCCTGTCGCCTGCGGAAACCAAGTATATTCGAGCGGGAGCTTCAAGTCAGCGGCGACGAGTTCCGCGATCTTGTTCTCAAAGCCCTGCCCGGCTTCGTTCGAGAAAGGCAGATTGGCCGGGTCGCTGCAGACGCGGAGGACATCGTGATTGACGAGATCCGCGCGGCCAGTTTCGGCCGCCTTGGCGGCGCTTCCGACGACGAAGAGCAGGATCGCGCAACAGACCAGCCAGCAGAGACCATGCGCGGATGGCCACGCCCGCGCCAGTGGTCGGGTCGTCGCAAGGCCGGACAAGACGCCGCCGCGCAACCGCCCGGACCTCGCTCTAGGAGCCCATGCAGGTCTTTTCATTCTGGATCGCCGCCTCCGGCTTTTCGACGGCGCGTTCCGGACGCGTACCACGCGGCAGCGCGCCATCGGCGCGCGCCTTGAGATAGACGTAGATGTCGTCGAGATAACACATGACATTGGCGTTATCGCCGAGCGCCGGCATGACGCTGGTCTTGTCGGGGCGCGTGATCGTACGCCCACCGGCGACCACTTCCGTGAAGTCGGTATATTTCATGGTCTTCAGGGATCCGACCAGGGCCGGCGCGTAGCTCGAGCCTTCCCCTTCGGGACCATGGCAAACATGGCATTCGGAATGGTAACGCCTGAAGCCGGAATAGGTATACCAGTCGACCTTGCCGTCAGCCGTGATGTTGTAGGTCGGCGTGCCGTCTTCCAGCGTCCATTTTCCGTCCTGTTCGGTCTTTGCCGGCTTGTCCTGCGACGACCCGCCGGTCGTCGACAGCAGCACCGCCAAGAGAGCGAGCCCTGCAAATGCGAAGTCGATGCCGAAATGTTTCACTTTCAGCCTCTCCGGTAGCCGCTGCATCGTCGATTGTCGGCCGTGACAGTCGGGCGGGCATCAAAAAGGCCGGCGCAACCTGTTCAGCCGCGCCGGCCATCCGTCACGCGCCGATCATGGCAGCGTGAAGACCGTCAGAACGCCACCGAGCGCGGTGTAGTCGCGCAGCGCGGCATAGCCGCCGACCGCGCCGAGACCGTCGGTCGGGTTGGTCAGGCCCGCAGCGAGACCGATGCCGGCCCAGCCGCCGATGCCCGACAGCACGGCAACGTGTTGCTTGCCGTTGTGGTTATAGGTCATGACGTTGCCGATGATGCCCGACGGCGTCTTGAACTTGAACAGTTCCTTGCCGTCCTTTTCATCGACCGCCTTCAGATAACCTTCGAGCGTGCCGTAGAAGACCACGCCGCCTCCGGTCGCAAGCGCACCTGACCAGACCGAAAACTGTTCAGGAACCGACCAGACGATCTTGCCTTGGCCTGCGTCCCAGGCGACGAAATTGCCCATGCCGCCATGGCTGCCGGGCGCCGGATACATCGAGAGGGTCGCGCCGACATAAGGCTGGCCGGCCGTGTAGGACACACGGAACGGCTCGTAATCCATGCAGACATGGTTCGTCGGCACGTAGAACAGACCGGTGCGCGGCGAATAGGCGGCCGGCTGCTGATCCTTGGAGCCCAGCGCCGCCGGGCAGACGCCCTTGGTGTTCTTGTCCTGGCCGGTCTGGAATGTCGACATGGCCGGCACGACCTGCGGACGACCATATTGCGGGCTGTTCTTGTCCATCACGACCCCGGTCGTCCAGTTGACCTTCGGGTCGAATTTCTGGGCGACGAGCAATTCACCGGTGACACGATCGAGCGTGTAGCCAAGCCCGTTACGGTCGAAATGAACCAGCGCCTTGCGGGGCTGGCCGCCGACCGGGATATCGGCCAGGATCATCTCGTTGACGCCGTCATAGTCCCACTCGTCGAATGGCGTCATCTGGTAGGCCCATTTCGCGACACCGGTATCGGCATCGCGGGCAAAGATCGACATGGTCCATTTCTGGTCGATCGGCTTGCCGTCGGCGCCAGCCCGCTGCACCGGGTTCCAGGTCGAGGGATTGGCAGTGCCGTAGAAGAACAGGTTGGTTTCCGGATCATAGGAATACCAGCCCCAGGCCGAGCCGCCGCCGATCTTCCACTGATCGCCCGTCCAGGTCTTCAGGGAGGAATCCTTGCCGACCGGCTTGCCGAGCGACGTGGTTTTCTCCGGGTCGATCAGCATCTCGCTGTCGGGACCGAGCGAATAGGCCCGCCAGAGCTGCTTGCCTGTCTTCATGTCGTAGGCGGTGACATGCCCCCGCACGCCGAATTCCGCTCCGGAAATGCCGACGATGACCTTGTCCTTCACCGGCAGGACAGTGGCCGTATTGGTCTCGCCCTTCTTGGGATCGCCGTTGACGACCTTCCAGACTTCCTTGCCGGTCTTGGCGTCGAGCGCCACGACCGTGGTGTCGGCCTGATGCAGGAAGATCATGCCATCCGCATAGGCGACGCCGCGGTACACGGTATCGCAGCACATCACCGGAATGACCGACGGGTCCTGCTTGGGCTCGTATTTCCAGATGATCTTGCCGTCCTGGTTCAGGTCGAGCGCATAGACGATGTTCGGAAACGGCGTGTGGACATACATCGTGTTGCCAATCACCAGCGGCGCGCCTTCATGACCGCGCAGCACGCCGGTCGAGAAGGTCCACGCCACCTTCAGATTCTTGACGTTGTCACGATTGATCTGGTCCAGCTTGGAATAACGGGTATTCGCGTAGTCACCCGTCTGGATCGCCCATTGATTGGGGTCCGATGTCTGCTTGATCACATCGGGATTCGCCAGCGCGAAGACTGGAAAGGCCACGGTCGTCAACAAAACTGCCGATTGGATAAGCTTTCGCATGGCGTCCCTCCGGGCGTTTTTTGTCTGCTTCGATAGCGCTCCACAGCGAATAACGGCCGAACCTCGGAAGCGTCCCAGCGCTGGGGCGTAGGTTCAGGCTACGACTGCATCAACGCCAACCAGGCGCCAGTCGCAGATGCCGATTTCAACCAGCGCAGGTGTAAGCCCTTTTTCGATGCGCGACAAGATGTCACGAATACTCGGCACCCCATATCCCACCGAATTCTTTCCACATCCGCCCCCGACGCGGAATATCTGCAACGATTACTGCAAAGGCGAACGAAATCGCGGACGATGCTGCGTCGCACAATTCTATCGCTCAGCCTGAAACCTTCAAACCAAGCCATTTCCGCGCGCGAAATGGCACAGGCCCATTTCCCATGCTACAAGGAGGGATGGCCGCCGCCCCTCAGCCACCGCGCCCGGATGCCGGTTCATTGCGGCACGTGCCGGACGAGCAGATCTGCGCCAGGCGAGCCCGACCCATCCGGAAGCGGCTCGGGACGATGGTGCTTATGGCGCTTCTGATGTTGGCATCTGCCAGCATGCTCGTTCCGCGAGCCAGTGCCCAGACGAGCCCGCCCGTGTCTCCCCTGAGCACCACGGAGATTGCGCCTGGCGTCTTCGTGCATCAGGGCGCCTACGCCGTCTTCGCGCCGTCAAATCGAGGCGACATCGCCAACCTGTCCTTCGTGATCGGTCGTGATGCGGTCGCCGTGATCGACACCGGCGGCAGCCTGGCCATCGGCCAGGCGCTGCGCGCCGCCATCCGGACGGTGACGAACAAGCCCATTCGTTACGTGATCAACACGCATATGCATCCCGACCATCTGTTCGGGAACGCCGCCTTTGCCGATGACCGGCCGGAGTTCATCGGCCACCACAAGCTGGCGCGCGCCTTGGCCGCGCGGGCCGAGCGTTTCCTGACACTCAACGCGGAATGGCTCGGTCCGGACGCCTTTGCCGGCACCCGCCTGATCGCGCCGACGCGTGCCGTCGCGGACCGGTCGATCATCGATCTCGGCGAACGCGAGCTTATCCTCGAAGCCCAGCCGACGGCGCACACCGACAACGACCTGACCGTTCGGGATACCGCCTCGGACACGCTCTTTCTCGGCGACCTGCTGTTCATGCGGCATGTCCCGGTCCTCGACGGATCGATCCGCGGTTGGCTGGCGCTGATCGGCCGCCTCGAACAGGTCGCAGCAGGGCGTGTCGTGCCCGGCCACGGGCCACCGACAGCGGCCTGGCCCGAGGCGGCGCAACCCCAGAAGCGGTATCTGGAAAGAGTTTCCGCGGATGTGCGCCGCATGATAAAACAGGGACGATCGATCACTGAGGCTGCCGCGACCGTTGGACTCTCCGAGAAGGAGAGTTGGCTCCTGTTCGACGAGTTCAACGCCCGCAATGTGACTGCCGCATTTGCCGAGCTTGAATGGGAGTGATCGCAGCGCCAGCAGCCCGATCAGGAGGATGCCATGACTGAGCTCATCGCACGCCGTAGCGTCCTTTATCTTGTGGGCGCCGTGATCACGGGCCTGCCGGTTACGCTGGCGCGGGCCGAGGACGATCCCTGGCCCGGCCTCCATCAGGACGTGTTCAGGAGCCGGCCGATCATCGAGGAGGACGGGCTGGTGACACTGGACGCACCCGTCCGTGCCGAAGATGCGGCCCTGGTTCCGCTGACCGTGACACTCGACCGCGACAGGCTGTCGGCCCCGCTCACCCTGACCTTGCTGATCGACAAGAACCCGGCGCCGGTTGCCGCCACCTTCTTCTTCGGCGAGGGATCGGGCGAAATCGTGCTGTCGACGCGCGTGCGGATCGACGCCTATTCGAATGTCCGCGCCGTGGTCGAAACCAGCACTGGGGTGCTGCACATGACGACCCGATATGTGAAGGCCTCCGGCGGCTGCTCGGCGCCGGCCCTGAAGGATGCCGAGCTGGCAGAGGCCGAACTCGGCAAGATGCAGCTGCGGCAATTCGAGGGAAGCCTCCCGGCCTCGACCTCGCGCGAGGCGCAACTGATGATCCGGCACCCGAATTATTCCGGGATGCAGATGAACCAGCTGACGGGCTACTACATCCCGGCGAAATTCGTCACCGATGTCGAAGTGAAGCGCGGCGATGCGCTCGTCTTCCGCATGGAGGGCGGCATCTCGCTGAGCGCGGACCCCAACATCCGCTTCACCTTCCGGTCGACAGGTCCGGATGATGTGCTCACCGCGGTCGCGAAGGATACGGACGGCCGCGTGCTGCACGGCAGCTGGCCGGTCAAGAGCGGAAAGGAAAGCTGATCACACAGCCCGACAACCCAGCCAGACGCGCCCGCAGGACAGCCGCGCTCGTCGCGCTCTGCCTGTTCTGCACGCCCATGCCGGCGGTCGCTGAAGCCAAGCTCACCGTTCGCGAGGTTACGCAGAGGTTGTTCCAGCTCGCGCCCGGCGCGCGTGCTGATCTCGGCGGGCAGGATTTGCGCAGCCTCGATCTGAGCGGGCTCGATTTCCGGCGGGCGCGGCTCGCCGGCAGCGATCTCTTTGGCGCCGACCTGGTTCGCGCCGATCTTTCGGGAACCGATCTGCACGGCGCCCGGCTCGACCGGGCGGTGATCATCGGCACGGATTTCAGCGGCGCCGACCTCTCCGACGCCACCCTGCTGCTGCCGAGCGCCGTTTCGAGCCTGTCCTATGATGCAAGCGAAGCGCCTCGCTTCCGGAACGCCAATCTTGCACGCGCCGTCATCGTCGCCCACCTGAGCGGCGCCGATATGCGCGGAGCCGACCTGACCGCAGCCGTCTTCAACTATGCGGATATGCGGGGAACGCTGATGACGACGCTACGCACCGAGCTCTTCGGCTGCGACCTGACAGGCGCAATCCTGCGCCATACCGACCTGACAGGCATCGTCCTGCGCTTTGCCAAATTGCGGCATGCCGACCTGACCGGGGCCGTGCTGGTCAATGTCGATCTGTCCAAGGCCGACCTCACCGCCGCGGATCTGAGCGAAGCTGATCTGACCGGCGTCGATTTCGACGGTGCGATCCTGACCGGGGTGAAGGGCCTGGAAAGCGCCCGGGGCCTTGCCCTGGCACATAATCTGGACAAGGCGGTAAGGTAGCCCAGTCGAACGCGTTGCGGAGCATATGCCGGTGCTGTTGCTCGACCGATCTGTTCGCCCTCTGCTGATCGCTCTCACGACCGCGCTGCTGCTGCTGCAGCCAGGTGCACGCGATGGCAGCGCTCAATCGTCGGCAAGTGTCGATACCGCGCTCATCCTGGCGATCGACGTCTCGAACTCCGTCGATGCGCGGCGCTATCGGCTTCAGATCGACGGCATCGCGGACGCACTCGATGCCCCCTCGGTTCAGGTGGCCATGCTCGGTGGGCCGCGCCAGGCGATCGCGATCAGCGTCATCCTCTGGGCCGACAGGCCGAGCTTCCCGATTCCGTGGGTCAGGATCGCGACCCCGGCCGATGCAACCGCGCTGGCAGGCAGGGTGCGCCGGCTCGCGCGGCAAGGCGGCGAATTTACCTGCGTGGCGCAGATGATGCGCTTCGTTGCCGACAAGATCACCCCGCAAATCCCGATGCGGGCAACACGCGTCGTCCTGGACGTGTCAGGTGATGGACGGGAGAACTGCAATCCGGAAGCCGCCCCGGCACGCCTTCGCGATGAACTGGTCGCGATCGGCCTGACGATCAATGGGCTGCCGATCCTGGAAGGGAGCGAGGCTGAGACGCTCGCGCGCTGGTATGGCGAGAACGTCGTCGGCGGTCCCGGCGCCTTCGTACTCCCGGCGCAGGGGTTTGAGGATTTCGGCCGGGCCTTCCGGCAGAAATTCATCACCGAGATCAGCGCATGGCCCACCGCTCCGGGCCGCCTGCCCTCGCGCCTTGCCGGGCATGAACGGCCGTGACCGGCCCTTGCCAGTGAGGCTCCTGACCGATGGCGGGCTCTGTTTGCAACAGGCTGCCGGCGGGTGTAGGCTCCCGCCGCCTACTCTTGAGAAGGCTGGCGACGATCTGGAGAAACCGATCATGCGCAAGTGGAAAAAACCCGCAATCATCGAAGTGACAGTCGGCTGCGAAGTGACGTCTTACGCTCCGGCACAGTTCTGAAGCGTCCGTTCTGAGTAACAGGCCGTCGACCCAGGAGCGGTTGCGGTGCAGGCGCCCGGTTCCGCCGTCGGGGATGGCTGCTACGATGGGATTGTTGGTGTCCGTTCACGTGTCAGGCGGGAAGCCGTCGGGTGCGGTCGCAAGCGGCGTTTATGTGTGGGCATCGCTGATGGCGGGCTCATAGCCGCGCGTGCTTTGCCCTGCGCTTGCTGCCACACGAAGGGCGGCCCGGCGCGCGCTCGACAGTGGAGGCGACGGGTTGAGGTGCCATTGCGCCCCCTGGCACTGATTATGCGAACCTGAGCGAGGCGCTGGCCCATGACTGCTGGCATTACGACCGCTGACGTCGCGAGCATCGTCCCGGTACTGCCCCGTGGCGTTCGGCTGCGTTTCGACGAGAGCCGCCGGCAATGGTTCCTTCTCGGTCCCGAGCGCGTGTTCGAGCCTGACGAGATGGCAGTCGAGATCCTGCAGCGCATCGATGGCACCAGCAGCGTGGAAGCCATCGTCCAGGATCTGGCGACGACATTCGACGCCGACCGGGACGAGATCGCCGCCGACGTCATGACATTCCTGCGCGGCCTCGCCGATCAAAGGATGGTCGACCTGTGAGCGATGTCGAGACGCTTCCGCAGACTCACCCGGCGCGGCCCGAATTGCAGCCGCCAATGGGTTTGCTGGCGGAGCTGACGCATCGCTGTTCCCTGCGTTGCCCCTATTGCTCCAACCCGCTCGAACTCGACAGGCGCTCGGGCGAACTCTCGACCTCCGAGTGGAAGCGGCTGATCGATGAAGCCGCCGCGCTCGGCGTGCTGCATATCTATTTCTCCGGCGGCGAGCCGATGCTGCGGCGCGACATCGCTGAACTGGTCGCGTATGCGCATCAAGCCGGGCTCTATACCAACATGATCACCTCCGGCGTCGGCTTTCAGCCGGCCGTGCTGGACGCGGTCGCCGAGGCGGGCCTCGACCATATCCAGCTTTCCATTCAGGCGATCGATGCCGAGACCTGCGATCGCGTTGCCGGTTACACCGGCGCGTGGCGGCGCAAGCATGAAGTCGCGGCCGCCATCGCCCGGCTCGGACTGCGGCTCACCGTCAATGCCGTCGTGCATCGGGACAACGTGCAGCAGATTTCGGCCTTCGTAGAGCTTGCGGAAGAATGGGGCGCTGCGCGTATCGAGATCGCGCATGTGCAGTACTACGGCTGGGGTCTGGTCAACCGCGCCAGGTTGATGCCGACCCGCAAGCAGGTCGAAGCAGCGATGGTGGATGTCGAGGAGGCAAGGAGCCGCACGGCCGGGCGCCTCGTCATCGATTGCGTGCTGCCCGATTACTATGCCCGCTACCCGAAAGCCTGCATGGGCGGCTGGGGCGCGCGGTTGATGAACATCACGCCGACAGGGCGCGCCCTGCCCTGTCATGCGGCCGAGACGATCGCGGGGCTGGTCTTCGACAATGTCCGCGACGCCAGCCTGTCGGAGATCTGGTATCGCGGCACGGCGTTCAATGCCTTTCGCGGCACGGACTGGATGCAGGAGCCTTGCCGCAGCTGTGCGCGCAAGGAGCTGGATTTCGGTGGCTGCCGTTGCCAGGCCATGGCGCTGGCCGGCGACGCGGCGGCGACCGACCCTGCCTGCTCATTGTCGCCACTGCACCGCGAGGTCGTTGCGCTGGCGGAAGCCGAAGCCGCATCCGAGCGCAGCGATTTCATCTACCGGACCTATCAGGGCGTTTGACGCAACCGTCACCAGGCACTCGTGTCAAATGTCCTTCTCATCCGCGCCGGCGCAGCGCCAGCGGACGACGCGCCAGTCTGGATGTTCGCCATTCCATTGCGCGACATAGGGCGCCGCGCTCTTCGCGCACTGGTTCGGCGAGACATTGATCGCCAGCGGAATCCGCTCATCCCGGCAAATCGAGGGGTCCGTGACGAGGCAAACTGAAATGACGATCGCAAGCATCGACTGCTCCCCCACGTTTGCGTGGCCCAGCCCGTCCGACGACGAGGCCGAATGCGCGCCGGCCGCCGTCGGAGACGCTCATCTTACAGGCCTTTGACGGGAAATGCGAAGACCAACGGGGCAGCGCATAGGGGAGGCTGCCGCGCTCGGCATCTGCCGGACACGCCGAGAGCGGATCCTGCTTGTGATCAGCCTCGGGGACCGCTCGCGAGGCTAACCCGGTTGACTGGCCCGGCGCGGCCGAAGCCCGCGGGATCACCGGCCTGCCTTTGGATGGCCGAAGGCGGCATGCCGTAGCGCTTCTTGAACAGATGGGTGAAATGCGAGGAGCTGCTGAAGCCCCAGGAGAAGGCGATTTCGGTCAGGGTCTTGCCCGTTCGCGAACCAAACTCGAGCTCTTCCAGGCATTTCTCCAGACGCTCTTGCCAGATGTAGCTGGTGATTGTCGTGCCTTCATCGGCAAAGGACATGTGGAGATAGCGCTTCGTGCAATCCAATGCCGACGAGAGCTGCTCGATGCCCAGGTCCGGATCGCTCAGGTTCTCGCGAATGAAGGCCTTGATCCGGGATGAAAGAGCCGCGCGCCCCGAGGTCCTGAAGGACGTTTGCGAAAAGAAGGGCATCAGCACGAGATCGAGCAAGGTGTCGGCAACCTGCACTTCGCAGCCCGCCGCCAGTGCCGGAGCCTCGTTGAAGGCGGACAGGACGAAATCATGGGCCAGGCGGCCCGCGCCTTCGCGAGCCGAAACCTGTTGCGCCAGAAGCGGATCGAGCGACACGCCCCGCTGCTCGAGCAACTGCCGGGGTATGATGACGACATCATGCTTCGTCAGGGCCGCGCTCGTGATCACATGTGGCCTGGACACGTCGTAGATCAGACAGTCGCCGGGCGTGATGACGCAATGGCGGCCGTCCTGCTCGAACAGCGAGGTGCCATCGGTCTGAAACAGCACCTTTATGGGGCGACCGCCCAGCTCAGCGCATGAATCGGGGTGCGCGATCCGGTGTTGGCTGACCTCGATCTGGCAGAGCCGCAGCCGCCGGATCGTCGCATAATCGATATGCCCGTCGATCGTGCCGGCACCGAATGCATCGACGCGAAGCGGCCCGCATAGCGTACCCAGCGCCTGAGCCCAGTACTCGGACCGCAGCGGAGCCGCTGTCGTGGCGGTGCTCAAGGATATGATCGCGTGGGTCATTGTCGCGCATTCCGCTTCGACGGTGCCACTCTACATCGCCGCCCCTTCGTAAGGAATGGCCTTCGGCGCGTCCGGCCGGGGCGTGCCTTCGCGGGCAGACAAGGGATGCTTCCCTTCAGGGCAAGCGTCGCGGCGAGAAAAATACCACATTGCACGCCGGACATGCGCCATCGGACGCATGTAGACGAGCACCGGATTTCCATGCGCGGCATCGAGGTGGGTCCAGGCGCGTGATCATACCGGCGACAGGGAGGACGAAATCATGACGCAGACCGTTGCCATCCATCCCTCGATCGATCGCGGCCTCCCGCCGGCTTCAGCCGATTTCAAGGGCGGAACGCTCGTCTGCAAATGCACGGACCGCCCGGTAAAGGTCCGCGTCGACTCGCAATCGGCCCATAATCACGCCTGCGGCTGCACGAAATGCTGGAAGCCCAAGGGAGCGTTGTTTGCGATGGTCGCGGTGGCGCCGCGCAACAAGGTGACCGTGCTCGAGAATGGCGACAAGCTCGCGATCGTCGATGAGTCCGCCACGATCCAGCGCCACGCCTGCAAAAGCTGCGGCGTCCATATGTACGGGCGGATCGAGAAGGCGGCCCATCCGTTCTACGGGCTTGATTTCGTTCATACCGAATTGTCGCCGGAAACCGGCTGGTCGCCTCCGGAATTTGCCGCCTTCGTCTCCTCGATCATCGAGTCGGGGGCCGATCCGGCAAATCAGGGCGCGGTTCGCGCACGCCTGCGCGAAATTCGCCTCGAGCCCTATGATTGCCTCTCCCCGCCCCTGATGGATTTCATCTCCACCCATATCGCAAAGGCGTCGGGGGTTCTGAAATCCTGATCGGGATTGCTTGGGAGGGCCCGGGTCATGAAGACACGCGCAGCCGTCGCCTGGGAGGCCCGCAAGCCGCTGACCATCGAAACGGTCGAGATCGGCGGCCCGAAGGCGGGCGAGGTCCTGGTCGAGGTGATGGCGACCGGCATCTGCCATACCGACGCCTACACGCTGTCGGGCATGGATTCGGAGGGCAAGTTCCCGGCAATCCTCGGCCATGAGGGCGCCGGCATCGTGCGGGAGGTCGGCGCCGGCGTGACCACGCTCAAGGTCGGCGACCACGTCATTCCGCTCTACACGCCGGAATGCCGCAGCTGCAAAAGCTGCCTGTCACGCCGCACCAATCTCTGCACCGCGATCCGCGCGACACAAGGCCAGGGCGTGATGCCGGACGGCACCTCGCGCTTCTCCTGCAACGGCGGCGAGGTCTTCCACTATATGGGCTGCTCGACCTTCGCGAATTTCACGGTGCTGCCGGAGATCGCGCTGGCGAAGGTTCGCGAGGACGCGCCCTTCGACAAGATCTGCTATATCGGCTGCGGCGTGACGACGGGGATCGGCGCGGTGATCTACACCGCCAAGGTCTGGCCCGGCGCCAATGTCGTGGTCTTCGGGCTCGGCGGCATCGGCCTCAATGTCATCCAGGGCGCCCGCATGGTCGGCGCCGACAAGATCATCGGCGTCGACATCAATCCGGGCAAACGCGCCATGGCCGAGAAATTCGGCATGACCGACTTCATCAATCCGGCCGAGATCGGCAATGACAAGGTGGTGCAGGCGATCGTCGATCTGACCGGCGGCGGCGCCGA
Organism: Bosea sp. BIWAKO-01; assembly: GCF_001748145.1. Classification (NCBI taxonomy): domain Bacteria; kingdom Pseudomonadati; phylum Pseudomonadota; class Alphaproteobacteria; order Hyphomicrobiales; family Alloboseaceae; genus Allobosea; species Allobosea sp. BIWAKO-01. Next base: position 6,745,400 of record NZ_BCQA01000001.1, read on the forward strand.
TTTCTCCTTCGACGCGACCGGCAATACCAACGTGATGCGACAGGCGCTGGAATGCTGCCATCGCGGCTGGGGTGAATCGATCATCATCGGGGTCGCCGAAGCCGGCAAGGAAATCGCGACCCGGCCGTTCCAGCTCGTCACCGGGCGGGTCTGGAAGGGGACGGCCTTCGGCGGCGCGCGCGGGCGCACCGATGTGCCGAAGATCGTCGACTGGTACATGGAGGGCAAGATCAACATCGACGACCTGATCACCCACAAGCTCAGCCTCGACGAGATCAATCACGGTTTCGACCTGATGCATGAGGGCAAGTCGATCCGAAGCGTCGTGGTCTACTGAACCGGTCGTCCCAAGCCCCGGCGGCTCGGACATCGCCACATCAGAAGCAGCGCAATTCGCCTTCGATCTGCGCCCGTTTCAGGCGTGCGACCTTCTCGCGCATCAAGGGCATGGAGATGAACATCGAGGCGTTCTGACCGCCGCGCTGGCGCACCGACATGATCGTCTCGGCTTCCTCATAGGCCTTGTAGGGCAGTACGGACGCAATCACATCGATCGAGCACGAACACTTTTCCAGCGCCGTACGCGTCTGGCCGTTCGCCGCCATGCACCCGAAGATGTAATCGGCGCGTGCGACCGTGGGATAGTCGTTGACCGGAGCCTCGGCTGCGTCGGCATTGCCCGCAGCGAGGATCGTCGCCAGCAGCCCCCCGGCCAGAGCCGCGGGAAAACCGTGGTGCCGCCCTCCTCCCATTCCGACCCCGCTCATGGCCGGGCGCTCGCCGATTTCAGGACGATGCGCTCCTCGAGTTTCGGCGCATCCGGCAATGTGCTGACGAACCTTGAGGTCATGTCGAGCAGCATGCCGGGCGCGGCCTCGGCCACCAAAAACTCGAACTGGCTGCCCTCATAGCCCAGCATCCGCCCGAGATTGGTATCGTCGACAAAAGGCCTGACGACGATCCGCGTCGCATCCAGCATCTTGCCCTCGAATTCCGCCTTGGTGGCTTCGCTTGTTGCCTTGTCGCGCAGGCCGGCGCGCAGCCGGTCCTTGAAATAGGGCGTCGTTCCGCCGGTGAGCTGCGCCATGTTGCTCACCGCCCGATCAAGGAAGATGACGAGCACCGGATTGCCTGTCAGGTCAGGAATCGACAGGAGGTCGCGCGCCCGCTCGCCCGTGTACATGCGCAGGTCGATATCGCGGCTGCCGCTGGCTGCAACGGATCTGACCACGAGCTTGATGTCGTCGCCGAAGGGCTCGCCCAGCCGTTTCGTGTCGGAGGGCAAGCGTTCAAGGCGATAGGTCAGTTCCGTGCCCGAAGACACGCCGGAGAGATGAGGACGCGCGAACAGGATATCGACCGGAGTCTCCTGCGCCTGCGTCGGCCATGGCGCGGTCGCCAGCACCAGAGCCATGACCTGGCAGAGCAAGACGGCGAAAGCTTTTCCGCTCACGATCGCATCTCCCTGACATCATAGCAGGTCGAGCAGGCCACGCGAGCAACAGGATAAGGCGTGGGGCCCGGCGCAGCAATCAGCTTTGCAGGCTCAGCCACTCATGACCGCGATGATCAGCGCGCCGGCACGAACGCGCCGGGCGGAATATGGCCGGGCTCGACATAGGCGTGATGCAGCGCGTCCAGCATGGCCCAGAGCACGTCGCATTTGAACTCGAGCGCCGCGATCACCGCCTCCTGCTCGGCCGGCGTGCGGGCATGGGCCGTGACATAGGCGAGTGCGGTCTCGACATCGCGCCGGGCCTGTTCCGGGCGGGCGGTGAAGTAGCTCAGGCTCTCCGGGCTGACGAAGTCGTAATGCGCCAGCATGCCTTCGACGCGGTGGCGGATGACCTTTGGCGAGAACAGCTCGGTCAGGGAGGATGCGACGGCTTCGAGCAGCGGGCGCTCGCGCACGAAATTGACATAGGCCTCGACCGCAAAGCGCGTCGCCGGCAGCACACCGCGATGGGCCTGCACATCGGCGCGCGCCAGCCCCAGGCTTTCGCAGAGCCTGAGCCAGCGCTCGATGCCGCCCTCACCGTCCCCCTCGCCATCATGGTCGACGAGACGCTGGCGCCAGGCCCGGCGGAGCGCGGGGTCATTGGTCCGGGCGATCAGGAACGCGTCCTTCACAGGGATATGGGCCTGATAGGTGAAGCGGTTGAGGGCCCAGGCCTGGACCTCGCCCTTCGTGCACCGGCCGGAATGCAGCCTGGTGTGGAAGGGGTGCTTGTCGTGATAGCGCGCCTCTCCGACCTCGCGCAGGCGCTGTTCCAGTTGCTCGGGCGATAGCAAAGCAGTCACAGCCGCACCTCCATGCCGTCATTAGCCACCGCGATGCCCGCGGCTTCGATCACGAGACGCTCCGGTGAACCTTCGATCAGCGCCGGATTGGTGTTGTTCAGATGGATATAGATCTTTTGCGCCGCAGGCAGCTTGGCGAGCCAGGACAGCGAGCCGCCGGGGCCCGTGATCGGCATATGCCCCATCCTCCGACCGGTCTTTTCGCCGACGCCGCTGCGGATCATCTCGTCGTCCGTGAACAGGGTGCCGTCGAAGAACACCACGTCCGCGCTTTCGGCCGCGTCACGAACGCTGTCGGACAAGGCGGCACAGCCTGGGATATAGACGAGCGAGCGCCCTGCGCCGCCGATCCGGATGCCCGCCGCTTCGCCAGCCTCTGACTCGAGCCGGGGTGCGCTGTCCTCGAGGTAGAGCGGTGCCTTGCCAGGGACGGGAAACAGTTCCGCCGTCAGTCCGCCGGCCAGCACGATGGGGTTCGCGGCCGTCGCGATCATGCGACGCGCCGGCACCGCCGTGAAGATCGGATTGGCCTCGATCGCGTCAAGGACCGGGGCGAGCGCGACCAGATCGAAGGGATGCCGCTCGCGCAGGTTGAGCAGCCCCGCGACATGGTCGATCTCCGCGCTGCTGAGAATGACCGTGCCGATCGGCGAATGGCGCCCTGCGCGCGGCCACAGGGCCGGCGTGGCCCGGATCTGGCTGCCAAGATCGGGGGACGCGTTCAGAACGATCCAGCTCTCGTCATCGAGCGTCACCGCGAGGCTCGATTGCGTCCGCCAGGGCGCGCGGGGATCCCTGCTCCAGGCCAGCGCGCAGACCCGGCACCGGCAATTCCACTGCGGAAAGCCGCCCCCCGCAGCCGCGCCAAGAACGATGGCTTTCATCGGGGCGCCTCAGGCAGCCGGCTTCCCGCAACTGCACGGCGCGAAAGACTGCATTGCCGGCGCTGTTGCACATGCCGTTGCTTCCACTCCGCATGCGACCCAGGACATGTCCGGCTCCTTCGATTGTGTTAAGAACGGAATGGTGCTGACGAAGACTGCCGTCACGCTCCGGACGCGAGCCTCCGGCATCGCGATCACCTCAGCGACAATGGTGGCGGTTCTGTCTTCTTCGCGTCCGCGCCCGTGTTACTGTCGACCTTGGTGATTGCTGGGTATCATTACAGAGCGAGAGGCTTCGGGCCAGTCCTTGCCCGGTCCGCAATATCACGCCAGCCCCCGGCAAAGATGGAGAGACCAGCGAACGAATGCCTGATGCCGCGAGCAACGATCCAACGAAGGTCGACTGCTCCTGGGCTATTCCACTGCAACAAGAACGGGGAGGATGACATGCATCTGCTGTGGTTCTTGCTGGCGGGCCTGCTCGGTTTGAGCCAGGCGACGGCCGCCGACCTTGTGAAGGGCCGGACAAATCTGCCCGAACTGGTGCTCGGGAATGACGAAGGCCGCGACTACGTCGTCTCCCAAAAGCAGATCGAGATGGAATCCGGCAAGTCCTACCGCCTCTCCATCACGGCGAAGGGCGGCAAGGAATACAAGTTCTTCGCACCGGAGTTCTTCCGGAACAGCTGGATCAACCAGATCGTCATCAACCATCTCGAAGTGCACATGCAGGGTGCGCCTCATCATCTCGAATTCGACGACCAGGGCACGATCCATGTCGAGTTCGTGGCGATCCGGCCGGGCGAGTACCCCTGGTACATCCAGGGACTGGAAGCGCAGGGGATGACCGGCACCTTCATCGTGAAGTGACGGAGGCAAGCCATGCGCATGCTTACCCTCACCTCCGTCCTGATCCTGGTGGCGATCCCGGCAAAAGCCGATGACAGGTCGGAATGCACGAACGGCATCATCGTGATCCAGGCCGAGATCGCCAGGAAGCCGCCAGCGGCCACCCTGCGCAAGCTGGAGACGGCGCTCCGCGTCGCGCGGCGCGAAGAACAGGAGGGCGAATTCGACGAGTGCCTCGACGCGGTCAACGACGCCCGCAAGGCACTGGGACGTTGATCGCCTGCTCGAGCGCGGCCTTGCCTAGAATTCGTAGGAGATCTTCAGTTTGGCCTGGTGACGGGCGAAGTTGTCGAAATCGAGCCGCCGGCCTGGCGTGGCTTCCGATTTCCCGGCAATCTGGGTGGAGTAGGCTGCGGAGATCGACACGTTCTCGCTGAGCTTGGCGTAGAGGGTCGGGCCGACGAAGACGGCGTGCCCTTCGAAGCTGTTCAATCCGAGCCCGGCATAGGAGCGCAAATAGCGGACCTCGCCGCCGATAAAGACATTGGGGTTGATCTGGAACGCGAGCGCTCCCGAGAGGCCCAGCTGGGAGGACCGCTCAGCCGACATGCGGCGCGCAGACGCGACGCATGTCTCCAGGGCGTCGTCCTCGGCATAGGGCTGGCATGGCCCGGATGACACGCCTTCCAGGGGCTCGGCTTTGCCGTTGAACAGATCCAGGCCGCGCGGGCGGAATTTCTCCAATTCGTAGATCAGGTTGAGTCCACCGAACAACCTCCTGGGAATAAGTTCGGCATCAAGCGCGATCCGCCCCTCCACCCCCAGGCCTCGGCCGCGTCCGCCGGCATCAGCGTCGCGAAAGCTCACACCCGGCTCGACGATGAAGGTCAGGCCAACCGGCGAGCCGGCCCCCCGCTTGATCGCCTGCCATTTCAACTCGGTGGAGAAGCCGGCGAAGCCGCCGCCGTTGCGATTGTCCAGCCCCGGCACGTCGCGGATCGAGACGCTGTTGCCGGCCGCACCGATCTCGATGCTGAGCCCGTCGACCGGCGCGAAAGCAAAGCTGCCGCCCAGCCCTCCTGTCCGATAGCGGCCGAGGCGCTTGCCGAATGCCCCCTCGCCCACGCCGGAGATCTCGAACTTGCCCTTTTCGAGGATGCTGGTGCCCTGCGTGAAGCCGAACATGTCCTCGGTTTCGGCGCCCTCGCCGGCGTCATCGTCATCTGCGCCGTTCTTGCCCCCTCCACCGGCGCCGGCTTTGAGGATCTCGACGCAATCGTCGAACTGGCGTTCGCCGGCCTCGCGCTCCGCCCGGCGCAACGTGCCGAGAAGCGCGTCCTTGTTGGCGGGAACAGGTCGTGCGGCAGCCGCGCTGCGCAGGCGTCCGATCCCGGCGAGGCATTCGCTGCGCTCATCGGCAAAGGCTGGGGCGGCTGCAAGGAGAAGAACGGCAGTCGTGGTCAGGACAAGGCGCATGGGACCTCGCGGGAACGATAGGCTGCACCGCTTGGGATCATGAGGCTGATTCGGTGGGAAAACGACCCCCCAACTTCAATGCCGGCGACCTGCCGCGCTGGATTTACGCGCCGACACTGCTTCCGGCCGCGGCCTGGGAACAACCCTCCTCCTTCAACGCGAGCCTGGCCTCATGGTCCTTTCCCCATTTCGAGAGGACGATGACGGCGGAGTTCAGGGACTTTCCGAACTCCGTGACCGAATACTCGACCCTTTGAACGGCGCCCGGAAAAACCTCACGATGAACGAGGCTGTCGACTTCCATTTCGCGAAGCTGTTGGGCCAAGACCTTCTCACTAATCCCAGGAAGAAGCCGCCTCAATTCGCCGAAGCGGCGCGGAGCAATATTGACCTCCCACAGTATGAGCGTCTTCCACTTGCCGCCTATTGCGTTGAGCGCCGAGGCAAAGCCGCAATCGTCATGCTGCAACCGTTTCAATTCCGATGCCTTACCTGAGAGTTAGCGCTTACTTCATAGTGCGTAATTTACAGAGATCGAAGACCTCTCCAATTCATCGGCAACATCATCGGAGGCGCGACGAGCGTGCTCCCCAGCCGATCGGAGTTGTCTTTCATGGCCAGTATATGTGTTGTCGGCGCGGGGCGCATGGGTTCAGCGCTCGCCCGCGCGTTCCTCAGGGCGGGCTATGTCACGCATGTCTGGAACCGGACACCGGCAAAGGGCGAGGCGCTCGCCGCCCTCGGAGCCAGGTTCGTCCCGTCGCTGCACCAGGCCATCGCGGCCTCCGACATCGTCGTCGTCAACGTGATCGATTATGCGGCTGCCGACGCTCATCTTCGCTCGGCGTCCGTCACGCGCGCGCTCGGCCGCAAACTCCTTGTCCAACTCACCTCCGGGTCCCCCAGCCAGGCACGACAGACCGGCGAATGGGCGAAGGGGCATGGCGTTGGCTATCTCGATGGAGCGATCATGGCGACGCCGAACTTCATCGGCGAACCATCCGCGACGATCCTCTATTCCGGTTCGCAGCACGCGTTTGACGAAAACAGGGACGTCTTCCTGGCGCTCGGTGGCAACGCGGTGCATGTCGGTGACGATTTCGGCCATGCGTCGGCACTCGACATCGCGCTTCTCAGCCAGCTTTGGGGCACGCTCTTTGGCACGCTGCAGGCGATTGCGGTCAGCCAGGCCGAAGGCATCGAACTCGATGCCTATGCGCGATATCTGCAGCCGTTCAAACCCACCATCGACGGCGCGGTGGCGGATCTTGTGACCAGGGCGCGGGACGGGCGCTACCGTGGCGACGACCAGACGCTCGCGGCGATCGCAGCCCATTACAGCGCCTTCCAGCCCCTGCTCGAGGTCAGCCGGGAGCGCGGGTTGAACCGTGCCGTGCCGGACGCCTTCGACAGCATCTTCAAGGCGGCGATAGCGGCCGGGCACCTGCAGGACGATTTCGCGGCTCTCACCCGGTTCATGCGCTGATCTCCAGGCGGGCTCGTCCAGAGACGATGTTCCCGCAGAAACGACGTTCTCGACATGCCGCCCCTGGGGCGGCCCCCTCTCGCGAAACCGGTAACAGTGACCATGAATGATCGCCTGCGCAAAGATGATCCCTCAGTTGATGGGGCTGCGGAAGGGGCCAACCCAAGAACGGCAAGCTGTGCTTGCGGCACTCTGAAGATCACCGTCAGCGGTGCCCCTGCGCGCGTCTATGCCTGCGCCTGTCTCGAATGCCAGCGGGCAACGGGATCGAGCTTTTCGTACCGGGCCCGATTTCCAAGGGCGGCGATCAGCCGGATCGAAGGCGATCGCCGCAAGTGGCGGCGCGGCAGCGATGCAGGCCGCTGGGTCGAACAGACGTTTTGCCCGGCATGCGGGACGCTGGTGTACATGGAAGGCGAAGCCCTGCCGGACGCCCTCGTCATCTCGGTGGGGTGCTTCGTCGACACGACATTCGCCCCGCCGGCCGCCGTCTTCTGGGCCTCGCGCCGGCACAGCTGGTACGACCTGGCGGAGGGGATCCAATCCCTTGACTAGGACGGTCTGGGAGCAGTCTCAAGAACCAGGGGACGCATGTCACCTGCACAGCCGGTGGCCTGCGGAGGCAAGATGAGGCTGCACCCTCTATCGCCATCCTGACGCGCCTGGCAGGCAATGAAGATGGCGCGCGAAATAATGCGAGCAGGCTATTCCCCCTGCGTGCATCGCCCGGTCACCACGATCATTTCCATTGATGCTGGCATTCGAATTATGGATTTCTTCTGAGAACATTTTTCTGCGCGTAGTCCCCTGGCTCAACCGGGGGATGACGGCATGGACCAACGACAGCTGACCGGGGTCATTCTGCTCGTTCTCGCGCTTCAGATACTTCCGATCTCCGACACCATCGCGAAATACATGTCCCTGACGCTACCGGTCATCCAGGTGATCTGGGCGCGTTTCTTCTTCCATTGCCTGGCGACCGGCGCGTATATCTCCGTGCGGCACGGAGTTGGCGCTCTGCGGCCGGTGATGTCCTGGCGGCACGCCGCCAGGAGTGCGGCGCTCTTTCTGGCGGTCGCGCTGTTTTACGTGGCCATCCATTTCATGCCCCTGACGACAGCGCTCACCCTGTGGTTCGTCGCCCCGTTCCTGCTGACCATCCTTGCCATGGTCTTCTTCAAGGAACAGGTCAGCCATGTGCAGTGGGCCGCGATCGCCGCCGGCTTCCTCGGCATCATCCTTGCGATCCGCCCGAGTTCGACGTCCTGGGAATGGACCTATCTCGTCGGCTTGCTGGCGGGCGTTGGCTATGCCGTCTTCCTTCTCCTCACCAGGATCGTGGAGAACCGCATTCCCCCTCTGGTTTCGGTCTACCAGACCGGCCTTGTCGGATGCCTCGCATCCAGCGCTGTCGTCGCGACCGTCTGGGAGCAACCCGCCTGGCGGGACTGGGTCCTGCTCGCGGCGATCGGGATCATCGCGGCAATCGCTCACCTCCTCATCATCAAGGCGTTCGAGCGGGCCGATGCGAGCACATTGGCGCCCTTCACCTATGCGGAGGTGGTCGGCGCCGCCATCCTCGGCTTCATCGTGTTCGGAGACGTGCCCGACCTCCTGGCCTGTGCCGGCCTCGCCATCATCATCCTGAGCGCGGTCGCGGTCGTCGCCTATAATCGGCCTACCGAGCCTGCCGCAGCGGCGAGCGATGCCTGACGGAGCAGCTTTGCGGGCAAAGGCCCTTCAACGGCCAGCCCGCGCTGAATTTCGGCCCCAAGCGCTGCGACGGCCGGCGAGGTGCTCGCCGGGTTTGTCCTGAGCATCAGGCTGATCTGGCCCAGCGCGGGAAGCCCATCCCCTCGTTCTGCGATCCGGACGCCGCCCGGCACCAGATTGCGCTCCACCGCGGTAACGGCGATGCCTGAGCGAACGGCCGCGTGAACGGCAGCGATGCTGTCGCTGGAGAACACGACGCGCCAGTCGAGAGCCGAGCGATGGAGCGCCTCGGCCATGGCGCTGCGGCACACGCATCCCTCTGGAAAGACCGCCAGTGGAATGGGGCGCGCCCTCGTCAGATCCTGCCTGCTGCTGATCCAGACAAGCTCCTCGGTTCTGATCGTGTCAGGGTCGGACGCTGCGCCAGGCCGAGCCACGAGAGCGAGGTCAAGCACGCCTTCGCCAAGCTTGCGTTCCATGGCATCGCCGTTGCCGCAGGCGATCTCGATCTGGATACCCGGCTGCAACGCCGCAAAGCGCCGCAGGATATCGGGCAGCAACATGGTGGCGTAGTCGTCGGATGTCCCGAGGCGCACGATGCCCTGGACGCCGGCTTGCGCAATCCGGGCCTGGGCTTCGTCATCGAGGGCCAGGATACGCCGCGCATAGTGAAGCAGGATGTCGCCTTCGCGCGTCAGCCGGATGCCCCGGCTGGTTCGATCGAAGAGCGTTTTCCCAAGCGCCTCTTCGAGCCTCTTCATCTGCATGGAGATCGCGGGCTGCGTACGCCGGAGATGTTCACCACTGCGGGTGAAGCTCTGCGTCTCCACGATCGTCACGAAAGTCTTGAGGAGTTCGGAATCGATTGGCGATGCCACGGGCCATCTCGTCTCGGTTTCGACGACGCTACACCATTGACGCTCCGGCGGCCACGTGGAGCCACGGGCCCGCTCGCCCCTCTTGCGGTGTCTGCGCGGATCGCCCGACCCGATGCACCGCCCGTTCTGAAACATGGCCGTTCAGCGCGGGCCGCCGCACGGCGATGAGGTCTGGCCCTCCCCTCATCGGGGAGGGCCAATTCGGATCTATCCCGGGGCGCCCGCAGCCGTGCTCATGCATGGCTGCGGCGACGCTCAGCTCAGGTTGCGCTTGAACCAGGCGATGGTCCGGTCCCAGGCCAGCTTGGCATCCGCCTCGTCATAGCGGGGGGTGGAGTCGTTGTGGAAGCCGTGATTGGCGCCTGGATAGATATAGGCCTCATAGGTCTTCCCGTTTGCCTTCAAGGCCGCCTCATAGGCCGGCCAGCCCGCATTGATGCCGGTGTCGAGCTCGCCATAATGGATCAGCAGCGGAGCCTTGATGCGCGGCACATCCTCGACACGCGGCTGGCGGCCATAGAACGGCACGGCAGCGCCCAGTTCGGGATAGGCGACGGCGGCCGCATTGGCGACGCCACCGCCATAGCAGAAGCCGGTGATGCCGACCTTGCCGGTGGTCTGATCGCTCTTCATCAGGAATTCGATGGCCGCGAAGAAGTCGTTCATCAGCTTCTCCGGATTGACCTTCTGCTGCAGCTCGCGGCCCTTCTCGTCATTACCGGGATAACCGCCGACGGAGCTCAGGCCATCGGGAGCGAGCGCGATGAAGCCGGCCTTCGCGACCCGGCGCGCGACATCCTCGATATAGGGGTTCAAGCCGCGGTTCTCATGCACGACGACCACGGCGGGGACGCGGCCGGATAGTTTTGCCGGGCGCACCAGATACCCGCGCACATCGCCATGGCCCTTCGGCGAGGGATAGGTGATGTAGCTGGCGATGATATCGGGGTCCGTGAACGAGATCTGTTGCGCGAGCGCATAGTCGGGGCTCATCGAGGCCAGGATCGAGGCGGCCGTCGCGCCGGCCACGGCGAACTTCGCGGCCCGGTCCAGGAACTCGCGCTTCGTGATCTTTCCATGCGCGTAATAATCGTACAGTTCGAGCAGTTCCTGCGGAAAATCCTTGGCGGTCAGGCGCGACACTGGTGTTCTCCCCTTGGTGTTTCTGGCGTTGGGAGCGCGATCCTACGCATCCGGCCATTGCTGTCTTCGAAATTCCGTTTGCTGCCGTTTCAAGATCGCGTGTTTGACCAGTGGCCCGGCGGGACCGGCCCATGCGGGCGCTGCTCGTGAGGCTCGGGATCGCCCCGGCGCACGCGCCCCTCCCCGCATGCTCTCGCCCGCCGGACGCGTCGATGCGCGAGGATTCCCAGGGCCTCGAGCGAGGTCCCGGCACAGGGCAGCAGCCTATCTACATGCAAATGCGTCTTAATGCTAAGAATTTGAAATCATTATCGAATTGACAGATAGAACGCGTTTCACTAGACGCTGACGCATCGGGGAGTAGCGGCGTGCTTCGGCGCGCGATCGCATCAACACGCTCGCGGCGAGGACTGCGTGGTGCGATCAGCCGGATGATTTCGGCCAAGCGAGACCGTGACGGTGAGGCCTTGCGGACGAGGCCCGAAATCCGTCCGGTCCTCCGTCCGCGTCTTGAGAACGTCATGTCACCTGTTTCCATCACCGTGCTCGCCGTGGGCATGTCCGTTGACGCCCTGCTGGCTTCCATCGGCCGGGGCGCCGCCTCCAGCCGCCCGCGTTTCAAGGAGGCGCTGCGCACGGGTGCGATCTTCGGCATCGTCGAGGCGATCACGCCGCTCGTCGGCTGGGCCGCGGGGCTTGCCGCAAGCCAGTATGTCGCGGCCGTCGACCACTGGATCGCCTTCGTCCTGCTCGGCATCGTCGGCGGACGTATGCTTCTGCATTCCATGAAGCCCGCGGCCGAGCGCAGTGATGCGGCGCAGGGCAACTCGCTCTGGGCCCTGATGGCGACCGCAATCGGCACCAGCATCGACGCCATGGCGGTCGGCGTGTCGCTCGCCTTCCTGGACGTGAACATCTTCGTCGTCGCGCTGGCCATCGGCTTTGCGACATTCGTGATGTCGACGGGGGGCATGATGGCCGGCAACCTGGTCGGCGCCAAATTCGGGCGCTGGGCCGAGCGGATCGGTGGTCTCGCCCTCATCGGCCTCGGCAGCTCGATCCTCTACAGCCACCTGATGGCCGGCTGACTCTCAACTCCGCTCGAACGCGGCCCAGACTGCCTCAGCAATCGGCCCCTGCCGCGCTGCGGGACGAAACAGTCGGATCTCGATCGGGATGGCCAGGCCGGGATCACCGGCCTGGACCAGCCGGCCGAGTGACATATCCTCCTCCGCCAAAGTCCGGGGCAGCCAGGCGACGCCGTCTCCAGCACGTGCCATCGAGAGCAGCGTCGCGGCGAGGTGCGATGTAAAGACGGTCTCCAGCGCAAAGCTTCGATCTGCTGCGCCCCGAAGCCCGGCAATGATCCGCCCCAGGCCGGACTGCTCGCTGTAACCGAGATACCTGACCGGCGCAGTGCGCTCGAGCCGCCAGCGCGGCGCCCCATCCTGGTCAGGCGCACTGAGCGGAACAAGCGTATCGGCCCCGACCACGATGCTCTTGAACTGGCTGGTTTCAAGCCGGCTGCTGATGTTCGGGTGATGGTGGCAAAGCAGGAACTGCACATCCCCCCGCAGCATCATCTGCTCGCAGGCCTGCATGCTGTCGGAGATCAGGTTGAGGGTCCCAAGAGCCAGGATCTTCTCATTTCCACGGACCCATTTCGGGAAGAACGTGAAGGAAAGCGCATGTGTCGCCGCGATTGACAGCGGGCCAGCGCCACGGCCGGCGACCTCCAGGGTATCGCGCCGCAATTGATGCAACGCGCGTGTCAGAACCTCGGCCTGATTGCGGAACTGCTCGCCTGCCGGTGTCAGTGCGACGCTATGCGTGGTGCGGATGAACAAGGGCGCACCGATCCAATCCTCAAGCGCGCGGATCCTCCGGCTGAAGGCCGGCTGGGTTACGTGCCGTGCAGAAGCGGCCCTGGAGAAATTCAAGGCATCAGCCAGCGCCAGGTAATCCTCAAGCCAGATCAGTTCCATTGGTAATGCCTAAAACGCATGATCAATTCCGGCAACAGCATTGGCGATTGCCGCAAACCAGTTCTAACCATCGCTCCCGTCACACCTGCGATCGTTTCCGTCGACACTGCCCCCTTGATGCGGAGGTTTCGCTCGGCGGCGCCCGAACAGTGGCAGGCAAATACCTCGCGGGAACAGAATTGGGCCCTTTCGTGAATGAAGAACCCTTCAAAAGTCGACCGGATCAACGAATTTCGCCTTCAACGTCGATGGACCTTCGGCCGGGATCGGACGGGCCGCGCCCTAGCTCGACACCAGCTTGCAGCCGATCGCCCAGGCTTCACCAGGCGAGCGAATGTCCCCAGCCTCCCCTCATCGGGAACATTCGCTATCGGCATAGCCAAGCCGAACGGCCTCACAGAGGCCAGCCGGCCAGGATCGCGCCGGCTCCGGCGCATTGACGCTCCACCAGCACACAATCCAGAACCAGACGGAAGGACCTGACCATGCGTATCGTCGATGTCGTCGAGATCACGAAGCCCATCGCCTCTCCCATCCGCAACGCCTATATCGACTTCTCGAAGATGACGGCCAGCCTCGTTGCCGTCGTGACCGACGTCGTCCGCGACGGCCGACGCGTGGTCGGATACGGCTTCAATTCCAACGGGCGCTATGGCCAGGGCGGCCTCATCCGGGAGCGCTTCCGCAATCGCATTCTCGAAGCCGAGCCGAAGAGCCTGCTCGATGATGCCGGCACCAATCTCGATCCCCAGCGCATCTGGGCAGCGATGATGTCGAATGAGAAGCCGGGCGGACATGGCGAGCGCTCCGTCGCGGTCGGCACCCTCGACATGGCCGTCTGGGATGCGGTCGCGAAGATCGCCGGCAAGCCCCTGTTCCGCCTTCTGGCCGAGATGAAGGGCCGCGAAGCCGATCCGCGTGTCTTCGTTTATGCGGCAGGCGGCTACTATTATCCAGGAAAGGACAATTCGGCGCTCCAGGCGGAGATGCGGGGCTATCTCGATCGTGGCTACACTGTCGTGAAGATGAAAATCGGCGGGGCCCCGATCGACGAGGACCGCGAGCGCATCGAGGCGGCGCTGAAGGAGATCGGATCGCAAGCCCAGCTGGCAGTGGATGCGAATGGCCGTTTCAACCTGGAAACCGGCATCGCCTACGCCAAGATGCTGCGGGACTATCCTCTGTTCTGGTACGAGGAAGTCGGCGATCCGCTCGACTACGCCCTCCAGGCCGCCCTCTCGGAATTCTATCCGGGGCCGATGGCGACGGGCGAGAACCTCTTTTCTCACCAGGACGCACGCAACCTTCTGCGCTACGGTGGCATGCGCCCGGATCGCGACTGGCTTCAGTTCGACTGCGCCCTGTCATACGGGCTTGTCGAATATCTCAGAACGCTCGATGTCCTCTCGCAATTTGGCTGGTCGCCGTCCCGCTGCATTCCCCATGGCGGGCATCAGATGTCGCTGAACATTGCGGCAGGCCTCGGCCTGGGCGGCAACGAGAGCTACCCCGATCTCTTCCAGCCCTATGGCGGCTTCCCGGACTCGGTTCGTGTCGAGGACGGCCACATCGTCATGCCGGACCTGCCAGGAATCGGATTCGAGGGAAAATCCGACCTGATCAAGGTCATGCGAGCGCTGGCTGAGTGAGCGCGCGCCGACATACCGATGCCTGCAACGCGGTTGCTTCCACGGGCTCGGCGACTCCAATGCCAAGCTCGGCCTCGGCGCGCTCAGCCAGGGGCTGCTGGCCCAGGGCTTCCAGTTCTACCACGACCGTTGGGAGCCCGGCGTCGTACGCTTCGTGACCTCGTTTGCCACAACACAGGCCGATGTCGACGATCTCCTGGCGGCAGCAAGGGTCCTGGCGAGCCCCTGAACAGGTCGCGAAGATCGGCGGGCGCGTTCCAGAATGGCAGCGGCTTCCCGCCGACATGCTCGCGCTGCGGTCAAGGCAGTCTCTCCAGGCGATGCCGGGTTGAATGCCGCGGGCATGGTCGATGCGCATGCGACGCATCTCGCGGTGCGATCCAGCGCGATCTGCTGGCAAGAGAGATGCCCTCTAATGCCTAGAATGGCAGATTTGACTGTATTTCCTCTGTTATTATTCATGAACATTCCAGCACAACCGGCCAGCTCGCGACGCACGCGCAGGATCACAGCTTCAAGGCCAATCTCGCCGTCAGGTTCTGAACGGCCAGAAGGTCTTCCCGCGACCAGAAGGACGTCCTGCTACCCTCGATGAACATCCGTGAAGCTGCGGCGCTGTTTGCGCATCGCAGAGCGAGGAGCTCGCCGTCGTCGACAGCCGCGAGACGCTGCAAGTGATCGGCCTCCTGACCGAGCAGTTCGCGCTACGCCGCTACAATGCGGAGCTCGATCGGCAAAGCCGCGACCTGACCGGCGGCTGAGTCCAACCCAAACGGGAGGCTCAACCCCTCCGCTGCCGCGATTGCCGAGCCTTGGCCCGAGAACGCAGAAGGGCCGCCAATCCCGGCGGCCGCTTCATCGTGCCTGAATGCAGGGACAGACCGAACCCGGCGAGCTTCGATCTGTCGGAACGCCTGGATCAGAGGCGGCGCCGGCCCCAACCCGGCATTTCGCGCTGCTCGTCACGATGGCCGCCTCCAAGCACCGCCCCGAACCAGCCCGCAGCTGCACCGACGAGAAGCACGGCCGCCGTCAGGAAGGCCGAGATGATGCCGACCTTCCTCGCCTTCTCGGCAGCCTGCTTCGCCGTCTCCTTGGCCTGATTCAGCTTTGCCAGCGCATCATCGACCCGCTTCTCCGCCTCGGGCTTGCCGATCCCGGCACGGCTTGCCATGCGGGTCGCGATATAATCGCGGTCCGCCGGATCGAGCGTGCCATTCACCATTGCGGTCGCCATCAGCCGGCTCAGCTCAGAGCGCTCTTCGGGAGTCACCGGCGCACCGGCGCCGGGCGCCCGCAGGATGCCATCGAGGGCCGAGCCGAGCGGATCCTGCTGCAGCTTCAGGAGCGAAGTCGCCCCCGAGGTTGCGGCTGCCGCGCCCTCAAGAGCTGTGCGGCCGGCGCCGACAGCCGATGACGTCGCGATGAAAGCCAGCAGGAGCACCCCCGTTGCCCAGACCAGGAGACCATGCGCCCCGTCACGCATCTCCCGTTCGTGGGCGGTGGCATCGGGAACAGGCCGCCGCATCCGGCCGGCCACGTAGCCGCCCGCAATGCAGGCCGAGACGGTGCCCCAGAGCGCCCATAACGCTGCTGCGATGCCGAGCACGGTCAGTGAGGAACTGCGCGACGGCTCGGCCGAAACCAGCGAAAGCCCGATCGCCGATCCGAAGGCCGTCATGATCGAGGAGATGGCGGCTGCGAGCACCGCTCCTGCCAGAATGGGGGCCCATTCCAGATAGGAGGACGGAGCCGGCGCGACCGCAATCGAGACATCGGTTTCGGTAGGAAAAACAGCCATTCTCTCCTCCTCTCAACGCAGACCAAGGAACGAGAGGATGGCCATGACCACCACAATCAACCCGACGAGATAGATGATGCCGTCCATTGCCCCCTCCTCCTGTTTGCCGGTGGCCAGCGCCACGACCGAGCAACCTCCGATGGGGCATTCGGTTCCCTGCGCTATGGGGCTGCCTCTCAGGCCAGGGAACGAGCGGCTACCATTGCTCGGGACGACGGGCTGAAGCTGCGCCGTGACGGGCCGGGCCTCTTCTTTGGGCAGTGACGGCGCAGGACATGGACAGCACCGACACGCATGGCCAAATCGTCGCGATGCTCCCGGCTCCGCAGCGGGCTCTGTATTTCTCGTCCACGGGCATGTTTGGCTGATCCGCCCGCTCGTTCCTCCTCGCCCATACGATCGCGCGCGATTACGACCCCTGCCCGCACTTCGCGCCAATAAATCGTCTGGTCGATGCGGCGAGATGCTCGGCACCTCGGTGAAAATTTCCGTCGTATAAAAATACTTTGCTGCCCATGTGGAGAATAAATCTGCGGTATCCCACATAAGCGCCGAAGCTATTCTTTGAATCGATCCATCCACAAATGTATACGTTCTCAGACACAAGCCTGACATTTCTGATTTTAGTCGAAGTACCGTCGTTCATGTGCAGATCGATAGCCCCAACCAGGGTCGCTCGGTCTATTGGCTCCAGCTTGGCCAAACTGCCATCGACATCTTCGAATGCGACGACGCCTGTCACGAGCAGCGCCGCAATGACCACAATGGACATTCGCAACATCTGGCTTCAATCCTCTATGACAGGCCAGGTACGCTGAACGGCAAGGTGTCGATGCCAGCAGTTCGGATCGCGCGGTCGGCGGCCGATCATCCACCCCACCCTCGATTATCGTCAACACCAGGGGATGAGGCGCTCGACCGTTCGGCAGCTTGTGCCACGCGCGGCTCGCTGTACCGGCAGGTCGGGCCGATCCGCGGCAGGACCGGCACATGCAGACAAAAAAGACCCGCCGCCCCTTTCGGAGCAGCGGGCAAACTCGGGCGACCCGAGGGTCGCTGGTTTCGAGCCTCAGCCCTTGGTCACGATCGGCGAAGCCACCGGCGGCGGGGCTTTGCCCTTGCCCTTGCCGTACATATCGGCGGCGCAGCCACCAATGCCCATCAGCCCCACAGAAACGGCCAGAACCAGTATGGTTTTCATATCGGTTATCCCTCGTTGCCAGGACGACGACGCCGCCCATTCAATGTAGCATGACGGAAGGGAAATTCCCATTTCCCCGATCGGTTCCATCGATTGAGGAAGTTATCGTGTGAAGGTTAACGAAAAAGGCCCACAATCTCCTTCGGGATGGCGGGCCAGTTCGTGGGAATCCCGGCGGACCACGGGGAAACGAGGAGGCGTCTCTCCGGTTCCCTGCGAGCAGGCGGCCGGCTGCGATGGCCGAGCCGAAGGTCCTGGTGAGGCCAGGCGAATGGAAGCCGAGCTTCTCGGCAGATTGTCGGCCGCGATACCGATCCGCGACTTCACTTCCGAGGCTGCGCGGCGGGCCAGTCGGCGGCGATCCGATGCCAGCGCCTTGAGCGCCTAGAGTGTCTTGCGAAGCACCCATTCGCCACTGCGCGTGGTTTCATTCGCCTCAGTAAATCCGACCGACAGGTAGAAGCCCAACGGGCTGTGCTGGCCTCGAACAATGCTGGTCGTCACCTTGTCGAAGCCGAGCGCACGCCTTTCCGTACAGGCCCGCTCGATCGCGGCCCGAGCGTAGCCCTTCCCTTGGTGCTGCCTGTCGATCATGAAGCGCCAGAGATAGGCCGATTTCGGCCGTTCCTCACTGCGCCACAGGATGAAGCCCACGGGCTCGTCGTCCGCATAGACCGCTCGAAACATCGAGGTCGGCTCGAAATGGGCCTGCGCGATCGATACAGCCACCGGCGCGACATAGGCGCGCTGTTCGTCGGCGACCTCCAGACCGCAGATCGATCGAACGGTCGCGGCGGTGATTTCGCGCAGCTCAACACCCATGCGTCACCGATCCGCGTCCCGCCCCGATCTCCCCCATTCCTAGCAGGAAGCGACGCTGGTTCGTCCCCGTCAACGCAAGAGACCCGCCGACCGCTTGCGGGCCCCGGCCGCCTCGATCCTTTCACGGTCGGAGTCAGCCAGCCCGACCGGCGCGAGCCAGGCCATGCGACACGAGACGATCGAGGATTTCGGCATAGCTCACGCCGCTGGCGGCCATCGCCTTGGAATACATGCTGATATTGGTGAAGCCCGGAATCGTGTTCACCTCGTTCACGAGGCACTGCATATCCGCCGTCAGGAAGAAATCGACGCGTGCCATGCCATCACAGCCGAGAGCCCTGAACGCCCTGGCGGCCATCTCCCGCATCTGCGCCTCGACCTCTGGCGGCAACTCCGCCGGCACCTTCAATGCCGCACCGTTCTCGTCAATATATTTGGCGTCGTAGCTGTAGAAGCCATGGCTCTCGGCCGGAACGATCTCTCCGGGCCGGGACACGAACAACCCGCCCCTTTCATCTTCCAACACACTGAATTCGATCTCGCGCCCCTGGATGAACTCTTCGGCAAGCAGCTTGCGGTCATGCCGGAACCCTTCGCTCAGCGCCGGCCCGAACTCCTGGCTTCCGGAGACCTTTCTGACGCCGATCGAGGAGCCCTGCCGGGCCGGCTTGACGAAGAGCGGCAGCCCAAGCTCGCGCTCCAGGGCCAGAAGGTCAGGTGCAGCATCGTCGCTGATGGTCACCGATCGGGCGACCGGAAGGCCGGCCACTCGCAGCAAGCGCTTGGCGATGTCCTTGTCCAGTGCCGCCGCAGAGCCGAGGATGCCGCAGCCTGCGAGCGGCACGCGCGCGACTTCCGCAAGCCCCTGTATCGAACCGTCCTCACCGTAGAGCCCGTGCAGGACCGGGAACAGGATGTCGATCGTCCCGGCATCGACCATCCTGCCGCCGGCCTCGATCGCGATCATTCGCCCGCGGCCGCCCGGGACGAGGGAGATCTGCGTACCGCTTTCGGGTTTGGCGAGCACGCCATCCTCCAAGCGGCTCAGCAGCCATTGCCCTTCGCGCGTCACGAAAATCGGAACCGCATCGTATTTCGCGGGCTCCAGGGCATTCATCACATTGGTGGCCGACAGCACGGACACGTCATGCTCGGCGGAGCGTCCGCCGAACAGCACGGCAATCCGCAATCGGGGCGAAGACATCGACATCAGGAACTCCAGGCAATTCGCTTTGCAGAAGCAGAAACCGACCGCGAAGCCGTGATGGGCGAAGACGGCCTCCAGTCGGCGTGGCGCCTGCCTCTCCAGCCCTGCGTCCCCCCGCTGGCCCGCGGCGGCAATCCGAAAGTGGCTCGATCAGAGTGCATTATTGATTCAATTTACAGAGCCACTATACGATTCCGCCTTGAGCCACTTGGCGAGCCACTTGAATGGGAGGCTTGATGACTCTGACGCGGCGCAGGGAAAGCCCATCGGCTCGCTTTCAGCCGGGTATCGACCCATCCTCCCCGGCATCCCTGGCGCGGCAGCTCTACCTTGCCCTGCGCGGTGCGATTGCCGACGGCCGGCTGGACACAGGCCAGCGCCTGCCCTCGACCCGCCTGGCGTCGCAGGAATGGAAGCTGTCGCGCGGCACCATTGCCGAGGCCTACGAGATCCTGATCGCAGAAGGCTATGCCATCGCCCGCCACGGGTCGGGCACCTATATTTCTGCAGGCGTTCCGGATGGGCTTTTGAGAGCCGGTGAACGCAAGGAGCCAGCGGCTCACGCGACCCGCCGCACGCTCTCGCAGGCGGTCACGCGGGTTCTGACCTGCGGACCCAGCCTCGAACCCCAAAAGCCCCTGCCGTTCGTGACCGGCCGGATCGCCCATGATGAGCGGACCGCCGGCCTCCTGAGCCGCATTGCCGGCCGGCACATGAACTACGCCTTTGAAGGCTACGGCGACATTCAGGGGGAGCCCGAGCTTCGGGCCGCGATCGCCGCTCACCTGGCCGTTTCGAGGGGGGTGCGATGTACGCCCGATCAGCTGTTCATCACGGCCGGAACGCAGCAGGCGCTCGATCTCGCCTTTCGCGTATTGGCCTCGCCTGGCGACAGCGTCGTTGTCGAGGACCCGTGTTATCCGCCGGCCAGACAATGCCTGACGCTCAATGGCGCGCAGATCGTCGGCCTGCCCGTGGATCACGAGGGGGTCGTGACGGAGGGACTGGCGAGCGGCTCGCTGCAGCCACCGGCGCTGTTCTATGTGACGCCGTCAAACCAATATCCGGTCGGCTCCGTTCTGTCCCTGCCGCGGCGGCTGGAGCTTCTCGCCTATGCAAGGGAGCATGGAAGCTGGATCGTCGAGGACGATTACGACAGCGAATTTCGCTATGACGGACACCCGATCGCATCGCTGCAAGGCCTCGATCAGGCCAACCGCGTCCTCTATACCGGCACCTTCAGCAAAGCCCTGCTGCCGAGCCTGCGCCTTGGCTATCTCGTGGTCCCGGCCGATCTGGTGCCGGTGTTCCGGGCAGTGCGCCCGGCGCTTGACCGCTGCCCGCCGACCTTCCAGCAACGCGTCGTCGCCGATTTTCTCAATGAGGGCTATTTTCCAGCGCATCTGCGCCGCCTCAGGGAGCGACTGCGCGCTTCGCGGGATCTGCTGACGGGCCTCCTGAGGGACCGCACCAGCGAGCATCTCGCCGTCGTCGTTCCCGATCAGGGCATCAATCTCACCGCACGCAGCACGGGGACCTGGAGCAGCGACAGGGCTGTCTCCGCGGCCGCCTTGGCGAAGGGCGTCGTCGTCATGCCGCTGTCCCGGATGAACGTCGCATCCTCCGATACATCGAGATTGCTGCTCGGATTCTCCGGGCTTTCCGAGGCGGAAGCCGATCTGGGAACGCGGCTTCTGGCGGAGGTGCTCAACGGCACGGAATTTCGCAAAGCTTCCGATTGAGACTGCAATCCGGGAGGCGCGGGGCCGGTATCCGACCGCTCAGTCCGGGTCTCGCGGAAACGCCTTGATACCGGAGGGCAGCGCAACCCATCCATGCCGCCGGATGTCGTAGACGGACATCTCGGGCAGCGGGAAATCCGGGTCGCCGAAGGCGCCGACAGCAACCGATACCGACCCGGTCACCCCCTCCTCGCTGTGGAAGAGATTGCTCCCGCAGACCGGACAGAAGCGGAATATGAACGCCGCTCCCTGGTCGCCGGTACGAACATATTCGGAAGCCCGCCCGGACACCGTGTAGGGGCCGGCAAAGCTGGCCAGATAGGCAAAAGCGCTTCCCGTTCTGCTCTGACATGCCAGGCAATGGCACAGCCCGACCCCACGCGGCTCGCCTTCGACAGTGATGCTCAGCTGGCCGCATGTGCAGGAGGCGACGCGTTGCATGGGATTTCCCTGACCTTCCAGGGCTGCCTTGCGCACAGCGGACGCCCATTCGCCGCGTGGCCTCCTGTTGCAGCAGCGCGCTCCGCGCCCGCGAGGCTCAGTGCTTTGACGACCGGTGTTGCCCCGCCTGGCGCTGTATCTCGCCGGCCAGGCTTGTCTGCGGAGGGTGTCGCGTGTCCGTCAGTGGCCTGCCGTCCCGCACGCAATAGCCCTGGGCCCGGCCGGCCAGAATCCATTGCTCGATCTGCTTGCCCATGGCGTCGCCATCATCGTCATGGCCTGCGAGATAGTGCTCGCGCTGGGTTCGCTCCATGCGCTCCAGCACTGCCATCCAGTCTGCGTAGGTGGCTTTCGTCATCCCGGCCTCCCCTGCTGCAATCCCCGCCAAGCATGAATTGTGCCTGTCCGATCATCCTCCAGCGCGCCCGCGATCGAGCGCCGCAATGCATCCCGTTTCTGCCCATTCCCGGACGACAGGGTCTGCCATATCCGACCACGCATCCCCGCCCGGTCAAACAAAAATCCGTGTTGGTTTATGGCCCGCCGATCGGGCTTGCTGATCACCGGATATTCCACGGCCTCGGGATGATCAGGGGCCCGATCCGCAAGAGCAGCCAGACCCGGCGTTTCGAGCCGACCTGAACGACCGGGCTGGCCCGATTTCGCTTCAGGAGCTGGTCTTTCGGCGGGACCGCGTCAATTCGACCGCGGTATGGCAGACAACCGCTGCGAAGATGACCGCGCCCCCGATAACCGTGGCAACCGGCGGTTTCTCGGCCAGCAGGAGCCAGACCCACAAGGGTGTCATCACGATCTCCGTCGTCCCGATGAGCGCCGCCTCGGCCGGCGGCAGGTGACGTGCGCCCATGATGAACAGCACCAGCGCGATCGAGAAATTCGTGGCGCCGAAGGCCGCGAGCACGACCCAGTTATGCAGGTCGAGCGAACCTGCCGAGCCGAATGGGGCAAACAGCACGAAGGTCAGCAGGGCGCTGACGATGATGGGCGGCAGCGCCGGCAGGTCCGGGTTCAGCCTTGGCAGCACGATGACCATGGCGAACGAGGCCGTCATGACGAGGGCAAGCAGGTCGCCCACGACCCTGCCTCCGCCGATCGACGAGGCCATGATGATGCCGACCCCGATCAGACATACCAAGCCTGTCGCCAGCGTACGCCAGGAGGCGCGCTCCTTCAGGAGCAGCCAGCCCAGGAGCGCGGCAATGAACGGTGCGGTTGCATAGATCGCGGCGACGTTGGCGACGCTGGTCGTATAATAGGCGCCGATGAAGCTCGCCTGGCTGATCGTCTGGCAGGCGATCATGGCCAAACCGGCCGGCTGCACGACCGCCCGCCAGTGCCGACGGGACAGTCCGCCGCCGAGCATGAGCAAGGGCCCGATCAGGAAGAGCCCCGCAAACAAGGACCGCCATCCGATCGCCGTCCAGACATCGGTGGTCAGCAGGCGCGAATAGAGCCCGCTGGCGCTCCAGCAGATCGTCGCCGCCAGGACGAGGACCGTCCCCCTGGAGCGTTCGCTCAATTGTGTCGAGTGGTGGGTCAAGCGCTGTGTCTGCCGTGGCGTCGCGTTCTGTGTCGTGTCTGGTCTTGTGGCGCGGGACTATGCGGATGTATAGCAATTATGCAAACGCATAAAACCGACATACCGACCCTGACTGCATCGGAGGCAAAGTGATGACGGCCTCATTCAGGCGCACCCCTGACTTCAACCGGCGCGCCGACCTGATCGAAGCCGCGCTCGACTGCATCGCGGAGCTTGGCGTCCAGGGCACGACGGTGCGTGCGGTGGCTGCCCATGCCGGCGTCAGCAACGGCCTGATTCGTCACCACTTCGCGTCGAAGGACAATCTGATGGTCGAAGCGTACCGTCGGACGATCGAGATCATCACGGGACCGCCTCTCGCGATCATCGAAACGGAGGGCAGCGCGCACGAGAAGCTGCGCCGGTTCATCCTCGCCAGCATCAGCGGGCCCGTCGCCGCCCCGCGCGTCCTGTCGCTATGGGCGACCTTCATCAGCCAGGTCCCGATCAACCCTGCCTTCGCCGAGGTGCATCGCGACAAATATCTCGCCTACCGGCGCGCCTGCGACCACTTGATCGGCGAAGTGCTGACGGCCGAGCAACGCAATCCAGGCCCATCCGAGCGGCAACGCCTCAGCATCGCGCTCAACGCCGTGATCGACGGGCTCTGGCTTGAAGGGTGCCTCAGCGCAGAGGAAATCGACGAGAGGCTCCAGGCCGAGACCGGGATCAAGACCATCGAAAGCCTGCTGGACATCAAGCTCGGCTGATGCTGACCACATGCGCTCCCGCGATCTCGGGTATGGCCGCGGCGCGCCATCAATCCGGCGAGATCGACGATATCGGCAGCATCTCCAGGGCGGGAGGCCGGCGCGTGCCGCCCGCGTCCGGCTGACACGCTACAAGGGCGCGTTGAAGCTCAGGGATTGGGCGCTCGCATCGCCTGATAGTGATCGAGGCTCGCCCGCGTGCCGAGGCGCCAGAGGCGTTGCAGGGCCTGGCCGAAGGCCTCCCGGAAGCGCGGGTCATCCGCCAGATCGCCATAGACACCCCGCATCTCGAGCCAGGCGTCCGGCCGGGTTCTGGCCTTGCGGGCCTGCTCGGTCAGCCTTGGCCAGCTCGGATCGTTCGGCGCGATCGGCTTTCCGCTTTCGGTTTCGCCATAGCAATAGCGGCACCACAGCGCTGAGACGAGCGCGAGGCCGTCGATGGGGCGACCTGCCCCCAGCGCATCGCGTAGCGTCGGCAGGATGAACTTTGGCTGGCGGTTCGATCCGTCCAGGCAAAGCCGGCGGATCGTGTCACCGATCTTCGGATTGGCGAAGCGCCGCTCGATCGTCCGCCGATAGGTCGCAAGATCAGTGTTGGGCACCGGCGGCACGAGTGGAATGATCTCGTCCTCGAGCAGGGTCCGGAGAAAGCGCGCAATCTGCGGATCCTCCATCGCTTCATGCACGAAATGGATATCGAGCAGGCCGGCGGGATAGGCGATCGCCGCGTGCCCGCCATTCAGGATGCGGATCTTCATCAGCTCGAAGGGCGCGACATCGGCGACGAATTCGACGCCGACCTGTTCGAGCCGGGGCCGCCCGGCGGGGAAGCGATCCTCCAGCACCCATTGCCGAAAGCCCTCGCAAAAAACCGGGCGCCGGTCGTCGATGCCGAAATCGCCGCGCAAGGCCGCGCGCTCACGCTCCGAAGTCGCGGGCGTGATCCGGTCGACCATCCCGTTGGGAAAGGCGACGCTCTCGCGGATCCAGCGCGCGTCCGAACGGTCAATCAGTTCCACGAGCCCGGAGACGGCATTTTCCGTGACATGGCCGTTGCCCGGCAGGTTGTCGCAGGACATCACCGTGAAGGGTGCAAGGCCGGCGGCGCGGCGCTGCAGCAGGGCAGCCGCGATCAACCCGAAGGCGGTCTTTGGACAGGCGAGACGGTCTGCAGCATCGGCAATGATGTCTGCATGGTTCGCGTCGAAGGACTGCGTTGCCGGGTCGACGTAGTAGCCGCCCTCGGTGACGGTGAGCGAGACGATCCGCGTACGGGCATCGACGAGGCGAGCGAGCAGCCCTGCCCTGTCGCCGGGAGCGATGAAATCGATCATCGCGCCGGTGATCCGCGCCTGCGCCGAGGTCGCTTCCTGCGCGACGACCGTGGTCAGGAAATCCTGCGCGGCGAGATCGCGCCCCATGGCGGCGTCGCCCTCCTGCACGCCGGTGCCGATGATCGCCCAGTCGCGATCGAGCCCGCTCTCGAAGAGTTCGTCGAGATAGCAGGCCTGATGCGCGCGGTGAAAATTGCCGACACCGAAATGGACGATGCCGGCGCTGAGATCCTGCGCGCGATAGCTCGGCTGGGACACCGTGCTGCCGATTTCGCCGAGCCGGGCCTGCGACAGAGTGACGGCCATCGCCTCACCCAGCCTTCGCGGCCAGCAGCTGCAGGGCGAGATCGGGCCGATCGCTGGTGATCTGCGCGATCGGCTGCCCCAGCCAGTAATCAAGCTCGCGCAGGGTGTTCGGCACCCAGACGCCGAGTTTCTCGCGCCCGACGATGCCCAGCGCCCGATCAAGCGCAAGACGCAGCAGCGACTGTTCGACCGCGATGATGCAGCCGAGATCGACGAAGCGCCGCAAGGTGGCATCGACGCCGCCGAAGGCTTCGCAGGAGCGACGATCGACCGAAGCGAGGCGGCGCATATGCGGCGCCTTTTCCTTGATCTCCTGGATGACCTCCGGAACGAAGCAGGTCAGGACGACGCGCGCGGCCATGCCCCTGGCCTCGACCAGCGCGATGACCTTCTCCAGCAGACCGGGATAGGGATTGCCGAGCGCATCCATCTTCATCTCGATCTCGAGCTCGATGCCGGTCGGCGCGAAGACGTCGAGCACGGCCGCCAAGGTCGGGATCGTCTCGCCCAGCGTGTCGTTGAGCCGAACCTTGCGCAGCGCCTCGCGGGAGAGCCCGGCGACCGGCCCCTTATGGTCCGTGGTGCGCTCGAGCAGCGGATCATGGATCACCATGATCTCGCCATCGGCGGAGAGATGCACATCGAGTTCGACCGCGTCGACCTTGAGGTCGCAGACGTTCTTGAGGTCGCAGACTTGCCGGAAGCCGCTGAGGCTGTTCTCCGCCCAGATATTGCGCGCGCCGCGATGTCCGATGATCCGCATGATGGTCGCCTTGGTTTTATGGTGCTGGCCGCTACTTGCCGCTGTCGACAAGTCCCTTCACGAACCAGCGCTGAAGGAGAAGGATGACGAGGGTCGGCGGCAGCATCGTCAGCAGGGCCGCGTTCATCAGGAGATGCCAGGTCGGCAGCGAGTCGGCCTGCGGCATCAGCTTCTTCAGCCCGATCACGGCATTGGCCATGGCGGGTTCGGTGGTGAGCAGCAGCGGCCAGAGATACTGGTTCCAGCCCATCAGGAAGAGGATGATCGCGAGCGCGACGATGTTGGAGCGCGAGAGCGGCAGCAGGATCAGGCGGAAGAACTGCCAGGGGCTGGCGCCGTCGATGCGGGCGGCCTCGCAGAGCTCGTCCGGAATGGTCAGGAAGAACTGGCGGAACAGGAAGGTCGCGGTGGCCGAGGCGATCAAGGGCAGGATCAGGCCGGAATAGCGGTTGACCATGTTCCAGTCGAGATCGACCAGAACCTGCATGCCGAGCCATGAGCCGAGGATGTTGAGCGGCAGGGCGACATTGGCCGCCGATTCATAGGTCGGGACGATGCGGACCTCGATCGGCAGCATCAGCGACATGAAGATCAGCCAGAACACGGTCAGCCGGAAGGGAAAACGGAAATAGGTGACGGCGAAGGCCGCGATCACCGAGACCGAGAGCTTTCCGATGGTGATGCCGCTGGCGATGATGAAGGAGTTGAGCAGGAGTCGGCCGAAATTGGCACTGCTCAGCACGGTCTGCAGGTTGGTGAAATAGGCGTCGCCAGGCAGCCAGGACATCGGCACCCGCATGACCTCCTGCTGGGTCAGCGTGCCGGTGACGAAGACGAAATAAAGCGGCAGGCAGACGAGTGCTGCGCCGACCAGCAGGATGAGATGGCAGACGACGTCGAGGACGGGCGTGCGCTCGTTCATGCTCAGGCGCTCCCCTTACACGCTGTAGTTCACGCGCCGCTCGATGAAGCGGAACTGCGCATAGGTGAGGAGCAGGGCCAGCCCCATCAGGATCACCGACTGGGCGGCCGACGAGCCGAGATCGAGCGTGACGAAACCGTCCTGGTAGACCTTGTAGACCAGGATCGAGGTCGCTCCGGCCGGGCCGCCACGCGTCGTCGCGTCGACGATGGCGAAGGTCTCGAACAGCCCGTAGACGAAATTGATGACGATCAGGAAGAACAGCGTCGGCGCGATCATCGGCAGCGAGATGCGCAGGAAGCGCTGGATCGGCCCGGCTCCGTCGAGATAGGCGGATTCCAGGATCGAGTGGGGCACCGAAAGCAGCGCCGCGACGAGGAAGATGTAGTTGTAGCAGATGTGTTTCCAGGACGCCGCCATGACGATCAGGGCGAGCGCGTGCGAGGAATTGCGGTTCGGGTCCCAGTCGAGGCCGAGCCCCTGCAGCATATGGGCGACCGGGCCCACGCGCGGGTTGAACAGGAAGGCGAGCATGATGCCCGCAATCGCGGGCGCGATCGCATAGGGCAGCAGCAGGATGGTGCGGTAGGCGCCGCGCCCGCGCAGGATGTGGTTCGAGGCGAAGGCGAGCAGCAGCGCGAGCGACAGCGTCAGCACGTTCTGCGCGACGGTGAACACGACCGTGACCTGGACCGAGGACCAGTAGACGCTGCTGCGGAACAGCCGCTCGAAATTCTGGAAGCCGACCCATTGCGTCGTCGCGCCGAACGGATCGGTGAGCTGGAAGGCCTGGATCAGCGCCCTGACGGAGGGGATGAAGAAGAACAGCAGGAGGATGAAGAGCTGCGGCGCCAGCAGCCAGAAGGGCAAGCGCCATTCCGTGAAATGGGCCCGCTTCAAGCCGCTCTCGGCCTGCCCGTCGGAGAAAGCCGGAGCAGCCCGGCGCCGCAGCGGCCAGCGCAAGCGCCAGCCGCCGACAGCCGCCGCGGGAAGCTCCGCCGCGCTATTTCTTGCCAGCATTGAGCTGCTCGTAGCGGCGCAACGACTCGTTGCCGCGTGAGACGGCATCGTCGAGCGCCTGCTGCACCGGCTTGCGGCCGAGGAAGGCGGCCGAGACCTCTTCCATGATCGCGACATTGATCTGGTTGCTGTTGCCGATGCGGAAGCCCAGCGAATTGTCGCTCGGCGTGCCGCGCATCAGCTGCACGACCGCGATCTCGCGCGTCGGGTTCTTCTGGTAGTAGCCCTGCGCCTTGGCGGCGTCATAGGCGGCGACCGTGACCGGCACATAGCCGGTGGCCTGGTGCCACCAGACCTGCGTGTCGGTCTGGGCCAGGAAATTGTAGAAGGCGCCGATCGCCTTGTACTTCTCCGGCGTGTGCCCCTTCAGGGTCCAGAGCGCCGCGCCGCCGATGACGCTGTTCTTAGGCGTCACACCCTGCTCGAAGGGCATCTCGGCCGCGCTCCAGTCGAATTTGGCGGCGGCGACGACGGCGGCATGCGAGGCCGTCGAGGCGATGATCGTCGAGCATTCGCCCGAGGTGAAGAGCTGGATCGGAATGACGCCCTGCCCCGCGAGCTGCATCACACCCGGGCCGATCAGACGCTTCATCCGCTCGACCTGGCCGACTAGCTTGCCCTTGTTGAAGACGAAGCTGGTGTCGAGCCCGTCCATGCCGTTGCGCTTGGTCGCATACGGGATGTCGTTCACGGCGCTGTAGTTTTCCAGGAAGCTCCACTCGTAGTCGCCCGGCAGCACCATGGCGCATTTCGACACGCCCTTGGCCTTGATCGCTTCGAGCTGCGGCTCGAGTTCCTGCCAGGTCGCGCCCGGCTTGTCGAAGCCCGCGGCTTTGAAATGGTCGCGGTTGTAGAACAGGATCGGCGTAGAGGAGTTGAACGGCATCGCCTGGAGCTTGCCGTCGATGGCGTAGTAGCTGACGACCGGCGCGATGTATTTCTTGACGTCGATCGGCTGGCCCTGCTGGGCCATCAGTTCGCTGGTCGGGATGATCGCCCCTGAATTGACCATGGTCAGGAAGGAGCGCTCGTTCGACTGTACGATCTCGGGCTGGCGCTTGGCCCGATAGGCGGCGATCGTGCCGTTCAGGACCTCGTCATAGGTGCCCTTGCCGACCGCCTTGACGACATAGTCCTTCTGCGAGTCGTTGAACTTCTTGACCAGCTCGTCGACGCGTTCGCCGAGCGTGCCGCTCATCGCATGCCAGAACTCGATTTCGGTTGCCGCCTGGGCGCAGGACAACCCCGCCAGAAGCATCGCGCCCGCACCAGCGAGCGCACCAAAGACAGGTCGCATTCAAAGCCTCCCTCGTCGGTTTATATGAGCATATGCTCTTGATTGAAGCATATGCTCGCACACTCCGTCTCTATGTCAACCATCGATGACAAAGCGATGACGCCCGCCGGCCATCAGGGGCACGGGCCGGACATCAGGACGAAGCGGAAGTGACGCGATGGACGCAGGGAGCTGCTGGCCGGACTCAGAGCGCCAGCAGGGCGCGCGCCGTATCCTCGTCCGTGACGAGTCCGTTGACGAGACGGCCGCTGAGCGCGGCACGCAGGGGGGCGACCTTCGCCGTGCCCTGCCCGATGCAGATCCGCAGCCGGTCGCTGCCGGGCTCCGGCGGCACGGAGGTCACGCGCAGATTGGTGCCGCGGTCGAGCAGCCTGCCCTCTCCGTCGAAGACCCAGCCGGTGACCTCGCCGACTGCGCCGTGACGCACCATTTCGAGCAGCTCGCTGCGCGTCATGAAGCCGTCCCGATAAAGCACGGCATCCTCGCCGATCTGGCTGATGCCCATCAGCCAGAGATCGGCCTCGCCGGCGATGGCACGGATGCGCCGGATCGCTTCGATCTCGATCAGCTGCGCCCGCTCCTCGGGACTCGAGACATAGAGCGGCAGCGGCATCGGGAAATGCTGGGCCTTGGTGATCTCGGCGAGCTTGACCAGCGTGTCGAACGGGCTGGCAGAGCCATCCGGCGAGATCGTGCCGACCAGCGAGACGAGCCGGTGCAGCGGGCAGGACATCGGCGACACCCGCTCGATGCTGGCGCGCATCGAGCGACCAGTGCCGAGCGCCATGACCAGCGATTTGCGCGAGCGCAGCCAGCGCTCGATCAACACCCCGCCGAGCGAGGCGACGCCGGCCGCCGCCGTCTCGGCCGAGCCGTCGGAGGGCGCGATCTCGCAGTGCTGCAGCTCGAAACGATCGCGCAGCCGCGCCGCGAGCTCCATGCAGGCGCCGATCGGGTGGTTCATCTGGAAACTGATCAGCCCCTCGCTGCGGCTCAGCGAAACCAGTCGCTGCGCGGCGGGGCGCGAAATGTTCAGGATCCCGGCAATGTCGTCCTGGGTGCGGCCGGCGATGTAGTAGAGCCAGCCGGCGCGGGCGGCATCGTCGAGGCGCGCGCTGTCATTATCGGCCATGGCGCGTCAGCCCACCGTTGCAGGCAGCGCGAGCTCGCACCAGGCGCCGAGCAACCTGTCGGCGCCGGCCTCGACCAGGGCGCGCCGCTGGTCCAGCACCGCGAAATGGCTGCCCGCGGTCAGGCCATAGGCGGTCATTCCTGCCGCCTTGGCGGCGAGCACGCCGCTGACGCTGTCCTCGATGACAAGGCAGCGTCCGGGCGCTACGCCGCGCTCGCGCGCCGCGAGCAGGAAGAGGTCGGGCGCGGGTTTGCCGCGCTGGACGCGGGTCGTGCTGAAGATCCGCCCTTCGAACAGATCCCAGAGCCCCACCTTGCGCAGGCAATGCTCGATGCGCTCCTCGTCGCTGGAGGACGCGACGCAATAGTCGACATCGAAGGCCTCGACCGCCTCGCGCACGCCGGCGACGGGCTGCAGCGCCGCGCTGAAGGCGGAGAAGAGCCGCGCCCGCCAGTCCCGCCTGAAACTCTCCGGAGCCGGCCGGCCGGTCATGCGCTCATAATCCTCGATGACTGCGCTGGCGGGCCGCCCGAGATAGCGCCGCATCACCGCTTCCAGATCATAATCCGGGTCCAGTGGCGAGAGAATATCGACCAGGGTGCGGCAGCTGATCGTCTCGCTGTCGACGAGCACGCCGTCGCAGTCGAGGATGATGAGGTCGAAGCGGGGATGTGGAGCCATGAGACAGCAACAATCTTGAACGGATGCTCCGATCAAGAGCATCCGCTCGCCTTTCTGTCAAATGGCGCCGTGGCTTCTAATGCATCGCGCGGCTGAATTCTGCGGCGCTCTGCCAATCGTCGTAGCGCTCCCGATAGGCCGCAACGAGTTCCCGCTGCGGATTGAAGATCTCTGGGCTACCCAGGGGTTGGGTACAGATTTCGGCGGGGTTCTCGCCGGTGCAGGCCAGGCGGGCGAGCCGCGCCGCCCCGAAGGCGGCGCCGGTCTCGGCCTGGGGATAGCGATGCAATCTCATGTCCAGGACGCTGGCGAGGATGGAGAGCCACAGGCCCGAGCGCGCGCCGCCGCCAATGACCACGGCCTCGGTGATCGGCCCGCCCGCGCTTTCCAGCGCCGCCTTGCCGTCCCTGAATGCAAAGGCGACACCCTCCAGCACCGCCTGCGTCATGGCGTTGCGGCCGGTCTCGTGACCGAGGCGGGCGAAACCGCCGCGCATCTGCGGGTCGTTATGGGGCGTGCGCTCGCCGGAGAGGTAAGGCGTGAACAGCGCCAGTGATGGCGCCGTGACCATCTCGCCGAGCGCCGCCAGCAATTCGACCTCCGTGCCTCCGACCAGATTCGCCCACCAGTTTAGGCTCGCGGCGGCGGAGAGATGGACCGACATCTGGTGCCAGAGGCCGGGCAAGGCATGGCAGAAGGCATGAACAGCTCTGTCGGCCCGCGGCTCGAAACCGGCGGTGGTGCGCCAGAGCACACCCGATGTGCCAAGGGACAGGAAACTCGACCCGGCAGTGACCGCGCCCAGGCCAACCGCACCGGCCGCATTGTCGCCCGCCCCTCCGGCAAAGAGCGGCGGAGAATCAAAGCCGAGTTCCCGGGCGAGATCCCCGCGCATCCGTCCGGCGGGCTGCGAGCCCTCGACGAGGGCTGGCATCTGGCTGCGGTCGAGCCCGGTCGCAGCAAGCATCCTCTGCGACCAGTCGCGGGAACCGACATCGAGCCAGAGCGTGCCTGATGCGTCGGACATCTCCTCGATCGCCTCCCCGGTCAGCACCAGGCGCAGATAGGCTTTCGGCAGGAGGACCTTCCGGATGCGCCGGAAGAGACCGGGCTCATGCCGGCGGACCCAGAGCAGCTTTGGCGCGGTGAAGCCCGGCATCGCGATATTGCCGGTGATGGCGCGCGAGGCCGGTTCGGCCGCCTCGAGCTCGGCGCATTCCGCGCTGGCGCGGCCATCGTTCCAGAGGATGCAGGGACGCAGCGGCCGGTCGGCCTCGTCCAGGAGAACCGCGCCATGCATCTGCCCGGAGAGCCCGATGCCCCGGCAGAGACGAAAGGCAGCCGGAGCAGCCTCCCTGAGGTCGTGCAAGGCGCCCAAGGCGGCGGCGACCCAGTCGCCCGGCTCCTGCTCCGACCAGAGTGGCTGCGGACGATGCACGGTGAGCGCGCGCGTCGTGCCGGCGACGACGCGCTGCTGCCCGTCGACCAGGATGGCCTTGAGCGACGAGGTGCCGAGATCGATGCCGATAGTGCCCATGTCAGGCGCCACCCCGCCAGTGTCGGACGCCCATCATGTTTCCACGAGGTCTGGATCATCTGAACGGATAACGTATCCGGTCAGCTGATCTAACCTTCCGTGTTTGCATCGGCATTTCCGAAAGCCGCAATCCACTTTTCGGGCCGATGCTTTAGCGCGCGTCATCAGCGGGCCCATGCGGGTAGATCAGGCTCTTCACCATGCCGGGCTCGTTGGCGGCGTGGCGACGAAAGGCGTCGGGCCCGTCGGCAAGCGAAAAGCGGTGGCTGACGACCGCGTCGACATCGACCTTGCCCTGCGCCACGAGTTCGATCGCCCGGGGATAGACATGGCCCATGCGGCGCGAAAACTTGATGGTGAGGCCGCGCCGGCGCGCTTCGGCGGCAGGAACGACATAGCTGTCGCCATCCGGGATGCCGACGAGCACGACGCGGCCGCCGATGCGCGCGGCGCGAATGGCATCGCGAAAGCCTTCCGGCGCATTGGTGGCCTCGATCACCAGCGGCATGCCCTCGCCCTTCGTCCAGTCCGCGATCTCGGCAACGCTGGCGCCAGCCTTGCTAGCGCCGAGCTTGAGCGCCAGCGCGCGCCGATGCGGCTGCGGATCGCAGGCCAGCACCTCGCCGACGCCGACGGTTCGGAGCACCTGCAGGATCAGGAGCCCGATCGGGCCGCAGCCGATCAGCGCGACGCGTTCGAGCAGGCGGGGCTTGGCGAGGTCGACCGCGTGGATCGCGACGCCGAGCGGCTCCAGCATCACGGCATCGCTCGGCGTGAAGCGCTCGGGCACGGGAACGATCTGCGATTTCGGCACCCAGATGCGCTCGGTCATCGCGCCATCATGCGGTGGCGCGCCGATGAACACGACCTCGGGGCAGAGATTGGGGTGGCCGTCACGGCAATGCTGGCACTGGCCGCAGGCCTGGTTCGGATCGACAGCAACCAGCGCGCCCCGCGCCAGGCCAAGCTCCGGCAGGTCCTCGGTCAGCCAGCCGCTGAACTCGTGGCCCGGCACGAAAGGGGCGGCGATCACGGCCGAACCGATGCCGCCATCCTTATAATAGTGCAGGTCGCTGCCACAGAGCCCGACGGCAGCGACATCCAGCAGGGTTTCACTGGCAGCCCCCTCGCGCAGGTTGAACGGCGCGAAGCGCGCGTCACCCGCGGCGTGAAGAAAGATGGCGTGGGACATTGCGCAGTGCACTCCGGCTTCGCATAGACTTTCAACAAATGTATTTTTGTATTTACATTAGTGATGGTCAAGGCAAAT
This sequence comes from Bosea sp. BIWAKO-01, assembly GCF_001748145.1. Lineage (NCBI taxonomy): Bacteria > Pseudomonadati > Pseudomonadota > Alphaproteobacteria > Hyphomicrobiales > Alloboseaceae > Allobosea > Allobosea sp. BIWAKO-01. The sequence continues at coordinate 6,779,550 of NZ_BCQA01000001.1, forward strand.
CCGCAGCGGCAGGCCGCATCGCTGTGCGTTGTCGCAGCAAACGAAAGCGATGTAAGCCCGGTGCAGGAACGCAATCTCGACCGATTCCGCCGCGAAGGGCTGGCGGTCTCGACGCCGCTCTCGCCCTTGGGATGACGCGATGCCGGAGGATCCGCAAACCCAGGTCAGAGCCGCCTGGCTCTATTACATGGAAGGCCTGACCCAGGCCGATATCGCCGACCGGCTGAAGATGACGCGATTGCGGGTCAACCGCCTGCTGAACGAGGCGCGCAGCAGCGGGCTCGTCAATATCACGATCAATTCGCGGCTGGAGAGCTGCGTCAGGCTGGAGCAGGCGCTGGTCGAGGCGTTTGGCCTCAAGGACGCGATCGTCGTGCCGACGCCAAGCGACCCGGCGCAGATCTCCGCGCAGATCGGCAAGGCGGCCGGCGAGCTGGTCTCGCAGATCATCGACGAGCATCCCTCGGGCGTCTTCGGCGTCGGCTGGGGCGGGACGCTGCGCGAGACGATCCGGCATGTGCGGCCGGGCCAGTATCGCGATCTCGCCGTTACCTCGATGATGGGCGGGCTGACCTATGGCATCGAGATCAACACGTTCGAGATCGCCAGCCATTTCGCCAGGCTCTGGCAGGCGGAGTGCCATTATCTGGCGGCGCCGATCTATGCCGGCACGCCGCAATCGCGCGACACCATCCTGGCGCAGGACGTGTTCGAGGCCGCCTTCGCCCGCATCCGCGCGACCGATGTCGCGATCCTCAGCGCCGGCGATCTGAGCGAGCGCTCGCTTTTGGTGCGCTACGGACTACCCGGCGATGTCGGCTCCCGGGAACTGGCGGAGCATGGCGCGGTCGGCGACATGCTCGGACAGTTCATCGACTCTGAGGGCAACGCGATCGACCATCCGATCAACCGCCGCGCCATCGCCCTGCCCCTGGACGGCCTGCGCGGCATTCCGACCATGATCCTGGCGTCGGGCGGCACGAACAAGGCCGCGGTGATCGCAGCCGCGCTCCGCGCCAGGCTGGCCTCCGTGCTGATTACCGATGAAGACGCCGCTTCGGCGGTGCTTGCGCTGCACCGGGGCTGAAGCGCGAGCGCGCCGGGCGGCTCATCGCCGCCAGAAGGGCTTGGCGATCTCTTCCTCGACCTGCCATGTCGTCAGGCCGATATCCCTGATCAGATGCGGGCTCTCCTGCAGTGTCCGCGCGAGCTGCCAGCGGAAGCGCAGCCGCCAGCGCCAGGTCGCGAACACCTTTCGCAGGCTCGCCAGACTGGACGGCGGACGCGACCTGCCCGGCGACGCGGCCCGGTGCGGGGCTGAGGCAAGGGTGCAAGGACCGTTCATGACAACCTCGAGCCGGTTTGAGGGTTCGGGAGCCCTCGGACTGAATGAGGTTGAAGTCTGCGGGAGACGAGCAGCGTCGTACTCAAGCCCGCCCAAATAGTTCCAAAAACTTCCAAACCGGCTATAAATGCACCGCATGCAGGGATCGCGCTTTGCCTTTGGTCCGTTCGTGCTTGATTCAGGTGCGGGAACGCTGCTTCGCAACAATGTCCCCGTTGCCCTTGGCCAGCGCGGGCTGAAACTGCTTGCAGCACTCGTCGGACGGCCCGGCGAAATCCTGGAGAAGGCCGCGCTGATGGACGCGGCCTGGCCGGGAACGGCGGTCGAGGAAGGCAATCTCACCGTCCAGATCGCGCAGTTGCGGAAGCTGCTCGGCCGGGCCGCCGATAGCGGCGAATGGATCGTGACCGTTCCGCGCATCGGCTACCGCTTCACGGGGGCGATCGAACAGCTCGACGGCGCCAGACGAGCCCCTTTGCCTTTGCCCAGCAAGCCGTCGATCGCCGTGTTGCCCTTCGTCAATCTGAGCAATGATCCCGAACAGGAATCCTTCGCCGATGGCTTGACCGAAGACCTGATCACCGACCTGTCCCGCAATGCCGGCCTGTTCGTCATCGCGCGCAACTCGACCTTTGCCTACAAGGGCAAGGCGATGGACGTGCGCGGCATCGCGGGGGAGCTTGGCGTGCGCTTCCTGCTGGAGGGCAGCGCCAGACGCGCCGCGGGGCGCGTGCGCATCAACGCCGCAGCTGGTCGACGCGGTGAGCGGCGAACATCTCTGGGCGGAACGCTTCGACCGCAGCCTTGAGGATATCTTTGCCGTGCAGGACGAGGTCGCCGGCAGAATCGTCGAGGCGCTGCTCGGCCGGCTCAGCGCCCCGCCGCCGCGCAACCGGCCCCGGAATCTCGAGGCCTATGATCTCTGCGTGCGGGCGCGCAAGCTGCTCGACGAATCCCCGCAGACGGCGCGAGAAGTGCATCTGATGCTATCGCGCGCGGTTTCGCTCGATCCGGACTATGCAGAGGCCTATCGCTGGCTGGCCATAAACCACTGGATGGGGTGGGTGCATTGGGGCGAGCCCATGGAACCCGCCCGGAGCATTGGCCTTGAGCTGGCGCGCAAGGCGGTCGCAATCGACCCCAACGATGCCGGCTGCCGCTGGGTGCTGGCCTATCTGCTGGCCTATGACCGCAGCTTCGCCGAGGCGGATGCGGAGTTCGCCCGGGCGATCGAACTCGACCCGAACGAAGCCGATATCTTTGCGACATTATCCGACATCGCGGTCCTGGCCGGGCGCATCGAGGAGGGGCTCGCGCAGATCGGCAAGGCGTTCCGGCTGAACCCGTTTCCGGCGGGCTGGTACTATCTGACGCTCGGCCAGGCGCAATATGCGGCGGGCGACTACGAGGCCGCCGTCGAGACGCTGCGCAAGGACGAAACCTATCGCACGAGCTCACGCCGCTTCCTGGCGGCAAGCCTGGCCCAGCTCGGCCGGCTCGACGAGGCCCGCTCCGAGGCCGCGCTGTTCCTCGTCGGCAATCCGCATTTCACGACCAGCCACTGGGCCACGACCGAGCCCTTCCGTGATGATCAGACGCTCGCGCATTTCGTCGACGGCTTCCGCAAGGCCGGTCTTCCCTGACATCGCTGGCGTGCCCTACTCCTCACGCCCCGGAGCGTCGCGGTCGCGCTCATAGTGTCTCGCGAGGGGAAAGGGCGGCAACCAGGACTCGCGCCGGATGACCCAGCTCTCATAGGTCGGCATCAGCTGGTCCGGGGCATCGAGCGAGCCCAGATTGACTTCGATCTCGTCGCCGCTGCGCCCGAATAGGGGCGAACCGCAATTGGGACAGAAGAAGCGCCCACGATAGTCGCGTGTTTCGCCCTCGACCGTCACCGCATCCTCGGGGAAGACCGCCGACGCATGGAACAGGGCGCCATGATATTTGCGGCAGTCGAGACAGTGGCAGAGGCCGACGCGGTAGGGGCGGCCCGAGGCCACGATCCGGACATTGCCGCAGCGGCAGCCGCCCGTGAAACGGTCCATGCTGCGTCTCCTCGCAGGTCAAGCCGCGAAAATCGTTACAGCGATCCCTGGCGAGCGTCCATGCAAGCGGCGCTCAGGCGCTGCGGATCGCCTCCAGAAGTTCGCCATGGATCAGGCCGTTCGAGACGACCTTCTCCAGGTCCTCATCGCGTGAATCCCGGCCCGCAACCGTCGTGACCCTGCCGCCGGCGGCGCGCACCAGCGGCATCGCGGCGGCATGCGAGACGATATCGGCTTTGAGCCCGATGAAGGCATCGAGCCGGCCGGCCGCGACCAGCGACATTTCGAGCCCGCCGGAGACGATGACGCGCACGCCGCGGCAGAGGCCCGATAGCCGCCGGATGACGGCGCAGGTCCGCTCCGTATCCTCAATCGAATAATGCGAGGTCAGGCAGATCGAGACGACGGCGTCGGCAAGGCTCGTGGTCCGGGAGACGACGGCTGGCTCTCCATCGATGCTCGCGACGGACCCTTCGGCGTAGCGCGCGACCAGCCCGGCGAGCGGCGCATGGGTCAGGCCGAGCACGGTGCGACCCTCTTCCTGATAGGCGAGCGTCACCGAGAACCAGGGCAGGCCGCCGGCATAGTTCACCGTGCCGTCGAGCGGATCGATGATCCAGCAGGGCGCGTCGGACGCGCCGGAGAAGCCGGCCTCCTCGGAGAGGATCGCCGCCTCCGGCGTCAACCGGCGCAGGCCCGCGATGACCAGCCGCTCCGAGGCGAGATCGGCGGCGGTGACGACATCGCGGAGTTCCTTACGCGTCACGGAAAGCTGCTCGCCCTGCATCGCGACGAGCAGATCGGCGGCCTCGCTCGCCAGCCCGCCGGCCTGCTCAAGGAGGGAGAGAAGGCGCCGGTCAGACATGGGCTGCCACCGCCTGCTGCTTGCCGGGATAGGCGGGGTCGAGCACGAAGGGCCGGCGCGGGCCAAAATCGCCGATCGGCTGGATATGGCTGACCAGTCCGGTCTCGGGCTTCCAGACATGGATCGCGAGCGCGGGCGGCTCCATGACGAACCGGTTCTCCGTGCCCGGGCGCAGGTCGAGCGCGACCTGATGGGCGGTGCCCGGCGCGACGAAGCCGATCGTGCCGGCGAAACGCCGCTGAATCGGGCGATGGTAATGGCCGCAAAGCACCCGCTCGATCTCGGGATGACCGCCGATCAGCGCGACAAAATCCGGCGAGACCCGGCAAGGCATGATGTCCATGCCGTCGACGCCGACAGCGAAGGGCGGGTGGTGCATGAAGATCAGCGTCGGGCGGCCGCGCCCCTCTGCAAGGCGCTCCGCGAGCCAGGCCTCGCGCTCCCAGCAGATCTCGCCGCCATCCTCACCGGCAATGACGGTATCGAGCCCGATCAGCCGGACCGGATAATCCTCGATCACGTAATGCAGGAAGCCGCTTTTCGTCAGGGAGGAACCGGCCTGCCCCAGGCCAACTTGCCCGAGCATGGCAGCAAAGACTTCGCGCCGGTCATGATTGCCGGGCACGGCATAGACCGGCATTGGCAGCCTTGCGAGCTCGGCGCGGACGATCTCGTATTCCTCCGGCAGCCCGCAATCGCAGAGATCGCCGGTGACGAGCACGCAATCCGGCCGGGGCTCCAGCGCCAGCACCGCGTCGATGGCGCGCCGTGTCGCTGCATTGGTGTCGACGATGCCATAGGCCGGCTGGCCATGCGGGCGCACGTGGAAGTCACTGAGCTGGGCGATGATCATGAAGGCTCCGCAGGGCCAGGCAAAGGGGGGCCGGGCAAATGGGGCATGGCGAATGGGTTTGCCGCCCGGCTGGCGCCGGGCGGCGTCGAAGCGACGCGTCAGGCGCGCCTGCTCACTTCATCAGCGCTTCGGTTTCGGAGACGATGCGCTCGATACCGGCCTTGGGCTGGATGTCGCCGCGCATCACGCCGGAGATCACCTCACGCTGCTGGCGCCAGATGCGAACCGAGTTTCCGCCGGGATAGCCTTCCCAGGGAGCGGCGCGCTGGACCTGGCCGTTGATCGTCCGGAAATTGGCATTGTCCTTGTAGAACGGGCCAAGGAAGGCATCCCCACCGGCGCGCAGATTGGTCGGCATGTAGCCCGCGGTCTCGACGACGATCTTCTGGGCCTCGGGGCCGGTCACGAACTTGATGAATTCCCAGGCCGCCTTCTGCTTGGCTGCATCCTTGGCCGTGATCAGCGCGGCATTGCCGCCGGTCGGCAGCTTGCCCTTGCCCTTGTCATCGACCGGGAAGAGCCCGGTCTTCAGGGTGAAGCGGTCGCCGACCAGGTCGGTGACCTGGCGCAGCCGTGCCGGCGTGTCGAAGAAGATGCCGATCTTGCCGGCGATGAACTGCTGGCGCGACTGGTCCCAGTCGATCACCGGCATGCCGCCTTCCGTGACCAGGCTGCGCAGCAGGCTGAGCGTCTTCTCGCCCACCTCGCCGCCGAAGGCGACCTTCTTGCCGTCGGCGGACAGCATGGAATGGCCGCCCTGCAGGATCACGCCGCGCCAGAGCCAGTCATCCGGCCAGTCATGGATGTTGTAGGCGAGGCCGGCGGTGTCGCCGCTGCGGATCTTCTTGGCGAGCGCGACGACATCGGCCCAGGTGTCGGGCAGCTTGTCGGGGTCGCCGCCCGCCTTCTTCACCAGCTCGGCATTGACATACATCAGCGGCGTCGAGGCGTTGAAGGCAAGGCCGGCCTGCTTGCCGCCGACCTGGCCGAGCGCGAGCAGCGCGTCGGAATAATTCGCCTTGCGCCAGTCTTCGGGCTCGCCCTTCAGCAGCGGGCCGAGATCGACGACCTGCTTGCGCTTGTCGAGCGTCTCGACCAGCTCGCTCAACAGATGGAAGCCGGAATAATAGACATCCGGCAGCTGGTTGGTGACGGACTGACGCAGCATCGCCTGATGCCCTTCGTCATAGCTCGCCGCCGGCGCGCGGAAATTGATCTTGATATTGGGGTGCGTCTTCATGAATTCCGCGGCGATCGGCTCATGGAACTTGGCGAAGGCCGGGAAGGCGTAGAGTACATCCAGCGTGACATCCTGGGCGCGGACGGCCGTGGATGCGACGAGGGCGAGCGCTGCCGCAGCAAGCGCTTTGCCGAAGGGCTTCATGTTTGAACTCCGTGACAGGGACAGCGAAGCTGCCGGATTGTTTCAATGCGTCAGGCCTGAGCGTCTTGCGGTTGGGGCTTGGCAGTGCCGGTCCTTGTCGGAACCTGCCTACTTCACCCCGGTCATCGTGATGCCGTCGATGAACCTCCGTCTGGCGATGAGGAAAGCGAGGACGAGCGGCGCGGTCAGGATCGTCGCCGCCGCGGTGAGCGCGCCGTAATTCGAGCCCGTCTCGGCATCGGCGAAGAACATCATCCCGAGCGGCGGCGGGGCGAGCCTGGCATCGGAGATGACGATCAGCGGCCAGTACAGGTCGTTCCAATGCGCCACGGCCGAGAAGACCGAGAAGGCGGCGATGGCCGGCCAGGCGCTCGGCGTCACGATGCGCCAGACGATCTCGAACTCGCTCATGCCGTCGAGCCGGGCGGCATTGATGATGTCGTTCGGGAAGCTGCGGAAGAACTGGCGGAACAGGAAGATGGCGAAGACCGAGAGAAAGAACGGCACCATCATCGAGAAATAGGTGTTGAGCAGGCCGAGTTGGGCGAGCGCGATGTAGAGCGGCATCGCCGGCACCTGCACGGGGATGCAGAGCCCGAGCAGCACCAGGACGAAGAGCGCATTGCGGCCGGGGAAATTCAGCTTCGCCAGAGCGTAGGCGCAAGGGATGGCAACCAGCAGCTGCACGACGAGGATGCCGGCGCAGAGGATGACGCCGTTCAGCGCAAAGCGCAGCAGCGGCGCCTTCTCCAGCGCGAAACCGTAATTCTGCAGGCCGTAGAACTGTTTTGGCCAGAGCGAGATCTCGGCGCTGAAGATTTCGGCCGGCGGCTTGATCGAGGTCACCAGCATCCAGATGAAGGGCGCCAGCATGAAGATGGCGCCCGCGAGCAGCACGCCATGGACGAGCGCGAGCGAAAGGAAGCGGCGCAGCACCGGATGCACGGGCGTGACGGCGGCGGGGGCAAGCGCGGGAGCAGCCATCAGTAGTGCACCTTCTTGTCGAGGCCGAAGGTCTGCACGGCCGAGAAGACGAGGATGAAGGCGAGGAAGATGAAGGTCAGCGCCGCGGCATAGCCGGTGTGGAAATACTGAAAGCCCTCGAGATAGATGTTGTAGAGCAGGACCTCGGTGGAGCCGACCGGGCCGCCGCGCGTCATCACCGCCACCGTGTCAAAAATCTTGAAGGCGGTGATCATCGTGGTGACGAGCACGAACATCGTCGTCGGCCCGAGCAGCGGCCAGGTGATGGTGAGGAAGCGGTCGATGCCGCTGGAGCAGCCATCGATATCGGCCGCCTCGTAGAGATCGCGCGGGATCGCGGTCAGCCCGGCGAGGAACAGGATCATGTTGAAGCCGAGCAGCTGCCAGATGCCGATCACGGCCAGCGTCGCCAGCGCCGTCGACGGCTCGCTCAGGAAGGCGACCGGAGCGAACCCCAGCCATTTCAGGAGGCCGTTGACCGGGCCGAGCGAGGGGTGGAGGAGGAACTGCCAGACGGTCGCCATCGCGATCAGCGTCGAGGTCACCGGCAGGAAATAGATCACCTCGTAGAAGGAGCGGCTGCGGCGGCGCCGATGCACCATGACCGCGATCAGCAGCGCGCCGAAGACGCCGCCCGGCACGACGATGGCGACATAGAGCAAGGTGTTGACGACGGAGCGCCGGATGATCGGATCGTCCAGCGCCTTCTGGAAATTGGCGAGGCCGACCCAGTCCATGTCGACGCCGCCGAACTCGTAATTGGTCAGGCTGAGCAGCATCAGCACCGCAAGCGGCAGCAGGATCGTCAGCAGCAGCAGGATGAAGGCCGGCAACGCGAAGCCAAGCCCGGTCAGCCGCTCGATCAGCGCCCGGTGGCGGGCGACGGGGGCGAAAGCGGCGGGCGATGCAAGGGCAAGCGTCATGCTCAGGCCCTCAGCGGCACGACGGAGGCGCGGAGACTGCCCTGCCCGCGCGGCTCGAGCCTGTCGCCATCGGCATCGAAGATGTGGCTTGCGGCTTCGTCAAAGCCGAGCGTGACCTCGGCCGCTTCGTTGACGCCGGCGGCGATCGCGGGGCTCGCGCGCATGGTCACGCCCGCCGCATCGCGCCCGGCGAGATCGAAGTGCAGGATATATTCGGAGCCGAGGTTCTCCTTGCGCCTGAGGCGCGCGGAGAACCAGGCGCGGCCTGCGCCGGCCGGCTCGCCATGGACGAGCGTCAGCGCCTCCGCGCGGATGCCGAGCGTGACCGCCTGCCCCGCCGCCCGCGCCACCGCGAGCGCCATCGGCCGGCCAAAGAGTTCGAGGCGGCCGGCGGTGCCGACCGTTGCGGGCAGGAGGTTGATCGCCGGGCTGCCGATGAACTGCGCGACCTTGAGCGAAGCCGGCTTCTCATAGAGCTGCGAGGGTGTGCCGAGCTGCAGGATCGCCCCTGAATCCATCATCGCGACGCGGTCCGACATCGTCATCGCCTCGACCTGGTCATGCGTGACATAGATGAAGGTCGCGCCCAGGCGCTTGTGCAGCTCCGCCAGCTCGGTGCGCATATGGACGCGCAGCTTGGCGTCGAGATTGGACAGAGGTTCGTCCATCAGGAAGACATCGGGGCTGCGCACCATGGCGCGCCCGAGCGCGACGCGCTGGCGCTGGCCGCCCGAGAGCTGCGCCGGCTTGCGGTCGAGCAGATGGCCGAGCTGGAGCTGGGCCGCGACCGCGTCGACATCCGTCATGATGCCGGCCATCGCCTTGCGCCTCTGCCCCGAGAGCAGGCGGAGCAGCGGCAGGCGCTGCCAGAGCTTCAGCCGCGCCATCATCAGCGGCAGCGCGATATTCGCCCGCACGCTCATATGCGGGTAGAGCGCATAGGACTGGAAGACCATCGCGACGCGCCGCTCATGCGGGCGCAAATAGTCGACGCCGTTGCCGCCAATGGCGACGCTGCCGGAATCCTGCTGTTCCAACCCGGCGATGATCCGGATCAGGGTCGATTTTCCGCAGCCGGAGGGGCCGACCAGCGTCAGGAATTCGCCATCGGCAATGTCGAGATCGACCCCGCCGAGCACTTTTGTGGTCCCAAACGCCTTGGCGATGGAAGACAGCGCGACTGTGGCCATGTCGTTCGCCTCTTGAACCGTGAGGGATGGCGGGGCGGTGTCGAAGGCGGCCGCGAGGCGCGGCCGACGGTATCGTCAGGCGGCGCGTGGCGGGTAGACCTCGTGGATCACATCGTCGATCCAGAGCGTTGTCAGCGCGGGAATCTCATGGATCGCGGCCGAAAAATCCCGGCCGTCGAAGCTGTAAGTGACGGCGCCGAGCGTGCTTGAGCCGGCCATGCCGGGCTGCAATTCGGGACCGACGACGAATCCCGAGGACGGTCCCCAGATGTAGCGCGTGCCCTCAACCATGAAATCATGGGCCCGGTGCAGATGGCCGCTGGCGACGAAGGCGACGTCATGGCGGCGCACGAGATCGAGCAGATGCGCCCGGGGCCTTGGCGGCACGCTCCAATAGCCCTTGTCGCCTTCATCGGGCGTCTCGACGAAGAGCGGCCGGTGCAGGAACCAGCCGAGACGGCGCCCTTGCGCGTCCGCAATCTCCTGCTCGAGCCAGGCGAGCTGGCGCGCTTCATCGGCCTCGTCGCTGCCGAACAGCATCGAGTTCAGGCCGATCAGCCGCCAGTCCTCGATATCGCGGCTCCAGAAATCCGCACCGAGATGACTGCGCCAGCGGGCGAGACGCTCTGCATTGACCGGCTGATGCGGGTGCCAGGCCTCGCCGACATCATGATTGCCGGGAATGCTCAGCACCGGCAGATCGAGCGCGTCCAGCAGCTCGCGGCAATGGCGCATATCCTCGTCGACATCGGCGCCATCGACCGTGACATCCCCGGTATGAATGACGAGGTCCGGCCCCTGCCCCGCCAGCCAGGCTCTCAGCGGCTCCCAGTTGCAGGCAAAATGCGGCTTGCCCGGGCTGAGATGGGTGTCGGAAATCTGCACGACCCGTTGCATTGTCCCCTCCCAAAGGGCGCTCCCGAAATCGGAAGCGGCCTGCCGCCGTCAGATGCGGGGCAGTGCGTTTGCAGTGGATCATACAAATGAATGTTTTATGACACAAATGTATTTTGCGGAGTCGTGGGAGTGGGCGGGCGGGCGTTATGCACGGAGTTGGAGCCGAGCGGTCGCCGCGGGTCTAGTTAACTGAGGGGGTAAAGGTGGGCATGAAACGCGCGGCGCATCTGTCAGGCGCGCCCCATGGCGCGAATGGCCTTCAATCGCTCTTCCGGCCAGCGGCGAATGGTCCGACGCGCCAGCCGAGCTTGTCCTCGATACGGTGCGCTGCCGTCTTCACCGCCTCGACGACATTCGAATGCTCCTCGTTGACGCGGAATTCGGGCAGGACGACCGAGACGGTGATCGGGCAGGCGCCGGCCTCGTCCAGCACTGGCGCGGCGATGCAGGCGACCGCATAGTCGGACTCGCCCGCCTGGATCGACAGGCCTGCGGCGAGCGCGTCGCTGGATTGGGCGAGCAGGATGGCGGGGTCGGTGACGGCGCGCCCGGTTGGCGAGGCCTTGGCGCTCCTCCGGAACAGGGCTGCCCGCTCCGCCTCGTCCAGGCCGGCGACCAGCAGGCGGCCGGAGGCGGTCCAGTTCAGCGGCACGCGCGTGCCGACGCGCGAGGTGATGACGAAATGCCCCGGGCCCTCGGCCATCGCCTCGACCACCATCATGCCGCCGTCGCGGCCGCAGATCTGGACGGTCTCGCCGACTTCGCGCGCCAGCACATGCATCTCATGCGTCGCGACGGTGATGACCTGGAGATCGCGCGCATAGGCGAGGCCATAATGGTAAAGCCGGGGCCCCAGCCAGACGCCGCCTTCGCCCGAGCGCGCCAGCAGGCTCTTGTCGAGCAGGTCCTCGACGATGGCGTAGACGGTCGATAGCGGCGCGCCTATCGCACGGGCGACCTCATAGGCGGTCTGGGCTCGCCCCTCCTGCTGGAGATGGTCGAGGATCTGCACGGCGCGGTCGATGCCGCTGACGCGCGAACGCCGCTGCCCGGTGCGCTCCGGCTCGGCTTCGTTCGGCTGCGCCGTCGTGGCTCTCGTCATGCCCGAGCTTTCGATATTTGCCGCGCGCTGATTCAACGGCGGCGCCCCGCTGCGGTTTCCGCCGGGGCCTTGCAAACCTCGCTGCCTTGCCAGCCGCATCGTCAACGCCAGGACAGGCCGTGGCTGTGCCGGACCAGCCGGCGCGGGCGCGGCACGTAGCGGCTGGCCGTGATCGCTTCTGCGCCGATCACCGCGTGGCGCGGCTCGAACAGCCGCGTCAGCCGCGAGACGTCGCCGTTCGAATCGGTCGCCTCGAGATCGCCGTCGACCAGATCGAAGATCGTGAAATCGGCCCTCTCGCCGATCGTGAGCCGGTCCGTCATCGCAAGCTTGATCACCGAGGCCGGGGCATGGGTCACCGCCTCGATGACGGCGTCGAAGGGCATGCCGACCGAGAGCAGTTTCGACATCGTCGTCGCGAGGTCCCAGACCGGGAAGTTCATGCAGCGGTTGTGCAGGTCCGTCGAGATCGAGAACGGCATCAGCCCGCGCTTGATCGCGGCTTCCGCCACCTTGAAGGAGAAGGAGGCGCCGCCATGCCCGATGTCGAGGCGGACGCCCCGCGCGGCGCAGCGCTCGGCGAGGGTGAAGAGGTCTTCGTCCTCCATCAGGCTCGATCCCGCCTTGCCGTTGAAGCAATGCGTGACGACGTCGCCCGGCCCCAGCGCCTCCAGCACCTCCTCGTAGAGGGCCGGCGGCTCGCCGACATGGACCATCATCGGCAGCTTCAGGATCTTGGCGATCTTCTTGCCAAGCTTGACCGGCGTCACGCCCCAGGAGCCGGTGATGACATGGCTCGCCCGGACCTTGATGCCGACGATATGCTCGCTGTTCTCCGCATAGCATTCGAGGATACGGTCGAGGTCGATGTCCTTGATGTCGCGTAGTTCCGACACGCGGTTGCAGGCGACGAGCCCGATCGAGCCGAGATTGAGGAAGGCCTTGATCCGCTCGCGCGCCGGCTCGATGACATATTCGCGGAAGCCGTGGAAATTTGCCTCGCCGGCCGAGCCCGCGTCGACCATGGTGGTGACGCCGCGCGCGGCCCCGCAATCGCTCGGCCTGAGCGAGATATCGGTGCCGCCATGCCAGACATGGACGTGCAAATCGACCCAGCCGGGCGAGACGAAGGCGCCCTTGCCGTCGACTCGCAGTGCGTCGGCCGGTGCTGCCAATGCCGGGCCGATCGCGCTGATGGTGCCATCGCCACCGACGAGGATGTCGGTCGCCGCGGCGGGAATCGCCGGTCCGAAGGCGACCGGCCTCACATTCGCGATGAGGAGAGGTTGGCGGGTCACAGACGTCATCTCAGAGATCCTTCCGCAGCCGCGGATCGAGGAGGTCGCGCAGGCCGTCGCCGACCATCTGCAGGGAGAGCACGGCGAGCACGATGGCGAGGCCGGGGAAATAGGTCATCCAATCCGCCTGGCCGATATATTGCCGGCCGGACGCGATCATCGTGCCCCAGGTCGGGACGTCGGGGCTGACGCCGAGCCCGAGGAAGGAAAGCCCTGCCTCGGCCAGCATGGCGCTGGCGAAAATGAAGGTGGCCTGCACCGTGATCGGCGAGACGATGTTCGGCAGGACATGCCGCATCATGATCCGGAAGGTCGTGTTGCCGCAGGCTCTAGCCGCCTCGACATAGGGCAGCTCGCGGATCACCAGGGTCGCTGCGCGGACGATGCGCGCCAGCCGCGGCGCATAGACGATCGCGAGCGCCACGATCACCGTCAGGAGCGAAGGTCCGAGCGCCGCGACCAGCGCGATCGCCAGGAGGATGTCGGGGAACGCCATCATCGCGTCGATCAGACGGGCCGTCGGCGTGTCCAGCCGCTTGAAGAACCCTGCCAGCAGCCCGAGCGTCACGCCGATCAGCGACGACAGGACGACGACGGCGGCGCCGACCGAGAGCGACAGGCGGCCGGCATAGAGCATCCGCGAGAACAGGTCCCGGCCGAATTCGTCCGTACCGAACCAGTAGGTCGCGGACGGCGGCTTCAAACGGTTGACGATGGAGAGCCGGCCCGGCGCATAGGGCGCGATCAGCGGCGCCAGCACCGCGAGCAGCACGAAGACGAGTAGGATCGCGAGGCCGATCGCCACCATGCGGCGCTTCATCAGCTGTCGCAGGAAGGCCCGGCCGCGGCGCGGCGCCAGCGCATCGGGTGTGAGGTCGACCATCAGTAGCGCACCCTTGGGTCGACCAGCAGGTAGAGCATGTCGATCGCGAAATTGATCAGGACGTACAGGCCGGCGATCACGAGCAGCGCGCCCTGGATCACCGGATAGTCGCGCCGCAGCACGGCCGAGACCACGAGGTTGCCGACTCCCGGCAGGCCGAACACCGTCTCCGTCACGACCGCACCCGAGATCAGCACGGCAGCGGTCAGCCCGAGCACGGTGAGGATCGGGATCAGCGCGTTCTTGAGCGCATGGGTGAGGATGACCGTCTGCTCGCCGAGGCCCTTCGCACGCGCCGTGCGGATATAATCGTCGCCGAGCACGTCGAGCATCGAGGCGCGGGTGAAGCGCATGATCAGTGCCGAGGAGACGAGCCCGAGCGCGACCGCCGGCAGGATCAGGTGCCGGATCCGTTCGATCAGGCTCGTATCGGGGCCGCCATAGCCGGAAACCGGCAGGATCTGCAGGCGCACGGCAAAGATCTGCATCAGGATCAGCCCGAGCCAGAAGCCGGGAATGCTCGCGCCGAGCATGGCAAGCGTCGTCGCCGCCTGGTCGATGAAGGAGCCGCGCCGATAGGCGGCGTAGATGCCGACGGGCAGCGCGATGACGCTGGCGATGGCCAGAGACAGCAAGGTCAGGAAGAAGGTCGGCTCGGCCCGCTCCAGCAGCGCGGAGGTCACCGGCATGTTCAGGAAGATCGACTGGCCGAGATCGCCGCGCAGCAACTGCCCGACATAGAGCACGTATTGCGAGAGGATCGAGCGATCGAGCCCGAGCCTGCTGCGCAGATCCGCGACGTCCTGCGCCGTCGCATCGGGGCCGAGCATCACCGCGGCGGGATCGCCGGGCGTGACGCGCACGATCACGAAGACGATCGTGACCACGAGCAGCATGACCGCGAGCATGCCGGAGATGCGTTGAAGGATGTAGCCGACCATGGCCCGCCCGCCTCGTTGCTTGCCGACCGGCCGTGATCACACGACCGGTCGGCACTGGGGGATCACTTCTTCAGGGTGACGTTCCAGAAATAGGGCCAGGGCGCCGGCACGACCCCGTCGAGCTTCGCGGATTTCGCGGAGAGCGCGTTGAAGTCACCGATCTTGATGAAGGGCACCTCGTCATAGATCGTCTTCTGCACATTCGCCCACAGCACGGCGCGCTTCGCCGGGTCGGCTTCGGAGGTGAAGGCGTCGACGGCGGCCTTGCGGGCAGGCGTGTCCCACCAGCCGGGCGAGCTGGTCGACAGCGAACCGATCAGCGCCGGCTCCGGCAGGAAGGGGCTGTGGGTGATGTAGATCTCCCATAGGGCCTTGTCGGTCCGCCGCTGGGTCAGGGTCGCCCAGTCGACGACCTGCATGTCGATGGTGAAGCCGGCGAGCTTCAGATACTCGGCCGCGACCTGCGCCATCTTGTAGTGGAACTCGTACTGGCGGCTGGTCAGGATGCGGATCGGCTCGCCCTTGTACCCGGCCGCCTTGGCGGCGGCCTTCGCCTTTTCGGCATCGCCGATATTGTAGTTCCCGGCGACGCCGGCATCGGTGTGCCAGACATAGCCCGGCGGATAGATGTTGCCGTCGAGCGCGTAGAACTCCTTGCTGCCGAACGCCGCGGCCAGCATGTCCTCCATGTTCAGCGCCGTACGGATCGCCTTGCGGACCGCGAGGTTCTTCGCCGCGCCCTCGGCGGTGTTGAAGATGAAGACGGGATAGCCGAAGGGTTTCAGCAGGACGGGCTGCGAGGCCGCCCCCTTCAACCGGTCGATGGATTCCACCGGAATGGAATCGACATAGGCGTATTGGCCGGAAACGGCCGACTCGACACGGGTGTTCGGATCCGGGACCGGCACGAAGCGGACCTCGTCCAGCAGGGCGCGCCGCGCGCCGCCATAGCCGTCGCCCTGGCCGTCGCGCGGCTTGTAACCGGCGAAGCGGACGAGCTGGATGTACTGATCGGCCTTGCGCTCCTTCAGCATATAGGGGCCCGTCCCGATGAACTCCTTCATCGGGTCGCTCTGCTTTTTCGCCGGGATGATGATCGCGGCCGAGTTGTTGAAGGCGAGCAGCGAGGTCAGCGGTGCGTAGGGCTGTTTCAGCGTGATCACCAGCGAAGCCGGGCCGGCGGCTTCGACGCTCTCGATGAAGCCCGCCGCCTGCTTTCCGCGCGAGGCGAGCTTCATCCAGCGCTGCAGCGAGGTGACCGCATCCTCGGCCGTCAGCGCGGAGCCATCATGGAATGTGACGCCCGGCCGCAGCGCGATGGTGTAGCGCTTGCCGTCGTCGCTGATCGCGGGCAGCGCGTCCGCGAGCAGCGGTGTCACCTTCCAGTTCTTGTCGAATGTGTAGAGCGTCTCGAAGACATGCTGGGTGATCGTGCCGACGAGATCGGCGGTCGACACCATCGGGTCCATGGTCGGCGGCTCGCCGACGGTCGCCACCGTGGCAATGCCGCCCGTCTCTTGTGCGAGGGCGAGCGACGGTCCGGTGAGCAGGCTGCAGGCGAGAAGGCATCCGAGCAGGCGTTTCATGATCCCTCACATTCTTTTATTATGTAATACTATGCCTTATAAGAGAATATCGGCCTGCAATGAATGTCAACGCGCGGCGCCGACCGCCGCGCCGTCATGGCTGGGCGGCTTGCAGATCTCGCCCGTGCCGCTGCACGCGTCGGGCTCGCGCCAGAAGCTACCGGGAGCTTGCCCCGATCTGGACGGGATGGACGGATGTGGTCGCCGATCACCGGCCATCTCAGCTCCACGAACTGTCAACGTCTTCCTGGGTTGGGCTGGGTTCAACCATCGCGCCGCCCGGAACGATGGCTGCTCAAAACAGCCTCCGCCATATCGAGGCCCGTCTGATACGCCCCATGCGCGGTCGAGAAATCATCCGTCGAACAGGCCTCGCCCGCGAAGAAGATGCGCTCGTCCCATGGCGTTGCGAGGACCGAGCGCGCCGCGGCGCAGCCTGGAAGCGCGTGGCTGTAGGAGCCCCTGATGAAGGGCGATTTCGCCCAGCGCGTCTGCGCCACCGGCTTCAGCCGGCGGCGGATGCCGGCACCGAACAGGCCGGCAAGCTCGTCTTGGGCGAAGGCGACCATGTCCTCGCGGCATTCGAGTTCGCGCGCCGCGGCGCCACAGATGAAGCCCTCGATCAAGGGGCGGCCGAACGGGCGCAAATGGTAGCTGCCGGTCTTCGCTTCACGCGGATTTCCCAGCACCTGCGTGTCCGGTTCCAGATCGTCCGGGCGGTCGAGCGCGAAAGAGACCTTGTCGGCGAGGCCGAGCGGCAGGCGCGAGGCCGCCTCGATCCGGTCGGCAAGCGCCGTCGGCAATTTGATGGCGCCTGAAGCCAGGACATCGGTCGAGACCGTGACGATCGCCGCCCCTGCCCTGATCGTGCCGGAGCCCGTGACGATGGCGAGTTGGGATTGGTCGGCCTGGATTGCCGTCACGGGCATGCCGAGCGAGATCGGCAGCCCGGATGCCGCCCTGGCGATGAGCGCGCCATAGCCCTCGATGACGCGCCAGTTCAGGCCCGTATCGGCGTCGGCGAAGGCGAGATAGTCGCGGATCGAGAGCGTCTCAAGGTCGGTTCCGTTGATATAGCTGCTGACCGCCTCGAGATAGGGATTCCAGGTGCCCCCCTCCTCCAGCAGGTCGGCGGCCCGGTCAGTGCCGGCCGGAGCCTGGCGCAGGCGCTGCTCGAAGCTGGCGAAGGCGGCGCGGGCCGCCATCTGATCGGCGGCGGGGAAGCCCAGATTCCTGAACTGGCGCCCCCAGGGCGGCAGCGTCCTGTCGATGCTGAAGCCGAGGTCGGGCGCCAGCGCGGTCCAGGGGTTCCGGTCGGCGGAGTGCAGCCAGCCGCAGCCGAGATCGATCGGCAAACCGCCATGGCGGATGGTCCAGGCGCGGCCACCGACCCTGTCGCCGGCCTCGATGACGATGAGCGACAGGCCGGCTTCGCCAAGCCGTCGCGCTGCCGCGATCCCGGCAGCGCCCGCGCCGACCACGACGACATCGACTTCCGCGCTCATTCGACCGTCCTTGCTGCTGCGCCCAGTTCCAGCCAGTCGAGCTCTTCCTCGAGCCGATGAAAGGCATCGTCGCCGATCGTGCCGTCGCCTCGCAGTTCAAGCGCCTTGTCGCGCGCCGCGGCGAGTGCATCGCGCCTGAGCTGGTTCTGCGTGGTATCGAACTCGTCGCTGTCGCGCGTCTGCGCGAGCATGTCGTCATATTCGCGGCGCACCGCCAGCGCGGCCTCCGACGGCGCATCGCCGATCGTTGCGATGGCTGCCTTGAGGGCGAGTTTTCGCGCCATGCGGAATTCGCGCTCGACCGGGCGGTCGTCCCGCGGAGACAGCCGGCGCAGCAGCAGCGGCAGCGTCAGCCCCTGGATCAAGAGCGTCCCGACCACGACGGTGAAGGCGCAGAGCAGGATCAGGTCGCGGTGGGGAAAACCGCCCGGCAGGGCATAGGCGGCCGCGAGCGTGACGATGCCGCGCATGCCGCACCAGGCGATGATCAGGCCGTCGGAACCCGCCGTTGACGCCGGACGCGTCCCGTCCTTCGCGCCGTCAGTCTTGGCGCCCTCGGTCCTGGCGCCCTCGGTCTTGACGCTCTCCGTGGCCCGGCGCGTCAGTTTCGCGATCGCCTGATAGGTCATGACCCAGCTCAGGCGCACGATGATGACGGTCGCCAGGACGGCCAACGCGACGACGGGAAAGGCGCCGATCTCACGCGGGCTGAGATTGGCGAGGATCGGCCGCAATTGCAGGCCGATCAGCACGAAAGCCAGGGTCTGGAGCACGAAGACGGTCGTCTCCCAGACCGCATAGGACGGGATGCGAAGGCTCGCGCTGGTGCGGGCGGGTGCGGTGCGCGCAATCACCATGGCATAGACGACGATGGTGATGATGCCCGACAGATGCAGCCGCTCCGCCAGGATCCAGACTCCGAATGTCGTGATGAACTGCAGGATGATGGCGCTTGGCGGATCCTTGAACGCACTGAGGAACCGGACCAGCGCCCAGCCGAGAAATGCGCCGAGGGCGATGCTGCCGATGACGACGAGGCCGAAGGTCGGCAGCGCCGAGGTTGGCGAGAAGCCGCCGGCGACGGCTGCGCCCACAGCGAGGCGATAGATCAGCAGCGCGGTCGCGTCGTTGAGGAGGCTTTCGCCCTCCAGGATGACGAGGAGCCGATGCGGCGGGCGCAGGCGGCGCAAAACGGCGGTCGCTGCGACCGCGTCGGGCGGCGCGACGATCGCGCCGAGCGCCACGGCGGCAGCCCAAGGCAGATCCGGCACCAGCCAGCGGGCAACCGCGGCGACCGCGACCGTCGTCACCCCGACCGCGACGACGACGAGGCTGCCGACGGAGAGCCAGTTCCGGCGCAGGTCGCGCGGCGAGGTATCGAAGGCGGCATCGAGCAGGATCGGCGCGACGAACAGGGCCAGCACCAGCTCGGGATCGAGCGCGAGTTCCGGCGCATTCGGAATGAAGGCGAGCGCCGTGCCGGCGACCGCGAGCACGACCGGATAGGGCACGCCGATGCGCCGCGCGCCCGCAGAGAGCAGGACCGCCCCCAGCATGATGGCCAGGATCGACTCGAAGAAGATCATCGCCGGATTTTGCGCGGGGCCGCTGGCATTGTCGATTGGCGCGCCAATCAGATGGGAGGAAAGACCGATTGCAGGAGGCGGACCGCAGGATGAGCGCGGCCGTGGCCGTCACGAACGTGTCTTCACGCCCCGCCCTGTCGCTGCGCACAGCCTGCCCCTGGCTGATGACCGGAGCGTCATGATGGGCGCGCGCCACCTGGCAGTATGCATCCGGGCTCTCCTGGGATACGCCTTTAAGCCTGCTTGCATGGCGTTCCCCCATCTGGCTTCGGGAGGTTGCAGCGTGGCACTTTTGACCCGACGGCGCTTTGTCGCCTCTCTTCCGGCTCTGGCCTCTTGCCTGGCATCTCCGCTGCGCGCGCAGGTCGGCTCCCCGACAGGCACCGGCACGACGCTGTTCCAGGACGTCCGCATCTTCGACGGGACGGGCAGCGGGCTCTCGGCACCGTCGCAGGTGCTCGTCCGCGGCAATCTGATCGAGCGCATCTCGGCGGCGCCGCTCACTGCGGAGCCCGGCACCGTGGTCATCGCGGGCGGCGGGCGAACGCTGATGCCGGGGCTGACCGACATGCACTGGCACGCGATGCTGGTGCGCTCGACGCCGTCGCAATCGCTCTTCGGCAATCTCGGCTTCAATTATCTGACGGCCGGCGCCGAGGCGACCGAGACCCTGATGCGCGGCTTCACCACGGTCCGCGACATGGGCGGCCCGTCCTTCGGCCTCAAGCAGGCCATCGATGGCGGCGTGCTGCCCGGGCCCCGCATCTATCCCTCAGGCGCAGTCATCACGGTGACCAGCGGGCACGGGGATTTCCGCCAGCTGACCGACCTGCCGCGGGCGCCGGGCTCACTGTCGCGGATGGAGCAGGTCGGCGGCAGCATGGTCGCCGACAGCCCCGACGAGGTGCGCATGCGCGTCCGGGAGCAGCTGATGCAGGGCGCCTCCCAGATCAAGCTGACGGCAGGCGGCGGCGTCGCCTCGCCGTTCAGCCCGCTCGATGTCTCGACCTTCACCGCAGACGAACTCCGCGCCGCCGTGGAGGCCGCCGAGAACTGGGGGACCTATGTCACTGTGCACGCCTACACGCCGGCGGCGATCACCCGCGCGATCTCCGTCGGGGTGAAATGCATCGAGCACGGGCACCTGATGGACGAAGCGACGGCGCGGCTGATCGCGGAAAAGGACATCTGGCTGAGCACGCAGGCTTTTCCGGACGAGATGGCGGAGGTCTTTCCGCCGGGCTCGGGCGAGCGGGCCAAGGCCTATGCCGTATTCGCCGGCACGGAAAAGACCTTCGAGCTGGCGAAACGATACAAGCTCAAGCTCGCCTTCGGGACCGACATCCTGTTTTCGCCACAGCTCGCGAAGCGGCATGGCGAACTTCTCGCCAAGTGGACGCGCTGGTTCACCCCCGCAGAAACCCTGGCCACGGCGACCGGCACGAATGCCCGGCTGCTGGAATTGTCCGGCCTGCGCAATCCCTATCCGGGAAAACTCGGCGTGGTTGCGCCCAACGCACTGGCCGATCTGCTGCTTGTCGACGGCAATCCGCTCGAGAACATCAATCTCGTCGCTGATCCGCACCGGTCTTTCGTCGTGATCATGAAGGACGGCAAGATCTACAAGAATGCGCTGTCGGGCTGACGGCCTAAGGCGGCCTGATGCCGCCATAGCCTTTCCTGCCCTGCTGGCGGAACCACGATGGGGCCAGCGCATTCCAAGGTCGTGGGGGATTTTTGACGAACCGTGAACCGCCTGCGTCTTCGTGGAAACCAGGCCGGAATTGGCCGTGAACAGCGAAAGGACAAGCCGTGACGATCGCCAAGAACACGATCTGCCTCTGGTACGACAAGGACGCCGAAGCGGCCGCCCGCTTCTATGCCGAGACCTTTCCGGACAGCGCAGTGGGTGCCGTCCACCACGCCCCGACTGATTTCCCCTCCGGCAAGGCGGGCGACGTGCTGACGGTCGACTTCACCGTCGCCGGCATCCCCTGCCTCGGCCTGAATGGCGGCCCGGCGTTCAAGCATAACGAAGCCTTCTCGTTCCAGATCGCCACCGACGACCAGCAGGAGACGGACCGCTACTGGAAGGCGATCATCGGCAATGGCGGGCAGGAAAGCGCCTGCGGCTGGTGCCGGGACAAATGGGGCATCTCCTGGCAGATCACGCCGCGCGTGCTGACCGAGGCGATGGCGGCCGGCGGCGAGGAAGCGAAGCGCGCCTTTACCGCGATGATGACCATGAAGAAGATCGACGTCGCCGCGATCGAGGCGGCACGGCGCGGCTGAGGGTTCCCGGGGTTGATTCCGGCAGACCAGGAGCGCCGCCGGGGTGCCATGCGAGCGCGCCCGGCGGAAACGAAAACGGCCCCGCATCACTGCGGAGCCGTCTCCCGTCGGGAGCTCACGCGGGGAGCTCGACCTTGGATGCCGCAGGTCTGACCAAGCAGGTCAGGAGCGAGCGGCCCGACTGCCTTACGACCTTCTGCTGCGCCGGGCCAGCGCCATAGCCGGCCACGATGCCGCAGTTGACGCCGCAGAGCTTCTCGTTTCCCCGCAGCGGTCGGTCGCCGCTCTGTCCCCGGCGACGGCACGTCCTGACGGTCGTCGGGGCCGCGCCCCTGCCCTGTCCGAGCGGAGGCTCTTGACGCCGCCCCAGTCACGCAACATATGAAGTTACATGAATCGCGACAGTCGTTTGTCCGGGGTGCTGCACGTGCTGCTGCACATGGCGGAGCAGAACAGCCCGGTGACCTCGGAGGCGCTAGCGCGGATGATGCGGACCAATCCCGTCGTGATTCGCCGGATCATGTCAGGCTTGCGCGACCAGGGCTATGTCCGCTCCGAGAAGGGGCATGGCGGCGGCTGGACGATCGCCCGCGAGCTCGCCGAGATCACCTTGCGCGACATCTATGACGGCATCGGCTCGCCCGCCCTCTTCGCCATCGGCAACCGCAGCGAGGCGCCGGCCTGCGCCGTCGAGCAGGCGGTCAATGCGGCGCTCGATGGCAGCCTGCGCGAGGCGCAGGCGCTGTTGCTGGCCTCGTTCGAGACCGTGACGCTCGCAGCCTTGAGCGCGAATTTCCGTGAACGCCTGGCGCAACGCGCGCCGCTCCAGCCCGGAGACTCCAGCTGTGTCGACTGAACTTGCGGCTCGCGAAGAGCCCTTCCTCAAGAATTTCTCCGATCCCGAAGCGGTCGCGCGCTATGCGGAGGGGCCGCGGCGCTTCGTGCCCGGCCTGGACGCGCTGCACCGGATGACTGGCCTGCTGCTGGCAGAAAGCGCGCCTGACGATGCGAAGGTGCTGGTGCTTGGGGCCGGCGGTGGCAGCGAGATCCGAGCGCTTGCAGAGACACATCCGGGCTGGAGCTTCGTCGGGGTCGATCCGGCAGCCGAGATGCTGCGCCTCGCCGAACGCACGCTGGGGCCGCTGATGGACAGGGTGACGCTGGTCGAGGGCTATATCGACGATGCGCCGGCCGGGCCCTTTGACGCGGCGACCTGCCTGCTGACGCTGCATTTCCTTGCAGCAGTCGAACGCGAGCGGACGGTGCGCGAGATCCACGCCCGGCTTCGTCCCGGCGCGCCCTTCGTTGCCGCGCATGCGAGCTTTCCCCAGGGCGCCGACGAACGCGATACCTGGCTCGATCGCTACGCCGCCTACCCGATCGCGTCCGGCGCAGATCCCGAGCAGGTGCAGCGCGCCCGCGCGGCCGTCGCGGCCAGCCTGCAAAGCTTCAGCCCCGAGCAGGACGAGGCGATCCTTCGGGCCGGCGGCTTCGCCAATGTCAGCCTGTTCTATGCGGCCTTCACCTGGCGCGGCTGGATCGCCAACGCCTGAGGGGCGGGCAGCCGCCGGTTTCCTGCCGGCAGCATCTCAGGCAGCGCAGCCGCTTCGTGCCTGCCGGCTGCGTCCGCGAATTCACGTAAGCGCAGCCTAGCCCCACAGGCTCTTGCAATGACTGGCAAAAAACCCGCCGGACATCCCCCAGGCGGGTGATGTATTTCGGCGGCCCTTGCCGAGACTGGTGCGACCAAAGTCAAACCGTTTCGCTGGATTTCGAATGCCCGAGTACATTTCGACGAGGTGCGGTTCTCCTCGATCGCTGACCACTTCGATGCCAATCAATGCGATCTCGTTTCTCGCTGGAAAGCCGTAGGCCAGTGGTTCGTGGAGCGCGGAGGCGTCGGCCTGGACCCCTATCAGAAGGTGGTGACAGGGCCGGTCGGTCCGAATGTGGAAGGCCTTCTCCGCGACGGAACGCCGATCGCCGGGGTCAATTTCGCAAGCCAGGACTATCTGTCCCTCGCATGCCATCCGGCGATCGTCCAAGCGGCAAACCAAGCGATCGAGCGGTTTGGAGTTCACAGCGCCGGATCCGCAGCCCTCATGGGGAACACGTCGCTCTCGGTCGCACTGGAAGCGCGTATTGCCAGCCACCTTGGCTACAAGTTCTGTACCCTCTTTCCCATCGGCTGGGCCGCGGGCTACGGCGTCATCAAAACGCTCGTTCGCGAGACGGATCATGTCGTCATCGATATCCTCGCCCATGCCTGCCTGCAGGAGGGAGCAAGGGCCGCAACCGCGAATGTCAGCCGTTTCGCTCATCTATCGACCGCGGCCGTAGGGAAACGCCTGAAGCGGATTCGCGAAAACGATCCGAGGGCCGGCATTCTGGTCGTCACCGAGACCTTGTTCTCGATGGACAGCGATACGCCCGACATCGCCGCGCTCCAGGCCCTTTGCCGGGATTATGGAGCGACATTGCTCGTCGATTGCGCGCATGATCTCGGCGCCCTCGGCGAGCGCGGGCGCGGTGTCTTCCAGGCCCAGGACATGGTCGGCAAGGTCGACATCCTGATGGGTCATTCTCCAAAACATTCGCCTCCCCGGGCGGGTTTATCGCCTGCAACGAGGAAAGCCTGAAGTTCGCGCTACGGTCGAGTTGCGGGCCGTCGACCTTCACCAATGCGATGACACCGATCCAGGCGGCCGTCATCGACGCCGCGCTCTCGATCATCGACAGCCCCGAAGGCGGCGAGCGGCGGGCTCGCCTCTTGTCCAATGTCGCTCTGCTCCGCGACAGGCTCGCCGCCGAGGACTTCCTGGTCCTGGGTCAGCCGAGCGCGATCGTGCCCGTCATTCTCGGGAATGCCTCGGTCTCGCGGCTGATGACGAGATACGCGGCCGAGGAAGGCGGAATCGTCAATCTGGTCGAGTATCCGGCGGTTGCGCGCAATGCCTGCCGCTGGCGCATGCAGGTGATGGCCGATCACGCAGAGAACCACATCGATTCCATGGTCGAGATTGCCGTTTCTGCAAGGAAGCGAGCCCTTGCCCATGAGGAGGCCCTCGCCGCTTTCGACGATGCCTGGGCTTACGGGTTGCCGGAACCTGCCTTGAGCTGAATGCAGGGGCCAAGCGCGCACGCCGCCGGCTTTCGCAGAAGCCCCCCGTCAAAGCGAAACCAGGGTCCGCGCGGCCATCATGCTTGCCAGCAGACCAAGCACGGCCGCGCTGGCGCGATAGCCGATCCTGGCCTTGGCCGGGTCCTGCAGACTGCGCTGCAACGTGCTGCCGAGCAGCACCCAGCCGAAGCCGATCGCGACGATCTCCGCCGACAGCACGGCGAGCCACGGCAGCAGCGCCGAGAACCCTGCAGGGGCGGCGGGCAGAAGGGTGAAGGCGAAGATGAGCCCCTTCGGATTGAGCAGTGTCGTCAGGAACACGCGGACGAAGGTGATCGAACGGCCCTGAGCGAGAGGCAGGCTGCTGCGCTGCCAGAGCGCCGTCGCGAGGTAGACCAGATAGAGCGCAACGACAGCCTGGAGCGCCGTTGCGACGATCGGCAGGGATGCGATGAACGGTCCCAGGGCCAGGCGCAGGATGGCGATCGCCAGGAGATAGCCGAGGAGTTCGGCTGCAAGCAGAGCGGCGGACCGGCGCCAGCCGATCTCCGCGCCCGAGGTCGCGAGAAGCGTATTGGTCGGTCCCGGCGTCGCCAGAAGCGAGGCACAGACCGCGATGAAGGCCAGCAAGCTCATGCCGAGTTGATGCCGCAGGCAGGCCCTCCCCGCCTTGATCTCGATCAGATTCCTGCGGTCCGCCCAGGCCGCCGCGCAAATGCGGCAGACTCGTCAGAGCAAGCGCCTTCGTGGCAGGGTTCGCCGTCCGAAGCAGCCGATCACGGAGCGGGCGTTGAACCTCCGCCAACTCACCTATTTCGTCCGTGTGGTTGAGGCCGCCAATATGACGCGCGCGGCCGATGAGCTGCGGATCGCGCAACCGGCGCTTGGCATGCAGATCAAGCAGCTCGAGGAAGGGCTTGGCGTCACGCTGCTGACGCGCCATTCGCGCGGCGTCTCCCCGACGGCCGCCGGCGAGAAGCTGTTCCGGCGCGCCGTCGAGATCCTCGACCTCGTCGCGCTGACGCGCCGCGAACTGCGCGAGGACGCGCGCGAGGCCGTGCGCTTCGGCCTGACCCCGAGCCTGATGCAGATCATCGGCGCGGAGCTGCTGCTGCGGGTCTCGGAGCGCGCGCCTGACCTCGCCATCAGCCTGACCGAAGAGATGAGCCATCTTCTGGTCGACAGCCTGCATCGGGCCGAGCTCGACCTGATCCTGGCCTATGAGGTTCCGGACGCACCCGGCTGCTGGAGGCGCGCGCTCTACCAGGAAGACCTCGTTCTCGTCACCGCGACGGGAGACCGGGACACGGCGCCGATCAGCTTCACCGAGGCTCTCGCCCACCCCCTCATCCTGCCGGAGCCGCGCGATGGCGTGCGCTCCCTCGTCGAGAAGACCGCCACCGAACATGGGCTCGTCCTCCGGCTCGCACATGAGGTCCGTTCGATTTCCGGCATCAAGACGCTGGTCGCACGCGGGCCTGCGGCCGGCATCCTGCCCTATGGCACCGTGCTCGCGGAGGTCGCGGCCGGGACCTTGTCGGCCCGCCCGATCGTCGCACCGGTCCTCAGGCGCACGCTTTATCTCGCAGGCTCCCGCAAGGCCGGGCAGCTTGCCGCGCTCCCGATCATCCGCGACGCCGTTACTGCGGCGATGACGACGCTGTCAGCGGCGGTGATCGGGTTGGGGCACCCGCTACCGGCCGTCGAGCCACAGCAAAACGCTTAGCGCTGACCTAAGCGCTTCGCATTGGATTTCGCCCGGCAGAATGAGTGAACCTGCGTCAGTCGCGCAGATCCGCGCATTTCAATCGAGGGCGTCCCATGCTGTCGAATGCGCCTGCCGGGACCAGCGAGGCTCCGCTCCAACAGTTTTCCCCGGAGCGGGATGCAGTGATCGCCGAGATCGTTCTCGCGAGCCGCATTCTCGCCCGCGAAGGCATCGTCGACAGTTTTGGACATGTCTCGGCGCGCCATCCCGATCGCAGGGACCATTACCTGATGCCGAGGACCCGTGCGGCCGAGCTGGTCACACCTGAGGATGTGCTCGCCTTCGACCGCGAGGATGCCCTCGTCTCGGTGACGCAGGCCCGCATCTTCGCCGAACGCAGCATCCATGGCGCGATCTACCGCGCACGCCCGGATGTGCAGGCCATCTGTCACCACCATGCCCCGGCGATGATGCCGTTCTGCACGAGCGATGCCGCACTCGTTCCCGTCTTCCATCTCGGGGCGACCATGGGCGCAACGGTGCCGCTCTGGGACAGCCAGGATGAGTTCGGCGACACGAACCTGATCGTCTCGTCGCAGGCGCAGGGAGATTCGCTTGCGCGTGCCCTTGGGTCGAACTGGACCGTGCTGATGCGCGGCCACGGCGCCACCGTCGCAGGCCGCTCGCTCCGCGAAATGACCTTTCGGGCGATCTACGGCGCCCGCAACGCCGAGGTTCAGCTGAAGGCTGCCCAGCTCGGCACGGTTCGCCGACTGACGGCCGCTGAAGCGTTTTCCGCGGCCGAATTCAACCTGACGCCCTTCGCCATGGACCGCGCCTGGGAGCAATGGACCCGGCATGTCGACGCGCCCACGCCATTCTGAGCACCGACCCAACGACACCGAACAACTGGATGGGAGGTCACCATGTCCGAGCCGATGTCTCGCCGCGCCGCTCTGGCTCTCCTCGGTGCGGGGTCCCTCGCCCTGCCGGCGATCGCCCAGAACCAGACCGGCTATCCCGCCAGGCAGATCCTGCTGATCGTGCCCTACCCGGCCGGAGGCGCGGTCGATCTCGCCGCGCGGCTCGTCGCCGAGAAACTGCGGGTCGAATTCGGCCAGCCGGTCGTCGTCGAGAACCGGCCCGGCGCCAACGGCATGGTCGGGGCAGCCGCCGTCGCGCGGGCGGAGCCTGACGGCTACACGCTGCTGATGGCGCCGCGCGAGGTCTTTGGCATCAACCCGATCCTGATGCCGCAGCAGGCACTCGATGGGAAACGGGACTTCGCCCATGTCGGGGTGGTCGCGACGGGCCCCTATGTGCTGGTCGTCAATCCCGCACTCGGCGTCACCAGCTTCGCCGAATTCGTCGCCCTCGCGAAGCAACGCGAGCTGCCCTATGCCAGCTTCGGCAAGGGCAGCATGGCCCATCTCAACATCGAGGCGCTGGCGCGCAGGCTCGGGGTCAAGATGGTGCATGTGCCCTATCGCGGTGCGCCGCCGGCCGTCACAGCGGTGGCGACGGGCGAAGTCGCGCTGACCATCTCCACGCCGCCGGCCGCGATTTCCCTCATGCAGGACGGAAAGCTGAAGGCGCTCGCCGTTGGCAACGCGCGCCGACTGCGCGACATGAGCGAGGTGCCGACGATGACGGAACTCGGCCTCTCCGATGATCCGCTGATCCCGAATTTCTTCGGCCTCGTTGCCCCCGCCGGGACTCCAGCGCCGATCGTCGAGCGCCTGAATGCGGCCGCCGCGCGCGCGATCATGGCGCCCGATATCGCGACAAGGCTCGCCGCCAGCGGGCTCGACCCCGCTCCCGGCTCCCCCCAGGACATGGCGCGCCTGGTCAACGGGGACATCGAGCGTTTCGGCCGGCTGATCCGCGAACTGGATATCAAGGTCACGGACTAGATCATCGGACAGGAAATCGTATCCGATCAGATGACCTAACCCTTTGTGTTTTCATCAATTTTTCTTCGAACCGCGATCCACTTTTCGGGCTGATGCTCTAGATTTTTCACCCGGCGGGACGGCAGGCGTCGGCTGCCCGACATGCGCTTCTCAAGCGCGAGGCACATGACGAGTGATCCGCCGGTTACTCCGCGCCGGGCAATGGCGCGTCGGGATGGACCAGCCCGGCCTCCCGCAGCTCCCGCCAGAACGCGGCAGGCACCACCTCCTGCAGCGCAGCCCGGTCTTCGGCGATGCGGCTCGGCTGGCTGGCGCCGGGGATCACCGCAGCGACGGCGGGATTGGCGAGCGAAAACTGCAGGCCGGCCGCCTTCATGCTGACGCCGTGGCGATCGGCGATGGCCTTGATGCGCGCGACCTTGGCGCGGATCTCCGTCGTCATCGGTGCGTATTCGAAGTTCGGGCCGCCGACCAGGGCACCGGAGCTGTAGGGGCCGCCGACGACGATGCCGAGCCCGCGCTCGGTGACCAGCGGCATCACGCGCTGGAGGGCGCGCGCATGGTCGAGCAGCGTGTAGCGTCCCGCCAGCAGGAAGCCGTCTGGGCGCGGACCGTCGAGCCCGAGCAGCAGCTCGATCGGCTCCACCCGGTTGACACCGAGGCCCCAGCCCTTGATCACGCCTTCGTCGCGCAGCCGGTCGAGGGCCCTGAAGGCGCCCTTGCGCGACGCCTCGAACACGCCGAGCCATTCATCGCCGTAGAAATCCTGGGCGACATCATGGACCCAGACGATCTCGATGCGATCGGTCTTCAGTCGCTTCAGGCTGTCCTCGATGGATCGCAATGTTGCGGCCTCCGAATAGTCGTTCACGATCCTGTTGGGGCGGCCGTGCTTGAAGACCTCGCCCTTCTCGCCGAGGTCTCGCGCACTGACATCCTCGATCTCGTCGAGGATGACGCGGCCGACCTTGGTACTGATGACGTATTCATCGCGCGGCCGGCCATTGAGCGCCTCGCCCATGCGGATTTCGGCGAGGCCGGCCCCGTAAAAGGGAGCGTTGTCGAAATAGCGGATGCCGTCCTTCCAGGCAGCCTCGACCGTCGCGAGCGCCTCCTGCTCGGGAATGTCGCGGAACATGTTTCCAAGCGGGGCGGCGCCGAAGCCGAGCTTGCCCGGAAGAATACCCTTGAGTGACATGGTCTGATCCTTTCGTTGGAATACCCGGTCGCTTCAGTCAGGCAACCCGCAGAGCGTCGAGCATGAGCGCGCAGCGGTCCGCGGGGTCGGCAATCTTCGCATGGTATAGGATTTCGATCCGGCACAGGCGCAGCGGCTCGTGACCATCGCACCGAACAGCGATGTCGTTGCGCCCGGCATCAGGCTGCGCCTCATGCTCTGCGGCACCGATCTGGCCGAGACCGGCGTCATCTCCGGCACGGCTGCGATGGTGCTGGGTCGCATCCTCGCCCGCCGGACAACCTCGTCGTGCACCACCTGATGGATGCCGACCGCCCGGAGACCCCGGATTGCGTCTCCCGGGAGCGGTACGAACGGCTCAGGCATATGAACATGCTGCCGCCCGGCACGCTGCGCGCCCCTTTTCGCGCCGATGCTTTTTGGGCCCATTCGGCACGCCGATCGGCAACCCC
The DNA here is from genome assembly GCF_001748145.1 of Bosea sp. BIWAKO-01. Classification (NCBI taxonomy): domain Bacteria; kingdom Pseudomonadati; phylum Pseudomonadota; class Alphaproteobacteria; order Hyphomicrobiales; family Alloboseaceae; genus Allobosea; species Allobosea sp. BIWAKO-01. Next base: position 6,809,624 of record NZ_BCQA01000001.1, read on the forward strand.
GCTGGTGCGATCGGCCAGCGCCACATGAGGCCGGGATGCCTCGCCTGCTCCGATACCTTGAGAACGCCGCCGTTGCCGAGGGAAACGTCCACCGGAGGTTGCCCTATCCTCCGCTCGCCAGGAAGGCGTGCTCGATCAAGGGGCGGTTATGGGCGAGGTGCGGTTCAATCAGCATATCGAGATGCCCGCCGGCGATCGGGACCACGTTCAGATCGGTAAAGAGCTCGCCCCAGCCCAGATCTGACGGGGCGCCGGGCCGGCAGCATCGAAACAGGGTGGCGGCGATCGGTAGCGCGGTCTTCGGTTTCTCGCGCCAATGGTGGAAAGCGCGCATGCGCAGCACCTCCTCGAGCTCGAGGCGCAGAATGAAGCGTGGCCGGGCGAGGATCTCCCATTTCAACCGCTCGATGCCGCGGGCGAGCCGCGCCTCTGCGCCGAAACGGGCAAAGATCTTCGCGACGGCCCGCAACATCATGCGATCGATGGTCACCCGGTGCGCCCGGACGCGCTGCACCGTGCGGGCAATCGTCTCCGCGTAGCTGTCGTGCCCGGGGCCGATATTGGTGTCGAGGATTCCCAGGAAGGTGACCGACCGGCCCGCAGCGACAAGCGCGGAAGCGACCTCGAAGGCGACGCCGCCGCCCAGGGAATACCCGATGAGCTTCACATTGCCTTCCGGCTGGGCGTGTTTGATCTGATCGACGACGGCAGCCACCATCCGGGGTATCGTTCCCTGTCCAGCCAGCAGGTCTTTCAGGTTCTCGTAGCGCACGGCGACAACCCGGGCGGCCTTGCCCATCTCCAGCCCGAAGGCAGCAAGGCTTGGGCCGTAGCCGATCGATCCCGGCACGATGAACAGGACGGGCCGCGTGTCGGAGGAGACAGGCGGATGTCTGGTGGCCTCGTCGCCAGACGCGGCCCTGACGATATCGGCAAAACTCATGTCGATGGTGAACAGGTCCAGATCGAGTTCCCGCCCAAGAGCCTCCTCGAGTTCCATGACGAATTGCAGCAGCTTCAGGGAATCGCCACCCGCTTCATCCCAGCGGCTGCCTCCCGCTCCCTTGCGTTGGAGCATCCGCTCCCACAGGCTCCCAACCACCGCCTCGACAGCATCAGGGTTTCCCATCTGTCGGGCATCGCGAACATCATCGTTGTCCTTGGGCGGGCGCAGCGCGCGATCCAGCTCCCGCAGTCCGATGCTGTCGATCTTGCCGCCCCGAAGCCGTGGCAATTCGGCAAGACTATGCAGTCGCGTCGGATGGACAGCGGCCGGCAGCGCCCGCCTGATCAGTGCGCGCAGTTCAGGGATCAGGTCGGAGCCTGGCTGTTCCTCGGGAACGACAAAGGCCACCAGTTCGTTCGTGTCCGTCACGACCGCGACGGCGTCACGAATGCCGGGCGCGCGCCGCAGGACAAGTTCGAGTTCGGCCGGCTCGACCCGCCGTCCATTGATCTTGATCTGGCGCCCTTTACGTCCAACGATCCGCATCAAGCCGGTTTCGTCCACCGTGACGAGATCACCCGTTGCGAAGACCCGAAGCTGAGGATCGAGCAGGCTCTCCTGAAGCGGGAGATTTCTCCCGCGTTCCCAATATCCAAGGGCGACGTAGCTGCTGCGGACCAGCAGCTCGCCCTCCTCCCCCGGAGCAACCGGGTCTCCGTTCTCATCCACGACGGCATAGTCGACGCCGGGCAGGACGAAACCGACCGGAACCGTTGCACCGTGTTCCGGATAGTCCCTGGGCAGGAACCACTGTGTTCCCGTGCTCTCGGTCGATAAATAGCTGATCTGGATGAAGCAGGATTCCGGCACTGCCGCGCGGAGGCGATCGATATCGGCCCAGAGCACCCTTTCGCCGCCGACCCGCACGACGCGGAGCGAGGCAAACATGTCGGGCTGAGCACCATTCATCAAGACGCGCAGCAAGGCCGGCACGAGATAGGCGACCGTCACCCGCCACCTCTGGAAATGCTCGCGAACGGCGCGAATGCCGGCGCTCTCAACGTCCAGAAGATACAATGTCGCGCCGCAGAGCATCGGGGTCATCATTTCACGGCATCCCGCGATGGTCGCAGGCCCGGTGAGCGGCATGAAGACATCATCGGGGCCGATATGGCCGGCATTTACATATTGCTGCACGCGCTGGAGGAGCGCGCGCTGGCTGTTGACCACGCCCTTGGGCGTTCCGGTGCTGCCCGATGTGTAGAGAACGATGGCCGGCGCATCGACGGAGATCTGGGATGACGATGGCACGACGCTGCCAGGCGGCGCCTCCGCGAGACATTTTGCCGGGTCGATCCATCGCAGCCGCACCGCATCTGGCCAGTCCTGCGGTTCGCCAGCGCCGACCCTCACGATGGCCTTCAGGCCCGCATCCGCCGCAATGGCCGCCAGGCGCGGCACCGGGTCCCGCGGATTGAGCGGCACCGCAGGCCTGCCCGAGCGCATGGCGGCCAGCATGGCCACCGGGTACCAGAGGGCGTTGCCGAGAAGCAGTCCGACGGCCTCGCCGGGCACGACCGCCTCGGCGATGACAGCGGCCAGGATCTGGACCGCCTGCAGCAGTTCCTGAAAGGTCAGCGATGTCGTGCCGTCACTGAGTGCGAGCTTGTCTGCGTGCGTCTGGACAACCCGTTCCAGATGCTCGAATGCCGACACATCCGAGAAATCGTCGCTCATCCCTGCGAAGGGACGGTCCGTCGGGCCATCCCTGTCGAGGGCGCGCGCCGGTGCCCCCGCCCAGGTCACATCGTCCAGGATGACGTTTCGGGCGGTGGTTGCGTCCTGCGGCCTCCCATCATCTGGAATGGACCGCACGGCATGAGAAGGTGAACCTTCTGAACGTCGGCGCCCGATCGCTTCCAACATTGCCCCCATTGCTGACCGAGCTCTGCCGCATTCTGCGTGAGCCCGGGGGCGGCGGCATCGTCAGAACGAATGAACCCGGCAGGGGCCTGCTGGCGGGGTTGGTGCGCCCTCAAATCCTGTTCTGGAGTGTCGCCTCCCCGCCTTTCGCATCGGCTGTTCGCCAAGCGCCACGTCTCCCGCGGCCGGACGGACAGCCCGCATCGCATCGGCGCGCACTGCGCCCCTAGTAGGAGCGCTGGGGCGAAAGGCCGGTTGCCGTCGTCGTTTTCGAGCCCGGCAGCGCCTCTTACAGCGACGAAGAGCTGGAGGTCATCGTTCATATCCTGATGGGTGCGCGCGGCTATCTCAGCCGGCGCTATGCTTATGGCGAGAACGGCGTGAACCCCGTCCCCGAGCATGTCATCACGGCCTATGAAAGGCTGATGCGCTCAGGCCTGATCGCAGGGTAGGCCGCGAACGCCGCCGGCCGGCTGGATCATCATGCCGTGTTTGCATCGGCTTTACCGAAAACCGCGATCCACTTTTCGGGCCGATGCTTTAGGGCTGTCTGGATGGGCCGCTGCCCGGCCCGCGTCCTTCGTTTCCGGCCCTGGCCAGTTCCACCGCGCTGATCGAGCGGACGCAATGCGTCAGCCGGTCGAGCAGTCCCGCGGCCAGCCGCGTGCGCTGCCAGTACAGCGTGACGGAGATCGGCCGATGCGGCGGCAGTTGCACGAGGCGGCCGGCATCGAGATGCGGCGTCGCCAGCAGCAGAGGCGTCATCGACCAGCCCAACCCGGCCAGCGTCATGTCCAGCATGCCCTGGGTCGAAGGTGTCCAATGGACGGGGGGAGAAACCGGCGTCCCCCAGGACAGCCGCACCCAGCGCGCCTGCAATTCGTCGCGACGGTCGAAGCGCAGCATCGGCGCTCCCTGAAGGCTCGCAGCATCGACTCCGTCGGGGAAGAACCGGCTGATGAAGCCGGGACTGGCCGTCGCCACATAGTCGATGGCGCCGAGCGGATAGATCTTGCAGCCGGGAACGGGGGCGGGATCGGCCGTCACAGCCGCCAGGACCTCTCCCGTGCGCAGCCGCTCGGCCGTATGGGCCTCATCGTCCATGACGAGGTCGAGCATCGCACCGGTCTCGGCCGCGAACTGTGCCGCCGCCCGGGGAAACCAGGTGCTGACACTGTCGGCATTGACCGCGACCCTGACCGTGGTCGCGCCTGGCTCCTGAACCGCCAGTCCCGGCAGATCATGGACGACTTCGCTTTCGAGCAACCGAACCTGCTCGACATGGGCGCAGAGCTTGGCGCCGATCCCGGTCGGGCGACAGGGAACGCCGCGCGTCAGCAGGATCGCGCCGAGCCGCTCTTCGAGCCCTTTCACCCGCTGGGACACCGCCGATGGCGTGACCCCGAGCGCCATTGCGGCCTTCTCGAAGCTGCCCTCGCGGGCGACCGCGGCGACGGCCGCCAGGGACGCATAGTCCAGCATTAGCCTACCTAATTCATGATTAGCTTCTTTAGCTAGACTACATCCAAAGTCGCAGACATCAAGGCCGGCATGACCAGCTTCCTCATGCCGTCCCTTTTGCCCGCCTTCACCAAGGGCTTTGCCCTTTCGGCCGGCCTGATCATGGCCATTGGCGCCCAGAACATGTTCGTGCTGCGCCAGGGGCTCAAACGGGAGCATGTCTGGCCCATCGTGCTGTTCTGTGCTGCGGCCGACGCCGCACTGATCGTGGCGGGCGTCAGCGGCCTCGGCAGCGCGCTTGCTCTGGTTCCGGGTCTGTCGCTTGGTCTCAGCCTGGGGGGCGCGGCCTTCCTCAGCTGGTACGGCGTTTCCGCGCTCAGGCGGGCCGCAAACCCTTCCGTCCTCATCGTCGAGCAACAGGCGGGCATGACGCTCGGCACGGCGCTGGCCGGCACCGCCGCCTTCACCTTCCTCAACCCTCACGTCTATATCGATACGGTCATGCTCATGGGAGCCGTCGGGACGAGCCTTCCGCCGATCGAGCGGCCTCCGTTCATGGCCGGCGCGGCGATTGCCAGTTTTGCCTGGTTCGCTTCGCTCGGCTTCGGCGCGCGCTTCCTCGCCCCGCTCCTGTCTCGACCCGCCTCCTGGCGCGTGCTCGACCTCGGCATCGGCGCGATGATGCTGGCGCTCGCTGCAAGCCTGCTCCGCGACGCGCTGATCGCCTGACCATAGCCAAGCTGCGCCCTCGCCAGCGTCAGGCCGCGTTCGGCTTCCAGTCGGCGACCGCGACGGCGAGTGTCGCCGCGGCCTCGACGACCGGCCGCGCCGGCATCGTCACATAGGATGCGGTGAAACTCATCGGGGTCGGAACCCAATCGCAGTTGAGGGCGACGAGTTCGCCGGATGCGACGAAGCGCTCGACCAGCGGCGACGGCAAGGTCGCGATGCCCAGCCCGTCCAGCGTCATGTTCAGGCAGGCCGCCAGATTGCTCGACGAGACCGGGCGGCTGAGCCGGCTGCTGTTGCGCTTGAAGTAGTCGACGACCTCCGCATAGGGCCGCGTGTTCTTGGCATGGGTCAGGATCGGAAACCGGGCGAGGTCGTCGGCCCCGGCCGGATCGGGCAAGGCGGCGGCAAACCGGGGTGCGGCGACCCAGGGCAGCGCCACCGTCCCCAGCGGCAGATTGGTGACAGAGAGGTCCGAGATCGGCCCGTTGAGGAACGCGATGTCGAGCGAGCCGTCGATGAGGTTGCGCTGGAGATTGAAGGTCAGGTCGACGCTGAGTTCGACCACGACCTCGGGGAAGCGCACGGCCATCTCGCGCAGGAAGCGATGGAGCCAGGTCTGGGCCACGGTTTCCGCCACGCCGAGCTTCAGGATGGATTGCCGGCTCGCCGCATCCCCCGCCTGAAGCAGCGCCTCGGTCGCCTCGAGCGCCCGGGCCGCGAGCGGCAGCACGCTCTTGCCTTGATCCGTCAGCACCACCGATCCCGCGTCGCGTTCGAACAGGCGCAGGTTCAGGACCGCTTCGAGCGCCGATATCCGCGCCGAGATATTCGGCTGCGTCGTGTTCATCTGTTCGGCGACGCGGCGGAAATTCCTGAGCGAGGCCAGCCGGACGAAGGTTTCGATCTGCTTGAGTGTGATCTGCATCGAGAACCCCGGTCTGCGCCGCCACGGAGCGCGCCACAGGATCAATATTCTCTATCATCACGAGACAATCAAATAATTAGACGTGATCATCGATCGCGGCCATCTTTTCGCAGGTTCGGCTCTGCCCGCAGCGCCGGGCATCTCCTTGCACTGAAAGGCGGTTTCGATGAGCGGTGCGGCATCATCCCAAGGCAATCTGGGCGCCGATATCGGCGGCACTTTCACGGATGTCGTGCTGGAGATCGGGGGCGAAAGTTACTCCGCCAAGGTGCTGACCACCTATGATGCGCCCGAGCGCGCCATTATCGAGGGGATGCACCGGGTCTGCGCCAAGGCGGGCGTGACGCCTGCCGCGATCGGCCGGATCATCCACGGCACGACGCTTGCGACCAACGCCCTGATCGAACGCCGCGGCGCGAAGACGGCCCTGATCACGACCGAAGGTTTTCGCGACGTGATCGAGATGCGGACAGAAAGCCGGTTCGAGCAATACGACCTCAATCTGACGCTGCCCCAGCCCCTGCTGCCGCGCAACCGGCGCTATACGCTGCGCGAGCGCGTCGCTGCCAGCGGCAAGACGCTGATCCCGCTCCGGCGCGAGGATGTCGTGGCTCTGGCCGAGCAGATCTCGGAAGCAGGCTATGAGAGCGTCGCGGTCGGGCTGATCCACTCCTATCTCGACCCCAGCCATGAGCGACTGGTCCGCGAGGTGCTGCTGGAGCGGATGCCCGGTCTTGCGGTCTCGATCTCGTCGGAAGTCTCGCCGCAGATGCGCGAATACGAGCGCTTCAACACGGTGGTGGCCAATGCCTATGTCAAACCGATGATGAAGCGCTATCTCGCCAGCCTGGCCGCGAAGCTGGCTGGCGAAGGCGCGGACTGCCCGATTTTCCTGATGCATTCCGGCGGCGGCATCATGTCCCTCGAAGGGGCGGCCGAGTTTCCGGTTCGCCTCGTCGAATCCGGACCGGCCGGCGGCGCGATCTATGCCGCCGATGTCGCCGCACGCTTCGGCCTCGACCGGGTGCTGTCCTTCGACATGGGCGGGACGACTGCCAAGATCTGCCTGATCAAGAACCAGACGCCGAAGACCAGCCGGGTCTTCGAGGTGGCGCGGAGCTACCGCTTCAAGAAGGGCTCGGGCATGCCGATCTCGATCCCGGTGATCGACATGGTCGAGATCGGCGCCGGCGGCGGCTCGCTCGCCCAGGTCGATTCGATGCGCCAGATCCGCGTCGGCCCGGAGAGCGCCGGCTCGGAGCCCGGCCCCGCCTGCTATGGCCGCGGCGGCATGAGGCCCGCCGTGACCGATGCAGACCTCCTGCTCGGCAAGATCGATCCCGCCAATTTCGCCGGCGGCAGCATGGTGCTGGACGTCGCCGCCTCGCGCGGAGCCGTGACCGCTGCGATCGGCGACCGACTAGGGATGACCGGCGAGACGGCCGCTTTCGGCATCGTCGAGGTCGTCGACGAGAACATGGCCAATGCCGCCCGCGTCCACGCGGTCGAGAATGGCGAGGATCTCTCCGGCTACACGATGATCGCCTTCGGCGGTGCGGCGCCGCTCCATGCCGGGCGGCTCTGCGAGAAGCTCGGCATCGCGCGCCTGCTGGTGCCGCCGGGAGCCGGTGTCGGCTCGGCCATCGGCTTCCTACGGGCGCCTTTCAGCTTCGAGGCGACGCGCAGCGTCTATATGCGCCTGGCCGATTTCGACGCCTCGCTGGTGCGCGACCTGCTCGCGGAACTCGAAAGTGAGGCCACGAGTTTCGTCCGCTCCTGCGACGCGCAGGCGCCGCTCAGCGTCGAGACCAAGGTCCATATGCGCTATGTCGGCCAGGGCTGGGAGATCCCGATCGATGTCAGCCGCGCCCCGCCGACGATCGACGCCTATCGCGCGCTGTTCGAGGCCGAATACGCCAAGCTTTTCTCGAGGACCGTGCAGGGCCTCGACATCGAGATCACCGTCTGGGCCGTGAATGCGAGCACGGCGAAGGCGGTGCCCGCGCGGGCCGAAGGGCTCAGCGCCCTGGCGCCGCTGACGGCGACCGCGCAGCGCGAGATCTTCGATCCTGCGCTCGGCATTCGGGTGACGGCTGGTGTGTTCGCGCGCGCGGAGATCGCGATCGGCCGGATCGTGGCGGGCCCCTGCGCCATCGTCGAAGACGAAACCACGATCATCGTGCCCTCCGGCTGCGCGGCGACCTGCCGCTCGGATGGTTGCATCGAAGTCTTCAAGCAGAGCGCCGACGCGGTGGAAGCCCGTCTCGCCGACATGATCGAGGCCTGACATGATGACGCTCTCCACCGTCTCGCTGCAGGTGATGTGGAACCGCCTGATCTCGATCGTCGAGGAGCAGGCCCAGGCCCTGATCCGCACGGCCTTCTCGACCTCGGTGCGCGAGGCCGGCGACCTCTCGGCCGGCGTCTACAACCGGGCCGGGCTGATGCTGGCCCAGGCCGTGACCGGCACGCCGGGCCATGTCAACGCGATGGCCGATGCGGTGGCGCATTTCATCCGCGAGATCGGGCCCGGGAACATTCTCGAAGGCGATATCTACATCACCAACGACCCCTGGATGGGGACCGGGCACCTGCACGACATCACTGTCGTGACGCCCTCCTTCTACAAGGGGCGACATGTCGGCTTCTTCGCCTGCACGGCCCATGTCGTCGATATCGGCGGGCGCGGCTTCGGCGCGGACGCCAACTCCGTCTATGAGGAAGGCCTCTATATCCCGATCATGAAATTCGCCGACCGGGGCAAGGTCGACCAGCCCTTCGTCAGGCTGGTGCGCGGCAATATCCGCGAGCCCGACCAGGTCGTCGGCGACATCTTCGCGCTGGCGACCTGCAACGATGTCGGCCATCGCCGACTGACCGGCATGCTCGACGAATTCGCCCTCGACGGGCTGGAGCAGGTCGGCGACTTCATCCTGGAGAACTCGCGCCGCGCCACGCTGGAGAAGATCGCGGCGCTCAAGCCGGGCGCAGCCGAGGGCGCCATGCTCAGCGACGGCTTCGCCACGCCGATCGAACTCAAGGTCAAGGTCACGATCGGCGCCGACGAGGTTTGCGTCGATTTCGCTGGTTCGTCGGGCGTCGACCCCAAGGGCATCAACTGCCCGATGGTCTATTCCAAGGCCTATGCCTGCTATGCCCTGAAATGCGCGATCGCGCCCGAAATCCCCAATAACGCAGCCTCGCTCGAGCCCTTCCGCATCACGGCTCCGGAGAACACCATCGTCAACGCGCTGCATCCCGCCCCCGTCGCGCTGCGCCATGTCATCGGCCATCTCATCCCCGACACGGTCTATGATGCGCTCGACAAGCTCCTGCCCAGGACCGTTCCGGCCGAAGGCGCAGGGCCGCTCTGCAATTTCCAGGTCTCGCTGCGTCCGGCCTCGGAGGCCGCGCGTCTGTCCGGAGCGAGACGCGCCGAGGTCTTGATGTTCAATTGCGGCGGATCGGGCGCACGCCCGGCGCTCGACGGCATGAACACCACCGCCTTCCCCTCAGGCGTCATGACCATGCCGATCGAGGCAACCGAGCATGCCGGCCCGATCATCATCTGGCGCAAGGAATTGCGGCCCGATTCCGGCGGCGCCGGCCGCTTCCGCGGTGGGCTCGGCCAGTTCATGGAGGTCGGCGCCGTCGAGGGCCATGTCTTCGACATGTCCGCGATGTTCGACCGCGTGAAGCATCCGCCGCGCGGGCGCCTTGGCGGGGCCGATGGCGGCGCGACCGAAATCCGCCTCGACGACGGCACCGCCATGGCCGGCAAGGGGCGCCAGGCCGTTCCCGAGGGCCGCAAAGTCATGCTGTCGCTTCCCGGTGGCGCCGGCTACGGCCCGGCCGCCGAGCGCAGCCGCGACGCGGTGCTGCGCGACCTTGCGCTCGGCTATGTCTCGGCCGAGATGGCCAAGGCCGCATATGACGTCAGCGACGCCGAGATCGCGGCGGTCGAAGCCGGGCTGAAGCGCGGCGAACTGCCCTCCCCCGGATGATACCGTGCCACGAGATCCGGAACGCCGATTCTCCCCATCGCCGCCGCGCTGGCCTGGTGCGGCGGTCAGCCTGTGACCACGCGAGGACCGCATGCCCCATTACGACCGCATCCTGATCACCGGCGCGGCCGGCCGCCTCGGCTCTCATCTTCGCACCGGGCTTGCGCATCTCGCCGGGACGATCCGTGTCGCCGATCGCGAGCCGCTCGGCCCGCTCGCGGCCCATGAGGAACAGGCGATCTTCGATCTCGCCGACATGGAAGCGACGATCGCAGCGACCGAGGGCTGCGATGCCATCGTCCATTTTGGCGGCGCGCCGACCGAGCGGGACTGGCAGACCATCCTCGATTCCAGTATCCGCGCCTCCTACCACATCTATGAGGGCGCCCGGAAACACGGGATCAAACGCGTCGTCTATGCCTCATCGGTCCATGCGATCGGCTTCCATGAGATCGGCGCGCAGATTTCGGTCGATGCACCGGTTCGGCCGGACTGCCTCTACGGCGTCGGCAAGACCTTCGTGGAGAGCCTGAGCCGGCTCTATTGGGACAAGTTCGGCATCGAGACGGCGTGCCTGCGCATCTTCTCGTCCTTCCCCGAGCCCGTCGACCGGCGGATGCTGTGGTCCTATCTCTCCTTCGCCGATTGCGTGCGCCTCGTCGAAGCCTCGCTGACGGCGCCATTCGTCGGCCACACCATCTCCTTCGGCACCTCGGACAACACGGTGAAGGCGGTCGACAACAGCGGCGCCAACCATCTCGGCTATCACCCGCAGGACAGCTCGGAGCCGTTTCGCGCCAAGGTCGAGGCGAATGCGCCGGCCCTTGACCCCAAGTCTCCGGCGGGCCGCTATCTCGGCGGCAAGTTCTGCGAGATGGGCCACCCCGACGACGAAGCGAAGGCCTGACAACTCCGGGCGCCACCCTGCGCCCGCGCCGAGCGATTGCCTGCACCGGGCCATTCCCGGGACCTGACAGAACGGAGCCAATTCAATGCTGAAGGACAAGCGTTCGCACGGGCTCTGGGAACTCTCGGCCCCTCCCGCGCCGCCAACCACGGTCCTGGGCGAGCATGTGTCCGCAGAGGTCGTCATTGTCGGCGCCGGCTATACCGGCCTGTCGGCGGCGCTCCACCTGGCGAAGGCCGGCAGAAAGGTCGTGGTTCTGGAGGCGGTCGAGATCGGCTTCGGCGCGTCCGGCCGCAACTCGGGCTTCGTCAATGCCGGCCTCTGGGTGATGCCCGAGGATCTGATCGCCACGCTCGGCCCGGTTCATGGCAACCGCCTGATCGGCCTGCTCGGCGAAGCGCCGCGCGAGGTCTTCGCACTCACGGAACGCTATGGCATGGAATGCCAGGCCGACCATCGCGGGACCTATCATTGCGCCGTCGGCGCAAGCGGCCTGAAGCAGCTCCAGGCCCGCCAGGCGCAGTGGAGCAGGCTCGGCGCCAAGGTCGAGCTGCTGAGTGCCGGCGATACGCAGGCAAGGACCGGGGCCACGGGCTATACCGGCTCGCTGTTCGACCCGCGCGCCGGCACGATCCAGCCGCTCGCCTATGCCCGCGGCCTGGCGGGCGCCGCGATCACCGAAGGCGCGACCATCCATACCGGCAGCGCGGTGACCGGCTTCGAGCGCAGCGGGGCCGCCTGGCAGGTCAGGACCGCCGGCGGCAGCGTCAGCGCCGACTGGCTCATCCTGGCGACCGACGCCTATTCGACAGGCGCGACCGCCAGTATCTGCGAAGAGCAGGTGCATCTGCCCTATTTCCACGTCTCGACGGCGCCGCTCGGCCACAATATCCGCAAGACCATCCTGCCGCATGGCGGCGCGGGCTGGGACACCAAGACCATCCTGAGCGGGTTCCGGCTCGATGCCGAGGGGCGCCTGATCGTCGGCAGCGTCGGCGCGCTGCGCGGGACGGGCCTGAGCATTCATCGCGCCTGGGCGAAGCGGCATATCCGGAAGCTGTTTCCGCAACTCGGCGAATTCGAGCTCGAAACGGAATGGTACGGCAAGATCGGCATGACACCGGATCATCTGCCACGGCTGCACAGCTACGGTCCGAACGCCATCGGGTTCAGCGGCTATAACGGCCGGGGCATTGCGCCGGGCACCGTCTTCGGGCGCGAGCTTGCCCGGCTCATTCTTGGCGAGATCGATCTCGCCGGCATGCCGCTGCCGGTATCCGAACTCGCCATCCCGGCCTTCCGGGGCATCAGGGAGGCCTATTACGAGGTCGGCGCGCAAGTAGCGCATCTCCCGATCGCGCCGGCCTGAACCACGCGGCCGCACCATCGGCGAGATCGCGCGGCCCGGGTGCCGCCCACTATTGCAACTGATCCGCCGCTTCAGTCGCCTGATCCAGCCAGAAGCGCATGCCCATCTCGCGGTACATCGTCGTGGCGATCTCGAGCTGGTCACGCGCCTCGGCCGGCCGGCCTGCGCGCAGGTGCAGGTTTCCGAGGCCATGATGGCAGCGCGCGACAAGCGAGCCCAATCCAAGTTCCGTCGCGAGTGAAAGCGCCTCGCGGTAGTGAATTTCCGCATGGTCGGTGGCGTCGGTGCCGACCAGAACATCGCCAAGCAAATGGAGGGCTCCTGCCTCGCCACGGCGTTGCCCATTCTCCCGCGTCGTGGCCAGAGCCCGCCCGGCATATCTCAGAGCGTCTGCATGCTGGCCGGCGAGCAAATGCGCGTCCCCGAGCGGCACCAGGAACAGGGCCTGGCCAAAGCGATGCCCCATGGCTTCCAGAGCGCTCAACGCCTGCTCCAGCAGAGGCAGGCCTCGTTCGGTCTGCCCCAGCAGGGCATAGGCGTAGCCGAGCGTGCCGGTACTGCCCGCAGCCATGAAGGGCAGATCGAACTCGCGAGCCACCACGCAAGCGCGCTCCAGCCTCGTTATGGCTTCGGCAAACTCGCCGCGGATGACCATGAGGTCGGCGAGACACCAATAGGCGATCGTCAGGCCGAGGGGGTCATCGACCGCCAGAGCGATGCGAATGCTCTCCTCGCCATGCAGGATGCCCTGCTCGAACCTGCCCTGCTCGGCATGGATCCGGGCCAGGAAAGCGCGGACAGTCACGGCTGGATATCCAGCGAGACCAAATCGCTCGAAGCGGGGCTGACGATCGAGCAACTCCAGCGCTCGCACGAAAAGCGGCTCGACCTGCTGGAATGCCATCGTCGAGAAGCAGGCCGTTCCGAGGATCAGGGTCGCCGCCATCTGGAGCGGAACGTCGCCAAGCGAATCCGCCAGCGCCAGCGCCTGCTGGCCGAAGCCCGCGGCTTCCGCCGGATCGCCGCCGAGCGCCAGGGTCTGGCACATATGGAAGGCGAACCGCGCCAGCCTGTGTTGATCGTCCAGGCGTGTGGCCAGGCTCTGCGCCTCGCGAAGATGGCCGATGATGCGGTCGAATTGTCCGAGCGGGAGAAGCGACGCCTTCAATTCGAACCGGAGATCGATGGCCTGCTCGTGCGTCTCCCGGGTCTCGGGGAGTGTCGCCAGAACACGCAAGGCCTGTTCGAAGAACCCCGCGGCTTCGCGATTGGCCCAGCGCGCCTGCGCCAACCGGGCTGCCTTGAGCCAGTAGCCGACCGCCTCGCCGCCGAGCCCGGCTTCCGTGAAATGGTGAGCGACGAGCTCGGGCTGGTCTTCGACCCAGGCCTGGAACTGATCGATCAGCGTCCGGGCAATCTTCGCATGCAGGTCGCGTCGCCGGCTCCTCGGCATCGTGGCATAGGCAGCGTCCTGAACGAGCGCGTGCTTGAAGACGTAGCCTTGCCCTGAAGATGCACCGCGGCGCGAGACGAGGCCGGATTCCACGAGCCGCGCGAGCGCCGTCTCGAGCTCCGCGGCGGCAAGGCCCGACACCGCAGCGATCAGCTCGTGTGAGAACTCCCGCCCGATCGCGGCGCCGATCATGGCTGCGTCTTTTGCCGGGCCGAGCAGGTCGAGCCGGGCCACCAGCGCGGCCTGCAGCGTCGTCGGGATAGCCACTGGCGGCAGGGGTCCGTCGAGGACCCAGCCGTCGCCGGTCTGACGCAACAGCCCGCTTTCGAGGAGCGAGCGTGTCAGTTCCTCGATGAACAGCGGCACGCCATCCGCCCGCGACAGGATCTGGCCAACGACAGCATCGGGGAGCGCCCTCTCCCCGGCGACGCCGCGCATGATGCCGGTGCTGTCGCCCGGGCCAAGGCGGCTGAGCGACAGCGCGGTGACATGTGGCTGGTCGAGCCAGCCCGGCTGGAACTCCGGCCGGCAGGTGACCAGCAGCAGCAGGGGCAGCTGGGCGGCGCGGGTCACCAGACGCTCGAGCAGATCCAGCGACGACGGATCGATCCAGTGCGCGTCCTCGAACAGGATCAGGACCGGTTTTCGGGCTGCGGCGCGCTCGATCTGGTCGAGGAGTAGACCGAGCGTCATCTCGCGCTTCTGCTGCGGACTGGCCGCCAGCGGGGGGTAGCGGTCCTCCAGCGGCACTCCGGTCAGCTCGGCGAAGAGCGCCACGTCACGCGGCAGATCGAGCGATGTCGGCGCGAGCAACGCCTCCAGCCTGTCGAGCCTCGCGCCGGCGCTGTCGCCGGGGCTGAAGCCGGCATCCTGCTGGACGCGGGCAATGAACGGATGCAGCGGGCTCTGCGCAAGATGCGGAGCACAGGAATAGCGCAGGAGGGAGTGGGGCCGTGTGCCAATCCGGCCAGGCAGGCTCTCGGCCAGGCGCGATTTGCCGATGCCAGGCTCGCCCGAGATCAGAACGACACGCCCCTCCCCCGCACCCGCCTGATCCCAGCGGCGGAGCAGCAGCGCGACCTCCTCCTCGCGGCCGATGAGCGGGCTCAGAACCGCGCCGCGCCGGGCATCGAAGCGGCTCACCCCGGCGATCTCGCCCAGCACCTGCCAGGCTTCCGGCTGTTGCGAGCCGCTGCGGACCGCGAGCGCCCGGCAGGCGAACTGGCGTCCCACAAGCTGCTGCGTGCTCGCGGCAATGACGACTTCGCCCCCCGCCGCGCTGCCCTGCAGACGCGCCGCCAGGGCCGGGGCCTCGCCCGTCGCGACATGCTGCCGATTCCTGTCCGCTGTCGACTTCTCCCCGACGATGACGAGCCCGGTGGCAATGCCGACGCTCGCCTGCAGCGCCCCGGCCAACGGCGCAGCCAGGCTGCCGATGGCGGCAAGGAGAGCAAGGCCGGCGCGCACGGCGCGTTCGGCATCATGCTCATGGGCGGCTGGATAGCCGAAATACACGACGACGCCATGGCCCTGGTAATGGGCGACGAAGCCGCCAAATCGTGCCGCGACGTCGGCGACGGTCGCGTGGAAGGCGGCGATCAGATCGTGGATGTCTTCGGGATCGGGGCTCACCGAGAGGCTGATCGCGCCGAGCAGATCACAAACCAGGATCGTCAATTGGCGTTGCTCGAGAGCATCCGGGCGACGCGCCTTCATGGGGGCCTCGCCGTCCAGCGCCGCCATGATCCTTGCCGCGACGGGAGATTCGACTGTCCCGGAGGGTGCGGGATGCCGTTCGCCGCTCGCCCGTGGCGCAGGCTGTGGCGTTGCGCTGCGCAGCTCCGCCGCCAGCGCTTGCGTGACCGCATCGGGCGCCGCACCGAGTTCGCGCCTCAGCAGCGCGGCCAGATCCTGATAATGCCTGAGCGCCTCGGCCTTGCGTCCCATGGCGACGAGCGCCTGGAGGGCGACCCGATGCGCATCCTCGCGCAGGGCATTGACCTGGATGGCCCGATGAGCCGCCTTGAGCGCAGCCTCCTCGTTTCCCGCCCGCATCGCGTCCTGGCTCGCGCTGACCATCGCGTCGAGCGCCAGGCCTTCGAGGCGTCCCCGCAGCGAGGCGCGCCAACTCAACCACGCGTCTTCTTCGATATTCAGGTCGGCCAGGAACGAGCCCCGGTGGAGATCGGCCGCCGCCGCGAGCGACGCAGCCCCTCCCTCGGTGATCAGCGCCTCGAAGCGAACAGCATCGCAATCGATCGCGCCGGGCGCGAGCCAGACCTCGTCGTCGGTACTGACGAGCGTTTCCTGGCTTAGAATCCGGCGCAGCCGAAAAATCGCCTGCCGCAGATTCTGTCGGGCCTGGGTCTCGAAATGCGAGCCCCAAAGCAGGTGGGCCAGCTTTTCACGTGGCTGGGGTTGAGGCGCCGTGCAGGCCAGATAGGCCAACAACCCCGAGAGTTTCCGGCTCGGCAGCCCGACGATGCCATCGCGGGTTGCCAGCTCGAATCGTCCGAGCAGCGAGAGACGGAATTTGGGAGGAGCGACATCGTCCTTCATTCTGCCGGCAACACGAACACGTCGATCCTTCTCGAAAAGCAGAGGTTCTGCCCGGCGCGAACGCAGAGGCAGGCAGAATTAACGTTCATGTCACGACGCAATAACGGCCTGACGACGGCGCACGAACTTAAACAATAGCCAGAGATCGCTGCGCCGGACAGCGATGTTTTGCATGCATGAGACGGACTGATGACATCGAATTTGTTGACCAGCGCTGCGCGCGGTTTGCGCCGCGGGCGGCTCTTGTCCACCACCGCACTGGCTGGATTGGTCCTGACGCTTCCGGGCGCCGGCAGCTACGCCCAGACCCTTGTGACGAATGGCACTCTGGTCGTGAGCTCCGACGCGCAGCTCGGCGGCGATACCGTCACTGTGGACAACAGCGCCGATCTTGGCGCCACCCTGGCGATCAATGCCGGCGTCAACATCGGCAACGAAATCACCCTCACTAACGGGGGCACGCTGAGCAATGCGGGCACCCTTTCGCGAACGGCTGCGGGACAGGTTGGCGTCCTGTCCACGACCGGCGTCGCCACGGTGGAGAACGCTGCCACCGGGCGGATCGAGGGGGATTCCGCCGGCGCGCAACTCGGCGACGGCGGCTCGGTGACCAACCGGGGCGGCACCATCACAGCCGCGGGCTACGGCGTGCTGCTCGACAAGGGGGGTGACGTGAGCAATCTCGGGGCCGGGAGCGCCATCCGCGCCACGGGCACTGATGGCCTCGGCGTGTTCATCAATACCGATGGAACGGTGACCAACGGGACCGGCGCCAGCATTGCCGGCGGCTTGGGCGGCGTCCGCATCTGGGGTGCGGGCACGGTGACCAATGCCGGCGGCAACATCAGCGTGACCGCGGACAACCAGGGACATGGCGTGGAGATCGTCGCCGGCCTGGGCATCGTCACCAACCAGGGCGGCGGCACGATCACGGGCAAGCTCTACGGGGTGAGCTTTGCCGATGGCGGCACGGTGACCAACACGGCAAGCTCGATCATCGCCGACGGCACAGACGCCCTTGCCGCGGGCGTGGGCATCAGCGGCGCGGCGGGCACGGTCACCAACACCGGGCCGGGCAGCCTCATCAAGGGCCCCTCGGCCGGCGTGCGCCTGATCAATGGCGGCACGGTGACCAACGGCGCCGGCGCCACCATCGAGGGCACGGCATCGGTGCAGGCGATCGGCGGAAACACCGCGCTCAGCAATTCCGGCGCGCTGAAAGGCAATGTGGCGCTGCGCACCGCGAGCACCAACACCGTCTCGCTATTCACCGGCTCCAGCATCACGGGCAATCTGGGCATCGGCACCAACGCTGCCTCGACGCTGACGCTGGATGGCACGGGCGCCCAGCTCTATTCGGCGGCCGTCAGCGGCACGACCAGTTTCAGCACCGGCGCGCTCGTCAAGCAGGGCAGCGGCACCTGGACACTGGACAAAGCCCTGACGCGTAGCGGCACGACCCAGGTCAAGGCCGGAACGCTGGTCGTCGCGAACACGGCCGGCCTCGGCTCCGGCGGCAACGCAACGGTATCGGGCGGCACGCTGCAATTCGGGACCGGCGCGGCAGCGGGAACCTACACTCTCGCGGGCGGCATCAATGTGACCGGCGGCAGCCTGGCGATCCAGAGCCTGGCGGCAGTGACCGTCGCTCTGGATGTGGGCTTCGCCAACAATACGGCCCTGTCGGTCGTGGCCTCCGCGGGCGGTCCCCTGCTGCAGGCCGAACGCGTCACGCTCGGCAGCAACGTCGCTTTCAACCTCAGCGGCATCAGCGATGCGGGCGGCCTGGGCAAGGTCCTGATCGACACCCGTTCAGGCATCAACGGCGACTTCGGCACGGTCACAATCGGCGGCTTCAACGGAACGGTCGATTATCTGACGCTGGCGACCGGCAAGTCGGCCGACAGCAAGCAATATCTCGCGAGCTATGGCTTGAGCTGGACCGCGGGCAACTCTCTCGCGCATGGCACGTTCACGCTGAGCAATCCCGCCGACAGGTTCGATATGGGCGTGGCGCTGACCGACAGGGCGCCCAATGCCGCGACCGGCTGGGACGGCAAATCCCTGACCAAGGCGGGCGCCGGCACGCTCGTGCTCTCGGGCGCCAGCCTCCATAGCGGCACGACGTCGGTCAATGCCGGCACGCTCGTCGTCAACGGCTCGATCGCGAGCGCGGCGACGGTGAACAGCGGCGGCACGCTCGCCGGCTCAGGCACGCTCGGTGGCCTTGCCGTGATGAGCGGCGGTACGGTCGCGCCGGGCAACTCGATCGGCACGCTGACCATTGCCGGCAATGTCGCCTTCGCCGCCGGCTCGACCTATCAGGTCGAGATCAACGCAGCCGGACAGGGCGACCGGATCAATGCGTCGGGCCTGGCGACACTCTCGGGCGGCACCGTCCAGGTCCTGGCCGAGAACGGCACTTACGCGGCCGCGACGACCTACACCATCCTGACGGCGGGCGGCGGCGTCAGCGGGCGGTTCACCGACGTCACCTCGAACCTCGCCTTCCTGACGCCCTCGCTGGCTTACGCCCCGCAGAACGTCACTCTGACGATGAGCCGCAACGGCACGTCGTTCGGGCCGGGCGGGGGCGGAACCTTCATCGCCCGAACGCGCAACCAGAGCGGGATCGCGGTCGCGGCGGAGGGGCTGGGAGCGGGAAACCGCGTCTATGATGCGTTGCTCTCGGCCACCGCCGATGAGGCGCGCGCCGGATTCGACCAGCTCTCGGGCGAGGCTCATGCCCAGGGCGTCGCGGTCGCGATCGGCGAAAGCCGGCTGCTGCGCGAGGCGATCCTCGGGCGCCTGCGCGGGCCGCTGCTGGTGGCGCCAGGCCAGAGCGTCGCGGCGGAGTTCACGGCCGACCTGCCGAGCCGCAAGAGCCCGGTCCAGATGCCGGCGCCGCGCTTCGAGGAGCGCTTCACCATCTGGGGCGAGGCGGTCGGAGCGCAAGCGAACAGCAATGGTGACGGCAATGCCGCGAGCCTCTCCCAGCGCACCGGCGGCGCCATCCTCGGCGCCGACCTCAAGCTCTACGATACGGCCGCGGGCTCGCTCAGGCTCGGCATCGCCGGCGGCTACACCCGCTCGAACTTCGACGTCGACGCCAGACTGTCGTCGGGCCGGCTCGAAAGCGGCCATGCCGCACTCTATGCCGGCGCGCGCCTCGGCGCCTGGCGGCTCGATGGCGGCCTCGGCTATTCATTCGGCGAAACCAGCCTGACCCGCCAGGTGCAGCTCCGCGGCTTTGGCGACAGGCTGCGCTCGGATCGCGACAGCCAGGTGGCTCAGGCCTTCACCGAACTTGGCCATGCCTTCCGCTTCGAGCGCTTCGCCCTCGAGCCCTTCGCCCAGCTCGTCCTGCTCAGGGTCTCCTCCGGCTCCGGCCTAGAACAGGGCGGCGCAGCCGCGCTGCGCGTCTTCTCCGGAGAGCAGAACCTCGGCTTCACGACGCTTGGCCTGCGCGCCGAGGCGCAGCTCGGCACGATGCCGCTCTTCGCCCGCGGCCTCATCGGCTGGCGTTACGGCTTTGGCGAGCTGACACCGCAGGCCGCAACGGCTTTCGTGGGCGGCACGACGCCGGCCCAGGTCTACGCGACGGCCATCGATCGCAATGCGCTGGTCGCCGAAGCCGGGCTCGACTGGCGCGCCACCGCCTCGACCACGGTCGGGATCACCTATTCCGCAGCCGTCGGCGAGCGAACCCGCGATCACGCCCTCAAGGGGCGCATCGACATCAGGTTCTGAAGGCGAGCAGGCCTGATTCCGGCGCCGTGAATGGCGCGGGCCGAGCGGGTGCACGACCAAGGCTCCCTGGCTTGTGTGCAAGGCGCCAGTGAACCGAGATGCGCCTATTGGTGGAATGCAGGCCTGACTGGATTGGCCGGGGGCGACTTGCGCCGAGCCCTAGGTCGGGTTCAGAGCGTCATCCGCCTTCCGCACCGCCAGCGCAAAATCCGCCACCTTGGCCGGGTCGAGCTGGCCTGCAGTCCGAACGCCTGAGGACAGGTCCACGCCGAACGGCCTGACCTGTCGGATGGCGGCGCCGACATTTGCCGGGGTAAGCCCGCCCGCGAGGAACACCGGCAGAGGGCTGGCCTCGACGAATTCGGCGCTGATCGCCCAGTCATGCGGTCGCCCGGTGCCGCCCAGTTCCGGCGCCGCCGCGCTTGGGCTCCCTGAGTCGAGCAGGAAGGCGTGAACATAGGGGCTGTAGGCCGGGATCAGCTCCAGCGCTGCGCGGCTCTCGACATGGACGACCTGGACGCGACGCAGATCCGGTTCGATCTCGGCCAGACGGGCGGACTCGGCCGGATCGATGCCCCAGAGGATCTGCACCGTGCTCGGACGCGTCCGGCGCACATGGGCGGCGATCGCATCGGCTGTCCGCTCGACGGTCAGCAGGAAGGTCGCGACGGGAGGCGGTGTGAGCGTCGTGATCGCGGCGACTGTCGCGTCCGCGACATAGCGAGGGCTGGACGGCCCCACGGAATTGAAGCCGAGAGCGTCGACGCCGGCGTCTATCGCCAGGCGGGCTTCGTCAGCCGACGCGATCCCGCAAATCTTGATCCGGGTTCTCATACCCACCCATCAGGGAAATCGGTTCATGACGCAATCTCGTCGCGCCACCGAGACGGAGTGGACGCATCTGGTCGTGGAGGCAGAAAGACTGGGGTTGCATCGGCCCCGGGCCTGAGCCCTCCTCGCCTGGAGGCTTTCGAATTCCGCCGCGTCAGACCGATCGGAACCTGCTCTCGCAGGCCCGCGATCGAAGACCCCTTGTCCGGAAGCAGACATTCCGGATTGGCCGAGCGATCTTGGCTCCCGCTCCGGTTGCGTGAGCATGATGGCGCGTAGGCTCGCGAGATTGAGTGTGAACCCAACCGCCGGAAGCGGATGTTCTTATCGTCCTCAGAACTGAGCCACTCGCCCGAGACCGTTACTTCACCGGTTTCGCGGCCGGCGCTGCCTGGCCGCCAAGGGGAAAGGCCAGGGTGAACAGGGCTATCGTGCCACGCGGGCGGTTCTCGACCGCGACTTCCCGCAAGACCTTCAATTGGGTCGATACGGGCGTGCCGGCCACTTTGAATTGTAGCCGATGGACCCGCCGACCGCCGTGACGCGTCCCTTGAATGGCCCCACTGAATCGCCCGAGCCACTGTCGCCCGTGATCTGATGGTAGTGCCCCGCCAGCAGGCCAATCGACAGTTCCTTGGTCAGGTTCTTGGTGATCGCAAGATCGGCATGGAGCGCATTGCCGCTGTTGTAATCCGTCGCGTTGTTCCTGCCGTTGATTTCAAAACCCAGGGCCGTGGAGATGTCCAACCCCAGCTCCGGGTCGAGATAGGTCAAGGCAGCCGACAGATCGCCGATCCAGCGGTTGAAGGACATGTTCGAGAGTTCGCCGTCCTGATAGGTTCCCGACGGAATATTGACCGCTGCCGCGGTCGACCAATGGAACTTCCCCGCATGCCAGCCGACAACCGCCGATACGATCGGGTCGCCCAGATTGAAGGTTGCGTCCCGCTCGCTAAGACCCACGGCCCGCCCGAGCCGTGACGATGAAATGACCGCGCCTGCGCTGACACGCGGCACCCCCAAAGGCAGCGAAACGCCGATGGCCAGATTGCCGCCGAGAATCTCCAGCGGCGTCACCCATGTCGGCGTCAGGAAAGCGGCCCGCGCTTCCGCCTTGACGTTGGCCAGCACGGCGCCACCAAGCGATGTCCGCACGCCCGCGGATAAGCGGCCGGAATAACTGTAGAGGTCCGTTTCAAAGTAAAAGCCCGGCGGCGGAAGGAAACCCGCCATCGCGCCGTGAAAACCAAGAACATAAAGGCTGGCGCCACCTTCGGTCGCTGTCGCGGGACCTGCAGCCGCGACAAGGATACCAAACGCAGCTGCCGCGATCTTGACCGAAACCTGCCGCATCGTTCCCCTCATGGCACTTATCGATGCGCCTTGAGCGTCAAGCTGCGTCATGCCGACCCCGGGGTCAATCGACATCACCCGATGTCCTGTGGAGGTCCATCGCTGACGCTGCCGAAGGCGCGCCGTCGGTCATTTCGACCGCCTCACCTAAGCCCGGAGCTTCACCGGCTGGCGCAGAATCGTCTTGAGCCTGGCCGCCTCCGTCCTGCGCGGATCGCTCAGGTAGATCTCGTGGTGGGGGCCGTTGAAGACCATCCCCCTGGCCGGCATCACCTCGCCGTGGAGCCGGGCCAGGACCGGCCCCTCCTCATCATAGCTGCCGACATGCAGGGTCTGGAACGAGAGCCCTTCGGCATAGGGTTCGAGGCGCAGGCTTTGCGGGGGCTGGCCGAGCTTCAAGCCCGTCTTGGCTACAGCCTTCTCGAACATGTCAGGTGAGACGAAATCCGGCGCCATGATCATCATCGTCCAGTGCCACTGGCTCTTTTGCCGGGTGATGAAGCTCCGGGGATCGTCGGCCCACCACAATCCTTCCAGCGGCGGCACCACATAATCCCTGCCGAGCGCAGCCTTTGCGGCGAACTTCACGGTGTAGCTGACCCCGTAGAGCCATTCGAGCGCCGAGCGGTAAGCCGGTGCGGTGTTGGGATCGCCCTCGCCGTTCACCTTCACGAACAGCATCGGCGGCACCTCGACCAAAGCGAAGTCCCCGGCGGGCGGGTCATAGAGTGGCTTGAGGGCTTTCTTGAAATCGATCTTCGCCATCCGCGCCACCATCCCCGCTCCGGTCACCTGTCACCGAAACCACCGTGCGATGACGAGGAATGGCAGCAGTCGCTCGCGGAACCGGCTCGATCGCGCCCGCAGCCGGACATGGGCGTTCAGGGCAGGTCAAATCCGTTCACGCGCCAGATCCGTTCGCGTGCCCGGCCTGTTCGTGTGCCAACTCGGGGGCTGGCCAGGTCTCAGAGAAACCCCGGTCGATGC